>NZ_JAERMK010000003.1:133464-199430 GCF_016918015.1 Glycomyces sp. YM15
CGGGGGGTGCGGTCTGGGGGGGGCGGGGCGGGGGGCCCCCCCCCCCGCCCCCCCCCCCCTCCCGCCACTTGACACAAGGAGAACGACATGACCGCTCACGGCGTGACGCTCGAGCGTGCGGCCGACACCGACCTCCCCCTCTTCCGGAGGGAACTGCAGCGGGCGTTCACCGAAGCGGCCGCCGCATACGGCATCGGCGGCGCAGAGGTCCCGATCCCTCCCGACGAGGACGTCCGAGCCTCATGCCGTGCGCCCGGAGCGGCCGTGTACCACGTGCTGCTCGAGGGAGCGAAGATCGGCGGCGCGGTGCTGAGGATCGATGACCGGACGCGCCGCAACTCGCTGGATTTCTTCTACATCGCCCCGGAGCATCACGGCCGCGGGATCGGCCTGGCGGCGTGGAGGGCGATCGAAGCCGCGTACCCGCAGACCGAGGTGTGGGAGACCGGGACGCCCTCCTTCGAGCAGCGCAACATCCACTTCTACGTCAACAAATGCGGATTCCACATCGTCGAGTTCTTCAACGAACACCATCCCGACCCCCACGACCCGCATGGAGAGGAAGCGGACGAGGACCATGCCGAACCTCCGGACGGCGAGGGGTTCTTCAGGTTCGAAAAGATCATGCGGCCGTAGGACCGCGGGGAAGCCGGGCCCGACCCGGTCGACTGCCGGCTTCCCCGCCGATCGGGGTCCCGGTTCCCGCCGATCGGCGAGCCGGAAACCGCGTACTGCCGGGTGGTTCACGCCTTCCCGTCACCACAGAGTGAAGACATGACGCATTCGCAACCACCGCAAGAGAAAGCGGCTCCGCATGAGCACGCATCTCCCTCGCTTCGAACTCCGGGCGAGCCCGACGACTCCGCCTTGACCGCTCCCCCTTCGAAGGGCGAGGCGTCGATGGGACGCCTCGTCGGCGTGGACCTGGCCCGCGCGCTGGCCGTGTTCGGCATGTATATCGTGCACGTCGGCCCGATGCTCTCGACCACGAGCGGTGTCGGCAGCTGGGTCCGCTACATGGCCGACGGGCACTCGTCGGTCCTGTTCGCCACCCTCGCCGGCTTCTCGCTGATGCTCATCGCCGGACGCAAGGAGCCCAAGACCGGCCTCGCCGGACGAAAAGCGAAGGCGCGCATCGCGATCCGTGCGGTCGTCCTGCTCGCCTTCGGCACCCTGCTCGCGAAGTTCTACGGCGACGTGATCATCATCGGCTTCTACGGGGTCTACTTCCTCGTCGCCATGATGTTCCTCAAGCTGAGCGCGAAGACACTGGCGATCACCGCGGCGGCGCTCGCGGTCGTCGGGCCGCAGTCGGCGTTCCTCATGCGCCCGCTGCTGAGCGGCTCCTTCCAGCAGGCCGTCGACGCGTACGACCCGTTGGAGAAGCTCAGCGGCGTCGGCGTGATCGATCTGCTGTTCACCGGCTTCTACCCGACGATCCCCTGGATCGCGTTCGTGGTGGCGGGCATGGCCCTGGGACGAGTCGACCTGTCCGCCCCCGCCAACCAGCGCCGCCTCGCCGTCCTCGGCGCCGGACTCACGGCGACGGCCTACGGCCTGTCGCTGCTGCTGGCCGGCAAGGGCGCTCTGCGGAGCATGGCCGAGGACGGGTCCTCCGGCTCCTGGTCGGGTTCGGGTTCCGGCTCGTGGTCGGGTTCTTCGAAGCCGCCGATGGACAGCGGGTCGCTCGACTACCAGCCCTCGGTCAGGGAGCTGTTCGTCGCCGGGCCGCACAGCGGCACCACGTTCGACATCGTCGGCAGCGTCGGCATCGCGATCCTGGTGATCGTGGGCGCGACCTTCCTGATGGACCGCCTGCCGCGCCTTCGCCGCCTGATGACGCCGATCGTCGCGGTGGGCACGATGTCCCTGACGGCCTATGTCGGGCATTTCGTCGTCATGTCCTCGCTGTCCCTGCCGGGCGGCGGTGTCCGCGGATCCTGGATCCCGGTCCTCACCCTCATCCTCGGAGCGATCGTCTTCGCCGCCATATGGTCCCGGTTCTTCAAGCGCGGGCCGCTCGAGTACCTGCTCAATCTCACCACCAAGCCGGCGAACCACCTTAAGTGAAGCCAGGGCCGGGGCGCGGCGATCGCACCCCGGCCCCTGCGGGCCTCGCACCACCGCTTGCCCGAACGGCCTGGGGCGCCGAACCTGTACGGTTCGGCGCCCCTTGCCGCTTGCCGCAGGCTAGCGGAGGCTCCAGGACTGGTTGGCGCGCCCGATCGGCTCCTACGTCACCGACGTCAACCTCGGCGGCCAGAACTGGGCCCTCTACCAGGGCACCAACGGCGCGAACGCCGTCTACAGCTTCCTGGCCCGCAACCACACCACCGACACATGGGTGGACATCACCGCGCACGCCCAGTGGCTGGTGGCCAACGGCCGCATGCCGCGGGTTCGCATCGACGAGATCGCGTTCGGCTTCGAGATCACCTCGTCCGCCGGAGGCCGCAACTTCACCTGCAAACTACTCACTGTGGACCTAGCGAGCGATTCGCCGCCGCCGTCCAACCGCGCATGCGCTCGGCGCATCACAGCTAGAAATTCGATCGTGGCGCTTTTCCTGCCGTTGATCCGGCACCGGAAAAGCGCCACCGGCCTGATGCGCGAGCCGGAGTCCCTCGACGGGAGTCCAGGTCTGGCCGAGGTCGGTGCTGCACACCGGCGTGGTCGTCCCGTCCCCTGGAGACCAGACGATCACCGCCCCGTCGGCGCTTACCGCGACGGTGCCCGCGTTGCCCCCGCCCGCGACGCCGTCCAGTCGCTTCGTGGTCAACCAGGTCGCACCGCGATCGAGGGAAACCCCCACGTGCCCGTCGACCTCGCCTTCCACATCGCCGGTGCCGACGACGACGTCGGGGTTCAGACCGGCGAAGTCGAGGCTGCGGCCGGACGTCCAGTTCGGGCGGCGGATCATGGCACCGGGCTGATCGAGGTCGGTCTGGACGAATCCGCCGAGGTCGCCCATAGCCGAGACGAGGGTCCCGCCGAGCGCGGCGATGTCCTGTACCGCGGTCTCCTCGATGCCTTGGACGCGGATGCCCACTTCGAACGGCTCGACCGGCAGCGGCACCTGGTGCCCGGCCGCGTCGTCCCAGCCGACCAGCGGGCCCTGCGCGTCCCAGGCCGTCAACTGCTCGGTGCCCCAGACGGTCCCGCCGATCCACATGATCCGGTCGGAGTCGTGCGGGTCGATCGAGAGGGCGTCGATCATCCAGCCGTGCTTGATCGCATAGGCCGGGCCGTCGTCGACCTTGCCGAAGGTCAGCCACTCGTTTCCGGTGGGGTCCAGGGTGAACCGGTCGGTGCGCTCCGGAGGCCACGACCAGTTCGCGTCCCACGCGTAGTCCCAGCTGGTCTGCCAGGTGGCGCCGGAGTCCGTGGAACGGAACAGGATCTCGTCGGGGTACCAGTGGTTCTCGGTCGCGGCCATCAGTGTCCCGGGGCGCTGCCGGTCGACGGTGATGCCGCCGAATCCGGGGATGGTGCCGAGGGGGTCGTACGCGGGGGTGATGTCGGTCCACTCGCCGGTGGCCAGCGCTAGACGCTGGATCGAGCCGCCTCGGCCGGTGGCGGGCGGGCCGTTGTAGGGTCCGGGGTTCCAGCTGGTGACGATGAACAGGTGGCCGTTCTCGTGGTCGATTGCGGCCTGCTTGGGGATGGTGCGGTTGCCGTCGGCGGTGCCGAGGGCTTCGGCCGCGCCAGGGACGGGCTGCCAGGTCCGGCCGCGGTCGGCGGAGACGTACAGCGGGTCGGCCGGGTCGGCGACGCCGACGAGGATCCGGCCGTCATCGGCGAACTCGACCCAGATGACGCCCTGGTTGTCGCCGGAGTAGGGGTCGCCGGGGGTGACGACGAAGTTCCCGGGGTTCGGAAAGTCGGTGACCTCGGCCCAGCTGCGGCCATGGTCGTGGGAGCGCCACAGGCCGTTGCCGTTCGGGGCTCCCAAGTAGACGACCGCGTTGTCGTGCGGGTCGACGGCCAGACGCTCGCCCATGCCGCGGCCGGGCATGTTGCCGCCCTGCTTGAACGGCAACTCGGCCGCTCCCCAGGTCTCCCCGTAGTCGTCGGAGTAGAGGACCGCGCCGGAGGTCGGGTCCCAGTCGTTCGTGTAAGTCCCGACCGCCGCGTACACGCGGCCCGGCTCCACGGGGTCGGTGGCGACCGAGACGACGCCGGTCCAGCCCCAGTGGTCCCACCCGATCCAGTCCAGCAGCGGCTTCCAGGTCTGGGTCGGTTCCTGCCAGCGGTAGAGGCCGCCGATATCGGTGCGGGCGTATATGAGGTCGGCTTCGGTCTCGTTGAAGACGATGCCGGGGACCCAGCCCCCGCCGTTCACGATCGCGTTGCGCCAGGTGTAGACGTCCTCGCAGCGGCCGGAGGCTTTGGCTTGGACGGCGGTGGGAACGGCGGCGGCTGCGAGCGCGGCGGTGCCGAGCGAAGCGGCGAGAGTGCGTCGTCGCACGAGTGCTCCAAAGGGGAGGGGGTGGTCGGGTTGGTAGGGAAACGTAAGCGTTTGGTTAGTTTTGAGCCTCAACATAACAAGCCGGTCCCTTTTGGGCAAGGGACTGGGCGAGGTTTTGTTCAGCGGGTTGACAATTGGAGCCGACGCCTCGCAACGTGCCGAGTCGTGTTCGGTGCGTCGCGGAGCCGGGAGACGACGACGGCGATGCGGACCGTGGTCGGGGAGCGGACCGGTCGGGGTCAGCGCACGCCGGCCGCGTCGAGCAGGACGGCCACGGTGGGGGTGAGGAAGCCGTCAAGGTGCTCGGCGCCGATCCCGGCGCGCGCGCTGGCGCCGTCGAAGACCAGGGTGAGCTGCCGGGCGAGGAAGTCCGGATCAGCCGCCCCGCCCTGCTCGGCCTCGGCCCGGAAGAATGAGGTCAGGTCCGCTTTGACCTGCCGTGCCACCCGGCTCGCGGGGTGGTCGGGGTCCTTGAGTTCGATCTCCGCCGACAGGTAGGGGCAGCCGCGGAACTCCGGGTCGGCCGACTGGGATGCCACCTGCTCGAAGACGTGGAGGATCCGATCGCGGGCCGTTCGGCCGTCGTCCGCGGTGGGCAGGAGCCCCGCGACGTACGCCGAGGCGCGCCGGTCCAGACTGGCGGCCAGGAGCTCGTCCTTGCCGGCGAACAGCTGGTACATGGAGCGCTTGGACACACCGGCCGCCTTGCACAGCGCCTCGATGCCGATGTTGACGCCTTCGCGGTAGGTGAGCGCAGCCGCCGCCTCCAGCAGCCGCTCTCGGGAACTGGGCTTCACGTCCGTGGTCATCGTGCCAGGCTAGCGCGATTCCGGCCAAACGAAAACTGATCGGTGTACCTCACTTGCATCGCGAAAACCGATCGGTTTACAATTGCTGAAACCGATCGGTTTACAATCGAGCCTGAGGAGCACCGACAATGTCGAACGAAGCCCCGCGTCCCACCATCCGCATCCCCGGGACGACCAGCCACACCGTCCCCCCGCGCCACGCCCGCGAGGGGGCGCTGCGCTACCTCAAGGCGGGCCGCGGCGCTCCCTTGGTCCTGCTGCACACCGTGCGCACCCAGGCCGAGCACTTCCGCGCCCTCATCCCACTGGTCGCGGACCGGTACACGGTGTACGCCCTCGACCTGCCCGGCATGGGCTACTCCGAGATCGTGCCCGGCGCCTCCTACGAAGAGCCCGCGATGCGCGCCGGAGTCGAACGGCTCCTGGCCGAGCTCGACCTCCACGACGTGACACTGCTCGGCGAGTCCATGGGCGCCACGCTCGCCCTGACCGCCGCCGCCGACCTGCCCGAGCGGGTCCGCCGCGTCATCGCGGTCAACACCTACGACTTCCGCGGCGGCATCGCCCGCTCAAGCCTCCTCGCCCGCGCCGTGATCAGCGGCGTCCGCGCCCCGCTGGTCGGCCCGGTAGTCGCCGGAGTCGAGCCCAAACCGGCCCTCCGCGCCATCCTCCAGGGCGGGCTCGGCGACAAGACCGCCCTCCACGAGGACTACGTGGACGAACTCCTCCACGTCGGCACCCGCCCGGGCTACCCGACCGTCGCCCGCGGCGTCTACCTCAACCTCCCGAGCCTCATCGCGGCCCGCTCCCGCTACCGCGAGGTCAAAGCGCCCGTCCACTTCGTCTACGGCGAGCAGGACTGGTCCCGACCCTCGGACCGGGAGGCCAACCGGGCGCTGCTGCCCGACGCCGAGTTCACACAGGTCCCGGGCGTCGGCCACTTCATCGCTCTGGAACGGCCCGACCTGCTGGCCGAACTCTTGAACGCCCACGAAGGGACCGCGTCCGCGAACTGACGAACGAGGGTTGCGTGCGACACAAATCCTTCGAAGAAAAACCGGTCACGAACCCCGGCGCCGTCCCGCTCGCGCTCGAGGTCACCGACCCGGCGTCGATAGCGGCCGCGGCCGAGCAGGCCCAGGACGTCACCATATCCGCAGGCTCAAGGACGTCCGCTCGGCCACCTCGCCGATCTGCATGAACCCGCCGTCGTCCATCGTCACCCCACCGTGGACTGCGGGCAGTGGCTCCCCTGGCGCGGGCGGCGCAACGCGAGCGGAACGAAGCTGATGCGATGCCGCTGCGGATGGTCGCGCCGCCTCGACATGACGATCCTGCCCAACGGGGCGCTGGACCGGGGCCAGGAGCCGCGCACCGGTTTGCCGCTGTGGTTGCAGACCGAGTTCCGCGGGCGTCTCCTGTGGGCGGTGAACGAGCCCGATCTCGACTTCCTGGAGCGATTCGTGGCCGCCGGTGTGCGCGAGCAGAGCCGGGGCAACTCGACCTTGGCGAGCCGGCTCCCCGCCTGGATCAAGTCGGCCAAGCACCACCCCGCATTGGTCAAGGCGCTGGCCGGGATGCGGGCGACACTCCCGGAGTCGTTCAGCGCGACGTGAACGAGCCGGCCGGTCGGCGGATCGGGCGGGCCGAAGCGGCCCTGCCGTCAGCTCGCGAACGCCCACGGGCCGAAGCGTCCGATGGCGATGACGACGGCGATCATCAGGTAGACGAGATCGGCGATGGCCGTCTTCCGCTCGCCGCGGCGCAAGCGCATGGTCGTCGCCCCCACGAACAGGAAGGCCACGCAGGTGGCGGTCACGGGGACCAGGATCGGGGCGATGTCGAGCGCGGCGGGGAGGATCAGGCCGATCGCGGCCAGGAATTCGAGGGCCGCGATGATCCGCAGCGAGGTCGGGCTGAAGTCGAGGACCCATTCGGCGGCAGGGCTGGTCGCGGCCATCCTCTCCCGCGGCACGAACGCCTTGGAGGTGCTGACGAGCAGGGCCGCGGCGAGCAGTCCCGTGAGGATCCAGAGGAAGAGGTTCATGATCGGTTCCTTTGCGGTGTAGGCGGCCCGTTCGGGCCGTGGGCGGGGGAACGGGGCCCGTCGCGTGAGGCGGTCGTCGCAACGCTCGCCCGGCGTAGGATTTCGTTCCTTACTGCTCTGACGAACGGCGATGGGAAAACCAGACCGATGGACGAATCAAGCTTGTCGGCCGAGCGTTTCGAGGAGCACCGAGGCCATCTGCGTGCGGTGGCGTACCGGATGCTCGGTTCGCTGAGCGAGGCCGACGATGCCGTGCAGGAGACCTGGATCAAGGCCGCTCGCGCCGATGTCGGCGAGGTCGAGAACCTCGCGGGCTGGCTGACGAGGGTGGTCAGCCGGGTGTGCCTGGACCAGTTGCGTTCGCGCAAGTCTCGGCGTGAGGATTCGCTCGACGAGCGGCCCGCCGAGCCCGCGGTGCGGTTGTTCCGGCGGACCGATCCCGAGGCGGAGCTGGTGATGGCCGATTCGGTCGGGTTGGCGCTCTTGGTGGTCATGGAGGCGCTGTCCCCGGTCGAGCGGTTGGCGTTCGTACTGCACGACCTGTTCTCGGTGCCGTTCGCGGAGATCGCGCCGATCGTGGACCGGAGCCCGGAGACGACGCAGCGGATCGCGAGTCGCGCGCGGCGGCGCGTGCGGGACCAGGGTGGGGCCGCCACCGGCGACCGGTTGCGGCGCTTCCGCGCGGTCGAGGCGTTCATGCGGGCCGCTCGGGACGGGGAGTTCGAGTCCCTGCTGTCGATGCTGGACCCGGAGGCCACCTACCGTCCGGACGAGGCCGCGCGGCGACTCGGCGCCGGCACCGAGATGTTCGGTGCCCGGACCATCGCGGAGCAGTTCGCCGGTGCGGGCCATTGGACGCGGGCGGTGCTGCTGGACGGCGAGGTCGGCGTGGTCCTGGCGCCGAAGGGAAGGCTGAAGCTGGTGCTGACGGTGTCGTTCAAGGACGACCGGATCGCCGCGATCGAGGCGATCGCCGAACCGGAACGCCTGGAGGCGGTGGAGTTGCGCGTCCCCTGAGTTCGCTCAGACGGCGAGATGTCGCCAGGAATCGGTCGCCGCGCAGGAACTTCTCGAGCGTCCACGGGCGATGCCCGGTGACGTGCTCGACGATGTGGCCGGTCACCGCGGCCTAGACGGTTTTGCAAGGACCGCAACCAATTCCGCCAACCTCCGGAATTGCGCCCCGGGCTCATTTACATTCAGGGCCGCATGTCCACCTGCCCCGCGGCCCGGAAACCCCGGGCCGCGGTCGGTATGCACCGAGAGGAACCGGGAACTTGCACACGAGTCGAATCCTGGTCGCGGCGGCCTTCGGGGCCGTCGCGACCGTGACCTGGGCGCCCGCCGCCATCGCCGAACCCGACACCGAGCCGCGGTACGCGGCCGACCAGATCGCGCAGGTCGAGCCCGCCGACGTGTACCTGGAGGCGGGCGAGGCCCACCTCGTGCGCCACGAGGACGCGGCGTTCATCAAGGCCCGCTTCGACGAAGTGGTGCTCGGCTCCGGCGACACGCTCACCGTCGCGAGCCCCGACGGGGCCGAGTCCTACGTGTACGGAGCCGCCGATGTGGAGGACGGGGAGCTGCGGGCCCTCTCGATCGAGGGCGACACCGCGGAGGTCCTGCTCCGCGACGTCGAGGACGGCGTCCCCGCGAAGGCCCGCCTCGTCGCGTACTCGCGCGGGCTCAACGAGACCGAGCTGGCCTCGCGGCCCTCCGAATGGGAGGCCGGGCCCGAGAGCATCTGCGGGAACGACGACACGCAGAACGCCGCCTGCTACAGGGGGAACGACGTCGAGGCGTGGGAGGCCAGCCGCTCGGTGGCGCGGCTCATCATCGACGACCGGTCGTACTGCACCGCCTGGCTCGCCGACCACGGGAACCGGCTCCTGACCAACAACCACTGCTTCACCACCAGCCGGGAAGCGCGGGTCACCGAGGTCCAGTTCAAGTACAAGTGCCGCAAGTGCGCGGGCGGGGCGATCAGCACGCCGCTCAAGGTGCGGGGTGCCAAGGTGCTGACCACGAACGCCAGGTACGACTTCACGCTGTTCACCGTGGACGACTACGCCAAGATCGACCACCTGCCTCACCTGGAGCTCGACTCCGGGCACGCCGACAAGGGCGAGGAGGTCTTCATCCCCGAGCACCCGGGCGGCAGGCCGCTGCGGATCGCCTCGGCCAGCGACGAGGGCAAGCCCTCGCAGGGCATCGAGACCTGCCGGATCCTCGACAACCGGGCCGTCGGCTACGTCAGGGGCTCTGACCTCTCCTATTACTGCGACACCGAGGGCGGCTCCTCCGGATCGCCCGTGATCAGCCGCTCGTCCGGAGCGGTCGTGGGCCTGCACCACCTGGGCGGCTGCCCGAACAGCGCGGTGCGGATGGACCTGATCTACCCGATGATCAAGCCGTACTTGAAGTACGACTTCTAGTCGGGGCGAACGGCACGGGCGGCCGGATGACCCGCCGCCCGTGCGCTCTTGCCCGAGGGGGCGCAGTTCCCGGGCCACCCCGACCTCGACCTCGGGGAAGCAGTGCTGCTCGCGGGAGCGGCGAGCGCAAGGGTTCGCGGTTCCCGATCTGCTCACAGCGAAACGTCCTGGTCCGCGGGCCGCCTCCGGACCTACGATGAGGCATGGCCGAGACTGCACCCGCGTTGCCGGAGCACATCGATCCGAAGCCGGACCGCGCGCCCCGCGACCACGCCTCCCACGACGACACCGCTCACGAGGGCGCCGCTCACGACAGTGAGCCGCTGTGGCGCGACGCCCTCGGCGAATGCCTCCGCGACCTGCGCCACGACCGCGGCGAGAAACTCACCGACACCGCCGGTCGCGCCGGGATCTCCCCGCAGTACCTCTCCGAGATCGAACGCGGCATGAAGGACCCCTCCAGCGAGATGATCGCCGCCGTCGCCGGGGCCCTCGAACTCACCCTCACCGATCTCACCGTGGCCGTCGCCGAACGCCTGCAGTCGTTCCAGTTCTCGGCCTCCGTCGCCGCCTACGTCCACAATTCGGCGTACGCGCTGGCGGCCTAACGTTCCTGCATGACGACGTCGATGAGGCCGTATTCCTTCGCGGCCTCGGCGGTGAACACGCGGTCCCGGTCGGTGTCGGCACGCAGCGTCTCGGCCGTCTGACCGGTGTGGCGCGAGAGGATCGACTCGATGTCGGCCCGCACCCGCACGAGCTCGTCGGCGGCGAGGATCAGGTCCGGGATCGTCCCGCGCCCCTGCGCGGCGGGCTGGTGGAGCACCATGCGGGCGTGCGGCAGGGCCGCCCGCATCCCCTCGGCCCCGGCCGCGAGCAGCACCGCGCCGACCGCGACGGCCTGGCCGACGCACGTGGTCGCCACCTTCGCCTTGATGTACCGCATCGTGTCGTAGATGCCGAGCATCGCGCTCGGGTCGCCGCCCTCGCAGTTGATGAACAGGTTGATGGTGCGCTCGGAGTTCTCCGCGTCCAGATGGAGCAGCTGCGCGACGAGCGCGTTCGCGACCCCGGCGTCGATGCCGGTGCCCAGGTAGATGATGCGCTCCGAGAGCAGGTACGAGTAGACGTCCATGATCCGCTCGCCGCGGTCGTTCTTGGTGATGACGTTGGGGATCGAGTAGGTGCTCATGCGGAGGCTCCTTCGCGGGTGAGGCCGAGCCCGACGCTGCGGCGCGTTTGCGGGGCGATCTCGTCGAACGCGGCCACCACGCCGTCGACGAAGCCGTAATCGAGGGCTTCGGCGGCGGTGTACCAGCGGTCGTGGAGGGAGTCCTCGAAGATCCGCTCGATGGGCTGGCCGGTGTCCTCGGCGATGAGGCCGAGCACCGTGTCGCGGGTGTGGCGCAGGTCGTTGGCCTGCAGTTCGATGTCGACGGCGGCACCGGCGATCCCGGCCGAGCCCTGGTGCATCAGGACGCGGGCATGCGGCAGCGCGCGGCGCTTGCCCTTCGTGCCGGCCGAGAGCAGGAACTGGCCCGCGCTGCACGCCAAGCCGAGCACCAATGTGGAGACATCACAGGGGATGAGCCGCATGACGTCGCGGATCGCGAGCATCGAGGGGACCGATCCGCCCGGGGAGTGGATCCACAGTGCGATGTCGGCGGAGGCGTTCTCGCCCGCGAGGGAGAGCATCTGCGTGGCCAGCAGCGTCCCGTTGTCGTCGTCCAGCGCGCCGTCGAGGACGAGCACGCGCTGCTGGTACAGCTCGCGCCTGGCCCGGTCGTCGAACAGCGGCGGTTTCCCGTTTTCACTCATGCCTCCACGATGCGGCCCCGCGAGCCGCGGCGGCAACCGGTTCCGCCTGCAGCGGATCTGCTCTGAGCAGCGCGAAACTCCCGCGAGCCGGCCCCTTCGCTGCTTAGGCTCCACGCATGACCAGATGGATACGACACCAGCGCGCCTGCGCGCTCGCCGCTGCCGCGTTCGCCCTGTTCGGAGCCGCCGCGTGCGGTGACTCCGATTCGGACGACGGAGGCTCGCCCTACGGCGCGCCCACCACGACCGCATCGCCCACCGACGAGGGCACCGCCGAGGTCGCGGCCTCGCTCGCCACGGACACCGACGATGAGCTCGGGGAGTTCCTGGTCGACAACGACGGGATGGCGCTCTACCTGTTCACGCCCGACACGACCAGCGAGTCGACCTGCTACGACGAGTGCGCGACGAAGTGGCCGCCGCTGCTGACCGACACCGAGGACGTCACCGTCGGCGACGGTGTGGACGCGGGGCTCATCGGCACGACCGAGCGTACGGACGGGACGATGCAGGTCACCTACAACGACCACCCGCTGTACTACTACGCGGACGACAAGGAGCCGGGTGATACGGAGGGGCAGGGTGTGCAGGACATCTGGTGGGTGGTGAACCCGGCCGGCGAGGGCGTCACCACCAAGAACTAGGGATGGGGGCCGTCCGCGCGGCGCCAGCGGTAGCGGCGCTCCGGGCGGCCCCGCCCCGCGTACTTCAGCGCCACCTCGGCGCGGCCGGTGTCGGCCAGCTGCTCCAGGTAGCGGCGGGCGCTCACCCGTGAGACGCCGATCTGCTCGGCGCATTCGGCGGCCGACAGGGTCCCTTCGGCCTCGCGCAGCGCCGTCTCCACGAGTTTCGCGGTCTCGCTGCTGAGCCCCTTGGGCAGCATCGCGATCGGCCCGGTGGCGGGCCGGTCGAAGGCCCGGTCCACGTCGGCCTGGTCGCGCACGGCGGCCGCGGCGAGGCCGGCCCGCCGGTTGGCGTACTGCTCGAGGCGTTCGGTGAAGTCGTCGAAGCTGAAGGGCTTGAGCAGGTAGGAGACGACGCCGAGGCGCACGGCCGCGCGCACCGCCTCCGCTTCGCGGGCCGCCGAGATCACCAGGACGTCGCATTCGTGGCCTTCGGCCCGCATCCGCCTCAGCAGGTCGAGACCGAACGCGTCGGGCAGGTACAGGTCGAGGAGCACCAGGTCGGGCTTGTGCTCGGCGAGGGCCGCGAGGGTCTCCTCGCCCGTGCGGGCGCAGGCGACGACCCGGAAGCCGGGAGTGCGTTCGACGAAGCCCCGGTGGATGTTGACCAGCCGGAAGTCGTCGTCGACGACCAGCACATCGATCATGTCGGTTCCTTCACCGGGCGGGCGGATTCGAGCGGGGCGGCGTCGTTCCTCAGGGCGGAGTCGTGGAGGAGCGGCAGGACCGCGGTGAAGCGGGCGCCCTGTTCGGTGTGCTCCAGGGTCACGGAGCCGCCGTGATGCTCGCACACGAGCCTGGTCAGCGCAAGTCCGATGCCGTGCTCCCCGGCCGCGGCCTTGGTGGTGTAGCCGTGCGCGAAGACCTCCTCGGCGGTCTCGGGCGGCACGCCGGGACCGGAGTCGTCGACGGTGATGTGCACGGTCCCTTCGTGTTCGCGGATCGAGACGGCCACCCACGCGTCCGTGTCGCTGCGGCGCGGGAGGGGCGCGTCGCGCGCGTGGGAGGCGGCGGCCTCGACGGCGTTGTCGACGAGGTTGCCGAGGACGGTGCCGACGTCGGCCGAGTCCTCGTGTGCCAGCGGCGCGAGCGCGCTCTCCGCGACGATGTCGAGACGCACCCGCCGCTCGGAGGCCTGCGCGGACTTCGCCATGAGCAGCGCGGCGATCGCCTTGTCGCGGATGGGTTCGGCGATGTGCAGGTCGAGGGACTGGCGGTGCCGGTTGAGGGCGTCGATATAGGCCACGACCTCCTCCTGCTCGCCGATCTGGATGAGCCCGGAGATGGTGTGGAGCTTGTTGTCGAACTCGTGCGCCTGGGCCCGCAACGCCTCGGCGGTCGAGCGGAAGGACCCGAGGTCGCGTTCGAGCTGGACGAGCTCGGTGCGGTCGCGGAGGGTGGCGACCGAGCCGAGCGGGCGGCCGTCCTTCGCGACGGGCATCCGGTTGACGACCAGCACCCGATTGCCCTGCAGCACGACCTGGTCGGGGCCTTCGGCCGCGCCGGTGAGGACGTCGCGCAGGCGCGCGGTGAGGTCGAGCTCGTCGACCGTGGCGCCGACGGCGGTGTCGGGCAGGTCGAGGAGGCGGCGGGCCACGGCGTTGACGAGGGTGACGCGGTGCTGCTCGTCGAGGGCGACGACGCCTTCGGCGATCCCGTAGAGCATCGCCTCGCGGTGCTCGGCGAGCCCGGCGATCTCGCGCGGCTCCATGCCGAAGGTCTGGCGTTTGATGCGGCGGGCCAGCAGCCAGGACCCGGCGACGCCGAGCGCCGAGGCGATCCCCAGGTAGAGCAGCAGGTTCGGGCTGTCCCCGGCGAGCAGCGCGGCCGCCGAGGGCACTTCCTGGCCGACGACGGCGACGCCGAGGAGGTCGTAGTCCGCGTCGTCGATCACCGGCGCCTGCCCGACGAGTTCGGTGCGGCCGCCCAGCTCGATCTCGCCCCGCCAGCCGCGACCGTCGAGCACGCCCGGACCGAGCGGCAGTTCGGTGCCGATGAGCAGCGGGTTCGTGGACGCGACGACCTCGCCGTCGGCGTCGGCGATCGTCACCGAGGACACCTGCCAGCGCTCGAGGCTCGACTGGATCTCGGGCGCGAGGGTCTGCGCGGGTACCGGCTCGGGCAGGCGGCCGCGCACGAGGTCCGCAGCGGCGAGGCTCTCGGCGAGCTGGGTGACGCGGCGGCCCTGCTCGATGGTGAACAGCGCCTGCGATTGCGCGATCGAGACGCCGGCGACGGCGGCGAGCACGAGGAGGATCACCGTCAGCTGGAAGACGAGGAGCTGACCGGCGAGGGTCGGGCGGCGCGAGAGGCGCAGTCGGGGCCTGAACACAATGAACTCAATGATCGTTACGGACACAAGGCTGACGTCGGGGCCGCGCCAGGGTGACCATCGTCTCTCACACCACCCTCGAAATGAAAGAGCAATGACGATGAAATTTCACCGGAGGGCCTTCCTCAGCGCTGCGGCGGCCGTCCCCGCCCTTGCGGCGGCCTCGGCCTGCGGCGTCACCGCCGACGACGCCGGCGGCGACGGCGGCGGCCCGCTCACGGGCCTGCGCATCATGGTTCCCAACAGCCCCGGCGGCGGCTACGACACGACCGCCCGCTCGATCGCGCGGATCATGGAGGACGAAGCGATCGCCAAGGGCATCGAGGTGTTCAACCTCGAAGGCGCCGGCGGGACCGTCGGCCTCCAGCGCACCGTGAGCGAGTCCGGCAACGGCGAGCTCGCCATGCAGATGGGTCTGGGCGTCGTGGGCGCCTCCTACACGCAGAACTCCGAGGCGAAGCTGACCGGGACCACCCCGCTCGCCAAGCTCGTGGAGGAGTCCGGCGCCATCGTCGTGCCCGTCAATTCCCCGTACCAGTCGATCGACGACCTGGTCGCGGCCTGGTCGGCGGACCTCGCCGGCGTCACCGTCGGCGGCGGCTCCTCTCCCGGCGGGCCCGACCACCTGCTGCCGATGCAGCTCGCGGGGGCCGTCGGCATCGACCCGACCAAGGTCAACTACGTGTCCTACGACGGCGGCGGCGAGCTGCTGCCCGCGCTGCTGGGCGAGAAGATCAGCTTCGGCGCGAGCGGCGTGGGCGAGTTCATCGACCAGATCGACGCCGGGCAGCTGCGGGTCCTCGCCGTCTCCGGGGCCGAGCGGGTGTCGCTCGTGCCCGACGCGCCGACGCTCGTCGAGTCCGGCATCGACCTGGAGTTCACGAACTGGCGCGGCTGGGTCGCGCCTCCGGAGATCGAGGACGCCGACCGCGACAAGTGGATCGACGCGCTCACCGCCATGCACGACTCCGCCGCGTGGCAGGAGGAGCTCGAGAAGCAGGGCTGGACCGACGCGTTCGTCACCGGCGACGACTTCGCCCAGTTCCTGGAGGAGCAGGACCAGCGCGTCGCCGACGTCCTCACCGAACTGGGCCTGGCATGACCGTGCCCGACGAGGCCGCCGCGCCCTCTGAACGGGAGGGCGCGGTGGCGACCGCCGAACCGCCGCCGCGGCGCGACCTCGCGCAGCTGTGGGTGTGCGGCTTCCTCGCCGTGCTCGGCGTCCTCGTGATCGTCGACGCCTCCCGCCTGGCCGGCTTCACCGCCTCGAACGACCCGATCGGTCCCAAGCCGGTCCCGGTCATCCTCGGGATCCTGCTGTTCGCCGTGGCCGCGTTCTACACGCTCGACGTGCTGCGCGGCGGCCGGGGCGAGGCCGAGAACGGCGAGGACGACGGGAACTTCGACTGGCGGACGATCGGCCTGCTGTGCGCCGTGTTCATCGCGAACGCGCTGCTCATCGACTGGCTGGGCTGGGTGATCTCCGGGTCGCTCCTGTTCTGGGGCGCAGGCGTAGTGCTCGGCTCGCGCCGGTACCTCCTGACACTGGCCGCGGCCGTGGCGCTCGGCCTGGCGACGTTCTACGGCTTCGCGATCGGGCTCGGCGTGGGCCTGCCCGCGGGCATCCTGCAGGGGATTCTCTGATGGACAACCTCAATGCGCTGATGGACGGCTTCGCCGCCATCCTCACCCCGGGCAATCTGCTCATCGCGCTCATCGGCGTCACGATCGGCACGGCCGTCGGGGTCCTCCCCGGCCTGGGCACCGCGATGGCGGTGGCGCTGCTGCTGCCGGTCACGTACGGGATGGAGCCGACGCAGGCGTTCATCATGTTCGGCGGGATCTTCTACGGCGGCATGTACGGCGGCTCGACCACGTCGATCCTGCTCAACACGCCCGGCCAGTCGTCCTCGGTGGTCACTGTCCTCGAGGGCTTCAAGATGGCGAAGAACGGCCGCGGCGGGCAGGCGCTCGCGACGGCTGCGATCGGCAGTTTCGTGGCCGGGACCATCGCGACCCTGGCGCTCGTGTTCGTCACGCCGGTCACGGTGCAGTTCGCGATCACGCTCGGTGCGCCCGACTACTTCGCGATCATGGTGCTCGCGCTCGTCGCCACCGCCTCGGTGCTCGGCTCCTCGCGGGTGCGGGGCTTCGCGTCACTCCTCGTCGGCCTCGTCATCGGGACGATCGGCATCGACGCGGTGACGGGCCAGCAGCGGCTCACGTACGGCGTGGCCGAGCTCGCCAGCGGCGTCGACGTCATCATCGTGGCCGTCGGCATCTTCGCCGTGGGCGAGGCGCTGTGGACGGCCGCGCGGCTGAAGACCGACGCGGGGAGCGTCATCCCGGTCGGCAAGGTGTGGATGGGCAAGTCGGACTGGAAGCGGTCGTGGGGGCCGTGGCTGCGCGGTTCGGCGCTCGGGTTCCCGTTCGGGGCGGTGCCGGCCGGGGGCGCGGAGCTGCCGACGTTCCTGTCGTACATCACCGAGCGGCGCTTCTCGAAGCACAAGGAGGAGTTCGGGAACGGCGCGATCGAGGGCGTCGCGGGCCCGGAGGCGGCGAACAACGCGTCGGCGGCGGGCACGATGGTGCCGATGCTGGCGCTGGGTCTGCCGGTGAACGCGACGGCCGCGGTGATGCTCGCGGCGTTCCAGAACTACGGGATCCAGCCGGGCCCGCTGCTGTTCGAGAAGCAGTCGGCGCTGGTGTGGACGCTCATCGCGAGCCTGTTCGTGGGCAACCTGCTGCTGCTGGTGCTGAACCTGCCGCTGATCCCGGTGTGGGTGAAGCTGCTGCGGATCCCCAAGCCGTACCTGTACGCGGGGATCCTGTTCTTCGCCTCGATGGGCGCCTACGCGGTGAACGCGCAGCCGTTCGACCTGTTCCTGCTGCTCACGCTCGGTCTCGTGGGTCTGGCGATGCGGCGGTTCGGTCTGCCGGTGCTGCCGTTGATCGTGGGGCTGATCCTCGGGCCGATGGCCGAGCGGCAGGGGCGGATGTCGCTGCAGCTCTCGGGCGGGGACCTGACGGGCCTGATCGGCGGCCCGACCTCGTGGACGATCTACGCGATCATCGCCCTGATCGCCTTGTGGCCCTTGGTGGGGCTCATCAAACGTCGCGCTGCTCGCGACAGGGTCGCGGTCGCCGCATAGCGGCCGGGACCCGAGAGGGGGAGGTGCGGGCCGGAGGGGGCTTCCCGGCCCGCACCTTTATGTCTAGCGGAGTACTGCCTTCTGCAGCATCTCGGCGGGCCCGGTGGTGAAGCGCCGCAGCCACAGGCTCGATCCGACGAGCAGCACGGCGCTGATCGCGGCCCAGAGGCCGAGGACGAACCACGGGTTAGCGCCGAACCTCGCGGCGAGACCGAGGCCCCAGCCGTAGCAGACCGCCGAGGCGAGCAGGTTCTGCAGGATGTAGCCGCTGAGGGCGGTGCGGCCGAGGCTTTCGAAGGCGGCCATGGCGGTCCCGCGCCGCGCGTGCTCGACGACCAGGCCGACGAGTCCGATGTAGCCGAACATGACCACCGGTGCGGCCACGTACCGTTCCAGGAAGAACAGCCCGTCCGGCCCGGCCATCATCGCGAGGTTCAGCGGCACGCCGATGCCCAGGCCCCACACGAGGAACCGCCTCCGGATCCGGCTGCCGGTCTCGCCGCCTCCGAACGCGCCTGCGCGGAAAAGCTTGACGCCCAGCATGAACAGGAACACCAGGAGCGGGAAGGTGACGACGGGTTCGATGCGGAAGACGAGCGCGTTGTCGAGCCGGAACTGGACCTGGTCGATCCAGGAGCCGGAGGCGTAGAGGGCCTCGATCTCCGGGTCGCGCTGCTGCTCCACGCCCGGGCCGCCGAGCATCGCCGCGGTGATGAGGCCCATGAGCGCGAGGTGCAGGCTGAGCGCGGTCCACATGACCGCGTTTTGCGCGCGCTGCGAGCGCCGCAGCATCCAGGCCACGACGATCGCGGTGACGGCATAGCCCATGAGCACGTCCCACGCGAACACGAGGACGAAGTGGACGGTTCCTTCGGCGAAGAGGAACAGCGCCCGCCAGTGGTAGCGGCCGGGCCAGCGGCGGCCGCGCTTCTCGGCGGAGCGGAACTGGATCGCCAGGCCCACCCCGAAGAGGACGGTGAGCATCGAGAGGAACTTGCCGTTGGTGAGCAGTTCGAAGAGGGCACCGAGCAACGAGTCGTCGTTGGTGGCGCCGGAACTGCCCAGCAGCGGCCCGGCCTCCCCGGCGGGGGAGGCGAAGATCCAGATGTTGGTGCCGAGCGTGCCGAGGATCGCGACGCCGCGGAGCACGTCGAGCAGCGGCAGGCGCTTCGACGCTGGCGTGGCTTCGGCGGCCGGTGCCGCCGCGGTAGAGGTGTGCATGTACTCAGGTTCGCGCGCCGCGGGCCCGAAGGAATCCTTCCGCGGCATGGACTTTCGCCTGCGCCGGGGCGACCGGGGGTGGAGGCCCGGCCGCCCCTAAGGTCGCAGGGCTCAGGCCCCGACTGCGACTTTGGTGGCAGGCGCCCGTCGGCGGGGCTTCCGGTCCAGCCACCACTGGGCGATCATGAGGTTCACGATCCAGCTGGTCCAGATCGAGGCGACGGCCGCGTCCTCGATGAGGGCGTCCATGTCGCCGCCGTAGTAGCCGTCGCGGAACGGGATGAGCGCGACCAGGAACAGCACCAGCCACACTCGGTTGACCACAATGGACGTGCAGAGCGCGAAGCTGCGGATCATCCAGCGCCGGTGCTCCTGGAAGCGGCGGCGCCTGGCGGCGACGAGCCCGGCGAAGGTGACGGCGAACCACAGGAGCGCGAGGAACACGTTCCCGACCTTCCCGGCCGGGCCGATCACCGACGCGATGCTCACGACCAGGGCGAACAGGCCCGAAGGCACGACGCCCGCGAACACGTAGACCCGGCCGGAGATCCGGTGGACCTTCGGGTGGTGCCGGCGCAGCCACGGCCAGACCTGCATCGAGCAGGTGATGATCGCGATCGAGCCGAACAGGATGTGCCCCGAGAGCATCAGGTAGTGCGTCTCGGGGAAGGCCTCCTGCAGCTCGACGAGCGAGTCGCCGGTGTCGAAGCTGAGGTAGGAGGGCAGCCGCGCGGCCACGAACAGGCCCACGATCACGAACAGCGGGACGATCCATGGGCGGCGGTACCACTTCGGTTTCGCCTGTGCGGGAGGGGTTTCGGGGGCTTCGGCGAGGAGTGTCGGCTCGGCCATGGGGGTGCTCCGATCACGGGGTCAGAACGATGCGTATGAGGTACGCTAATTAGCGTACCTCATACGCCAAATTGACGGGTGCCGCGAACATCCGGCCGGGACGTAGGCTGCGGGTCTCGGGACGCGAGCGGAAGGAACGCACCAGTGGGGAAAGTCGACTACAACCTGCTCTGGGGCGAGGCGGCCCGCGCCGGCCGCGGACGCCCCCCAGGTCTCAGCCGCGAACGCATCGTCGCCGAAGCCGTCGCCATAGCCGATGCCGAAGGCCTGCAGAAGGTCTCGATGAAGCACCTCGCCGAACGCCTGGGCAGCGGCGTCATGTCCCTCTACCGCCACGTCCCCGGCAAGGACGAACTCGTCGTCCTCATGTACGACTCCCTCATGGCCGGGCCCTTGCCCCTCCCGGAGGCCGACCACTGGCGGGACGTCCTGCGCCACTGGGGACTCGGCGTGCGCGACCTCTTCATCGCCCACCCGTGGGCGCTCACCGTGGCCACCTCCGAGCGGACCATGGGGCCGGGCGAGGCCGGATGGGTGGACGCCGTGCTCGGCCGCCTCAGCGCCGTCGGCCTGCCCGCCGAACTCGGGCTCATCGCCGTCCTCACCGTCGACTGCTTCGCGCTCGGCGCGGTCCGCCCCGAGATCGGCAGCGCCGGAGGCGACACCGACTTCTTCCAGTTCCTCGCCGACCCGGCCGCACGCGCACGCTTCCCCGACCTCGCCCGCCTCGTCGCACCCGGCTCCGCGTCCGGCGCCTCCATGGAGGACTACTTCGAATTCGGCCTCGACCGCGTCCTCGACGGCCTCGAACGGTTCATCGAGTCGCGGCACTGACCCGGGGTCAGTAGGTCTCGGTCCCGATGCCCTTGCGCATCGTGGCGACGTTGAACGCCTGCCAATGGGACTTCGACGTTCCCAGGTAGCCGCCCTTGCCGATCCGCTCCAGGACCTCGTGCGAGTGCCGCTTGGCCTGGTCGCTCCATACGCCGTCGATGGCGGTCCCCTTGCCCCAGATATAGCGGCAGCTGGCCTGAACATGCAGGATCTGCGACTTGGTCCTGGTGAAGGAAGTGGTGCCGGTGCCGGACGTCATGTTGTCGACGTAGAGGCTGACTCTGCTGCCGTTGAGATAGGTCCGCACCGTTCCGAAGTGGTAGTGGAGGGTCGCCGCAGTCGCCCAGTAGTTATTGCGGGCGTAGGTGAGGCCCGAACCGCTCCCTCTCCCCCAGATCTCGTAGTTGGCCTGGAAGGCGCCCTGCGCGTTGGGGCCGCCGTGATTGACGTAGATGTGGTCGAGGAGGAGCGCCCTGCCCTGCTGCTGCGCCGCATTGCCGCTGTCCTTGTGGACTCCTGAGATCCACACTCTGAGCGGTTTTTCGTACGGCGTGTTCTCGAACCAGAGCTGCAGCCAGGCGTTCAGCTTGTCGTGGAACGCCGGTCGGTACCTGTATGACTTGAGTTGAGCGTTGGACGCGTTGACCGTCTTCTGAGCCCAGATGCCGGAGTAGTACCGGAGTTCGCCGTGCGCCTGCGCCGCGGTCGCGGGGAGGAGGATGCCCGAGGCGGCAGCGGCCCCTCCCGCCGCGAGCGTGAAGAGCCGTCGGCGGTCGAAGCCGCCGACGGAAACGGTAGAACCTTCGGTGGTGTTGCCGTTGTCGACCATGAGGTGATACGCCTTATCTCTGGTGGGAATGTGGTGCCCTGGCTGCTGAATGCCGCCATTTTTCGCGATGCTCGCACGAATGTCGCACGGCTTCCGCACGGCCGAGCCGTGCATCGAACTCCTGGCGCCGTGGCGGGCGAGCTGATGGCGCAGGGCCGTGCAGCTCGCCTGGCTGCCGACCGGTGGCAGGAGCGGGGCGTTGCCCGTTGAAGGGTTGCGCTGCGCTCATCGATGCAGCCGGCTCGCTCAACGCCGAGGGCCGGGACGAACGTGTCAATCGCGGCTCGTCTTTCCCTGCCACTCATGATGGTTCTGCGCACCCTTCAGGTCGGGCGACTTCGATTCTCTCGCCGGAACCGGCTGGGATCAAGGCGGGCCAGCGGCGGGAGACCGGCAGAAATCAGTCCCATACCAGCTGCCTCCTGCCACATGGGCGGGCAGAACTGAGCACCATGGCTGAACCCATCCGTCCCCGATGAAGCACCCTTCTCGTCGCCAACCGAGGATCATGCCTACGCGCGAGGACCGGTCCCGAGGACAACCGTCCAGCTTGAGCTGCATCGGTACCGGTCGGCATCTTGCGTGGACGAATCCGCTCGATGCCTGGCGCCAGACCGGCGGTGGGGCACCACTCATCAAGCGGCCGTCCGTATATGGCGAACAGCGAAACGGGGGCCGGTCCGCATCGGACCGGCCCCCGATCTTTCAGGAGAGAGGGTAAAGCTCAGGGAATCCTATAGGATATATGGTCTAAGCAGGTTGTAGCGCGGGCTCGCCCTTGCGAGGCGGCTCCTCCGAGCCGGCCTCTGCGGCACCGCCGAAGGCGGCCTCGGCGTCCAGCGGCACCGGCTTGGCGTCGTACACCTCGAGGTCGAGGTTCTTCTCCGACCTCGCCACGATCACCGGCACCACCATCTGCCCGGTCACGTTCGTGGCCGTGCGGATCATGTCCATGATCGGGTCGATCGCCAGCAGCAGGCCCACACCCTCCAAGGGCAGGCCCAGCGTCGAGAGCGTCAGGGTCAGCATCACCGTCGCACCGGTCAGGCCCGCCGTCGCCGCCGAGCCGATCACCGACACGAACGCGATGAGCAGGTAGTCCTGCACGCCCAACGGCACCCCGTACACCTGCGCCACGAAGATCGCGGCGATCGCCGGGTAGATCGCGGCGCAACCGTCCATCTTCGTCGTCGCACCGAACGGCGACGCGAACGACGCGTAGTCGCGCGCCACCCCGAGCCGATCCGTCACGATCCGCTGCGCCAGCGGCAGCGTGCCGACCGACGAGCGCGACACGAACGCGAACTGGATCGCCGGCCACGCCTTGCGGAAGAACTGGACCGGCGAGACCTTCGCGACCAGGCGCAGCAGCACCGGGTAGACCACGAGCATCACGATCAGCGCGCCCGCGTAGATGTCGATGCTGAACACCGCGAGCGGCTCCAGCAGGTCCCAGCCGTACGCGAACACCGACTTGCCGATGAGCGCCGCGGTACCGATGGGCGCCAGACGGATCACCCACCACAGAGCCTTCTGGACCAGCGCCAGCGCCGACTCGTTGAACTTCAGGAACGGCTCGGCCCTGTCGCCGAGCTTCGCGGCGGCCGCGCCGACCACGATCGCGAGGAACACGATCTGCAGCACGTTCACGTTCACGAACGCGTCGACCACGTTGGTGGGGATGATGCCGGTGAGGAAGTCGGTCCACGAACCGGTCGTCTCCGGTGCCGCGGCCGAACTGGTCAGGGTCACGCCCTCGCCCGGGTTTGTGGCGAGGCCGATCGCGAGGCCGATCGCCACGGCGATGGCCGAGGTGAGCGCGAACCAGCCGAGGGTCTTGGCGACCAGGCGGCCCGCGTTTGCGAGATTGCGCAGGTTCGCGATCGAGGCGACGATCGCGGTGAACACCAGGAACGGGACGATCAGGAACAGCAGCTGCACGAACAGCGTGCCGACCGTCTCGAGGGTCGTGCCGAGCCAGGCCACGGACCATTCGCGGGCCGCGAACCCGAGCACGAGGCCGAGGACGAGGCCGATCAGGAGCTGCCAGGCGAACGGGATCTTGAAGCGCTTGCGCCGCTTCGCGTCGTTTGACGCCGCGGTTGCGGACATGGTGAACCTCTTGGATTCTGGGCGGACAGCAGGGCACGGCCCGGCTGCGGGATTTCAGGGAGACGCTGGGGTGGGCTCGAGGCCAGCGGAAAGGGGAGTCATCGGCGAGCCCGCCGGTGAAGAGGTTCGGGCTAACGACAGAGCACGGCGGACACGCGGCAGAGGTCGAGGTGACGCCTGCGTGTCAGGTGCTGGTCAGTGATCGTGTAGCGCATCGCGAGCCAACGGTAGCGGCACTCGCATAACAGGCGCAAGCGTCAGTGAGGGACCGCATACGGGGCCGCGAGAGGGAATAACGGCGGCCCCGCCGCTCGGGCCCGGCCGCCCAACCGTTCAGTTGGGGCGGTGGTCGGGTGGTCATGGCCGGTACCGGGTTCGCTCGGCCCCGATCCGACACCCCGACCACCGACCCGGCCGAGACACCGCGGCCAGGGGCCGCTCCCGGTTCGGCCGGACAGGCCCTAGATTCAAGACGTGCCCGAATCCCCGCGCCCGCCGCTGCGCCACATGCTCCGCGCCGTGTCCCGACCCGCGCTCGCCGCGGTCGCGGCCGGCGGCGCGATCGGCGCCCTCGCCCGTTACGGCCTCGGCGTCGCCTTCCCCGCCTCCCCCGGCTCGTTCGACCTGGGCACGTTCATCGCGAACACCGTGGGCGGCCTGCTCATCGGGATCCTCATGATCACGGTCACCGAGGTCGCGCCGGGCCTCAGCATGATCCGCCCGTTCGTCGGCGTCGGCATCCTCGGCGGCTTCACCACCTTCTCCACCTACATCGTCGACATCGGCCGGGCCGCGAACGCCGGGGCCACCGCGCTCGCCGTCGTGTACGCGTTCGCGACCATGGCCGCGGCCCTGCTCGCCGCCGCCGCCGGCATGTACGCGACCCGCCGACTCCTGGTGCGGGGCCGCGCATGACGCTCCTCCTGATCGCGGCCGGCGCCGCCGTCGGCGCGCCCGCGCGCTTCCTCACCGACCTCGTCGTCGCCCACTACGCGGGCCGGTTCCTGCCCTGGGGCACGTTGGTGGTCAACGTCTTCGGCTCAGGCCTCGCCGTGTTCCTCGCGGTCGCCGTCGCCGCCCCCGGCTGGTCGGCGCTGCTCGTCACCGGTTTCTGCGGGGCGCTCACCACGTACTCGACGCTCTCGTACGAGACGCTGCGGCTCGTCGAGGACGGGCGCTGGCACCACGCCCTGTGGAACGTGGCCGCGAACCTCGCGGGTGGCCTCGGCGCCGGCCTGCTCGGGTTCGGCCTCGCGCACCTGCTGACCGCCTGACCAGCTCGCCGATCCCGACACGCGACACGGCCGCGCGGCAAATGCGCGCTTCGCACGCCGCCATGCCCGACGATCGAGGTCCTGCCATAGCTGCCGGTCGGGGCCCGGGCGCCTCCGGTGCGCCCGACCGGCACGACTCGAAGGGGACCCCTGATGCCGGGCTTGCGCCGAAACACACCAGACCTCCGCGGTCGGCCGACCGTGCTCCGCGGTACTTCCCGCACGACCGCATTCGTCGCCGCCGCGGTCGCCCTGCCGCTGCTCGCCGCCTCGGCCCCTGCGGCCCAAGCGAATCCGGACGGCGCGGCCCAGGTCTGGCTGGTCGAACTCGCGCCCGGCGCGGGCGCCTCGATGCTCGAGGCCGCCGCCCACGGCCTCGACTACACGATCCGGCACGACTTCGAACGCGTCTGGAACGGCGTCTCCGTCGCGACCGACCCCGCCACCGCCCGCCGCCTGGAGCGCCTCGACCTCGTCGAAGAGGTCTGGTCCGACGTCCTCTTCATGGGCCCCGCCCGCGTCGGCGACCGGCCCGAGGAGGCGCAACCCGAACTCGCCCAGGCAATCCAGACCACGCATGCGGCGAACGCGCACGATCGTGGCATCACCGGCGAGGGCGTCAAGGTCGGCATCATCGACACCGGCATCGACTACACCCACCCCGACCTCGGCGGCTGCTTCGGCCCCGACTGCCGGGTCGCGTACGGCACCGACTTCGTCGGGGACGAGTTCGACTCCGACGACCCCGAGCACGCCGAGCCCGTCCCCGACGAGGACCCGGCCGACTGCGGCGGACACGGCACGCACGTGGCGGGCATCGTGGGCGCGGACGGGAACGTCACCGGCGTCGCCCCCGACGTCGAGTTCGGGGCCTACAAAGTGTTCGGCTGCGACGGTTCCACCAGCTCCGAGGTCATCTTGCAGGCCTTCGAGGCGGCGCTCGACGACGGCATGGACGTCGTGAACCTCTCGCTCGGCCTGTCCTTCCAGTGGCCGGGCTACCCGACCGCCGAGGCCGCCGGCCGGCTCACGGAGGAGGGCGTCACCGTCGTCGCCTCCATGGGCAACGACGGCGAGACCGGGGTCTACTCCGGTTCGGCGCCGGCCGTCGGCTCCGACGTGATCGCCGTGGCCTCCACCGACAATCCGAAGCAGCGCATGGACGCCGCATTCGTCCCGGCCCTGGACCGCACCATCGGCTACCGCGGCATCGACGACACGCCCGCGCCCGAGCCGGGCGCCGCGACCGACCCGCTCGTGTGGTTCGGCCGCGCCTGCCCCGACGACGAGTCCGAAGGGGACGTCAACGGCAAGGCCGCGCTCATCGTGCGCGGTACCTGCACCTTCAAGGCCAAGTACGAGCGCGCCGTCGCCGAGGGCGCGACGAGCGTCGTCATCTACAACGACCGGTCGGGCCCCTTCGGCGGCACCGGCATCGAGGACGGCCCCGTCCCTGCGCTCGCCGTCACCGACGCCGACGGCGAGGACCTCCACGACCTGGCCGCGATCGGCAGATCGCCGGTCCTGGAGTTCACCGACGAGACGGTCCTGGTCGACCTCCCGCGCGGCGGCTTCGCCTCGTCGTTCACCGCGTACGGGCCCGCCCCGGACCTGTCGTTCAAACCGGACCTGACCGCTCCCGGCGGCGGCATCTGGTCCACCGTGCCGGTGGCCGACGGCTCGTACGAGTCCCTTTCGGGCACTTCGATGTCCTCTCCGCACGTGGCGGGCGCGGCCGCGCTCCTGCTCGACGACGACCCGCGCCTGACACCGCGTGACGTGCGCACGCGACTCGCCAACTCCGCCAAGCCGGTCGCCTGGGGCGAGAACCCGGACCTCGGCGAACTCGAAGCGGCGCACCGGCAGGGGGCCGGCGTCATCGACGTGATCGACGCCCTCGACGCCGAGGCCTGCCTCTACCCGACGGGCGTCAACACCGGCGACGGCACGGGCCCGCGCACCTTCGAACTCCAGCTCACCTCGCGCGACACCGCGACCCGCTCGTACAAGCTCACCCACCGGTCCACGATCGCCACCAGGGGCGACACCCGCGACCCGGGATTCGCTGCGGCCGAACCGAAGGTGACCTTCGAGCCGAAGACCCTCGACCTCTACCCGGGCCAGACCGCCACGGTCCAGGTCACGATCGAACCGAGCGCCGACCTGCCGCTCGGCAGCGTCTTCGGCGGCCGCATCACCGCCCGCCCCGACAATGGAGAGTCGCTGACGGCGGCATACTCGGGCTACCAGGGCGACTACCTGGCGATCCCGGTCCTCGAGCATCCCGAGTTCCCGCGCCTCGCGGCGATCGTCGGCCAGGACCCGGAGACGCACGAGTTCGACTACCGCGACATCGAGGAAGGCGAGACCTTCAGCCTCACCGAAGACCCGGACCTCGCGGCCTTGGTCTACCTGGGACATCAAGTGTCCGCAATGGAGATCAGCGCCGAGAACGCCGACACCGGCGCGATCATCGAATGGGAACCCGAGCACTACCTGCAGCGCTCCCCGGGCCCGAACGACGCCATGGGCATCCACCTCGAAGACCTCGCCGCAGCCCGCCCGAACGCCCTCGAACCCGGCCAATGGACCCTGCACGTCAAGGTCCTGAAAGCCCTCGGCGACGAGGCGAACCCGGCCCACTGGGAGCAATGGGAATCCCCAGCGTTCACGCTGACCGACTAGCAGCGCATACGAAATGAGGCCGGGCCCGTTCGGGCCCGGCCTCATCGGCTTCAATACCGGTTCGGACTACAGGAGCGAGACGCTGGAGATGGCGGCGTCGATCTCGGTGCGCAGCGCGTCGTCATCGGGCTGGACGATGCCCATGAGGAAGACCGAGCGGTTGTCGTCGGTGAGGATGTGGACGATGTGCCCGTACATCGGCTCGTCGTCGGCCTTGCTGACCTGCCAGGTGAAGCGGTAGGCCTCCTGGCCGTCGACTTCGATGGGCTCGGAGATCAGGATCTGGCGGTCCTCGGCGTAGTGGTAGAAGTATTCGGAGTTCTCGCCCGCAATGATCGAAGTGCTCATCGACATCTCCTCATCCGTCATCCCCTCACCGGAGAACGCGAAGACGGATGCGCTGCCGGTCTCGGTGGTGACGCTCGCACTTGAGGTGAAGGCCTCGATGAGGTCTTCGGAGGCGAACTCTTCCCAGCCTTCGGGGAGCGAATATGCGACCCCGGACTCGGAGTCCTCGATGACCAAGCCCTCTGCTTGGGAGCTACCCGGGCCGTCGCCGCCGGGATCGGCCAGGAACCACCACGCCCCAGCTCCACCCCCGACGACAAGCAGCGCGAGCACGACAACGAGCGCAATGACGCCCCCGCGCTGCTTGCGAGCAGGCGGCGGAAGCGGAGGAGGCGGCCCGGGTTGAAGACCTTGCCCGCCAGCCGGATACGGCTGAGGTGGCGGCCCCACCGGCTGATAAGCCCCAGGGCGGGACTGGGGAGGACCGGGCTGCCACTGCTGAGGCTGCCCCTAGGGCGGCTGTTGAGGGTTCGACTGCTGCCCGTAGGGCGGCTGGGGATTCGGCTGCTGGTACATGTTCGGTCTTTCAGTGAGAGGGTCGGGACACGCGAACCAGGTGAGTCGAACGGAACCAGTCCAGCAGAGGCTTGCGTACCCTCGAACGGGTCGATCGCCGCAGCCTGGTCGGTGGGAATACCATCGGGAAAGTAACGACCGACCGCGTCTCCCTCGCTACCCGGCTCAATACCCCCGATAGGAGCAATGTATTCGATCCCGCCTGGATCGCTAACCGGAACACAGCCCGACTGGATCGTGAAGACTACCAAGTCCAGCACCCTGTACCAGAGAGCGATGCCATCATCTCGCTGAGCGACAAGAGCTCGATCCAACCGTTCTCCTCGAGCAGTCTCAGTATCGTCCGTGATTTCGTAGCCCTCGGATATCCAGAATTCGCGCAACTCGTCGACGTAGCTTTCACGAACCATCTCGGATTCCGAGTTCTCGCTCGAGAATTCATAGGTAATCTCGACCATGGTGTAGTCCGGATCGTCCACGCCGTTGCGAGTGCAGGGCATTTGATACCACGTTCGCTTCTCAAACCCTGGGAAGTCCGGTAGCACTGCAACCGCTGCTGCGGCGGCGGCTTCCATGGGCGTATAGGCTTCAGCCTGAGTGAAGTCGGATTCCGGCGGTTGGTTCAAACCTTCTCCAAAGAACGAACAGGAAGCAAGTTTTAGGGAAACGGAAGCGAGGCACACTGCTCCCAGCATCCGTCTCGATGCGGACTTCCAGCGGTAACGCGCAAAGAAACTCATCCTGCTAATCCTGCCTGCCCTGTCACAATGGCCGCCATGGTGTCGCGGCAAGACCAATCGAATCCAGATCATTGCGAGTGGCCCAGACATTCGATTCGTCCACTCCGAGCGAAGCAGCGGATTCAACGCCGGCTCCGGTCGAGGCCACGAAGACGATATTGTCGGCTTCAACTCCTTCAGTTGAGGCAGCGGTCCCGATGACAGTAGTGCCATAGGAACGCCCCTGCAATGACGTTCGTTTCGCAGCCGTTCGGTCTGCTCGGTCATCTTGGGCACATAACCACTCCAGTGCACGCCAATAGTCTGAATCGCGCCGCAATCGAGATCGCGGAGATCCTTCCAAGACATGTCGCTCATGGGGGTGCGTCCTACCAGTCGGGGCGGGCTGAGGCGTTTTCGTTTGCCCGGCCGGGGTAACGGTCGTGGTCGGCGAGGGAGGCGAAGTCGCCGGCGTTGTACTCGTCGACTTCGACGGCTTCCTCGGCACAGACGGCCAGGTACTCACCTGTGTTGCCGCACAGTCGCGAGAATCCTCCAGCTCGGAAGAGCTGCCACCACTCTGCGGCCTCGGCCAGCGCGGGGCCGAGCGCCGTATCGGAGTCTTTGAGTTGTTGCGCGAGTTCGGTCGTGCTGTCGATGAGCGTCACGGTTTGGGCTTCGACCTCGGATTCGACGTCGAAGAGGATTTCCACCGACTTGTGGACTTCCTCGGGCTCCATCGTGAAGACATCAGCGCCGGCCATGTGCGGCCTCCATTGCCTTGCGCGGGAAGGCAATCGCTTGGGGAAGGCACCTGGGGGGGGTGGTGTCATTCGTCGTCTCCGTGGGGATAGGAGCGGGTTCGGGACTCTGGGTCACTGTATCGAGTTGGAGAGTCACGTGGGGTACATGACTCGAATGCCGAGATCACAATGGTTTGCGGTGCAATGTGAGTCGTGTCCGCCCGGGTGAGTTTGCGACGGACCGGGCGGACACGGGTTCAGGGGATCGCGCGGCGGGACGCACTGGGGCACAGGGAAGACGTTCGGGGCGAGTCGGGCTTTTCGGCAGCGAGACTCAGGGTACCGGGGAATCACACACTGTGCGGTACACGGAATCAGGCACAGGTGAGCGATGGCTTCCAGACGTATTTACACGGGGTGCGTCGCGGATTGGAAAGCATCAGACTTGGGCAGCAACAGAAGACGTGGAGGAAACCGTCGAACCCGAGCCCGCGCTCCGAAGCGGGTGGCGACGTGCCGCCATGGCGACCTGTGCAGCGCACCCTCACGCCCGCACCGGAACCCGAGCGCGAGCGCGGCACGAACCCGGTCCGAGACACCACCCCAAGCCGGAGCCGGAGACCCAGCCTGGCAGCTCGATTGAGACGCCGCCGCTCCCACCGTCCCCGAACCAGCCCGCCCTGCGCCGCCGCCCCGCGTTTCTGGAAGGAGGGCAGCGAAGGCGAGCTGTGTGTTGAAGTGACGCAGTAGGAGCTGTTTGAGAAACAGCGCGAAGGCGCCTGGGACCGATCCATCATCGAGTCCTCCGAACTCGCGGCTATCCACTGGGCGAACCGACGAGACCTGGACAACCAGCACCGGTGGCCGATCACCGCAATCCTGCACTTGGTTCAACGGATGATCATGGTCTTCAAGGACCGCATCGAGCCTGCAGCACCCGCGTCCGGCTTGGTAACGGGGTCGGGTCTGGTTCGGTTGGGACGCAACCGATCCGGGCGTGCGTGGGACCTGGAACGTGAATGGTTTCGCATCGTGTGGGTGATGACAGTCGGGGGCTGTATGGGGGATACTTGAGGTACGTACAGGGACAGGGAATTTGTACAGGTGTCGGGGTAGGTGTAAGCAGACTACGACAAGCCTCTGGCCGATCCGACAAACCGACTTATTCCGAGGCGACGACCCCGCAAGCCAGGGTGCTCCTCCTTCTTGGAGGCGTCCGATCTCACCCCCGTGCCATCGCCCGCAGCTGTCCGCGCCCCCGATGGGCCGTGACTGGGTGGACGATTCCCTAGTTGGGATCACCCCAACCAGCAGGCAGTGCCTTGCAAGGAGGCACTCGCGATTCGAGCACGACCCGCCAGCGTGAGGGGCGAAGCCAGGCCAGGCAACAGAGGACCCGGCCCGGGCAGCACCAGCACGTCCATGGCGAGCACCACCCCGTCCCGGCAGCGTCGCGCCCGAAAGCTCCCGCGCGCCTCCAGGACGGACCCGAAGCACAGGAAGCAAGAACCGGGAGGCGAATCCACCTCCGGCGTTCATTCGGGGAGACCGCCGGGAGGCTGAACCACTCCGGCAGGGACGGCAGGCAACTACATCCGCCCCGGCAGGGACGGCGTGTTCAGGCGAAAGCCGAAGGGCCAGAACCGGAAGCCCAAGCAAGGTCGACAAGGCCAGCGAGGAAAGCAAGTAGAGCAGCGGGAAGGAGGCGACAGGCACATGAAGACCACGAACACGAGCACGAGCACGAGCACGATCATGTCCGGGCCGATCCCGTCGACCGGCGGCTCCCTCGTCGCCGACCACCCAGTCGCTGCGGCATCGGGCCGGACCCACCCGTCCCGACCGGAAGCGACCACCGGCCCCGCCCCGGCGGCCCACCCCCAGGCCACCGCAACAGCACCGACAACGACAACGACAACGGCTCGAGTCCGGCCGGAATCCCAGGTGCGGCCGGGTCCCCAAGAACTCCAAGTCCGTCGGGGTCCCACACGCCGCCAGCGCTCCAACTCCAGCTGGGATCCCGAGTCCCCCCAACGACGGCAACACACCCGAATCCCGCCACCCCACCGCCCTGACCGCAACCAGCCCTCACGACAGCACCACACCCCCGGACCCGACCCACACCGCTCTGTCGCTGCCTGATTGAAGGGCGACCCAGCTCCAGTCCTCGAGGCAGCTCCACGCCACGACCGGCTGGGACGCGTCTTCTTCCCCGAGCGGCCTGGCGGTATCCGGGCCTTCGGAGTGCCCCGGAATCGCTATTGGCGGCGGTGAACCTGCTGGGCGCCGGTCTGGTCGCGCGGCATGATCGTGATCTGGTCGACGTTCACGTGCGCGGGTCGCGTTGCGACCCAAGCGATCGTCTCGGCGATGTCATCGGCGGTCAACGGGGTCATGCCCGCGTAGACCGCGTCGGCGCGGTCCTGGTCGCCTTCGAAGCGGACCAGGCTGAACTCGGTCTCGACCATGCCCGGGTCGATCTCACACACGCGCACCGGCCGGCCGAGGAGTTCAAGGCGGAGTACGCGGGTGACCGCCGCTTCGGCGTGCTTCGCCGCGTTGTAGCCGCCCCCGCCCGGGTACGGCTGGTGCGCCGCGATCGAGCCGATGACGACGACTTGGCCGTCACCGGAGTCGACCAGCTTCGGCAGGAGCGCCTTCGTGACTCTGATCGTGCCGAGCACGTTCACGTCGTACATCTTCTGCCACAGTTCGAGATCGGCCGTGGCGATCGAGTCGAGCCCGAGGGCCCCGCCCGCGTTGTTGACCAGCAGGTCGCAGCGCTCCACCTGCTCCACGAACGCGGCCACCGAAGCCTCGTCGGTGACGTCGAGCGCGATCGCCCGCCCGCCGCACTCCGCCGCGACCTCGGCGAGCCGGTCGGCCCGGCGGGCCCCCAGCACCACCTCGAAGCCGGCCTTGGCGAGTGCCTTCGCGGCGGCGGCCCCGATCCCGCTGCTCGCTCCCGTGACTACTGCTACAGGTCTGGTGCTCATGGGCCCCGAGCCTACCCATGCCACCGGAGATCCGCGACGCTCTCGTCCCACTCTGCGGCCTCGTCAGGGGCTCAGGCCGGTGCGCGGCCGTACCATCGGTTCCGACGCTGGTTCCGAGGCGGTGCACACCGCTTCGGCTAAGAGGGAATCTGGTGTGAATCCAGGACTGCCCCGCAGCGGTGAGAGGGAACGAAACCCGCCATGAGCACTGGGCCCGGAACCTGGGAAGCGGTGGGGATTAGGTGCCGGAGACGGCGCGCCCTCGAGTCCGAATACCTGCCCGCGTACCGCGCGCGACCGCGCGCGGTCCCGTTGTCGCACGTTCGAGGGAACTGACACATGAACACGACTACCAGCGTGCCCGCGAAACGACCGCAGGCCACCGCACTCGGCTATCCGCGCATCGGACCGAACCGCGAGCTCAAGCGAGCACTCGAGTCCCACTGGTCCGGTCGGCTCGACGCCGCCGGGCTGGAAGCGGCCGCCGCCGCCGTCCGCTCCGGGATGCTCGACGACCTCTCGGTGCTCGACACGGTCCCGACCGGCACCTTCTCCTACTACGACCACGTGCTCGACACGATCTGCGCCGTTGACGCGCTGGCTCCGCGCCACCGGCGGGAGACCGAGCTCGCCTCCTACTTCGCCGCCGCCCGCGGCGACGAGGCGGCCGTGCCGCTCGAGATGACCAAGTGGTTCGACACCAACTACCACTACCTCGTTCCGGAGATCGGACCCGAGACCGCGTTCGCGGCCAAGCCCGCGAAGGCGATCGCCGAGTTCCTGGAGGCGAAGGAGCGCGGACTCGACGCCCGACCGGTGCTGCTCGGCCCGGTCTCGTTCCTCCTGCTCGCCAAGCCGAGCGAGGACGCGCCCGCCGATTTCATCCCGCTCGACCGGCTCGACGACCTCGTCGAGGTCTACGTCGAACTCCTTGCCGCCCTCGCGGAGGCCGGGGCGGGCCTGATCCAGCTCGACGAGCCCGCGCTGTGCGCCGACCGCACCGAAGTCGAGCTCGCGGCGACCGCCGCGGCCTATCGGCGGCTGGTCGCGGGCGCGGAGATCCTCATCGCGGGCGGTTACGGGCCGTTCGGCGAATCGCTGCCGGTGCTGCTCGAAGCCGGCGTGGAGGGCGTGGCCCTGGACCTCGTGCGTGGCCGCAGTGACCTGGAAACACTTGAGGCACTGAATGTTTCACGTGAAACATTCTTGCTGGCCGGGGCGGTTGACGGCCGCAACATCTGGCGCGCCGACCTCGCCAAGGGCGCGGCCGACCTCGCACGGCTGCAGGGCATCAGCGACCGCGTCGGGGTCTCCTCCTCGTCCTCGCTGCTGCACGTCCCGGTCGACCTCGACGCCGAGCAGGACCTGCCTGAGGCGCTGTTCGAGCGCCTCTCGTTCGCGCGACAGAAACTCCTCGAGATCAAGGCGATCGCCGACCCCGAGGGTTCCCGCGAGGCCCGGCCGCAGACGCCGGCGGACTGGCGCGACGATTCGGTGCGCGAGCGGCTCGCCGCCCTCGGCGCGGACGCCGACCGGCGGCTGCCGTACAGCGAACGCCAAGCGGCCCAGGCCGAGCGCGTCCCGCTCCCGCCGCTGCCGACGACCACCATCGGCTCGTTCCCGCAGACCGCCGAGCTGCGCAACGCCCGCGCCGCGCACCGCCGCGGCCTGATGATCGACGCCGACTACAAGGCCCGCATGAAGGCCGAGGTCGCCGCCGTCATCGCCGAGCAGGAGAAGCTCGGCCTCGACGTGCTCGTCCACGGCGAGCCCGAGCGCAACGACATGGTGCAGTACTTCGCCGAACAGCTCACCGGGTTCGCGACCACCGCCGCCGGCTGGGTGCAGTCCTACGGTTCGCGCTGTGTGCGCCCGCCGATCCTGTTCGCCGACGTCGCGCGGCAGGCGCCGATGACCGTGGAGTGGACCTCGTACGCGCAGTCGCTCACCGAGAAGCCCGTCAAGGGCATGCTGACCGGGCCCGTCACGATCCTGGCCTGGTCGTTCGTGCGCGACGACCAGCCGCTCGCCGACACCGCCGACCAGGTGGCGCTCGCGCTGCGCGACGAGGTCGCCGACCTCGAAGCGGCCGGGACCGCGATCATCCAGGTCGACGAGCCCGCGCTCCGCGAGCTCCTGCCGGTGCGCGCGGCTTCCCGTGCGGCGTACCGGGACTGGGCGACGCGCTCGTTCCGTCTCGCCACGGCGGGCGTGCGTCCGGAGACCTCGATCCACACGCACCTGTGCTACTCGGAGTTCGGCGAGGTCATCGACGCGATCGCGGCCCTGGACGCCGACGTCACCTCGATCGAGGCGTCGCGTTCGAAGATGGAGGTCCTCGCCGACCTCGACCGCGCGAACTACCGCAGCGCGGTCGGCCCCGGCGTGTGGGACATCCACTCGCCGCGCGTCCCCGCGGCCGACGACATGGCCGAGGCCCTGCGCCTCGCGGTGGCCGCGCTCGGCCCCGAGCGGGTCTGGGCGAACCCGGACTGCGGTCTGAAGACCCGCCGTTACGAGGAGGTCCGCCCGTCCCTCGAAGGACTCGTGGCCGCCGCCCGCGCCGTGCGCGAGCAGCTCGCACAGTCCGCGTAGCGCGAGGGTGCGTGCCCGTCGACCCAGGCATCGGCGCTGCCGGAGCCGAACGCGGCGGGCACGTACCCTTGCATATGTGGCGATCGACAACTACCGCGTCCTGACCGAACCCGAATTCGGCACCATGTCCGGCCTGGCGAAGGCCAGCGCCGACTGGCGCCGGCTCGCGCACAACGTCGAGGCGCTCGCGGCCGTGGCCGGGGTGCCGATGATGGCGATGGTGAAGGCCGACGGGTACGGGCACGGCATGGTCCCCGCCGGGCGGGTCGCGGTCGAGGCCGGGGCGGTGAGCCTCGGGGTCGTGACGCTCAGGGAGGCTTGGCGGCTGAAGCGCCTGCCGGATCTGGCGGACACGACGGTGATGGCGTTCTTCTTCTCCCCTGACCAGCCGGGCCTGGCCGAGGTGGTCGGCGCGGGGGTCGAGCTCGGGGTGTCGTCGCTGGCGCAGTTGGACGCGGTGGCGGCGGCCGCCGACAAGGCCGGGCGTCCGGCGCGGATCCATCTCAAGGGCGATACGGGCATGTCGCGCGGGGGTGTGGCCGAGCACGAGTGGGCGGTCGCGGCGGAGGCCGCGGCGAAGCGTCAGGCGGCGGGTTCGCTGGTGGTCGTGGGTGCGTGGAGCCACATGGCGTGCGCCGACGAGATCGGGCATCCGGCGAACGCCGAGCAGAAGGCCGCGTTCGAACGGTTCCTCGGGACGGTGGCCGCGTCGGGCCTGGAGCTCGAGGTGCGGCACCTGGCGAATTCGGCGGCGCTGATCTCGGACCCGGAGACGCGGTACGACATGGTGCGTCCGGGGATCGCGCTGTACGGGTACAACCCGGTGCCGGAGTTCGCGGTCGATCTGCGGCCGGTGATCGAGCTGCGGTCGGTGGTGATGTCGGTGAAGCGGGTCCCGGCGGGTTCGGGGATCTCGTACGGGCACACCGTGCATCTGGAGCGGGACACGAATGTGGCGCTGGTGCCGCTGGGTTACGCGGACGGGGTGCCGCGGGCCGCTTCGGGCAGCGCCGAGGTGTATCTGGCGGGGAAGCGCCGCCGGGTGCTGGGGCGGATCTGCATGGACCAGTTCATGGTCGACTGCGGCGATGACGCGGTGAAGGCGGGCGAGCCGGTGGTGCTCATCGGTGCGGGTGAGCAGCATCCGGATGCGGACGACTGGTCGGCGTGGGCGGAGACGATCCCGAACGACGTGTTGACGGGGCTCGGTTCGCGGGTGCCGCGGTTGTGGAACCGCGGTCTGGTGCCGCGTGAGGATGCCTGAGTACTGATCGCCGCGTCTCGCACGGTGCGGCGGTTCGGGGCGGAGAGCTTGGTGTTCGAGAGCATTGCGAGGCGGCATGGGTGAGCGGCGGTCCCGCCGGAGGCGCGGTTTCGCGATCGCGGGCGGGGTGACCGGTGGTGTGGCACTCGGTGCGGCTTTGGCATGGGGGGTGCCGCGGTATCTGGCGCGGCGCACGAAGGCGGCGTCGAGCGACCCGTACGCGCATGAGCCGTTCGAGCTGCCGCCGCAGCGCTCGGTGATGACGGTGGAGTCGCGCGACGGGGTGCCGATCCATGTGGAGACGGCGGGTCCGGCGGACGCGGACCTCACGGTGGTGTTCGTGCACGGCTATATGCAGGACATGGCGACGTTCTACTTCCAGCGGAAGGCGGTCGCGGAGGCGAACCAGAGCCAATCGATGGCTCGCGAGCTTCACCGGGACCGTGGCGTGTCGCTGCGGGCGGTGCTGTACGACCAGCCGGGGCACGGCCGGTCGGGTCCGCTTCCCCGTACTGAATACGGGATCGAGGATCTGGCCGAGGTGCTGCACGACGTGCTGGCGGCGGTGGCGCCGCGGGGCCCGCTCGTTCTCGTCGGGCATTCGATGGGCGGCATGACGATCCAGGTGTTCGCGCGGCTCTATGAGGCGGATTTCCGGGAGCGTGTGAAGGGCGTGGCGTTCTTCTCGAGCAGTGCGGCGGGGCTCGACACGGTGGAGACGAAGCCGATGCGGGCGCTGCGGCGGCTGCGGCGCACGGTGCTGCCGATGCTGCAGCAGGTGGCGGGTTGGACGCCGGATCTGATCGACCGGTCGCGGCTGCTGGCGGGGGACATCGGGTGGCTGCTGACGCGCAAGGCCGCGTTCGGTCATGTGGATCCGCCTGCGTCGCTGGTCACGCTGGTGGAGCGGATGAACCGGCGGACGTCGATGCAGAGCATCGTCGGTTACGCGCGCGCTATTCTCGATCACGACGAGACGGCGACGTTGCCGCTGTTCGAGGGGCTTCCGGCGCTGGTGGTGGTCGGTGACGAGGATCTGCTGACGCCGCCGGAGCATTCGCGGCGGCTGGCGGCGGCGCTCGGGGGGTCGCGATTCGCGCTCATAGCCGAGGCGGCTCATTCACCGCAGCTGGAGTACCCTGGTGAGATCTCACAACTGTTGTTGGAGATGATCGACAAAGTCGTGGCCGAGATCGGCGAGGGCTCCGCTGTGTCGGCCGCTCCTGAGGCGGCGCCGGAGGAGCGCGACACTTCGCGATATCGCAGGTGGTCGCCGTTCTCGCGTCACCACGGGCATCGTCTCGAGCCGTGACTCGAGGCTTGACCGAGCTTTGCGACCATGCTTTGAAACCCTGCTGCGCCGCGCCGACAGGACGCGGCCCAGAGCACTTGGAGGAGTGAAACGTGAGGCTGACGCTCCAGACGGCCGGAGACACCCACGAGTTCGGGCTGCGCCTCGCCGCGGTCCTTCGCGCGGGTGACCTCCTGATCCTCACCGGGCCGCTCGGCGCCGGGAAGACCGCCCTCACCCAGGGCATCGGCGCCGGTCTCGGCGTCGAGGGGCGGATCACCAGTCCCACCTTCGTGATCGCCCGTTCGCACCGCGCGGGCGAGGCGGGCGTGCCGCTCGTGCACGTCGACGCGTACCGGCTCGAGACCCTGGACGAGCTCGACGACCTCGACCTCGACACTGATGTGGACGCGGCGGTCACGGTCGTCGAATGGGGCGCGGGCCTGGCCGAGCGCCTCGCCGAGTCGCACCTGGAGATCGCGATCGAGCGGCGGGCCGACGAGGTCCGCGAGGTCGTGCTGCACGGCCGCGGCGGCGACTGGGCCGAGCGCCTGGCCTCACTCGAAGCCCCGGTGGGTGCGGCCGCATGAGGGTCCTCGCCATCGACACGTCCACTGCCGCAGTGCAGGCCGCGCTCGTCGACCTCGACGACGACGAGTTGTTCCTGACCTCGTTCCGCCGCGAGGTGGACGCGCGCGGGCATGTGGAGAAGCTGGCGCCGTTCATCGAAGGCTGCCTCGCCGACGCGGGCCGCACCGTCAAGGATGTGGACGCGGTCGTCTCCGGCGTCGGTCCCGGGCCGTTCACGGGCCTGCGCGTGGGCATGGTCACCGCGGCCGCGTTCGCCGACGGCGCGGGGATCCCCGTCTACGGCGTCTGCTCGCTCGACGGCATCGGCGCCAACACGCGGGGCCGCGCCCTCGCGGCCACCGACGCGCGCCGCAAGGAGATCTACTGGGCCGTCTACGAAGACGGTGTGCGCGAAGGCGAACCGCAGGTGTGCAAGCCCTCGGAGCTCCCCGACTGGGTCACCGAGACCGGCGGCGCGGACTACGCGATCGGCGAAGGCGCGAGCAAGTACGCCGACGAGCTCCCGATGGAGGCCGAGGCCACGCCGATCTTCCCCGACCTGGTGAAACTCGTCGAACTCGCCGCCCCGCGCCTGCTCGCGGGCGCGCCGACCGAGCAGCTGACCCCGCTGTACCTGCGCCGCCCGGACGCGCAACCCGCCGCGGGAAGCCCGGCGCCGCAGCCCTGAGCCGCCGCGTGGTACAGCTTGATGCGATGAACGACTTGCGGATCGACCGGTTGCGCTGGTGGCACCTGCCCGCCGTCGCCGAGATGGAGATCGCGATCTTCGAGGCCGAGGCCTGGAGCGAGGGCCTGCTGTGGACCGAGCTCTCGGCCGGGAACGACTACCGCGCGGTCTTCGACGGCGATCGCATCGTCGGCTACGCGGGCACCGCGTTGCACGGCACTGAGCTGTGGATCAACAACATCGCCGTCGCCCCGGACGCCCGCCGCCGGGGCGTGGCGCAGATGCTCATGGACGATCTGATCGAGCGCGCGCGGGCGCATGACGTGAAGTCGGTGTACCTGGAGGTCGCGGTCGACAACGTCCCGGCCCAGCGCCTGTACGACCGGTACGGTTTCTACGGCGTCGGGGTGCGCAAGAACTACTACCAGCACACCGGCACGGATGCCGCCGTGATGAGGATGGACCTGCTGTGAAGAACAACCCTGTGGTGATGGGCATCGAGACCTCGTGCGACGAGACCGGTGTCGGGATCGTGCGCGGCCACGAGCTGCTGGCCGACGCCGTCGCGTCGTCGGTCGACGAGCACGCCCGCTTCGGCGGGGTCGTCCCGGAGGTCGCCAGCCGCGCGCACCTGGAGGCCATGGTGCCGACGGTGCAGCGCGCGCTCGACGACGCCGGGCTCACCTTGAACGACCTCGACGGCATCGCCGTCACCGCCGGTCCGGGCCTCGCCGGGGCGCTCATGGTCGGTGTGGGCGCGGCGAAGGCCTACTCGCTCGCCACCGGCGTCCCGCTCTACGGCGTCAACCATTTGAGCGCGCACATCGCCGTGGACACCTTGGAGAACGGCCCGATCCCGGAGCCGGCGATCGGCCTGCTCGTCTCGGGCGGCCACTCCTCGATCATGATGGTCGAGGACCTCGCCGGGAAGGTGACGCAGCTCGGCGCGAGCATCGACGATGCCGCTGGCGAGGCGTTCGACAAGGTCGCGCGCCTGCTCGGGTTGCCCTTCCCCGGCGGCCCGTACATCGACAAGGCCGCGAAGGAGGGCGACCGCGCGTTCGTGCGGTTCCCGCGCGGGCTCACCGCCGCGAAGGACATGGAGCGCCACCGCTACGACTTCTCCTTCTCGGGCCTGAAGACCGCCGTCGCCCGCTGGATCGAAGCCCAACGGGCCGAAGGCAACAACGTCCCCGTGAACGACGTGGCCGCCGCGTTCCAGGAGGCGGTCTGCGACGTCCTCACGCAGAAGGCGATCCTCGCGGCGAAGGAGCACGGCGTCGGCACGATCCTCCTCGGCGGCGGCGTGGCCGCGAACTCGCGCCTGCGCACCCTCGCGGTGGAGCGCGCCGAGGACGCCGGGATCACGCTGCGCTACCCGCGGCCGAAGCTGTGCACCGACAACGGCGCCATGGTCGCCGCCCTCGGCTCGCACCTGGTCACGGCCGGTGTCGCCCCGTCCGTGATCGACTTCCCCGCGAACTCCTCGATGGACGTCGAGGTCGTGAGCCTCGCCAACCGCCTCTAAGACCGTCGGGGCCGCGACCGGTTCGGCCGCTCTGCTCGCACGGCGGACGCCGACGAGGTAGAGGACCGACCCGACCACCGCGAGGATCCACGGCGAGGGCAGCAGGATCATGGTGTCGACCACGGTCCAGGCGAGGACCGCCCAGCCGAGGAACGCGGGCGGCACGATCCCGCGCCGGTCCATCCACAGCACCGTGAAGCCCAGTGTCAGCAGCGGCACGCCGAAGCCGCCGACGCTGAGCCAGTACGCGGCCATCGCCGGGCTCATCGCGATCACGCCCTCGTCCGGCCGCCACAGGTCACCGCTGAACCACGCGGCGGCGTGATCCGGCGCGACCAGCGCGAGGCTGAGCAGCGTGTGCCCGATGCCGAGGAAGACGAAGATCCATCCGGCCCATTTGACCATGCCGACTCCTAATTACGGAACTGATAGTTTCGATACTCTTGGTTCCGTATCCTAGAGCCATGTCGGAACCGAAGCAACCCGTGGGCCGCCCCCGCGACAGCCAGATCGATCACGCCATCGCCAGCGCCACAAGGGCGATCCTGTCCGAAGACGGCTACGGCAAACTCACGATGGACGCCGTCGCCTCCCGGGCGGGCATCGGGAAGGCCGCGATCTACCGGCGGTTCGCGACCAAGCAGGAGATGATCTTCGCGGCCACCGTGCATGACATGGAGGAGCAGCCGCCGCCCGATTCGGGTTCGCTGCACGGCGATCTGGAGGCGATCTGCGAGGTCATCGCGAGTCAGCTCGCGACGGCGCCTCCCGCTGTGCTGCATGGTCTTCTGGCCGACATCCACCGCGACTCGTCGCTGGGGGCGCGGTTCACGAGCACGTTCATCGAGCGCGAGCGGTTCGTGATCGACACCGTGCTCGCGCGGGCCGTCGAACGCGGGGAGCTGGCGGCGGCGCCCGACACCGGGATCGTGCACGCCCTGCTGCTGGGGCCGATCTTCTACTGGCTGCTGATCCTCATCGGCGAACGTGGCAAGCTGCCCGACCTGGTGCGGACGACGGCCGCCGCGGTCGCCGGCGCGTTGGCCGCTACCGCACCGCCGTCCCGGTGAGCACACGGCGGCCGGGCACCGCCAGCCCCAGTGCCGCCGCGACCAGGACCCCGGCGAACGATCCGGCGCCGAACAGCACGAGGACGACCGGTACCCACAGGTCGCCGAGCCCGGCGGTCTCGGTGACGACGGGCGCGATGTACGTGAACGCGCCGAACGTCGCCGCGTTCACCAACGCACCCAAGGCCATCACCAGGATCAATCGGGGTCGGCGGAGCGCGTTGAGCTCGGTGCGCAGCAGCGGACCCTCCGCGCCGCGGGTCGCCGGGACGCCGCGGCGGACGCCGAGCGCAGCGGGCAGGCACAGCAGTGCGACCGCCCAGAACGTGGCGCGCCAGCCGAGGAACGCACCGAGCAGCGCCCCGCCGGGGACCCCTGCGACGACGGCGATCGTCGTGCCGCCCAGCAGGACCGAGAGCGCGCGGCCCTTCCGGTCGGGCGCGACCAGCGCGGCGGTCGCGGTGAGCGCGACGGCGAGGAACCCGGCGTTCGCGAACGCCGCGACGATCCGGGTCGTGAACAGGACCGCGAAGCTGTGGGTGACCGCGCCGATGACGTGCGCGGTCAGGAACAGGCCGAGGAACGCGATCAGGCTCGAGCGCGCGGGGCGGTTGCGGGCGAGCGCAGCGACGAGCGGGGCGCCGACGGCCATGCCGACGGCGAACGCGGAGGTGAGCAGGCCGGCGGTGGCGACGGTGACGCCGAGGTCGGCCGCCAGGTCCGGCAGGAGGCCGGCGAGCATGAATTCGGAGGTGCCCATGGCGAAGACCGCCAGGGCGAGCAGATATACGGGAAGCGGCATCGGATGGTTCCGTGGTGTCGAACGTTCGGTTGGGACGTCTCGTCACCGCGGCCAGCGGCCTGCCTGGGCTAGGGGGCTGGCGGGTGACCGGCAGCCCCTGCCGTGTCCGATTCCGGATTCACCATGCCGGGACTCTATGCGGGCGGGCCGCGCGGACGCAACGCGTTTCCACCGGAGTGTCGTGAGGTCGGTCTACGGTGTCGGCATGACTGCGAACGACTACTGGTGGGAGCCGCCCCTGGCGGGGACCGACGAGGCGCATCTGGTCGGGGCGCTCGACCGGCTGCGGGCGACCTTCCGTTGGAAGACCGACGGGCTCGACGCGGCGGGGTTGAACACGCGGATCGGGGCGTCGGCGCTGACGTTGGGCGGGTTGCTGAAGCACCTTGCGCGGGTTGAGGACGTGACGTTCAACTGGAAGCTGCGCGGGCGCGCGCCCGGCCCGGACTGGGACGAGAGCCTGCTCGACGACACCGATGAGTGGGAGTTCACGTCGGCGGCCGAGGACTCGCCCGAGTTCCTGTACGACCTGTGGGACGGGGCGGTCGCGCGCTCCCGCGAGCGGCTCGCCGCGGTCCTGGAGGAGGGCGGTCTCGACCAGCCCGCGCATCTGGAGTGGCCCGGGCGGGGTCATCTGAGTGTGCGCCGGGTGGTGTTCGACCTGGTGGAGGAGTACGGCCGCCACACCGGTCACGCCGATCTGATCCGCGAAGCGGTCGACGGGCTTGCAGGCGAGGACCCGCCGGCGGGCTGGCGCCCGGTGAGCGGATCGGGCAGAGCGTAGCCGTCGTCGATCGTCACCGTCCCACCGCTTAACCGCTTGATCACCGGTCACTTCTCCGGAATGCTGACCGGATGAGCGGCAACCCGAACCGGCCGAACGGCGAACTCCGGCTCGACCTCTCCGTCTTCCTGGCCCGCTTCGGCCTTGTGGCCCTCGGCGAAGCGGAGCCGCTGCTCGGCGGCGAGGACAACATCAACGCTCGCGTCGCGACCGACCGCGGCGATGTCGTCGTCCGCGAGTACGTCCGCTCGGCACCCGGCAAGGTCGCGGCGGAACTCGCCCTCGTCACGCATCTCGCGGGCAGCGGCTTCCCGACCCCCGCCCCGTTCACGGCCGACAGCGGCGAACCGTTCGCGCTGGTCGCGGGCAAGCCGATCGCGGTGTTCCCCTTCGCCTCCGGCGAAGTCCCTCCCGCCATGACGCGCGACCTCGCCGAACGGTCCGGCACGCTCCTGGCCCGGATGCACACGGCCGCGACCGGTTGGGCCGACGACCGCATCCCCGTCACCGACCGCCTGGGCATCCTCCGATCCGCGACGACCGCCGACGTCGATCTCGCCGGAGCCGACCGATGGCGCGAGGAGATCCGCGACTTCCTCGACCGCCACGCCGAGGCCCTGGACCTCCTCGCCGAGCAGCCCTCGGGCCCGCTCCACCACGACCTCCACCGCCGGAACCTCCTCGTCGACGACGACCGGATCACCGCCGTGCTCGACTTCGACGAGCTCAACCACGGCCCGCTGATCCTCGACCTCGCCCGGCTCCTCCACTACGCCGCGCTCGAGCAGCCGGACCGCGGGCTCCCGTCCGCCGTCGCCGAGGCCGCGCTCACGGGCTACCAGAAGGTCCGGCCCCTCACGCTCGACGAACTCGAGCTCCTCCCGGTCGCCTTCGACCTCGCGGGCCTCGTCGACGCGACCGGATTCATCGTGTGGGCCGCCCCTCACCTGGAGGTCCGCCACGTCGAGGAGTGCCACAGCTGGCTCGCCTACCTCGCCAACCGCGACGCCTCCCACTGACCACCCCTGACTTTCGTCAGGGGTGATTCCGGAAATTCGGCCGAAGGCAGCGGCCTCGAAAGTCCATAGCCTTCGAACATGCACCCGATCGAACCGAAGCACCCCGCGAGATCCCGACTCACCGAGGCCATCACCGCCGCGGGGATCGCCTTGGCCGCCTTCACCTTCGCCGCTCCGGCCGCCTCCGCCGCGCCAGCGGCCGAGCTGACCCCCGAGTCGATCGACGCCTACATGAGCGACCTCTACGAGGCCTCCCGCGTGCCCGGCCTCGCGGTCGTCGTCACCCGCGACGACGAAGTGCTCCACACCGCCGGATACGGCCACGATTCGAACGGCGACGACATCACCGAGGACACCCCGTTCCGCGTCGCCTCCGTCTCGAAATCGTTCACCGCGATGGCCGTCATGATCCTGGCCGAGGAAGGCCGGATCGCCCTCGACGGGCCCGTCGTCGACCAGCTCCCCGGTTTCGACATGGCCGACGAGCGAGTCGACGAGGTCACCGTCCGGCACCTCCTGAACCAGACCTCCGGGTTCTCGGACACCACGATCGACGTCGTCGAACTCGAAGACGCCGCCTCCCTCGAGGACTACGTCGCCCGCCTCGCGGACGACTCGCTCGCCGCCGACCCCGGCTCCGACTGGGCGTACGCCAACCCCAACTTCAACGTCGCCGCCCGCCTCGTCGAGGTCGCGAGCGGCGAGCCCTTCGGAACGTTCATGGAGGAGCGCGTCTTCGCCCCGCTCGGCATGGAGCACAGCGCCACCCGAGACGAGACCGTCGAACCCGGCCTCGGCTACAACCATCTCTTCGGCCTCTGGATCCCCCGCGGCACCGCGGCGGACGGCATGCTCGACGACTCGGGCTCGGGCGGCGTCATCACCACCGCCGCCGACATGGGCCGCTGGCTCATCACCCAGAACGGCCAAGGCGCCCAACTGGTCTCCGAAGCGGGCCTGGCCGAGATGCACACGCCGTCCGCAGTCCAGGACTACGGCATGGGCTGGGGCGTCGAACCCGACGGCACGCTCGTGCACTCCGGGAACCTCATGTCCTACAACGCGGTCGAATGGATCGACCCCGAGAGCGGCCATGGCATCGCGGTCCTCACCAACGGCGCCGGCATGACCGACGTGGCCTACTCGGCGATGGAAGGACTGGCCGCCATGGCCAAAGGCGAAGCGCCCGACAAGCCGAACGGCGACGGACTGATCCAGATCGCCCTCGCCGCGCTCACCGCCGTCGCGATCGCCCTCGGCGCCGCCGGCGTCATCCGGTCCCGCCGCTGGGCCGAGAAGCACCACGGCCGATCGGTCTGGCGGATGGGCCTCCGCCTCGTCCCCGTCCTCCTCCCCGCGACCCTGTTCCTGTCCTATCCGACCCTGGTCTCGCTCATCTCGAACGGACGCACGGTCACCTGGCCGTCGGTGTGCTACTTCGCGCTGCCGCTCACGCTCATGCTGCTCGTAGCGGCCCTGGCCGGCACGGCGACGGCGATCGCGCGCCTGCTCCGACTCCGATCGGTAGGCTCGGCCGCATGAGAAACGGGGCGCTGCTGGCGGTCATCGCGCTGGCCGGACTGGTCGACGGAGTGGCGACGTTCGCGCTGCCGATGTCGCGTCAGGCGCTCCTGATCCTGGTCGCCGCCGCGGCCTACCTCCACGGTTGGCGACTGACGGTCCGCTACGGCTGGTGGATCCTGGGGGCGGTCGCGGGTCTGGGCGCACTGCTCGGCCTCGCCTCCGCCCGCGACCCGTTCAACACCCTGCTCACGTTCGGTTCGTTCGTGGTGCTGCCCTGGCTGATCGGACGCTTCCGGCGGCAGCAGACGGCACTGGTCGCCGCCGCGGCCGACCGCGTCACGCGACTCGAACGCGAAAAGGAGCTGGTCGCGGCGCGGGCCAGGGCCCAGGAGCGGGCACGGATCGCGACTGACATGCACGACTCGCTCGGCCACGAACTCGCCCTGATCGCCCTTCGAGCCGGAGCCCTCGAACTCGCTCCGGACCTGACCGACGACGACCGCGAGGCGGCCGCCGCCCTGCGGCGCAACGCGGTCGACGCGACCGATCGACTCCGCCAGACCATCGGCATCCTCCGCGACGAGCCGGCCCCGGCGGCACCGCTCGACGAGTCCATCGAAGCCCTGATCGGGCGCGCCGCCGAAGCCGGCATGCGCGTCACGCTGGGATCCGACGCCGTGCCGCTCCCGCCGCTGGCGGCGAGGACCGTGCACCGGGTGGTCCAAGAAGCCCTGACGAACGCGGCGAGATACGCCCCGGGCGCGGAGGTGAAGGTCGGCATCGAAGTCGCCGACTCGATCGCCACCGTGTCGGTCCGCAACAGCGGCAGGCGCATCGAGATCCCTTCGGGCAAAGGCAGCGGCCTGGTCGGCCTGGAGGAACGGGTCCGGCTCCTGGGCGGCGCCTTCAAGGCAGGGCCGATGGAAGGCGGCTTCGAAGTCCGGGCCGAAGTGCCGCTTGAGAACGCGACGATCGACGCGACATGGCAGGGGAACCGATGATCCGCGTGCTGCTCGCCGACGACGAGGCGATGATCCGGGCCGGAGTCGCGGCCATCCTCGCCACCGACCCCGGCATCGAGGTCGTCGCCGAAGCGGGCGACGGCGCCGAAGCCGTGGAACTCGCCCGCGCGCACCGCCCGGACGTCGCGATGCTCGACATCCGCATGCCGAAACTGGACGGCCTGGCCGCCGCGGCCGAACTCCGCCGGGTGATGCCCGAGGTCGCGGTGGTCGTGCTGACCACCTTCGACGAAGACGCGTATGTGGCCCAAGCGCTCTCGCAGGGCGCGAGCGGCTTCATGCTGAAGGCCGCCGACCCGCGCGAACTGATCATCGGCGTGAAGGCGGTCGCCGAGGGCGCCGCCTACCTCTCACCGCGAATCGCCCAGCGGGTGATCTCCCGGCTCGACAACGCCAGGCTCGAACGCGCCGCGCCGGCGCGAAAACGCATCGACTCGCTCACCCCGCGCGAGCGAGACGTACTGGCCCTCATAGGAAAAGGGGAATCGAACCACGACATCGCCAAACAACTGCACGTTTCCGAGGGCACGGTGAAGAACCATGTGACGACCATTCTCACGCGCCTCGAAGCGAAGAACCGCGTCCAAGCCGCGATCACGGCATACGAGGCGGGCCTGGTGGACGGCTGACCCGGCCGTGGCTCGCCCGGGACCGGTCCCGGTCGGACCCGCTTACGGTCGAGCGCATGTCGTTCATCAACGCGCTGCAATGGCGCTCCCCCGCCGCAGCCGCCCTGCTCGCGATGCTCGTCCTGGCCGGCTGCGCCGCCGGTGTCGACGACGACCCGGACGCCGAGAGCAACCCGAGAGCCGACGACTCCAGCGGCGCTGCGACCATCGCCGAACCCGAACCGTCGGCGGAACCGCCGCCAACGGCTCCGGCACGACCTGCCACGGCCCGGTCGAAGGCGACCCTCCCGCGCCGCGACCCGCAGCAGGCGAAGTCGCCCTCGAACTCATGCACGTCACCGACGGCACCGCGATCATCCGGCTGACCGTGGGCTAGTACCGCGGCGTGCGAGCGCCGACTAGCATCACGACACCGGCATTCGCCCACACCCTGACACCCGCCGGTGCCCAGGCGCGAGCACGGGCCGCCTGCACGCCCCCGAACCATGGATTTGCGATATGAGCGCACACTCTCGCAGTGAGACCGCCGTCCACGAGCGGATCCGCCCCTGCGACCTCGCCCTCTTCCTCGTCACGTTCGCGTTCCTCGTCGCCTTGCCGTGGATGCTGGTGAGCGCCGGGAGCGAGCCCGCCGAGTACCGCGACCAGCGGTCGAACACCACGTTCACCGTTCCAGACTGGCTCGGCCTGCTCGCGTTCTTCGTCCCGTTCCTCGTGTGGCCCGGGATGAAGGCCTGGAATCTGCTCGCGAAACCCGCCGCGGCGACGCTCGGACCGGGCGGCATGCGCCTCTACGACGACATCCGCGGGTCGTACGCCCGCGAGGGCAGGAAGACCGTGAATCTCTCCTGGAGTGAAGTCCAGCGGATCGTCCTGTGGCGCAAGCGCGTGCGCTGGCTCGGGTGCATCCCGGGCTGGACCTCGCAGGTCGGGGTCGAGAAGCGGGGCGACCGGCACGAGGTCAGTCGCCGCGAGCCCACCGCCGAGGAGCGGAGCAGCCCCGGCCACCGCCCCGACGGTTCCCCGATCCGCCTGAGCGCCGAACTGCACTCGCGCAGCGTCCGGCTTGGACCGGCCGCGTTCAAGGAAGTCGCGCGGGCCGCCGCGCGGTACGCGCCGCAGGTCGAGGTCGTCGACGAGCGCGTGCACGGCGACCGCCGCATCCTCCGAAGCGGCCCGTGATCTGGTCGACGGACGCGCTCGGGCACCCGGACTGGCATGAGTTCCAAAGACTTCCCCGCGTGCTCCTCGGCGCCCGCCGGAAGGCACTGATCCGTCTGAAGTCTCGGGGCATCCTCTCCTACGGCGACTTCAGGGGCTTCGACAACGCACCCCTCGATGCCGCCTAAGCCTTGGTGGCCCGACTCAAGCAGACGATGTGGTCCTTGCCGTCGGCTTCGACGACGCTGTAGGTCGACCAGCCGTCGACGCGCTCCCGGCAGTAGTCCGCTTCCCAGTCCTCGGAGTCGCTCAGGGACTCCGGGACGGGATTCGACGTGATGACGGCGTACGCGGCGAACATCGAATCGCAGGAGTCGACGGTCAAGTACTTGTCGCCTAGGTACCGGGCCACGCAGGTGCTGGGGCTGGCTTCGGCGATCTGGTTGGCGGCGAACAGGAACGCCGTTCCGACGATTCCTGCGAGTCCGAGCGCGCCGAGGGAGAGGAGGGCGACTCTGCGTTTGCGAGGGGGTTTCACCGCCTGCATGCTACTTTGGCGGCGAACCGCCCCGCCTCGCCGATCCCTAGTCGACGAGCCGATAGACCGACACGTGATAGGGCGAGTCGGCGGTGAACTCGCCGCCCTGCCAATCGGCGTGGCGGGCTTCGAGCTCGAAGCCCGCGAGCCGCGCCATGAGGTCCAGCTCGGACGGCCAGATGTACCGGTGCGGGGTGCGGTCGAGACGGGCCCGCCGGGCCTCGTTGAAGGTGAAGTGGTGGGAGACCACGTGCTGGCTGAGGGTGTCGTACGTGTCGAGCAGGATGTATCCGTCCTCGACGACGCCGACCGTCGCCTTGCGCCCCTCCGGGAGCGCGCGCAGTTCGGGCACCCACAGCTCGATCACGAACCGTCCGCCCGGAACGAGATGCCGGGCCGCGTTCCGGAAGCACTCGACCTGCTGGTCCTGGGTGAGCAGGTTCGATATGGTGTTGAACACCAGATAGACCAGGTGGAAGTCACCGGGGGCCCGGACGCTGGTCATGTCGCCTTCGCTCACCGGGAGCACCGATTCGTCCACTTTGGTGCGAAGCTGCGCGATCATGTCGGGCGACAACTCGATCCCGGTCACCGGCACTCCGCGCTCGGCGAGCGGCACACCCACCCGCCCCGTGCCGATCGCGAACTCGAGGGCGCTGCCGCCTTCGGCGAGCTCGGCAAGCCGATCGACGGTCGGGTCGAGGACCGACGGCGCGAACATGCCCCTGCCGGGGGTGTCGTACCTGCGGGCCGCCTCGGCGTCCCAGATGTCATTGGATTCCATCACCACAGGCTTCCGCAGGCAGCCACCCTTGTCGAGCGGTTTGCAGCGCCGGACGCTACAGCGCGGCCAATGCGGGGGGCGGCATCGAACCGCGCCGGTCCCAATTCGGCGAGAGCAGCGTCGGCTCCCACGCAGGGTCCGGCTTGAAATCGGTCAACGTGCCGTCGAACGGATACTTCCCGGCCTCGACCGACGCGATGGCGCGTTCGCCCTCGGCGCGGATCGCGGCCGCCTCGTCCTCCGTCCAGTAGTCGGGGTGGCCGGTGCGCTCCGCGAACTCGTCCTCGTCCTTCCAGCGCCACTGCCGATCCGGCGTCACCCAGATGTCGAGCACCAGGTCGCTCATGTCGAGCCCGCCCGCCCAACGCTGTGAGGGCGTCTCGAGATTCACGTACCAGCCGAAGAACGCGCCGGCGGCGTCGAAGAACCACCAGACCGAATGCGAGGCCCCGGGCGGCGTCAGGCAGAGGACGTTGGTGCCGGTCCATTGGTGGGGTGCGAGCATCGTCGGCACCTCGGCCAGTTCCGCGACGCTGAACCGGCGCACCCGCTCCCCGGCCAGGGTGGTCCGCCACATGACCTGCGAGCCGGCCGACGTCCACGTCAACACGCCCCGGTCGTCGTCGGCGATCACCCTCACCGCGACCGCCGAGGTAACCCGGCCGTCGGTGTGGATATCCCTGCGGACGACCGTCTGCCCGATCTGAAAGCTCATGGCCCCCAGCGTAGACAGCGATACTCTGGGGCCGAACATGGTCGGGCCCGGTGCCATGAGCACCGACCGACAGCCGGGAGGCTCCTTGACCGCCTTCGATGGGGCGATTCGGCGAAGGACACGACGACCTCAGCGGCCCTTGGGATCCGGGCCCAACAAGGTGTCTCGGTACGCCGCCAGTCTCGCCGCTGCTGCCATGAAGCCTCGATCGTGGCGTTCGTGACGCTGGGCCTCGAATCGGGGGTCGCCGGCCTGGATGCGTTGCCGAAGGAACGTTCCGGTCGAGTGCAGGCGCAGGATGGCGTCGTCCACGACGTCCTCCGGGTCGAGTCCGCCGTAGGACTCGCAGAGAAGGGCGAGTCGGGCGCGGCGGTCCGGTGGGCTGTCCCAGCCCCAGCTGGAGATGTCGTCGCCCAGATGGAACGGAACGAACTGGTGCGCAAGGTAGGCCATGTCCCAGGATCGGGTCATGGGCCCGGCCGCGTCCCAGTCGATGATGCCCGCTACTTCGGTGCCGCCGAAGACGATGTTCCATGGGGCGAGGTCGCCGTGGCCGATGATCTCCGGGTCGCCGACCGGTCGGCAGGTCTCGAGCGGATGCCATTCGTAGGCTTGGTGACCGGCGAAGGACGCCGAGAGGTCGTGAATCGCGCGGGCGGCTCGCGCCACCGAGACGAGCGCGCCCTCGGACCGCAGCTCCTCCGTCAGCGGGGGATAGCCGGTGACGCCCGGGATATAGGAGAGTCGCTCGTGCGCTTCGGAGGCTTCGAGTACTCGAGGCGTCAACGTGCATCCCTTGGCCTCGAAATGCCGGAGCAGCGCACGGGGACCGGAATTGTCGGCGGTGGGGTGTCGCACCACGGTGTCGCCCTCGCGGTGTGCGTTGGCGAACCGGCCTCGCGCCATTGCATCTTCATGCATGAGTTATCCGACTCGTGGCCACGGTCTCGCAGTCGTCGGCGAACACGAACTCCGCTTGAATCCGCTGGCCGGCCAGTGCCTGCGGGAGCCAGTACTGGTTGTCGTCCCACATGTTCTGGACCGGCAGGTCGTCGATCGGGTACCAGCGCGGGGCGATCTCTTCGGTTTCTCGTGCGTCGCCGGAGAACCGGTCGCCGACGAACACCGCGACCTGCATGTCCCAGGCGGGCTTGACTGGGAACCGGAACGTCACGTTCGCGATCTCGCGGAGATCGCCGACGGCCACGATGAGGCCCGATTCTTCGGCGGTCTCACGAGCGGCGGCTTGGACCGGGGTCTCGTCCGGTTCCACGTGTCCGCCGAGTCCGACGACCTTGCCGGTACCGAAGCCAAGCTTCTTTCGACGCCCGAGCAGGACTTCCCGTCGCCCGTCCGGAGCGCGGCGGGTGAGGAGGCACAGGCACATGGGCGTCAAGGTCATACGGCATTCTTGCAGGCCCGCGACAATCCGGTTGCCCGGTAATCGGTTCCGTCCTAGCCTGCGGTGATGTGGAAACCCATGATCGACGCCGGCCTGGTCCGAGAACGCATCGCCGAGGAGATCGGCCCGGTCACCGCTTGGGAGGCCATCACCGAGGGGGAGAACTCGCAGGCCTACAGCGCCGTCGTCGGCGGCCGGGAGGTCGTCGTCCGGGTGAATCTCAGGCGCGAGGGCTTCGATCTGGACGCCTGGGCGGGTGCGCTGCGGCTCGGCGACGGCGTTGCGGTTCCCGAGGTGATCGCCATCGGCGCGATCGATCAGGCGTGGTGCTGCACCAGCACTCGCCTTCCTGGGACGAGGCTCTGCGATCTCGACATGTCGGCGGTCGCCGCGGCGGCGCCCGCCATCGCCGAGGCGCTTCACCGGATCAGTGACATGCCGTTGACCGGTGTCAGCGGTTTCGGGGGCATCGACCCGTCGACGGGCAACGGCCGCAGCCCTTCTTGGGCGGGTGCGGTCGCGTGGGGCGTCCCGCGATCCTGGTCGGCGATCGCCGACCGCGCCGATCGGGCGTTCCTCGAGAGCCTGGCGGCAGGGGTTCTCGCCGAGGTCGAGGCGCTTCCGGACTTCAGTGATCTCGTGCACGGCGATCCCAGTGCCGACAACCTGATCGTCGGAGAGGACGGCACGATCGGCGTGATCGACTGGGAGGGCGCGATGATCGGCGACCCGCTCTGGGACCTGGCCTACCAGTTGTTCTGGAGTCGCGCTTGGCCGGTCATGGCTCCGCAGGCGCGCGCCGCGGCGGCGGCCGATTTCACGTCGGAGGCCTTGAACCGGCTGCGCTGCTACATGCTCGTCGCAGGGCTGCGGTCGGCTTCCTTCTACCTCAGCGGGACTCGCGGACCCGAACTCGACCTGATGATCGACCAGCTCCGAGCCATACCCGAGGCGCCGAAAGCGATTGCGGAGCTTCTGCCGCATGCGAACTGAATCTCCACCGCAGGGTGCGCTCGAGGACTTCCCTGCTATCGGCGAACCTCAACTGCTCGACGGCCCGCAGGGGAGACGTGACAAGTCGACGCCGCGGTGCTGAAGCCGGCGAGCTTCGCTGTGGAGGTCCGATGGCGGGCTTCGACCCTCGACAGGGTTCCTGACACCGATCTGGTTCGGATCGCCCGCCCACTGCATTCCAGGGGTGGGCGCCGGTTTGCCGCCGTGTCCCCCGCGGGGTCGGTTCTTGGTCAGGGTTCGAGCAGTCAGCGACGGAGGGGTGGGTGGCGGGGTCGGCGGGGTGGCGCGCCTCGGGTCGGATTCGTTTGGGACGCAGTCGATCAGGCTGGGCGTGGGGGTGGTGAACATGAGGAGGTTCTCCACCTGTGGGTGATGACAGTCGGGGGCTGTATGAGGGACAATTGAGGTACGTACAGGGACAGGAAACTGGTACAGGTGTCGGGGTAGGTGTAAGCAGACTACGACAAGCCTCTGGCCGATCCGACAAACCGACTTGTTTCGAGGCGACGACCCCGCAAGCCAGGGTGCTCCTCCACTGGAGGCGTCCGATCTCACCCCCGTGCCATCGCCCGCAGCTGTCCGCGCCCCCGACGGGCCGTGACTGGGTGGACGATCCTAGTTGGGATCACCCCAACCAGAAGGCGATGCCGTACCGACGGCATACGCGATCCGAGCACGACCCGCCAGCGTCAGCGGTGAGGCCACACCGAGCGAATAGAGGACTCGGTACGGCGACACCGCAAGCACGTCCATGGCGAGCACCACCCCGTCCCGGCAGCGCCGCGCCCGCAAGCCCGCGCGACTGCAGGACGGATCCCAGGAACGGCAAGCGATCCTCGGGAGGCGAACCCGCCACCGGCATCCACCCGGAAGACCACCGGGAGGCCGCACCACTCCAGCAGGGCCGGCAGGCACCAGCACCCGCCCCCGGCAGGAACGGTGCGCGACCAGGCGAAAGCCGAAGGGCCGGAACCGGAAGCCGAAGCAGGGTCAGCAGGGCCAGCGAGGGAAGCAAGTAGAGCACCGGGAAGGAGGCGACCAGGCGCATGAGGACCACGACCATGCACATGAGCACGAGCACGAGCACGAGCACGAGCACGATCATGTCCGGGCCGATCCCGTCGACCGGCGGCTCCCTCGTCGCCGACCACCCAGTCGCTGCGGCATCGGGGCGGACCCACCCGGCCCGGCCGGAAGCGACCACCGGCCCCGCTTCGGCGACACACCGCCGGAGCCTCGCCTACCCTTCCCTCGCTGCCGGTTTGCGCCTCGCTCCAAAGACGACCCCAGCCCCGGAGACGGAGCCTTAGGTGCTACCTCGCGTTTCCGTCGCTGCCAGTTCGAACCGGGGTTGAATCGCCGCCCGGCCCCGGAGACGGAGCTTTAGGGGTTACCCCGCGTTTCCGTCGCTGCCCGGTTGAACCCGGGTCGAATCACCGCCCGACCCGGACACGGACCCGCATTTTCTTCTCGCTGCATCCGTCGTTGCCGGATTGAAGCTCGCCCCAGACGTCGGCCGATCTCGGTCACGCGCCTCGAGGCGAACTTCATCGTTCCCTAGTAGACACTCGCCACGTCGGGCAGATCAATGCCGATGCGGGGCAGTGCACTCAAGTCAAGGGTCATCAGGTAGTCCTTCGGGATCCCGCAGCCGTCGCGAGCCCACGCGACCTCCTCCGGCGGCAGCGCGGCCCGCGACCGAGGCGACGACCGGTGACGGCCCGTCGGCCCGGCGAAGCCCGATCGAGTCCCGCCAGAGCGCGCGCCACTCTGCGAGTTTGTCCGGTTCCATTGCTGCTCCAACAAGAACGGGGATTCGCGGTCAGGGTATGGCACGGCCGCAGTAGGCTCCCGGCGCATGAGCGATGCCACCGTGATGCTGAAGACCGTCGATCGTGAGGGCGGCTCCTCGAAGCGGCGGCCCTGGTACCGGTGGCGGTGGCTTCGGGTCCTGTCGTGGCTCGGGACGGCCGGGGCGCTCGCCTACGGGGCGGTCCGGATCTTCGGATTGGAGAGCGGGTTCCTCCTGGTCACGACCGTGGCGTTCGTTCCCTATTTCGTGGTCGCCGCGCTCGTCGGGGCGGGGTTGCAGGCGGCCATCCGGCACTGGCTCGCCGCGGGCGTCACCGCGGCCGTGGCGGTCGGGCTGGCGATCGTGCTCGTGCCTCGCGTCGTCGCCGACGACCAGCCCGCGGCGGGCGGGGCGGAGCTGACGGTCATGTCCGTCAATCTCTATGTGGGCAACGCGAACTTCGACTACATCATGGAACTGGTCGAGGAGCACCGGCCCGACCTGCTCAGCGTCCAGGAGTTGACGCCCGGTTCCCCCGACGCGTTCACCGAGCGGGGCCTCGACGAGCTCATGCCGTACTCGATCCTGGAACCGTACGACCTCGCGATCGGGACCGGCCTGTACTCGCGGTACCCCCTCGAGCGCATCGAGACCGTCGGGCGCGACGCGATCTTCTACCAGATCGCCGCCGAAGTCGACATGCCCGAAGGGACCGACGTCCGCTTCATGGCGGCCCACCCGGCCGCGCCCGCATCGGCCGAGCGGATCCCCTTGTGGGAAGAGGATTTCGAGCAGCTCCCGCGCCCCGACGACGGGCTGCCGTGGGTGCTCGCCGGGGACTTCAACGCCACCCTCGACCACGAGAACATGCGCGAGCTGCTCGACTCCGGGTACACGGACGCCGCCGAAGCCACCGGTGACGGACTCGACGCCACCTGGCAGCCGACCGTCGGCTACCTGAACGGCCTCGTCACGATCCCCGCCGTCACCCTCGACCACGTCATCGCCCAGGACGGCATCGAAGTGCTCGACTGGGAGGTCCTCGACAAGGACGGCAGCGACCACGCCCCGGTGGTGGCCCGCCTGCGGCTTCCCTGATCTTCGGAAGGGATTTCCGCTCTTGCGATGAATCCCGGCGGGCCGCCTCGTCATAGTGGGTGTAAGCAACAAGCGTTCACTACTGAAAGGGCGGCACCATGCGCCAGCTCATCGTCACCGCGTTCATCTCCCTCGACGGCGTCATGGAGGCCCCCGGCGGGGAGGCCGGCTACCGCAACACCGGCTGGACCTTCAAGGACATCGAGTTCGTGCCCGAGGCGTACGAGCTCAAGGAGCGCGAACAGGAGGAGGCCGGGGCGCTGCTGCTCGGCCGGAAGTCGTACGAGGCCTTCGCGCCCGTGTGGCCGACCATGGTCGACGAGTTCGCCGGGTACAACGCCATGCCCCGGTACGTGGTGTCCACGACCCTCGAGAAGGACGACGAGCGCTGGCCCGCCACGATCCTCCGCTCGATCGACGAGGTCGCGGCGCTGAAGGAGACCGAAGGCGGCCCCATCTCGGTCCACGGCAGCGCCACCCTCGGGCAGAGCCTCGCCGACGCCGGGCTCGTCGACCGCTACCACCTGCTGGTCTTCCCGAAGCTCCTCGGTGCGGGGAAGCGCCTGTTCAGCGAGGCCGACAAGGACGCGACACTGCTTGAGCTCGTCGAGCACGAGGTGTACAAGAACGGCATCCAGAAGCAGGTCTTCGACGTCGTCAAGTAGGCGCGGAACGGCAATGCCGTTTTACGGCTCGCAAGCTTCGCCGAGACCGGGCCGGAATCGCTTCCGGCCCATGGCGCTGCCCGGGGTCAGTCCTCGACGTGATGGTCCTTGGGGAGCGTCAAGCGCGCGCACGGAAGGGTAGCGCCGCTGATCTCCTGGGTCTTGCGTTCGCCGTCGGGGACGAAGCCGTAGCGCGTGTAGAAGCGGCGGCTGACCTCGTTGCCCTCGAGCTCCCACACCCGGACCGGCAGGAGCCCCTGCTCGGCGAGCCAGCGCTCGCCCTCGCGCATGAGGGCGCGGCCGGTGCCGCGGCCCCAGTGGTCGGGGTGGACGTAGAGCATGCGCACGTCTCCGGGGACGCCCGGGCCGGCGTCCTCCTCGTTCGCTTCGGTGCTGTCCCAGGTGAAGACGCCGAAGCCGATGACATACGGGCCCTTCTCTGCCACGAGGGTGAGTTCGAGGTACGGGGGCTCGGCGAGGTGCCGCACGTAGCGTTCGGAGGCCTCTTCGGGGAGCCCTGCGAGCACTTCGGCGTCGATCAGGCCGGCGTAGGCCGCGCGCCATGCGGCGGTGCGGACTTGAACCATCTCATCGGCGTCTGCGGGGGTAGCCGTTCGGATCCTCATGTCTACCAACCGTGCCCCAAGGTCCACAGGAAAGCAACCATTGGCGCGCGGTGAATTGTCGGAGCAACCCGTCTGTGCAAGAAACGTCTAGACGACGGGCGATTCCAGGAGCCGCAGCGTGCGGTCGGTCGCGTCCACCGCGGCCAGGGTGCCGATGGGCATCGGAAGGTTCGGCCCGGTGTGTCCGAAGTCGACTCCCGCAAGAATGGGGAAGTCGTAGTCGCCGAGGACGTCGAGCACGATGTCCTTGACCGCGAGCGGCCCGAACGAGGATTCGGGGGGAAGGTCGACATCGAGCGGAATGCCGACCACCATGGCGCCGATCCGGTCGAAGACGCCCTGCATCCGGAGCACGTGCAGCTGGTTCCAGACGTGGCCGAGGTTGCGGCCCACGTCCTCCCAGAAGTAGAGCGCGCCGTCCCAGGTCTCGGGGGCGAGCGCGTAGGGGGAGCACTGGACGTTGATGAGGCGGTCGAGCAGGCCGCCGACCAGGCGTCCGGTGGCCCGGCCGGGCTTCCATGTCTCCCAGGTGTTGTCGGCCGGGAGGTCCACCTGTTCGAGCTTGCCGGTGAGGAGGTCGCGGTAGAGGGCGCGCATCTCGTCGCGCCGCTGCGGGGTCGCGCCCTGCCAGGTGCCGCCGATCCCGGGCCCCGCGATGTCGGCGTGGAAGCCGATCAGGCCGGTCTGGGAGTGGAGGGCGAGGTGCAGCGCGGTGATGTCGCTGTAGCCGAGCAGCGGCTTGGGGTCGCGGCGGACCGCGTCGTAGTCGATGCGATCGAGGTAGGCGGTGGTCGCGTTGCCGCCGGTGAAGGAGATGATCGCGCGCACTTCGGGGTCGTTGAGGAGCGCGTTGAGTTCGGCGGCCTGCACCTGGGGCGGGGCGGCCCTCCAGTAATGGTGCTCGCCGGATTCGACGAGCGCGGTGCGACGGACGCGGAAGCCCATGGCTTTGAGCTCGGCGGCGCCCGCTTCGAGCTGGTCCCTGCGCTCGGGGAGCGCGGGACCGGAGAGGCCCGCGATGGCGATCGTGTCGCCGGGCTGCAGTCGCTTGGGCCGCAAGGGTTCCATCGGGTTCTGCCTCCATCGGGACGGGAGCGGGGCCGCCCACAGCCTACGACTGGAGGCGGCCGGGTGCAATGCCTGAGTGCAAGCGTTATCGGTGCGACGGGGCGGGCGCTTCGACGGCCGCCGCGGGTTCCGCCGGGACCGCCTTGCGCGCCTTGCCGACCGTCAGCGCGATCCCGGCCGCCGCGACGAGGATCGAGGCCGCGAACCCGGCCAGCGTCGCCGCGTCGGGGGCGATGAAGGACTGGCCGCGCACCGCCTGGACCACGGTGGTGGCGAAGATCCCCAGGTAGCCGAGCGAGAACCAGCGGATGATCGCGGCGCGGACGCGCTCGTCGCCGAGCCGACCGCGGATCGCCGCACTGCGCCTTGAAAGGAAGACCAGCAGCATCGCGAGGCCGATGAGCACCTGGATGCCGTGCAGGCCGATGAAGTGCGAGACGCGCATGTCGCCGCCGGTGGTGGACCAGCCGGTGAGGAACATGCCGTTGCCGTCGAGGTCGCCGACGCCGTGCCCGGCGTTGAGCGGGACCTCGTTCCCGTCGGCGTCCAACGCGGTGCGCTCGCCCTGGCCGCCCACGGTGACGATGAAGAACGCGGCGAACATGCCGAGGCTCGACAGGAGCAGACCCCAGCGGACGAGGGCCGTGACGGCCTTGTCGCCGATCCGCTGGAACAGCACGATCACCGCGATCACCAGGTTGGCCAGGAACATGACCGGCACGAACTGGAACGCGAGCTGCACGACCTGGTTGAACGGGTCCTCGGAGGCGTTGAAGTGGCTGTAGGTGCCCGCGGCGGCCGCCGCGACGATCACGCCGACCTCGGCCGCGCTAATCACGGCGAAGAGCGTGCCGAAGGCCCAGCCGGTGCGGCGCAGCTTCGTCATGTGGGAGAGGAGCCAGGCGAGGCTCAGGCAGTAGGTGAAGAAGGAGAAGCCGAACTTGAAGGCCTTGAGCCAGACGCTCTCGCCTTGGAGTGTGCGGTCGTCGAACGGGATCGCGAGCAGGGAGGCGAGCGCGACGACGCCGCAGGCGATGCCGAGGACGAGCAGCGGCCGGTGCCAGCGGCGCCCGCCCGTGGTCAGGGCGAGGCCGGACGCGGCGGCCCTCTCGGTCACGCGCCCGATGGCGCTGTTCTCGTCGGCGTGGCGGGGGCCGGCGGCGGGGCTGGCCTGCGCGGCTTCGAGGGTCTTGTCCATGGGTACGACGGTATTGGCGTTCGCGTTGCGGCACATTGACGTTGACCGCCGAATAAGAGGTAGGGCCAGCCTTACCCACGGCGATACCCTGCGGCGATGGGAATCGTGTACGTAGTGCAGCACGGCGAGAAGGAACGGGTGCAGGGCGATCCGGGGCTGACGGCGCGGGGCCGGGAGCAGGCGGCGCTGGCGGCGGAGTGGTTGCGGGACAAGGGTTTGCGGGCGGTGTACGCGAGTCCGCTGTTGCGAGCGCGGCAGACCGCCGAGGCGGTCGCGGCGGTGGCGGGCCTGCCGGTGCTGGTCGACGCGCGGGTGGCGGAGCGGATGAACTGGGACGGGAGTGTGCCGGCGGAGCGGTTCTTCGCGGACTGGTCGCGGGCGAGTGCGGACCGGGATTTCATTCCGGCAGTGGGGGATTCGTCGCGGGCGGCGGGCGCCCGGTTCCGTGAGTTCATTGCGGCGAACGAGACGGAGGGGCCGATCGCGGTGGCCTGCCACGGCGGAGTGACCGTGGACCTGCTGCGCACGCTGCTCGGCGACGAGGCGGTGCCGGAAGCGCTGCTATCGGACGGCGTGCCGTCGGGGGCGATCACCACGCTCGACGGCCTGCGGCCGGTGCTGATCGCCGCGACCGGGCACTTGGCCGGTTCGGAGACGGGGCACCGGCCGGGCTAGGGGCCTCACGGGGCGTTCGCTCCGATGATGTTTCGCATTGCGCAGCAGGGAATGCTAGACGAAGTGCGCGTGAACGCTTGCGCGTTCATCGGGCCGTAACGAGGATGTGACGCATGACCTCTAACCTCGTTCGAATATTGGACTCAGTAGACCCGTTCATCGGCACCGAGCCTGCCGATCTGCCCGCGGCACAGGGGCTGGCCGCGGCTTGGTGGTGGCCGAAGGCGCAGGTCGGGAACACCCACCCCGGCGCCTGCCACCCGCTCGGCATGGTCTCGGCCTGCGCCTGCTCCGGCGCCTACCCCACCGGTTACGGCCGCTACGGCATGTCCACCGAGGGCGCCCCCGCGCCCCTCTACGACGATTACCTGGCCAGCGGCTTCACCCACTTCCAGCAGTCCGGTACCGGCGCGATCCGCAAGTACTACAACTACTTCCGCGTCACCCCCATGATCGAGCCGCTCGACGCCCTCGGTACCCGCTGGAAGCTCCGCGACGAGGTCGCCGAGCCCGGCTACTACGCCGCGACCCTCGAGAACGGCATCCGCTGCGAACTCACCGTCGGCGAGAAGACCGCCGTCCACCGCTACACCTTCCCCGAGGCGTCCTCGGCCCGCGTCGTGCTCGACTTCTCGTACGGCGGCCTCGCGATCGAGCACGGCATCACCGTCCCGCTCCGCGCCGGCCTCGAGAGCCTCGGCCAGGGCTGCGCGCAGGGCACGGTGGTCATGGAGGGCATCCCGCTGTCCGTGTTCATCGACTCGGACACGCCGAAGGCCTGGCGCCAGCTCGTCTGGTACGACCGCCGCCGCGTCGACGGCGGCACCCGCCTCGACTTCGACTACATCCGCCGCACCACGCTGCGGCCCTTCGGCCTCATGTTCATGGGCCCGGCCCGCGCGGGCACCACGGTCGAGATCCGCATGGGCTTCTCCATGCGCGGCACCGAGCAGGCCCGCGCCAACCTCGAGGAGCACCTGCCCGGCGGTTTCGAGAACGGCTTCGAGCGCGTCCGCGCGCAGACCTATGACGCGTGGAGCGGCTACGCCTCCCAGGTCGAGGTCGACGGCGGCACCCCCGAACGGCGCACCGTGTTCGCCACGAGCCTCTACCACTCGCTCATCAAGCCGTGCTTCGCCGAGGACGAGAGCCCGTTCTGGCCTTCCAAGGGCCCGTTCGTGTTCGACATCGCGACCATGTGGGACATGTACAAGACCCAGTTCCCGCTGCTCACGGCCCTCGACCCGGTGAAGGGCGCGGCGATGCTCGAATCGCTCGTGCGCATCGCCGAGGAGGAGGGCAACCTCCCCATCGGCTACCGGATGGCGCGCGGCTCCGACCGGTTCTTCCGCCAGGCCTCGGCCCTCGCCCACACCGTGCTCGCCGACGGCTACCAGCTGGGTCTCGAAGGCCTGGAATGGGATTGGGCACTCGTCCACATGCAGGACGACCTGCGGCGCGGCTACGGCGAGGACTTCGCCGAGCGCGGCATCGTGCACCCGGTGAGCCACACGCTCGACCTCGCGACCGGCTACTGGTGCACCGCGATCGTCGCCCGCGGCCTCGGCGACCACCGGCTCGCCGACGAGCTCGAGGCGAAGTCGCGGGCGTGGACGAACGCGTTCGGCGGCGACGGGCTGCTGCGCGACTCGAGCTTCTACGAGGGCGGGCGCTGGAACTACTCGTTCCGGCTCCTGCACGACATGGCCGCCCGCATCAAGCTCGCGGGCGGCGACAAGGCGTTCACGGCGATCCTCGACCGCTTCTTCGGGTACGGGGCCGGGCCGGTCACGCAGCTCGGCGTCCCGCCCTTCGGCCCCGAGTTCGCGATCGGCCAGGACCTCAACCGCTTCGAGGGTCTCAACAACGAGCCGGACATGGAGGCCCCCTGGGCCTACCACTACGCGGGACGGCCCGACCGCACCGCCGAGGTCGTGCACGCCGCGCTCGCCTACCAGTTCGGGACCGGCCGCGGCGGCCTGCCCGGCAACGACGACTCCGGGGCGCTGTCCTCGTGGTACGTCTGGGCCTCCTTGGGGCTCTTCCCGGTCGCGGGCCAGAACCTGTTCCTGGTCAACGCGCCCGCGTTCGGCGGGGCGAGCCTCAATTTCGGCGGCAACGACTTCGAGCTGGTGACCACCGGCCACGTCGAGTCCGGCATCGGCGAGGACGCCGCCGGGTCCGCCGCGCAGTACGTCCAGTCGGCCCGCTTCAACGGCAAACCGCTGGACCACGGGTTCCTCACCGGCAACCAGCTGCACGGCGGCGGGCGGCTGGAGGTCGAGCTCGGACCCGAACCTTCCGACTGGGCGACGAAGATGCGCCCGCCGTCCGCCTCCGACCGGCACCCCGAGTGGCGGGGCGGGGCCCGACTCCAGGAGTACCTACCGTGACCCAGCAGCCCCGCGGCCAGCAGCAGCGCCGGACCGACCAGGCGGCCCAGCGGCGCCTCGTCATCGTGGTCCGCGCCGACCCGGTCATCTGCGGCCACGCCACGGAAGCGCGCGGCCTCGCCGAGGTCGCCCTCACCCGCGGCTTCGACGACGTGCGCATCGTGACGTGGCCGATCGAGGCGCTGCAGGCGGCGGGGCTGCCGCTCAAACCGCTCGACGAGCTCCTGCCGTATTCGCCGGGCATCACCGTGGAGCGGCCGGGACCGGTCGGGGACTACCGCGTCCCCACCGGCCGCCACCTCCTCGGCCTCGCCGGGCGGCTCTTCGAGCTGTTCACCGACGGCGTGCCCACGGTGTGCATGTCGATGTACCTGACCCCGCACGCGAACGCGGTCGCCGAGGCGCTGCGCTCGGTGCGCGCGTCGGGCTTGGACGCGGACGTCACGACGATCGCCGAGGCGGTGGGCTCGGACATCACGAACGTGGTGCGCTCGTGCATCGCGGAAGGCGCGATCGGTGCGGCCGCTTCACTGTTCACCGCATACCTGTCGCATGACCGGTGCGTGGCGGTCTCCGCGTACACGCGGGAGCTCATCCTCGAATCGGCCGCGCAGGTCGATCTCGCGTGCGGCACCAGGTTCGCCGACGAGGTGGCCGACCGCGTCGAGGTCTCCTACCCGGCCGTGGACGCCGGCGCGTACCTCGACCTCGATCCGTCCGCAGTGGACGCCGCACTCGCGGCGCGGGGTCTGACCCGCGACGGCTACATACTCTTCCTCTCCCGCGTCGCCGCCGCGAAGGGCGCGGACGACCTCATCGCCGCCTTCCGCGCGTCGGACGCGTCGAGCACGCACCGCCTCGTGATCGCCGGGAACGGCCCCGCGCAGGCCGAGACGAGGGCCCTCGCCGGGGACGACCCGCGCATCCTCTTCCTCACCGACGTCGGCGACGAGGAGAAGCCGCTGCTCATGAACGGCTGCGCCGCATACGCACTGCCGTCGAAGCCGCGCCCAGAGTTCGTCGAGACCTTCGGCATCGCCCTCGTCGAGAAGATGCTCGCGGGCGGCGGCCCGGTGATCACCACCCGCACCGGCGGCATCCCCGAAGCCGTGGGGGACACCGCGATCGAGGTCCCGCACGCCGACCCGGCGGCGCTCGCGGCCGCGCTCGACCGCGCGCTCGCGATGAGCCCGGCCGAACGGGAGGCCGCGACCGAGCGGGCCCGCGCGTACGCGATGCGCTTCGACCGCACCGCGGTCTTCGACAACCTCTTCGCCGGGCTGCTCGACGAGCCCGCCGGGCTCCCGGTCGACGCCCACGTCACCATCAGCTGACCGGCGAGGGCGGTTTGCGGTAGATCAGCACCGCGGTCTCGAACGACCGTCCGGCCTCGGGCGGCGCCTCGATGAGCCGCGCCCGCTCCACGAGCCCTGCCCCCCGCAGCAGCGCCGCGGTCCGCTCCACCGAGAGCCGCCAGGCCGGGGCCACCTTGTGGTCGAATGCCCAGCCCAGCTCCGAATCATCCAGGGACGCAAAGAACTCCAGGTAGAGGTATCCACCGGGAGCCAAGACCCGATGGAACTGCGCGAACGCCGCCGGAAGCGCCTGCGGCGGCAGGTGGATCACCGACATGCGCGAGACCGCGCCGCCGAGCGACCCGTCCGGCAGGTAGAGGAACGCTTGGCCCCCAAAGCATTGGCGCCACTCATGCCTCCGCACCCTATCCACTCCCGGCCACCGCTCGACCTGCTGGAACGCGCCGATCCCGAGGTTTCTCAAGAAATCTTCGGATTCGAGGCAACCTTCGCGGCGCCCGCGGCAACTAGATGACGGTGCGGCAACCCGGCTCCGTCGCACCCACCAACCACAATCAGTGAAAGGGCGTCATGTCCTCACCGAATAGCAAGAAGCGCAGGACGCGTGCGGCGATCGCGGTAGCGGTCGCCGCCGTGGCCGGCGCCACCGGCATCGGCCTGCAGTACGTCCTCGGCACCACGGAGGCGTCCGCCGCCGCCGATGTCGTGGTCGACACGAACGCCGAGCTCGAGGCCGCAGTCGCGGACGCGACGGCGGGCACGACGATCCGCGTCAAAGCGGGCACCTACTACCCGTCGGCCACCCTCAAGTCAAAGCACTCCGGTACCGCGAACGCGCGGATCACTCTGGAACCGTATGGGAACGGCGCCGTCATCGTCGACGGCTCGAAACTCCCCGACGGCGACTGGCTCGCCGGCATCTACGGCTCGTACTGGTACGTGCACGACATGACGTTCCAGAACTCCCCGGCGCACGGCTTCGTCGTCACCTCCTCCACCGGAGGCGTGTTCGACAACCTCGTCACCCGCTACAACGGCGACACCGGATTCAACCTCCGCGGCGAGAAGACCGTGAACAACCTGGTCGAAGACCTCGACTCGTACGGCAACTACGACGCGAGCGCCAACGGCGAGAACGCCGACGGCATCGCCGTCAAGTTCGGTTCGGGCACCGGCAACGTCATCCGCGGCGCCCGCCTCTACGAGAACGCCGACGACGGGCTCGACTTCTGGGCCTTCACCGGCTCGGTCCGCGTCGAGACCAACTGGGCCTGGGGCAACGGCTTCAACCGGTGGGACGACCCGGACTGGCAGGGCGACGGCAACGGCTTCAAGCTCGGCGGCAACGACGAATCGGTGGCCCACGTGGTCGTGAACAACGCGGCCTGGGGCAACCACGCCAACGGGTTCACCGAGAACTCGAACACCGGCAAGATGCAGATCTACAAGAACACCGCGTACGACAACGGCGGCTCCGGCTTCTGGTTCCAGACCGGCACCTCCCGCCTCGCCCGCAACCTGTCGGTCGACGGCGGCGCCGCGGACAAGATCGGTTCCAGGGCGGTCACGGCCGCGAACAGCTGGGACTCGGGCACCTCGGTCCCGTCGTTCAAGTCGACCGACGCGGCTCAGGCGACCAAGGCGCGCGCGAACGGCAAGCTTCCGGCGGTCTCGTTCCTGACCACCGGATCGACCGCCATAGGCGCGAGCATGACCTACCTGTGACGACGACAGGCACGAAAGGGACTCTCCCGCCATGGACGGTCACGGGCGCGGGGGCCGGGGGGGGCGCCGCCCCCCCCCCCCCGGGGGGGGGGGCCCCCGCGCGGCCCCCACACCCCGGGCGTGGCAAAAAATGTCTG
>NZ_JAERMK010000003.1:199440-234960 GCF_016918015.1 Glycomyces sp. YM15
TTAGACGACCACTTCCCATACGGCCCCCCCCCCGGGGGGGGGGCGGGGGGGGGGGGGGGGGGGGGGCCCCCCCCCCCGCCCAGTTTCGGGGCGGCGCCACCGGTAGCGCCGCACAAGCCTTTGCCGTACAAGAAAGTGAGGGTGTGTTGGTTCGGCTGCTAGACTCTCCGCCTCCCCGAATTCGACCCGCGACCGGAGGCCCCCCGTTGGAGCTCCCCGCTCAGCTGGAAGAAGACGCCTTCCGGGCCTTCTTCGAGCGGCATCACGCCGAGCTGGCGCGCTTCGCGTGGCTGCTCATCGGCGAGAGCGGAGCGGCCGAGGACATCGCGGCGGACGCGATGCTCGCAGTGTGGCGGCAATGGGACCAGGCCCGGCGGGCCAGGTCGCAGATCGCATACGCGCGCGGCATCGTCGCGAACCTCGCCAAGACCCGCATTCGCGCCGCCGTGCGCGAACGGCGCCGGAACACGCTGTTCTGGCAGCGTCCCGGCGAGACGCACGACGGCCCGGACTCGGCCGCGGTGGTGGACGTGCGCGAGGCTCTGGAGCGGCTGCCGCTGCGGCGGCGGGCCTGCGTCATCCTGCGGCACTCGCTGGAACTCTCCGAACGCGAGACCGCCGACGCGCTCGGCATCTCGATCGGCACGGTCAAGAGCCAGACCTCGAAGGGCCTGACCGAACTGCGGCGCATCCTCGGACCCCAGGAGGCCTGGGCGACGATTCGGAAGGAGGGGCAAGGGTGAACGACGACATCAACGACCGGCTCCGGGTGACCGCGGAGGAGTACGAACCGGACCGCGACCGCATGTGGTCGCGCGTGTCCGAGGGCATGCGCGAACCACGGGTGCGGGCCGAGCCGGTGCGCTCCGGCTGGCGGATCCCGCAGCTGGGGCTGGCGACCGGTGCGGCGCTGGCGCTCATCGGCGCGATCGTGTTCTTCGGGCAGTTCCTGGGCTTCGGCCCGGTGATCGGCCCTACTCCCGAACCTCCCGCGGCCGGTCCCGGTACCCGGTCCGCCGAGGCGACGGACCCCGCGACCAGCGACGACCCCGCGACGGACGCGGAGGAGACGAGCACGGACGAGGGCGAGAGCGATGCGCCCGAGGGCGAGGTGACCGAGGGCGGCTCGAGCCCGGAGGTCGACACCGGGCCCTCATGGCTGTGGACGGACGGCTCGATCGACCCGAACAGCAACGACTACTGGTCGCAGTCGACCCTCACGTTCAAGAGCGACGAGGCGCTCACCGGGCTGAGTGTGGAGCTGCGGGTGGCCGAGGGCGCGGGCGTGGAGTACACGGACGCGTGGACGAGCGGCGACACCTGGTTCACGGAGGCGGAGGTGACCGAGGAGGAGGGCTTCCTGGTCTACCGCTGGACCCTGCAGGAGGGCGCGGTGCTCCCGGCCGGCGAGTACCAGCTCGCGGGCCAGTACAACCACGGCTCGGGCGGGCGCAGCGCGTACGACGACGTGTACTCCTTCGAGGCCGTGACCGAAGCGGGCGAGAGCGGCGCGGTCGGAGGCGACTTCGAATGACCGGCCCCGGCCGGACTGTTTGACTCCGCCGCGCCTGACCACCGCGGCGACCCCAGAGCGAGAGCGGGGACCGAGCCTTCGGCTCGGGGCCCCCCCCCGGGCAAAGGAAACCGGGGGCGACCCCCAAAAAACCCACCCCCGGGGCGACCCCTGCGCGTGCGGGGGGACCGAGCCTTCGGCTGGGCCCCCGCTCCGGGAATATGAAACGGGTGCGATCCCGTAATATCCGCATAAATCCCCCCTAAGGGACCCCTGGCGCAAAAGTACTCCCGGGGCCCGACAGGAATCGCCCGAACGTCCGATCCTGCACATCATTACGGCCGGAAGACGCGGACTCGCCGAGGCTCCTGTCAGAAATTGACCAGCTCGAACGTGGTCGCGTACCGCGTTCCGAAGCGCTCGCCGGCGCCCGCCGCGAAGTCGGTGAGGAAGCCGCGCACGTACGTCTCCGGGTCCTCGTCGGTGAGCGCCGAAATGTAGGCGCGGTGCTCGAGCAGCGAGGCGATCCCGGCCTCCATCGTGTCGGTGACGTCGACCGCGTGCGTCGACGCCGGCGAAGCGGCGAGCGCCACCCACCGCACCCCGCCCCAGGGTTCGAGGCCCTCGTCGGCGAGCTCGGGGAAGATCCACCGGTTGCCCGCGTCGTTCGCGGCGTCGAGCACGGATTCGCCGACGGCGCGGTGGTCGGCGCTGTTCCAGTGCCCGGGCATGAAGTGGTCGCGCCGGTTCAAGGTGATGACGAGTTCGGGCTTGTGGCGGCGGATCGCGGCGGCGAGATCGCGGCGGAGGGCGATGCCGGATTCGATGACGCCGTCGGGGTGGTCGAGGAATTCGACGGAGGAGACGCCGACGACCGCGGCGGAGGCGCGCTGCTCGGCGTCGCGCACGGGCGCGCATTCCTCGGGCGGCATGGTGTCGATGCCGGCTTCGCCGCGGCTGACCATGAGGTAGGCGACGTCGCGGCCGCCGCCGGTCCAGCGGGCGACGGCCGCGGCGGCGCCGTATTCCATGTCGTCGGGGTGGGCCACGATGGCCAGTGCCTTGGTCCAGTCCTCCGGCATGGCAAGGAGTTCGCTCATGCGTCGATTATGGCTCGCGGTTCAGCAGGAGCAGGAGACGCCGCCGGCGGGGACGGTGAGCGGGTCGGGCTTGCCGCGTTCGGTGCCGGCGTCGGTGGCGACCGGGAGGCCTTCGCGAATCCAGTACTCCATGCCGCCGATCATCTCTTTGACCTGGTAGCCAAGTTTCGCGAACTCGACGGCGGCGCGGTAGGCGCCGTTGCAGCCGGGGCCCCAGCAGTAGACGACGACGGGCCTGGCGGGGTCGGCGAGTTCGGCGGCGCGGGCGGCGATGTCGTCGGTGGGAAGGTGGACGGCGCCGGGAACGCGGCCCTGGTCCCAGGCGGCTCTGCCGCGGGAGTCGATGAGGGTGAAGCCGGGGTCGCCGTCGTTCAGCGCGGAGTGGACGTCGGAGACGTCGGTGCGGAACGCGAGTTGGCCGGTGAAGTAGGCGAGGGCGTCGGCGGGGGCGGCCGGGGGTACGCGCAGGACGGCGTTCGGGTTCGTTTCCATGCCCCGAATCTATGTGCCGGTACAAAGATTCGAGCACTCGACACAAAGTGGGTCAGGATGTGGGAACAACGATCGGCAGGGTGTTTTCGCCCGGTTTAGCGGGTACTCGGGCGGCGGTAGCGTAGACCGCGGCGCCCCTCACCGCCTTGCACACCGCGCCGCCCCCGGCGGCGCCTCCGATCAGAGAGGCTTCCTCCATGGCATCCACAGCACCCACCGTCGAACTCGCGCACGGCGCGGCCATGCCGCTGCTGGGTCTGGGCACGTGGCCGATGGACGACGCCGAGGCCGAGCGCGTGGTCGCCGAGGCGATCGGGCTGGGCTACCGGCTCGTCGACACGGCCGAGAACTACCGGAACGAGCGCGGTGTCGGGCTGGGGCTCAAGGCTTCCGGCGTGGCCCGCGAGGACCTGTTCGTCACCACGAAGTTCAATAAGGAGTGGCACGGCGTCGATCTGGCCGCCGAGGCCTGCGAGCGGGGCCTCGACCGGCTCGGGCTCGACTACCTCGACCTGCTGCTCATCCACTGGCCGAATCCGCAGCACGGACGGTACGTCGAGGCCTGGGAGGGCCTGGTGCGGCTGCTGGAGTCGGGGCGGGTGAAGGCGATCGGCACGTCGAACTTCAAACCATCGCATCTGGACAGGATCATCGAGGCCACGGGCACGGTGCCGGATGTGAACCAGATCCAGTTGAGCCCCTTGACGACTCGGCTCGAGGCGCGCGCGTACCACAAGGAGCGGGGGATCGTGACCCAGTCGTGGTCGCCGATCGGCGGCCAGGGCGGCGAGGTGCGGAACGAGCCGAAGGTGCTGCAGCTGGCCGAGAAGTACGGGAAGACGCCGGTGCAGGTGATCCTGCGCTGGCACCTGGACTCGGGGCTGACGGCGGTCGCGAAGTCGAGCGATCCCGAGCGGCTGGCGCAGAACCTGGACGTGTTCGACTTCGAGCTGGACCCGGACGACGTGATGTCGCTGTCGGCCCTGGACCAGGGCGAAGCCGCCGCGGCGGACTCGGACGAGTTCGGGCACTAGGGATCTGACACGTGGGAGCGGCGGGGGGGGGGGGGCCCCCCCCCCCCCCCCGCGGGGGCCGGTGTGGGGGGGGGGCCCCCCCGCCACCGCCCCCGGGGGGGGGGCGGGGGGGGGGGGGCCGGGGGGGGGGGGGGGGCGGGCGCCCCCCCCCCCCCCCCCCCCGCTCGGAGTGCTCAGTGCTGGTCGGGCTCCCATCGGAGCACGTCGCCGGGCTGGCATTCGAGCACTTCGCAGATCGATTCGAGGGTGGTGAAGCGGACCGCCTTGGCGCGTCCGTTCTTGAGGACGGCGACGTTCGCCGGGGTGATGCCGACCGCTTCCGCGAATTCGCCGACTGACATGCCGCGTTTGGCGAGCAGGACGTCGAGGTCCACGACGATCGCCATCAGATCACCTCGGCGATCTCGGTCTTGAGGTCGACGGCCTTGCGCAGCAGGCTGCGCAGGATGACGACGAGCAGCCCGAAGACCACACCGACGCCGACGCACAGGATCATGGCGTCGAACTCGTCGAACCTCCGGATCGGGCCGCCGGTGCGGCCGGTCGCGGCGAGGTGGAGTGCCACGCCGCCCGCGAGGACGACGCCGGCTCCGGTCGCCCAGACGACGGTGTCGACCCAGCGGAAGGACTTGGCCGTGAAGATGGTGTCGCGCTGGATCTGGTCGAGCAGCTTCCAGGAGGCGAAGAGCACGACCTGGACGCAGACGAGGCCGAGGACGGCCGCGGCCATGTAGACGTAGAGCCAGTGGAACCCGGGCGCGAAATGTCGCACGACCCCGGACTCGGTGCCGGGGATCAGGATGAACTGGCCGTAGAGCGTGAGCAGCAGCGCGCCGATGAGGCCGAGCCGCACGGTGATGAGAGCGGTGGTTTTCATATATCGATTCTCGACCGATATCTATCGCAAGTCAATAGATATCGGCCGACAATCGATAGATTCGATTACGCGTCGAGCAGCGTGAGCTCCATGCCGCGCACGCGGTCCGGATCGGTGACGCCCTCCATCGCGATGATCTTGTCGCCCTCGACGGTGAACACCAGCACGCGCGTCGGGAGGCCGGGCAGCGAGGAGATGACGCCGATCTTGCCGTCCGCGAGCACCAGCTGCGCGGCGGTCGCCATGGCCGCGAAGGTCATCGCGCCGCCCGCGATCTGGGCGGCGCCGCGGATGATCTGGCCGACCTCGGCCGCGTCCGTGCGCAGCGTGATCTCGGGGTCGAGCACCGACACCAGCGCCTCGAAGTCCCCGCCGCGCGCGGCCGCGAGGAACGCCTCCACCACCGTGCGCTGCTTCGAGACCGCTTGGCGCTGCGGCACATCGGTCCCCCGCACCCGCGCCCGCGCGCGACTGGCGAGCTTGCGAGCCGCGGTGGGCGTGCGGTCGACGATCTGGGCGATGTCGTCGAAGGGCACGCCGAACATGTCGTGGAGGACGAACGCGAGCCGCTCGGCCGGTTCGAGCGTCTCCAGGACCACCAGCAGCGCGAGGCTCACCGAGTCGGCGATGACCGCGGCCGATTCCGGGTCGGCCGCGACGTCCGCCGGGCCCGGCAGCGCCGTCGGCTCCACTGCGACTGTGCCGTCGAACGACGTGGGCATGGGCTGCTCGGCGCGGGATTTGCGGCGCCGCAGTTGGTCGAGGCAGACGCGTCCGACGACCGTGGTGAGCCATCCGCTGAGGTTGTGGATGCGTGCGGTGTCGCTGGCGGCCAAGCGGAACCAGGCCTCCTGCACCGCGTCTTCGGCCTCTCCGGAGGAACCGAGCATCCGGAACGCCACGGCCTCCAGTCGGGGCCGGTCGGCCTCGAATCGTTCCGCCAGCCACTGGTCGTCGTTCATAGTCGCTCCTCCTCCAACGGGGTCGTCGACCTTATGACGCGCGAGCGGCCGAAAACGTGACAGTCCAGCCGCCCGCCACGCCTGTCTAGTGATCCAAGACACACCCAACCGCTCGGCGGTCACATCGCCGCGCCGCGATCCGTCAAGCCGGCATACGACGAAACCTGAAGGAGCACATCATGGAAGCCCGCATCGACTACTACGCCAACCCCGTCGCCGCGAAGTTCGCCAAGTACATCAACTCGGCCGGCAGAGCCCTCACGGACGTCTCGCTCCCGGAGGGCCTCCACAACCTCATGTTGATCCGCGCCAGCCAGATCAACGGCTGCGGCGTCTGCCTCGACATGCACACCAAGGACGCCGCGCACGACGGCGAGACCGCAGTCCGCCTCGCCATGGTCGCCGCCTGGAGGGAGGCCACCGTCTTCACCGAGGCGGAGAGGGCCGCGCTCGCGCTCACCGAGGCGGGCACCCGCCTCGCCGACGGCGAAGGGGTCCGCGACGACATCTGGGACAACGCCCGCAAGCACTTCGACGAGGACCAGCTGGCAGCCCTCGTCTCGATCATCGCGATCATCAACGCCTACAACCGGATGAATGCGATCCCGCAGATCCCCGCGGGCTCCTACCAGCCCGGCCAGTGGGGCTAGACCGACCCGGACACCACCGGAGCGCACCCCGGAGGGGCGCGGCCGCTCGGCCGCGCCCTTCAGCGTTCCACTCTCTTGCGTCCCGCCCGTTCAGAAGTCGACCGGGTCGCGGATGATCGGGCAGGTCATGCAGTGCCCGCCGCCGCGCCCGCGCCCGAGTTCGGCGCCGACGATCGGGATGACCTCGATCCCGGCGTCGCGCAGCAGCGTGTTCGTCTGCGTGTTGCGGTCGTAGGTCATGACCACCCCCGGCTCGAGCGCCACCGCGTTGTTCCCCGAATCCCATTGCTGCCGTTCGGAGGCGTAGACGTCACCGCCCGTGGCGATGACCCGCAGACTCCGCAGCCCCAGCGCCTCCGCCACCACCTCGGTGAACGCCGCCGAACCGTGGTCCTCCAACTCCAGACCCGGCGCACTGTCACTGGGCCGCAAGGAGAACGTGTGCACCGCGTCCATGATCTTCGGATAGAGCGTCACCAAGTCCCGGTCCGCGAACGTGAACACCGTGTCCAAGTGCATCGCCGAGCGCAGTTTCGGCATGCCCGCCACGACCACCCGCTCGGCCGCACCCCGGTCGAACAGCGCCTTCGCGACCTGCGTGATCGCCTGCCGCGACGTGCGCTCGCTCATGCCCATGAGCACCACGCCGTTCCCCACGGGCATGATGTCGCCGCCCTCGAACGTCGCCTGCCCCCACGACTCGTCCGGATCGCCCCACCACACCTGGGACCCCTTGAACTCGGGATGGAACGTGTACACCGCCTTCATCAGCAGCGTCTCGTCATGGCGCGCGGGCCAGTACAGCGGATTGAGCGTCAGCCCGCCGTAGAGCCAGCACGTGGTGTCCCTGGTGTACAGCGTGTTCGGCAGCGGCGGCATCAGGTACTCGCGCGCCCCGGTCGACTCACGCGCCAGCGCCACATAGCCGGGCCGCAAGTCCCGCGGAAGGTCGTGTGTAGACAGACCGCCGATGAGGTGCTCGGCGAGCTCGGCCGGGCCGAGCGACTCGAGGAACTCCCGGGTCGGCTCCATGAGCCCCAGCCCGACCTCGTTCGCGGTGATCTTGCGGTCGAGCAGCCACCCGCGGGCCTCCTTGTCGGCCATGGTCTGCGACAGGAGTTCGTGCAGCTCCACGACCTCGATGCCCCTGTCGCGCATGTGGTCGACGAACTCGGCGTGGTCGCGCTGGGCGTTCTCGACCCACATGACGTCGTCGAACAGCAGGCCTTCGGCGTTCGTGGGCGTCAGGCGGCGGTGCGCCAGGCCCGGCGCGCACACCAGGACCTTGCGGAGCCTCCCGACCTCGGAATGGACGCCGTACGACTGCACTCGCTCGGACATGGCGGTACTCCCCCCTCAGATCGTGATCCAGCCCGCGGCCAGGGCGACGACGCCGATCGCGGCCCCGGCGACCGAGACCGCCAGCAGGGCGGCCTCACCGGGGCTGAACAGGCGGCGGCCCTGCTCGCGGCGGGCCATGACGAACAGGATCGTCGCGGGGGCGTAGACGATCAGCGACACGAGCACATACTTCAAGCCCGCGGCGAACAGCAGGAACAGGGTGTACGCGGAGGCCAGGACCGCCACGGTGAGCTCGGTCGGGGTGCCGCGCCGCGGCCCGCCGCGCCCGGTCCCCACCTTGACCGCGAACAGCGCCGCCAGCAGGAACGGGATGAGCGTGAGCGCGCTGGTGAGGTCGAGCGCGAAGTTGAACGCGTCGTCCGAGAAGTAGGTGACGACCAGGACGACCTGGCTGAGCGCGGTGGTGAGGACCAGGGCCGGGACGGGCACGTCGGCTTTCGTGGCGCGGCTGAGGAACCGCGGCATGTCCTTGTCCTCGGCGGCCACGAACAGGACTTCGGCGGCCATGAGCGTCCACGCGAGGTACGCGCCGAGGACCGAGACGATCAGGCCGATCGAGACGAACACCATGCCCCAGGTGCCTACGGCCGCTTCGAGGACGCCGGCCATCGAGGGCTGGCGCAGTTCGGCGATCTCGTCCATCGGCATGATCCCGTACGACACGATCGTGACCGACGCGAAGACCGCGAACACGGAGAGGAAGCCGGTGATCGTGGCGCGCCCGACGTCCTCGCGGCGCTTCGCGTGCCGCGAGTACACGCTGGCGCCCTCCACCCCGAGGAACACGAACACTGTGACGAGCATGGTGCCTCTGACCTGGTCGAACAGCGAACCGGCGTAGTCGGCGCCGCCGAAGTTCTCGGCGAACACGCCCGGGTCGAAGAAGAACAGCGCGAGGATCACGAACACGCCGATGGGGATGAGCTTCGCGACGGTGACGATCCGGTTGATCGCCGCGGCCTCTTTCACGCCCTGCTTGATGAGCAGGAAGAACCCCCAGAGTCCGGCCGAGGAGAGCACGATCGCGAGCACCGTGTCGCCTTCGCCGAGCGCGGGCACGAGCGCGCCCGCGGTGGACATGATGAGCACCCAGTACGTCACGTTGCCGACGCAGGCGCTGGCCCAGTAGCCGAACGCGGAGAAGAAGCCGGGGTATTCGCCGAATCCGGCTTTCGCGTAGGCGTAGACGCCGGCGTCGAGGTCGGGGCGGCGGACGGCGAGGTTCTGGAACACGAACGCGAGCATGAGCATGCCCGCTCCGGCGACGGTCCAGGAGATGAGCGCGCCCGCGACGCCGGTCTGCTGCGCGAAGCGGCCGGGGAGGGAGAACACGCCGGCGCCGACCATGGAGCCGACCACCATGGAGGTGAGCGTCCAGAAGGCGAGTTTGGCGGCGCGGGGGGCTTCGACCGTGTTCGCGGCTTGGGCCATGGGAGTCCTCGCAGGTCGAATCGCCCGGCCCGTGAGGGCACTGGAGCCCTGAATATATCGCCGGGGTGGCGACGGGGTCTCGGATTCGGGGGGAACGTCAGGGGCGTCGGCGGTCCCGCCCGCCGACGCCCTGACGCCGTTAGTCGGCGGGGAAGGCGTTCGCTCAGATCTTGTCCATGCACCGGAACATCGGCCTGAGCGGGCGACGACAGCGGGAGTGGCTCCGGGCTGTGTTGCTGTCGTGGGGGCTGGTCACCGATCGCGGTCAAAGCCGTCAGCGACGGGAATGTGAGAGGGGACCGGAGGCTCAGTGTCCGGGATCGGGCTACGCTGCGGCCCGGGTGCAAGCTGGCAGCGACGGGAGTGCGGGGGTGGCACCCGGGTTCGACCTCCGCAGCCGAGCGGTCATTGGATCGGGTTCGTCCTGGCGGCGAAGGAGTGCTGGGCGGCGGCTTCGGGGCATGTCGCCGGGGCGGGGCCGATGGGGCTCGGACTGGGCCGCGGAGGCGGGGTGGTCGGCGGCACGGGAGCGGTCAGCCGCCGAGTTCGGCTCGGCTGCGCTCTTGCCCGTGTCCGTGTCTGTGTCTGTGTCTGTGTCTGTGTGCATGGTCGTGGTCCTCATGTACCTGTGTCGCCTCCTTCCCGCTGCTCCGCTTGCTTCCCTCGCTGGCCCTGCTGACCCTGTTGAACCTTGCTTGGGCTTCCGGTTCCGGCCCTTCGGCTTTCACCTGGCCGCGCGCCGTTCCTGCCGGGGGACGCGTGCTGGTGCTTACCGTCCCTGAGGAAGTGGTGCGGCCGCCCGGTGGATGCCGGTGGCTTGCCCGGTGGATGCCGGGTGGATGCCGGTGGCGGGTTCGCCTCCCGAGGATCGCTTGCCGTTCCTCGGGATCCGTCCCGTAGGCGCGCGGGCTTGCGGGCGCGGCGCTGCCGGGACGGGGTGGTGCTCGCCATGGACGTGCTGGTGCTGCCCGGGCCGAGTCCTGTAATGCTCGGTCTGGCTTCGCCCCTCACGCTGGCGGGTCGTGCTGGTGTCGCAGGTGCCCCCGTGTGGGGCGCTGCCTTCTGGTTGGGGTGATCCCAACTAGGATCGTCCACCCAGTCACGGCCCATCGGGGGCGCGGACAGCTGCGGGCGATGGCACGGGGGTGAGATCGGACGCCTCCAGTGGAGGAGCACCCTGGCTTACCGGGTCGTCGCCTCGAAACAAGTCGGTTTGTCGGATCGGCCAGAGGCTTGTCGTAGTCTGCTTACACCTACCCCGACACCTGTACCAGTTTCCTGTCCCTGTACGTACCTCAATTGTCCCTCATGCAGCCCCCGACTGTCATCACCCACAGGTGGAGAACCTCCTCATGTTCCCCACCCCCACGCCCGGCCTGATCGACTGCGTCCCAACCGAACCCGACCCGAGGCGCGCCACCCCGCCAGCCCCGCCACCCACCCCTCCGTCGCTGACTGCTCGAACCCCAGCCAAGAACCGACTCCACATGAGACACGTGCGGCAGTCGAGCACCGTTGCCAGGTGAGCCTGGCTCTCGTCGGCTCGCCCTCAGTTCTCCATGACCGCGTGGCCGTCCTCAATGCGTAGCACGCGGTCGGCGAGGCGTTCGGCCACGAACGGTTCGTGGGTGATGAGGAGGATCGTCATGCCGCCCCTGCCTTTCAGGGCCGCGAGGAGATCGAGGACGCCTTTCCTGGTGAGCGCGTCGAGCCCGGAGGTGATCTCGTCGCAGACGAGGACCTCCGGCTCGGCCGCGAGGGCGCGGGCGAGCGCGGCCCGTTGGAGCTGGCCGCCGGAGAGCTCGTCGCGGCGGCGGTTCGCGGTCTCGGCGGTGAGTCCGACCTCGTGCAGGACGCGCTCGGCCTCGGCGCGGGCCTGGCCGGGAGGCAGTCCGCGGAGGCGGACGGCGCTGCGCGTCACCGTCGCGAGGATGGTCCGGTGCTCGTCGAAGGAGGCGCGGGCGTCCTGGAAGACGTATTGGACGCGGGCGCGCTCGGCGCGGGTGCGGCGGCGGCCGCGCACCGGCAGCGGTTCGCCGTCGAGGAGGAGTTCCCCGGCGGTGGCCTGCTGGAGCCCGGCGATCGTGCGGGCGAGGGTGGTCTTACCCGAACCGGAGGCGCCCAGAATGGCAAGGCATTCGCCTTGACGCGCTTGGAAGTCGACGCCGTCGAGGACGCGGGTTCGGCGGCCGGCGAGGACGGTGAGACCCCGGCCGGCGATGCGGATCGGGGCCTCCGCGCCCCCGGCCGGGGCGGGCTCGGCGGTTCTGGCGGCGAGCAGACGGCGGGTGTAGTCGTGCTCGGGTTCGGTGAGGACCCTCGCAGCGGGGCCGCGTTCGACGACGCGTCCGGCGTCGAGGACGAGCATGTCGTCGGCGACGGCTTCGACGAGGTCGAGGTCGTGGCTGAGCAGGACCACGGCCAAGCCGTTCGCGGCGGCGAGGCGGAGTTCGGCGGCGATCCTGTCGCGGTTGTCGAGGTCCTGGCCGGTGGTGGGTTCGTCGGCGACGAGGAGTTTCGCCTCGCACAGGAACGCTTGGGCGAGCACGAGCCGCTGCTGCTGCCCGCCGGAGAGCTGGTGCGGGAAGCGGCGCAGGTAGGCCGGGTCGTCGAGGCCGACGCGGCGCATCGCGTCGGCGATCCGGGCGGCAGTCGCCGGGCCGGGCGGCCGCGCCTCGGTGCGGGCGGTCTCCCGGCGGACGTCGGCGATGTCGGCGAGGACGCCGCCGATGCGGCGAACCGGGTTGAGCACCGCGGCCGGGTGCTGCGGCAGGTGGGAGGCCGGCACCTCGCTTGGGGCGCAGTGCAGAACGTCGACGCCTGCGACTTCGACGGTGCCGGTCGCGGTGACGCCGCGCTGCACCGCGCCGAGCAGGGCCGAGCCGATCGTGGTCTTGCCCGAGCCGGAGGCGCCGACGATCGCGAGAATGCGCCCGGCGTCGAGGGTGAAGCCGACGTCGTCCACGAGGGTCTTCCCGGCGGCTTCGGCGCGCAGCCCGGTCACGTTGACGCTCATGCGGCGGCCTTTCGGGCGAGGAGCCGGTCGAACAGCAGGTTGAGGCCGACGGCGAGCGCCACGAGGAGGGCCGCGGGGAGCACGACGCCCCAGGGGGAGAGGAAGATCCCGCCGCGGTTCACGTCGACCATGACGGCCCAGTCGCTCGCTTCGGGGCCCGCGCCGACACCGAGGAAGCTCGCGGCGGCGACGAGGTAGAACGCGCCGACGAGCCGCACTCCGGCGTCGGCGGCGACGGTGGGGAGGATCGACCTGGCGATGTGGCCGATCGAGGTGCGCCACCAGCTTTCGCCTTGCAGCCACATGGCTTCGACGGCGGGGCCGTGGGCGGTTTCGAGGGCGGCGGCGCGCACGATCCGGGCGATGTCGGGGAGGTTCACGAGCGCCACGATGAGCACGAGCATCCAGGCCGTGGGCGGGGCGATCGAGGCGAGCAGCAGCATGAGGAGGAGGGACGGGAGCGCGAGGAGGAGGTCGAAGGGCCGCATGAGGAGCTCGTCGATCCAGCGGCGGCGGGTCGCGGCGGCGATGAGACCGATGGGGAGGCCGACGAGGAAGGCCGAGGCGGTGGCGGCCGCGGCGGTGACGACGATGCCCCAGCCGCCGTCGAGGACCCCGTTGAGGACGCTCGTGCCGAGGTAGTCGGTGCCGGGCCAGGGCGCGGCAGGGTCGAACGGCTGGGTGCGGTCGCGTTCGGGGACGGGCAGGAACGGCCCGACGAGGGCGATGCCGAGTGGGAGGGCGAGGAGCGCGGCGAGCGCGATGCGTTCGGGGAGGGAGTTGCGGCGATCCGATGGTCGGGTGTGTCGCGATTCGAGCGCCCCCGATACCAAGGGTGCCAAGACGGTGCGACGTTTTCGAGGGCTCGTTGCCCCCGGGGTCGGGTGTGTCGCGTTGTGAGCGCCCCTGGTATCGAGGGTGCCGGGAGGGTGCGACAGGTCGTCGGGGTCGAGGCCGCGCCGGCCGCTTTCGGGCAGATCCGGTTCGGGGCTCATCGCGCCACTTCCAGTCTCGGGGCGAGGCGGAACGCGACGAGGTCGGCGGCCAGGTTCACCAGTACCGTCGTCGCGCCGAAGGCGACCGCGATGCCCTGCACCACAGGCAGGTCGCGCGCGTTCACCGCGTCGACCAGGGCCGTGCCGAGGCCCGGGATGACGAAGACGCTCTCGACGACGATCACCCCGCCGAGCAGCCAGTCGGCCGTCCGGGCGATCTGCGCGGTCGCGGGTGTCACCGCGTTCGGCAGGGCGTGCGCGAGCACGACCCGCCGCTCTGACACCCCGGCCCTCCGCACATGCGCGACGTACTCCGAATCGAGCGCCTCGATCATGCCGGCGCGCACCAGCCGCGCGATCGAGCAGATCGGCCGCGCCAGCAGGACGAGCAAGGGCAGCACCAGGACCGCGGGCTCGGACAGGAGCGAGGGCACCCCCACCGCTGTCGGCGGCAGCCACGCCAGGCCGATCGCGAAGACGCTCACCAGCAGCACCGCCAGCGCGAACTCCGGCACCGAGTACAGGCCGACGGTGAAGGTCGTGATGAGCCGGTCGGGCCAGCGCCCGCGCCGCCGGGCGGCGGCGACGCCGAGGCCGATCGACAAGGGCAGCAGCAGGATCAGCGTCAGGCCTGCGAGGATGAGCGTCGGTTCGAGGGCGGTGACGAGCAGGCCTGCGACCGGGCGTCCCGAGACGAGCGAGGCCCCGAAGTCGCCGGTGGCGATGCCGGCGAGCCAGTCGCCGAGCCGCGCGAGCGCCGGTTCGTCGAGGTGCATCTGCTCGCGGATGCGTTCGATGTTGTCGGGGTCGGGCTGGTCCCCGGCGAGGGCGACGGCAGCATCGCCGGGGAGCAGCTCGACCAGTGCGAACGCGAGGACCGCGACGGCGAGGACTTGGACAGCGCCCAGCCCGATCCGCTTGGCCGCGTATGCGAGCACTAGTCCATCCAGACCTTGTCGAAACGCGCCCAGTCGAGGGTGTTCGCCGGCGCCTGCTCGACGCCGTGGACGCCGGGGAGGGTGCCGATGATCCAGTCGGCGAAGCCCCAGACGAGGTACCCGCCTTCGTCGTGGAGGCGCTGCTGGATCTGCTGGTAGAGCACCTCGCGTTCGGTGGCGTCCGCTGTGGACTGGAGTCGGAGGTACAGCTCGTCGAAGTCGGCCTGGTGCCATTGGGTGAGGTTGGTGGGCGATTCGGTGAGGAGCCGCTGCGAGATGTGGGAGGCGATGGGCATCGCGCCTGAGCGGTAGGAGGCGATCTGGCCTTCGGTGAGGATGTCGGCCCAGTAGGTGTCGGCGTTGCGTTCGTTGATCTCGACTTCGATCCCGGCTTCGCGCACCTGCTCGGCGAAGATCTGGGCGGCCTCGGTGAAGCCGGAGCCGACATCGGCGGTGTCGAGGGTGATGCTCTGGACGCCGGCCGCGGCGAGGAGGGTTCTGGCGGTCTCGAGGTCGCGTTCGCGCTGGGGGATGTCGGCGGCGTAGTGCTCGAAGCCGAGGCCGAACAGGTCGTTGCCGACGAGGCCGCGCCCGGAGAGGACGGATTCGACGAGTTCGTCGCGGTCGCAGAGCAGGAACATCGCTCGGCGCACTTGGGGGTCGTCGAAGGGCGCGCGGTCGGTCTTCATCGCGAAGCCGAGCATGTTGGAGCCCGGGGAGGCGACGAGGGCGACGGCGTCGTTGTCCTCGTTGGCGCGGGCGGTGGTCGCGGAGAGGTCGTGCGCGTATTCGACCTGGCCGCCGAGGAGGGCGTTGATGCGCGCGGACTCCTCGTCGGCGACGACGATCTGGAGCCGGTCGAGTTTCGGTGCGCCGTCCCAGTAGTCGTCGAAGCGTTCGGCGGTGAACTCGCTGCCGGGAGTGAAGGACACGAACTTGAACGGGCCCGAGCCGATGGGGGCGTCGAAATCGTCGGCGCCTTCGGGGACGATGTACGCGCCGAAGGCGGCGAGGGAGTTCGGGAACTCGGCGAGGGGGTATTTCAGTACGAACTCGACGGTCAGGTCGTCGACGGCCCGGCTGGCTTCCAGGTCGATCGGAGCGAGGTCCTGCTTGGCGCGGAAGGTCGCTTCGGGGTCGGCGATGCGCTGGTAGCTGTAGAGCACATCGGCGGCGCGCACAGGGCTGCCGTCGTGGAAGGTCGCTTCGCGGAGTTTCACGGTCCATACGGTGACGTCGGGGTCGGGCGTCCAGGATTCGGCGAGGCGCGGCACGGCCGCCATGTCGGTGCCGAGGTCGGCGAGCTTGTCGAACACGGCTTTGGCGCGGGCGGCGTCGGCGAAGAGGTTGACGCGGTGCGGGTCGATGGTCTCGTCGGCTCCGCCGCCGGCGAAGGCGGCGCGGAGGGTGCCGCCGGTCTTCGGTTCGGTGGCTTCGGGGTCGGGGTCGGAGCTGCACGCGGCGAGCACGGCGCCGGACGCGCCGAGGGTGAGGCCCGCGGCGCCGAGGACGACGCGGCGGCTGAGGTGCGGGGTGGCCGATGGGTGGCTCATGAGGGTTCCTTCGTGGTTGCGGTTCAAGAGGTTCGCGCTGCGTTGCGCGGAGGGGACGGCTTCGGCGAGGCGGCGGGCGGCTCGGCGCCGGAGGTCGCGCCGCAGCGCAAGGCGGTGTCCTGCGGCTCGGCGGGTGACGCGGGTTCGGCGAGCGCCGGGTCGTGCGACGCGCCTCGCGACCCATCGCAGGGGCGGCCCTGCGGCGCGTCCTCCAATGGCGCTGCAGCCTGCGGCTGTGCGGCCGCGAGGGATCGGGAACCCCGCAGGCCGATGACGGCCGCCGCCGAGGCGAGCCCGAGGAGCGCGCAGCAGGTCCACGACGCCCAGGCGGCGCGGTCTCCCGCCACGTCTGCGACGAAGCCGACCGCGCTCGTGCCGATCGCCGCCACGATCCCGGAGAGCAGGTAGTAGACCCCGAAGTACGTGCCCGTGAGTCCCTGCGGCGCGAAGCCTGGAATGAGCTCCATGACGAACGGCTGCGCCACCATCACGCCGATCGAAAGCACCAGCGCCGACACGAGCACGGCCGCGAAGTGCAGCCCCGGCGCGCTCGCGGGCAGCAGGACCGGCGGCAGGAACGCCGCGCCGATGAGCGCCATGCCCAGCGCGATCGCCGCCGCCCGGCTCAAGTGGCGCTGGCACCAGTCGGTGCTGCGCACCTGCAGCCCGAGCGTCGCCACGGTCGAAGCACCGAAGACCGCGGCGGTGGCCCAGTCGGTGCCCGTGGAGTCCACGGCGGCTTTCGGGAGCAGCAGGTACAGCTGGTTCTGGAGCGCGAACAGTGCGGCCGTGGCGAGCGTGAACGACATGAACCCCTTGTCCGCGAACGCTTCCCGCCACCCGCCGAGCACCGTCGTCCGGGCCTTCGCCGCCTGGTGCGGCGGCAGGGTCAGCATCTGGGCGACCCCAAGGACCAGGAACACCAGTGCCGAGACCAGGGCCCCGAGCCGGAAGTCGACGATCACGAGCGCGCTGCCCACCACCGGCCCGAGGCACATCCCGGTGTTGGCGGAGAGGTTGAACAGGGCGAACGCCTCCGCCCGCCGGTCGCCCGCCGCTTCGGCGACGTACGCCCGCACCGCGGGGTTGAACAGGGCCCCGGCAACGCCGCTGACGACCGCCGCGGCGATGAGCACCGCGAACGAGGGCGTCAGCGCGAACAGCCCGAACCCGAGCGCGCGCAGCAGGCATCCGGCGATGATGACCCCGCGCGGCCCGAGCCGGTCGGAGGCCGTGCCGCCGATCAGGTTGAGCCCCTGCTGGGCCAGGTTCCGCACGCCGAGGACGACGCCGATCGCGGCGAGCGACATCCCGGCCGAGGTTTCGAGGTGCACCGCCAGGTAGGGGATGACCATGTAGAAGCCGAGGTTGACGCCGAGCTGGTTCACCAGGAGCAGCCGCACGGGCAGCGGCTGCTCCGTGAAGGACCGTATGGTGCGCAAGGGACCTCGTCTGGGCAGGGCGGCGCCGGGTCGCGCCGGAGGGCAGTCGGTTTCGATAAAGATAACGGAACTCGTTTTCATTTCAATGGTCGAAACCCGGGATGTGACCTGCCTCCGCCCATGCGATCATCGGCATACGCGCACGTGACCTCGGAGGATGCCGTGAAGATCCCGGGCGAAGACCAGAACCGCCGCCTGCTGCGCGCCCGCGACGCCATGGACCGCGACTACGCCAAGCCTCTCGACGTGCCCGCCCTCGCCCGCGTCGCACTCATGTCCCCCGCGCATTTCAGCCGCCGGTTCCGGGACACGTTCGGCGAGACCCCGCACCGCTACCTGCAGCGCCGCCGCATCGAACGCGCCTGCGCGATGCTCCGCGACACGCGCGCCACCGTCACCGAGATCGCGCTCGCGGTCGGCTTCGACAGCCTCGGCACGTTCAGCCGCACGTTCTCCCAGGTCATCGGACGCTCACCCACCCGGTACCGCGCGGAGGTCCCGACGTTCAAGGCCCCGGTCTGCTTCGTCAAGTCCTGGACCAGACCGAGCAGTTTCGGATAAGCCGCACGCATCCCCGCGCCCATAGGCTGGTCACATGTTCACCGGAATCAGCATTCACACCGTGTTCGTCCTCGACCAGGAAGAGGCGATCGACTTCTACGTGGGCAAACTCGGCTTCCAGATCTCGACCGACGCCGACCTCGGCTTCATGCGCTGGCTGACGGTCGCGCTCCCGGAGGAGCCCGAACGCCACCTCCTCCTCGAGGTGCCCGGCCCGCCCTCGCAGAGCGAGGAGACCGCCGCGCAGGTCCGCGACCTGCTCACCAAGGGCGCCCTCGGCGCGACCATGCTCACCACCGACGACTGCCGCGGCACCTACGAGCGGCTCAAGGACCTGGGCGTCGAGTTCACCGAGGAACCCACCGAGCAGCCGTACGGGATCGACTGCGCGCTGCGGGACCCCTTCGGCAACCACATCAGGATCACCCAGCCCGGAGGCTGAACCGCACCGCGGAACGCCCGGGCCGGCCCGGGCGTTCCGCCTTCCCGGGAGTGCGGTCGGGAGGGTTCGACCGCTGTTCAGGCGGGTACTCCAGGGACTCGCACCAGCCCTAAGGAGGGAACATGGACCAGACAGAGGAGCGCAGGGAACGCATCGTCGTCGGCGTCGACGGCTCCGGGCCCTCGGTCAAGGCCCTCGAATGGGCAGTTCGGCATGCGCGGCGCACCGGCGCGAAGGTCGAGGCCGTGCAGGCCTGGGAAGTGCCGACCATGTACGGCAGCGGCATGATGGTCCTGCCCGGCGGCGAGGAGTTCGACCAGTCCGCCCGGCAGTCGCTCGAAGCGGCGGTCAACCACGCCCTCGGCGGGAGGATGGACGTCGAGGTCGAGCACCATACGGTCGGCGGCCACCCGGCCAAGACGCTCATCGACATGTCCGAAGGCGCCGACCTCCTGGTCGTGGGCAGCCGCGGGCACGGCGGTTTCGTCGGGTCGCTCATCGGCTCGGTGAGCCACTACTGCGTCAACCACGCCAGCTGCCCGGTCGTGATCGTCCGCGAGACCGATTGAGCCGCAAGGCCTCACGCGACGGACTACGGCACCGATTGCGCTGCACGGGCACGTGCGACGCCTTCCCCCGAACCTCGACCGGCGCCACCGTCACGGTGACGCCGGCTTCAAGCCGCGCGCGGCGCCCTCGCCTGAGCCGTCACGCCGTCGGCGCCGACGCCGTTGCGGTGTAACGGAACCTGCGCAAGCGTGACGACTCGCCGGCCGCGCCGACGCCGAGCACCCGGCCGGTGAAACCGGCCGCGACCTCGGTCGAGAGGTAGCGGCCGTCGAGCCGCGCCAGTTCCGTGACGTCGTCGCCGACGACCAGCGCGAGCACGATGTCGTCCGGGCCGTAGGCCGTCATGGTCTCGGCCTCGCAGTCGACCGCGGCGATCCGCAGCACCACCGACCCGGCCGTCAGCGAGACCGAACCGAGGTCGGCGCTCACGCCGCCGATGCGCGCCTGCGCGCGGACCGTGCCGTCCTCGAAGGCGAGGCCGTAGCGGTGGCGGTCGTCGATGCGGACCTCGAATCGGCCCGAGCCGGTGAACTCGGCCTCGGCCTCCCATCGCAGGTCCTCGACGCGGGTGCACAGCAGGCCGGGGGAGCCGTCACCCGGGACGCGGAGCCGAAGGCCCCCATCGGTGTCCGGCGCGGCGATCGCGTCCGGTTCGCTCGCGGGCGAGACCCAGCGGGGGTGCGGGGCGTCCGCGGTGAAGTCGTCCTCGAAGGAGGTTTCGTCGGGGGTGAAGTCGTAGCGGTGCTCGTCGAACACGGGCCAGCCGTCGACCCAGTCGACTCCGGCCAGGAACGTCTCGCGGCCGAGCACGTGGTAGCAGGGGGTGAAACCCGAGGGGCGCACCGCGAGGTAGACGGCGGCCCATTCGCCTGAAGCGGTCTGGACGAGGTCGGCGTGCCCGGTGTTCTGGACCACCAGGCCCGGCCTGGACCGGTGGGTGAAGACGGGGTTCGCCGGGCAGGACTCGTACGGGCCTTCGGGCCGTTCGGCGCGGGCGATGGTGACCGAGTGGCCGCGTTCGGTGCCGCCCTCGGCGAGCATCAGGTACCAGTATTCGCCGATCTTGTAGAGATGTGGCGCCTCGGGGAAGTCGAGGCGGCCGGTGCCCTGCCAGACCTGGTAGGGCTCGCCGATGAACTCGCCGGTCTTGAGGTCGACGCGGCCTTGGAGCATCCCGCGGAGTTCGGTGCCCGCGACGCTGCCGGTCCAGGTGAGGAGGAGTTCGCCGTCGTCGTCCCAGCAGATGTCGGGGTCGATGCCGACGGCTTGGGGGATGAAGATCGGGTCGCTCCAGGGGCCGGCGGGGTCTTCGGCGGTGACGATGGTCTGCCCGGAGTCGGCGTCGCCGACGTTCGTGGTCGCGAAGTAGAAGCGGTCTTCGTGGTGGCGGAGGGTGGAGCCGTAGATGCCGCCCGAGGGGCGGCCGTCGGCGCGGAGGAATTGGCCGCGGCGGTCGAGGATGTTGCCGATCTGCTTCCAGTGCACGAGGTCGCGGCTGTGGAATATCGGTGCACCGGGGAAGTATTCGAAGCTGGAGTGGGCGAGGTAGTAGTCCTCGCCGACGCGGCAGATCGTCGGGTCGGGGTGGAAGCCCGAGACGATGGGGTGCTCGGCCCCGGACACGGCAGTTCGGCTCACAGTGCTCCCTCGTTCAGCGCGGAGCCACCAGACTAAGTTGTGTCGCCAAACTTTGTCAACCGGCTTCAGCCCGGACCGACCCGAACTTGTGTTGACACAAGTTCTCGGGATTTGTATCATGTGTTTGATACAAGTTCTGCATCGGAGAAACACGTGCCCCTATTGATCATCGCGGGACTCGCGGCCGTCGCACTCACCGCCGCACTGCTGCTGACCCGTCGCCGCGTCGCCGTCGGCCCCAACGGCACCGCCGTATCGGACGCCATGCGGCCCATCGTGAGACGTTCGACGATCATGCGATTCGCCGGACTCGCCATCGGCCTCGCCGCCGCGGCGGCGATCGTGACCGCGGCACCGCCGAACTGGCTCGGCCTGGAAGCCGCCCTCGCAGCGCCCGCATTCACCCTCTGCCTGCTCGCGGGCGTGCTCATCGGCGATATCACCGGAACCGTCCCGACTGGACCGGACCGCGCCGCACCGATCGAAGTCCGATCCGTCCGGTCCTACCTGCCGCGCTTCATGACCGGCGCGGTGATCGCGCTCGGCGCCACGCTGGCGGTCCTCCTCACGGTCACGAGCCGCATGGGCAGCGCCGACGACATGAGCAGGGCCGGACGGTTCCTCACGCTCTCCTGCCAGGACCTCACCGCGAGCAGCGGCCCTTGGCCCGGCGTGTACTACAGCCTGCCGATCGCGGCATCAGTCCTCATCGGCATCGCGGTCGCGGCACCCGCACTGCATGCGGTGACGCGCCGACGCCGCCCGGCGGCAGGCGATGCGGTCCGCGCCGTCGACGACGACGCCCGCCGTGCGTCCGCCCGCACCATCGTCGCCGCCTGCGGCGTCCTGGTGGCCGCGCCACTGACCGGAACCGGGCTGTTCGCGGGCACGGCCATGATCGGGAACACCTGTGCGACAACCGCGGTGACGGCCCTCGGCTGGACCGCGCTCGTCCTCGGACTGACCGCGTTCATCGCCACCTGCTGGTTCGCGGCGATGGCGGTCTTCCCGCACCGGGCGGCGCGGCGATGACGTTCGAGGTCCGAGTCGACACCGCGAGTCCCGTACCGCCGTATGAGCAGATCCGCGTGCAGTTGAGCGACCTCATCGACCAGGGGCGGCTGGTCGCGGGCGACCGCCTGCCGCCGGTGCGGCAGCTCGCCGCCGACCTCGGGCTGGCGGTGGGGACGGTCGGTCGGGCCTACCGGGAGCTGGAGGCGGCCGGGAAGGTGAGCTCCCGCCGCGGCGGCGGCACCCGGGTCACGGCGGAGGCCGCGCCGCAGCCTCCCGCCGAACTCGCCCGGCTCGCCGCCGACTACGTGGCGGCCGCGCGCCGCCTCGGCACCACCGACCGCGATCTCATCGCCGCCGTGCAACGAGCCCTCACACCGTGAGCATCGCGACTCACACCCCGGCGACAACTCGGGCCCGCCCCTGTTTCCGCAGGTAGCGGGCCCTTGTCGTACCCATGTGGGAGGGTGACCTTTTCACTGGTAGTGGTGAAGGTGGGAACGGGTGGGTACCCGGGGCCGCCCGTATGCGCCGGACGGCCTCAGGCCGCCGCGTGCTGCACACCCCAAGTCCGCGCGTACCGGCCCGAACGCTCGAGCAGCTCGTCATGCGTGCCCTGCTCGATGATCCGCCCGTGCTCAAGCACCACGATCACATCCGCGCTCCGAATCGTGCTCAGCCGGTGCGCGACGACCAACGTCGTCCGCCCGCGCATCAGCGTCTCCAGCGCGCCCTGGATGTGCCGCTCCGATTCCGAGTCGAGCGCGCTCGTCGCCTCGTCCAGGAACAGGATCCGCGGATCGCGGATCAGCGCCCGCGCGATCGACAGGCGCTGGCGCTGCCCGCCCGAAAGCCGCGCGCCCCGCTCGCCCACCACCGTGTTCCAACCATCCGAAAGGGATTCCACGAACTCCAGCGCGTTCGCGTCACGCAGCGCGTTCCGCACCCGCTCATCGTCGATCGGCCCCAGGCCGTACGTGATGTTGTCGCGCACCGAGCCCTCGAACAGCACCGAATCCTGCGGCACCACCGACACATGCCGCCGCACCGACCGCATGTCGAGCGCCTCCATGTCGACCCCGTCGAGCGCGACGGTCCCGCCCGCGGGCCGGATCAGCCCCAGCACGGTGTTCATCAGCGTCGACTTGCCCGAACCCGAAGGCCCCACGAGCGCAATGGTCTTCCCCGCCTCGATGTCGAGGTCGACCCCGTCCAGCGCGGGCGAACCGCCGTCCGGGTATCGCACGGTCACCCCGCGCAGCTCGATACGGCCCTCCACACGCTCCACAGTGGGCTTGCCTTCGTTGTGCTCGACGTCCGGGTCCTGCAGGATTTCGGCGATCGACCGCGCGGACTCGGTGCCGCGCGCGGTGACCGGCACCAGGTTGAGCACGGACCCCACCGAACCGGTGAGCATCGAGAAGTAGGTGCCGAGCACCACGACCTGCCCGGCCGAGATCGGCGCCCACCCCATGAGCGCCACCGTCGCGGCCAACAGCAGGCACCCGACTGACAAGAGCTGCATGGTGACCCAGCTGGCCGCGCCGAACCGGCCGTTGACGACGTCGAGCCGCAGCCCCCGGTGGCGCACCTCTTCGGTCACCTCCGCGACCCGCCCGGTCGCGACGTGCTCGAGCCCGTGCGCGCGGGTGATCGGCATGAGCGCGGCCATCTCCCCGACCCGCGCGGAGAAGACCTCCATCTCGCGGCGGAACTCCTCGTTGCGCTCGCGGGAGCGGCGGCGGGTGAACCACCAGACTCCGAAGCCGCAGGGGATCGACAGCGCGAACACCGGCAGGAACTGCGGCACCGTCAGCGCGGTCATGGTGATCGCGCCGGCGAACACGAACACGGCCGAGAGGAACGGCCCGCCCGACTGGGCGAACATCATCTCCACGTTCTCGACGTCGCGCACGACCTTGCTCTGGATGATCGAGGCGTTCGACCGCGAGTGGAAGCCGATGGACAGCAACTGGAGTCGGGCGGCGAGCGCGTTGCGGAAGCCGGCCCCGAGGGACCGCACCGCACCCATGTAGAGACGCGTGAACCAGACGTGTGTGAAGGCGTTCTGGACGACGAGGACGACCGCGCCGATGGCGAGCCAGCCGAGGGTCGACACCGGCCCGCCCCGAACGACCGCGTCGACGGCCGCGCCGGTGATGACCGGCATCAGCCACTGCGGGCTGTCCTTGACGGCGAAGACGGCGATGGAGGTGACGAGTCGTCCCCGGCTGGGGCGGAGTGATCGGAGGAGCGATCGGACGGGCTGCTTCCCGTCGAGGGTGGTGGTTTCCATTGCAGCAATGGCCCCGTGTTCGATTAGAAGGTTTGACCTAGAGGATTCAGGTTGGGCGGCAACGAGTCTCCGGATGGGATGGATCACCCGCCGCCAGCTGGGCCTCGCAACGCACCGTCCGCGCGAGGTCACGATTGAAAACCCTAGTCCCGGCGGCCGCAACGCGCCTCCGCTTTACGTGCACATCACAGGCACGACGCAGGCCGCCGCCGTGCCTGCGGCGACGACCGGATCGGCCCTCAGCGAGAGCGGCGGGCCTCCGCGGATTGGCGTGCGGATCGACGAGCCAGGAGTGTCGCTGCGACGGCCACCAGGATCACCGCTCCGCAGATCCGCGCGGTCCACAGCCATCCCCAGTGCTGCACGGTGTAACCCTCATCCGAGAGGTCGAATCCCAGCACGGTCAGCAGCAGCGCATACGCCGCCGCGCGCGGGCTGCCGCCCGGCTCCGCGACGCCTTGCACGGTGCCGACGGCCAGCGGGAACACGGCCAGAACGATGATCGCCATCGCCGCGGTCGGCACCCGCGACCGCTTCGGCGCGCTGTCCGGTGCGCCTCGCCGTGCGGCCCGCCAAAGCATCAGGGACGGCACCACCGTGATCAGGGCGAGGAGCGCGCCGCACAGCAGCGCCAGGTAGGCGCCGCCGGCGATCGCCGCCATGGTCGCCGTGGCGCCACCGATTCCCGGTCCGAGCAGCACGCTTTCCGCCACGGCGAAACCGCCCAAGCTCGCCAAGGCGGCGATCGCCGCACCGACCGCGATCTGGCACACCGGCAGCAATGCGCCGAGCTTCAGGGTCGGGGCGATCCGGGGATCGGGCTCCGGCAGTGCTTGGTCGCCGATCGGCCTCTCGGCGGCTGAGGAGAACGCTGCGATGGCGTCGGCCGCGCCGCTGCTGATCATGAGCACCAAGGCCAGCGCCGCCCAGGAGCCGAAGAGCGCCGACGCCGCGGCGATGCCGCCGGATCCGAGCCAGTCGGCGGCGGCGACGGCGGCGACGATGGTCTGGACCGCACCGGCGGCGACGGTGATCCAGCCGCGCCGGTGCGAGGGGAAGCGGGCCATGCGCGCAACGTTAACGGGTTTCAGCAGCGGCGCGCGACGTCTCCAATCACCTCGCGGTCCTCCGAGACGCGGGCCTGGTGGCCGCCGACCGTGACGGCCGCGTGATGCGATACCGGTTGGCCTCACCCAAGGTGGCGGATCTGGTCAAAGCCCTCAGCGCTGTCACCGACGACCGGCACGAGAAACCGGCGGGCTGAACGGCGATTCTCGTCGTATCGCGTGATGCGGGAGTCGTGTAACCATGGTGCATGGTTCTTCCTGCTGAAGTCATCGCGCCGACAATGATCGAAGTTGACCAGGGGCATCGCCTGGCGGTGCGGCGCCGTGGGCACGGCGGTGTGCCGCTGCTGCTCGTCCACGGGTTCCCTTGCACCAGTCGGATCTGGTCGCACAACCTCATTCCCCTGGCCGAGGCCGGATTCGACGTGGTCGCCCCGGACCTGCGCGGCTACGGTGACTCCGATTTCGCACCCGACGAGTACTACGACTTCAACGCGTTCAACACCGACCTGACCGGACTGCTGGACGCGCTCGGGTGGGAGAAGGCGGTCGTGGCCGGGCACGACCTGGGCGCCATGATCGCCATCGACATGGCGAACCGCCACCCCGACCGGGTCGACCGCCTGGTGATCCTCGACGACTCCATGCCCGACCTGGACGAAGCATTCGCGGCCGCCGGCATCCCGGCGGGACGGCCGAAACCCGCCGTCTACGACTATCAACGCCGCCAAGGACTTCACGCCGATGCCCTGGTCGCCGAGCTCGATACGCCCGAGCGCCGCCGACGGTACGTCGGCGAGTTCTTCGGGCACCGCATGTGGTGCCCGCCCGACGCGTTCGACGAGGACGACCTGGCGTTCTTGACCGAGTCCTACGGCGACGCGGCCCGGCTGCGCGCGTCCTTCGCCGACTACGAAGTCGTCATGGGCACCAGGAAGCTCTCGGCCCCCGAGATGATCGACCGTCCTGTCCAGCACCGGACTCTGGTCCTCGTAGGCGCAGACCAGGTGACCGTCGGCGACCACTTGGAGGAGAAGTGCGCCATCGCCTTTCCCGCCGGGGTGGGGCCGTTCTGGGTCAAGGGCGTCGGGCACTTCATGCCGTGGGAACGGCCCGAGCTGGTCAACCGCAGCATCATCGCCTTCTGCGGGCTCAAGTTCTAACGCTTGATTGATGCCGCCGACTTGGCGGCCTGCTCGATCTTCACTGTCAGCGGTCGACGGGAGTCGTATTCGGACAAGCCGTCGAGTTTCCACAGCAGCGCCTGGCGGTCCCGCTGCAGGTTCCCGTGCATGTTGGCTTTCGCGTATACATCGATCGCGCGGGCTGAGCCTGCCACAGGCTGCTGCCGATCGTAAGCGCGACGACCGTCACAGTTCAGATGGTGTTGCGGGGCAATCGAAGCGGGAAAACAAGGGCTCGCGTCTAGACGGTGTTGTTGACAATGCGCGCAGTCATCGCCCATCATGCAGTAACCGCAATCGGTCGTTCTGCTCAGCGCGACAAGGGCTTACGACGTCACCCGAATGGGTTACGTCGCAGGCCGCATGAAGCGGAACAACTCCATAGTGCAAAATTTCCATCAGCCGCCCGGTGGCCTGTAGCTACCAACTCCTGAACCACCGGGCGGCCTGACAACGAAGGAAGAACCTAACGTGTCGTGGACGACGATACGCCATTCCGGCGTACCTGAAAACACCGAAACGGCCGCCTGGCGCACCGGCGAGAAGCCGTACGACCCGCTCGACCCGGGCCCGTATGGCACGCCCGGCTGGCAGCCCGACCCGCGCCGGGGCCGGAGGCGCCGGGGCGAACTCCCGGACCCGCTGCCCGAAGAGCGGCGCAGCGAGCGCGGGCCGTTCGAGTGGCGGAGCGAGCCGCTCAGTTCCCCGCCCGCTGAGCGGCGCGGCAAGTCGCCGGGACGCGGCTGGTTCGAGTCGCCGGATCCGGCTCGCGCGCGCCCGGAACCCGAGGCGCCACACGACTTCTCTCCTCTCCGCGAGGCCGCCTACCGCGACTTCCTCCGCGACTCCGAGGAACTGCACCGCGCGCACCTCGAACCGCCGGAACCGAACCGGGTGCTCGTCTACCTGCGCTGGTACCTCCGGATCGTGGTGGCGATCCTGTACTGGCGCGTCGTCCCGTTCCCGGAACCGCCGTCCCGCTGCCGACGCCCTCGTGTCGCTTGCGAAGTGCGCCAAGCGACCCGGTACGTCGGCCGCGCCGCCGTAGTGACCCGCCCGATGGTCGAATCCATCGAGACGGTCCCGCTCGCAGACGTGCCGACCGAGCCGCTGCCGATTCACGCGCAGCCGGTCGAGCGGCCGCCGATCCAGATCGAGTGGCGCACCGCATCGCCTTCGCCGGCCCGTCCCGCGCCCGCTCGACGTGCTGATCCGCCGCGCTCGAGGCCACTGGTCCGCCTGAATTCGTCGGTCCGGCCGCATTCGGTCATGACCCCGCGCAAGGCCGCGCACAGCCGCCGTCGCGCCGACACGCGCCGCATCTTCCTCCACTCCTACGGCATGACGCGCGACCAGAACCTCCGAAACCTCACCTGGCCCAAGGGAAGCTGGGAAGGCTTCGCCCCCTCCGACGCCTACGCCAACCCGCGCCGAGGCGCGATCCAGCGACGCCGCAACCACCGGCCTCGCAGCCTCGCCCTGGCGCGCTCGTTTCCGAGCACGATCCCGGTCGTCCCGGTCGGCGCGACGAGCCGTCCGGCCCCACTCGGGCCGTCCATCCGCCTGGTCCCGGCCAGTGCGACCCCGTTTCCGGGCGGTGACCTCCGATGAGCCGACTCCGCAACGCGCCCTTGGAGGTCCGCCGCGCCTACCAGCGCGCCTTGGCTGCTCTTCCCGCGAAGTCCACAGTGGTATACCCACCCGAACTCGACACGCTCATCACTGTGGGCGCGGCGATCGTCGACGACCGAACCCTCGTCTTCGGCGTCCATGGCAACCGTCCGCGCCTGTGGATCACCACCGACGCGCGCGAGGGCCCGAACCTGCTCGGCCACCTCTCCGGTCTCGTCCATGAAGCGCCCGACCTCTGGATCTGCGATCACGAGGCCTGGCCATGGATTCTCAGCGGCGACATCGCAGACCAGATCGAGGAGGCGGCCCTGCGCGCATGGCGCGACTGCATCCGCAACTGCGACGGCTAGGGCCAATGCCGTTCGGCTTGGGCGTGGTCGTGGTGTCGGATCACGCCCGAGCGGGCACCTTACCTGGGCGACCCTCCTGTCTGCTACCTCACGTCTCGCTCTCTGGCTTGACTTCGATACCCCTAGGGGGTATAAATGCTAGTCATGTGGATACCCTAAGGGGGTATCATCTGATCGGGAGGGTCTCATGAATACCGGAACACGGCTCGGCCTCTACGGCGGCGGCCTTGCAGTGCTGTTCGCAGCCGCGTTCGGCACGGCCGCCGCCCTCATGCCCGATGACGCCGCCGACGACTGGAACGAGCAGTCCAAAGACGCAGGTCACGAAGCTGGACACGGCAGCGGCGACGGTGCAGCCACCGCCGTGCGGGGCCTCTCGATCGAGCAGGACGGCTACCTCCTCAGCGAGATCAGCGCCCCGACCTCGACCGGCGCGGCCGGCGAGCTCGCGTTCCAGATCACCGGCGCGGACGGCAGGCCGCTCACCGACTACACCGTCTCCCACGAGAAGGAACTCCACCTCATCGTGGTCCGCTCCGACGGCACCCACTTCCGCCACGTGCACCCCGAACGCGGTGACGACGGCACCTGGTCGCTCCCCTGGACCTGGGACGCGGCCGGTTCGTACCGCGTCTACGCCGACTTCGTCCCCGAGGACGGCGAGGACCTCACGCTCACCCGCACCGTCGAGGTCGCGGGCGAGTACGGCCCGGAGATCGCCACCGAGCCCACGCTGGTCTCTGAGGTCGACGGGTTCACCGTGACCCTCGAAGGCGACCTCAGCGCAGGTGCTTCCTCCGAGGTCACGGCTTCGGTGACCCGCGACGGGCAGCCCGTCCACGAACTCGAGCCGTACCTCGGCGCGTTCGGTCACCTTGTGGCCCTTCGCCAAGGCGACCTCGCCTACCTCCACGTCCACCCCGAGGGCGCGGCACCGCAGGCGGGCGACCTGAGCGGCCCCGGCGTCACGTTCGCGACCGAGGTGCCGACCGAAGGCCGGTACTTCCTGTACTTCGACTTCCAGGTCGCGGGCCAGGTGCACAGCGCGGCGTTCGTGGTCGAGACGACCGAGAACGCGGGCAGCCACGAGACCGACCCGAGCGGCGAAGCCGCCCAAGACCCGACCGAGGCCCCGACCGAGGAACCGTCCGAATCCGGCGACCACCCCACCGACGGCCACGGCCACTGATCCCGAACGAGAGAGGAAGGACGGCCAATGAGCACTGCACTGCCCCCCGGACCGGTCGACCGCATTGAACTCGAGATCGGCGGGATGACCTGCGCCTCTTGCGCGATGCGGATCGAGAAGAAGCTCAACAAGGTCGAAGGCGTGACCGCCTCCGTCAACTACGCCACCGAGAAGGCCCGCATCGAAGCCCCCGCGGGCATCGACCCGGCCGAGCTCATCGCGGTCGTCGAGAAGACCGGCTACACCGCCGCGCTCCCGGCCCCGCCCGAGCCCGAGACCTCGAACGTCGACGAAGACGAGAAGCCCGACCCCGAACTGATCAGCCTGCGTCAGCGCCTCGTCGGTTCGATCGTGCTCTCGGTGCCCGTGATCGCGATGGCGATGGCCCCGGTCCTCCAGTTCGAGTACTGGCAGTGGGCTTCGCTCGCGCTCGCCTCTCCCGTGGTCCTGTGGGCGGCATGGCCGTTCCACAAGGCGGCGTGGACCAACCTCCGCCACGGAGCGGCCACTATGGACACACTCGTGTCCGTGGGCACCCTCGCCGCGTACGTCTGGTCGCTGTACGCCCTGTTCCTCGGCACCGCCGGGACGCCGGGCATGACCCACCCGTTCACGCTCAGCGTCGCCCCCAGCGACGGGGCGGGGAACATCTACCTGGAGGTGGCCGCGGGCGTCACCATGTTCATCCTGGCCGGACGCTACTTCGAGAAGCGCTCGAAACGGCAGGCGGGCGCGGCGCTGCGGGCGCTGCTCCACATGGGCGCCAAGGAGGTCGCGGTCCTGCGCGGCGGCGTCGAGACGCGCATCCCGGTCGCTCAGCTGGCCGTGGGCGACGAGTTCGTGGTGCGTCCGGGGGAGAAGATCGCCACCGACGGCGTGATCGTCACCGGTACCTCCGCCGTGGACGCTTCGATGCTCACGGGTGAGTCCGTGCCCGTCGAGGTCGGCGTCGGCGACGCCGTCACCGGAGCCACCGTGAACGCCGGCGGGCGACTCGTCGTGCGGGCCACCGCCATCGGCGGCGACACGCAGCTCGCCCACATGGCGAGGCTGGTCGAGGACGCGCAGTCCGGCAAGGCCGAGGTCCAGCGGCTGGCCGACCGGGTGGCCGGGATCTTCGTCCCGATCGTCATCGCGATCGCCATTGCGACCCTGGGGTTCTGGCTCGGTTCCGGGTTCCCGAACTCGGCGGCGTTCACCGCCGCGGTGGCGGTGCTCATCATCGCCTGCCCCTGCGCCCTCGGGCTCGCGACGCCGACCGCGCTGCTGGTCGGGACCGGTCGCGGCGCGCAGATGGGCGTGCTCATCAAGGGCCCGGAGATCCTGGAGTCCACGCGGCGCGCCGACACGATCGTGCTCGACAAGACCGGGACCGTGACCAGCGGCAAGATGACGCTCGTCGAGGTCGTCCCCGAGACCGGCGTGGAGCGCGGCGAACTGCTGCGACTCGCGGGCGCTCTGGAGCACGCTTCGGAACACCCTGTGGCGCAGGCGATCGCGAAGGCCGCCGCCGCTGCGGGTGCATTGCCCGAGGTCGAGGACTTCAAGAACATCGAAGGCAAAGGCGTGCAAGGCGTCGTGGACGGCCACCTCGCGGTGGTCGGACGCGAATCACTGCTCGCGGACTGGACCCTCGAGCTGAGTGCCGAACTGGCCGAAGCGAAGGCGTCGGCCGAGGCCGAAGGCAAGACCGCCGTCGCGGTCGGCTGGGACGGCGAAGCGCGCGGCGTGCTCATCGTGGCCGACACGGTGAAGCCCACCAGCGCCGAGGCCGTGGCCCAGTTCAAGGCCCTCGGCCTGACGCCGGTCCTCCTCACGGGCGACAACAAGGCCGTCGCCGAGCGGATCGCCGCGGAGGTCGGGATCGACGAGGTGATCGCCGAGGTCATGCCCGCCGACAAGGTCGAGCAGGTCGCGCGGCTCCAGGCCGAGGGCCGGGTCGTGGCGATGGTCGGCGACGGCGTCAACGACGCGGCCGCGCTCGCCAAGGCCGACCTCGGACTCGCGATGGGCACGGGGACGGACGTGGCGATCGAAGCCGCCGACCTGACGCTGGTGCGCGGCGACCTGCGGGCCGCTGCGGACGCGATCCGCTTGTCGCGCAGGACGCTCGGCACGATCAAGGGCAACCTGTTCTGGGCGTTCGCCTACAACGTGGCGGCGATCCCGCTCGCGGCACTCGGTCTCCTGAACCCGATGCTCGCGGGCGCGGCGATGGCCTTCTCCAGCGTCTTCGTCGTCGGCAACAGCCTCCGCCTGCGGTCGTTCAAGAGCGGCATCCGCGAGAACGCCTGACGAGAATCGGAAACGGCGCGCTCCCCGAGCAGGGGGGGCGCGCCGTCGTCGTCGGCACCGAGTGCTCGAGCCGGTCCTATCCGGCCACCAGCGCGGCGGCCAATGCGTCGAGTCCTGGGAAGTGGCCGTCGAACGTGTCCGTGTCCTTCGGGGGGTCGCCCACCGATCGGCCGATGTAGGCCGTCCGCATCCCGACCGCTTGGGCCCCACGCAGGTCCCACGCGTGCGCCGCCACCATCAGCACTCGTTCGGGCGCGCAAGCGGCCGCGTCGAGCGCCAATCGGTAGACCTCCGGGGCGGGCTTGTACGCGCCGGCCCATTCGGTCGAGAGCGCCTGGTGGAATCGCAGTCCCGCGAAGGCGTTGAGCCGCAACAGTGCCGTGCGGCTCGCGTTCGAGAGGCCGATCGTCGGGAAGTGCCACGAGAGCCGTTCGAGACCGGCGACCGAGTCCTCCCACGGCGTGAGGCGCTGACCTGCCGTCGCCAGTCTCGCGATGTACGCCGGGTCGGCGATCCCCGCCCGCTCGGCCACGGCCCATGCCGCTTCGGCGTCGATGACCTCGGTGTTCGCGTATTCGCGTTCACCGCGGGCGATGCGCGTCTGCTCGGTCTCGACGTGCCGCTGCCACAAGGCGACCAGCTCGTCGACCGCGATCGGCTCGGCCTCCGGCAGCGCTTCGCGTATCGCGGCGCCGATCCCGTCCGGTTCGTCGACCAGCGTGCCGAGGACGTCGAAGACGACCACCTCGATGTCGCGGATCTCGGTCATGACCGCCCCCCATCCGTGTCCGAGCTGCCGATCCTGCCATCGACCCCGCCTCGGGTCAAGGCCGCGCGCCGCGCGGTGGGCGATGCCATTGCGCTGCTCGAAGAACAGGGCCTACCGGGCGTCGTAGCGCTCGCGTGCTTCGAGGACTTCCTCGATGTGCTCCTCGGCCCAGTCGCCGAGGGCGAGGAGCGGGCCGTGGAGGGTGCGGCCGAGGTCGGTGAGCTCGTATTCGACGCGCGGCGGGACCTCGGCGAACACATGGCGCGCGACGAGGCCGTCGCGTTCGAGGTCGCGCAGGGTGTCGGTGAGGACCTTCCCGCTGATGCCGTCGACGGCCGCGCGGAGGTCGCGGAAACGCGTGCGGCCCCGTCCGAGCACGATGACGATCATCGCCGTCCATTTGTTGGCGATGCGGACGAGGGACGTGCGGGACGGACAGGTCGCCGTGAGCACGTTCCAATCCGGTTCTTGTGTCATGTGTCACCGAATCCCGATGGTCACGTTGAAGTAACTGGTTACAAAAAGTGAGTATAGCGGTGTCGCGCGGAAACGCCGGTGAGGATGAACGACCGGCACCGCACATTCAAGGGAGCAGATGATGACCGAGACCACCGCAGCCGTCGCCCAGCAGTACATCGACGCCATGACCTCCGGCGACCCCGGCGCGCTCGGCGCATTGTTCGCCGACGACATCGTCTGGCACCAGCCGGGCGGGAACCGGTTCTCCGGCGCCAAGCACGGCGGCGCCGCGGTCGGCGAGATGGTCGGGGCCATGATGGGCGTCAGCGGCGGCACCTTCGCGCTCGCGCCGAGCGGCTCGCCGATGATCAACGGCGACCTCGCCGCGCTCCCGATCCGCTTCTCCGCCAAGCGGGACGGCGCCGAGATCGCCATGGACGGCGTCGACCTCCTCCGCGTCGCGGACGGCAAGGTCGCCGAGGTCTGGCTGTTCTCGGCCGACCAGGACGCCGAGGACGTCTTCTGGGGCCAGGGCTAGGCGAATCCGAAGGGCGCGGCCGATCACGGCCGCGCCCTTACGCGTCCTCGTCCGGGTCCTTCGTCGATTCGACGACCCAGGCCCGGTAGTCCGGGTCGGCCTGCGTGATCAGGGTCGCGAGCACGCAGGGCACGTCGTACGGGTGCTCCTTGCGCACGATGCGGATGATCTCCGGAACCAGCGACTGGCGCGTGTGCAGCATGACCCGGGACTCCGGCTCATCGTGCATCCGCCCCTCCCACCGGTAGATCGAGCGGATCTCCGCGACGTTCTGCCCGCAGGCGGCCAGCCGCTCCTCCACCAGCTTCCGCGTGAACCCGCGGAGCCAGCCCGCGTCCGGACCGGTGATCACTACCTCGCAGATCGCTTGCACAGACGGCATCCTTTCACGTTCACCCCTGATGTCATACCCCGGCGATACGGTGGAGAGCATGAACGAACCGGCGCCGGCGCTGCCACTGTTCGGCGACGAGCCTCCCCGGCCCCTCGCCGACCGGTTGCGTCCGCGTTCGCTCGCCGAGGTCGTCGGCCAGGACCACCTGCTGGCCCCCGACGCGCCGCTCGGCCGCATGGTCGGGCGCGGCAAACCGGTCTCCACGATCCTGTGGGGCCCGCCCGGCTGCGGCAAGACCACCATCGCGCGCCTGCTCGCCGAGGAGACCGACCTCGCGTTCGAACCGCTCTCGGCCGTGTTCTCCGGCGTCGCCGACCTGCGGAAGGTCTTCGCGGCCGCGAAGCAGCGGCGCGAGATGGGCCAGGGCACGCTCCTGTTCGTCGACGAGATCCACCGGTTCAACCGCGCCCAGCAGGACGGCTTCCTGCCCTACGTCGAGGACGGCACCATCATCCTCGTCGGCGCCACCACCGAGAACCCCAGTTTCGAGCTCAACGGCGCGCTGCTCTCCCGCTGCCAGGTGTTCGTGCTCCACCGGCTCGACACCGCCGCGCTCGAAACCCTCCTCGTCCGCGCCGAGAAGGAAGTGCAACCCGTGCCGCTCGACGACCAGGCGCGCGGATCGCTCATCGCGATGGCCGACGGCGACGGCCGCTACCTGCTCAACATGGTCGAGCAACTGCAGGACCTGCCGAAAGACACACCGCCGCTGGACACCGCGCAGCTGGCCGAGCGGATCCAGAAGCGGGCGCCGCTCTACGACAAGACCCAGGAGAGCCACTACAACCTCATCTCGGCCTTGCACAAGTCCATGCGCGGCTCCGACCCCGACGCCGCCCTGTACTGGCTCGCCCGGATGCTCGACGGCGGCGAGGACCCGCTGTTCATCGCGCGCCGCATCGTGCGGTTCGCCAACGAGGACATCGGGATCGCCGACCCGCAAGCCGTGCAGCAGGCGCTCGCCGCGTGGGACGTGTACGAGCGGCTCGGTTCGCCCGAAGGCGAGCTGGCGATCGCGCAGGCCGTCGTCTACCTGGCGACCGCGCCGAAGTCGATCGCCGTGTACCGCGGCTTCGGGGAGGCGGTGCGCAGCGCGAAGCAGACCGGTTCGCTCGCTCCCCCGGCCCACCTCCTCAACGCCCCCACCAGGTTGATGAAGGACATCGGCTACGGCGAGGGCTACCAGTACGACCCGGACACGGCCGAGGGCTTCTCCGGCGCGGAGTACTTCCCCGAGGGCATGGACCGCCGGCGCTTCTACCGGCCCACGCGGAACGGGTACGAAGCGCGCGTCGGCGAGCGGCTCGAGCACTGGGCCGAGCTGCGCGCCAAGGGGCGGGGGTTAGGTCTCCTCGCCCAGGTGGATCGCCTTCTCGTGCAGCATGTCCGCGTGCTCGGGGTGCCGCTCGACCCATCCGGCGATGAACGGGTCCGTCGGCTCGATCCGCTTGCCGGCCTTGCGTGCCGCGTCGAACGCGAACTGGGCCAGCTGCGTGCCGATCCCGTGGTTCTGGAGTTCCTCGGGCACTTCGGTGCGGGCGAGCAGGGTCGTGCCGTCGTGATGGCGGTATTCGGTGTAGCCGACGAGTTCGCCGTCGATCCGCGCCTCGTAGCGGCTCCGTTCGGGCGCGTCGGTCACATGGACGATGAGGCGCTGCTTGACGGCCATGGGTCCTCCCTCGGGTCGGGGGGGGGGGCGGGGGGGGGGCCCCCCCCGGGGAATTTTTTGGAACCCAAAGCCCCCGGGGGCACACCCCCCC
>NZ_JAERMK010000003.1:234970-267250 GCF_016918015.1 Glycomyces sp. YM15
GGCGCGTCGGTCACTTGGACGATGTGGCGGTGCTTTCGGGCCTTGGGTCCTCCCTCGGGTCGGCGGGCGCCCTCGCGGGCGCCCGCTTCGAGTAAGTGGAGTACCCGCATTCGCCGGGTTCTCACCCGCGTCAGTTGATGACGAACGTCCGAATGCTGCGGGCGGGCAGCTGCGCGCCGAACGAGCCGTTCGTCATGGTGGGGGAGGCATAGGCGGCGAGGGTGTTGTTGGCGTCGGTCAGCCAGGTCGAGACGGTGGCATTGCCGCCGCCCTGCACGGTGAACGGGAAGTAGGCGGGGGACGAGTTCTTGTTGATGGCGACGATGACGATCCGGGCGCCGCTCTTGAACGCCGTGATGTAGACGTTCGACTGGGGGTTCGCGGTCGCGGTGATCCGCTGGTAGCCGGGCCGCACCCACTTCGAGAAGTGCGCCATGTTCGCGCCGCGCTTGGAGATCGTGCCGTCCTCGCGCATGGGGCCGTAGCTGCGGCGGATGTACCACCACACGTAGGTCTGGAAGCGGCCGTACACGAGCGCGCGGTGCATGTGCTCGCCGGTGTCGAGCGCGCCGGGCCAGAGGTCGGCCGAGTCGCTGCTGTTGGGGTGGTAGACCTCGGTCATCCAGAGTTCCTTGCCGCCGCCCTTCTGCTGGAACAGCGGGTAGGGGAAGTCGGCGTTCTGGGTGCCGTAGAGGTGGGCGCCGATGATGTCGACGTTGCCGAGGGCCTGGGGGTCGTTGAGGATCGGGTCGGACATGTTCTTGCGGTACTGGAACGATTCAGGCGCGATGACGCGGGTGCCGATCGCGCCGGCGTTCTCGCGGCAGAACCTGAGCATCTCCTGCGGGGTCCAGGCGGTCCAGTCGTGCGCGTAGTCGGGTTCGTTCTGGACGGAGATGCCGTAGAGGTCGACGCCGTTGTTCGCCATGAACTGGTCGAAGTCGTTGAGGTGCTGGACGTAGGCGTTGTACATGTCGTAGCGGAGGCGCTTGCCGCCCGAGAAGGTCTCGGTCATGTGCGCCGGCGGGTTCCAGGGGGAGGCGAACACCTTCGCTCCGAGTGCCCTGGCGCGCTGAGCGGTCGCGACTTCGCGGCTCCAGTTGGCGCGGTCCTCGTGGACGGGGATGCGGAGGATGGAGAAGCCGAGCTGGCCGGCGCCGTTGCCGAACGCGGTGTCGCGCTGGGCGGCGGTGAGGTCGGCGATCCAGACGCTGTGGTTCATGCCGCCGAAACCCTGGATGGTCTGCTGCACGGTCCCGGGTTCGACGGTGATGGTCGTCTGGGCGGCGGCCGGTGCGGCGGCGGCGAGTACCGGGAGTGCCGCGCCCGCGGTGATGAGGGATCGCCGTTTCAGCTTGGCCTTCGCGGTCCCGGGTTCGTTCGGATGACGCATCGTTGCTCCTCCTGATTGCGAGAATCTTCGAAAATTTCGAGATACCGTTTGCCGATTTCAGGATAATTTTCGACTTGACGAGGTGTCAATGCCTGGTAAAACACTAATTTTTATTGATAGACCTCAATGCCATGCTCCGAAACTTTCGGCCCTTGGCTCGCCTCGGATCCGTGCACTAGCCTCAAACCCGACGACAAGGAGCACGCAGTGGAACGCATCGGATTCATCGGCGTAGGCGAGATCAGCAAGGCCATGGTGGAAGGACTCTGCGACGGCGTCGAAAGCCCGCCCGCCATCGACCTCTCCCCGCGAGGAGCCGCCACCGCCGCCGAACTGGCCGCGAAATACCCCGACGCCGTCGTCCGTGCGAGCAACCAGGAGGTCGCCGACCACGCCGACGTCGTGGTCCTCGCCCTGCGACGCGCCGACCGCGGCGCCCTCGCCGGACTCCGCGTCGGCGCCGACAAGACCGTCGTCAACGTGATCCCCGGTGTGCCGCACGACGAACTGCGCGAACTCCTCGACACCGAGGCCGACCTCGTCTCGGCCATCCCCCTGCCCACCGTGCGCGAACGCCGGTCCGTCACCGTCACCTACCCGGCCCACCCGGTGGCCGACGCGCTCTTCGACCGCCTCGGCGGCGCCCAACCCGTCGCGGACCTGACGGCCTACAACGTCTGCTCCTCGCTCTCGAGCACCATCAGCACCCACTACGCCTACCTCGCCGCCCTCACCGACTGGGCCGCCCGGCACGGCGTCCCCACCGAAGCCGCCGACCGCTACCTCCGCAGCCTCTACCAGAACGTAGGACGCTCACTCGGCGACGAGACCCGCACCCTTCACCGCCTCGCCGCCGAACACGAGACGCCCGGCGGCAGCAACGAGCGCGTCCGCACCACCTGGTTCGACGAGGCCAACACCGAAGCCCTCGGCACCGCCCTCGACGGACTCCTCGCCGACCTCGAGAAGCCGGAGTGAAGAAAGGCGCGGTGAAGAAAGGCGCGGTGAAGAAAGGCGCGGTGAGCGGGGAACCGACACGCGTCAGGACCGACGACAGGCGAAAGCAAGCCCGGTGACAGCACGGAGGCCCATCGTTATGGCATCAAGCCAGCGAGGCCACACCGAAAGAGGCACCGAGATGCACACCTTCAACACCCCCGCGCCGATCACCGCCGCCGTCGACATCATCCTCGGCGACATCCGCTTCACCGCCGCCGACCGCACCGACACCACCGTCAAGGTCGAACCGATCGACCCGACCCGCAAGCTCGACGTCGAAGCCGCCGAGAAGGTCAACGTCGAATTCGAAGCCGGCAGGCTGCGCGTCTGGCACCCCAGGCTCCGCGCCGCCTTCACCCGCAAATTCGGATCCGTCCGCATCACCGTGGCACTCCCCACCGGCTCCAACGTGCAGGGCGACACCGCCGACGGCGAATACGCCGTGCGCGGCCGGGTCGGCGCCTGCACCCTCAAGAACGCCATCGGCGACATCAAAGTCGCCGAGGCCGATGCGGTGAAGCTCAAGACCACCGGCGGCCGCGTCCACGTCGACCAGGTCCACGGCGAAGCGGAGGTCAGCGGCAGCGGCGACATCAAGGTCCACCGCGTCGGCGGCGAGGCGACGGTGAAGAACATCGGCGGCACCACCTGGATCGGCGAAGCCGACGGCGACCTCCGCGTCAACTCCGCCAACGGCCCCATCGCCATCGACACCGCCCACGCCGCCGTCGACGCCAAGACCGCGATCGGCGACATCACGGTCGGCACGATCGGCACCGGCACCGTCGAACTCACCACCGCCATCGGCAGGCTCCAGATCGGCGTCCCCCAGGGCACCGCCGTCGAACTGGACGCGAAGTCCGCGACGGGCCGCGTGCACCAGCACACGGCGGTGCAAGGCACCCCCGAGCACGCCGTGAAAGTGCGCGCCCGCACCAGCGGCGGCGACATCCACGTCAATCCGGCGCTGGCGCACTAACGACCTTGCGCGCCTTCACGAACCGAGAACGGACTCCGCCAACGCGTTCCAGTCCCGTTCCCGGCCGGCGCCCGCCGCCTCGTCGAACGCCGCTTCGCCGAGGCGGTTCCGCGCGTCCTCAGCGATCCGCACGCCGTCGAACACCGTCAGATCCACCGCGCCGCGGACCACGTCCGCCGCCGCCAGCAGCCGCACGGCCTCGACGTCCTTCCCCTGCCGCACAGCGAGATCCGCGATCCCGATCAGCGCTTGCGCGATCATCGGAGGGTACGACAACCCCACCGCCGCCTCGAGCGCCTCCCGCCGCAAGCCGCGCGCCCGGTCGAGGTCGTCGGTGAGATAGCCGCTGAAGTCGAGCACCGCGAACTGGATCCCGACCCCTTCGGTCTCCGGCTGGACCGCCGCCGTCGACACCAGTTCGCGCGCCTCGTCCAGGTCCCCGCGCCAGCGCGCCAAGTGCGCCTTCGCGAACGTCAGCTCGGCGATCGTGCCCGGCCACGAGATCCCGGCCGCGAGCGCCTCCGCCTGCGCCAGCGCCGCGGCGCTGGCGCGCTCGTCGCCGTGCAGCCAGTAGAGCTGGGCCTGGCGCACCCGCGCGCTGAGGACCTCTTCGGTGGAGCCGAGTTCGGCGAGTGCCGCGGCCGCCTCGTCGATCTGCTTGCAGGCCTTGGCGAACTGACCGCGTGCGGCGATCCGCTCGGCCAGGAACATGATCGCCGAGGAGACGCCCCAGCGGTCGCCGATGGCGCGGAACTCGTTGAGGGACAACTCGACGTCGCTGTCCACATCGGTCTCGTCGCTGCCGATCACGAGCCGCAGGCGGCCGCGCGCGAGCCGCGCCTGCGCCCGCACCCACGGGTCGGCGTCGGCCACGAGCGGATCGAACGCGGAGAGGAAGTCCGTGGGGGCCTCCAGCATTCGCGCGAGCGGCGCGATGAAGCCGAGCATCTGGTGGCGGGAGCTGCTGCGCCGCGCCGCCGCGTTCGCGGCCTGGATCCACTCCTGCGCCTGGTACTGGTCGCCGCCGTAGCCGGAGGTGAGGAACATGGCGACGACGGTGCCGTTCAGGGCCCGGATGTCGTCCGGCGCTGCGCCTTCGAGGGAGCCCGCGGCGACGGCGAGCTCGAGCCCCTCGGTGCGGTGCCCGCTGAGGTACCAGTACCAGCCGGCGGCGCCGGTGAGCCGCATCGCCTCGGCGGCCCAGCCGTCGGCGATCGCAGAACGCAGGGCCGCGTTGATGTTGTCGTGCTCGGTTTCGAGGGCGGCGAGCCAGGTCAGCTGCTCGGCGCCGCGCAGGTGCGCGTCGGCGGTCTCGGCGAGTTCGGTGACGTGGTCGAGGTGCGCGCGGCGGGCGGCGGCCGGGTCGCCGTCCTCGGTGAGGCGCTGGGCCGCGTACTCGCGGATGGTGTTGAGCATCCGGTAGCGCGGCTCGCCCTCGCCGTCGGTGCGCAGCAGCGACTTCTCGGTGAGGGCGGTCAGTAGGTCGAGGGCGAACTCTCCTGGGGGGCAGACTCGTTCGGCCGCTTCGAGGCTCACGCCGCCGGTGAAGACCGAGAGGCGTCGCAGGAGCTCGCGTTCGGCCTCGCTGAGGAGGTCCCAGCTCCAGTCGACGACCGCTCGGAGGGTCCGGTGGTGGGCCATCGCGGTGCGGCTGCCGCCGGTGAGGAGCTGGAAGCGGTCGTCGATGCGGTCCGCCAGCTGGTCGACGGACATGGTGCGCAGGCGGGCCGCGGCCAGTTCGATCGCGAGCGGCATCCCGTCGAGCGCCCGACAGATTCGAGCCATAGTGGACAGTGTGGCCTCGTCGCCGCCGATGTTGCGGCGCACGGCCTCGGCCCGGTCCCTCAAGAGCCGCACGGCGGGGGAGGCGGCGGCCTCCTGCGGGCTCGCGTCCTCGGCCGGCAGCGCGAGCGGCTCGACCTGCCACAGCGCCTCGCCGGTGATGCCGAGCGGCTCCCGGCTGGTGGCGATGATGCGCAGACTCCGGCAATCGCCGAGGAGCCGGTGGGTGAACGCCGAGACCTCCTCGATCACGTGCTCGCAGTTGTCGAGGACGAGCAGCATCACGCGGTCGCGGATCGCGGCCGTGAGCCGCTCCGTCGCGTCGCCGCCCGCCGCGCCCTGCTGGTCGCGCAGCCCGATCGCGGTCAGGACCGCTTGCGCCAGTTCGCCTTCGGCGTCGAGCGGCGCCAGCTCCACGAGCCACGCCCCGTCCGGCAGGTCACCGAGCATCGACCGCGCGGTCTCACTCGCGAGCCGGGTCTTGCCCGCGCCGCCCGGGCCCGCGAGCGTGACGAGGCGATGCCGGGACGCCAGGTCGGCGACGGCGGCGATGTCGTCTTCCTTCCCCACGAACGCGGTCAGCTCCGCGCGCAGGTTCGTGCGGCGACTCGTAGTGCGGCCGCCGATCTCGCCGCGCAGCAGTGCGATGTTCAACGCCGAGAGCTCCGCGGAGGGGTCCACGCCCAGCTCCTCGCCCAGCCGCTCCGAGAGCTGCTGATACACCGTGAGCGCCTCCGCGCCACGCCCGGCCTCGGCGAGCGCCCGCATCAGAGCCGCCACGAAACCCTCGCGCATCGGGTACTTCGCGACCAGGTCGGTCAGCTCGGTGACGAGGTCCGCGCCGCGCCCGAGCCGCACCTCGGCCTCCACCCGGTCGCCCAGCACCGAGACGTACCGCTCGTTCAAGCCCACGACCACCGCGTCGAACGCCTTGCTGCCCAAAAGGGCGATGCCCTCCATGGCGGCACCCCGCCACAGGCCCAGGGCCTCCCGCAAGAGCTCGACCTTCTCGGCGTCCTCGGCGTCGCGGGCCCGCGCGACCAGGGCCTCGAAGCGGCCCACGTCCACCGCATCGGGCGCCACCGCCAGCAGGTACCCGCCGGCCTTCGACTCGACCGAGCCCTTAGGGAGGGCCTTGCGCAGGCGGGACACCAAGACCTGCAAGGCGTTCGCCTCATCGGAGGGCGGTTCCTCGCCCCAGATCCAGTCGACCAGCCGCGTCCGCGGCACGATCCGCCCGGGCTCGAGCGCCAGCGCCGCCAGCAGCGCCCTCGACCGCGCCCCGGGGATCTCGAGGGTCTCATCGCCTACGTGCACCTGAAACGCGCCCAGCAATCCGATTCTCACCGCCTCATCTTGCCGCACCGGCGTCCATCGATACAACGCCGATACATTCGGAGCGAGCGCGAGAAGACCCGGACCGGAGCGAATCCTTTGCGCCGGCGCCCGCCTCTCTTGTCCGTCCGGTCAGATGGGCCGGTCCGGAGGTGGAGGTCGTCGTGGTCGTCGGTATCGCAGTCGGAGTTCTGTTGCTGCTCATGGGCATGTGCAGCGTCGCGGTGCTCCGGAGGAGGGCACGGTCGTTGAGGGGGCGGTCTTCGAAGGGACGGTCTTCGAATGGACAGTCGCGTGGCTGAGACGAGCTGGCCGGGCGAGGCGCTGATCGCCGCCGCGCAGGACGGGGACAGCCGGGCGATCACCGCGCTGGTCTCGGGCTCGCACCCGCACGTGCGCCGGTTCGCGCATTCGCTCTGCGCCACACCGCAGGACGCGGAGGACGCGGCGCAGGAGGCGCTCATCATCCTGTACCGCAAGATCGGGATGCTGCGCGCCACCGGAGCGCTCGCGGCGTGGATGTTCCGCATCGTGCGCAACGAATGCGTGCGCCGCGCCATGGCCGTGCGCCATCGCGGCCCACTCCCCGAACGGGTCGCGCCCTCCGCCGAGGAGGAGGCGCTGCAGCTCCTGGAGGCCGGGATCGTCGCCGAAGCGATCGCCGCCCTGCCGTCCGAGCAGCGCCGGGTGCTCATCATGCGCGACGTCCAGGGCTACAGCGGCCGCATGACCGCCGACGCCCTCGGCATCAGCACGGCCGCCATGAAATCCCGGCTCCACCGCGCCCGCGCCGCCGTCCAGGCGGGCCTGGGCCGCACCGAAGGGGACCGCCGTGCGTGAGGGGAGCTTCGCGAGCGCGTCCGTGTCGCGCCACGTGGTGCGCGGCGTCATCGGTTTCGGGGCCGTGATCGCCGCGGTAGCGCTGCTGCCGGTGTTCGGCTGGCCGACCCTGGTCCTCGTCCCGCTGGGCATGCTCGCCCTGCGCGGCTGCCCGGTCTGCTGGGTCCTCGGCCTCATCGAGACGATCTCCAGGGGCCGCCTCCGACGCGAATGCGCCGACGGCGCCTGCCGGCTGCGCTGAACCCCTTTGGCGGCGGCCTGGGGCCGCCGCCGAAGGTCACCGGCCCGCGAACGTCCGCCGGTACGCACTCGGCGAAACCCCCAGCACCGCCTGGAAATGCAACCGCATCGCCGAAGCCGAACCGAACCCCGCGTCGGCCGCGACCTGGTCCACCGACCGGTCGGAACGCTCGAGAAGGTGCCGGGCCCGCTCCACCCGCTGATGCAGCAGCCACCGCTGCGGAGAAGTGCCGACCTCCTCGCGGAAACGGCGCGTGAACGTCCGCACGCTCATCGCCTCGCACTCGGCGAGCTGCCGCAGCGTCAACGGCTCGTGAAGCCGCTCCAGCGCCCACGCCCTGGCCGCGCCCGTCGAATGCATCCCCGCCTCGGGAACCGGCCGTTCGATGTACTGCGCCTGCCCGCCGTCCCGGAACGGCGGCACCACCGCCCGCCGCGCCACCAGGTTCGCCACGGCCGCACCGAAATCCAACCGCACCAAATGCAAGCACAGATCGAAGCCCGAGGCCACGCCCGCAGAAGTGAACACGCCGCCGTCCTCCGTGTAGAGCACCTCCGGTTCGAGCCGCACCCGCGGGAACAGCTCCCGGAACCGCTCGGCCGCATCCCAGTGCGTCGTGGCCCGCCGTCCGTCGAGCACCCCCGCCGCCGCGAGCGTGAACGAGCCCGTGCAGATCGACGCCAACCGCGCCCCCGGCCGCACCAGCGCCAGCGCCGCCGCGAGCGGCACCGACAGGCGGCCGTGGCGGTAGGTGTCATCCCACTCGTGCTCAGACGGCACCACGACCGTGTCGGCCTCGGCCAACGCCTCTGGCCCGTGCGGCACGTTCACCGTCACATCGGTGTCCGTGCGCACCGCACCGGGCTCCAGCGCGCACGTCGCGACCTCGTACAACAGCTCGCCCGATGCGCTTCGGGCCGTACCGAACACGCGGTGCGCGATGCCGAGCTCGACCGGCAGCAGCCCATGGCGGACGAACACGGCCACACGGTGCCGCCCAGATTCCCGGAACACGCTCATGGCCTGATCCTCGCACATATTGGCCTGCGGGCCACTGGTGACCGCCACCGCGAGAACCGATGCTTGAGCACATGTCCGTCACCGCCCCGCAGGCCCCCGAACGCCTCGCGACCAAAGGCCCCCACCGCGCCTGGTTCGTCGCCGCCGTCGCCTTCACCGCCCTCGTCGGCGCGGCCGCCTTCCGCGCCACCCCGAGCGTCTTCATCGAACCGCTGCACGAGGAGTTCGGCTGGTCGCACGGGACGATCTCGGCCGCGATCTCACTGAACATCCTCCTCTACGGCCTGTTCTCACCGTTCGCCTCCGCACTGCAGGAGCGGTACGGGATCCGCAGGGTCGTCTCGATCGCGCTGGCCCTCATCGCCGCCGGCTCCGGCCTCACCGTGTTCATGACCGCGTCCTGGCAGCTGGTCCTCGCATGGGGCTTCATCGTCGGGATCGGCACCGGCTCGATGGCGATGGCGTTCGTCGCGACCATCACCAACCGCTGGTTCATCGAACGCCGCGGCCTCGTCAGCGGCATCCTCACCGCGGGCGGGGCCGCCGGGCAGCTGGTGTTCCTGCCGCTGGTGGGGCTCCTCGTCGTAGGCCCGGGCTGGAGGGCCGCCTCGCTCCTCGTCGCCGCCACCGCGCTCGCCATGGTTCCGTTGGTGCTCTTCGTGATCCGCGACCGACCCGAGGACGTGGGGCTGCGCCCGTACGGCGCCGGAGCCGACTACGAGACCCCGGAGCCGCCCACGGCGGGCGCGGTGCGCCGCACCCTGGGCGCTCTGGCGGCCGCGAGCCGCACCCGTGCGTTCTGGCTCCTCGCCGGGACGTTCGCGATCTGCGGGGCCTCTACGAACGGCCTGGTCGGCGCGCACTTCGTGCCGGCCGCCCACGACCACGGCATGCCGCTGACCGCGGCCGCGTCGCTGCTCGCCGTCATCGGGATCGTCGACCTCATCGGCACGATCTTCTCCGGCTGGCTCACCGACCGCTTCAACCCGCGGCACCTGCTGTTCGTCTACTACGCGCTGCGCGGGGTGTCCCTGCTCGCCCTGCCCGCGCTGTTCGCCGACAGCGTCCACCCGCCGATGATCTTCTTCATCATCTTCTACGGCCTCGATTGGGTCGCCACCGTGCCGCCCACGATCGCCTTGTGCCGCGAGCACTTCGGGGAAGACGGCGCGGTCGTCTTCGGCTGGGTCCTCGCCTCCCACCAGGTCGGGGCGGCCCTCATCGCCTCTGCCGCGGGTCTGGCCCGCGACCTCACGGGCGCCTATGACCTCGCCTGGTTCACCTCGGGCGCGCTGTGCGCACTCGCCGCGGCGATGTCCCTGGCGATCAAGCGCAAGGCCTGACTCCCCGTTGCCGCACGGACCACCTCGTGGCCCAAGGCGTCTCAGCGGGCTTCGAGGACCGCCAGGTCGCGCAGCGCGTACTGCCGATGCTCGCAGTGCTCGTTGAGGACCACCCGGAAGCAGGTCGCGACGGCGACCGTCTCGGGCCCCCACCCGGGCGCCGGCTCCCCGGTCCGGGTCTCCTCCAGCGAAGCCTCGGTGGCGTCCGCCAGGGCCGCCCGGACCTGGGCCGCCCGGTCCGCGCGCACCTCCAGGACCTCCGCGAGCGAGGGCCGCGCCGCGGTGTCGACGCCGATCTCGACGGCCCTGTCGGCCGGGTAGTCGCCCGTGGGCATGCCCAAGCGGTGGTACGGGCGCTTCTCGCCGCGGAGCATGCGGCCGATCCACACGTCGGTGGCGAACACCAGGTGCCGCAGGGTCTCCACGAACGACCACTCCTCGTCGACGCGCTCGTGCAAGGCCGCCTCCGGCAGCCGCATGGCGCGCGCGACGGTGCTCTCCCACAAGCTCTCGAGAAGCGTCCACATCGCACGGAGATCCTGGAGCGAGCGCACCTCGCGCAGCGTGATGCGCTCGGGATGGCGCCGGTCGAGCTCCGCGTTGACGAATGCGGTGACGTCGACGTCGTTGACCACCACGCGCTCCAGTTCCCCGGCGTGGCCGTTGATGCGGAAATTGGTGATGGCGGACCCGGAGATCTTGACGTCGCTGACGTCGCAGTCGCGCAGCACGGCACCGGAGAGGTCCACGGAGGCGAACCGCGCGCCCTTGAAATCGGCGGTGTGGTCAAAGGTTGCGATCATCGGCACATGGTGCCAGGGGCCACCGACACAGGCCGTAAACAGAACGAACCGCCCGCGACCTCAGATGAGGTCGCGGGCGGTCTTCCAGGCGGTGGAGCCTAGGAGAATCGAACTCCTAACCCCCTGCTTGCAAAGCAGGTGCTCTGCCAATTGAGCTAAGGCCCCTCGGTCAGTCGCGCGGACTGAACCCTACGAGACTGGACCTCCCCAGTATCGCCGCCGCGCTCACTGCAACAGCGAGGATACCCGGGTCGCAGTGAACTGGCTAACGCGATTCGCTAGCGCACGTCTTCGGCGGAGGTGGTGGCCTCGTGCCACAGGGTGCGGTCGTCGTTGATCGACTTGACCTTCTTGGCCACGACGAACGCGACCGTTGCCACGCCGGCGACGATCAAGATCTTCTTCCACATGGACCCAGGCCCCCATATCAGAGATTGCCGCGTACAGCAACGCCGCGATCGGCATTGCACGATGCGCCTCAGCATAGCGAACCTTGCCCCGCCCGACCGCCGGGCCGGTGCCTGTCAGAAGAGGAGGTTCGGAGTCGCGGTGGGGGAGCCGTCGAAGAAGGCCTCGGCGGCCGCGTGGGCACTCCCGTCGCGGTCGACGTCGCCGGGGCGGGAGCCGTTGCCGAGGAGCACGCCCCGCCAGTCCATCTTCAGGTAGCCGGCGGTCAGGCGCAGCGCGCCTGCGAGCGGCACGGCCGCGGCCGGGTCGTCGTCTCCGGCGACGGTGACGCCCCACAGGCGCCGGCCCGCCATCCGGGCCCTGAAGTCCAGGCCGGGGACGCGCAGCCAGCCCGACCAGTAGTCGAGGTAGTTCTTCACCGGGCCGCTCACGGTGTACCAGTACAGGGGCGAGGCGATCACGATGTCGGTGGCGGCGAGGGTCGCGTCCTGCACGAGTCGCTCGGCGCCCTCCGCGAAGGGCGTGACGCCGTCCCCGGTGTGCCGGCGGTCGGTGAACGGCGGCAGGCCCAGCTCACCGAGGTGGATCCAGCGCTGCGCGGTTCCCGGTGCGAGGTGCTCGGCGGCGGCGCGGGCGAGGGCCTCGGTGTTGCCGCCGGTGCGGGCGGAGCCGAGGAGGAACAGGAACGAGCGGGGGGCGTCGGTCATGGCGGGTGACTTTCTCAGAAGGGCGTGCTGACGGGTCGACTGGTGCAAGGCCCGGGGACGGCCGGCCTATTCCGCGCCGCGATGCGGGCCACAGGCATGAAAAAACCCGCCGGTGAACGGCGGGTTGTTGGTGGGCGTACCAAGACTCGAACTTGGGACCTTCGAGTTATCAGCTCGACGCTCTAACCACCTGAGCTATACGCCCTTATAGGTTGCGGCCTCATCGGCAGCGCTGGGAAAGATTACCTCATGCCTGTACGATCCGCCGAACAGGCCCCCTGTCATAAGGGACGGCCGTCACTGGGCCGATTCGGGAGGGCGAATGCCCGCGACCGGGTGGCCGCGGGCATTCGCTTCGCTTGTCGCTAGTCGCGTTCGGCGAGGGTCACCTCGACGCCGCCGACGAGGTCGGCGCACACGTTGTAGATGAACGAGCCGAGCGTCGCCAGCGCCGTGAACAGGACCATGTTCACCACGCCGAGCAGGGCCGCGGCCCCGATGACGCCCTTCGCGGTGATCCGGAAGGTCTCCGTGCCCGCGGCCGCGTCATCGGTGCTGGTGCCCATGAGCATCTGCAGCATGTCGTTGACGGTGTCGAAAACGCCCATCGCGTCGAGCGCGATGTACAGGACCGTGGTCGCCACGACCATCACGATGAACAGCACGATCGAGACGGCGAACGAGAACTTCATCACCGACCAGGGGTCGATCCGCTTCAGCCGCAGGCGGGCCCGGCGCGGACCGCGTGCGGCCGCCTGGCTCACCGCGGCGCGCGCGGCGCGGACGGCGTCCGCGACACGGGCCGAGGAGGCCACGCCCGCGGCCTGGTTGGCCGCGGTGTTGCCCGTGGACGACGGGATCGACTCCGGTGTGACCGGCGGCGGCGTCATGCCCGGCGGGCGGCGCAGCGTCAACGTCTGGTCCTGGGCCTGAGCTGACGGCGGAGCAGAGACGGATGACACCGAGTCATCTGATTTCGTCTGCTCGGACGCCTCGGAGTCGAACTCCGGGACGTCGTCTTCGCGCTCGGTCTCCGCAGCGGTGGCCTTCGCGTCGGTCATCTACTCGTCCTGCCCCTCATCGGGTTCCGGTTCCTCGGCGCTCTGGGTGATCGCGAGCAGCGAGACCTCGTCGGGCAGGTCGATCAGCTTGACGCCCATAGTGTTGCGGTCCGAAGTCTGACGGACCGGCTGCACCGGAGTCCTGATGACGCCTCCCTCCGAGGTGATCGCGAACAGCTCGTCGTCCGGCGTCACCGACAGCGCCCCCACCAGGTCGCCGCGCCGTTCCGTGATCTTCGCGGTCAGGACGCCCTTGCCACCGCGGCCCTGCTGCGGGTACGCGTCGACAGGAGTCCGCTTCGCGTAGCCGCGGCTGGTGGCCACGAGGATGTCCATATTATCGCGCAGAACGATCATGGTGAGCAGTTCGTCGTCCCCCACGAACCGCATCCCGATCACACCGCTGGTCGCGCGGCCCATGGGCCGCAGCGCCTCGTCGGTCGCCTGGAAGCGGATCGACTGGGCCTTGCGCGAGACCAGCAGCAGGTCGTCCTCCTGCTGGATGAGCGCCGCGCCCACGAGCTCGTCGCCGTCGCGCAGGTTGATGCCGACGATGCCGCCGGTGCGGGGCGAATCGAAATCGGTGAGCTTCGACTTCTTGACCAGGCCGTTGCGGGTCGCGAGCACCAGGTACGGGGTGACCTCGTAATGGGCCAGCTGGATGACCTGCGCGATGTGCTCGTCCGGGCCGAACGCCAGGATGTTCGCCACATGCTGCCCGCGGGCCGTGCGGCTCGCCTCCGGCAGCTCGTAGGCCTTCGCCCGGTAGACGCGGCCCTTGTTGGTGAAGAACAGGATCCAGTCGTGCGTGGTGCACACGAAGAAGTGGCTGACGATGTCGTCCTGCTTGAGCTGCGCGCCCTGGACGCCCTTCCCGCCGCGCTTCTGCGAGCGGAACGAGTCGGTCTTGGTGCGCTTCACATAGCCGCCGCGGGTGATCGTGACCACGATGTCCTCGCGGGCGATGAGGTCCTCCATGGACACTTCGCCGGCGTCGGGCATGATCACGGTCCGGCGCTCGTCGCCCCAGCGGGCCACGACCGCGCCGAGCTCCTCGCGGAGGATCAGGCGCTGCCGCTCGGGCTTGGCGAGGATGTCGGCCAGGTCGGCGATCTTGGTCTCGATCTCGGTGAGCTCGTCGATGATCCGCTGCCGCTCCAACGCCGCCAGGCGCCGCAGCTGCATGTCGAGGATCGCGACGGCCTGGATCTCGTCGACGTCGAGCAGGCTCATGAGGCCCTGCTTCGACTCCTCGGCCGAAGGCGAGCGGCGGATGAGCGCGATCGTCTCGTCGAGCAGGTCGAGGGCCTTGGCGAGACCGCGCAGGATGTGGGCGCGCTCCTCGGCCTTGCGCATCCGGTACTTGGTGCGCCGCACGATCACTTCGATCTGGTGCGCCACGTAGTAGCGGACCATCTGCGCGATGTTCAGCGTGCGCGGGACGCCGTCGACCAGCGAGAGCATGTTCGCGCCGAACGTGTCCTGCAGCTGCGTGTGCTTGTAGAGGTTGTTGAGCACCACCTTGGGTACCGCGTCGCGTTTGAGCACGATCACGATCCGCATGCCGGTGCGGCCCGAGGACTCGTCGCGGATGTCCGCGATGCCGCCGAGCTTGCCCTCCTTGACGAGGTCGGCGATGCGCTCGGCCAGGTTGTCGGGGTTCACCTGGTAGGGGAGCTCCGTGACGACCAGGCAGGCGCGGCCCTTCGAGTCCTCTTCGACCTCGATCACGGCGCGCATCTTGATCGAGCCGCGGCCCGTGCGGTACGCGTCCTCGATCGCCGCGCGCCCCAGGATCGTGGCGCCCGTGGGGAAGTCGGGCCCGGTGATGATCCCGAGGATCGCCTCGAGGGCCTCCTCCTCGGTGGCCTCCGGGTTGTCCAGGCACCAGTCCACGGCCGCCGCGACCTCGCGCAGGTTGTGCGGGGGGATCTTGGTGGCCATGCCGACCGCGATGCCCTCGGAGCCGTTCACCAGCAGGTTCGGGATGCGCGAGGGCAGGATCGTGGGCTCGGTGGTCTTGCCGTCGTAGTTCGGCTCGAAGTCGACCGACTCCTCGTCGATGTCCCGCAGCATCTCCATCGCGAGCGGCTCGAGGCGCGACTCGGTGTACCGGTGCGCGGCCGCCGGGTCGTTGCCCGGGGAGCCGAAGTTCCCCTGGCCGTCGATGAGCGGGTACCGCAGGCTCCACGGCTGCGCCATGCGCACCAGCGAGTCGTAGATCGCGGAGTCGCCGTGCGGGTGGAACTGGCCCATCACGTCGCCGATGACGCGCGAGCACTTCACGTACCCGCGGTCGGGGCGGTAGCCGCCGTCGTACATCGCGTACAGGATCTTGCGGTGGACGGGCTTGAGGCCGTCGCGCACGTCGGGCAGCGCGCGCCCGACGATCACGCTCATGGCGTAATCGAGGTACGAGCGCGACATCTCCACTTCGATGCCGACCGGCTCGATGCGGCCGTGGCCCTCCGGGATCTCAAGCTGGTCTTGGTTGTTCTCAGGCACCAGTGCTTCCTTGCTTGTCGTCGGAACGTGGTCAGCGGACCGCTTTAGATGTCAAGGAACCTGACGTCTTTGGCGTTCTCCTGGATGAAGCGGCGACGGCTCTCCACGTCCTCACCCATCAGGACGCTGAAGAGCTCGTCGGCGGTTGCCGCATCGTCGAGCTGAACCTGGAGCAGGTTGCGCTGCGCGGGATCCATGGTCGTCTCCCACAGCTCGGTGTAGTTCATCTCACCGAGACCCTTGTAGCGCTGGACGCCGTCGGAACGCCGCGGGTCGGCCTTGCCGGAGGCGACGCCCGCCTCGATGATCCGGTCGCGCTCGGCGTCCGAATAGGCGTAGTCGACCAGGTCGCCCTTCTTGTTCCACTTGATCTTGTACAGCGGCGGCTGGCTCATGTACACGTGGCCGAGCTCGATGAGCGGACGCATGAAACGGAACAGCAACGTCAAGAGCAGGGTGTTGATGTGGTGTCCGTCGACGTCGGCGTCCGACATCAGGATGACCTTGTGGTAGCGGAGCTTCTCGACGTCGAACTCCTCGTGGATCCCCGTGCCGAGGGCGGTGATCATGCCCTGGACCTCGTTGTTCTTGAGGATCTTGTCGAGGCGGGCCTTCTCCACGTTCAGGATCTTGCCGCGGATGGGCATGATCGCCTGCGTACGCGGGTTGCGGCCCTGCTTCGCGGAGCCGCCGGCCGAGTCGCCCTCGACCACGAAGATCTCGCACTCCTCCGGGTTCGTCGACTGGCAGTCCGCCAGCTTGCCCGGCATCGACGAGGTCTCCAGCAGGCTCTTGCGGCGGGCCAGCTTGCGGGCCTGCGCGGCGGCCTTGCGGGCGTTCGCCGCGCTCGAGGCCTTCTGGACGATGATCCGCGCTTCCTTCGGGTGGCGGTCGAGCCAGTCGGGCAGGTGCTCGTTGCAGACGCGCTGCACGAAGCCCTTGACCTCGGTGTTGCCGAGCTTGGTCTTCGTCTGGCCCTCGAACTGCGGCTCGCGCAGCTTCACCGAGATGATCGCGGCCAGGCCCTCGCGGATGTCGTCGCCGGAGAGGCGGTCCTTCTCGGACTTGATGATCTTCTTCTCGAGGCCGTACTTGTTGACGGCGTTGGTGAGCGCCGAGCGGAAGCCCTCTTCGTGGGAGCCGCCCTCGTGGGTGTTGATGCCGTTCGCGAACGTGTAGACCGATTCGCCGTACGACTCGTTCCACTGCATCGAGATCTCGAGGGACTGGCCGTCCTCCTCGGCGTTGAAGGCGACCACCGTGGGGTGGATGGCGTTCTTGGAGGCGTTGAGGTGGCGCACGAAGTCGGCGATGCCCTCGTCGTACTTGAAGGTCACCTCCTTGACGCCGGTCTCCTCGTCGATGTGGTCCGGGCGCTCGTCCCGGAGGGTGATCGCGAGGCCGCCGTTGAGGAAGGCCATCTCCTGGAGGCGGCGGTAGATCGTCTTGTAGTCGAAGTCGAGGGTGACGAAGATGTCCCCGTCGGGCCAGAAGGTGAGCACCGTACCGGTCTTGTCGGTCGGCTCGCCCTTCTCCAGCGGGCCCGGCTGGGCGTGCTTGTAGTCCTGGCGCCACACGTAGCCGTTGCGGCAGATCTCGATCGAGATCCGGGTGGACAGGGCGTTGACGACCGAGACGCCGACGCCGTGCAGACCACCGGAGACCGCGTACGACTCCGAGTCGAACTTGCCGCCCGCGTGGAGGACGGTGAGGGCCACCTCGACACCGGGCTTCTTCAGCTTCGGGTGGAGGTCGACCGGGAAACCGCGGCCGTTGTCCTCGACCCGGACGCCGCCGTCGTCGGTGAGCGTCACGAGGATGTCGGTGCAGTAGCCGGCCAGCGCCTCGTCGACCGAGTTGTCGACGACTTCCCAGATGAGGTGGTGCAGGCCGCGCTCGCCGGTCGAGCCGATGTACATGCCCGGCCGCTTCCTGACGGCCTCGAGGCCTTCGAGGACTGTGAGCGAACTGGCGCTGTAATCGTCCTGCTGCTTCGCCGCCACCGGCAACTCCTTCTGTCGTCGTTCACAGTCAGTAGTGAAAAGTTAGTCCATGGCTGTGACACTTTTCAGTCATCTGACCTCGGACCTGCTTGAATGTCCGGTCCAGAGGCGCCCGTGGGCGGGCCGACCATGGCAGTGCCGCCACAACAATGGCCGGGCGCTGCGAGCGCCGGCCGGACTGCATCCGTCAAGTCTACTTGGCTCGGACTTCTGTAACCGCTTCCGTGCGCCTCGTTGTCGTCACAGTCGCATCGAGGGGCGGGGACATGAACCCCCCTACGGACTTAGGGGTGCGTGGCTTCAGAACGTGTCACGGGAGCCATTAAACCGTACTCGCCTCGGGCCGTAGGAACGAGTCGGCTGCTGCGGTCCGACGATCCGCAGTCGCTTCACGACGCTGGGGCCGAGCGCCGCGGCGAGTTTGCCGTGGATCTGGCGGGAGAACAACCGCAGCTGCGTGGCCCAGGCGGTCGACTCGGCGACGACGAGGAGCTCGCCGTTCTCCAGGCTCTGGGGCCTGCAGTGGCTCGCGATGTCGGCGCCGACGATGGCCTCCCAGCGGCCGAACACCGACGCGTCGGCCACTTTGCGCGTCCAGCCGTTCTTGCGCACGACCTGGGGGAGGAGGCTCCCGAGGGTCTCGGGGTCGCGCTTGTCGGGCCCGGGACCGGACCACTCCTTGCGGAAGCGCGGGTCGTCGGACTTACCGCGCCGCCGGGGACGCGGGCGGTAGTCGTAGCCGCCGTTAGAGGACACGTTTGACCTCCCCTTCCCACACGTCGTAGCGGGCGCCCGTGAGCCGCTCGGGGACGTCCCCGGCGACGGCGCAGGTGATGAGCGTCTGCGGTGCGGCTTCGGCGTATTCCGCCAAGCGCTCGCGCCGTGTGGCGTCCAGCTCGGCGAACACGTCGTCGAGGATGAGGATCGGGGCGGTGCCGTCCGCGCGCAGGAGTTCGAAGGCGCCCAAGCGGAGCGCGAGCGCCACCGACCAGGTCTCGCCGTGTGAGGCGTAGCCCTTCACCGGAAGAGCGCCGAGTTGCAGGTCGAGGTCGTCGCGGTGCGGGCCGACCAGGGTCGTGCCGCGCTCGACCTCCTTGGCGCGGGCCCCGGCGAGCGCGGCGCCGAGGCGGGCGGTGAGGACGTCCTGGTCGGCGGTGAGGTCGCCGCCGAGCTCCGATTCGTAGGCCAGGTGCACTTCGGCGCGGCCGTCCGCGATCTTCGAGTGGGCCTTGCCGATCGGCTCGGTCAGGTCCTCGAGGAGCGCGAGGCGCCCGGCCATGAGCTCGGCGCCGTGCCGCGCGAGGTGCGCGTCCCAGGCGTCGAGGGTGGCCATCTCGGCCCCGCCCGGACCGCGGCCGCCGGTCTTCTTCGCCAGGTAGGCCGTGCGAAGGAGCGTGTTGCGCTGTTTGAGGACCCGCTCGTAGTCGGCGCGGACCCCGGCGTAGCGCGGGAAGCGCGCGCACAGCAGCTCGTCGAGGTAGCGGCGGCGGGCGGAGGGCTCGCCGCGGACCAGCGCCAGGTCCTCGGGGGCGAACGCGATGGCTTTGAGCGCGCCGATGATCTCGCGGGGGCGGGAGAGGGCGGTCTTGTTCAGGCGGGCCTTGTTCGACTTGCCGGGGACGATCGCCAGCTCGGCGAGGAGGCGGCGGGAGTCGTGGAGGATCTCGGCGCGGATGACGGCCTGCTCGCAGCCCTGCCGGACCAGGGGGGCGTCGGAGGAGACGCGGTGGGAGCGGAGGTTCGCCAGGTAGATCAGGGCCTCGACCAGGTTGGTCTTGCCGTGTCCGTTGGGGCCCACCAGGATCGAGGGCCCCTCGTCGAACAGGACTTGGGCGTGCGCGTAGGACCTGAAGTCCGTCAATTGCAGCTGTCGTACACGCACGCCTCTATGATGCCGCTTCGGCTATTCCGACTTGACGGCGTGTCCGCCGAATTGGTTGCGCAGCGCCGCGACGGCCTTCATCGCCGGGGAGTCCTCCTGGCGGGAGGTGAAGCGCGCGAACAGCGACTCGGTGATCGCCGGGAGCGGGACGCGCAGGCGGATGCCCTCGTCCACGGTCCAGCGGCCCTCGCCGGAGTCCTCGACGTAGCCCTTGACGCGGGCCAGCTCGGGGTCGTCGGTGAGCGCCCGGTCCATGAGGTCGAGCAGCCAGGAGCGGATCACGGTGCCCGAGCGCCAGGACTTGAAGATCTCGGGCACGTTGTCGACGTGCTCGGAGGCCTCGAGCAGCTCGTAGCCCTCGGCGTAGGCCTGCATCATGGCGTACTCGATGCCGTTGTGCACCATCTTGGCGTAGTGGCCCGCGCCGACGCCGCCGGCGTGCACGAAGCCGAATTCGCCTTCGGGCTTGAGCGCGTTGAAGATCGGCATGAGGCGCTCCACGTCGCCGTCGGCGCCGCCGACCATGAGCGCGTAGCCCTCGGTGATGCCCCAGACGCCGCCGGAGACGCCCGCGTCGACGTAGCCGATGCCGCGCTCGGCCAGGAGCGCGGCGTTCACGGCGTCGTCGGTGAAGCGCGAGTTGCCGCCGTCGATGACGATGTCGCCCTCGGACAGGAGCGCGCCCAGTTCGGCCACGGTGGACCTGGTGGGCTCCCCGGCGGGGACCATGACCCAGATGGCGCGCGGGCCTTCGAGGGCGGCGACGAGTGCTTCCAAGGAGTCGACGTCGGCGACGTCGGGGTTGCGGTCGTAGCCGACGACCTGGTGTCCAGCCTTTTCGAGCCGCAACTTCATGTTGCCGCCCATCTTGCCGAGCCCGATCATGCCGAGTTGCATGTCGCGCCCCCCTTCACTTTTGAGTCCAGAAGGTTCCGCTTTGGCGGAGTACGCGCCAGGGTCACTCACGTCGTTGTGCGGTCAGGCGTCCCAACGCAATGGTTGCAGCATGTACAGGTACACGTCGTGGTTTGTGTCGGACTCCTCATCTTCGGGCGCGGGCTGCCCGGTCATCACGACCGGCTTGCCGAGCTCGTTCATCTTGAACGCGGTGTACGGGGCGTCCACAGCGGACAGGCCGTCGAGCAGGTAGGTCGGGTTGAACGCGATCTTGCCCGGCTCGCCCTCGAGCGTGCAGTCCATCGCCTCGGAGGCCTTCGCGTCCTCGGCGCCGCCGGCCTCGACCACGAGGCCGTCCTCGTCGAACGAGAGGCGGATCGGCGAGTTGCGGTCGCCCACGAGCGCGACGCGGCGGGCGACCTCGATGAGTTCGGAGGTCTTGACGCGCAAGGTCGTCGCGTACGAGGTGGCGAGCAGGCTGCGCAGCGGCGGCAGCTGGCCGTCGAGCACGCGGGAGGTGGTCTGGCGGCCGCCCGCGATGAAGCCGATCATACCGGGGGCGCCCTCGGTGCCGGTGGGCACGGCGATCGTCACAGGGCCGGAGAAGGACCCGAAAGTGCGGGCGGTGTCCGCGAGGGCCTTGGCCGGTACCAGGACCGTGACGGCCACGTCAGAGGCCCCGGGCTCCCACGAGGAGTCGCGGATGGCCATGCGGTAGCGGTCGGTGGCGAGCATCCCGATGCCGCCGCCGGTCATCTCGACCTGGACGCCGGTCATCGTCGGCAGGGTCTCGTCCTTGCCTGCGGCGACGGCGGTCTGCGCGACGGCCTTCGCGAACTCGTCGGCGTCGATGGTGCCGATGGCCTCGGGCATCTGCGGCAGGCTCGGGTAGTCCTCCAGCGGCATCGTCGGCAGGGTGAAGCGCGCCGAACCGCAGGTGAGTTCCGCGTGGGGGCCGTCGACGACGAAGTCGACGGGCTTGTTCGGGAGGGCCTTGACGATCTCCGAGAGCAGCTTGCCGGAGACCAGGGCGGTTCCGGCGGACTCGCCGGTGACGTCGACGGTGACACGGGTGGAGATCTCGTAGTCGAAACCGGAGATCGTCAGCTTGCCCTCGTCGACGGACAGGCGGGCGCCCGCGAGGACGGGAACCGACGGGCGGGCCGGGAGGCTCTTGGCGGTCCACGAGACAGCGTCGGCAAAGGTGTCTCGGTCAACTTGGAACTTCATGGTTGCTCCTTCGCGGCTGTTGCTCGGTTGTGCACAGCGCTATTACTAATGAACTCTCTATAGATATAACTGTCGTCGTAGTCGTCGGTGCTGTGGAAACTGTGGAAAACCCGCCTTTTCGCAGGTCCTTCCGGTTTCAGGGCTGTGGACGGACTGTGCATAACCTGTGGATGAATCAGGAGCTTATCCACAGCCCCTGACAATCGCCGAGTTTTCCACATCTCATCCACAGGTCTGTCCACAGCTTTTCCACAGGTTATGCACAGGGTTACCCACAGGAAAATCGCGAATGAGTATCGTGCTCTCGCGTGTTTTCCACACTCTGTCCACAGGCTTTCCACAGATATTCGCGGTTATCCACAGGTTTTCCACAGAGTTGTCCACAGGCCCGCTCATTCGTCGGTGTGTTTCAAACGGTTCGTCAATTCCGCGATCTGCGTGTAGAGCGCCCGCCGCTCGGCCATCTGCTTGCGAATCTTCTTGTTCGCATGCATGACCGTGGTGTGGTCACGCCCCCCGAACGCCTGGCCGATCCGCGGCAGCGACATGTCCGTGAGCTCCCGGCACAGGTACATCGCGACCTGGCGGGCGTTCACGAGCACCCGCGAGCGCGAGTTCCCCTTGAGGTCGGCCGCCTGCACCCCGAAGTAGTCGGCCGTGGCCTGCATGATCTGGTCGACCGTGACCTCGGTGTTCTTGCCGCTCTCGGGGATGATGTCGTGCAGGACCTCTTCGGCCAGGCCCAGGTCCACCGGCTTGCGGTTGAGGCTCGCGTACGCGGTGACGCGGATGAGCGCGCCCTCGAGCTCGCGGATCGAGTGGTGGATCTGGGTGGCGATGAACTCCACCGCGTCCGTGGGGATGTTGAGGTCGTCCTGCACCGCCTTCTTGCGCAGGATCGCGATCCTCGTCTCCAGGTCCGGCGGCTGGATGTCGGCGAGCAGGCCCCATTCGAAGCGGGTGCGCAGCCGGTCCTCCAGGGTCTGCAGCTGCTTCGGCGAGCGGTCCGAGGAGATCACCAGCTGCTTGTTCGCGTTGTGCAGCGCGTTGAAGGTATGGAAGAACTCCTCCTGCGTGCGCTCGCGGTCCATGAGGAACTGGATGTCGTCGATGAGGAGGATGTCGACGTCCCGGTAGCGGCGCTGGAAGGCCTGCTGCCGCCGGTCGGAGAGCGAGTTGATGAAGTCGTTCGTGAACTCCTCGGTCGTCACGTACCGCACGGACTGGGCCGTGCCCAGGTCGTGGGCGTAGTGGCCGACCGCGTGGAGCAGGTGCGTCTTGCCCAGCCCGGACCCGCCGTAGAGGAACAGCGGGTTGTACGCCTTCGCGGGCGCCTCCGCCACAGCGAACGCCGCCGCGTGCGCGAAGCGGTTGGACGAGCCGATCACGAACGTGTCGAAGTTGTACCGCGGGTTGAGGCGACCCACCCCGTCGATGGCCTTCACGGGGGCGGTGTCCTTGTGCGCCTTCGTGATCCCTCCCCGGCGGGCCGGGTCCGGGTCGTCCGAGGGCGGGGGAGCGACCGGCGGCATCGCACCGTGCTCCTTGCCGCCCTGGCGCGCGGCCGACTCCGAGAGGACCCGTTCGAGCTCCTCCCCGGGAGGCTCGGGGGCGCGCTCCTCCCAGCGGTCGGCCTCGGCGGGGCGGGCCGGCTGGTGCGGGATCGCGGCGGGCCGCTCCACGGGCTCCGCGGGGGACTCGGCGGGCTCGGGCGCACGCGGCGCCTCCGCGTCGCCGGGACGGAAGGCCGCGGTGTCGAAGAGACTCGGCGGATTCTGCGCCGACAACGGCTTGCGGGGCGCGGGCGGCTCGACCGGCTCCTCCACCACCGGTGCCGCGGGCGGCTCGTCGAAGGAGGGCCGCTCGAAGACGATCGTGGCGTCGGCGACCGCAGACCCGTTCACCGGCGGCTCGGGGGCCGCGGGCGGCTCCTCCGCCACCGGCGCGGGCTCGGCCTGCTTCTCCTGCAAGGTGACCGCGATCTGCGTCGGCTGGCCCAGTTGCCGGGAGAGGGCCTCGCTGATCGGGACGCGCAGCTTCGACTCGAAGGCCGAGCGCGCGAACTTGTCCGGGGCGGCGACGATGAACGTGCCGGGCATCGACAGCACCGGCTGCGACAGGCGCATCCACGCGGACTGCTGACGGGTGAGCGCCGACGCGTCAGCCAGCTCGGCGGACACCGCCGACCAGACTGCCGACAGATCTTGGTCGGTCACCTTCGCCATCCCTCGCTTCTTCTGTCCGTGTACGGGCTGTTTCGCGAAGTTCAGAGGCCGCACCAGGTAGGCTCCGATACAGGCGATCCGCACCGCCGCACCCGGTCGTCCCCAGTGCGCTCCAGCAAGTTTTCCACAGGTTATCCACAGGCCTTCAGCTGGCCTGTGCACATGCGCCCCTTGTGACAATGTTTCCTGAATCACGGTCATGACCAGCGCTTTCTCGTGAGCCGGCCGACGAAGCCGTTCTGGTGACAACGAAGTCGTCCACGATTCGCGAAGAGTTATCCACAGGCAGCTCGCAAGCCTCGCGGCACTCCTGCACAGGCGCGGATCGGGCGCGCGGCGCCTGTGGATTGGACGGTCCGCACGGCGGACGCGCCGCAGCCACCCCGCGGTGGCGACGTTCCGGACCCGGCGAGTAACATGAGCGAGTTGCCCTCTCGAACCAGAGGGGCATGCCACACCCGCCGTCCGCGGCGGGGGCCGCGCGTGAATGCCCTGCTAGGCTGTTCTCCGCGTCCCCGTAGCCCCGATCCGGGGCTGGGCCCGAGGCCCGGCGCAGCAGCAACTTATTCGTAATGGGAGACATCCGTCGTGAGCAAGCGCACCTACCAGCCGAACAACCGCCGTCGCAAGCGCACCCACGGCTTCCGGCTGCGCATGCGGACCCGTGCCGGCCGCGCCATCGTCAACGCGCGCCGCAACAAGGGTCGCAAGCAGCTGACCGTCTGAGCGCTTGCCTCCCGGTCCCTTGCAGGCTCTAGGGGCCTCGATGAGGACGTGATCCAAGTGCTTCCAGCCGACGCGCGCATTCGCAGCCGCCAGGACTTCGGTTCGGCGCTCAAGCGAGGCCGCCGCGCCGCCCGCGGCGGCGTCGTCGTGCACTGGGCACCTGCGACAGTTCAGACCGAAGACCAAGCGGCACCGCCGCCGACACCGCCCGCCGCCGATGCGAACCGCACGGCGCGGGCGGGTTTCGTCGTATCCAAGGCAGTCGGGAACGCCGTGGCCCGGAACAAGGTCAAGCGCCGCCTCCGCCACGCCGTCGCCGCCGAACTGCCGCACTGGCCCCCCGGGACCGACGTCGTCGTGCGCGCCACCCCCCGCGCCGCCGAACGCGACTTCGCCGAACTGCAGCGGGACCTCACCGAGGCCGTGCAAGCGGCCCGCACCCGCAAAGCGAACCGTGCGAACGATCGCCGGAGCACGCCATGACGCACGCCGCGGCCGAGCCGGCCCCCACCCCGGTCCCGGCTGAAACCCCTTCTCGCGGCGGTGGAAGCCTCGCGGCGCGAGTGGTCGCCGCCCCCGTGATCGCGTACCGTCGGTGGCTGAGCCCCGCGCTACCCGCCCGCTGCCGCTTCTACCCCAGTTGCAGCGCATATACCCTTGAGGCGCTGTCCCGGCACGGCGCTGCACGTGGCATATGGTTGAGCCTGCGACGGCTGGGACGGTGCCACCCCTTTCATCCTGGGGGTCATGACCCCGTACCCCCACGGCATGACCACGATTTGAGTTCGAAGACTGAGCAGACTGGAGTCCGCAAGTGATGGAGTGGGCCTACGACGGCGTGTCCTGGGTGCTGCTGAGATGGCATGACCTCTGGACGAATGTCTTCGGCAGCGACAACGGCTTCCTGGACACCGACTGGGCCTGGGTCCTGGCCATCATCGGCGTCGTGCTCACCCTGCGCATCATCCTCTTCCCGCTCTTCGTGAAGCAGATCCAGTCGCAGCGCGCGATGCAGAAGCTCGCCCCCGAGATCAAGGCGCTCCAGGAGCGCTACAAGGGTGACCGCGAGACGCTCCAGAAAGAGATGATGGAGCTGTACCGCAAGGAGAAGGCCAACCCGCTCATGGGCTGCCTTCCCATCCTCATCCAGATGCCGGTCTTCCTGGCGCTGTTCCACGTCCTGCGCCGCCCCGACCCGACCCAGCAGAAGTTCACCGAGTCCTACGGCTGGACCGGCATCGACGCGGGCCCGCTGTCCGACTGGAACTCCTACGTCCACGCGAAGCTCTTCGGCGCGCCGTTCTGGAGCACCTTCCTCACCCCGGGCAGCGAACTCGAGAAGGTCGGCTCCTCGGCGCTCGACGTCAAGCTCGTGGCGGGCGTCCTCGGCGCGACGATGATCCTCACGACCTTCCTGACCACGCGTCAGATGATCCTGAAGACCGGCTGGAACGAGGACCCGAACCAGCGGATGATCCAGAAGGTGATGCTCTACGGCATCCCTGTGATCATGATCTTCTCGGCCGGCGCCTTCCCCATCGGCGTGGTCATCTACTGGACCGTGAACAACCTGTTCTCGCTGGGACAGCAGCAGTTCGTGCTGCACAAGTACCCGCCGCCCGCGCAGAACTCCGCGACGAAGCCGCCGAAGCCCGGCTCGAAGGCCCACGAGAAGATGCTCGAGGAGCAGCGCGAGCAGGAGCAGCGCCGCAAGGAGCTCGCCCCGAAGCCGGGATCGAAGCCGAAGCCCGGCGCGAAGTCCAGGCCGAGCGGCCCGAAGAAGCCTGAGACCGTCGCCGGCGCGAACGGCTCGGAAGCGCCGAAGTCCGAGGCCAAGGGCGGCCCCGGTTCGGGCAAGAACCTCTCACGGGCGGAACGCATCGCACGGGCCAAGAAGGTCAGCGGCGCGCAGCAGGCCTCCAAGAAGAAAAAAGGCTAGGGAGACGGTCCCGCGGCTGCGCAGGCGCCGCCGGATCAGCCACAATGGTGCAAACTAGGCTTAAAACGAGCGATAGAGACGAGTTGGCAATTATGGGAGCAACGGTGCGGGAGGACGAGGTGGCCTCCGAAGACGACCTGTTTGAGCAGAGCGAAGTGGCGGCCGACTACATGGAAGGCCTGCTCGACATCCTCGACCTCGACGGGGACATCGACGAACTGGTGGTCGGCGACCGTCCTCAGGTCGAGATCGTCGGTGAAGACCTCAACGGACTGGTCGGCCCCAAGGGCCAGACCCTCGAGGCGCTGCAGGAGCTCTGCCGCCTCGCGGTCTACCGCAAGACCGGCGATCACTCACGCCTGATGCTCGACATCGGGGGCTACCGGGCCGGGCGCCGCAAGAAGCTCGCGGAGCTGGCCGAGAAGACCGCCAAGAAGGTCATCGACTCCGGCGAAGTGGTCAAGCTGGACCCGATGAGCGCCTTCGAACGCAAGTGCGTCCACGACGTCATCAACGCCACCGACGGCGTCCAGAGCGAGTCGGAGGGCGCCGAGCCGCGCCGCCGGGTCGTCGTGAAGCCGGAATAGGACTGAGCAGGAAAACATGACTGAGGAGCCGACGGGCTCCGAATCCGCCGAGGCCAATGTTTCACGTGAAACATTGGCCTCTGTGTTCGGAGCCGACGAAGAGCGCATGGCCCTGGCCGAGTCCTACGTAGGACTGCTCTCGACCATCGGGATCGAACGCGGCCTGATCGGGCCGCGCGAAGTGCCGCGCCTGTGGGGGCGGCATGTGCTGAGCAGCGCCGTGGTCGAGGAGCTGATCCCCGAGAAGGCCGACGTGCTCGACGTCGGTTCGGGCGGGGGTCTGCCGGGCATCCCGCTCGCGATCGCACGGCCGGACCTGTTGGTCACGCTCGTGGAGCCGATGCAGCGCCGCGTGGACTTCCTGACGGAGGTCATCGAGGCGCTCGGCATCCAGAACGTGGAAGTGCTGCGCGCCCGCGCGGCCGAGGTGGACCCGAAGGGCCAGGCGGACATCGTGGTGTCCCGTGCGGTGGCCCCGCTGGCGAAGCTGGTCGGCTGGTGCCTGCCGCTGGCCCGTGTGGGCGGCGCGATGCTGGCCATCAAGGGACAAGGCGCCTCCCTTGAAGTGACCGAGAGCGGCGGACTCATCAAGCGAGCCGGCGGCGGCAAGGCCTCGATCCTCACCTGCGGCGAGTCCAAACTGTCGGAGCAGGATGAGTTCACCATCCCCGCAACGGTAGTGAAGATCGAGCGGATCCGCTGATCCGGTCCCGCAACCGCTTATTTCCGCCCCGAATTCGAATAACCTTGTACTGCAACGGATGCCGTGATGAGACGATCATCGCGGCATCCGTTCTTGTGGTTTCCACGCTTTGCGCTCGGCGGACTCCGCAGCGTTCGGATAGTGTATGGCTCGTAAGCTTCTCCGAGCAGGGTCATGTTTCACGTGAAACATCCGGCCCGTAGTCTGTGGCGGTGAACGTGCGCGACCCCCTTCCCTCTGAAGATCGTGAACACCAGAACTCCCTTGGCGGCGATACCCCGGCCGAACGGCGCATTAGAAACCTCCTCGATGCGGCCGTGAACGAGGAGGCGCCTCCGACTCGGCGGCACCGCTATCGAGAAACTTCACCGGCGCAGGGTGGCGCAGCCCCGGCCTTCGGCCAGGGTGGGCCAGAATCGGTGACGATGGAGTCCGGTGCGGATGGCGGCACACTGCCGGAGGCCCGGGCTGACAACGGGGGAGAGCGGGACGGGATGCCCAGAGGCACATCGCAGCGAGGCCGTTCGGGTCGGCATTTGGCACCGGACGAGGCGGCCAAGAACGGCCGAGTGAAGACCGAGGCGCCGGTGCCCACGCAGCCCGACGCTCTGGATGACGACCTGCCGCTCGCGCGCGAAGCGCAGCGGGCCGTCCGGGTGCTCAATCCTTCAGGGAGCGTGACGATGCCGCGGCCGCCGCGCCGCCGGGTCATCGCGATCGCCAACCAGAAGGGCGGGGTCGGCAAGACCACCAGCACCGTGAACCTCGCGGTCGCCTTGGCGTTGCACGGGAACCGGGTGATGGTCATCGACCTCGACCCGCAGGGGAACGCCTCCACCGGTCTCGGTGTCGAGCACGGTGCGGGCACGCCGAGCGTGTACGAGGCCGTCGTCGAAGGAATGTCGCTCGACGAGATCGCGACCCCGGTCGACGGGATCCCCTCGCTGCTCTGCGTTCCGGCGACGATCGACCTGGCCGGCGCCGAGGTCGAACTCGTCAACGTCGTGGCCCGCGAAGGGCGCCTGGAGAAGAGCATCGCGACCTTCAGCGGGGAGCTCGACTACATCTTCATCGACTGCCCGCCGTCGCTCGGCCTGCTCACGGTGAACGCGCTCGTGGCCGCCGAGGAGGTGCTGATCCCGATCCAGTGCGAGTACTACGCGCTCGAAGGACTGGGCCAGCTCCTCAGAAACATCGAGCTCATCAAGGCGCACCTGAACGCGCGCCTGCGCGTCTCCACGATCCTGCTCACCATGTACGACAAGCGGACCAAGCTCGCCGATCAGGTGGAGCAGGAAGTGCGCGGGCACTTCAGCGAGATCGTGCTCGACGCGGTCGTGCCGCGAAGCGTCCGTGTCTCGGAGGCTCCCGGGTACGGGCAGTCGATCATGACGTACGACCCCGGCTCGCGGGGTGCGACGAGCTATTTCGAAGCGGCCGAGGAGATCGCGCGCCGCGGCGCGAAGCTCTCCCGGCGCGGCAAGAACCAGAAGGGCGGAAACTAGTCGATGGCTGCGGCGAAACGCGGAGGACTCGGTCGCGGACTGGGGGCGCTCATCCCGACCGGTCTGGCCGAGACCACGACGACCGAGGAGGAGCCGGAAGCGGCTCCGGCTCCGGTCGCGGCGCCCCGGCAGGCGGCCCCGAAACTGAGTAGCAACAACCGGGGCGATGTTTCACGTGAAACATCGACTCCGGCTCAGGTCGTTGTTTCACGTGAAACATCGGAGGGACCTGAACTCGTCCCGGTTCCGGGAGCGAGCTTCCAGCTCATCCCGATCGGGGACATCGGCACGAACCCGAAGCAGCCGCGTCAGATCTTCGACGACGACCATCTCGCCGAACTCCAGACCTCGCTCACCGAGGTCGGGATGCTCCAGCCGATCGCGGTACGGGAGCGCACGGCTGAGGAGCCGCGCGAGGACGGCGCACGCTTCGAACTCGTCATGGGTGAGCGGCGACTCCGAGCCGCGACGGCACTCGGCTGGGAAGCGGTCCCGGCGATCGTCCGCCGCACCGCCGATGAGGAATTGCTACGCGAAGCCCTCCTCGAGAACATCCACCGCGTGCAGCTGAACCCGCTCGAAGAGGGCGCGGCTTATCAGCAGCTGCTCGAAGAGTTCAACGTGACGCAGGAGGAGCTGTCGAAGAAGATCGGCCGCAGCCGCCCGCAGATCTCGAACATGATCCGCCTCCTGGGCCTGCCGCCGACGGTCCAGACGAAGGTCGCCGCGGGCGTCCTCACGGCCGGCCACGCGCGGGCGCTGCTCGGCCTCGACAGCGCGGACTCGCAGGAGCACATCGCCGAGCGGATCATCAGCGAGGGCCTGTCGGTGCGCAGCACCGAGGAACTCGTGACGGCGAACCGCTTGGAGGAGAAGCCGGAACTCGACGAGCCGCGCAATCCCTCCGCGCGAAGCGCGAAGGACCGCATCAAAGCGCCAGGGCTCGAGGAGCTGAAGGAGCGCCTGTCGGACCACTTCGAGACGCAGGTGACGATCTCCTGGGGCCGCAAGAAGGGCAAGATCACCATCGAGTTCGGCTCGCTCGCCGACCTTGACCGGATCGTCGAGCAGATCGGCGTCGAGTAACCCCTGCGATTGACGAACACACTGCGGCCCAAAGGATCTGAGATCCGGAGGGCCGCATCTCGTTCCGGACCGGAGCCGAGGGCCCCGAAGCCGAGGATTCTGGCTCCAGGCGGGAGCGGAGACCACGGTGGCGCGGGCCGGGGGAGTGGCCTGCAGGCACGAGCCGGTAGTCGAGGGCGTTGCTGCCGGCGCGGGGTTGGCGGGCGGAGTTGGTTGGACGGGTTGGTTGGACGTGCGGCGGTCCCGCCGGCACGGCGGTATAGGGCATGCCCCTTCCCACCCGCATCCACCTCCGCCCAACCGAAGAAATGAGACGACTCTCCCACACGGGTACGACATCGGTTCCCAGCGCAGTTCGCGGGCATGATGTCGGTGCGCCTCGCGCCTCGCGCCTCGCGCCTCGCGCCTCGCGCCTCGCGCCTCGCGCCTCGCGCCTCGCGCCTCGCGCCTCGCGCCTCGCGCCTCGCGCCTCGCGCCTCCTTGGACGTGGCGAAGCGAAAAGCCGGGGCGATGTTTCACGTGAAACATCGCCCCGGCTTCTTCGGCTTGGTCGCTCTGCTAAGAGAGCTCTCGCCACATGATGATGTCGTCCCGGTAGTCGTCGTCGGCCATGCGCACGGCGCGCGGCAGACGACCGACCTCGGTGAAGCCGTGCCGCCGATAGAAGGCGTCGGCACCCGTGCCCGAGCGGACCTTGAGGCTCAGCGCCTCGAGCTTCAGCTCTTCGCGTGCGACTTGATCGACTGCCGCCAGGAGCTTGCCACCGAGACCGCCACCCTGTCGGGAAGGGTCGACCTGAACATGGCGGATGGTCCGCCAGCCCTGGCGCGGCGGGCTGTCGTTTGATGTGAGAACACACCAAGCGACAATGGCGGCTCCTTCCTTTAGAGCGACCAGCGTGTCAGTCTGGTCGATCACTCGCGCGAGAATGGAAACGGTGTGAGGGCGAACCTCTTCGATGTTGACCGGCGGCACGAACCCGACGGAACCGCCGGCGTTCGTCACTCTCACCCAGAGATGGCTGAGTTCGTCAACGAGCGCGGCAGTCACCGGGGGGTCCACGAGCACGGCGATAGCGTCGCCCGAAACGGGCGACGCCTCCGGCGTGGAGCTATCAGTAACTGTTGCTTGCACGCCTTCCAGCTTGCCCTACCGACCCGCTCGTCCGACAGTCCCTTCCCGCCATATGGGCGCACGTCACTATGAGCCTCGAAACTCATACTCTGTCGACGATTGCCCTGCTTCACGCACTAAATGTCAGTCCACTATCGGGTGTCGATCCTGCGACGCGCCGCGTAACCTCGTGGAAATCTGCCGAAAGGTCGATTCCGACTGTTTCCAGTCTCGCATCCATGCGGTATTTTTCGATGGTGGCATCCGCGAGTACCCCCGGCCCGAATTCCAAGCTCGACCTGACGAACCAGAGCCGTCAACACCCGAATCCGCCCGCGAACGGCGTGCGCCCGACCCTGCCCCCATTCGTCGACTGGCCCGCCTTCCCGTTCGAAGGCGAGCTGCGCATCAAACCCCTGCAGGAACCGGTGGACGCCGAGCCGCCGCGCCGCGGCGACCGCCAAGAGCAGTGCGCCGCCTGCCACACCCCCGACACCGCCTACCTCTGGTCCAACGAGCGGTGGCGTCTCAAGAGCCCGCCCGCGCCCAGCGGGCTTCCCGTCGTGGTGATCCTGGAGCCGCGCGCTCACCTCGACCTAGGGGACCTCTCGACCATGCACGCGGCCGAGCTCGGCGTGCTGACGGTCCGCTTGGAGCGGGCGATCCGCTCTCTCGAATCGGTCGCTCAGGTCCACGTGAACCGCTGGGGCGACGGCACCGCGCATCTCCAGCAGTGGTTCCTGGCCCGCCCGCACGGCTACCTCCAACTGCGCGGGCCGTTCATGACGATGTGGGACGAGATCCTGCCGCCGGTCGAAGAACACGAGTGGCAGATGAACCTCGAGTACATCGCCGCCTGGCTCTCCGACGACTGATGCCGGAACGACCTGAGGGGTGTCGATGTTTCACGTGAAACAACGCCACCCCACAGGTGGTGGGTGGGCGCGGGATACGGGGGGCGGGGGGCG
>NZ_JAERMK010000003.1:267260-309018 GCF_016918015.1 Glycomyces sp. YM15
CCCCGGCCGCTGTCGGCCCTCCGCGCCGTGCGGGTTATGCTGCCCCCCACCCCCCCCCCCCCACCCCTCAGGTCGTCGTTGAGCGCGGAATCCTATGAGCGGGCGAGGGCCCGGCGAACCATGGTCGCCAGCGTCTCGCCGAAGTCGAGGCCCGCCGCCTCGATCGCCATGGGCAGCAAGGAGGTCTCGGTCGTCCCGGGGGCGACGTTCGCCTCCAGCACCTGGATGCCGCCGGCGTCGTCGACGATCATGTCGATGCGGGACATGTCGCCGAGGCCGAGCGTCCGGTGGACCTGGACCGCCAGTTCGGCCACGCGGGCCGCGACCGGCTCGCTCATGGCCGCCGGGACGGTCCAGCGCGTCGCGCCCGGGTTGTACCGGGCCGCGTAGTCGTAGTCGCCGTGCAGCGGAGCGATCTCCACCGGCGGCAGCGCCGTCGGGCCGTCGCCGAGGTCGACCACGCCGACCGCGATGTCCCGGCCCTCGATGAAGGTCTCGATGAGCGCCTCGTCGCTGTACGAGAAGCAGCCCATCATCGCCGACGGGAAGTCGTCCTCCTTGTGCACCGCGTGGACGCCGAGACCCGAGCCGCCCGAGTTGGGCTTGACGACGAGCGGCAGACCCATCTTCGCGGCGATCCGGTCGAGGAGCTTGCGGGCCCCGAAGTCCGAGAACGCCTGGCGTGGCATCACGGTCCAGTCCGGCGTGGGAATCCCGGCCGTGCGGAGCAGGTCCTTGGCCGTGATCTTGTTCCATGCGCGGCGCGCGCCGACCGAGCCGGTGCCCACGATCGGGATGTCGGAGAGCTCCAGCACCGCCTGCAGCGAGCCGTCCTCGCCGGGAGAGCCGTGCACGAGCGGCAGCACGACGTCGGGCGGGAACTCCTGGAGCGCGGGCAGCAGCTCGCCGTCCAGGTCCCGGACATCGCAGACCATGCCCTGGCGCTGCAGGGCGTCGGCGGCCCGGCGGCCGGACTTCAACGAGACCTCGTGCTCGTAGGACATGCCTCCGGCGAGGATGAGCACCCGGATGTCCGAGGCTGCGGCGCCCGCCTTCACGCTGCGCCTCCGGCGAAGGTGTCGCGCAGGTCGATGTCACCGGCGACCACGCCCGCCAGGCGGCGCACGCCTTCGCGGATGGTCTCGGAGGTCTGGGTCGAGAAGTTCAAGCGCATCTCCCTGCGGCCATTGCCGTCAGCGTAGAAACCGGTGCCCGGGACGTACGCCACGCGCTCTTGGAGCGCGCGCGGCAGCATCGCCTTCGAGTCGAGCCCTTCGGGCAGCGTGGCCCAGATGAACAGGCCGCCGCCCGGCATCGTCCACGTCATGCCCTCGGGCATGTAGTCGCCGAGCGCGCCGAGCAGCGCGTCGCGCCGGTCCCGGTAGAGCGTGTTGAAGACCTTCACCTGCTGGCGCCACTCCATCTCGGTGAGGAAGCGGAGCGTGGCCTCCTGGGTGAGCCCGGAGGGGCACAGGATCGAGGCCTCGATCGCCAGCAGCAGCTTGTCGCGCACCGCGGGCGGCGCGAGGACCCAGCCGAGGCGCAGCCCCGCGGCGAAGATCTTGGAGACCGTGCCGAGGTAGATGACGCCGCGTTCGGCGCGGGCGCGCAGCGGCGCGGGCGGGGCGCCGTCGAAGTTGATCATCGAGTACGGGTCGTCCTCGATGATGAGGAGACCGTGCCGTTCGGCGATCGCCAGGATCTCCTCGCGGCGCCCCTCGGTGAGGGTGACGCCGGCCGGGTTCTGGTACGTCGGGATCGTGTACAGGAACTTCGCTTGGCGCCCTTCGCGTTCCAGCGCGGCGAGGCCCTCTTCGAGCCCGGCGGGGATGAGCCCGTCGTCGTCCATCGGCAGATGCCGGACGTCGGCCTGCGCGGCCTGGAAGGCCCCGAGCGCGCCGACGTAGGTCGGGCCCTCGGCGAGCACGATGTCGCCGGGGTCGAGGAAGGTGCGGGCGAGCAGGTCGAGGCCCTGCTGCGCGCCGGTGGTCAGGACGAGGTCGTCCGCTGAGGCGCGGATGCCCGAGAGCTCCAGGACCCCGCACAGCGCCTCGCGGAGCGCGACGCTGCCCTGGCCGGGGCAGTAGCCGAGCGCTTCGGCGCCGACCTGGGCGAGGAGGCGGGTGAACATCTCGCCGAGCTCGTCCATGGGGAGCGCGGCGGTGTACGGGTTCCCTCCGGCGAGGGAGACGACCTCGGGGCGTGATGCGACCGAGAACAGTGCGCGGATCTCCGACTGTGCCATCCCGTGAACCCGGGATGCGTAGCGACCGGTGTAATCGTCGAGTGTTGTACCGGACACGCGGAGACCTCCTCTGATGGTCCTCGTCGCCCGCGATCCGTGGTCGCGGGTCGGTGCGGCGGTGTCGTTCGGCCCTTCGCCCGGAAGCTCGGGTCGTGTACGGCGCCGCTCGCGCGGGATCTCGTATGGACACGTCCGGCCGCGGCACGCGGTTGACCCGCGAGGGCCGAAACGGTGTTCCGACCAGCGTACGCGCTGAGGCGTCGCCGCCGCTCGAAAGATTCGCGGCGCGTGACGTGCGATCGGACAACTCTACTGGCACCAGGAGCGAAGGCCCCGCGTGTTTTCCGTCATGTGGACTGCGGCTCGACGTAGTCTGGACGGGTGCATCGGCGCATGGTCAACCTCACACTCGACTCCTTGGAAGACCTTCCGGGGCGTTGCCGGGCCTGCGTGTTCTGGGAGCTCTCACCCCTGTGCGCGGAGGCCGCCCGCGATGTGGGCGAGCCCGCCCTCGAGAAGGAGGCGTGGCTGTCGCACACGCTGCTCGAATGGGGCGGGTGCGGCCGGATCGCCTATGAGGGCGAGGAAGTCGCCGGATACGTCACGTACGCGTCCCCGAAGTTCGTGCCGCGTTCCATGGAATTCCCGTCCGGCCCGGTCTCGCCGGATGCGGCACTCTTGATGACCGCCTACGTGAACCCGACCTACGCGGGCACGGGCCTGGGCCGCCAGCTGGTGCAGACCGTCGCGGCCGACGTGGCGCGGCGGGGGATCTACGCGATCGAGACGTTCGGCGACGCCCGCGGCGAAGCGCGCGCGTGCCTGGTCCCGGCCGACTTCTACCGCTCGGTGGGCTTCAAGACGGTGCGCCAGGACCCGCGCTATCCGCGGCTGCGCCTGGAGCTGCGCTCGGCGCTCGACCGGAGCGTCGAGGCGGAGGAGTCGTCGGTGTTCACCGACTCGGTGGAGTGGTTCAAACTCGACGACTTCGAACTGGAGCAGTTCCTCGGCGAGCCGACCACGGGCGGTCACTCCCGGATCGACCGCCCCGGCACGCAGCGCGGCGGCGAACGCTTCGACTGATCCCGAGTCCTTGACACGGCGATGGGCGCGACGCCAGCGGCGTCGCGCCCATCGCGCTACCGGGCTACTGGCCCAGGAACTTGCGGATGGCGGCCTTGGGCTGGGCGCCGATGAGCTGCTGGGCAGGCTTGCCGTCCTTGAACAGGATCATCGTGGGGACGCTCATGACCTGGTACTCGCGGGTGATCTCCGGGTTCGCGTCCGTGTCGAGCTTGCGGATCACGAAGTCGTCGGTCTCCGCGGCCAGCTCCTCGAGCACCGGGGCGACCTTCTTGCAAGGCCCGCACCATTCGGCCCAGAAGTCGACGAGCACCGGCTTGTCGGACTCCAGCACCTCGGCCTGGAATTCGGCCTGGCCGTTGACTGCTTTGATGGCGCCCATGGGCATCCTCCTGTGTGTCGATGAGAGCGGGTGGGTCAGCTGATCTGCGCGGTGCGGTCTTCGAGTGCGGCGATGTAGCGCTCGGCGTCGAGCGCGGCCGTGCAGCCGGTGCCGGCGGCGGTGACCGCCTGCTGGTAGGTGTGGTCGACGAGGTCGCCCGCGGCGAACACCCCTTCGAGGTTCGTGCGGGTCGAGGGCGCGGCCACCTTCACGTAGCCGGACTCGTCGAGCTCCACCTGGCCCTTGAACAGCTCCGAGCGCGGGTCGTGGCCGATCGCGATGAACAGGCCCGTCGCCGGCAGCTCGCGCTCCTCGCCCGTGACCGTGTCGACGAGCTCGACGCTCGAGACCTTGCCGTCGGTGCCCTTGATCTCCTTGACCGCGGAGTTCCAGGCGACCTCGATCTTGGGGTTCGCCAGGGCGCGCTCGGCCATGACCTTGGAGGCGCGGAACTCGTCGCGGCGGTGAATGACGGTGACCTTGGAGGCGAACTTGGTGAGGAACGTCGCCTCCTCCATCGCCGTGTCGCCGCCGCCGACCACCGCGATGTGCTGGTCGCGGAAGAAGAAGCCGTCGCAGGTGGCGCAGGCGGAGACGCCGCGTCCCATGAGCTCGCTCTCGCCGGGCACGTTGAGCGGGCGGAACGCCGAGCCGGTCGCGAGGATCACGGTCTTGGCCTGGTACTCGCGGTCCTCGACCCAGACCTTCTTGATCGGGCCGGTGAGGTCGACGCGGGTGACATCGTCGGAGACGAGTTCGGCGCCGAAGCGCTCGGCCTGCTTGCGCCACTGGTCCATGAGCTCGGGGCCCATGATGCCCTCGGGGAAGCCGGGGTAGTTCTCGACTTCGGTGGTCTGCATGAGTGCGCCGCCGAACTGGAAGCCCTCGAACACGAGCGGGCGCAGATCGGCGCGGGCGGTGTACAGCGCGGCGGTGTAGCCGGCGGGGCCCGAGCCGATGATGATGACGTCGCGGATTTCGCTCACCGGGTTCGCTCCTGAGATGGTTCGGCGCTCCAGGGACGGCTCCCTGAACTGACTGCTTCAACGTCATCTTATTGACCCGAAATTCCGCCCCCGGGCGCTGTGGCGGGCTTGTGACAGGTGAATATCCCGATCGTGGGGAACCTCACCCGTCCGCCGGCCGCGAACGGGCCGCGCCGCGGCCTCAGGGCTGCTCGGCGAGCGGCTCGATGACGCCCTCGGCGCACGCGGGGGAGAGGGCCACGGCGATGTCGCCGTCCTCGCCGACCATGAGCGCCATGATCGCCGGCTGCGAGTCGAAGCGGGCGAAGTCGACCGCGACGAGCAGGCCTTGGTACCGCTCCGCGATGGCCTCTTCGCAGTTCCGCCAGAAGTCGCCGCCCGCGGCCAGGTCGGCCAGTTCGGGCGGGACCTCGCCGGAGGTGCCGCCCGCGCCGAGCTCGCGCAGGACCGCGACGAGATCGGTGCCCTCGCCGTAGTCGCTGCCGGTGGCGAAGGTCTCGATCCCCGCGAGGCCGTCGGCACCCGCCTCGTCCTCGGCGGATTCGTTCTGCGCCTCTTCGGACTCCTCGGAGCCGGGCTCGCCGGGCGCCGCCTCCTGGTCGCCTCCGCGGTCGGTATGGTCCTCCGCGAAGATCTCGGAAGAGGTCGCGGCGCCGTCCTGCGACCCTCCCGAGGTCAGCTGGATCGCGGTGGCGACGCCACCGACGGTGACCAGCACGGCCGCCGCGGCACTGGCGATCGCGTACCGGACCCGCTTGGGCCGCAGGCGCTCAGCGAACCGTTCGGCCCAGGTCTCGACAGCGCCCTTTCCAAACCGGCCGCGCTCGCCCGCGTGCAGCGTGTCCGCCGGGGGAAGGGCGCCCAAGACGCGGTCGAGCCGGTCCCCGACCTGGTCGGGAAGGTCGCCGTAGCCGCTGGAAGCCCGCCGCAGCATGCGGCTGACCTCGGCCTCGGCGTCATCCGGGCGGTGCGGGCTCATCGGTTCCCCTCCCCTCTGCCGTTGCCGTCCTCGAGCGTGCCGGTCTGGTACGTCGCTCCTGGTTCGACGCCCGGCTGCCGCGGCGGGTTCCCCGCCTCGGCACCCCCGGCGCCTCCCCGCGACGTGTCACCGCCCACGCCGCCCAGGGCATGGTGCCCGGCGGCCGGATCGGGGAAAGCGCGGCCCTGCAAGGCGGGGTCGAACTCGGGCAGGCGCGCCGCCAGGCGCTTGCGCGCCCGCGAAGCCCGCGACTTCACCGTGCCGGGACGCACCTTGAGGATCGCGGCGACCTCCTCGACCGGGTAGCCGAGCATGTCGACGTAGACGAGCACCGCCCGCTGGTCGAACGGCAGCTCCGCGAGCGCCCGGTGCACGCTCAACCGGAGCGCGGCCTGCTGCGGATCCGAGGCCGCGTCCACGGTGGGGAGCGACAGGCCGTCGTCGTCGGCCAGCGGCACGGTCGGCCGCCGCCCCGAAGCGCGGATGCGGTCGAGGCAGGCGTTCACGACGATGCGGTGCAGCCAGGTGGTCACCGCGGAGCCGCCGCGGAAGTTCCCGGCACCCTGGTAGGCCTTGATCATCGCGTCCTGCACCGCCTCGGCGGCGTCCTCCGGGTCGCCGATCGTGCGCACCGCCACGGCCCACAACCGCCCGCGGTGGCGGCGGAACAGCTCGCCGAAGGCCTCCCGCTCGCCGCCCACATGGCGGCGCAGCAGCTCGGCGTCGGTCGCACCGTCCAACTCGGGACCCGGTCCGACCGGGCCCCGGCCGTGCGGGAGAGGGGCGGGCATGCGTGTCCTCGCTACCGGGCGAAGACGTTGATGTCGCTGATGGTGAGCTTGTAGCCGTCGGAGACCGCCGGCAGCTCGGTCACCCACACGACGATGTAGCGGACCGTCTCACCGCCGGCCTTCAGCTCGATGTTGGTGTCCGCGTCCGGGACCTGGTCGGCCAGGACGGAGAAGCCGTCCACGATCGCCTGGTCGCCCTCGCTGGAGTCCCCGGGGTCCTCGGCGCCGCCGAGCAGACCCACCGTGGCACCGGCGCTGGTCATCTGGACCCGCACGGACGCGACCTCCTTGGCCTCGCCGAGGTCGATGAGGATGCCCATGCCCGGCTTGAGGTTGCCGAAGTTCGCGTCGCCGCGGTACGTGTTGGTGGTCCAGCCGGTGGAGGCGTTGTCGTCGATGACGTTCTCGACGCCCTCGCTCTGGTTGCGGTCTCCGGTCGGCGGGTCGACCACGCGGATCGAGTCGGCGGTGAGCGCCACCTCGGTCGGCGCGGCGGTGTCGGTGGTCTCGCCTTCGGCGCCAGAGGTCGTGTCGGTTCCGGTGTCCTCGCCGGTGACCTGGTCCTCGGCCCCGGCGGGGTCTTCGCCGCCGCCGAAGACGACGGCGCTGGTGACCACGCCCGCGAAGATGACCGCGGCGACGACCGCGGCGACCACCGCGAGGCGCTTCATCCCGGCGGGCGGCGCGTCGGCCGCGGCGCCTCCGCCACGGCGGCCCAAGGTGATCGCACCGAGGACGCTCGTGGGCGCCGCGATCGCGGCGGTCGGTTCGACCCCGCCGGTCTCGGCGAGGCGGCGCAGGTCGACCGCGAGTTCGGCCGCGGAAGGCGGCGTCTGCGAGTGGTCGAGCAGGTCGGCGGTGAGCTTGGCGAGGGAGGCGGGGAGGCCGGGGACGACCTTGTCCGCGTCGAGGACGCGACCCCACTCGTCGGTGGCGGCGTCGGCGAGGCCGGTGTTCTCGGCGGGCACGACGCGCGGCCACGTGCTGGTCAGGCAGGCGTAGAGGGTCGCGCCGAGCGCGCGGACGTCCTCGATCTGGGTGTTGCCGGGCTCGTTGCGGGGCTCGGTGACCATGACCCGGTCGTCCTCGGAGAGGAGGATCGTGCCCGGGTGCAGGTCGGCGTGCGTGACGCCGCCTTCGTGGAGGGCGGCGACCGCGTCGGCGACGGAGGCGACCAGCTCGAGCGCGTGCGCGCTCTCGAGCTGCTGCCTCTCCAGCACGCCGCGCAGGGAGGAGCCGTTGACCCATTCGCGCACGACGTACGCGAAGCGTCCTTCGTCGACGGCGTCGTACACGTCGACCATCGAGTCGACGTGCGCGCGGGAGGCGGCGACGGCGGCGGTCATGGTGGGGGCGGCGTCCTCGCCGCCAGGGGAGCGGAGCACGACCGCTACGGAGCGGTGCAGCAGGACGTCGACGCCCCGCCACAGCTGGCGGTAGCCGTTCGCGCCCCCGACGTGCTCTTCGAGGCGGTACCGCTCGGCGAGCAGGTCGCCCACGGACGGCACTTCGGCGGTGGTCATGATGCGGGGTCCTCCCCTCTCAACGCGACCCCGCGAGGGGGTCCCGGCCGGGGCCTTCGTGGGCCGGTTCGGTCATGGTGCGATCCAAGTGGCTCTGCGGGATCCGGCCAGAGTGCACGTATGGATCGTACTTGCCTCATCGTCGCAGCTTTGCGCGCACCGTTGCCTGGAGCGACGCCGTTTCAGTGACGCGGAATACCAGGCAGGCCGCGAAGTACACGCCCAGCAGCGCCAGCCCGAGGACGATCGACGAGGCGAACTGCCCCAGTTTCGCCATGGCCCCGTCGACCGGCAGGTCGGGCCAGAGCAGCCATCCCCCGTACGCGACCGCGCCCGCGATGACGGCCGCCGCACCCGTGCGGACCAGGCCGTTCGCCGTCTTGCGCATGTCGAGCAGCCCGATCCGCTTGCGCAGCAAGCTCATCGAGAGCAGCAGGCTCACCAGGTAGGAGACGCCGTTGGAGGCGAACAGTCCGACCACGACCCACTGGGCGGGCAGGAACGCGAACGCCAGGAGGTACCCGCCGATGCGGAACGCGATCACCGGCAGGTTGAACAACGCCACGGTGCGCGTGTCCGTCTGCGCGTAGAACGCGTAGATCTGCAGCTGGCTGACCGAGAACGGCAGCAGCACCAGCCCGGCCATGAGCAGCACCTGCCCGGTGGCGACGGCCTCGGCAGGCGTGTAGGCGCCCCACTGGAAGATCATCAAGGCGATCGGCTCGTGCAGCGCGACGAACGCCGCCGCGATCGGCACCAGCAGGAACGACGCGAGCCGGATGCCCGAAGAGAGGTGTCCGGCGAGCTCGGGCCAGCGCCGGTCGTCGGCCGCGCGGGTCATGCGCGGCATGAGCGCGGTGATGACGGAGACCGCGACGATGCCGTGCGCCATCATCATCATCAGGTACGCGTTGTTGTAGACCGTGACACCGGGGACGAACACCTCGCTGTCGACGTCGGTCGCGGCGTTGGCGACCTTGATGACCGCCATGACCGCGATCTGGTTGGCGGCCACGAACAGCAGCGTCCAGGCGGCAAGGTGGCCGATCGTGCGCAGCGGCAGGCTGCGGAAGTCGAAGCGCAGCCGCCAGCGGAACCCGGCTCTGCGCAGGGCCGGGGCGAGGCAGAGCACCTGGATGACGACGCCGGCGGTGGTGCCCGCGCCGAGGAGCACGATCATGCCGGTCGCCACCTGGTCGGCGCTGTCGAACAGGCGCCCTGTGGTGGTGCTGACTTCGGCGTCGCGGGTGTAGATCACGTAGAAGGCCGCGGCGACGGTGATGACGACGAGGTTGTTGATGATCGGCACCCACATGGGGGCGCCGAAGTGCTCGCGGGAGTTGAGGACGCCGGAGAGGACCGCGAAGAGCCCGTAGAGGAGCAGGGCCGGGAGCATGTAGTAGGAGAACTGGGTGACGAGGTCGCGTTGCTCCGGGTTCGCCATGAACAGGGAGATGAGGGGCGCGCAGAGGGTGACGAGGATCGCGGCGACGCCGAGGACGAGCGTCGCGAGGGTGAGGAGGCGCTGGGCGAAGGCGTCGCCGCCGTCGGGGTCGTTCTTGTGGGCTTTGACGAACAGCGGCATGATGATGCTCGCGAACACGCCGCCGAGGACGAGCTCGTAGATCATCTGGGGGAAGTACTGCGCGGTCGTGTACGAGTTGCCGAGGAGTCCCGCGCCGATGGCGGCGGAGATGGCGACGGTGCGGCCGAAGCCGGTGACGCGGGAGACGAGGGAGCCCGCGCCCATGAGGAGACTGGAGCGGACCACGTTCTTGCCCTGCGGCTGCGGCTGCGGCGCCGGAGGGACCGGCGCGCCGATGGGGGCGTAGCCGTTGCCGGTCTGAGGATAGTTCGGAGGGGTTCCGTAGGGGCCTCGGACGGGCCCAGACGGCGAGTGCCCGGGACCCGGTCTCGCGCTAGGTTCGGCCATTCTCGCACTCTCCGCTAAGCTTGCCCGGCGATGTCTGACAACAGTAGCGGTAAGGAAATCACGGTCCCGCCCATAGCCGATGATCTGGGTCGGGTGTTCGCGGACGGCGGCTACGAGCTGCACCTGGTCGGCGGCCCGGTCCGGGACGCGGTGCTGCGCCGCACCGTGAGCGACCTCGATTTCACGACGGACGCCCGTCCGGAGTCGACGGAGGCGATCCTGCGGGCGCACTGTTCGACGGTGTGGACGACGGGAGCGGACTTCGGGACCATCGGGGGGTTGTTCCGGGGCGAGCAGGTCGAGGTGACGACGTTCCGCGCGGACGCGTACGACCGGGTGGGCCGCCATCCGATCGTCCAGTACGGGGACAACCTCGTCGACGACCTGGAGCGCCGCGACTTCACGGTGAACGCGATGGCGGTCTCGCTGCCGGGGCACGAGTTCACCGACCCGTTCGGCGGCTTGGCGGACCTCGCCCGCCAGACGATCCGCACGCCGGCGTCGCCCGAGTCGTCGTTCGCCGACGACCCGCTGCGGATGCTGCGGGCCGCGCGGTTCGCGGCGCAGCTGGGCTTCGGGATCGACCCCGAGACGCTGGACGCGATGCGCCGCATGGCGCCCGAGCTGGGCCGGATCACCGCCGAGCGGATCCGGGACGAGCTCGTGAAGCTCATCATGGCGCCCGACCCGGTGGTGGGCCTGCGCATCCTGGTCGACACCGGCCTGGCGGAGCAGTTCCTGCCGGAGCTGCCCGCGCTGCGCATGGAGATCGACGAGCACGCCCAGCACAAGGATGTCTACGAGCATTCGCTGCAGGTGCTGCGCAACGCGATCGGGCTCGAACAGCACGGCCCGGACCTGCTGCTGCGGCTCGCGGCGCTGCTGCACGACATCGGCAAGCCGGAGACCAAGGACGTGGTCCCGGGCGGCGGCGTCACCTTCCACCACCACGATGTGGCCGGGGCCCGCCTGGCGCGCAGGCGGATGCGGGAGCTGCGGTTCCCGAAGTCCGATGTGCAGGCCGTTTCGCTGCTCATCAGCCTCCACCTGCGCTTCTACGGCTACGGCGACGCCGGCTGGAGCGACTCTGCCGTGCGCCGGTACGTGACCGACGCGGGCGCGCAGCTCGACCGGCTGCACCTGCTGGTGCGATCGGACTGCACGACCCGCAACCGCCGCAAGGCCGAGCGGCTGCGCCGCGACTACGACGCGTTCGAGGACCGGATCGCGCGCATCCGCGCCGAGGAGGACCTGCGCGCGGTGCGCCCGGACCTCGACGGCAACGCGATCATGGAGCTGCTGGGCCTGCCGCCCGGCCCCGAGGTGGGCCGGGCGTGGGCGTACCTCAAGGAGCTTCGGCTGGAGCGGGGCCCGATGCCTCGCGAGGAAGCGGAGTCGGAGCTGCGGGCTTGGGCCGCAAGGGAAGGCGTCGTACCGCGTCCATCCGCGGAATGAGGATCTCCTGCACGACGAGGGCGCACATCACGGCGACCATGATCCAGCGTGACGCGGCGGCGGTGAGGAACAGCCATTCGGCGATGCCGCGGTCCTCCCCTTCGGCGGAGACCTGCAGCATCTTGCCGTAGAACGAGAAGAAGTAGAACAGTTCGGCGGCCTGCCAGAGCAGGAACGCGCCCCACTTGGGGCGGGCGAGGACCACGAGCGGCAGGAGCCACAGCACGTACTGCTGCGACCAGACCTTGCCGAAGAGCAGGAAAGCGGCCACGACGAGGAAGCACAGCTGCGCGAGGCGCGGCATGAGGTCGTCGGCGGTCGCGACGCCGCGCAGCCCGGGAACGCCGGGGCGGCGGCCCGCGAAGCACCCGAGCAGCGCGATCCCGATGCAGGACAGGGCGAACAGAACCAGGTAGAGGTCGTTGACGAACTCGGAGTCCCAGAGCCTCTCCCAGCCGGTGACGCCGCGCAGGACGTACCAGCCGGTGCCCCAGTCGACGGGGCGTTCGGAGTTGAGCTCGAAGAACCGCATCCACGAGTCGCGCCAGAAGTAGGCGACGGGAGCGTTGATGACGGCCCACACGACCGCGGCGGTCGCGGTCGCCTGCAGCGCGGGCAGGAGTTTGCGCTGGCGCAGGGCGAGGACCAGGAGCGGGCCGATGAACAGGAGCGCGTAGAACTTCGCGGCCACGGCGAGGCCGAGGAACAGTCCGGCCATGATCGGGCGGCTGCGCTGCCAGTACAGGAAGAACGGCATCGACAGGGCGATCGCGAACAGGTCCCAGTTCACGGTGGCGGTGACGAGGACGACCGGCGCGGCGGCGAGCATCATCGCGTCCCATGGCCGTGAGGGCCGGGAGTGGACGAGCGCCGGGTCGGGGTTGGGGCCGGGGAGGTCGGTGCGGCGGTTGTCCTCGCGGATCCTGTGGAGGATCGCGATGGCGGCGGCGCCGCAGATGAAGAGCACGATCGCGTTGAGGTGGTAGAAGATCGGGCCGCCGTCGGTGCCGAAGACGTTGCCGATGCGGTAGGCGATCTGCCCGAGGATCCCCATGAACCATCCGGTCAGTACCGGGTATTCGACCGGGTGGTCACGGTAGGGGACGGCGCCTTCGTTGAGTCTCTCGGCTCCCCACAGCGCGCGGATGTCGGTGTAGCAGGCGTTCGTGTACTGCGACCAGTCGGTCCAGCCGCCCGCCGCGCACGGGTACTTCTGCAGCCAGTTGACCGCGAAGGCGATGAGTCCGGTGAGGAGGATGACGCGGACCGGCGTCCAGTAGCGGCGCCGCGGCGGGTCGACGGCGTGGTCGCCGAGGGGTCCGCCGATGAGGCCGGAGGCGATGCGGGCGATGCGGTCGGTGAGGGTGGGGGCGACCGGGGGGCGTTCGACCGGACGCGGCTGCTCAGTGAAAGACGGCGGCATGGGCCCTATTGTGGCCCATGCCGCCGTCCCGGCGCTATCGGCGGTTCGCCGCGTTACCGCGGGTCAACCGTTGCCGTTGCCGTTGCCGCCTGCTTCTGGACTCGAGCTCGACTCTGGGTCGGGCGATGTGGACTCCTCGTTGCAGCTCGGGGGCGGGATGAATCCGCCGCATTCGTCCGTGCCGCCGGACTCGCCGTCGGTGGGTTCCTCGGTGGTCGTCGGCTCGCCCTCGCCAGGGGTGGTCTCGCATTCCTGGTCGTTCCCGCCGCCGTTGTTGCCGTCCTCGCAGGTCTCTTCGTCTTCTTCTTCCGGTGTGCCGCAGGCGGTGTCCTCGGGGTTCGCGGCGCAGTACGCGCCCTCCGGGTTGAAACCGGCGTTCTCGAGGTCCCAGGTGTTGGCGGAACCGTACTTCGCGGGATCTTCCCAGTCGATCGGCTTCCAGTCGTCGTCGCCGTCCTTGGCGTCGATGATGAGGTTCATCGCGTCCAACCAGACCGGGTAGGCGGTGTTTCCACCGAACACGCCTTCAAAGCTGCCGTCGGGGCCGGCGATCGGGGCCGACTCAGAGGAGAGGTTGCCGACCCAGGACGCGATCGCCAGCTGCTTGATCGCGCCGACGTACCAGGCGTGGGCGTTCCAGCCGGACGGGTACTTGTTGCCGTCCTCGTCCTCGCCGGTGGCCTCCCAGGTACCGGTCTTGCCGAAGTAGTCGCGCTCGAGTTCCTCGCCGACCGTGCTCTCGCCCTTGATCTCCGAGCCGATCCACTGCAGGTCGCGGGCGACCTCGGGCTTGATGGCCTGGCCCTCGTTGAGATCCCGCACCGGTTCGATCTCCTGGCCGTCGTTGTTGAAGACCCTTTCGACGTAGTGGGTCTCGTGGTAGTAGCCGTCGTTCGCGATGGTGGCGTACATGGCCGCCATGTCGCGGACGCTGGTCGGGTACTGGCCGAACGAGAGGTGGTAGTAGAACGGGTCGGTCTCGCCGTTGGCGCCGACCTCGCACGAGGTCGCCTCCGCGGCGGTGTCCTCGATGAACGCGCCGTCGAGATTGATCTCGGGGTTGCAGTCCTCGTCGACCTGGATGAGCGCCCAGTCGTCCCAGTTGCCCGAGGCGTTGGTGACGGGTTCGCCTTCGGCGTCGACGGCCTTGCCGTGCAGCGTGTACCTCGGGGTGTCCCCGCCGGTGATGGAGTAGTTGACTATGACGTCGTGGTTTTCGCCGTTGTCGTCCTGAAGCGACCGGGTCTGGCTCATCTGGGTGAGCCCCATCTTGGCGGCGTACTGCAGGATCGCGTCAGCCCCGTACTCCTCGGCGATGGCGTACATCGGCGTGTTCTTGGAGTCGCGCACCGCGTCGGTGAGTTCGAGCTCGAGGTTCGGGTTGGACTGGCTGCCGTTGCGCAGCGTGCATTTCGGGTACTCGCCGCCGCCGATGCAATCCTCGGCGTCGTCGAGTTTGAGGCTCTCGAATTCCCGGGGCGAGCCGGCATTGAACCAGGACTCGAAGGAGTCGCCGTTCTCGATGGCCGTAGCCGCGGTGATCATCTTCATGGTCGAGGAGGGTGGGTGCGGGGATTCGGCGCCGGCCTTGTCGACGCCGAACCCGTCGTCGCCGCCGTAGTAGCCGCGGACCGCGCCGGTCTGCGGGTCGATGGCGACCATGGCCGACATCATGTATCGCTTGTAGCTCTCGAGTGTGGCGTCCGGGTTGTCGTTCTTGAACTGCGCATAGCCCTCCTCGGACTCGACCGGGGCCGCCTCCGCTTCGGTCGCGACGGGATTGCCCTCGGAATCGACCCACTCGCCGTCGTCGTTCCTCTGCTTCTCGACGCCGCCGCGTGAGCCCGTGGTGACCAGGGCGTTCTGGATCTCGCTGTCGATCGTCAGCTCGACCTTGTAGCCGCCGTTCTCGCCGTTCTCGCCGCCGAGCATCTCCGGAGTGATCCCGTACCGCTCCGCGAGCTCGGCGAAGACGTACCCGTCCTGCTCGTTGATGAGGAACCCGAGGGGGGTGTTGCCGCCCCAGGAACCGCTCGCGTTGAACTTGTCGATCGGCGTCGGGTACTCGTACCCGTCGCGATCGGCCTGGGAGAGCTTCTCGGTCTCGACCAGGGCGCTCATCGCGAAGTTCCAGCGGCCTTTCGAGGCCTCCTCGTCGAAGTAGTCGCCGTTCTCGGGGCCGAAGTACGGGTCGTAGTAGCCGTTGGGGGACTTGACCTGCATGACGATGAACGCGGCCTGGCCGTAGTCGAGGTCCCCCAGGGGGACGTTGAAGTAGTTCTTCGCCGCCGCCTCGATGCCGTAGGCGCCGCGGCCGAAGTAGGCCACGTTGAGGTAGGCGGTGATGATCTCCTTCTTGGAGTACTTGTTCTCCATCTGGATCGCCAGGGCCGCTTCGCGGGCCTTGCGGTCGTAGGAGATCTGGTCGCGGGCCTCGAGGTAGATGCCCGCGTACTGCTGGGTGATGGTCGAGGCGCCCTGCATGTCGCCGCCGGTGAGGTTGTTGACGAGCGCGCCCGCGGTGCGGGTGAAGTCGACGCCGCCGTGGTCCCAGAACTTGCGGTCCTCCAACGCCACCAGGGCGTCGGTGACCGTCTTGGGAATGTCCTCTTCCTTCGCCTGCATGCGGAGGGTGTCGCCGAACGCGCCGACCTGGGTGGTGCCGTCGGCGAGGTAGAAGGAGGAGGACTCGCCGTCGCGGGCGAGGCCGGTGAGCGGCGGCGTGTCCTGGAAGTAGTAGACGCCGACCACGGTGATGGAGGCGATGCCGATGACGCCGAGGGCGATCATCGCGGCGAGCATCTTGCGGCCGATGCGCTTGCGCTTCTTCTTGCCGCCCTCGCCTTCGAGGTCGCGCTTGTTCCTCGGGCCGGCGCGGCGGGTGCCGGTCACGCTGGCGCGGCCGGTGCCCTCGCCGGGACCGGCCGGGCTGACGGGCCGGACTGAGGCGGAGCCGACGGAGGCCGATCCCACGGAAGCGGAACCGACCGAGGCGGAGCCGACGCTCGCCCGGCCGGTGCGGCCGGGGCCGCCGACCGAGGCGCTGCCGCCGACGGAGGCGGAGCCGGTGGGGCGGCCGCCCACGGCTGCGCTTCCGGACGTGCCGCGTCCCGGCGGGACCGAGCCGCGGCCGACCGAGGCGCTGCCGACCGAGGCGCTGCCCGAGGCAGGCGTGCCGTACGGCTGCTGGCGCGGACGCGGGGCCTGGCCGTGGCCGCCCTGCTGCGCGCCGCCCCAGCCGTAGTCGCTCTGGCGGTCACCGGAACCGGCGTTGCCATAGGCGCGGCCGTCCGGTCGTCCGCCTTGGCCCTGGGGCCTGCCGTCCTCGGGGGGCGGGGCGGGACGATAACCGTAGTCGCTCATGCTCAACCATCCACGTGCTGTGTAACCCAGGCATATTGCGGGTTTTGCCGGTCGGCCCGGTGCACCTGGCGCGCGCTGTCCCGAGGGGGACGCGCCCGGCGGACCGGCGGTCGCAAAGGTCTACTCCCGGCATGGGGGGTGGCCGGTCGTCTCGCAGTTTCGCACATCGAAATTGAGAGAACTCTGCTAGATCGCTCGGTGGGCCAGCTTATCGGATGACAAGCCCTCTGAACAGGGCGCGGACCCGTACCTTGACGTGATTTGCGCCTGCCGCTATGGTTAACCCTGATGTATCGGAGCGATACATCAGCGCGTTAGATCGCCGTGTGAGAGGAGGGACGCGATGCTCGAGCTGGCCATCCTGGGACTCCTGCACGAGACCCCCATGCACGGCTACGAGCTGCGCAAACGCCTGCTCGCCCTGCTCGGGGCCATCAGAGCCGCGTTCAGCTACGGCTCCCTCTACCCGACGCTCAAACGCATGCGCATGCGCGGGCTCATCGCCGAAGAAGCCCCACGAGAGGGTGCGGCAGAGACCCCGCTGCTCACCGGGCGCCGGGCCCGCAAGGTCTACCGGCTCACACCCGAAGGCAAAGAGCACTTCGCTCAGCTCATGGCCGACGCCGGCCCCGAATCGGCCGACGAGGCCCTGTTCGGGGTGCACTTCGCGTTCTTCTCCCGCACCGACCCGGCCACGCGCCTGCGGATCCTCGAGGCCCGCCGCCGCCGCGTCGAGGAGCGCCGCGAGCGCATCCGCGAGGCCCTCGCCCGCACCGCCGAACGGCTCGACGCCTACGGGCTCGAACTCCAGCGGCACGGGCTCGAGACCGCCGAGCGGGAGGTGCGATGGCTCAACGAGCTCATCGCCTCCGAGGAGAGCCGCCGCCCCGAGCGGCACGACGACTTCGGCGAGCCCTTCGCCGAACCGGGACGGCACCAGGCCGTCACGGAACAGGGAACACCCGATCCGGCTGCGAGCGCCGGAGACCCAAATAAACAAGGCAAAGGAGGCATGCGCGATGGGTAAGCTGCGCGTAGCCATTGTCGGCGTGGGCAACTGCGCCAATTCGCTGGTCCAAGGCGTCGAGTACTACCGCGACGCCAAGCCCGAGGACCGGGTGCCGGGCCTCATGCACGTCCAGTTCGGCGACTACCACGTGAACGACATCGAGTTCGTCGCCGCATTCGACGTCGACGCCAAGAAGGTCGGCCAAGACCTGGCAAGCGCGATCTTCGCGTCGGAGAACAACACCATCAAGTTCGCCGACGTGCCTCCGACCGGCGTCCCGGTCCTGCGGGGCCCGACCCACGACGGCTTGGGCGAGTACTACACCGAGATGGTCACCGAGTCCTCCGACGAGCCGGTCGACGTCGTCGCCGCGCTCAAGGCGGCGAAGACGGACGTCGTGGTCTGCTACCTGCCCGTCGGCAGCGAGAAGGCCGCGAAGTTCTACGCGCAGGCCGCGATCGACGCGGGCGCCGCGTTCGTGAACGCCCTCCCCGTGTTCATCGCCTCCGACCCCGAATGGGCCCAGAAGTTCACCGACGCGGGCATCCCGATCGTCGGCGACGACATCAAGTCGCAGGTCGGCGCCACCATCGTGCACCGCGTACTGGCGAAGCTGTTCGAAGACCGCGGCGTGCGCCTCGACCGCACGTACCAGCTGAACTTCGGCGGCAACATGGACTTCATGAACATGCTCGAGCGCACCCGCCTCAAGAGCAAGAAGATCTCCAAGACCCAGGCCGTGACCTCGCAGATCCCGCACGAGATGCTCGGCGCCGACGTGCACATCGGCCCCTCGGACCACGTCCCGTGGCTCACCGACCGCAAGTGGGCGTACATCCGCCTGGAGGGCACCACCTTCGGCGACGTGCCCCTCAACGCGGAACTCAAGCTCGAAGTGTGGGACTCGCCGAACTCCGCGGGCGTCATCATCGACGCCGTCCGCGCGGCGAAGATCGCCCTCGACCGCGGCCACGGCGGCCCGGTCGAATCGGCCTCCAGCTACTTCATGAAGTCGCCGGCCAAGCAGTTCTCCGACGAAGAAGCTCGCATCTCCGTCGAGAACTTCATCGCGGGCCTGTAGACCCGACACGCACCCAAGGGGGACTCCGACTGGAAGCCCGAGCCGGATTACGGCTCGCGAGCTCGCCGAGAAGGGGTCCCCCCGGGCATTCACCGGAGTTATCCTCGGACAATGCGCACCGACGGCCACGTTCGGAACCTCGCGAGCAACCGCCGATTCCGGCACCTGCTGGCGGTGCGGCTGACGTCGCAAGCGGCCGACGGCATGTTCCAGGCCTCCCTCGCGCTCTCCGTCTTCTTCAACCCCGCCCTCGGCGAAGCCAGCGACCCCTTCCGCTACGCCGCCGGCGTCGCGATCCTCCTCGGCCCGTACTCCCTGCTCGGGCCCTACGTCGGCACCGTCCTCGACCGCTTCAGCCGCCGCAACCTCATCGGCGGCGCGAACCTCGTGCGCGCCGCACTCATGATCGTCATCGCCCTGACACTCCCCGGCGGCTTCAACTGGTCCTGGGTGCTGTGCGCGATGATCGTCCTCGCCGCCAACCGGTTCGTCCTCGCCGGACTCGGCGCCGCCCACCCCCAGGTCGTCCCCGCCAAAGACCTCGTCACCGCCAACTCCCTCGCCTCCACCCTCGGCGCGCTCGCCTACGGCCTCGGTCTGGCCACCACCGGCATCGCCAAACTCCTCGACTCCGGCGTCTCCTACTCGATGCTCGCGCTGGCCGCCGGGGTCGGCTACCTCGCCTCGGCGTGCATCGTGGGGGCCTCGTTCCGCAGCGCCGACCTCGGCCCGCCGGAGGACGCGAACGCCGCCACCGGCCTGTGGCGCGGCATCGCCCAGACCAGCTCGGGCATGTGGGAGGGGTTCAAGCACCTCGGCCGCCGCAGAGGACCCGCGCTCGTCATGGCCGTGCAAGGCCTGCACCGGTTCCTGTACGGGATCGTGTTCATCATCGCGATCGCCCTGTTCATGGGCTTCTTCTGGGACGTGCAGTCCGACCCGACCCGCACCACCACCATCTCGTGGCTGCTCGTCCTCGCCGTCCTCGGCAACGTCGGCGTCCTCGCGGCGGCCATCGCCACCCCGCGCGCCACCCGCGTGTGGGGCCCCAAGAACTGGATCGTCGTGCTCATGGCGCTGTGCGCGCTCGTCGTCGCCGCGCTCTCGAGCACGATGCTGCCGGTCATGTTCGCCGTCGCGGTCCTCCTGGTGAACATCGCCTCCCAAGGCCTCAAGATCACCGTGGACACCAGCATCCAGCGCGGCGTCGAGGACGCCTACCGCGGACGCGTCTTCAGCGTCAACGACACCGTCTACAACGTCGGCTACCTCGCCGGCCTCTTCGCCGCCGCGTTCGTCGTCCCCGAGAACGGCTACGCCCCCGGCACCCTCGTCGGCGTAGCGCTCTCCTACGGTCTGATCTGCGTCGGATACGCCTACCTCGCGCGAGACGAGGCACCGTACGATGCTCAGACATGGAGCCCCGCCGCGACCCCAGCGAGACCGACCACGAACCCGTAGCGTCGAATCCCTACCGCGGAACGGCGCCGTGGCAGCGCGAGGGCACCGGCAGCTGGAAACGCGGACTCGCCGGACTCGGCGCGGTCGTCCTCACCGCCGGCTCGATCGCCGCGGTCACCTGGCTCGCCTTCCGCGACGACGGCGGCGACGCCGGCGAGACCGGCGACGTCATCGCCCGGCAGTGCACCGTCACCGAAGCCGACGACGCCGGGCAGGGCGCCGACCCGATGGAACCGGGCACCCCCGCCGAACGCTCCCTCGCCACCGTCCAGACCAACTACGGCGAAATCGTCGTCCTCCTCTGGGGCGACCTCGCCCCCTGCGGCGTCCAGGCCTTCACACACCTCTCCCAGACCGCGTTCTACGCCTCCCACGAATGCGACCGGCTCACCACCCAGGCCGTCGCCCCGACCGCGATCCTCCGCTGCGGCAGCCCCGGACTCGAGCCCGGCGCCGCCGCTGAGAACGGTGAGGAATCGCACGGACCGGGCTGGCGCTACCAAGCCGAGACCGGCATGGCCGGCAACGACGTCGCCGACGTCCTCGCCCTCATCACCGACGACCAGGGCCGAGCGGGCAGCTCCTTCGCGCTCATCCGCGGCGCCGCGGTCCCCACCCCCGGAGTCAGCATCATCGGCGGCATCGTCGACGGCTACGAAGTGCTCGACCAGATCGCGGCCCTCACCGAAACCGTCGAATACGACGGCGCACCGCCCGTCCCGGTGGAGATCTGGGGCGTCACCATCAGCGACGTCGACGGCCTCCCGACCGCCCCCGCACCGACCACCGAAACCCCTGCGCTCCCAACGGGAACCGCGACACCGACCGGCACCGCCGCCACCGCGCCCGGAAGCACCCCCAGCGGCACCCCCACGGGCACGACCACACCCACGGGAACCGCCACGCCGACCGGCGCCGCCACCACCACCGGCGGCTGACGAAACGTCAGTCGGAAGCCTCGGAACTCGAACCGTTCCGCTTCGCGTACTTGTCCACGTACTCCTGGCCCGTCAACCGGCGGATCGCGTCCATCACCTCATCGGTGACGGCACGGATCACCACCCGGTCGTTCTCCATGCCCTTGTACCGCGTGAAATCGAGCGGCTTGCCCACCCGCACGCCCACCGGCGCCACACGCGGCCGCGACTCCCCGATCGGCAGCACCTTCTCCGTCCCGATCAACCCCACCGGGATCACCGGCGCACCCGACGTGAGCGCCAACCGCGCCACCCCCGGCTTGCCCCGGTACAGCCGCCCGTCAGGCGAACGCGTGCCCTCCGGGAAGATCGCGAACACCCGGCCCTCCTCGAGCACCTCCAGCGACGGCTCCAGCGAAGCGGCGCTCTTGCGCCCGCCCGAACGGTCCACCGCCACCTGGCCCAGCGCCTTCACCGTCGACGAGATCAGCTTGCCCTTCAGACCCGCACCCGTGAAGTACTCGATCTTCGCCATCGTCGCGATGTGCCGCTTGGTGGTCAGACCCAGAAAATAGTGGTCGGCCACGGAGAGGTGGTTGGACGCCAGAATGACCGGACCGTCCTCCGGGATGTTCTCTTTCCCGTCGATCCAAGGCCTGTAGATGAGCTTGATGGTCGGCGCGGCCGTCCATTGCAACGTCTTGTACAGCACCGTGTTCAGCTCTCCAGTGGTCTCACCCCGACTGCGGGAGACGTCGGGGTCGCGCAAATTAACGGCTCGCGGGCTTCGCCGTGGCTACCAATTATGGCTCGCGCAACGCACCAGGCGAAACCCTCGAACCACACCGGCCCCCGCCGCGGGCGCGGCCGGACCCGCCGGGAAGGCAGGCCCGAGTCTAAGGCATGAGACAGCCCTACAGGTACTGACCAGGGTGGTGGTCGCGATCGTCACCGCGCGCCGCCCGCTCCGCCATCACGGCCCGGAGCTGCGGCGGAAGGTCCTCACCCGCGGGCAGCGCCTTCAACTCGCCCGAACGCATCTGGTCCAACTGCAGGCGCGCGGCCATCTGCTGCGCCACCAGCGCCGCCTGGATGCCGTGGAACAGGCCCTCGAGCCAACCCACGAGCTGGGCCTGAGCGATCCGCAGCTCCGCCTCGGTCGGGATCTCATCGGCACTGAACGGCAGCGACAGCCGCTCCAGCTCGTCCCGGAGCTCCGGGGCCAGCCCGGACTCGAGCTCGGCGATGGAGCGGGCGTGGATGTCGCGCAGGCGCTGGCGTCCCTTGGCGTCGAGGTCGGCGGCGCGGACCTCTTCGAGCAGCTGCTTGATCATCGAGCCGACGCGCATGACCTTGGCGGGCTCGGGAACGAGCTTGGTCGGGTCGGACTCGTAGCGGTCCTCGTCCTCGACGTCTGCGGGCTCGGCCTCGGTCTTCACCGGATTGCCCTCGGCGTCGACGATGAACGGCTGCTCGTCGGACTCGCGTTCGCCCTGCTCCGACTTGCTGTTCGCTTCACTCATGGTTCGGTGTGGCCCCACTCGTCTCGATGCTGATCCGGTTCCCTCCCGAGCCTAACGCGCAAGGTTCGCGGGGTGTTCCCGCTCGCGTCCGGCCAGGAGGCCGGGCTCTTGGAAGAAGTGAAGGGCCCGGAGGTCGAAACCTCCGGGCCCTGTCGGTGCGCGAGGGGGGACTTGAACCCCCACGTCCTTACGGACACTGGCACCTGAAGCCAGCGCGTCTGCCATTCCGCCACTCGCGCGAGTGTTGGTACTTGCAACGCGACGATACTACCGTGCCCGGACCTGGGTGTTCAACGGGGTATTGCCCCGGTTGAGTTGCAGGCCACTCACAGGAGGGTGCGCAGGCGCCCGACCGGTTGGTCGCCGCCGACCACTTCCGGCCACAGGAGCGCGTCCACCTCGGGCTTGGCCTCCGCGGGGATCTCGAGTCCGGCGATGGTGGTGAGCGCGCGCAGCGCGACGGGCGTGGAGGCCCGGCCCGCGCCGTCGTCGATCTTGACGGCGACCGCGCCGACGCCGGGAGCGGCGAGCACGTGGACGCCTTCGGCGCCGCCCTTGGCGAGCAGGCCGGGGAGGGCGGTCATCATGCGGTGGTCGGGACCGCGGGTCCCGTCGATGAGCTTCGGGTTGGCGCGCATGGCATCCGCGACGCGGCGTTCGTTCGTGCCCGCGGGGGCTTCGACGAGGCGCGAGAAGGCGCGGGCGATCCCGGCGAGGGAGACGGCGAGGACCGGGGCGCCGCAGCCGTCGACGCCGATGGTCTCGACCTCGTCGCCGGTGAGCTCTTGGACGGTGGTGATGACGAGCCGCTGGAACGGGTGCTCGGGATCGCGGTAGGTCGCGAGGTCCCAGCCGTTCGCGGCGCAGGCCGCGAGCATCCCGGCGTGCTTGCCGGAGCAGTTCATGTAGACGCGGCGGGGCTCCCCGCCGTCGGCGACGACCGTATTGCGGGCGGTGGGGTCGCTCGGCAGGTCGGCCGGGCATCGGAGGTGGTCCTCGTCGAGCCCGGCGCTGCCGAGCACGGAGGCGACCTGGGCGAGGTGGAACGGTTCGCCGCGGTGGCTGGCCGAGGCGATGGCGAGGTCGGCCTCGGTGCCGGGTGCCCAGCCGGCGCGGAGCATGGCGAGGGCCTGCATGGGCTTGTTGGAGGAGCGGGGGAAGACCGCGGAACCGGTGTCGCCGATCGAGGCGAGGAGGTTTCCGGAAGGGTCGGTCACGGCGACGCTGCCCCGGTGGAGGCTCTCGGCGAATCCGGACCTGACGATCTCGGCGACGGGTTCGCCGCCGCGGTAGGAAGCACTCATACCGCGAGGTTAACCGCAGTGTCACTGGCGCGCTGCCTGATCACCCACGATGAGACGCGCGTCAGTGTCGTCGGCGACGTTCCGCTTGAGCAGGGCGAGCGCGATCTGGCCGAGCTCGTAGTGCTGCACGGCGGTGCCGATGGTGCCGACCTGCTTGTCGCCCAAGGTGATCGGAGTGCCATGGGCGGGCGGGTGCTCGTCGGTGCCGTCGAGGTGGAGCATGACGAGGCGGCGGGGCGGCTGGCCGAGGTGGTGGACCTTGGCGACGGTCTCCTGGCCGCGGTAGCAGCCCTTGTTGAAGTGGACGGCGCGCTGGAGCCAGTGGTGGACCTCGTGCGGGACGGTCTTCTCGTCGGTGTCGATCCCGAAGGCGGGCAGGCCGGCCGCGACGCGGAGGGCGTCCCAGGCCCAGGTGCCGGCCGGGGCGGCGTCGCCTCCGAGGACGAACGAGTCGATGTCCTCGTAGCGGACGCACAGGTCGAAGGTGGGTACGCCGAGTGCGTCGGTGCGGCGGATCCATCCGGTCGTCGAGTCGAGCGCGTCGCCCGGGTAGAGCGCGGTGGGGGTCAGTGGGACCTCCCGCTGCACGAACTTCGCTGCGGGGACCGGCTGCACGACCGGAGCCGACTCGTCGGCGTCCTTGAACGTGTAGGTGAACAGGGCCCAGGTGCCGTTCTCGTCGCGGAGGTCGACCTCGGTGCGGAACTTCATGAGCTCCAAGTACTTCAGGAGCGGCTCGCCGCGGCCGGGCTCGGTGTCGAGCCAGGTGGACCGGCCGTCGTCGAAGACGTTCATGTGGTGCTCGACCCGGCCGGTCGGGGAGAGGACCAGCGCCTCGGTGCCCTCGTGGGGCTTCAGGGACTGGAGGTGCTGGGTGGTGAGCGAGTGCAGCCATTCCAGGCGGGCGGCGCCGGTGACCGAGATGAGGTCGCGGTCGGAGCGGTCGAACAGCGCGCCGGACGCCATCGCCTTGCGCTGCTCGGTGAGCGGCCCGCCGTAGTGCCAGGCGGTGCGGCCGCTTTCGGTGGCGACGGCGCCGGGAAGGCTGAGCAGCGGGGACGGGGTCGTCTCGGTCATCGTTCCTTCTCCAGGCATTCGGCGCAGGTCCCGAACACGGCGACGTGGCCGATGTCCATGACGAACCCGCTGGCGTCGGCGACTTCCTCGCGCGCGTTGGCGAACAGGGAGGGGTCGACTTCGGTGATCCGGCCGCAGCGGTGGCACACGAGGTGGGCGTGGCCGCGGTCGCCTGACAGATGGTACGTCGGCGCGCCGTGGGAGAGGTGGGTGTGGGAGACGAGCTGGAGCTCTTCGAGCAGGTCGAGGGTGCGGTAGACGGTGGTGATGTTCACACCTTCGACCTGGCCGCGGATGCGCTCGTGGATCTGCTCGGGGGTCGCGTGCCCGAGCGCGCGGACCGCTTCCAGGACGAGCTGGCGCTGCGCGGTCATGCGCAGGCCCTTGGCGCGCAGCACCGCGGCCAGTTCGGTCTCCGCCTCGGCTTCGGTGGGCATAGGTGCATCGTACTGCGCCCGCGAGGGGACACGTTCGGGTGACAAGGGCGCCGCGGGGGCCGGTTCTTGTCGGTCCCGCGGGGGATATTTGCGCCGGACCCTTCGTTCCCCTCTCGTGGTGGGTGGGGGTTGGTGGACGGGGGTCCACCCGGGGCCGATGCGGCCTGGCTGCGGCGGCTGCTGACCCGGCACGCCTGGCGGCGGCCGCGGGGTCGACGGGCCTCGCGACGGCAGCGTCGGGGTCGACTCCGGGCCGACACGGCCTCGCGGCGGCGGTCGCGCTGCAGCGAGGAGCAGAATGAGTTCATGGCACTAGTGACCGCAGTACTGCACCGCGGCGTCGTCGACTCCGACGCGCCGCTCCTGTGCGCCGACGACCTCGGAGTCCTCCGGGGCGACGGCGTCTTCGAGACCATCAACGTCCGCGCCGGTCAGGCGTTCCTCCTTTCGGAGCACCTCGACCGGATGGCGAAATCCGCTCGCCGCATAGAGTTCGAGCTGCCCGCGAAGGCCGACATGGCCGAGCTGGCCGAGCAGGCCCTGGAGGCCTGGCGCGAGCGGGCCGACGGCGAGGGCGCGCTGCGCCTGGTCGCCACCCGCGGCCGCGAGCACGGCGGCCCGCCCACCGTCTACGCGACGGTGGACCCCGTTCCGCGCGAGCGCATCCTGCCGCGTCGAGACGGCCTGAAGATCGCCACGGCGACCCTGGGGGTGAATGCCGACGCGCGGGGCGAAGCCCCGTGGCTTCTAGGCGGCGTCAAAGCCCTGTCGTACGCTTCGATGATGGCGGTGACCCGCTGGGCGAAGACCCAGGGCGCCGATGACGCCCTGTGGGTCTCGGCCGACGGCTTCGCGCTGGAGGGCCCGACCTCGTCGCTGCTGTGGCTGGAGGGCGAAACGCTCTGCACCACGCCGACCTCGGCGGGGATCCTGCCGGGCACGACGAGCGCGTACCTGCTGGAGCAGGCCCCGAAAGCGGGCCTGAAGACGGTGGAGAAGCTGATCTCGTTGGGGGACTTGAAGAACGCCGAGGCGGCGTGGCTGAGTTCCTCCGTGCGAGGTGTGGCCTTCATCACCCAAATCGACGGCGAGCCGGTCGCTCAGCGCCCTGACATCACCGCTGAGCTGGACAAACTCGCGGGTTTCGAGGTTCCCGAGTAACGGTTTGACATCGTTTCCCAGGTTCTTCTCAGGCTCAGCACAGGCCACGCCCAGAGACGGTCCTCATAGTAATGAGTGTTCCGGTCACGCCGACAAGCCAAACGGACGGACATGGGCAGTCTTCCGGGAGGCACGGAACAATCCGGGGGCACAAAGCCAGTAAGGGCAATCGGGCACAGCCCTACTGGTGCCAATGAAAAGTGGAGCTCCTCCACTTTATCGGGGCCGCAGCGAATGGGCAAGCGCTGCGGCCCCATTAACGTGTAACAGGATCGACACGAAACCGTATCGGCCGCACCAGAACTCTGAGTCCGTACCGCTCAACCTGCGAGGACTTTTCCGGGGTTGAGGATGCCGAGCGGGTCGAGCGCGTTCTTGATCCGCCGCTGCACGGCGAGATTCACCGGGTCGAGTTCCTTTGTGAGCCAATCGCGTTTGAGCATTCCCACGCCGTGCTCACCGGTGATGGTGCCGCCCATGGCGAGTGCCATCTCGAGGATCTCGTCGAACGCGGCCCGCCCGGCTTCGAGGGAGTCCGGCTCCTCCGGATGCACGATGATGTTGGGGTGCAGGTTCCCGTCCCCCGCATGGGCGATGACGCCGATGACCACGCCGTGCCTCGCCGCCGCGGCCTGCACGCCGTCGAGCGCTTCGGCCAGGCGCGAGCGCGGGACCGCGATGTCGTCGACCAGGACCGTGCCCAGCCGCTCCATCGCGTGATAGGCGCTGCGCCGCGATTCGAGGAGCGCGTCCGCCTCTTCGGCATCGGTCGCCCGGTACACCTCGGAGGCGCCGGACGCATTGCAGAGCGCTTCGATCGCGGCCAGTTCCTCGGCCGGGTTCGCGTCGGCGGCCACGAGCAGCATCGCGGCGGCCTCGGTCGGCAATCCCATGGGGCGCAGGTCTTCCAGTGCCCGCAGGTGCACGTTGTCGATGAGTTCGAGCAGGCTCGGCTGTTGACCGGAGGCCATGATCGCGGTGACGGCGCGACCGGCGTCGGCGGTGGTGGCGAAGACCGCCGCGAGGGTGAGCCGCCCGGCCGGGACGGGCGAGAGCCTCACCGTGGCCTCGGTGATGATCCCAAGGGTCCCTTCGGAACCGCAGAAGAGCCGCACCAGGTCGTACCCGGCGACGCCCTTGGCGGTCTCGCGGCCGCAGCGCATGACCTCGCCGGAGGCGAGTACGACTTCGAGGCCGATCACGTATTCAGGGGTGGTCCCGTACTTGACGCAGCACATGCCGCCGGCGGCGGTGGCGATGTTCCCGCCGATGGTGGAGATCTGCCATGAACCCGGGTCGGGGCTGTAGCGGAGCCCGAATTCGCTCGCGGCGCCCGTGATCGCGGCGTTGAGGACGCCGGGCTGGCAGACCGCGAGACGGTTCACGGGGTCGATCGAGAGGATCCGGTCCATCGGCGAGACGTCGAGGAGGATCGCGCCGTCGACGGCGGTGGCCGCCCCGGCGAGCCCGGTGCGCGCCCCTTGCGGCACCACGGGGGCGCCGAACTCCGCGGCGACGCGCATCGTGGCGCTGACCTCCTCGGTCGACCGCGCCCGGATGAGCGCGACCGCCCGGCCGGGCGGCACGAGCGCCGCGTGGTCCACCGAATGCGAGGCGAGGACGTCCTCATCCGTGACGGGCTCGAGCCCGGCTCCGGTCAACGCGGAGATCAGATCGCTCATCCCGCGAGGGTAAGGCCCGCAGTTCCCCGTCCACAAACCCCCACCCACCACTGGAGGGGAAAGCAGGGTCCGCCGCAAATATCCCGCCCGGGGCCGACAAGAACCGGCCCCAGCGGCGACCTTGTCACCCGAAAGAGCGAACCGCCTACGTGTCCAGGTCGGTCTCGACGACCTCGCGGATGATCTTCGCGAGCTCCTCGACCCGCTCGATGCCCTCGTCGTCCGTGGCCGATCCGCCGGTGAGGATCGCGATCTTGACGGGCTCCTCGGACTCGCCGTCGATCACGCCGATCGAGTTCACCACCCACTCGCCGCCCATCGCGTCCCGCGTGTCCCAGCCGTTCTTCATCCACACCGTCTCGCCCTCGGCCGCCGCGGCCGAGACGCCCCACTCCTGCGACTGCGACAGGTCGCCCATGAGCGAGCGCGCGTACTCGACCTGCTCGGCGTCGAGCACGTCCTCGTACAGCGCGAGCTCCAGCACCCGCAGCTGGTCGACGGCGGTCGTCTGGGTCTTGCCCCACTGCTCGGTCTCGTTCGGGTTCGTGTGCTCGAGCCCGTAGTCGATGTGCGCCTGCCGGATCGCGTCGTGCCCGTCGTCGAACGTGCCCCCGTACAGCATGTCGTTCGTGGCGTCGTTGCTCGAGTTCTTGATCATCGACTCGGCGCGGTCGAGCAGCCAGCCCGGCACCTCGTCGAGCGTCCCGTACGCCTCCAGCACCATCGTGAGGATCTCGACCTTCACGATCGACGCCGTGTCGTGCTGCACCTCGCCCTCGTACGCGAGCTGGAACTCGGTGTCGTCGACGGCGACCGAGGCGTAGAAGTTCTCGTCCTCCAGACTCGTCACGTACTCGCTGACGGCGGCGTCGAGGTCGGCCTGGAGCCGCGCCTGCGCGGCCGCGTGCAGCTCCTCCTCCGAAGGCTGCATCGAGGAGTCGTCCTCGACGGACTCCTGGGAGCCGGGCAGGGTCCCGGCGGCGGCACCGCCGGAGCCGCCGTCATCGCCTGAGAGGTCGACGATGTAGATGACGGCCGCGATGATCACGGCGATCGCCGGGACGGCGAGGAAAGGCCAGAGCCGTCGCGAGGGGGTGTGCTTGGGCTGGGAGGTCACAACAGAAACCTGACTTCAGTGCGGGGGCGCGAACGAGATGCTGCGGCCCACGCTAAAGCAGTCGTCGAAGTGATGACAAGCAGGGTTGATGGAGAGTTCCGTAACGGTTGCACAACACCGCCTGAAACACTCGGTGATACTGCTCTCTCCATGGTCGCTCGCACGGCCGCGACCGGCAACGACGCAGCGCCCGCCGAATCGGCGGGCGCTGCGTTCGAACCTGTGGAACTCGGTAGGCCGTGAGGCACTGGGACTGGCGTTCGGAGTGGGACCTGGGGAGGAAATGACCATCAACGAGCGCCCGAACCTCAGTGCCTCACGGAGACTCCACCGCACCGCGCCTCGGCCGTCCGGCCCGCGAAACGCGGGTCTGGTCGGGGCCGGTGAGGCACCGGGCCGCACGCAGCCGGTCGCGCCGGTTCCGCACACGGCCGCTCGGCACCCACGGCGACGCTTGCGCGCCGTGAAGGTGACGGGCCGGACCATGCACGGGAGCGCTCGCGGCGGCCTGCGGCGCCGGGCTCGGGACGGGTACCGGCGTCATGCCGCCGCCCGCTGCTTGAGAAGGGTGCGCGTCACCGCGGCGGCCATGCCGACCAGGCAGATGATCGCGACGAGGGCCAACAGGCCGTTCGCGCCGTCGGCCACGGCCTTCGGGTCGACCGCCACGATCTCGTCCTCAGAGGCGGGAACGAAGTCGTCCGCGCCGGAGTCCTGCGCCGAAGGCGGCGGGCCGAACGCGTTCACCTCGTCCTCTTCGAGGACCTCCTCCGCAGCGGAGGAGGGCGCTGCGGGCTCGGGGCCCTGCTGGGCCTCGCCGGCGCCATCCGAGACGCCGGCGCCGTCGCCCCGCGAGTAGTCCTGCGGCGCTTCGGCATCGTCCTCCGCGGCGGGAAGCTCGACGTCCTCGCCGGCCTCGTCCTCGCCGGCCTCGTCTTCGCCCGCCTGCGCGTCGTCGGACTGCGCCTCGACGACCCGCACCTGCGCCGACCCGTACTCGGCGAACAGCCCGTGGCAGTTCGGGACCATCGCCACCTCGGCCGAGCGGTTCATCTCGAACACCTGGCTCGCACCCGAGCCGATGTCGTAGACCTCGTCGCCCACGTGCAGCTTCGCGTCAATGCCCAGGTCGTTGCTGTAGCGCACCTGCGAACCCTGCTCGACCGTCAGCTCCGAGGCGTCGGGATAAGAGCTGGCCGAGACCAGCCCGAGGGTGCCGCAGTCGCCGCTGAACACGACCTCGCCGCCGCTGCCCGACTCCTGCTCGTCGGCGGTCGCGATGCTCACCCCGGCCGCTCCGCCGATCGCGAGCATCGAAGCCGCCGAGATCGCCGCCAAGCGCGACTTCCTCCGATGCGCACGCCGGTCCATGGCCTCCTGGATCGCGGGAGCGATCCGGCCGTCGTTCACCGGGTACGGCAGCGGAGGACGCGTCTGGGCCCGGGACTGCTTGCCGGGCTTCGTGGTGTGACTTCCCATGCCTGCGTCTCTCCAACTGCGTCTTCGACCGGATGCCGACCTGATCGTTAGCGGGAATCAGGTCTCAACACCGTTCAACGAGCGGGCACGGGAAAGGTGACGGCCCCGGCCGCCCCGAATCCGGCGCCACGCCCGGATCCGTCCTCATGCGCCCGTATCGAGCGGCGCACCCGTCCGTAGGATGTGCGGGACAGCACCGAGCGAGGACCGCGAGAACCCCATGGCGACGACCAAGCCCGACACCGAGCCCGCAGAACCGCGCGAGCCCGAGGCCCCCGCGCACCCGGGCGAAGCCCCCCGGACCGGCACCGGCGACAGCAGCATCCGCGAACACGAACGCTGGCAGCGCTTCGCCGGCGGCGAAGACCCGCCCGAGACCCTCCCGCCCGGCCGCATGCGCGCCCTCGGCCGCGGCCTCCGCCGCGCCGCCACCCACGAATGGACCCTCGCCGGGCTCTGCAGCGTCCTCCTCGCCCTCGCCATGACCTGGCCCCTCGCGCGCCACCTCACCGATCGCATCCCCCACGACACCGGCGACCCGCTCCTCCTCACCTACATCCTCGGCTGGGTCGGCCACGCCCTCCGCGAGAACCCCGCCGGCATCTGGGACACCAACAGCTTCTGGCCCCTCGACGACGCCTACCTCTTCACCGACACCCTCATGGGCTACGCCCCCGCGGCTCTCCTCGCCACCAGCCCCACCAGCGCGCTCGTCGTCTACAACATCCTCTACATCGGCACGTTCGCCCTCGCGTTCCTCGGCGCCTACGCCCTCCTGCGCCAACTCGGCGCCCGCGTCGCCGGCTCGGCCGTCGCCGCCGCGGCCTTCGCCTACGCCCCCTGGAAACTCGGCCAGGCAGGGCACCTCCAGGTTCTCTCCAGCGGCGGCATCGTCCTCGCCCTCGCGATGCTCGCGCGCGGCCACGGCTACTCACTCCGTGGAGGCTTCAAACCCGAGCGGCAGCGCCCCGGCTGGATCCTCGCCGGATGGCTCACCGCCCTGTGGCAGTTCTCGATCGGCGCGGGGCTCGGCATCCCGTTCGTCTACCTGCTGCTCGGCATCGGCGTGGTCGTGGGCCTCCACTGGCTCGCCAAACGTCCGCGGCTGCGCTGGCAGACCTTGGCCGCCAACGGCATCGGCGGCTCGGTCTTCAGCCTCGGGGTGCTGTGGATCGCGGACAAGCACGCGGTCGTCGCCGGCGACTACCCCGAGGCGGTGCGCGACGCCGAGTACATCAGCTGGTTCAGCCCCACCTGGCAGAGCTTCATCATCGCCCCGCAGGAGTCGCGCGTGTGGGGCGCGGCGCACGAGGCCGCGCGCACGGACCTGACGTGGGCGCCCGAGCAGGCACTGCTGGTCGGCTTCACGCTGGTCGCACTGGCGGCCGCGGGGCTGGTCTGGTCCTGCTGGACGGGTTGGCAGCGGGTCTGGCTCGCGCTGGGCGGCGCCGTCGTGTTCGCGGTCGCCATGGGCCCCAACTTCCTCGACGACGGTTCGTGGGCATGGGCGCTGCTGTACGAGTACGCGCCGGGCTGGGACGCGATCCGCACACCGGGGCGCCTGGCGATCTATTTGACGCTGATCCTGGGGGTGCTCGCGGCGGGGACGCTCACGCGCATCGCGGACGAGGCCGACGACGTGGCGCACCGCGCGCGCGTCGACAGGCGATTGCGGGTGAAGGCGCCCAGGCGGGTGCATGCACTGCTGTTCGTGCCGATCGGCCTGGTCCTGTGGGAGGGGCTCACGGTGGCCCCGTACGTCGAGGTGCCGGAGGCGCCCGTCGACATGTCCACGCTGGAGGGTCCGGTGCTGTTCCTGCCCGCGGGCGGCGGCGACACGAAGGTCCAGTACTGGAGCATCGACGGCTTCCCCGAGATCGCCAACGGCGTCGCGGCGTTCACGCCCGACGAGCAGGCCGGGATCCGATCGATGTCGATGGGCTTCCCGAGCGAGGACGCGATCGCGTCGTTGCGCGAGGCCGGCATCGAGACGGTGGTGGTCCTCCCCGGTTCGCTGCCCGGCAGCGACTGGTCCGGGATGGACACCGAGTCGGACCCGTTCGGTGTCGAGGTGGAGCGCACGGACACGGCCGTGGTGTACGACCTCAACGCCGACTAAGAAACGATATAGACGAAATTACGGATATGTCTCTTAAGGGACCCCTGGCGCAAAAGTACCTGGAGGCGCCGACGTCTCGGTTTCGAACGAGACGTGAGCCCCGCTCAGGCGGGGCCCATCGGCGTCAGGAACGTCAAGGACCCCACCGCGTCCAGGCGCGGCGGCGAATGCAGCGGCGAGGCCGTCACGTCGAACGTGCGGTGCACGCCGCGATGCTCGATCCGCATGAGGCTGCGCTCGAGCGCGTCGGTCTGCAGCGTCTGGACGGGCGCGAGCCGGGCGAGCTCGGCATCGACCAGCGGGTGCGCGCCGGCCGTGAAATCCAGGAAGCGGATGCCCGCGTCGAGGAACCGCGGCATGGCGGACTCCACGTCGGGGCCGAAACCGAGCACATGCCGGGCGGCTCGGGAGACGGCGACGATCCGCGTGTCGGCGGCGAGGAGCAGACAGGCGTCGGCGGAGGCGGCCACGGCGGTGCGCCATGCGGCCAGTGCCGGATCCAGCCTCCTGCCATCAGGTCCGGGCGCGGAGGCCCGCAGCGGGATGACGAGTTCGAGTTGTGTCAATTTGGGCGTCCCGGGGGTAGTCGTAACGCTCAGTCTGTCCACGTTAACAGAGATAAGTTGATCTTCGTCCCCCGCGCGTCTACCCTCAGATCATGAGTGCCAACGACGCGCCTGCCTTCGGTGTCGATTCCGAGGTGGGGCGCCTGCGCAGTGTCATGCTCCACCACCCCGGGGGCGAACTGCGCCGCCTGACCCCGCGCAACAACGGGGCGCTGCTGTTCGACGGGATCCCCTGGGTGGAGCGGGCGCAGGCCGAGCACGACCGGTTCGCGGGGACGCTGCTCGAGCACGGCGTCGAGGTCCTGTACGTCGGCGCGCTGCTCGCGGAATGCCTGGAGCTGCCGGGCGCGCGCGAGGCCGTGAGCGTCTCGGTGACGGCCGACCCGCGGCTGGGGCAGACCCTGGGGCGCGAACTCGCCGCGTACCTGTCTGACCTCGAGCCGGAACGCCTCGCGGCGGTCCTCGTGGAGGGCTTGACGAAAGAGGAGTTCGGCTCCTCGGCATCGTTGCGGCACAAGATGATGCGACCCACCGAATTCGTGATCGACCCGCTGCCGAACATGATGTTCACGCGGGACTCCTCGGTGTGGATCGGCGACGCGGTGGCCGTGACCAGTCTGGCGATGCCCGCGCGGCGCCGCGAGACCACGTTGACCGGCCTGATCTACCACCACCACCCGCGCTTCGCGGACGTGCCGAAGCTGTACGACCCTTCGCTCGAGCACCTGGAAGGCGGCGACGTGCTGGCGCTGGCGCCCGGCGTCCTGGCCGTCGGAGTCGGGGAGCGGACCACGCCCGCCGGCGCGGAGCGCTTGGCGCGCAGGGCCTTCGAGCGGGGCCGGATCCACACGGTGCTGGTCGTCCCGATCGCGCAGCGGCGGGCGACGATGCACCTGGACACGGTGTGCACGATGGTCGACCGGGAACGGATGGTCATGTACGCCCCGGCCGAGCAGCGCCTGGAGGCGTTCACGCTCACCAGCGCCGACGGCGGCGAGAGCCTCTCCATCAGCGGCCCCAAGCGGTTCCTGGACGCCGCGGCCGAGGCGATCGGCGTCGACCGGATCGAGATCATCCACACCGGCGAGCGGGATGTGGTGACGGCCGAACGCGAGCAGTGGGACGACGGCAACAACACGCTCGCCCTCGCACCCGGTGTGGCGGTCGCCTACGAGCGCAACACGGTCACCAACGCGCGCCTCGAACGCGCCGGCATCAAGGTCATGACGATCCCGGGCTCCGAACTCGGCTCGGGCCGCGGCGGCCCGAGGTGCATGTCCTGCCCGATCTCCCGCGAGGAGCTGAACGGGGCGTGAGCCCACCGGTTCGCGGGCAGTGACCGCGCGCACCGGCGATTGACGTGGAAAGCGAGTGAGTGCCGCCCCGACCGGGGGCGGCCTTCACGCTGCCCGCGGCGCTCAGATGCCGGCGGCGATGTCCTTGCGGTAGTAGCCGCCTTCGAGCTTGACGCCTTCGGCGAGGGCGTAGGCCTCTTGGCGCGCCTGGGCGACCGAGGCGCCGGTGCCGACGCAGTTGAGGACGCGGCCGCCGGTGGCGATGAGCTGGCCGGTGTTGTCGAGCGCGGTGCCGGCGTGGAAGACCCCGGCCTCGTCGGCGCCGTAGAGCGGACGGCCGGTGACGGTGTCGCCCGGGTAGCCCTCGTTGGAGACGACGACGCACACGGCCGCGCCTTCACGCCACCACAGGCTGCCGAACTTGTCGAGCTTCCCGGTCGCGGCGGCGTGCAGGAGCCCGCCGAGCGGGGTCTCCAGGAGGGCGAGGATCGCCTGGATCTCCGGGTCGCCGAAGCGGGCGTTGAACTCGACGACCTTGAGGCCCTTCGAGGTCAGGGCCAGACCGCAGTAGAGGGTGCCGACGAACGGGATGCCGCGCCCGGCCAGCTCGGCCAGGGTCGGCTCGGCGACGCGCTCCATGATCTCGGTGACGAGGTCGTCCGGGGCCCACGGCAGCGGCGTGTACGCGCCCATGCCGCCGGTGTTGGGGCCGGTGCCGCCGTCGCCGATGCGCTTGAAGTCCTGGGCGGGCAGCAGCGCCCTCGCGTGCGTGCCGTCGCTCACGACGAAGAGGGAGACCTCGGGGCCGTCGAGGTACTCCTCGACGACGACGCGCTCGCATACGAGCGCGTGGGCGAGGGCCTGCTCGCGGTCCTCGGTGACGACGACGCCCTTGCCCGCGGCGAGGCCGTCGTCCTTGACGACGTAGGGCGCGCCGAACTCGTCGAGCGCGGCCTCGGCCTCTTCGCGGGTCTTGCAGACGCGCGCGGCGGCGGTCGGGACGCCCGCGGCGGCCATGACCTCCTTCGCGAAGGCCTTCGAGCCCTCGATGAGGGCGGCTTCGCCGCTCGGGCCGTAGACGGGGATGCCCTTGGCGCGCACCGCGTCGGCGACGCCCGCGACGAGCGGAGCCTCGGGGCCGACGATGACGAGGTCGGCCGCGGAGGTCACCGCCAGGGACGCCACGGCGGCCGGGTCGGTCTGGTTCACCGGCACGCAGTCGCCCAGGGCGGCCATGCCGGGGTTGCCCGGCGCGCAGATGAGCTTGGTGACGGATTCGTCTGCGGCCAGCGACGCCGCGAGGGCGTGCTCGCGGCCGCCGGTGCCGATCAGGAGTACTCGCACACCGTCAGTTTACGTGCCGGATACGTGCAGGTAAGCCGCCACGCCGAGTGGTTCCCGGCACTCGGGACGGCGGGAGCGGGTCGTGAACGGGCGACGCGCTCGCCGCTTGTCCTCTTTCGGGTGACAACGGCGCTTCGGGCGCCGGTTCTTGTCGTACCCGCCGGGGATCGTGGGCATTACGGTCCCCTGGGTGGGTGGGGGCTAGGGATGGTCGAACAGTGACCCACCCTTACTAGGGCGGGCATGCGTGCGGGCCATGCGTGGCGCGAGCCTCGCAGATCCCGCCGTGACCCGTGCCGCCGACCGGGTCACGGTCGGCAGCCGACCCTGCGCGGTCGGACGCGCGCAGTGCCATGATGGGCGCGTGACTGCGAATGTGCTCGCCGAGCGTTATGCCTCCGCCTCGATGCGCGACATCTGGGACCCCGTCGGCAAGATCAAAGCCGAGCGGCGCCTATGGCTGGCCGTGCTCAAGGCCCAGCACGACCTGGGCGTCACCGTCCCCGACGGTGTGATCGCCGACTACGAGCGGGTCCTCGACCAGGTCGACCTCGCCTCGATCGCCGAGCGCGAGCGCGTCACCAAGCACGACGTCAAGGCCCGCATCGAGGAGTTCTCCGCGCGAGCCGGGCACCAGCACATCCACAAGGGCATGACCAGCCGCGACCTCACCGAGAACGTCGAGCAGATGCAGGTCCGCCAGTCCCTCGAGCTGGTGCGCGACCGCCTCGTCGCCGCCCTCGTGCGCCTCGCGGCCCGCGCCGCCCAGCACCGCGACCTCGTCATGGCCGGACGCAGCCACAACGTGCCCGCCCAGGCCACCACCCTCGGGAAGCGCTTCGCGACCTGGGCCGAGGAACTGCTGGCCGCGCTCGACCGCATCGAGGACCTGCTCAAGCGGTACCCGCTGCGCGGCGTCAAAGGCCCCGTCGGCACCGCCCAGGACATGCTCGACCTCTTCGACGGCGACACCGCCAAGCTCGCCGAGCTCGAGAGCCGCGTCGCCGGGCACCTCGGCTTCGACCGCGTCATGGACTCGGTCGGCCAGGTCTACCCGCGCTCCCTCGACTACGAGGTCGGCTCCGCGCTCGTCCAGGCCGTCGCCGGGCCCTCCTCCGCCGCGATCACCATCCGCCTCATGGCCGGGGCCGAGCTCGCCACCGAGGGCTTCATGCCCGGCCAGGTCGGCTCCTCCGCCATGCCGCACAAGATGAACACCCGCTCCTCCGAGCGCGTCAACGGCCTCGCCGTGGTGGTGCGCGGGTACGCCGCGATGCTCGGCGAGCTCGCCGGCGACCAATGGAACGAAGGGGACGTCTCGTGCTCGGTGGTCCGCCGCGTCGCCCTCCCCGACCTGTTCTACGCCGTCGACGGTCTGTATGAGACGTTCCTCACGATCCTCGACAACTTCGGGGCCTACCCGGCCGTCATCGGCGCCGAACTCGACCGCTACCTCCCCTTCCTGACCTCCACAAAGGTCCTCATGGCGGCCGTCAAGCAGGGAGGCGGCCGCGAAGACGCCCACGAGGCCATCAAGGAGCACGCCGTGGCCGTCGCCCGTGCCATGCGCGAGAGCGGCCAGCGGGAGAACGACCTGTTCGACCGCCTCGCCGCCGACCCGCGCCTGCCCCTCGACCGGGCCGGCCTCGACGCCCTCGTTGCGAATCCGAGTGAATTCATCGGCGCCGCAGGCGATCAGGTGGATCGCGTAGCCGAAAGAGTGGCTTCGGCGGCGAAATCGCACCCCGAGGCCGCGTCCTACCGGCCGGGAAACATCCTATGACTCGGCTGTGACCTGGCACCGTCCTCGTAGCTCGGCAGTGGCCCTGGTCAGGGCCGGTGAATATGCTTGGCCTGTTGTCCCGTCCATGTGACCGACAGGAGTGCGCCCGTGGCCCGTGTAGTGGTCGACGTGATGCTGAAGTCCGAAATCCTCGACCCCCAGGGTGAGGCCGTCCTCGGGGCGCTGCCCCGCCTCGGCGTCAACGACGTGTCGTCGGTGCGGATCGGCAAGCGCGTCGAGATCGAGTTCGACGAGAACGCCCAGAACGTCGAGGAGCAGTCGCGAGTGATCGCCGACCAGCTCCTGGCCAACCCGGTCATCGAGAGCTTCTCGCTGTCGATCGAGGGCGCATGAGCGCGCGCGTCGGGGTCGTGACCTTCCCCGGTTCGCTCGACGACCGGGACGCCGCCCGCGCAGTGCGCCTGGCCGGCGGCGAGCCGGTCGGGCTGTGGCACGACGACGCCGCGCTCGCCAGCGTCGACGCCGTGTTCCTGCCCGGCGGATTCTCCTACGGCGACGCCCTGCGCTGCGGCGCCATCGCCCGCTTCTCGCAGGTGATGGACACCGTGAAGGCCGCCGCCGCCCAGGGGATGCCCGTCCTCGGGGTGTGCAACGGCTTCCAGGTGCTGTGCGAATCGCACCTCCTGCCCGGGGCCCTGGTGCGCAACGCCCACCTGCGCTACCGCAACCGCCCCGCGCGCCTGCGCGTCGAGACCGCCCACACGGCGTGGACGCGTCTCTACGAGCCGGGCAGCGAAGTGGTCTTCCCCGCCAAGCACGGCGAAGGCCGGTACGTCGCCGACGAGGCCGTCCTCGACGAGCTCGAAGCGAGCGGCCGCGTGGTCTTCCGATACCTCGACAACCCGAACGGCTCGATGCGCGACATCGCCGGGGTGACCAACGAGGCCGGGAACGTCGTGGGCCTCATGCCCCACCCCGAGCACGCCGTCGACGAGCTGACCGGCCCGTCGACCGACGGGCTCGGCATTGTCGCCTCCGTCCTGGCCCACCTCACCGGGGCCGTCGACACCAGTGGAGTCAGCCGATGAGCCAGCTCAACGTCGCGATCGACACGGTCGGGGTCGCCGACGCGACCCCCGACGAGAAGCAGCCGTGGCTCGAACTGGGCCTGAAAGAGGACGAGTACCAGCGGATCCGCGAGATCCTCGGGCGCCGCCCCACCCAGTCCGAGCTCGCCATGTACTCGATCATGTGGTCCGAGCACTGCTCGTACAAGTCGAGCCGGGTGCACCTGCGCCAGTTCGGCGAGAAGAACCCGAAGACCCCGCGCCTGCTCGCCGGGATCGGGGAGAACGCGGGCGTCGTCGCCATCGACGAGAACCTCGCGGTCACCTTCAAGGTCGAATCGCACAACCACCCGTCGTACGTAGAACCCAAGCAGGGCGCGGCCACCGGCGTCGGCGGCATCATCCGCGACATCATCGCCATGGGCGCCCGCCCGATCGCGGTCATGGACTCCCTCCGCTTCGGCGCCATCGACCACCCCGACACCGCCCGGGTCCTCCCGGGCGTCGTCGACGGCATCGGCCACTACGGCAACTGCGTGGGCCTGCCCAACATCGGCGGCGAGACCTACTTCGACCCGTGCTACCAGGGCAACCCGCTCGTCAACGCGCTCAGCGTCGGCGTCCTGCCCCGCTCGCGACTCCAGTCGATGCAGGCCAGCGGCGTCGGCAACACCGTGATCCTCATGGGCGCCAAGACCGGCCGCGACGGGATCGGCGGCGTCTCCGTGCTCGCCAGCGCCACCTTCTCCGAAACCGGTGAAGGCGACGCCCGCCCGAGCGTCCAGGTCGGCGACCCGTTCACCGAGAAGCTGCTCATCGAGGTCTGCCTCGAGCTCTTCGACGCCGGGCTCGTCGTGGGCGTCCAGGACCTCGGCGGTGCCGGGCTCACCTGCGCGCTCTCCGAGACCGCGGCCGCCGGCGACGGCGGCATGCACGTCGACCTCGAGCGGGTCCCGCTGCGCGCCAAGGGCATGGAACCGCACGACATCCTCGCCTCGGAGTCGCAGGAGCGGATGCTCCTCATCGTCGACCCCGCCAAAGCCGAGGAAGTGCTCGCGCGCTCGCGTCGCTGGGGCCTGCTCGCCACCGAGATCGGCACCGTCACCGACACCGGCCGCCTCGTGGTCGACTTCCACGGCCAGACCGTCGTCGACGTCCCGCCGAAGTCGCTCGCCGACGAGGGCCCGGTCTACCACCGGCCCATCGCCGAACCGAACGACCTCGCGCTCATCGCCGTCGACCGGGCCGAGACGCTGCCGCGTCCGTCCACCGACGAGGAGATCCGCCAGACCGTCCTCGACATGGCCGCCAGCCCGAACCTGTGCGACAAGTCCTGGATCACCGAGCAGTACGACTCCTCGGTGTTCGGCAACACGGTCCTCGGCACGCCGCACGACGCGGGCGTCATCCGCCTGGACGAGCGCACCGGCGTGGGCATCGCGATCTCCCTGGACGGCAACGGCCGCTTCGCGCGGCTCGACCCGTACGTCGGCGCGCAGCTGGCGCTCGCGGAGGCCTACCGGAACGTCGCCGTCACCGGCGCGACCCCGATCGCCATCAGCGACTGCCTCAACTTCGGCTCGCCGGAGGACCCGCACGTGATGTGGCAGTTCGAGCGGGCCGTCACCGGCATCGCCGACGGCGCGCAGCAGCTCGGCATCCCGGTCACCGGCGGCAACGTCTCGTTCTACAACCAGACCGGCCGCGACGCGATCCACCCGACGCCCGTCATCGGCGTGCTCGGCGTGATCGACGACGTGCACCGCCGCATCCCGCTCGGGCTGGGCAAGACCGGCGACACGATCGCGCTGGTCGGCGAGACCCGAGAGGAGCTCTCGGGCTCCGAATGGGCCTCGGTGAAGCACGGCCACCTCGGCGGCGTCCCGCCGGTCGTCGACCTCGACCACGAGATGAAGCTCGCCGAGCTCCTCTCGCGCCTGGCCCAGAACGAGCAGCTCGCCGCCGCGCACGACCTCTCCGAGGGCGGCCTCGCGCAGGCGCTCGTGGAGGCGATCTGCCACTCCGGGCTCGGCGCGCAGGTGCTCCTGCCCGAGGGCGCGGACCCGTTCACGTACCTGTTCTCGGAGTCGTCCGGGCGGGTGCTCGTGGTGATCCCGCGCGGCCAGGAGCTGGCGGTGCGCACCGCTTGCGAGCAGCGCGGACTGCCGATCACGCCGCTGGGCGTGGCCGACGCGAACACCGACGGCCTGCACCTGAGGGACCACTTCGACATCGGCCGCGAGGAGCTCGAGGCGTCCTGGAAGGGCCGCATCGGCGCCCTGCTGGGCGAGTAGCGCAGCGACAGGGGAACCGCCCCGGGGCTTCGGCTCCGGGGCGGTTTCGTATTCGGCGCATGGCGAAGACCCGGCGCTCGGCTGGTGAGGATCCCCGGTTCTCCGAGCTACTAATCCGGAACTGTGAAGTTGGTTGTTCTGGTGTCATTCCGGTTGGGCGGCAAGGATGTAGGCGAGTTCGGGGTGGTTGAAGAAGCGCTTGACGGTCTCAGGGAGTTTCTGGAGACTGCGCAGGGCGCTGAGTGCGACCCGGTGCATGTCGCCTTCGTTCTTGATGACGGCTTTCCCTATGCGGCCGTTCTTAACGGTGTTCCAGACCAGTTCGTCGGGATTGAGCTGGGGCGAGTAGGGCGGCAGGTAGAACAATCGCAGTCGGCCCTGGGACTCCTCCTCGAACGCCTTGACGATCTTGGCGTGGTGGACACGGGCGTTGTCGACGATGAGGAACACCGGCTTGTCGGTCGTGGCCATCAATCGCTTGCAGAAGTCGATGAACGCGACCGCGTCGAACGAGCCCGACTGCAGTCGGAACCGCAAGTGCCCTTTGCGGGAGATCGCCGAGACCATCATGATGGTCTTGCGGCCCCCGACCGGACCGGTAGCGGTCACGACCGGGGTCTGGCCTTTCCTGCCCCAGGTGGTCCCGGCGTGGAACCCCAGCTGGATGGCGGACTCATCGCCGAAGAAGATCTCGGCGCCTTCCTCGCGGGCCCGGGCGGCGATGACAGGGAAGGTCTCGGTGCGCCATTGCTCGACCACGGCCGGATCCTGGCGGTCCGAGCGATACCGCGGCCGTTGCGGGGTGAATCCCAGATCGGTGAGGATCTGACCGATCCACTTGGGCGAGAATCCAACCCCGAACCGTTCCTTCACCAGGGCTGCAACGATCTCGCGGGTCCACAGGCGCGAATCGAAGCC
>NZ_JAERMK010000030.1 GCF_016918015.1 Glycomyces sp. YM15
CGTCGCCGCCGAACTCAACGGACGCCCACGCAAAACGCTCGCCTGGGAAACCCCAGCCGAGCGCCTCGCTAAACTCATCCACACCAGCGAATAACCAGCAGTGTTGCAACCACCCCTAGAATCCGCCATGCGTCCGGGCCCTTCCTTCCGCTTCGCCCGCCGAACACTTCAGCCTGCCTTCAGCTTCCGTCGGGCAGGGTGGTCGCCGGGGGCGCTCGCTACTGCACGCGAGGGTAGCTACCGTCCGGCTTCAGCTCCGCTTCAGCTGCCGCGGGGCAGGGTTGTTGCCGGGGGTCCGCACTACTACACGCGAGGGTAACTCCGCTCAGGCGCTCACGATGTCGAGTTGCCAGGGCCTGGAGCGGGTGGCCGGTTCGCTGAGTTCGACCTTCCAGCCCTGGGCGGCAAGGAAGTCGGCGAGGTCGGTGGCCGATTCGGGGCGGGCGCCGCCGGCGAGGAGCGCACGGGCGACCTCGCCCCGGGTGGCTTTGGCCATGTGGGTGATGACGGTGCGCGCACCGTCGGCGTCCTCTTTGAACACGCGCACGGTGACGCCGCGGTCCTTCGGCCCCCACACCTGGGCGTACGTGCCCGAACGCAGGTCCACGATGAGCTCGTCGCGCGCGCCGAGCACCTCGGCCACGGCCGGTCGCCACAGTTTCGCGAGCGGGTCGAGCCCGGGGAACCGGGTGCTCATCGGCATCCGATAGGGCGGCACCCGGTCGGAGGGGCGCAGGAGCCCCCACAGCGGGGAGGCGATGAAGACCTGCTCGCCATCGGGAAGGTCGCCCAGACCGAGCCGGTCGTAGAGGACGCCGTTGTACAGCTCCCAGGCGGCGAGGGTCGGGGCGGTGCGCAGCGCGCGGCCGGCCTGGACGTAGTGGCGTCCGCTCGCGGGGAGCTTGAGCGCCTTCGCGGCGGCCTCCTCCTCGGCGCACAGGTCGACGAGCCGGTCGACGAGGAGCTCGCGGATGGGGTTCAGCGCGGGTGAGGAGAGTCGGCCGAGGTCCAAGGGAGGACCGTCGCCTTGACCGGCCTTTCCTTCTGACGGCGGCAGCAGTATGAGCACAGCAGGCGAGTCTACCTGCCCGTCCGCCTGGTGCCGCCGGGGCCGTGCCGTGCGGTGAGCGCCTTCCTCAGATCCCTTGGGAATTCACTCGACCGGGGGTGTGCGGACTTGACTCGATGGTTTATAGTACATATGTTCGATCAAGCGGGAGCGGGTCCGACCCCACCGAGGACTGCGTGCGACGCTGATCGAATAGGCGCGGCGGCGGTGCTCCGCGACTGCCGCCGCGCCGTCCACCCGCGGCGATGCGAAGCCCACACCGCCCGCCGCAGGCTCCACCGCCACCGGCCCGGCGGTGGAGTCCTGCCTGAGACCCCGGGCGCCATCGCCGCATCGTCGCCGCGCGTCGTCCACAGGCTGTGGACGACCGCCTCCGCCGACTGTCGCACCCGCCACCGACAATCCGAGTGCCGCAGGCCATCCGACCCCCGCCACCCGCACCGGCGCTGCTCCGATGCGGTAATCTCCCCGTTGGGTCTATAGCTCAATTGGCAGAGCTGCGGACTTTTAATCCGTAGGTTGTGGGTTCGAGTCCCACTGGACCCACCAAAAGCCCCAGTTCAGAGGGCAAGGAAGTACCGGGCGAGTTCCGAAGAACCCGCCCGGTACAGCAGCGAAGTACAGCAGCTGGCCCAACTCCTCCCCTGGCCGACGCAGCGCCTCACGTGTTGCCTCATCGGAGACCGCGGAGCGACTCTTTGGAATACAAGTTGTTGCAGCACTAGCCGATCGCACAGCATCGCTGCTTCTCGGCCGGGCGATAGGCGCCCTTACCCTGGTAGCAGCACTGGCATGTCGCGGTGACCTTGTTCGAGTCTGCACGTCGCGGATTGAGGTCCGCGAACGCCGCGGAGGTGTACTGCTTCGATTCAATCGGTGGTCGGCACGCAGCGTCCTCGGCCTGCGAGGGTCAACCGCTGAGCGCGGAGAGCCCGCCGACGATCGAGCCATAGGCTACGTGCGCCGCGATCGCGACCAGTGGCGTCTGCACTCCGTAGTTCCTCAGCATGAAGCCGGGTGGCTCCAAGAGTGGTGCGTCGCCCGCGCCGGTCATCGACGATCCCATGCGCGGATGCACGAGTGGCAGCAGCACGTTGACGAGCGCGGTTGACGCGAACACGCCGTGCAGCAGGCCGAACAAGGCGCCTAGCGCCCAGCCGGCGGTCCCGATCGCAGTGAAGACCGCGTAGTAGCCGAGGGCGAAGGCCAGCCCGAAGCAGAAGTGGAGCATGTAGCCGATCGCCTTGGCGCGGACCCGGTTGCCGCTCACCGCCGTGCCGAGCAGGAACGGCAGGTCCATCCTGGTCAGTTTTAGCTCGTTCGCGGCCCGCATCACGCTCGTGAGGACGAGTGTCCCGATCAGACCGCCGGCCAGGGCGCCTCCGATGGTCATGCGCTCGCCTCTCCGACGGCCGCCGCGGCGCTGATCAGCGCCAGGTGGGAGAGTCCCTGCGGCAGGTTTCCCAGGAATTCGCCGGTCGGACCGATCTCCTCGCTGTAGAGACCGACGTCGTTGGACAGGCCGATCAGCTCGTCCATCCGGTCAGCGGCCTCGTCGACGCGTCCGACGCGGGCGAGTGCCTCGACGAGCCAGAACGAGCAGGCCAGGAACGCCCCCTCGGATCCCGGCACGCCGTCGTCGCCGGTGTAGCGGTGCACGAGGACGCCATCGGTGAGTTCGTTCGCGATCGCCTCGACCGTCGAGTTCAGCCGCGGGGAGGCGTCCCCGTAGCCGTGCAGGAGGCCGAGCAGCACGCCGGCGTCCAGTTCCTCGCCGTCCGCGAAGCGAACGTAGGATCGGCGCTCCTCGGAGTAGCACCGCGTTTCCACGAAGTCGCGAATCGCCGCTGCTTCCCGCAGCCAGTGGTCGCGATGTCGCCGCGGGAGCGAGTCCCGCTCGGCGAGCTGCGCCGCCTTGTCAAGGGCCACCGCGCACATCATCTTCGACTGCGTGAACTGGCGGGGCTCGCTCCGCACCTCCCAGATGCCCGAGTCGGCGGTGCGCCAGTTGCCGGCCACGAAGTCGGCGAACTCGCCGAGCCGGCGGCTCATGTCCGGATCGATCACGTTCCCCGCCTCGGCGTAGAGCCAGGCCGTCTGCATCAGTTCGCCGTACGTGTCCAACTGCAGTTGGTCGGCGGCGGCGTTGCCGATCCTGACGGGGCGTGAACCGCGGTAGCCGTTGAGGGGCAGTTCGCGCTCCGGCGCGGGGCGACGACCGCCGAAGGTGTACATCACCCGCAGCCTCGGGGCGTCCAACTGCGTCGTGTGCATGAGCCACCAGAAGTACGCCCGCGCCTCCGCGGGGCAGCCCAGGCGCAGGAACGCCTCCAGCGTGAAGGCGCTGTCGCGGATCCATGAGAAGCGGTAGTCCCAGTTCCGTTCCCCGCCGACCGTCTCCGGCAGCGAGGTGGTCGCGGCCGCCACGACCGCACCGGAAGGGGCGAAGACCAGCAGTTTCAGTGCCAGAGCACTGCGGAGGACCGCCTCTCGCCACGGCCCGTCGTATGTCCGCCCGGCGGTCCAGCGCCGCCAGATCTCACCGGTGCGCTCGAAGCGCGCGTCGAGTTCTCGCCGGTTGGGGAACACCAGCGGCTCTTGGTGGGCGATCGAGAGCACCAGCAGGTGCGAGGACCCGTGCGCGGTCTCGAAGGCGCCCGACCAACCCTCCGCCGACGCTCCGGCGTCGATGGCGATCACCCCGACCGCGTCAGCGCCGGAGCTCGCCACCGGTAGCCCGAACCGGCTTCCGAACCGCATCCGCGCGCCGCCGTAACCAAGACGCGGTTCCACCCGCCAGCGGAACCGCACCGTCCCGGCCAGGCCCTCGATGCGCCGCTGGAGCTCTCGGAACGGTTCGAGCCCCTCCCCGGGCAGTGTCAGCGCATCGCTGACCCGGGCGCTGCCCGACGCGGTGTGAAACGTGGTTTCTAGGACGTTCGTGTGGGGCAGATAGCGGCGCTCGACTTGATACGCCGCCTCCGGTACGAGTTCGAACCGGCCACCGCGCTCGCCGTCGAGAACAGCGGCGAACACCGTCGGCGAATCGAGGTCGGGTGTGGGCAGCCAGTCGATCGAGCCGTCCCGGGCCACCAGCGCAACGGTTCGCCCGTCGCCGATCGCCGCATAGTCACGGAGGGGCGCATAGCCATCGATGCGACCTGCAGACGGTTCCGTTCGCCGCATGGGAATCCCTCCTTTACGCGTACCAAGCGAGGGTGATCAGCAGGTATGCCCCATCTGTCCCGCCGACAATCCTGGTCCGGCACCCATGCGGTCGGCATCCGGCCGGCGAGGGGAACTCCCGGCGTGAACCCGGGTCGGTGCGCAGACGGCCGAGCAGGGTGGAGGTCCCCGAACGGAAGGTCCCTGGCCAGGACGAGTTCGTCTCGTAGCCCTCGTCGTTGGGGAACGTCGTGAGATCGAAGGGGCTACCGGTACTTCAGGCCCGCAGATGGGCGAGGACCAGCCCGATCGGGATGCTGACGAGGAGCGCGACCAACGCGAGGCGGTAGGTCGAACGAAGGAACCGGCGCTGCAGGTCGCGGGCGTGGGTGAGCGCGATGACGAGCGCGACCGCCAGCAGCGCCCCGCCAACGTCGACCACGGCGGGGACGCCGGCCAGCGATCCCGCAATGACGGCCGTGTTCCCCATCGCCCAGCCGGTCGCCTGGGTCGCGACCTTGGGCGGCAGCGGGCGGGCAGTGGAGCGCGTCTGAGCCGCGCCGATCGCGTAAGACCCGGCGCCGCACACCAGCACGAGGTAGGCGGCGAGCCAGCTGCCCTTGGCGAGGTCGAGCGGTCCGGTGACTGCGGCGACGAGTCCGCCGAGCAGCACACTTACGATTCCTGCGGCAACCAGGGGCGAGCCGGTCGGTGAGCTCGCGGCCTCGGCCGGGGCCGGTCCGGCGGCCTGCGCCTCGGCGTTCATGCCGTCGCTTCCGTCTGCCGGAGGTGGGCCAGACAATGGTCGGGTTCGGCGAACGGTTCGAGCCGGTCGACGGTGAGCGGGGACCGGCGGGTCTCCAGTGCTCCCTGCATGAGCCCGAGATGGATGTGGCAGACCGTCCTCTGGCCGTCCGCCGCCAGTTCGAGGAACGGGCAGTGGCGCAACCTGATCGACCGGCCGTCTGCGTCGGCTTCGGGGGCGAAGCCGAGTTCGTCGAGCAGGTCGACCAGCGCGGGAAGCGATTCGGCGGCATCGTCGGGGTCGGAATGCCGGGCCTCGCGCCCCCATGCGCGCCCGGTTTGGACCGCCTGGGGACCGGCGTCGGGACGGTTCGCGAGTTCACCCAGGAGGAGTTCGGCGAGCATCCGGTATTGCCTCGGGCCCGTCGGGTCCATGCCGTGCACCGCTTGGAAGAGCTGCGGCGGCCGGCCGGGGATGCGCCGGCGGGGTTCGGCGCGTTGCACTAGGCCGTCTTCGACGAGGCGGTCCAGGTGGAAGCGGACGGTGTTCGGGTGGACGGCGACACTGTCGGCGATCGCGAGGATGCTCATGGGGTCCGAAGCCCGCTTGAGCGTCGTGAGCACGTCGTTCCGGCGTCCGGCGTGCGCGCTCGCCTCTTTCCGGTCGCTCACGCCCGTTCCGGGTCGAGGTTTCGCGTCTGCCACGTCAGGTAGTTTACACAAGAAGCAATTGTAGAAACTCGTCGCCTGGAGGCCCGAATGCCCGCACGAAGAGCAGCCGCCGAGACGGACCGGGAAGTCGACGTGCGCCCACTCTCCAAACCCGAGAAGCACCCGGTCATCTTCGACGCCTTCAACGAGATCCCCGTCGGCGGATCGATTCTGCTCGTCAACGACCACGACCCCAGGCACCTGCGCGATGAGTTCGAGGCCAAGCACCCCCGCGGCTTCGATTGGCAGTACGTCAAGCGCGAGCGGCGCGAGTGGCGCATCCGCATCGCCAAACTCGCCGCCACGCCACTCCCTCGTGTCCTGGCGAACACCGCGCAGCTCGCGGCCGACGTGGGCGAACCCGGTGTCGCCGGTGCGGTCTGGAAGCTCGATCAGGCCGACCGCGACCTCGACTCCAACCTCATCGCCCTGCCCCCGGACGGCCGCATCGACGCCCATAGCGGACCCGAACTCGACGTCCTCATCCACGTGCTCGCCGGCGCGGGTCGCCTGACCACCGAAGTCGACGAGATCGCCCTCGAACCCGGCGTCCTGCTGTGGCTCCCGCGCCGCTCCAGGCGCGAGTTCACCGCCGGCCCCGAAGGATTGCGATACCTCACCGTCCACCAGAAGCGCCGCGCCCTTCCCCTGGAAACCACACTGAGACGACCCGGTGCCTGATCTGATTCTTCGGTTTGTGCGCTGGTAGACGCGTGCCCGTGGCCCCGCAGGACGTGCCGACGCCGCGGTGGCTGCTCGAAAGCGTCGCTCTGCCGCCGGACACCCCGGTCGGCCTCGCCGATCGTCTGGTGGTCCGCTTGTCGTTCCCGCCCTTGGGCAGCGATCGTCCAAGGCGATTCAGGCGGGTGTCGCCGGTGAGGGACGCGAGTCGAGCGATCACCGCCCGGGACGGTCTCGTATGCGACGCAACGGGTGTGACCTGCGGCATGATCAGCACCCTGGTGTTCACGGGACTTGTCCGAGGGTTTCCTGGGGCGTAATGAGCCGGTGACACGGGCCGGTCAGAGTAGTGGCCGAGGCCCGGGAACCGACCGCGGCGCCGGGAATCCACTCCGGCCGTTCCCACACGCGGAGCGGGCCTCACCGCCGCACCGGCGCGGCACGCATCTCGCATCACCGCCCGGAAGGAAATACCGATGGACGCTTACGCACTCTTGGCAATCCAGATGGTCTCGACCGAGGCGCAGTCGGCTCTGCCGAACGCGCCGGTCGTTGCCGACCGCCCCACGCTGGTCGATCGGATCGCCGGTGGCATCACGGCCGCCCGGCACGGGTTCATCGCCCGCGAACTGCGGGTCCGTGGAGGGGCCGCCGTGCTCCCGACTCGGGCCGACGTCCGCCGGGCCGCCTGACACGTTGACCGCGGGGCCGGGAAGCGCGCCTTCGAGGCGCACTGCCCGGCCCCGCGCCGTGTCCCGAGTCGCCCGGGGCGGCGGTCCAGCCTCCACAGCGCCGCCGCCCCGGGCTCGAACACGGTGCTTGCGGGCCTGCGGAAGGGCGGCCGTCATGGGCTCGAGCCCCGCACCGCCGGACTCGCTGCGGCCTACCCCGATCCGACTCTTGACCGAGGCCCGATGATGCCCGTTCTCCTTGCTGCCACCTGGAATGCGGGCCTTACGCGACCTGCCTGCCGTTGATGTAGGCCCGTTCGACCTTCGAGTAGATATCGAGCGGGTCGCCCGACCAGATGCAGAAGTCGGCGTCCTTGCCCGTCTCGAGGGAACCAAGGCGGTCGTCGACGCCCATGATCGCCGCGGGGTTGATCGTCACCGACCTTAGCGCCGTATCGCGGTCGAGCCCCGCCTTGACCGCGAGCATCACCTGGATGATCAGGTGCTCGATCGGGACCACCGGATGGTCGGTCGTGATGGCCAGCTTGACGCCGGCCGCGGCGAGCTTCGCGGCGTTCTCGGGCCGGCGGTTCACCGTCTCCACTTTCGAACGTGAGCACAGCAGCGGCCCGAAGATCACCGGGATCTCACGCTCGGCGATCACGTCGGCGAGCAGGTGCGCCTCGGTCCCGTGGTCGAGCACCAGGTCGTACCCGAACTCCTCGGCCACGCGCAGCGCCGTCGCGATGTCGTCGGCCCGGTGGCAGTGCTGGCGCCAGGGGATCTCGCGGTCGAGGACCTTCCCGAGCACTTCGAGTTTGAGGTCGCGGTCGGGATCGTCCGCACCGCGATAGTTCGCGGCCTCCACGAACGCCTGCCGCAGCACGCCCGCCGTGCCCAGTCGCGTCGACGGCGTCTTCTTCTGCTCGCCGTACACGCGCTTCGGGTTCTCGCCGAGCGCCGACTTCACCCCCGACGGCGACCGCAGCACCATCTCGTCCACAAAGCGGCCCACGGTCTTGATCGCGACGGTCTCGCCGCCGATCACGTTGCCCGAACCGGGGTTCACGTTCACCGCCAGCACGCCGCCCTCGAGCGCTTCAGCGAAGCCCGGTTCGGCGGGGTTGATGCCGTCCAGCGCCCGCACGTACGCGGTGTTCGGGTCGGTCATCTCGTTCGAGTCGTTCCCCGCCCAGCCTTCGGCGACTTCGTGCACGCCCAGGTGGGTGTGCGCGTCGATCAGGCCCGGCACGATCCATTTGCCGGTCGCGTCCTCGATCGGGACCCCTTCCGGCACGGGGAGGCCGGCGCCGCCGACGGCGCTGATGCGGCCGTTCTCGACGAGGATGACGCCGTGCTCGATCGGTGGTGAGGTGATGGGGACGATCGTCGCGCCGCGCAGTGCGAAACCGGCCTCGGACATGGACCCGCCTTCCAGTTGGCTCGTGGGGTGGTCGGTGGGGCCTCGACCCCGGCCCTCATCTTGCCCCACTTGCTAGCCGTGCGGCTAGCGCGGTGGCGGTTTCGTGGAGCGCGTACGGCGTACATTGTGCGGCGTACGTTGTACCGGGCACGTCGTATGCTGCGCTGCAACGGCGTACAGCGTATGACGTGCAGCGTACGAGGTGCGACGGCCGCTTCTCAGCGTGCAATGTACGTCGTACTGTGTACGGCGTCAGCTCGCCCAGCGGATGATCTCCTTCGTGATCGTCTCCGGGACCTCCTGTTGCGGGAAGTGGCCGATGCCGTCGAGGAGCTTCCATTCGTAGCGTCCGTATACGTACCGGCCCGAGCCCTGGGCCGTGCGCGGCAGCACGCACGAGTCGAGCGCGCCGTGCAGTTGGAGCGTCGGCACCGGTGTCGGCCGCTGCAAGAGCTTCACGAACCGCCGCCCGGCCAGGCCCATCGCGGTGCGGAACGGCCATCGGAACGCTTCAAGGGCGCAGAACGCCGCCTGCGGGATCTGGATGACGTCTCGGCACGCCCGCACGTACTCCTGGAAGTCGCGGCTGCCGCGCCAGCCCGGGCCGGACCACGCGTACATGAGGTCGGCGACTTTCCTTGCGTCCCAGTCGGTCAGCTTGTGCTCGTAACGGGGCATCTGGAACGCGAAGAGGTGCCGGGAGGCCGTCAGCTGCCCCTTCGGGTCGACTGCGAGCGCGGCGCGCTGGCGCAGCGGATGGGCGGCCCCGATGACGACGAGGGATCTGAACTGGCGGGGGTGGAACGCGGCGGCGGCGAAGCCGAGGATGCCGCCGAGGTCGTGCCCGACGACGGTGGCCTCGCGTTCCCCGAGAGCGCGCACGAGCCCCACGACGTCGGCGGCCATCGTGTACGCGTCGTAGCCGCGCGGCGGCTTGTCCGAGGCGCCGTAGCCGCGCAGGTCGGCGGCGACGACGCGGAAGCCGGCGCCGGCGAGGGCCGGGATCTGATGGCGCCAGGCCCACCAGAACTCGGGGAAGCCGTGCAGCAGCAGGATGAGCGGGCCCTCGCCTGCCTCCACGACGTGGAAGCGCGAGCCGTTGGCGTCGATGTGCCGGTGGGTCCATGGGCCTTGCTTGATCGCGGCGCTGTCGGCGAAGGTCTTGCGGGTCACGCGCTCAGCGTACGAGGTCACCGCCCGGCGGCGGCGAGGCGGAGGCCGGGAGTGGAATCGGAGGTCGCGCTCGAGGGCACCGGGAAGGGCGGCGGGTGCGGAGTGCGTGCCTCGCACGGCAGGGGAGTGCGGCACGACGGCGGGGGGGGGGGGGGGGTGGGGGGGGGTGGGGGGGGGGGGGGGGGGGGGGGGGGGGGCGGGGGGGGGGGCGCGCCCCCCCCCCCCCCCCCCCCCCCCCCCCCCCGCTACTCGTCCTAGTCTTCCTTGCCGCTGTTGAGGCCGACCTTGATCCGGCTCATCACGGCGCTGTCGGCGAGCGTGGTCACGTCGCCGATCTCGCGGTCCTCGGCGATGTCCCGCAGCAGCCGCCGCATGATCTTGCCCGAGCGCGTCTTCGGCAGCTCCGCCACCACGATCACCTGCCGCGGCTTCGCGATCGGCCCCAGCGTGTTCGCGACGTGCTTGCGCAGCTCCGCGAGGTGCTCGGGGCTCGAGTCCTGCCCGCCGCGCAGGATCACGAACGCGACGATGCCCTGCCCCGTCACCGGGTCCGAAGCGCCGACGACCGCCGCCTCCGCCACGCTCTCATGGCTCACCAGCGCGCTCTCGACCTCCGTGGTGGAGATGTTGTGCCCGCTCACCAGCATGATGTCGTCGACCCGGCCGAGGAGCCACAGGTCCCCGTCGTCGTCCTTCTTCGCGCCGTCGCCGGCGAAGTACAGGCCGCCGAACCGCGACCAGTACGTGTCGATGAACCGCTCGTCGTCGCCCCAGATCGTGCGCAGCATCGACGGCCAGGGCTCGCGGATCGCGAGGTAACCGCCCCCGCCGTCCGGCACCGACGCGGCGTGCTCGTCGACGACGTCCACATTGATCCCCGGCAGCGGCCGCTGGGCCGAGCCGGGCTTGGTCGAGGTCACGCCCGGCAGCGGCGAGACCATGATCGCGCCGGTCTCGGTCTGCCACCACGTGTCCACGATCGGGCAGTTCCCGCCGCCGATGTGCTCGCGGTACCACATCCACGCCTCGGGGTTGATCGGCTCGCCGACCGACCCGAGCAGCCGCAGACTCGACAGGTCGTAGCGGGCCGGGACGTCGTCGCCCCACTTCATGAACGTGCGGATCGCCGTCGGCGCCGTGTACAGCGTCGTCACCTTGTACTTCTCGACGATCTCCCACAGCCGCCCGGTGTGCGGCGTGTCCGGGGTGCCCTCGTACATGACCTGCGTGGCGCCGTTCGACAAGGGCCCGTAGACGATGTACGAGTGACCGGTGACCCACCCGATGTCGGCCGTGCACCAGTACACGTCGGACTCCGGCTTGAGGTCGAACACCGCGTGGTGCGTGTACGACGCCTGCGTCAGGTACCCGCCCGAGGTGTGCAGGATGCCCTTCGGCCTCCCCGTGGTCCCCGACGTGTACAGGATGAACAGCGGGTGCTCGGCGTCGAACGCCTGCGCCGCATGCTCGTTCGAGGCCTTTCCGACGGTGTCTTCCCAGCGGACGTCCTTGTCGGTCCACTCGACCTCCTGGCCGGTGCGGGTGACCACCAGGACCTTCTCCACCGACGGGCACCGCTCCAGCGAAGCGTCCACGGTCGGCTTGAGCGCCAGCGGCTTGCCCCTGCGGAAGCCGCCGTCGGCGCAGATCACGAGCTTCGCGCCCGCGTCGTCGATGCGGCTCGACAGCGCGTCGACGCTGAAGCCGCCGAACACCACCGAGTGCGGGGCGCCGATGCGCGCGCACGCCAGCATCGCCACCGCGGCCTCGGGGATCATCGGCATGTAGATGACGACCCGGTCGCCCGCGCCCACACCGAGGTCCGTGAGGGTGTTCGCGGCGCGCTTGACCTCGTCGAGGAGCTCCGCGTACGTCACGGCCCGGCTGTCGCCCGGCTCGCCCTCGAAGTGGATCGCCACCCGGTCGCCGAGCCCGGCCTCCACGTGCCGGTCCAGGCAGTTCGCCGCGACGTTCAGCTCGCCTCCGTCGAACCACTTCGCGAACGGCGGGTTGTCCCAGTCCAGGACCCGGTCCCAGTCCTTCGACCAGTCGAGCCTGCGGGCCTGCCGCTCCCAGAATGCCAGGCGGTCGGCCGCGGCCTCTTCGTAAGCGGCCGAGGTGACGTTCGCCTGCGCGGTGAACGCGGAGGACGGCGGGAACGTCCGGTCCTCCGAGAGCAGATTGGCAAGCGTCTCTTGCGGGGTTGATGCCACGGGTATTCGCTCCTTACAGACCTACGCGCCAATGCGCGACTGTGAGGCGGGTCTATGTTCGGCAACACTACCGCGATGAACCCGATACGAATACGGGCGGCCGCTGCGGCACCGGCATCTGGGACCGCCCTTCGCCGAACGGTCCGCGGACGGTCGGCGGACGGCCCGCGAAGGGCGCACGCCCACGCCTCGGGGGCCGTGCGGCGCCGATTCGGGAGGTATCGTCGGACCGGTGCACGATCCTGGACGACGACACCATCGTGTGACTGCCCTCTAGCCCGCCCAGTGCGCCGTTTGCGCGCTCCGCCCAAAAGGTAAGGTTCCGCCCGTGGATCCTCTCGCGCCTCTCCTCGAACTCTCCGAGGTTGCCGACGCCCTTGAGAACGCCAGAGCCAACGTCGACCGGATGCTCTGGCACGAGGCCCTCCGCGGCGGCGACGATCTCGTCGCGGCGGAAGTGGCCCTGCACAGTGCCTCCGCGACGCTGGCCCTCGACGGGTACGACTGCGACGTGGAGCGCCTGCGCGACCGGGACTTCGACGACCCCGCCGTCAGCGGGGTCCTCCGCGTCGGCGAGGCCCTGCCCGGCCTCGCCCCCATGTGGCCGGTCTCGCCCCGCTACGTGCTCGCGAAGCTGCACACCCTGGCCACCAAGGAGTTCCCCGACGCGGGCGTCGACTTCGAGCCCGGCCGCATCGAGGTGGACGAGTCGGGGATGAACCGCATCAACGCCCTGTGCGCGCTGGTCACCAACCCGACCAAGGAGATCCCGGCCGCGATGGCCGCCGCCGTCGTGCACGGCGAGCTCCTCGCGGTGCGCCCGTTCCCGGTGGCCAACAACGTGGTCGCCCGCGCCGCCGCGCGCCTCGTGCTCGCCAGCAAGGGCCTCGACCCGAAGCTGCTGATCACCGTGGACGCCGGGCACCTCGAGCGCGCGCCGGAGTACGTGGGCGCGCAGCGCGCCTGGTCCACTGGCACGCCGGACGGCGTGCGGTCGTGGCTGAAGCACTACGGCAAGGCGCTCACCGCCGGTGCGGCCGAGACCCTGCAGATCTGCACCGAGCTGATGAAGGACGCGACCTAGGCGTCGTCACCGGCGAGTTCGGCGCGCAGGCGCTGCTTCTCGTCCCGGCGGCGCTTGACGGCCGCGTCGACGTGGTCGATCATCGCCTCGCGCTGGCCGCGCAGGAGGACGAAGCCGAGCAGCATCGACCCGAGCAGGCCGATCGCGAGCGCCAGCAGCGCGTTGATGAAGAACATCAGCGGCACGGCGATCACGGCGATGAGCGCCACGCGGTACAGGTAGAACTTGACGACCGGATTCACGTCGGCCGCTCCTCTCCGAATGCTTTGATGCCCGCGAACCACAGCGAGCCGTAGACGAGTGCGGCCGCGAGGCCGCCGAGACCGCCGGTGAGCATGGGCGGCCATGCCGTCGGCGCGATGATCGCGACCGCGAACCCGGCGGCGAGGCCGAGCAGGACGCCGACGAGCATGAGGCCCCAGCGGGCCGCGCCCGCGTAGCGCCGGAACTGCTCGGTGTACACCCACACCGTGGGGAGGGCCGCGATCCAGCCCGAGGTCCGGCCGAAGGTCCGGCCGGTCGGGAGGACGAACACCAGGTCGATGACGACGAGGACGACCGCGCCCATCACGAAGTAGGCGAGGGCGGTGCCCAGGAGCTGTCCGAGGGTCTCGACCCTCGGGCGCCCCTCCTGCGGGGAGGTGCCTCGCGCCACTAGAACTTCACCGATTGCGGTTCGGCCCGACGCTCGCCGATCGTCTGCGGCCCTTCGTATTCGCGCACGACCTCGTAGCGGGTGTTCCGCTCGACCGGCTGGAACCCGGCGTCCCGGATGAGCTCGAGGAGGTCCTCGCGGGTCATCTTGTCGGGGGTCCCGTAGTCGTCGGCGTCGTGCGTGATCTTGTACTCCACGACCGAGCCGTCGAGGTCGTCGGCGCCGAAGGACAGCGAGAGCTGCGCGACGTCGAGGCCGTGCATGACCCAGAAGCACTTGACGTGGTCGAAGTTGTCGAGCAGCAGCCGCGAGACCGCGAACACCTTGAGCGACTCGGCCGGGCTCGCCATCGTGGTGCGCGCCTGGAGCTTGTTGCGGACCTTGCCGTCCTTGGAGTCGTGGAAGTCGTGCTGGTAGCGCAGGGGGATGAAGACGGCGAAGCCGCCGGTCTCGTCCTGCAGTTCGCGCAGGCGCAGCACGTGGTCGACGCGGTGCCGGGGCTCCTCGATGTGGCCGTACAGCATCGTGGCCGGGGTGCGCAGGCCCTTCTGGTGTGCGAGGCGGTGGATGCGCGACCAGTCCTCCCAGTGGCAGGCGTGGTCGACGATGTGCTGGCGGACCTCCCAGTCGAAGATCTCGGCGCCGCCGCCGGTGAGCGACTCGAGGCCGGCTTCGATGAGCTCGTCGAGGATCTCGTCGGCGCTGAGGCCGGAGATCTTCTCGAACCACTGCACCTCGGTGGCGGTGAACGCCTTCAGGTTCACCTGCGGGAGGGTCTCCTTGAGCGCCTTGAGGACCCGCGGGTAGTAGCGCCAGGGGAGGGTCGGGTGGAGGCCGTTGACGATGTGCAGCTCGGTGGGCGCGTCGCCCTTCATCTGCTCGGCGAGGGCCACGGCCTGCTCGACGCGCATCGTGTACGCGTCGGTCTCGCCGGGCTTGCGCTGGAACGAGCAGTACGCGCAGGACGCGGAGCAGACGTTGGTGAGGTTGAGGTGCCGGTTGACGTTGAACATGGTCCGGTCGCCGTTCTTGGCGGTGCGGACCCCGTGCGCGAGGCGCCCGAGCCAGGCGAGGTCGTCGGTCTCGTAGAGGCCCACGCCGTCCTCGAAACTCAGCCGCTCGCCGGCCGCGAGCTTCTCCTCGATGCCGGCCTTGAACTCGGCGTTGTCGTCCATGGCGCTCCCAACGTTGTGGCGTTTCCGCCAGGGTAGCCCCGCCGGGACCCGGTGCAGGGAGCGCACGTTGCGTGATGTGAGGCCGTGAACGGCGGCCGGTGCCGCGGATCGACCGGCACGGTGTGTTCACCGACACGGCACCAGTGTGGCGGGCAACCGCAGATGCGAGGCTTGCGTGTCTTCGGTACAGTATTCGTGGCCTCCCCCACAGAAGGACACCTCACATGCGCGTTACACGGTTCGGTGCCCGAGTGATCGCCGCCGCCGGCGCGGCCGCCGTCGTCCTCGGCGGCGCGATGCCCGGATTCGCCGAACCCGGCGTCACCGTCCCCGACGACGGGAACCGCCCCGCGGGCACCGCCTCGGACGACACCCCGATCACCAATCCCGCCACCGCGAACGGCCCCCTCGGCGCGCAGATCACCGCCGCCGAAGCCGACGTCGCGCAGCTCGCCGAGCAGACCACCGCCGCCCAGGAGGAATGGCTCCAGCGCGAGACCCGCCTCACCGACGCGCAGACCGACTGGGCCGCCACCCTCGCCGAACTCGAGACCGCCCGGGCCGCCCTCGACTACGCCGCGGGCGAGGCCTACGCCGACACCGCCGCCCAGCCGGACACCGACCTCCCCGACCTCACCGGCCTCGTCCCCCTCGGCGGCGAATGGGACCTCCCCAGCCTCAACGCCGACTTCGAGGACGCCGCCACCGCCGAATCGGTCGCCCGCGCCAGCCTCGACGCCGCGACCCTCTCCGCCGACCGCTCCGAGGACCGCTACATCGTCCTCGACGCCGAATTCGACCGCGCCCAGGCCGCCCTGAACGAGCTCATCGCCGACAACCGCGAAGAACTCGAGAAGATCGAAGAGGAACGCGAGGCCGCCGCCGCCCAGCACTCCCGCGACTTCTCGTCCGAAGTCGACGGCTGGGACGCCGCCCCCGAGGCGAAGAAGGCCGTCGAATACGCGCTCGCCCAGCTCGGCGACCCGTACGTGTGGGGCGCCGAAGGCCCCGACTCCTTCGACTGCTCCGGCCTCGTCCAATCCGCGTACGCCTACGCGGGCGTCTCGCTGCCGCGCGTGGCCGCCGACCAGTACAACGCGACCCGCGACAAGCCGGTCGACACCGAGAAGCTCCTCCCCGGCGACCTCCTCTACTGGTGGGACGACCCGGGCAACTGGCAGTCCGTCTACCACACCGGCATGTACCTCGGCGACGGCAAGATGGTGGTCGCCCCCCGCACCGGCGACGTGGTGAAGATCAGCTCGATCTTCTTCGAGAACTTCGCGGGCGCGCACCGCGTCGTCGACGCCGTCAAGACCGACCCGGACGCCGAGGACCCGACCCAGTCGCCCGGCGGCCCGACCTCGTCCCCGAGCCCGCGGCCCCCGACGACCTCGCCCGACGACGAGACCACCTCGCCCGACCCCGAACCCACCGAGAGCGACACGCCGTCCCAGTCGCCCTCCCCGACGCCCACGCAGACCCCGTCCCCGGACGAGGAGACGCCCTCCGGCGACGGCCAGGACACCCCCGCACCGACCACCGCGGACGCGGATTCCGGCACGGTCACGCGTGATCCCGAGGAATAGGGGTACTGCACGGTAGTGGGAAGGCGCGCACGGAACGCCCACGGTAGATGGCACGATGGTTGTTGAGTTGCCCGAACGACGCTCCAGCCCCGAGGAGGCTCCGTGGACGGAAACAGCTGTAGCTCCTGCGGTCAGCGACTGACGTCCGGGCAGCGCCGCTGCCCCCAGTGCGGAGCGCCGCTGCCCCCGCCGCTCGGGGGCTTCCCGGCCGAATCCGGAACCTACGGTGCATCGGGCTCGTACGCCGCGCCGCCCGCCCCCGCGTACGGCGCGGCCGCCGTGCCGCAGTACGCGCCGCCCGGCGAACCCGCCTACGCCCCGCCCCAGGGCTACGCGCCCCCGAACCCGGCGTACGGCTCCGCGGCCGTCCCCGAACCTCAGTACGCGCCGCCGGGCGCCTACCAGCCCACCGCCGACCCCCACGCGAACCAGGGCTACGCCCCGCCGCCGCAGTACGGCCAGCCCGGCGCGAACCAGCCGCCCGCCTCGCCGCCCGTCCAGGGCTACGGCGCCCCCGGAGGCTGGGCCCCGCAGGCCGCACCGCCCGGCATGCCGCCGCAGGGCCAGGCCCACGGCTCGGCCGCCGTCCCGCAGTACGGCGCCCCGGGCCCGTACCAGGCGCCGCATTCGGGTTCGGCCCAAGTGCCGCCCTTCCCGCAGCAGGGCATGGCCGCCGGCGCGGCCGCCGTCCCCCAGTACTCCGGGCCGATCGACGGCTCGCAGGCATCGCCGAGACCGGCCCCGCAGTACCCTGCGCAGCCCGGACCGATCGACGGCTCGCAGGCATCGCCGCGACCCGCCCCGCCGCAGCCGTACCAGTCCGCGCAGTCGCTGCCGCCCGTGGCGGCCGCGCCGCCCGCGACGGCCCCGTACTCGCCGCCGGTCCCCGAACCCCAGTTCACGGCCCCGCCCGAACCGGCCGCGAGCGCGCCGTTCGCCGAGCCGCCCGCGTCTTCGCCCGTGACCGGCCCGCCCTTCGCCGCTCCGGCCGGCAGCGGCTTCAGCCTGCCTTCCACCGAGTCCGGCGCGTTCGCCGCACCGGGCGCGGACCAGCCCGGCCTGCCGGAACCGATGCCCGACGGCACCCAGATCCTGCGGATCGGGCCGAACGCGGCGCAGCCGCCCGCCCCGGCCCCGTTCGCCGACCCGGAACCGCCCGCGCCGCTCGACGCCGCGCCGGACGCGGCGCCGGCCCCCGGTTTCAGCGTGCCGTCCGCCGAGAACGTCCCCGGCGCGGCCTACGCGGCGCCGGTCCCCGCCCCCGCGGCGATGCCGAGCCCGGCCGTCCCCGTCGACGACGCACCGAAGAGCGAGCCGGACCGGCCGGTGGAGGAGACGCGCTCGAGCGACGACGACGCGCCGTTCGACGAGATGCCCGCGGCACCGGCCATGTCCTTCGGCGTCCCCGAGTTCGACGCCCCTGCCGCATCGGCGCCCGCGACCGGCGGGCCCACGGTGGTCGAGGCCGTCGAGGAGGACGAGGACGGCGCTTGGGAAGCACTGCCCGACCCCGATGACGACGATGACGACGTGGAGCTCTCCGTTGAGGAGGAGGCCTCGCTGGCCGGTCTCGGCGACGACGTCCCCGGCGAATCGCTGCCGCCCGCGCCGGCACCGTCCGCCGGATCCGAGTCCGATGAGGACGAGACGCCGGAGATCGAGCCCGTGCTCGACGCGGCGCTCGCCGAAGCCGCCGCCGTCGAGGCGCCGAGCCCTGGAGCGGACCTGGTCGAGACGGCCGAGGCCGTGGCCGACGCCGCCGCAGCGCCCGCCGCGCCGACCGGTGGACCGACGGTGGTCGAGGCCGTCGAGGAGGACGAGGACGGCGCTTGGGAAGCACTGCCCGACCCCGATGACGACGACGAGGACGTGGAGCTCTCCGTTGAGGAGGAGGCCTCGCTGGCCGGTCTCGGCGACGACGTCCCCGGCGAATCGCTGCCGCCCGCCCCGGCCGCCGGAACCGAGTCCGATGAGGACGACGCCCCGGAGGCCGTGCCGGAAGCGGAGCCGGCCGACGCCGCAGTCGTCGACGCCGCGACCGATGCGCACGATGCCGGAGCCGCGGAGCCGGGTACGACGGTGCCCGAGGCCGACGAGGCGCCGTTGCTGTCCGATTCCCAGCCGACCCCGCCCGGGCCGCTGCCGGACCCGCTGCCGGGTCCGGAACCGACGCCGCCGCAGCCGGAGCCCGAGCCGCGCCCGGAGCCGACGCCTCCCGCCCCGCGTCCCGAGCCCGTGCCGGAACCGACGCCGCCGCGTCCCGAGCCCACACCGCCGCAGCCCGAGCCGCTGCCGCCGAATCCCGAGCCCGGCCCGCCGATGCCGCGTCCCGAGCCTTCGCCGGTGCCGCAGCCGGAGCCGCTGCCGCCGAACCCGGAGCCGGGTCCGCCGATGCCGCCGATGCCGCGTGTGAACGACAGTCCGTTCTCGGACGCGGCCCCGATCGAGTACCCGGAGCCCGAGGCCGTCGCGGCCGCGACGCCCGAGGACGCCCCCGAGGAGGGCCCGCAGCAGGCGGTCGAGGCGGCACGCAAGAAGATCGTGAACGCGCCGGACATCAGCCTGTTCGAGGAGCCTTCGACGAAGACCGGCGCGCATCAGCTGCCGACGGCGAAGCCGGTCGTGGAGACGGAGGGCTTCCGGCCCGGCCGCGCGACGGTCACGAACCTGCTCGACCGGTCGGAACTGCCCGAGCACATCCCGCTCCCGCGCCCCACGGTCTACGGCGCCAAGCCCGCCGACGACGAGTGAAGCCCGCCGACGGCGACGGGTGACGCGCGGAACCCGCCGACGGCGACGAGTGCCCCGCTTCCCGCCGCATTCGCCGAAAACGCGTCCGCCGTCCCGGGCCGCGGTTCATCCTGGTGCTGACGGGCCGCCCGACGCGGCCCTCGAGCTTCGCGGGGCGGGCCTTCCACGGCCCGCCGCCCGCGCGACCGGGGAGGATGAGGAACATGGCGGAACGCCGTGCCAAAGTGACCACGGAGGTCGGCATCCAAGCGCGGCCCGCAACGGTCTTCGTGGCGACCGCCGGCGAGTCCCGCGCCGACGTGCAGATCGCGAAACCGGGCGGCGAGCCGCACGACGCGAAGTCGATCCTGGCGGTGCTGACCCTCGACGTGCGGTCCGGCGACGAGATCGTCCTCACCGGCGATGACGAAGCCATCCTGGACCGGCTCGTGGCCCTGGTCAGCGGCGACTTCGACACGGGCGGCACCGACATCGGCGACATCGACGAGGGCTGAGCACCGGACCGCCGGGCCGGGCGGTCCCACCATCCGTCCGGTCCAATTCGCCGCCTTCGGTGATGTCGGCGACGACGCCCCCGCTCACCTACCTCCTAGCCGCACGACAGGCTACGGTCGAAGCTGTGAACATCGCACGGCGCCCCCGGGTCGGCCACATCGCGTTCCTCAACTGCCTGCCCATCTACTGGGGACTGGCGCGGACGGGCGCGCTCCTCGACGTCGACCTCCACCGCGCCCCGCCGGACGAGCTCAGCCGCCTCCTCGTCGCCGGCGACCTCGACATCGGACCGATCACCCTGGTCGAATACCTCCGCCACGCCGACGACCTCCTCCTCATCCCCGACCCGGCCGTGGCCGCGGACGGCCCGGTCCTGAGCGTCAACCTCGTCACCAAGACCCCCCTCGCCGACCTCCCGGCCGCCCCGCGCGTCTCGCTCGCCTCCACCTCCCGCACCGGCGTCCTCCTCGGACGGATGCTCCTCGAGGACCGCTACGGCCGCACGCCCGCCTACACCGTCACCGCGCCCGACATCGAGTCCGCGCTCCGCGACGCCGACGCCGCCGTCCTCATCGGCGACGAAGCGCTCCACGTCTTCCACGCGCACCGCACCCCCGAACCGGGCGGCCTGCACGTGCTCGACCTCGCCGCCGAATGGAAGGACTGGACCGGCCTGCCGATGGTCTTCGCCGTCTGGGCGGTGCGCCGCGAGTACGCCGAGGCCCATCCCGGCATCGTCAAGGACGTCCACCTGGCTTTCCGCGACTCCGTCCAGCGCAGCCGCGACGAGATCGGCGAGGTCGTGGCCTCCGCCGCCCGCTGGGAGCCGTTCCCGCCCGCCGCGCTCGCCGAGTACTTCGAGCGCCTCCAGTTCGGCCTCGGTGAGCGCCACCTCGCCGGGCTGCGGGAATTCGCGTCCCGTGCGTCCCGTTATGCGGATATAGCGCCGCTGCGCGCGGACGGGCCGGAGTTCTTCGAGACGCCCGGAGGCATCCGCGGTGCGAGCATCGACCCAGAGCCCGGACACCGGCGCTGACCTCCGAGACGGACGACGAAGGGACCCTGCTGTGGCCGTCGAGCTGAAGAAGCCCCGCAAGAACCGCCCCGCCTGGCACAAGCTCACCGTGAGCCGCGTCAGGCCGCTCACCGAGGACGCCGTCGAGGTCACCCTCGCCGTCCCCGAGGAGCTCCGGGCGGCCTTCGACTTCAAGCCCGGCCAGCACCTCACCTTCCAGCGCGTCGAACCCGACGGCGCCGAAGTGCGCCGCTCCTACTCGCTCGCCTCCACGCCGCGCGAGCTCGCCGAGCACGGCACGCTGCGCCTGGGCATCCGCTCGATCCCCAAGGGCACCTTCTCCGGGTACGCGAACCGCCAGCTCCTGCCCGGCGACGTGCTCGAAGTCCTCCCGCCCCTCGGCCACTTCTGGACCGAGATCCGCGCCGAGCGCCACTACGGCTCCGTCGTCGCCGGCTCCGGGATCACCCCGATCATCGCCATCGCGACCGCCGCCCTCGAAGCCGGCGCGACGGTGACCCTCCTGTACTCCAACCGCACCGAGGCGTCCACGATGTTCGCCGCCGAGCTGCGCGAACTCCAGCGCGAGCACGGCGACCGGCTCCGCCTCCACCACGTGCGCACCCGCGCCGAAGGCGACTCCCCGCTGCTCACCGGACGGCTCACCCCCGAACGGCTCGGCGAGGCCATCGCCTCCGGGCTCGTGGACCCGCACGAGATCGACGAATGGTTCCTCTGCGGCCCCTACGAGATGGTCCTCGGCGTCAAGGACGTCCTCGAAGCGGCCGGGGCGCAGCGCATCCACACCGAGCTGTACACGGTCTGAGGCGAGACCCACGAGTCACCGCGCCCGGGCGCACTGCCGGGGACCGCGCTGCGGCGATACGCTTCGTGCATGGCCGAGATTGACGATGTCCTCGCCCGCGCCGCCGACGGCGGCGCCATCAGCGCCGAGGAAGCCCTGCTGCTCTACACCGAAGCGCCCTTCCACCCCCTCGCCGAGGCCGCCGACGCGGCCCGCCGGCGCGTCATCGGCGACAACATCGTCACCTACATCATCGACCGCAACATCAACTACACGAACGTGTGCGTCACCGCGTGCAAGTTCTGCGCGTTCTACCGCGCCCCCAAGCACGACGAGGGCTGGGCGCACCCGATGGAAGAGGTGCTGCGCCGCTGCGGCGAGGCCGTGAGCCTCGGTGCGACGCAGGTGATGCTGCAGGGCGGGCACCACCCGGACTTCGGCGTCGAGTACTACGAGGAGCTGTTCTCCTCGGTCAAGCGCGAATACCCCGAGCTGGCGATCCACTCGATCGGGCCGTCGGAGATCGCGCACATGTCGAAGGTGTCGGGCGTCGCGATCGACGAGTCGATCCGTCGCATCAAGGCCGCCGGGCTCGACTCGATCGCGGGGGCCGGGGCCGAGATGCTCCCCGCCCGCCCGCGCACGGCGCTCGCGCCGTTGAAGGAGTCGGGGGAGCGCTGGCTGGAGATCATGGAGGCCGCGCACCGGCAGGGCCTGGAGTCGACGGCGACCATGATGATGGGCACCGGCGAGACGGCCGCCGAGCGGATCGAGCACCTGCGGATGATCCGCGACGTGCAGGACCGCACGGGCGGCTTCCGGTCGTTCATCCCGTGGACGTACCAGCCGGAGAACAACCACCTGAAGGGCCGGACGCAGGCGACGACCCTCGAATACCTGCGGCTCTTGGCGACCGCGCGGCTGTTCTTCCACAATGTGAAGCACCTGCAGTCCTCGTGGCTGACCACGGGCAAGGCCTCGGGCCAGTTGAGCATGCACCTCGGCGTGGACGACCTGGGTTCGATCATGCTGGAGGAGAACGTGATCTCCTCGGCCGGCGCCCGCCACCAGTCGCGGCTCTCCGAGCTGATCGGACTGATCCGCACCGCCGACCGCATTCCGGCGCAGCGCAACACGCTATACGAGCGCATGTCGGTCCACTGGACCCCCGACGAGGACCCGACGGACGACCGCATCCGCTCGCACTTCTCGACCATCGTGACTGAGCTGCAGATCCAGGCGAAGTAGACCTCAGGAACGGGCCCCGGCGCGCGCAACGCCCGGATCGGCGCCCTCCTCGTCGGGGAGCCAGCCGGGAGCACCAGCATGATCGCCATGGTCCCGAAGACCAGAGGCAGCGGGAACAAGCTGCCCGAACTGAAGACGAGGGCGATCCATCCGCGGAGGTGCCGATCGGCACCCCGCCCCGTCCCATGCGATCGGTCAGATCAGGTGGCCGATCTCCTTCTGGATGAGCTGGGCGTTGACGCCCGAGTTGGGGCAGCCGCCGAAGTGGTGGAGGGCGATCACCTCATGGCTGTCGCGGGAGATGACCGGTGAGCCGGAGGACCCGAACTCGGTGTCGCAGTAGTAGGAGATGTCGCTGTCGGCCACATAGCCGTCGTAGGTGTCGTGCTTGACGACGCAGTTGCCGCCGTCTACTGAGGACTCCATGGCGATCTCCGAGGGCCGCCCGGCCGGGTGCTGCGGAATGTAGATCGCGTCGCCGCTGCGCGCCGCCTGGTCCGCGAGCTCCAGGTACCCGAACCGCTCGATCCGCTCGAAGTCGTCCACGGTGAACAGCGTGTAGTCCAGGGACTTCGAGGTCGCCAGCACTTCCGACCCGTGGACCTTCACAGGCGGGTTCGCGATGTCCGCGCCGCACGCCACGCAGTCGTACCCGAACCACACCTCGGTCGCCTGCGCCTCCTGCGTCTCGGTGAAGCAGTGGTGATTGGTCAGCAGCCGGTTGCTCTCGCCCACCCGAAACGCCGTACACAGTACGGTACCGTCGATGAGCAGGCGCGCCACCGGCTCCGCGTGGGCCACCACGTTCGGGTAGGACGTGCGGTAGCAGACCGAGGCGCGCTTCTCGTCGCCCTGGCAGATGCTCTCCTCCGGCCGGGCGTCGTCGGCCCGCTCCTGCGCGAGGCCGTCGACCTCCTCGGCCGTGAGCCCGTACGCGGCCTTGTCGATCAGCGCGCCGAGCGCCGACGAACCGCCGCTCCCGGACTCGCGGTGCAGCTCCACGATCGCGGTGTCGCCGGTGATCGAGGTCGCCCACCGGTCGATCAGCGACTCCTCGTACCGGTACGATTCGGCGCCGTCGGGGCTCGAGACCGTCACGAAGTCGCCCGTGTTCAGCAGCAGCCGCTCGAAGTGGACCTTCACGTATCCCGCGTCGGGCCCCGTGACCTTCAGGACGTCGGCATCGTCAGCGTAGGTCAGCGACTCGCTCAGCTCGGCGACCTCGCCCACGTCGACCAGGCCGAGCAGCTCGTCGTCCACCGGCAGGAGCTCGACGGTCCCGCCCAGCGCGTCGTCGAGGACCGCCGTGACCGGCTCGTCCTCGGCGAACGCGCTCGGCACCACGAACGCCGCCCCGCCCAGCGCGATCGATCCGGCCGCCGCCAGGATGAGCTTGCGGCGCTTGCGCTCGCCCCCGCTCTGCCCGGTTCGTGGTTTCCGCACGCTTGCCGCCACGGTCGGCCCCTTTCGTGAGAGATGTGTCGACCGTTCAACGAGCGAGGAGGAGGGAAGTTGCGCCACTCGAGGGTGGGAAGGCGCGGGTCACAGGGACAAGGTCTACCAGTCCGCTCCGCCCGGTCGGCAGCGCTCCAGGATGTCGTTGAGACCCTTGCGCGTCGCCACCACCAGGAGCGTGTCGCCGTGCCCGACCCGGAAGGCCGCGTCCGGGTTCCAGCTGATGGACCCGCCCGCCCGCTTGACCGCGATCAGCCGGTGCGACCCCACCTTCGTGGCCCGGTGCGCCGCCGCGTCGTCCATCATCGACCCTTCGCCCACCTCGAACGCCTCGATGTAGGCGATGTGCCCGCGCACCGGGATCGTCACGAGCACCTTGTCGTCGGTCAGCGCCTGCGCGAAACTCGCCGACGCCACCTCCGGCGCGCTGTAGGACGCGTGCGGCGGCGCGCCCTGCGGCGGCGTGGCCCGGTTCAGGTTCTGGCGGATGAGCGCCGCGAACTCCGGGTTGTAGATGCGCATCACCGTGCGCAGGTTCGGATTGCACTCCAGGCCCGACAGCGCCGCCTCGAGGTTCGCCTCGTCCTGTTTGGCCATCGCCACCAGCGACCGGCAGTGCTTGACGTTGGCCTCCTCCAGGATCTCCTGGTTCGACGCGTCGCCGAGCAGCACCTGCGCGCCCTTGGCCCGCGCGGCCCGCACGCCCATCGCGTCGCGGTGCTTCTCGATCGCGACCACCGGGATCTTGCTCTCCCGCAGCCGCTCCACCACCCGGGTCCCCATGTTGCCCAGACCGACCACGATCACGTGCTCGCGCACGTGCCGGGTCCGGCGGCCCTCCGACAGCGCGTACCGCCGGTCCACGACGGCCTGCACGATCGCACCGGTCGCGAACGGGATCAGCAGCGAACCGGTGAGCACCACCACCGCCTGCGTCACCTTCAGCAGGCGGCTCGCCTCCATGTCGGGGTCGATGCCGCCGCCCGCCATCAGCGCGAGCAGGTAGAACACCTCCCCGTCCCCGTCGGGCGGGTTCGCGCCGCTGGGCCAGAAGTGCAGCACCGCGAATCCGAACGCGAACACCGCGAACAGCACGAGCGCGAGCACCACCAGGCTCTTGGTGAGCAGGCCGCGCAGCGCGCTCACCGCCTCCTTCACCGCGAGCGTCGCGTTCGTCAGCCTCGGGCGCAGCCGCCCCTGCTTCCGGTCGGGCGACAGCCACAGGAACCGCAGCGCCTCGTTGTCGTCCTCGGGGATGAGCTCGATGCCCGCCTGGTTCCCGCCCGCGACGACCCACTGCGCCTCGGCGCGGTCCTCGCGCTGCCGCGACAGGTAGAGCCGCCGCCCCCAGATGTCGATCTCGCCCGGCGGCAGCTGCTGGAGCGCCGCGAGCGCGTACGTGTCCGCGACCATGTCGGCGTCCGACTGGACGTACACGCCGTCTTCGTCGTCGCCGAGGAGCTTCTGGATGTTCGCCCGCAACCCGCTGTTGTACATGCGGATGACGAGCCGCGGCAGCGTCTCGTCGCCGAGGTAGTGCGACATCTCGCGGATCTTCAGCGCCAGATGGAGGTTGCCCACGTCGTTCTGGTCCATGAGGGCGACCGCGTACGCGTCGGTGAGCCCGGCCAGGCGCACGGTCTCGGCGGTGACCTCGGGCTGGCTGAACACCTGCAGCTTGCGGTTGACCTCGGCCTCGCGGCGGATCTCGTCGCGCTGGCCGCCGGGGCCGTCGGCGAAGACCGCGGTGACGTGGAACGCGTAGCGTTCGATGAGGTGCTTGATGAAGCGGAGGGTCAGTCCGTTGTCGCCCACCACGATGACGCGGCGCTCGGAGGGGCCGTCGTCGTAGCGCGCGTGCCGGGGGTGCATGCGTGAATTCTACGGACCGTCTGCAAACGATTGCGCCCCAAAGGCCTCCGGGATTACTTGGCGCTGCGGCGGAGGCGGGCGAGGAGCCGGTCGACGTCGGCTTCGTAGTCGTACCAGTCGACGTCGTGCACGAAGCCGAGTTCGGCGTTGATCCAGCGCACGTCGTCGGCGGTCTCGAGGGTCCAGGTCTGGACGTCGACGAGCTGCGGTTCGGCGCGGCGCAGTTCGGTGAGGAGCCGGGCCTTCATGGTCATCGCGAGCCCGTAGGAGCGGTGCTGCGGGGCGACGACGGTGTCGTACTGGTCGGCGCGGGTGGGCCGCTGCGCGGAGACGACGAGTTCGGTGAGGCCCACGACGTTCCCGTACGGCTCGCTGATGGCGACGGCGATGTGCGAGCGCATGCCGCGCCGGGCGAGGGTCTGGAAGGAGTCGCGCAGGGCCGGGGCGTACGCCGAGCCGCGCCATTCGGGCACGAACGCGACGTTCCCGGGCGATGAGCGGAGGTTGGCCTTGACGTCGGCGTAGGAGTCCATGAGCCGGTCGGGGACGCCCCCGGCGTGGTATTCGAGGCGGTAGCCGGCGGCGAGCCGCCCGGCGGCGTGCTCGATCTTCTCCCAGTCGATGTCGGCCCAGCGCAGGAGGTGCCGCTGCTCGACGACGGCCCGGGTGAAGCCGTGCCGGTCGTAGAAGCCCACGGCGGGGGTGGTGGCGATGACCTCGACGGAGAGGGTCTTGCAGCCGTGCTCGTGCGCGCATTCGGCGACGGCCCGCAGCAGGCGCGAGCCGACCCCGCGTCCGCGCGCGGAGGGCCGGGTGGACATCTCGACGACGCCGGTCCCGCCCTGCTCGCCGCCGCCGTGTCCCTGGCCGAACAGGATCAGGCTGGCGTGGCCCACGAGGTCGCCGTCCTCGTCGCGGTCCATGAACAGGAACCGGCGGTCGTCCGGGAGCGACCCCGTGAGGTAGTCGCTGAGGCGGTCGGTGCGCCATCGCGGTTCGCCCGGCATGTCCGCTGCGGTCATGTCGTTGAGCACCGAGCACCAGTCGCGGAGGTCGTCGGCCGTCATCTCGCCGGGAGCGAGCTGCTTCAGGGGCATCTCTTATCCTTACCCGAAATCGTCACCGAACGGAACCCCCTCATCACAGCATGCAGCGATTCGGGGGATCTGTCAGGCGGTGCTCATCCTGCCGTACTCGTCGGCGCGGTCGAAGACCTTCTTGACGTAGTCCTCGCGCGGGTTGTAGCTGTAGACGGCGGCGTACCAGCCGTCGGGCCTGCTCATGTCGCGGTCGTCGTGGCAGAGGTAGTTGGCGGCCGCGGTGACGGCGTCGTCGATGTCGTGCGGGTCGAACCTGCCGTCGCCGTCGCCGTCGGCCTTCCAGCGCTCCCATGTGCTGGGGAGGAACTGCATGGGGCCCATCTCGTCGTACCCGGAGCCGATGATCTCGGTCAGGGTGGTGCCGTCGGCCTGGATCTGGTTGCCGCCGGTGGTGCCGTGGGTGGTCTCGGTGGCGCCGATGCCCGCGAGGGTGGTCCACGAGAGGTTGCAGCCGGGGTTCTGGGCGGCGGAGACGAGTTCGCCGCGCCCGTACGCCACGAGGGCGCGCTGGGGGATGCCGAGGTGGGTGAGTCCCGCGGCCCACGCGTCGAGGCCGGCGGGCGCGGCCGGGGTGGTGGCCGCGGTCGTGGGGGACTCGGTGGGCTGCAGCGTGTCGCCGACGGGCATCGTCTCGGCGGGCAGGCCCGCGTCGGGGGCCTCCGCGAGGGCGCCTTCGGGGGAGAGGACGAGCGGGGGTTCCTCGGCTTCGGGGGTCGGCTCGGTGCCGAAGGACCAGGCGGGCCCGGCGCCGGGGACGATGAACCAGCCCGCGGCGAGGGCGCCGGCGAGCGCGAGCACGGTGAAGACGACCTGGACGCTGAGACGCCCGGCCGGTGCGCGGAGCCCCCGGTAGGCGCCGCGAAAGCCCCTGCCCGTGGCCTTGACGCCCCGCCAGACTCCCTTGACGCCCAGCCACAGCGCCCTCGGGCTGCCCTTCACGGCCCGCCACAGCAGCCGGGGGCTGGAGCGCAGGGCCTTGAGGGCCTGCCGGGGCAGGGCGGCGATGCGGCGGAGGAGGGTCGCGAACCACACGGGAGCGGGTCGTCCTTTCTGTTCTTCGTCGAGGCGCTGCTGGTCGGTGCGTTGCTCGGACTTTCCTGATCGGGGCACTGCTCGGTCGGGGCGTTCTCGGACGTCGCCGCCGGGCGGGCTCGGCAGCGCCTGCGACGCGGGTCCGGCGCCGGTGCCGCGGCGTCGGAGGGCGTCCGGACCCGGCGGGGCCGTCATGTGACGGCACTGCGGGGCGCGTTCGCGAGGGACCGGACTGAAAGCGAGTATTCCCTAGTTTCGTCCCCGCGGGCAACGCCTGAGCGTCAATAATTCCGAAATCGGCCGCGACCGAGTGGCGCGCGACTCGTTCTCCCAACGGACACGGTGGGTGCCACGAGCAAACCCGCGGCGAGAGTGCCTCATATTCGCGTCGGCGCTGGAAGCGGCGTTCAGACCGAGTGCCAGTTCCCATCACGGCAGGTAACCGACTGAGATGGGGGTGACACTGTGAGGCCGCTGGGCATTGTGCCCGCGCACCAGCGCGCCACAGCCCGGCATACGGGGGCTGAACGAAAGTTGATCGACACGTGGATACGACAACGGCATCGCACACCGCACTGACGACCTTTGCCCCTCCCCTCGGGGACAACGGACCCGAGTATCGGAACTTGTCCGATGCGGACGGTCGCTGCGCAGCGGCGGACCATGCCGAAAGAGGCACTGTGGACCGCGGCAGCGCCGCCCGGCCCGCTCCGCTGCCCTCCGGCGACGTCACGTTCATGTTCACCGACATCGAAGGCTCGACCCGCCTCGCCTCCGGCCTCGGCGCCGAACGCTACCGGGTCGTCCTCCACCGCCACCGCGCGCTCGTCAGAGAAGTCCTGCGCGCGACCGGCGGCACCGAGATCGACACCGAAGGCGATTCGTTCTTCGTCGCCTTCCACGACGCCGCCGACGCCTGCGCCGCCGCCATCGGCATCCAGCGCGCACTCCGCGCCGCCGACTGGCCCGACGAAGGCGGCCGCAGCCTCCGCCCCCGAGTCCGCATAGGACTCCACACGGGCGAGGCCTGGCCCTCCGCCGGCGGCTACGCCACACCGGAAGTCCACCGCACCGCCCGGATCTGCTCCGCCGCACACGGCGACCAGATCCTCGCCTCCGCCGACTGCGCCGCGGCGGCCGGACTCCCGCCCGCCGCCATGCGCCGCCTCGGCGACTTCGAACTCCGCGGCCTGCCCGCCGCCACCGAGCTCGTCCAACTCGCCGCACCCGGCCTCCCCACCGCGTTCCCGCCGCCGCCCGCACGGCCCCGCACCCATCACCTGCCCGCCGACCTGAAGACCCCCGTCCCACGGCCGGCGGAGTACCGCGAACTCGACCGCGCCTTCGCCACCCACCGCCTCGTCAGCCTCACCGGCCTCGGCGGCTGCGGCAAGACCACCGTCGCCAAAGCCTGGGCCAAGCGCCGCCTCCCGTTCTATGAGCACGGCGTCTGGTACTGCCGCGCCGGCGGCGACCTCGGCGACGCCCTCCTCAACGCCCTCGGCCGCCGTCCCGAAGCCCTCCGGCCCCCGATCGACACCGCCGTCGACCGCCTCCGCGAATCCAGGGCGCTCCTCGTCCTCGACGACCTCGACCGCACCCACGCAGCCGAAGTCGAACGGCTCCTCCGCGACTGCCCCCACCTCGCCGTCCTCGCCGTCGGCGCCCGCCCGCTCGAACTCCCCGGCGAAGCCAAACGCGCCCTCGGCCTCGCACCCGAGGACGTCAGCGCCGCGATCCTCGCCGGCTACTGCGAGGAACGCGGCGCGCCGTGGACCCTCGCGGACTGCCGCCCGCTCGCGGCCGCCGTCGACGGCTTCGTGCCCGCGCTCACCGCGCTGGCCGAGGTGACGGCGCTCGGCTCGCCCGGAGTGGCCCTGCGGTACCTGAGCGACGACCCGGCGGGCGCGCTCGACGGCGGCGGCCGGTTCCGGGCCGCGATCGACGAGGCGGTCGCGGCGATCTCGGGCCCGGCGCGCGCGGTGCTCCTCGAACTGGCGGCCCGATCGGGGGGTGCCACGGTCGATGCGGTCCTCGACCTGTGCCGGCAGCGGGACGGGAGCCTGGAGGCGCTCGTGGAGCTCGTGGACGTCGCCCTCGTGGTGATCGAGCGGCCCGCGATGGACCAAGCGGTGTACCGGGTGCCCGCGCCGCTGCGGTGGCTGCTGACGGGCTCGACCCCCGAGGCGGTCCGGGAGCCGGCGCGGGCCCGCCCGACGGTCGCCGCGGGACTCGTCGGCCGGATCGTGCACCCCGTCCAACTCGATGACGCGCGCCTGCGGGCGGTCGCCTAGCGCGCACGGGGTTCCCCAGGCTGCGCGGGCCTAGCGCCTCCGGCGCTGCCGCGCAGCCCGGGGAACCCCGTGGTCCGGACCGATCCCGGCTCGCCCGCACGCCGTGTGCGATGCTGGCTCCGTGACTGACAGGCAACCGCAGGCCGCTCGTACCCGTTCCGCCTCCGCAGCCGCCATCGCGCGCGCCGCCCGGGTCATCCCCGGCGGCGTGAACTCGCCCGTGCGCGCGTTCCGCGGCGTCGGCGGCGACCCGGTCTTCATCCGCGAGGCCTCCGGCGCCCGCATGACCGACGTCGACGGGAACGTCTACATCGACCTCGTCGGCTCCTGGGGCCCGCTCATCCTCGGCCACGCCCACCCCGACGTCGTCGCGGCCCTCACCGCCGCCGCGGCCCGCGGCACCTCCTACGGCGCCCCCACCGTCGGCGAGATCGAACTCGCCGAGCTCATCGTCGAGCGCACGCCGTGCGAGATGGTCCGGCTCGTCTCCTCCGGCACCGAGGCCACCATGAGCGCGGTGCGGCTCGCCCGCGCCGCCACGGGCCGCGACAAGATCGTCAAGTTCGCCGGCTGCTACCACGGCCACGCCGACTACTTCCTCGCCGAAGCCGGATCGGGCGTCGCGACCCTCGGCCACCCCGATTCGCCCGGCGTCCCGGCCGGCGCCGCGGCCGACACGATCGTCGTCCCCTACAACGACATCGGCGCCGTCGAAGCCGCGTTCGCCGCCCACCCCGGCCAGATCGCCGCGGTCATCACCGAGGCCCTCCCCGGCAACATGGGCGCGATCGAACCGCTCGACGGCTTCAACGAAAAGCTCCATTCCGTCACCCGCGCCCGCGGCGCGCTCCTCATCTCCGACGAGGTCATGACCGGCTTCCGCGTCGGCCCGGGCGGCCTCGCCGCCCCCGCCGACCTCTACACGTACGGCAAGGTCATGGGCGGCGGCCTCCCCGCCGCCGCGTTCGGCGGCCGAGCCGACCTCATGTCGCGCATCAGCCCCGCCGGGCCCGTCTACCAGGCCGGGACGCTCTCGGGGAACCCGCTCGCGGTCGCCGCCGGGCTCGCGACCCTCCGCAACTGCGACGACGAGGTCTACCGGAAGCTCGACGGTACCGCCTCCGCCATCGCCGCGATGGCCACCGAAGCGCTCACCAAAGCCGGTGTCCCGCACTACGTCTCGGCACCCTCGAACCTCTTCAGCATCTTCTTCTTCAATGAGCAGAGCTTCAGGGAGGGCCCCGTCCGGAACTTCGCCGACGCGAAGCGCCAGGACACCGAGGCGTACGGCGCGTTCTTCCACGCGATGCTCGAGCACGGCGTCTACCTGCCGCCGAGCGCCTTCGAATGCTGGTTCACCTCGACCGCGATCGACGAGGAAGCCCTGTCACACATCGAACAGGCCATGCGCACAGCGGCCGAAGCCGCGGCTAAGGTGCGATCATGAGCGGCTCAACGACCATCGTCCACCTGCTGCGCCACGGCGAGGTCCACAACCCGGACGGCATCCTCTACGGACGCATCCCCGGCTTCGGACTGTCCGAGCTGGGACGCGAGATGGCCGTGGCCGCCGCCGAGCGCCTCGCCGGAAGGGACGTCGTCCACGTCGGCGCCTCCCCGCTCCAGCGCGCGCAGGAGACCGCCGAACCGGTCGCCGCCTCCTACCGCATGGACGTCACCACCTACGACGGCCTCATCGAGGCCGGCAACTCCTTCGAGGGCCTGCGGGTCGGCGTCGGCGACGGCGCCCTGCGCCAGCCGCGCTACTGGTGGCGCCTCCGCGACCCCTTCCGCCCCTCCTGGGGCGAGGCCTACCTCGACATCGCCCGCCGCATGATGGACGCCATCGAGCAGGCCCGGGTCGCCGCCGAAGGTGCCGAGGCCGTCCTCGTCAGCCACCAGCTGCCGATCTGGACCGTCCGCCGCTTCGCCGAGCGCAAGCGCCTCTGGCACGACCCGCGCAAGCGCGAATGCTCGCTCGCCTCGATCACGAGCTTCGTCTACGACGGCGCCAAGCTCGCCCGCATCGAATACTCCGAGCCCGCCGCGCACCTGCTGCTCAAGTCCGAGTCCGCTCGGAAGGCCAAGGGCGCCTGACGATGGCCCTGCGGCGGAGGACGATGCTGGCGGCCGTGCCGCTGCTGGCCCTCGCCGCCTGCTCCGAGACAGGCGGCGAGAACTCGAACCGCGTCAACGAGATCAACCGCGACCGGTACGTCTCGGGCGACGGCTCCAACTACCGCTGGGAGGACCCTTCGGAGCGTTTCGCGGCGCCCCGTCTCACCGGCGACGACCTCGAGGGCAACCCGATCGACACCGACGACTGGGCCGGATCGGTCCTCGTCGTCAACTTCTGGGGCTCCTGGTGCCCGCCGTGCGTGGCCGAGGCCCCCTACCTCGTCGAGGCCGCCGCCGAACTCGAAGCCGAGAACGTGCGGTTCCTCGGCGTGGACATCCGAGACACCGCGGACGCCGCGAAGGCCTTCGAACGCCGCTGGGCCGTCCCGTACCCCTCGATCAGCGACGAGGCCGGACGCATCGCCGACCAGTTCGTCGACTACGGCCTCTCCCCGAACGACATCCCCTCCACCATCGTGATCGACGCCGAGCACCGGGTCTTCTCCATCTGGCGCGGCGCGATCGACGACGCCGAGACCCTGATCGCCGACGTCCGCAAAGCCCTGGAGCCGTCATGAGCACGCCGCCAGCCCCGAAGTCCGCCCTCCGCAAGGCCGCCAAGGGCGCCGTGATGGCCGGGACCGCCGCGCTCGCCGCCGCCGCGGTCGGCACCCTCGTGAAACGCCGTCTCGACGCCACCGCGCGCGATCAGGCCGACCATCGTGCCCTCCCGGAACCCTTGCCGCGCAAGGAGTCCGAGTGAACCCCGCCGAGACCGCCGCCTCCGGGCCGCTGCTCCTCGCCTTCGGCGTGGCCGCGCTCGCCGGGCTCGTCTCCTTCGCGTCCCCGTGCACGCTCCCGCTCATGCCCGGATACGTGTCCTATGTGACCGGCATGAGCGGCCAGGAGCTCGCGAAGGACCGCCGGATCGGGCGCGTCCTGCTCGGCGCGCTCCTGTTCGTCGGCGGGTTCACCGCGGTCTACACCACGGTCGTGTTCGCCCTGCAGAGCGCCGGACGCGCCCTCCTCACCAACTCCTCCGCATTGGAGACCGTGGCCGGGGTCGTCATGATCGCCATGGGCCTCATGTTCATCGGCCTCATCCCCGCCCGCGGCGGCTTCGCCCCCCGATGGCGCCCGGCCGTCGGCCTCGCCGGGGCCCCGCTGTTCGGCGCGGTCTTCGCGCTCTCCTGGATCCCCTGCACCTCACCGGTGCTCGCGGCGATCACGAGCCTCGCGGTGATCCAGGACGGCACCGGCCGCGGCATCGGCCTCATGATCGCCTACTGCGCCGGGCTCGGCGCGCCCTTCGTGCTCTTCGCCGTCGGCATGCACCGCCTCGCGGGTGCCCTCGACTTCCTCAAACGCCACGGCCGCGCGATCTCGATCGCGGGCGGCGTCATGCTCTGCCTCGTCGGCATCGCCCTCGTCACCGGCGCCTGGACCGAGTTCACGAACTGGCTGCGCGCCACGGTCGGAGCCGGGGTGAGCCTGCTGTGACGACCACGAACCGGCCGCGCGCCGCCACCGATGCCGGGGTGAGCCTCCCGTGACCACCACCCTCGCGCCCCCGCCCCGTTCCAAACCCAAGCCCCTCAAGCGCCTCCGCTCCTTCGTCCGCCGCTGGTGGCACCAGCTCACCGCGATGCGCACCGCACTCCTGCTGCTCTTGGCGCTCGCGCTCGCCGCGATCCCCGGATCGACGTTCCCGCAGCGCTCCATCAGCGCCGTCGACGTAGCGGGCTACTACGACGAGCATCCCGACCTCGCGCCCTGGCTCGACCGGCTGTGGGCCTTCGACGTCTACACCTCGCCCTGGTTCTCCGCGATCTACCTGCTGCTCATGGTCAGCCTCGTCGGCTGCATCCTGCCGCGCCTCGCCGTCCACTGGAAGGCCCTGCGCGCCAAGGTCCCCGACGCGCCGCGGCGCATGTCGATCCTCCCGTACCACCGGGTCCTCGCGACCGAGGCGAACCAGTCGATGGCCCGCGCCGTGCTCAAGCAGCGCCGCTGGCGCACCACCGTGCGCGAAGCCGAGGACGGCACGGTCACGATCGCGGCCGAGAAGGGCCACCTGCGCGAGACCGGGAACCTGGTGTTCCACTCCAGCGTCATCTTCATGCTCGTCGGGGTCGCCCTCGGCAGCCTCATGAGCTGGTACGGCAACCGCATCCTCTCCGAGGACAAGGCCTACTGCAACAACCTCCAGCAGTACGACGAGTACGGCCTGGGCGCGTGGGTCGACGAGACGACCCTCCCGCAGTTCTGCCTGACCCTCAACGACTTCGACGCCGAGTTCACCAACGGCGGCCCGACCGCCTACGACGCCGCCGTCTCCTACGAGGCGGCCGGTGAGGACGGGACCGCCGAGACCGGCGACTACGCGCTCGAGGTCAACCGCCCGTTGAACCTCGACGGCACCAACGTCTTCCTCATCGGCCACGGCTACACCGCCGTCGTCACCTACACCGACCGCTACGGCCAGACCCAGACCCTCCATCAGGAGCTCCTGGCGATGGACGCCGCGATGAACTCCGAGGGCGCGTTCAAGTTCCCCGACGCCAACGTCGACCCGGACACCGGCATCGTCGATCGGGACGCCGAGGTCGGTTTCGACGCGATCCTGGTGCCCACCTACGACGACGCGACCGCGATGCTCCTCGGCACCGACCCCGAGCCGAACAACCCGGTGCTCGCCCTGACCGCCTACACCGGCGACCTCGGCCTCGCCGACGGGCAGCCCGAATCGGTGTACGCGATCAACGAGACCCAGATCGACTCGGGGAACCTGGAGCAGGTCAACGACGAGGTCGAGGTCATCGGCGTCGGCGACGCGATGACCCTGCCCGACGGCTCCAGCCTCGCCTTCGACGGCGTCGAGCAGTACGCGGTCCTCCAAGTCCGCCACGACCCGGGCGGCCCCGTCGTCCTCGCCGGCGCGGTCCTGCTCCTCGGCGGTCTGCTGCCCGCGCTCGCGGTGCGCCGCAGGCGCTTCTGGATCCGATGGAACCCCGACGGCACCGTCGAGACCGCCGGGCTCAACCGCAACGACTACGACGGCCTCGACGAGGAGTGCGACGAGCTCACCGCTGCGATCGCGCCCGGTCACGAGCCGCCGAGCACCTCTGCACCCGACGAATCGATCAGGAGACAGCAATGACCGGGGCCGAAGTCGCGAACGCGTTGTTCGTCGCCACCATCGTCGTCTACGCGGCGGCCATGTTCGCCTACGCGGTGGAGTACGCCTTCGACAGGCGCGCCCCCAAGCGCGCCGAGCAGCTCGCGGCCGTCGGCGCCGACGGCGCCGCCCCGGACGAACCGGCGCCCTCCGGCGAGGCCTCGATCAGCCCGGCCGCCGCGCGCGGCGCGGGCCGCCTCGGCCTGGTCCTCACGTTCCTCGGCACGGCGGCCCTCGCCGCGAGCATCGTCACCCGCGTCGTCTACACCGGACGGTGGCCGTGGGGCAACATGTTCGAGTACACGGTGGGCGTGGCGCTCGCGGGCATGGCCACCTGGCTGGTCCTCGTCTCCCGGGGGAGCGTGCCGCGCCGCCTCGGCCTGTTCGCGACCTTCGCGGTGACGATGGTCCTCGGCACGTCGGTGCGCGTCTACACCGAAGCGGGACCGCTGGTCCCGGCCCTGGACTCCTACTGGATCATCATCCATGTGACGGCCGCGATCGCCTCCTCGGGCATCCTCCTCATCGGCTGCGTCTTCGCGATCCTGCACCTGCTCAAGCGCCGCTACGACCGACAGGTCTCCGACGGCAAGCCGATCCGCTTCCCGCTCAACGTCGCCGAGCGACTGCCGGACGCGACCGCCTTGGAGCGCATGACCTTCAAGATCCACGTGTTCGCGTTCCCGCTGCTCACCTTCGGCATCATCGCCGGGTCGGTGTGGGCGCACCTCGCGTGGGGCCGCTACTGGAACTGGGACCCGAAGGAGGTCTGGGCGTTCATCGCCTGGGTCGTCTACGCGGCCTACCTGCACGCCCGCGTCTCCGGCAGGAGCGCCAAGGCGAACGCGCCGTGGATCGCGATCCTCGGCTACGCCGTGATGCTCTTCAACCTCACCGCGGTGAACCTCGTGTTCTCCGGCCTCCACTCCTACGCGGGGGTCTGAGGCCGGGTGACGGCTCGAAGGTGAGCGGAGGGCCCGTCGGACGCTCCGCGCATCGACGCCCCGCCGGCTTCGCCGAGGCCGGGCCCCTGGTCGCGACCCCATGGCGCCGGTACGACCGCCACCTCCGCCGACGTTTCGAACGGACAACGGGATGACCCCTGAACACCTCCGCGACGCCGCAGGCCTCGCGGCCGTCTTCGGCTTCTTCGCCATGGCCTGGTTCGGCTGGGCCCAGGAGGGCCCGCCGAAACCCTGGGTGAAGTACCTCGCCGCGGGCTCGATCCTGAGCATCCTCGTCGCCGCCTCCGGCGGCTTCCTGCTGTGGCGGCACTGGTCCGACGGCACCGTCTTCGACGACGCGACCGGCCGGGGCTTCGGCGTCATCGTCGGGATCGAGTTCGCCGCCGCCGGTCTCGGCGCGGGCCTCCTCGCCTGGCGCGGGCACGCCGACCGCATCTCGGCCTGGATCGCCTTCGTCGTCGGCGTCCACCTCTTCCCGGTCGCGGTGGTCCTGGCGATCCCGGCCGTCCACGTCAGCGCCGCCCTGATCACGGCCGCCTCCCTTGCCGCCGTGCCGATCGCGAAGGCCAAGGCCCTCAGGACCAGTGCCGTGGTCGGCCCGCTGACCGGCACGGTCCTCCTCGCCACCGCCGTCGCGTCGCTCGTCGACGCCCTCACCCGCTGACCGACATCGCAATGCGTGAGGGGCCCTATATATAAGGCATGGGAACGGAGCCGTGTCCTCCGAATGCCCAAGGCACAGAACGGGAACGGGCGCCCTCCGATCGGAGGGCGCCCGTCTTGCCGCTCGACGCGTGCGCGGGTCGGAAAGGCTACCGGCGCGGCGTCTGCCTCGGGGTGATGTCGAAGTGCTCGGCGGTCCGCTCCAGATCCGCCTGCTGGAACGAGCGCTGCCCGTGCGCGCCAGGGCGGTCGGGGACGATCAGCGGTCCATCGTGGCTGCCCATCGGCGCCTGGATCGGGGCCGTCCGCTGGTCGGGGACGTGGCCCTGGGCGCGTTCGCTTCTGTTGCGCACCCGCCCCGGCTTGGGGCCGCCCTGGCGGTTCGGTCGCGGCTGGGGGCCGCGGAGCTTGTCGACCGGGATCGCACCGGTCGCCGTCGGGAGCGCCTCCTCGTCGGCGACCTCGATGCCGAGCTGGTCGCGCTTGGTGACCATCTTCGGCTGGGTTCCCATGAGCGCGAACAGGAGCACGATGATGCCGATGGTCGCGACGCCGAGGATCGGGAGGATGAGCATGATCGGGTCGATGCCCGACACCGAGTTGCGGCCCCCGTCGGTGAGCTGGACGCGCACCCCGGCCATGCCGGTGAAGTGCATCGAGCAGATCGCGGCCGCCATGATGACCGCCGCGCCCGACTGCCAGCGCCAGCCGTCGAGGTACATGCCGCAGAACAGGGCCGCGGTCGCGGCGACGACCGCGATCACCACGGAGGCGATGAAGTAGTTGCGCTCGTGGGAGATGTGCCCCGAGACGTTGATCGCCGCCATGCCCGAGTAGTGCATGATGACGACCCCGATGCCAGTGATGGGGCCGGCCATGAGGATCTTCGCGACCGTGTTGCGCCGGCCCGTGCCCGCCACCAGCAGGCCGAAGAACACGGCGCCGATGGAGGCCACGAGGCTCAGGAACGTCTTCAGCGGGTCGTAGCCGATGTCCGAGTCGACGACCTTGAATCCGATCATCGCGGTGAAGTGCATCATCCAGATCGCGGTGCCGCCCAAGGCGAACGCCGCCAGGGCGATCCACCGGACCCGCTTGCGGGCGGCCTTCACCGTGCCGTCCTGCCGGCGGGCCTGCGTCATGCACATGAGCGCCAGGATCGAACCCGCGAAGGCGAATCCGAAGGCCATGATGGGATTGATCCAGCCGTAAGTGAAATGACTTACGTGTTCCATCCGTGGTCTTCCTCCCCGGGCTCGGCCCGTATCCGGAATATTGCGCTTGAGGTGGGGCGCGAAGTGAAACTTATACGACTACTGTCCGGCTGCGTCCGCAAGACGGACAGTTGCACTAGGACGGTCATTTCGGTCACCGTTATCATCTTGTGAGATCGAATCGAGCGCCGGCGAGGCCAGCACCCCGAACACCATTCCCACGATCGCGATCATCGCCAGGATCAGGATCGGCAGCAGCAGCACGAGCGGGCTGATGCCCGACACGATCCCGGTCGGCGGCCCTTCGACCTCGACCGCCGCCATACCGGTGTAGTGCATGCCCACCACCGCGACGCTCATGACCGCCGCGGCCAGGGTCATGGTGCCTCGCCGTGAGACCACGGCCGTGAACCGCAGGGCCACCGTCGAGGCGACCACCGCGACCACCGCCGAAGCCGCGACCAGCAGCGGGTCGTAGACGACCCGGCCGCCCGTGGCGACCGCGGCCATCCCCGTGTAATGCATCCCGACCACGCCCGCGCCGCACACCAGTCCGCCGAGGATCAGGCGCGGCCAGCCGGCGCGCTCGCCCCCGGACACGAACAGCCCGATGCCGACGGCCGCGACCGCGAGTCCGAAGGACGCGGCCGTGAGCCCCGGGCCGTAGGCGATGTCGGCGCCGGTGACGGTGAATCCGACCATCGCGATGAAGTGCATCATCCAGATGCCGACCCCGCCGATGGCCAAGGCGGCCAGCAGGGTCCATCGGAAGCGCCCGCCGGGGGAGGCGGCGGCGCGGGCGTAGCGGGACGCCGACAGCCCGAGGTAGGAGCCGGCCGCGGCGAAGGCGAGGCCCATCACGGGATTGAGCCAGCCGTACGTGAAGTGGTGGTGTTCGAGAGTGGTAGCGAGCAGGTCGTTCAGTGGCACTGCCATGGGGTTGCCTCCTGGAAGGTCGTGGGTCAACCGTGCCTAATGGAGGGCGAAGTCTGTCGCACAGCCTGTGCGAGTCGCTTGCGGACCTGCGGGCGCCATGAGGGATCGGTCCCCCGTTCGTGTCCGGAGGCTCGCACCCGGTGAGTGGGCTAAGGTGGTGGAACACCCGACACGAACCGTGTTCGCGTCACTTCGACCCGTATCGCGACGACAGGTCGCGGCCACGGGACGGGACTCGGCCGACCGGCACAACGGTCGTCGTCCGATCGGACGGTCTTCTCTGCCGAACAGCCGAATACCGCATAGGCATGTGTCCGAAAGATCAGTGTATCTTGGGATTCGCCCCGCAACACGGTGGCATACGCGGGCGTCTTCAGTACTCCAGTACGCCCCTGGATTTCGCCGCCCTCTTTCGTCATGATGGAATCTGCTGGGCTTCACATGCCGACCCCGCCGCCCCGGCGGCAGGAAGGCAGCCGACTCGACACGTCGGCCCGAGACCGATCCCGCCCGGCCCGGGCCCTTCGGTCTGACACAGAGGACCACCCCAGGAGGCTAGACAAGGTGAGCAAGCGCAGCTCGAACCGTGCGGGTTCAGCGGCTCGACGAGGACCGCTCGGCCTGCCCCGCATCGCCGACATGCGAATCCGGTCCAAGCTGGGACTGATCCTCCTGGTGCCGCTCGTAGTCCTGGTGGCCGTCGCCGGCCTCCGCCTCTACGACCTCTCCGACCGCGTGTTCGAGTCGAACGACATGGTGGACCTCGTCGAGTTCAACACCTACGTCGCCGAACTCCGGTACGAACTCCAGAAGGAGCGGTCCCTCCTCGTCACCCACCTCCGCCTCGACGGCGAACACGTCGCCGGCATCGACAAGGCGCTCTACGACGAGTCCAACGTCGCGGCCCAGCAGGGCGAGACCGACGCCGCCTACGACCAGTTCAACGAGAAGGCCGGCCAGCTCCCGCAGCTCTCCGACGACATCGACAACCGCGTCGACGCCGTCCAGACCCAGTACGAGAGCCTCGTCGCGATCCGCCAGCAGGCCGTCGAGGCCGCCGGACAGGCCTCCATCGACGCCACCTCCCGCGTCTACCAGCGCCTCGTCGAAGAACTGGTGACCATCACCGACATCTCCTCGCGCATCGTGAACGACGCCGACATCGCCCGGAACCTCCAGGCCATCGCCGCCGCCACCACCATCCTCGAGACCCTCGAGGAAGAGCGCGCGATCGCCATCAACGTCGGCGACGGCCGCGAGTTCATCAACAACACGCGCTGGCAGAACTTCATCTCGTTCGCCTCGCTCCGCAAGACCGCCGAGGACGAGTTCAAGACCGTCGCCAACCGCGAAGAGCAGCTCGCGTTCTTCTTCAGCGAAGGCGGTCTGAACACCGAGCAGGCCCAGGCGGCCCTCGCGTTCGAGAACGACGCGAAGTCCGCGAGCACGACCACGGCGCTCGAGGTCAACGCGGAGGTCATCGCCTCCTACGACGCGATCCTCGACAACGGCCTCAAGTACATCAACTCCGAGTCCGACCAGGTGCTCGACGAGGCCGGCCGCGACCGCGACGCGCAGATCTTCCAGCTGCTGCTCGAAGCCGTGCTCATTCTGGCGGCCTTCGTCATCGCGACCGTGATCGCCCTGCTCATCGCCCGCAACATGGCGACCGGTCTGCGGCGACTGCGCGAAGGCGCGCTCGACGTCGCGCACGTCAGCCTCCCGCAGGCGGTGGCCCAGATGCGCGACGCCGAGACGATCGGCAACCGGACCCCCGACGAGGTCGCGGCCGAGACCGGCGCGGTGATCGACATCGACCAGCGCGACGAGATCGGCAACGTGGCGCACTCGTTCAACATCGTCCACACCGAGGCGATCCGCATCGCGGCCGAGCAGGCCGCCCTGCGCGCCAACGTCTCCCAGATGTTCATCAACCTGGCCCGCCGCTCCCAGAACCTCGTCGACCGGCTCATCGGCCACCTCGACCACCTGGAGCGCGGCGAGGAGAACCCGGACCGCCTGGCCGAGCTGTTCCAGCTCGACCACCTCGCGACCCGCATGCGCCGCAACGACGAGAACCTCCTGGTGCTCGCCGGCGCGGACTCCACCCGCCAGGAGCGCTACCCCGCGCCGATCGGCGACATCCTGCAGGCCGCGCAGTCCGAGGTCGAGCAGTACACCCGCATCGAGTTCGGCAACCTCGAGGCCGAGCGGGAGATCCGCCCGGCCGCGGTCAACGACCTCGTGCACCTCATCGCCGAGCTCATGGACAACGCGACCGCGTTCTCCCCGCCGGAGTCCCCGGTGCTCGTCGAGGCCGAGCAGATGCGCACCGCCGAGAGCCCGCAGGGCGCGATCCGCGTGCGCATCAACGACATCGGCATCGGCATGCCCCCCGGGCAGATCGAGGACATCAACCGCCAGCTCTCCGAATCGGCCGACGCCATCGACCTCGCGTCCTCGCGCATGATGGGCCTGGTCGTGGTCGCGCGCCTCGCCAAGCGGCACGACGTGCGCGTCGAACTCCGCCCCGGCGAGCACCGCGGCACCGTCGCCGAGGTCATCCTGGGCGAAGCGGTCCTCACCGACCCGAAGCTCCCCGAACGCGGCCTCCGCTCCGGGGTCCCGCTGGACGGCACGAACTTCGACACCGGCGACGCGTTCTCCCTGGACGGCCGCGACGACTCCCCGCGCGGCGCGCTCGGCATGAACTCCGGCGCGCTCCCGCAGGTCCCCGAGAGCCCCGCGGGCCTGTTCGACACGGTCGCCCAGCCGGGCCCCCAGTCGCCGCCCCCGCCGCAGTCGCAGCCGATGTGGCAGCCCAGCGCCCCGCAGCAGCCGTCCCGCCCGCCGGTGCCCCCGCAGCCCGCCGAGCCGCTCACCGGCGAGCACACGCTGCAGCGCAACTCCGCGCAGGCGTCCCACCCGTTCCCGCCCGCGGCCGAGGAAGAGCCGGGCTTCATGTTCCGGCCCGGCAACCTCGCCGACGAGCGCCGCCCCGGCGGCAAGGTCATGGAAGTGACCGGGGAGATCGTCTCCTCTGAGCACGTCGCGCTGCCGAAGATCCAGCTCGAGGCGTTCACGCCCGAGCCGGAGCCGGTCCCGCCGTCGTGGCCCGACGCGGCCGCCGCGCCCGCCGGCACCGAGGCGCCCCGCGCCGCCAAGAAGGACCGCGTGTCCGCCCTCGACGCCACCACCGAGCTGCCGATCTTCCGCGAGGTCGAATCGGCCTGGTTCAAGGCGGTCACCCCCGCCCCCAAGAAGGTCGAGGACGACGCGCCCGCACACGGCGCCGCGACCGAGCCGCTCTCCCAGGGCGGCAACGAATCGTCCTCCCGTACTACGGAGGCCGCCCCCGCAGAGGTGGCGGAGACAACCTCGCCGCGCTACGCTGACCAGTCAGAAGCGGCCGAGTCCCCCGCCCAGGCTTGGGAGGCGGCACCGCCCACCCCTCCGCAGCCCACGGAAGGCTCGACGCCCATGCAGAGCAAGCCCGCCGACGATCACTCGTCGTCCGCTCCGGGCCTGGAACGACGCCGCCTCACCTCCCCCGAATCCGAGTCGGGCTCCTACGCCTGGCGCACGGCCGCCGACGACGGCTGGTCGCGGGTGGACAACGCGTTCGCCGAGACCGTCTCCGGCGAGACGACCTCGGTGGGACTTCCCAAGCGCCGCCCCATGGAACGCCTGGTTCCCGGGGCCGTGGAGGAATCACAGGAGACCGTCAGCGCGCAGAAGCGCAACCCCGAGGGCATTCGGGGCCTGCTGTCGGCCTATCACCGTGGGGTGCAGCGAGGACGTGGCAATGACGGTAACTGAGTCGCTGAACCGCAACACGGAAGACGCTACTAAGGAGCGCAAACGATGAGCACTGGTGGAACCTCGGTCCAGGACCTGGGCTGGCTGCTGGCCGGCTTCGCCGAACGCGTGCCGGGCGTGGCCCACGCCGTCGCGGTCAGCGCCGACGGTCTGCTGCTGGCCTCCTCGCGGGACCTGCCGCGGGACCGTGCCGACCAGCTGTCGGCCGTGACCTCGGGTCTGGTGAGCCTCACCCAGGGCGCCTCCCGCTGCTTCGAAGGCGGCGCCGTCCTCCAGACGGTGGTCGAGATGGACCGTGGCTTCCTGTTCCTCATGTCCATCAGCGACGGCTCCTCGTTCGCGGTGCTGGCGTCGAAGAACTGCGACGTCGGCCAGGTCGGCTACGAGATGGCCCTGCTGGTCGACCGGGTCGGCCAGGCACTGACCCCTTCGGCCCGAAGTTGACCGCCGCCCTCGCGGGCGCGATTGGCGAATGCACGTGCGGCACGGTAGGCTCCTTCCGAGCGGACTGCAGCACGAGTGGGACGAACTGAACAATCGAACCCCTCCGTCGCATCCCCAGGCGACGGGCCGGTGCCTCCCCTGGCACCCGGTACACGGATAACTGACATGACTGCGGCACAAGGATTGTGGGATCCGAGCGCTGCGGTTGGAGGTAGTAATGGTCCTCGGTGGTGATGAGCCGACCGGCTCACTCGTCAGACCGTACGCGGTCACTCGCGGCCGTACGCGGCCACAATTGGAGATCGCCCTGGAAGCGCTGGTGGAGACCACTGCGCGCGGCCGGTCCGGGCAGTTCCTCGGCGGCCGGGAGCAGAAGGTGATCGTCGACCTGTGCGGCGGGCGCCTCCAGTCCCTCGCCGAGATCGCCGCGCGCATGGAGGTGCCTCTGGGCGTCGCGCGCGTGCTGGTCGCCGACATGGCGGCCGATGGATTGCTGGCAGTGCACGAACCCACCGGATTCGACGCGGACGGCGGCGACGGATCGGTCGGAACCGAGCTCCTTGAGCGTGTCCTCAGTGGACTCAGGAGGCTATAGACCCACATGAACTCACCCGCAGACACCTCTCGTGTGACCTCTGCCAAGATCGTCATCGCCGGCGGCTTCGGCGTCGGCAAGACGACCTTGGTCGGATCGGTCTCCGAGATCACTCCGTTGACGACCGAGGCGATCATGACCTCAGCCTCGGAGGGCGTCGACGACAACAACCTGGTGCCCGACAAGCAGACGACCACAGTGGCGATGGACTTCGGCCGCATCACCATCGACCAGGACCTGATCCTGTATCTGTTCGGCACGCCCGGCCAGACCCGTTTCTGGTTCATGTGGGACGAACTCGTGCGCGGCGCGATCGGGGCCATCGTCCTGGTCGACACCCGCCGGCTCGCCGACTGCTTCTCGGTCATCGACTTCTTCGAGCACCGCAAGCTGCCGTACCTGGTGGCCGTGAACTGCTTCGACGGCAAGCAGCTCCACGACCTCAACGACATCCGCGACGCGCTGCAGATCTCGCACGACGTCCCCGTGATGTACACGGACGCCCGCAACCGGGAGTCCACCAAGCAGGTGCTCATCAAGCTCGTTGAATACGTGCTCTCGATGCGCCGCACCCGCACCGTCGGCGTCCACTAGCTGCCCACAGGCGGACGCACGACGATCGTCTAGGCTGACCCATCTCCCTGGACCATGCTTCGAAAGGGGCCCAAGGCTTTCCGCCTTGGGCCCCTTCGTTCGCGCCGGAAGACGACGGGTGATGCCCGGTTTCTCCGCAACCTGCACGTGCCGAACGGCCGACGGCCATAGAGTGTGGACTATGACCGTTCCCCAGACCGATCCCCGCGAGGCCTTCGCCGAGCGCCTGATCGAGGACGTGACCCGGTCCCTCGAAACGCTCAGCGTCTACCTCGGCGTGAAACTCGACCTGTATCGGGCTCTCGCCGACCACGGCCCCGCGAACGCCGCTGACCTCGCCGCCTCGGCGAGCATCGCCCCTCGCTACGCCCGCGAGTGGCTCGAACAGCAGACAACGGCCCGCTACCTCGAATGCGAGGACCTGACGGCGCCAGCCGAGGGCCGCCGCTACCGGCTGCCCGAGACCCGCGCCGAGGTACTGCTCGACGGCGACAGCCCGTTCCATGCCGCGCCCGGCGTGACGATGTTCGGGGGCGTGGCCGGAGTGCTCGACCAACTGGTCGACGCCTACCGCTCCGGCGGCGGCGTCCCGTACAGCGCCTACGGCGAGGACATCCGGAACGGCATCGCGGCCTTCAACCGCCCGCAGTACCTCCACGAACTCCCGGCCTGGCTCGAAGCGGTTCCTGAGATCGATTCGCGGTTGCGAGGCAATCCGGAGGCGCACATTCTCGATCTGGGCTGCGGCGCCGGCCAATCCACCCTTGCGATGGCCCGCGTCTATCCGCACGCCCACGTCACGGGCGTCGACCTCGATCACGATTCGATCGCCGAAGCCCGGGCCGCGGCGATCGACGCGAACCTGGGCGGCCGGGTGGACTTCACCGACGCCGACGTGGCAGGGCTGTCCTTCGAAGCCGAGTTCGATCTCGTCACGATGTTCGAGACGCTCCACGACATGGCCGATCCAGTCGGGGCGCTGCGCACGGCCCGCTCCCTGCTTGCGGTCGGCGGCAGCGTGCTGATCGGCGACGAACGGGTCGCCGACGACCTGACGGACGACGGCGACCTCATTGAGCGGTTCCAATTCGGCTGGAGCGTGGTGCACTGCCTGCCGGCCACCATGGCAGAGGACCCCGTCGAAGCGAACGGCACGATGCTCCGCACCCCGACCCTCGCCCGCTGGGCACAGGAAGCGGGCTTCACCTACTTCCAAGTGGCCCCGATCGAGAACGACTTCTGGCGCTTCTACCTTCTACGCGAGTGAGCGCCTTCCCAGATACCCATGGGATCCGGGCCCGTGGCCGACCGGTCCGAGGTTGCCTCCCGGCCCGATCGGGACCTGATTCAGGCGATCGGCGACGAAGAGGCGGGAAGGAGCGTGGGTCGATTCCTGGCTTCCCGGCCTGATCCGGCCGAGATTCAATCGGGCGGCGACAACGAGGTGGCGGCAGGGCCCTGGTCGCTCTCGGGCTTCCCGGCCTGATCGGGTCGAGGTTCAGGCGGGCAGCGACGACAAGGTGGGGGCGGGGTCGGGTTCGGCTCGAGCCTCCCGGCTCGATCGGCTCGGGGTTCAGGCGGTCAGCGACAACAAGGTGGGGGCGGGTTTGGGTTCGTTTCCGGCTTCCCGGCCTGGTCGGGTCGGGGTTCAGTCCGGCGGCGATGGTGGGGTGTGTGGCTGGGGTGGGGTGGGTTTCCTGGTGTGGGCATGCTGAGGGGCCCGGCCCCTGTTGGGGTTCGGGTGGCGCTGCGTGGTGTGTGCGGCGCTTCCCCCAGCAGTCGCCTGCTGGGGCAGGGTAAGAACGGCGGGTCGCCGTAGTCGTCGGTCGCTGACCTTGCAGCTGTCGCTGTCGATGCCGGTGGTGCGGGCGCCGCGACTGCTACTTCGGTGCTTGAGGCGTCGCGTATGCCGAATGTCGCTCGGCATCGCGCTTTCGCCTCCCGCATGGCTTTGAGGGCTCGGTCGCGGTCGATGGCCTGGGCGATGCCGTCGAGGTCGGGCTTCAACGTCTCGGACCATTCGGTCCGGTAGAGCCCGGTGGGGAACACATCCCAGTCCGAGCCTGCATGCTCCGCGTCCATATCGGCATCGGTGCGCCAGTCGGCGCACCCGCACCCGGCCGAGCCACCGGCCGAGGCATCGGCGGGGCCGCTCTGACCGGTCCCGGCCGCTGCTGCGTGGCCGTCGTGGTGGGTGATGATCGCCTGACCGGGCCCGGTCTTCTCCACGCTCCACCCGGTGGTGTGGATGCGGCCGTGGTGGAAGCGGCACAGCAGGATCAGGTTCTCCGCGACCGTGGGGCCGCCGTCGGCCCAGTGGGTGATGTGGTGCGCCTCAGTCCAGGCGATGGGCCGGTCACAACCGTGCCAAGCGCAACCCCCTGGCTGCTCGAGCTCGAGTTTGCGCCGCA
>NZ_JAERMK010000031.1:0-38899 GCF_016918015.1 Glycomyces sp. YM15
GCAGGAAAGCATGCCGCTCCGCGGTCAGCTTCCTCGGGCCCTGAGCTTTGGTCCGGTTCTGACGGATCTGGAAGTCCATCGCAATCCCTTGTAGATCAAGGTGTTGCAACGACTCCTAGAACCCAAGCCGCGGTTCACGCGGCCGCCCGGCCCTTCGACCTGCCGTCCACAGTGGCGTTCCATGGCAGTCCGGGCACATATGGCGGCGTCGGACCCCTACGCGATGGAGTCCGCACCGCGCTCGCGACCCTGTGGCCGACAACCGCTCGGCGGGGTCTCCTTGCCCCGCCGCCGCGGCCTTGTATACTTCGATCGGCTCTGTTCACCAGAGTTCGCGGGTGTAGTTCATTGGTAGAATGCGACCTTCCCAAGGTTGAGAGGCGAGTTCGATTCTCGTCACCCGCTCCAGAGGTTTCACGGCCGCCCCGGTCCACCGGGGCGGCCGTTTCGCGTTTCCCGCCCTTTTCCACGCCTAGCCCATTGACCTGCGTCTATGCCGAGGGCCACGAAAGGCGAGAGCGGTAACAGAGACCCTCTTCACATTCGGAATGCTCACGGGTAGTATGACCGCATCGATAATTTCCGATACTTGCACCGAAAGTTTCGGAGCACCCTTCATCCCTCGAGAGGACGAGCAACGATGCGAAATCCCCTACTCCGGCCCCGAGCGCTGGTGGCCGCCGGAACGGCGGCCGTGCTCGCGCTGGGCGCCGCCGCGTGCGGCGACAGCGGCGAGAGCGACGCCGACGTCACCTTCTGGCACATCCAGAACGAAGACCCGATGAAGTCCACCTGGCAGGCCCTGGCCGACGAATGGGCCGAGGAATCGGGCCAGACCGTCGAAGTCTCGGCCATCGCCGTCGAGGACTTCAAGACCCGCCTCTCCACCCAGACCCAGGCCGGGGACCTCCCCGACCTCTACAACACCTGGGGCGGCGGCGTGCTCGCCGAGCAGGTCGAGGCCGGGCTCGTGCGCGACATCTCCGGGCTCCCCTGCCTGGACAAGGTCAACCCGGTCGCCCTGGAGTCCTACACGATCGACGGCAAGCTCTACGCGATCCCGTTCGACCAGGGCGTCGTCGGATTCTGGTACAACAAGGACCTCTTCGCCGAGGCCGGCATCACCGACACCCCGACCACCTGGGCCGAGTTCACCGAAGACGTCCAGACCCTCAAGGACGCCGGCATCACCCCGATCGCGCTCGGCGGCGGCGACAAGTGGCCCATCCACTACTACTGGACCTACCTGGCGATGCGCCTCGTCGGCCTCGACGGCCTCGCGGCCGCGGCCGAATCGGGCGACTTCTCGGGACCCGGGTTCGTCCAGGCCGGCCAGCTCCTCGCCGACCTGGCCGCCATGGAGCCCTTCCAGCAGGGCTTCGAATCCGCCACGTACGGCGAAGCCGACGGTGAAGCCGCCGTCATGGGCGAAGGTCTCGCGGCCATGGAGCTCATGGGCCAGTGGGGACCGCAGGTCCAGCGCGACGCCTCCGGCACCGAGGGCCTCGGCGAGAGCCTCGCCTTCTTCCCCTTCCCCGCCGTCGAAGGCGGGCCGGGCACGGCCACCGAGTTCCTCGGCGGCGGCGGCGGTTTCGCGGCCGGTGCCGACGCGCCCGACGAGATCGAGGACTTCATGTGCCACCTCCTCGAGGAGGAGAACCAGGCACGCGTCGTCAAGGACGGCAACATGTCCACTGTGGCCGCCAACCCGTCGGCGGTGCTGCCCGAGCCGAACCACGAGCAGCAGGCCATCATCGACGCCCTGGCCACCGCCACCGACACCCAGCTGTACCTCGACCAGGCGTACCCGCCGTCGATCGGCTCCACGATCAACGACGCCTCGCAGGGCCTCGTTCTCGGCGAACTGACGCCGGAGGACTTCGTCGCCATGGTCAACGACGCCTGGGCGGCCGAGCAGTGACGGTGACCCGCCAGAGGGATCAGCTCCCCGGCGCCGCCGGCCGTGCCGACCGCGGGGTCCGCCCCCGCGACCCGCGCGGCCGGCGGCCGGGGGCGGGGACGATGGCCGCGTTCATCTCCCCTGCCCTGATCCTGTTCATCCTCTTCGTGCTCGTCCCGGTCCTGTTCGCCGCCTACACCGCGTTCTTCCGCTGGAACGGGCTCGGCGGCTTCCCGACCGACTTCGTGGGCCTGGAGAACTTCCAGACCATGCTGCAAGACAAGGTGTTCCTCGCCGACCTGTGGCGGATCCTGCTCATCACGATCCTGTCCATCGCGGTCCAGCTGCCGATGGCCTTCGGGCTGGCGATGCTGCTGCACCAGAACTTCCCCGGCCGCACCGCGTTCCGGCTCCTGTTCTTCGTGCCGTACATCCTGACCGAGGCCGTCACCGCCGTCCTCTTCAGACTGATCTTCTCGCCTCGGCGCGGCTTCGCCGACGCCGTCCTGTCCGGTTTCGGCATCGACGGCATCGGCTGGCTCTCCGACAGGAACCTCGTCATCTTCGTGATCTTCGGGATCCTCACCTGGAAGTTCTTCGGCTTCCACATGATCCTGTACCTGGCCGGACGCCAGAGCATCCCCGAGGAGCTGTACGAGGCCGCCAAGGTCGACGGCGCCACCGGCAAGCAGCTGTTCCGGCACATCACACTGCCGCTCATGGGCCCCACGCTCCGCATCACCGTGTTCCTCTCCGTGATCGGCACCGTGCAGCTCTTCGACCTCGTGTACGTGCTCACCAAGGGCGGGCCGTTCCACGCGTCCGAGACCCTCGCGATCACCATGTACGAGCAGGGCTTCGTGCGCAACCAGATCGGCTACGCCTCGGCCCTGTCGATCGCCATGTTCCTCCTCAGCCTCGTGTTCGCCCTGATCTACCAGCGGTACGTCCTCGGCCGCGACCTCCAGGGCGCCCTCACCTCTTCCGACGGAGGCCGCTCATGAGCGTCAACACCGCGCGCGCGAAGCTGCTGCGCAACACCGGTTTCTACATCGCGGCGTTCCTCGGCACCGTGTTCGTCGCGACGCCGATCCTGTTCGCCCTCCTGGGCGGGTTCAAGGACAACCAGCAGCTGCGCGAGAACGCCCTCGGACTGCCGAACCCCTGGCACGTGGGCAACTACCTGGACGTCCTCGCCGACGGCACGTTCTGGCGGCAGCTGTTCAACTCGGTCTTCATCGCGCTCGTGACCACCTTCATCGTGGTGGCCGCGGCCGCCGCCGTCGCGTACGTGTTCGCGCGCTTCCAGTTCCGGGGCCGCGAAGGGCTGTTCACGCTGTTCGCGGCGGGCATGATGTTCCCGTTCACGGTCGCGGTGCTGCCGCTGTTCATCATCCTGCGCACCTTCGAGATGCTCAACAGCCCGCTCGGTGTGATCCTGCCGCAGGCCGCGTTCGGCCTGCCGCTCACGATCATCATCCTGCGCAGTTTCTTCCGCCAGATCCCCGGCGAGGTCGAGGAGGCCGCGACCATCGACGGCGCCGGGCCCTGGCGGTTCTTCCTCCAGATCCTCCTGCCGATGTCCCGGCCGGTGATCGCCACGGTGTCGGTGCTCGCGCTGGTGGGGTCGTGGAACTCGTACCTGCTGCCGCTCGTCGTGCTCAGCAAGCCGACCTGGCAGACGCTGCCGCTCGGCGTGACCCAGTTCCAGGGCGAGTACGCGACCGAGACGGCGAAGGTGCTGGCGTTCGTCATGCTCGCGATGCTCCCGGCGCTGATCTTCTACGCGTTCGCCGAACGCCAGCTCATCAGCGGTCTGACTTCGGGCGGCACGAAAGGGTGACGTCGTCCGAATCGAGACGGGCCCACGGGTTATGGGACGCCCGCGGGCCCGTCGGATTGTTCGGCGGGAACCATTCTCCGAGACGCGGCGTCCGAAGAGACATGAAGACCAGACTCCTCCTCGCATGCGCATCGGCGGCGACAGTCGCCGCCGCGAGTGCGTGCACCTCTCAATCTCCTGAACCCCAGGTCGTACCGATCCAGTGGGTTCCCGTATCCGCGCAGCTCGCCTCGTTCGGCACCTGCGAGGACGCGCTCGAAGGCATCCAGGACGCGGCGATCACCGCATTCGAGAACTACCAGTTCGCCGAGCTGTACCGCGACGGCGACGAGGCCTTCGCCGTCGAGGACGAGGTGGCGGCCGCCACCGACGGCTCGACGCAGGCCGCCGGCGACGACGCCTTCTCCGGAACCAACAACGCCGTTGCGGGCGTTGACGAACCGGACATCGTGAAGACCGACGGCACGTTCATCTACAGCGTCGTCGACTACGACGCCGTACGCGTGGTCGACACCCGCTCGGGCAAGGTCGTGGCGGAACGCGCGATCGAGGACGAGGCCTGGGACCACAAGCTCTTCCTCGGCGACGACGAACTGCTCCTGATGTACGGCTTGAGCATCGAGCACGGCGACGAGTGGGTGAGCGAGTTCCGCCTCGAACGCCTCGATCCCGCCTCGCTGGACGTGCTCGACACCTTCACCATGGAAGGCTCCATGGTGGACGCCCGCCTGGTGGACGGCGAAGTGCGCCTCGCGATCGGCTCCGAACCGCGGATCCAGCCCGTGTGGGAGACGCTGTGGAGCGGTGAAGCCTCTGACGCGGACATCGCGGAAGCCGTGCGCGACACCGAACTCGACGACTGGCTGCCGTCCTACCACGTCAACGGCGAAGCGCACGACGTCGCTTGCGGGGAGATCGCGCACCCCGAGCGGTTCACCGGCTCCTCGGTGAGCGTGCTCGCCCTGCCCGCCGACGGCGACTGGACCGAGGCGGCGCCGCAGACCGTGATGGTCGACGGCAGCACGGTGCACGGCACCACCGACAGCCTCTACCTCGCGCACTACGACTACGCGTGGGACGAGGACGAGGCGAAGGCCGAGAGCGAGATCTACCGGTTCGTGTTCGAGGACGGCAAGGCTCGCCTGGTGGGCGAGGCGGCCGTGCCCGGCAGCCTCCTGAACCAGTACTCGCTGAGCGAGTACGACGGGCACCTGCGGGTGGCCACCACCGAAGAGGCGACGGGCGGGGGCTGCGGGCCCTGGAACGCCTGCGCCTGGGAGAGCGAACCCGCCCTGGAGAACGAGCCGTCGAAGTCGACGGTGACCGTCTTCGCGGTCGGCGAGGACGCCCTCGAAGCGACCGGCTCGGTGACCGATCTCGGTGTGGACGAACGGATCTACGCCGTCCGCTTCATCGGCGACACCGGCTACGTGGTGACCTTCCGCCAGACCGACCCGCTGTACACGATCGACCTCTCCGACCCGGCGAACCCGGTCGTCACGGGCGAACTCAAGATCACCGGCTACTCCGGGTACCTGCACCCGGTCGGCCCGGACCGGCTCCTCGGGGTCGGCCAGGAGGCCGACGAGCAAGGCCGGACGCTGGGCATGCAGGCGAGCCTGTTCGACACGAGCGCCGACGAGGCCGCCGTCCTCGACCAGTACTTCCGCGCCGATGCCGAATCCCTGGTGCAGTGGGACCCGCACGCGTTCCTGTACTGGGCGGACGCCTCGGTGGCGGTGCTGCCGGTGGCGAACTGGGGCAGCTACGACGGCGAATTCGGCGCAGTGGTGCTCGGCATCGGCGACACCGCGCTGACCGAGGCCGCGTGGATCGAGCACGGCGAAGCCGACGCCGACCCCTACAGCACGCAGATCATGCGCAGCATCGTGATCGGCGATCAGCTCTGGACCCTGTCGAACGCCGGCCTCCAGTCCAACCACTTCGGCGGCTCCTACGAACCCACCGCCTGGATCGCCTGGTAACCCGACCGTCCTCCGGAGCCGGGAGGAGAGAACAGGGCCCGCGCCGCTCATTCGGGTAGCGGCGCGGGCCCTCTCCTCGCGGCCGGATCGCTACTCGGCCCTTCGGATCTCGGTGAGCATGCGGACCCCGCCGAGGCCCCAGATCTCGTTCCAGAAACTGGGGTAGATGCCCGGCTCGCCGCCGTTGCCGTTCGGCCAGCCGGTCCAGACCGCGTTGCAGGCCTGGGACCAGGCGCCGTTGTACCAGATCGGGATGGCCGGGAGGTCGCGCATCGCGATGCGCTGGAGCTCGGCGATGACCTCGGGGTACTGCGGGTCGTCGGTGGCGAGGGTCGCGAGGTGCTGGGTGAGCTCCCAGGCGGTCTCGTCCTCCCAGCGGGAGAAGTTCGCGCGGCGCTGGGTGTCGCGCACCGGCAGCTCGAACAGGTACTGGAAGTGGCTCCAGGGGGAGTTCGTGAGCCAGCTCTGGTTGTTGACCAGCAGGTCGAAGTCGCCCGAGCCGCGGGCGGCGTCGACCTCGGCGGCGTCGATGAACACGGGCGTGACCTTGATGCCGACGTCGCTGAGGTCGCTGGCGATCGAGTCCGCGGCGGCCTCCCAGTCGGTCCAGCCCGCGGGGACGACGAGCTGGAGCTCGAACTCGTCGCCTTCGAGGGTCTCGACGAAGCCGTCGCCGTCCTCGTCCTGGTATCCGGCGGCGGCCAGCATCTCGACGGCGCTGGAGGGCTCGAAGACGAAACCGTGCTCGTCGACCGCGGCCGGGTCGTAGTAGCGCTCCCAGATCGGGAGGAGTCCGGTCGGGTGCGCCTCGCTCACCATGCCGCCGTAGACGGCGTCGACGATCTCGCCGGGGCTGATCGCATAGGCCATGGCCTGACGGAACGCCGGATCGTCGAGGGGTTTGCGGGTGGTGTTCGGGATGAGCATGGCCGTGTTCACCGGGGCCATGAACGGCGGCTTGTCGAAGTAGGTGGTGAGTTCCGGGTCGCCCGTGAGGAAGTCGGCGATGCCGGGCATGAAGTTGTTGGCCAGGTCGAGGCGGCCCTCGATGAGCATGTTGAGGATGTCGGCGTTGCCGAGCGTCACGAGGTCCACAATGTACTGAGGTTGCACGTCGAGACCGAGCGCCTCGGTGGCCCACCAGTCGTCCCGCTTGACCCAGGCGATGCGGGTCTCGTCGAAGCTGTGCACCTCGTAGGGGCCGGTGACCACCGGTTTCGCGTCGAGCGGGCCGTTCAGCAGCTCGTCCGCGGTGTACGCCTCGAAGACGTGCTTCGGCACGATCTCGTTGGTGTACAGGAAGTTGTCCCACTCCTGTTGGCGCGCTTCGCTGAAGCGGAACTTGACGGTGTGCTCGTCGATGACCTCCGCCGCGTCGAGCCAGTCCCAGACGCCTCCGTACGGCACGCCTTCGATCTTGCCGAGCTCGAAGGTGAACGCGACGTCGTCGGCCGTGAACGGCCTGCCGTCGCTCCACTTGACGCCGCTGCGCAGCCGCAGCTCGAACTCGAGTTCGGCGGTCCATCCGCCGGACTCGGCCAGCCAGGGGCTCAGCCGCTGCTCCACGGTGTCGAACACGAAGAGGTACTCGTAGCCGAGGCCGTTCAGGCCGGTGACCCCGCCGGCCGAGATCGGGTTGAAGTCGCCGGGCGGACCCCAGGCGGTGCCGGTCGAGTACAGGGTCTTGCCGCGGGGGAACTCCCCGTTCCCGTCGCTTTCCTCCGGGCTCTCGTCGTCGGTGCAGCCGGCGGCGGTGGCCAGGGCTGCCGTGGCGAAGAGCGCAGGGAGATGTCGCCTCTTTGTCATTTCAGTGTGCTGCTTTCTTCGAGGGATGACGCACCTCGTCTGTGCTCAGACAGATCGGCGACTGGAGCGGGGAGTCGAAGGCCGGGAGGGACGGCATTCGCGTCCGATCAGCGACGCCAAGGAGGCGCGGTCATTTCTAGGCCGGTCCGCGACTGTCGGGTTTCGACCACGGATCGTGAGGAGCCTTCCCAGCGAGAACGCTCCGGGTGCCGGTGCGCGAGGACGCGAAAGCGTGCGGGGTCGCCGCGGCGGGAGCGCGGCCTTGCGCTTGATCTCAAGCTATCGCAGGTCGGCGGTCGATGCAGAACGCCGAAATCCGGAATGCCCGCCTATGGCGCCCATGCAAAAGCCAGAAAACGCGCACAGCGGTGGAATCGCTCCCCTGTAATCGTAAACTTCGATATCAAATTGAGACAGGCGAGATGCCTCGTTCAGGGTCGTTTCATCTGCATTGCCGGCATGTGCCCGAGTACGGGAATCGAGTGGAATCCCAACGAAAGGGGCCCGCACCGCCCGTTCGGGTGGGAGCGCGGGCCGGGCACTGTCGAGGGTGGGCGCATCGCGCGGGGGAGCGGACGAGGCGAGGCGGGGGGGGGCCCCCCGGGGGGGCCCCCCCGCCTCCGGTTTCCCAGCGGGTCTATCTGCCGAGGTTCTGGAACTTGCGGACGGCGAGCGGCAGGAAGATCACGGTGATGATGACCGGCCATACGATCGCGGCCGTCAGGGCGTGCTGCTCGGGCCAGGAGTCGCCGACGGCGCTCGGGTTGCCGAAGAGCTCGCGGATCGCGGTCGCGGTGGCGGACACGGGGTTCCACGCGGCGATCGCGCCCAGCCAGTCGGGCATGAGCTCGGGCGGGGTGAACACCGAGGAGACCATGCCGAACGGGAACGCGATGGCGAAGAGGTTCCCGGCCTGCTCGACGCTCTTGACCAGGAGGCCGAGCCAGACGCCGACCCAGATGAGCGCGAACCGCAGCCACAGCAGGATCGCGAAGGCGCCCAGGGTCTCCCAGAACGTGCCGTCCGAGCGCCAGCCGATGACCAGGGCGATGAGGAAGAGCACGAGGAGGTCGACGGCGGCGTGGATGGTGTCGGCGATGTTGCGGCCGACCACGACCGCGGAGGAGGCCATGGGCATCGAGCGCACTCGGTCGATGAAGCCCTTCTGCTTGGCCTCGGCGACCGCCCAGGCGGTGTTGGTGAAGCCGAAGGCCATGGTCATGGCGAACATGCCGGGCATGGCGTAGGCGACGTAGTCGACGCCGGCGCCCTGGCCGGTGACGTCCATGGCCGAGCCGAAGACGTAGACGAACAGCAGCACCATGACGATCGGGAAGCCGAGTTGCCAGGCGAAGTTGACGGGCTGCCGCCACAGGTGCGTGAACTCCTGGCCGACGATGGCGCGGTAGTCGTGGAGCGTCCATTTGAGGCGCCCGGCGAGGGTCTCGTCGGGCAGCGGGGCGAGGGTGGTCACTGCTGGTCCTCCTTGGCGGGGGTGCCGATGAGTTCGAGGAAGGCCTCGTCGAGGGTGGGGCGGCGCAGGCCGATGTCGGCGACGGTGAGCTGCTTGTCCCGCAGCGAGGTCGCGGCGGCGGTGAGTGCGGCCACCGATTCCTTCACGGGTGCGGAGACGCTGGAGGCGCCTTCGTCGATGGCCGTGTCGCCGTCGGCGACGGCGGCGATGATCCCTTGCAGGACGGGGAGGTCGGACGGGTCGGCGGCGACGATCTCGAGCCGGTCGTGGCCCATGCGGCGCTTGAGTCCGGCGGGGGTGTCGTCGACGAGGTTGCGGCCGTGGTCGATCACGGCGATGCGGTCGCAGAGGCGGTCGGCCTCGTCGAGGTAGTGGGTGGTGAGGACGACGGTGGTGCCGTCGGCGGCGAGGCCTTCGACGGCGTCCCAGACCTCGCGGCGCCCGGCGGGGTCGAGGCCGGTGGTCGGCTCGTCGAGGAACAGGACCTGCGGGGCGAGGATCATGCTGGCGGCGAGGTCGAGGCGGCGCTTCATGCCGCCGGAGAAGCCCTTGGCCTGGCGGTGGGCGGCGTCGGCGAGGCCGAACTGGGCGAGGAGCTGGTCGGCGCGTTCGCCGGCGCGGGTCTTGTCGAGGCGGAACAGCTTGCCGAAGAGGATGAGGTTCTGGCGGGCGGTGAGGAGCTCGTCGACGGCGGTCTGCTGGCCGGTGAGCCCGATGCGGCGGCGGACTTGGCGTGCGTCGCGGGCCACGTCGAATCCGGCGACGGCGGCGCTGCCGGTGTCGAAGCGCAGCAGCGTGGTGAGGATGCGGACGGTGGTGGTCTTGCCCGCGCCGTTGGGGCCGAGCAGCCCCAGGACGGTTCCGGCCTCGGCGGTGAGGTCGAAGCCGTCGAGCGCGGCGGTGTCCTTGAATCGTTTGCCGAGGTTGTTCGCCTCGACGGTGGTGGTTCCCATGGACTGTCGCCCTTCAATCGGGTACGGTGTACCCAGTAATAGCATACGGTGTACCCGGTTAGCAAGCGCGATACGATGAGGCCTCTATGGCGACACCACAGACTGGGGCGGGCGACCCCACACGAAGCCTCGAGCTGCTCTGGCGCGAGTACGGGCCGCAGCACAGCAAGCCGGGACCGAAGCCGAAGCTCACCGTCGACCGGATCGTGGAGGCCGCGATCGCGGTGGCCGACCGCGAAGGCAGCTGTTTCGGGATGCGCAGCGTCGCGAACGAGCTCGGCGTGGGCGCCATGACGATCTACCGGTACGTCCCGGGCAAGAAGGAGCTCATCGACCTCATGGTCGACCGGCTCTCGCGCGTGGACGAGGACGCGTCCGGCCTCATCGAGGCCGACTGGCGCGAGGCCCTGGAGCTGGTGGCCGAAGCCACGTGGGAGATCTACACCGAGCACCCCTGGCTGCTCGAGGTGAACCAGCGCCGCCCCGTGCTCGGCCCGGACTCACTTCAGGCCTACGACTTCGTGCTGGGGGTCTTCGAGGAGTACGAGCTGCCCGATCGCGAGGTCAATCTCGCCGTCACGGCGCTGATGAACATCGTGACGGGCACCGCCCGGCAGTACCTGATCCGCGACAACCCCGAGGACGCGCCCCAGCTCAGCGAGCAGGAATGGTGGGAAGTGCAGGGACCGTATCTGGACCGCGCGGTCGCCTCAGGCCGATATGTCCACCTTGCACAGTTCAGCGACGAGGACTCGTGGGACCTCACCGGGCACGACGCGATGCGCTACGCCGTCGACCGCTTCCTCGACGGCCTGGCCCCGCGCATGGAGGCCGGCCGTCGGAAGCCGGCCTGACGACCGTCGGCGCTACCGGCCCTGGGCTCGCAATGCGTCGAGGTGGGCCCGCATCTCAGCGTGGTTCGACACGACCAAGTCGGTGAGCGTCACGTCGAGATCCCAACCGGAGTGGCGGTCCCAGCTCCCCATGTAGGTGTCCCAGTCGGGATCGCTCTTGTCGATCGTGAAGTCCGGGCTGGAGGCGAGCACGACCCCGTGCGACTGCTCGGTGTCGATGGCCACCCACCGCCCGTCGCGAAATCGGAAGGTGTACTCGCCGAACTCGCCCGTGTCGACCTCGTCGATCGCCCCGAACTTGGGGTGCTCGACCGCCTCGACCGTCGCCCAACGGTAGTCGTTGTCGCACATCAGGTCATGACCGAAACAGAGGTCGTAACCCGGCTTACGCCCGGCGTCCCCTCTGAGAAACGGGAAGACGTCCCGCTCACCGACCTTCAGCGGCCAGTCCGAGTTGTACCAGATGATCTCCCACAGCGCCCGAACGCGTTCGGGCCGGACTACGTCCACCTGAAGTACCAGGCCTTCGATCTGATCATATGCTCGGCGAGGTCCTCGAGGGTCGGCACGCCGGAGTCGAGGAGGTCCGGGCAGTAGGCGTAGACCTCGTTCGCGACCGCAAGGGCCTCTTCGGCATTCGGCGGATGCGGGACGTAGAGCTCGATCACGTCGTAGGTCATGGCGACGAGCTCGGCCTCGAAGCGGCGATGCCAGCCCCGCAGGACCGCGGCGTGCTCGGCGCCGTACAGCTCCCAGTTCGTGGAGCCCTTCCACGGGAACATGGCCGGGATCTTCCAGCCCGCGTCGGTCTTGACGAGGCCGAGGAGACCGTGCTGCTCGTGGGGCGTGGCGAAGTCGGTGTCGCCGCGGCGCGACAGGATCGGGACGCCGCGGGCGGGCTCGCCGGCCTCGGCGGCCTTGTGGTGCAGGAGCTCGGAGGCGTCGATCTCGTCGGCGCGGGTGAGCTCGTCGTCGCCTTCGTGGATGATCGCCTCGCCGTTGTCGCGCCACTCCTCGGGCGCCCCGAGGAGGACGGGCATCCAGCCGGTCTGCTCGGCGGACTGGCGGATGTCGAGCCACCAGCGCAGGGCCTCGGATGATCGGACGGCGAAGGCCCACATGGCGGTGTCGCCGCGGCGCACGAGCTGGTGCATCTTCGGCACGGCGAGCCCGGCGGCGCGCAGTTCCGAGCGGGGGGACCCCGCGATGTCGAGGGACTCGTCGTCCTCGATGCGCGGCATCATCTCGTCGCGGCCGGTGGTCGGCGGGCGCGGCGGGACGGGCTTGTCCAATGTGAGCAGTTCGCGGCGGGGCCGCTCGGGCACGAAGATCGCCGCCTCTGGTTCCGGTTCGGTCGCTGGCGCGCCTGCGGGCGCCTCGTCCGGTGCGAGTTCTGCCCCCGGCTCGAGGTCGCGCTCCGGTTCGAGGTCCGGCACGGCCGCCAGGATCGGGCCCGCGGGCTCGGGGTCCGGCTCGTATTCGGGCTCGAGCTCGGGTACGAGCCGCAGGCCGGTAACCGGCGCCTGGGTGGCGATGCCGTCCTCCTCCGCAGGGTCCGGCGAGGGGGCCGGGCTGCTCTCGGGGGCGGCATCGTCAAGGGCGCCGGAGGACACGACCGGTTCGGACGCGGCCTCGGGCTCGGAGGCAGGTTCAGGTTGGGCGGCGGGATCTGGCACTGAATCAGGTGTGTCCCGGCGCCCCAACAGACGCTGGAGGAGTCCCACAGTTCTCCATGATGCCCTGTCGCGCCGACAGATGAAACCCCGCCCCGGCGTTTCGTTTCCAAGTTATGCTTTCTAGTGCATATACCGTCGAATGCATGGGGGAAGGATGCTCGATCGAGCTCGAACCGGAGGTCCGCGCCTGGCTGGACGGCCTGCCACGAAGAGAGTACGACCGGGTCGAGTTCTACGGCGACCTGCTCGCCGATCAAGCGGATGCCCTGGGGGAGCCGTATTCCCGTCACCTCGGAGGCAAGCTCCGCGAGCTGCGGTTCCATCTGCCGCACCGTCGGGTCCGGATCACCTACTGGCTCGCTCCGAATCGCCGAGTGGTGCTGCTGACAGTCTTTCCGAAGACACGGGCCCGCGAGCGATTCGAGGTCGATCGAGCGCGAAGGATGCAGGCCGAGTGCGAGTCGCGGCATCCGCACGCGACCGCCGTTTACGATCGAGACAAGGAGGAGATGTGATGCGCACGTCCGGAGAACACACGGTTTGGCGCCGCAGCGGCTCGCACTCCGAGGAATACGAGGCGGCGCGGCGCGGCTTCCTGCTCGGAAAGATGGTCTACGACCGGCGGCGCGAGCTCGGCCTGAGCCAGGTCGAGCTGGCCGCCAGAGCGGGCATGACCCAGCCGCAGCTGTCGCGACTCGAGGGAGGGGGCGTCACACCGACGATTCCGCTGCTCGAGCGGTTGGCGGCGGCGCTCGAAGTCGATCTCGTCATCGATTTCCAGCCGCACGCGGCCGCCTGACTCGGCGTCCGTGCTCGGGGACGCTACTTGCCGCGGCCCTTGCGGAACAGGATTCCGAAGAAGAAGGCGCAGGTCATGATGATGACCATGACGGCCAGGAGTTTGAAGAGCAGGCCCATCAGGGTTCCTCGGTTCGGGTCGGGGAGCGCATCATTTCACCTTGGTCAGTTCGGGGCGTTTCGGGTCGACGGTGTCGCCGCTCGATTTGCCGGTGAGTCGGCGCTTGACCCAGGGGGCGAGGTGCTTGCCCGCCCACTGGACGCCGTTCATCTCGCGGCGCACCCGCTGCAGGCTCGGCAGCGGCTCGGTCCAGGCGGGGTCGGGGTCGACGCCGAGCGCCTCGCACACGTCGTAGGCGACACGCTGGTGCCCGTACGTGTTGAGGTGGAGGCGGTCCTCGGACCACAGGCGCGGGTCCTCGAAGGCCTTGTCGGCCCAGAGGTCGACGAGGATCGCGTCATGGCGCTTGGCGACGCGCTTGTAGGCGTCGTTGGTGGCGACGAAGCGCTTGCGCAGCACCGCGATGCCGGGGATGTGCGGGGTGATGTCGGCGCACGTGAAGAGCACGACTTCCGCGCCGGAGGCTTTGAGGAGGCGGACCACCTCGTGGGCGCGGGTGGAGAGCTGCACGGGGTTGAAGCCGGGGCGGAGGGCGTCGTTCCCGCCGGCGGCGAACGAGACGAGGTCGGGGCTCTGCTTGATCGCGGGGACAACCTGCTCGTCGACGATGCGGTCGAAGAGCCGCCCGCGGACGGCGAGGTTGGCGTAGGCGAGGCCCGGCCACTGCTCGGCGGCGCGGAGGGCGAACAGATCGGCCCAACCGCGGTAGGTGCCGCCGCCCGGGTCGGGGTCGCCGACCCCTTCGGTGAAACTGTCGCCGATGGCCACGAAACTCGAGTACTCCGCTGCCATTGCACCCCACCTCCGTCTGCGTCGGTCCGCTGAGCATCGCCCAGCCGCGGTGACGGCGCGGGCGTTCTCCAGCGTGCCTCACCTAGATAACGATCGGATTTCGATCAGGTGGCGAGCCCGGCCACAGCAGTCTCGATCGGAGAGGGGACGCGAGCGGGCCCGAGGGCGAATACCGTTCTGCCGCTTGGGATTTCACAGACGGGAAGTCGTCAGCCCCGAGACTGGCCGACGACTTCCCGCCGCGTCGCGCCCGGACCTGCCGGGCGCGCTCGTGCGCGCCGAACCCGCTTACGCGTGCTCGCGGTGCACGACGACTTCACCGGCGGGCACTTCGATGACCTCGTCGGCGGCCTTGACCTTCGCATCGGCGCCGGTGTGGTTGATGCAGAACAGCCAGCTGCGGCCGTCCTCGTGCGCGCGTCGCACGACTTCGACGCCGACCGGGGCCTCGGCCACCGGCGTGACGCCCGCGTCCTCGGCCGCGGCCGCCACGATGCGGTCGAGCGTCGCGTCGTCCGGGAAGGTCGTCAGGTAGTGCGCGGTGCCCTCGCCGAAGCGGTTGACCAGCCATGCCGGGGTCCCGTCCGCGTACGTGTCGCGGACTTCGGCACCGGCCGACTCGGCGGTTTCGCTCCAGATCGTGCCGTAGCCGCCGGACTCGAGCTCGACGCGACCGCCGATCAGCGGGTAGAACTCCTCGCTGCGCACGCCCACCACGTCGCGGATCGCGCCCGGGTATCCGCCCAGGTAGACCGTGTCGGTCTCGTCGGCGATCCCGGAGTACGGGGTCACGAGCACCGTGCCGCCGCCGTTCACGAACTGCCGCAGGTTCTCCGCGCCCTTGCGCGAGAGCAGGTAGATCGCGGGCACGACCACGAACTTGTACTTCGAGAGGTCGCCTTCCGGCTCGGCCACGTCGGCGGTGATGCCCGCCCGCCACAGCGCCGCGTAGTAGACGTCGAAGATCGCCTGCGCGTCCAGCTCGTTCGTCGGCCTCGCCTCGTGCTCCTGCGCCCAGGAGTTCGGGAAATCCCACAGGATCGCGGTCTCAGCGCTCACGGTCGAGCCTTCGACCTCGGCGAGGTCGCCGAGGCGCGCGCCCAGTTCGCAGACCTCGCGCCAGATCTTGGAGTCGGTGCCCGCGTGCGGGACCATCCCCGAGTGCCACTTCTCGGCGCCCTGTTTGGAGGCGCGCCACTGGAAGAACATGATGCCGTCCGCGCCGCGCGCGAAGTGCTGGAAGGAGTTGCGGAGCATCTCGCGAGGGGCCTTCGCCCGGTTGCGGCCCTGCCAGTTGACGGCGGAGGTGGAGTGCTCCATGAGGATCCACGGCCTGCCGTTGCCGAGCGAGCGTGCGAAGTCGGCGCCGAAACCGAGCTTGACGTGGGCGTTGTCGCCGACCAGGTAGTGGTCGGTGGTGACGACGTCGACGACGTCGCTGAACTCCCACAGGTCGATGTCGGGGTGCCCGCCGGCCATGAAGTTCGTGGTCATCGGCTTGTCCGAGTACTTGCCGATGACGGCGGCCTCGGCGAGGTAGTTCTGCTTGAGCCGCCAGGACGAGTAGCGCTTCCAGTCGAGCACCTGGCCCGGGTTCGAGATCGTCGGCGTCGGGAGCGGCGCGTAGACCTGGTCCCAGGAGGAATAGGCCTGGGACCAGAACGCGGTGCCCCATGCGGCGTTCAGGCCGTCGAGGTCGCCGTACCGCTCGCGCAGCCAGGTGCGGAACTTCGCGGTCGCGGCCTTGGTGTAGGAGCGGGCGTTGTGGCAGCCGTACTCGTTGTGGATATGCCACAGGGCGACCGCGGGGTGGTTCGCGTACCGCTCGGCGATCTTCTCGGCGATCGCGAGGGCCTTGGCGAGGTAGACGTCCGAGGACGGGTCGAAGCCCTGGCGGGAGCCGTGGGTGAGCTGGCGGCCCTCCGCGTCGACCATGACCGCTTCGGGGTAGGTCGCGGCGAACCACGGCGGCGGGGAGGCGGTGGGGGTGGCGAGGCAGGCTTCGATGCCGTTGGCGGCGAGGAGGTCGAGCACCTCGTCGAACCATGCGAACTCGTAGCGGCCTTCCTCGGGTTCGAAGAGGGCCCACGAGAAGATGCCGACGCTGACGCGGTTCACTCCCGCTTCGCGCATGAGGCGCATGTCCTCGGCCCAGGTCTCGCGGGGCCACTGCTCGGGGTTGTAGTCGCCGCCATAGACGATCGCCATGCGGGAGCTCCTTCACGGGGGGAGAGGATTGGGTGCGCACTCCAGGCTACGGGAAGCCGAAGCACGCATCAACCCCATTGACCAGCTTTTTCGCCCCGTTTTACAAAGTGAGAGTAGCGTGGCGCAGGTCTCGAAAGGAGGTGACCGCGAAGGCGTGAGCAGCCGAAACCGGCCCGGAGGCGGTGCTTTGCGACTCGGGCCGAAAGCAGCACCGCCGCGACTTCGCCCCTGCCCGCCGAGCGCTGCCGGACCCTCGTGTCAGGGTTGTCGCGGTATCAATGCACGGCTCGCGAGCGTCGCCGAGAGCAGGCGCCGTGAATGCCCGTTTTGCAGCGCGCCGCGAATCGCCCAAGCTGATCGGCATCCGGCCCGCAAGGCCGCCCTACGAACCCGCCGCGTACCAGCCCGCCGCGCCCGGCTCGATCCACCACGTGCGCTTGCGGCCGAGCTCGCTCACGAGCCCGTCCTGAATGAACGTCACCGTGTCCTCCGGGTGCACCGCCACGGCCCGCCCTCGCGCCCGCCGCACCTCGATGCGGAGCCGCTTCCGGAAGCGCCCCACCGTGACCGGCACGGCCACCGCGACGTCGACCTTCCCGTCGGCCGGGTCCGGCTCGGCCAGCACCATGTCATCGGCCGCCGCGTACCCGTCCGCGTTCGCGACCACGCAGGCCAGGATCTGCTCGCTGCCGTCGGCCAGCACCACATCGTCGATGTTCACGACCCCGCGCCAAGGCCGGTCCCCGCCGCCGAGCCGCACGCCGTCGACCGCGACGCCGCCGCCGTCGTGGCGCAGCAGATCAGTGCGTTTCACCACTCCCTCGGCGACGGCCGCGGCCACCTCCGCGGGTTTCTCGGGCAGGCCCAGCCGCGCCACGATCCCCGGCGCCGTCCCCAAGGGCAGGATCGCGATCGCGCGCAGATCTGGGATCGTGCGCCCCTCCGGCAGACCCTCGGGCCGCTTGCTCGGGACGGGGACCGCTTGGCGCACCAACCGCGCCACAACGGCATTGACCTGCTCGTCCGTGTCCGCAGCGAGCACGATCCGCTCGTCCGGACCACCCAGCGCCGCGTCGACTTCCTCGGGTTTGGAGGCCTCGGCGGTGCGCACCACCGCGCCCCGCGCCTTCAGCTCGTCCACCAGATGCAGCGCCTGTGTGCGCGGCCCGGGGTTGGCGCAGGTCGCTTCCACGAGTGTCAACACGACAACGTTCACAGCCGCCACCTTACGGTGTGACGGGGACCCGGTTCATAGTGCTTAGGCCTGGTGAGACCCCGCGTAAACGAATGCAAGTAGGCTTACCAGGTAATCGGGTGATCAACTTCCCGGGAGGATGGGCAGATGCCAGCGATCGCGGTCGTCGGAACGCAGTGGGGCGACGAGGGCAAAGGCAAGGTCACCGACCTGCTCGGCGCCGAGATGGACTACGTCGTGCGCTACCAGGGCGGCAACAACGCCGGGCACACGGTCGTCGTCCCTGACGGCACCAAGTACGCCATCCACCTGGTGCCGGTGGGCATCCTGACCCCGGGCGTCGTCCCGGTCATCGGGAACGGCGTGGTCGTCGACCCGAAGTTCCTCATCTCCGAGCTCGACGAGCTCACCGCCGGCGGCGTCGACGTCTCGAACCTGAAGCTCTCCGCCGACGCGCACCTCATCATGCCCCACCACCGGGCCCTCGACCGCGTGGTCGAGCGCTACCTGGGCGGTGCCCGCATCGGCACCACCGGGCGCGGCATCGGCCCGGCGTACGCCGACAAGGTCGCGCGCCAGGGCATCCGGGTGCAGGACCTCCTGGACCCGAAGATCCTCTCCATCAAGCTGGAGCAGATCCTCCGCGAGAAGAACCAGATCCTCGTGAAGGTCTACAACCGCAAGGCGATCGACCCGCAGGCCGTGGTCGAGGAGTACCTCACCTACGCCGAGCGGCTGAAGCCGTACATCGCCGACACCCGCCTGCTCCTGAACAAGGCGCTCGACGAGGGCAAGAACGTGCTCCTCGAGGGCGCGCAGGCGACCATGCTCGACGTGGACCACGGCACCTACCCGTTCGTGACCTCCTCGAACCCGACCACGGGCGGTGCGGCCGTGGGCACCGGCATCGCGCCGCAGAAGATCACGACCGCGATCGGCATCATCAAGGCGTACACGACCCGCGTCGGGTCGGGCCCGTTCCCGTCGGAGCTGTTCGACGAGTTCGGCGAGTTCCTGCTCAAGAAGGGCGGCGAGTACGGCGTCACCACCGGCCGCCGCCGCCGCTGCGGCTGGTTCGACGCGGTGCTGGGCCGGTACGCGGTGCGGGTCAACGGGATCACCGACCTGTTCGTGACCAAGCTCGACGTGCTGTCCGAACTGGAGCGCGTCCCGATCTGCGTCGCGTACGAAGTGGACGGCAAGCGCGTCGACGAGATGCCGATGACGCAGACCGACGTGCACCACGCGAAGCCGATCTACGAGTACCACGACGGCTGGTTCGAGGACATCTCCCACTGCCGCAAGTTCGACGAGCTTCCGGCGAACGCCCAGAGCTACATCGAGCGCCTCGAGGAGCTGTGCGGCGCCCGGGTGAGCGTTGTCGGCGTCGGCCCGGGTCGCGAAGAGAACATCATCCGCCACCCGATGATCTAGGCCCGCAAGCGAATCGAAGGGCGTCGGACGTTGTCCGGCGCCCTTCGGCGTGCCCACCCCGGTGAGGTCGGACGAACCGGGCCGGCCGCCGGTCGACCAGCCGGGGGATGCGTGGTCAGGCGTTGAGGGCGTCGTTGATCTTGCGGACCATCTCGGCCATGACGGGGCTGGGCTCGCCCTTGTGCGCCCGGTCGGCGGCGTCGATGACGACGCCGATGGTGGTGCGGAAGTGCTCGGCCTCGGCGAGGTCGTGGGCTTCGAGCACGCGGACCGAGTCGGTGATCGCAGGGAAGACCAGGTCGGCGAGCTCGGCGGTGGACCTGCGGTTCCGTCCGCACGTCGAGGGGTGACCGGCGGCTGGCCCTGGGGCGGGCCCGAGGACGACGCGGCCGACGGTGGTCGTGGAGTTCGACGACCACCCTGACCGCGAACCGATCCAGGTCACGGTGCAAAGCGAAGCGATCCGCCGCGCCGTCGAGGCGAAGTAGCGGTTCGCGGCTGCTTTCGGTGCCCGCCAGTCAGACTCGATCGCCGAGCGGCTTGGCCATGAACCGCTCGGCGCTCGGCTCCGAGTCCGATGACGCGGCGATGTCCTTGAAGCCGTGCCGCTCGTAGAGGCGCTTCGCCGCCGCGTTGCGCTCGTAGACGGCCAGCCGCAGCTCCGCCGCGCCCGAAGCGCGAGCCCACTGCGCCACCCCGAGCACCAGGGCGTCGCCGACACCGGCGCCTCTCGCCTTGGGACTCACCCACATGGCGATGAGCTCCCGCACCAGGGGATCGCCGGTCGGCACGCCGCTCGCCATCCCGGCCGGGCGTCCGTCGACCTCGGCGACGAGGTTGTGCGAGCCGGGCATCGCGAGACGGGCGCGCCAGCGCTCCTCCCGGTCGTCCTCGCCCTGCCAGTCGGCCAGGCGGGAACCGAACGCGTCGGGCGCTTCGGCCAGCGCCGCGAGCCGCAGCTCCCTCCACAAGCGCCAGTCGTCGCCGGTGAGCACCCGCACATCGATCACCTCCGCAGTGTGCCAGCCTCCGCGAAGTCAGGCGTAGAGGGTTTCGGACACGTTCCAGGCCGCGTCCATCAGGTCCTCCAGCGTGACGCTGTCGGCGGACAGCGCCTGGAGGGTCAGGTCGGCGCCGTCGCCGACGGCGATCGCGCAGCCGAAGGCTCCCGCAGCGCTGAACGCGGCCGCGAGGGCCAGGGCGGCGATGGGGATCTTGCGCATGGGAGGGCGTTCCTTCGTGAGAGGTGGGGGCGAGTGCCCCGTTCGAGGCAGCGTACATCGCTGCAACCACACTGCGTGTTCTCGTTGTCACTTTGTGCAATTGCTGCTGGTTTGCACTCCTGTGCGGGCCAAGGCCTGCGACATCGACTGGGGCCGTTGCTACCGTGTCGCCGTGGCAGACGAAGCGACGAAGGTCTTCTACGACGCGGTGGCCGCTCGGTACGCGCAGCTGCTTCCGGACACGGCGGTGGAATCGGCGGTCGATCTCGCGATGGTCGCGCAGTTCGTGGACGAGCTCGGCGAGGGCGCGGAGGTGCTGGACGCGGGCTGCGGCACGGGCAGGATGATCGCCCACCTGCACTCGCTCAGCAGTGCGCTTTCGGTCACCGGGCTCGACGTGTCGCCGCAGATGCTGCGGGAGGCGCGCGTCGCGCACCCGCAGTCGCGGCTCGTCGAGGGCGCGCTGGAGGCGCTGCCGTTCGCGGATGTGGAATTCGGCGGCGTGCTGGCGTGGTACTCGATCATCCACACGCCGCCGCACGAGCTTCATCGGGTTCTCGGCGAGTTCCATCGGGTGCTGCGGCCTGGAGGGGTGGCGCTGCTGGCGTATCAGGCCGGCACGGGGGAGCGGTCGACGTCGGGTGCGTACGGCGTGGACGTCGAGCTGCACGCGTTCCTGCATCACAGTCCGTATGTCGCGGCGGCGCTGGAGGCCGCGGGTCTGCACCCGATCGCGGTGTTGGACCGCGACGCTCGCCGCGGGGAGCGGCACGGGCAGGGGTTCGTGCTCGCTCGGCGGGCATGAGCGGTCTCGGTGCCGCCTTGGGCGCGCGTTCAGGTCACCGGTAGCCGTAGAGGCGCATGGCGGTCGCGTTGTCCGGCTGGTCCCAGAACAGGTCGTGCAGGTCTGGCGGGAGTTCGGTCCGGTGGGTTCCGGTGGTGCCGGCGCGGAAGAACCCGGGCTGGTCGCCGTGGAGTTCGTCGAAGGCGGGGATCCGGGCGTTCTCGGCGGGGTTCAGGTCGGGGGCGGCTTCGCCGATGGCCTGCTTCACGGCGGCGAGTGGATCGGCGATGAGGTCCTCGAAGCGGACCCAGATGGGGGCGGGGCTCGCCGAGTGGTGCCAGGAGAGCACGTTCTGGCCCCATCCCCCGGTGCCGCCGGTGGTGCGGGTGATGATCGTGCGCGCCTCTTCGGTGAAGCGGTCCTCGTAGTCGGTTTCGCCCGCGTACTGCGCGGTCCACAGGCGCGCCCAGGAGACCACGCAGTCGCGGCCGTCCCGCACCAGGCAGACGGCGCGGTCCTCCGCCGCGATCACGGGGTCGTCGCGCCGCCGGTGGGTCTTGACGAAGTACACCTCGTCGGCGTCCCGCATCTGGTCGAAGGTGCCGGGCCGGTCGCGGGCGTCCATCAGGTCGGCGCCGATCTGGGCGGCGACGCCGTCGACGTCGTAGACCACATAGGTCGGTACGCCGTAGAGGCGGTGCAGCGCGATGCGGAAGAAGGTGTTGCCGGAGCGGGGGAACGAGGCGAGCCAGACGATCACCGCGCCAGCCTAGGGACCGCCGCCGACACCGCTCGACCGCCCGCTCGGCCGGCCGCGCGCGGGTCCGCTGCCTATTCTGGAGTCCCACTCCGAGAGGCGACCGCCCGTGAAACCACTGCGACCCCTGCTCGCGCTGCTCTTGCTCCCCGCGCTCGTCTCGTGCGGGGACGACGCCGACGCGGGCGGCGCGCCCGCGTCCAGCGACACCGCGATGGCCGTCGAGGACGGCGTGCAGCTCGAGTTCCGGATGGTGGAGGAGTCGCTCGGCGGCACCGCGACCGACTGCAGGGCCCGCTACCCCGATACCGGCGGCGTGTCGGTCACGCCCGACGCGGACCCCGGCGAGCCGCTCGACGTGTGCGCCGAGACCGACGGGTACCTCGGTGAACTGCGGCTCGCTCCGGCGATCGTGACGGCCGAGCATGTCGAGTACGTCGACTTCGATTACGGGACGGCGGGCCTGCCCACGGTCTACGTGGTGTTCGACGAAGAAGGGGTCGAGGCGTGGAAGGCCGCCGTAGCGGCGGCCACCACCAGGGACGGGTGGCCCGGGCTCGTCCACATCATGGTCGAGGGCCGGCCGATCGAGGTCACCGACAGCAGCCTCAGCCCGGGCGACGTCCACCAGATCCAGGGCATCGCCACGATCGAGGAGGCGGAAGCGCTCGTCGAGACCATGGCCACCGGCTCCGGCTGACCCTGCCTTCGGCGTGAACCTTCGGTTCGCGGCCACGCAGGGGTACCGCCCGACCACTCATCGCCGCTATAGTGCGGATTGGACGCTGTTCGCGCCGATTCGCCCCTTAGGAGCGTCTATGAGGACAATGACGACCTGCGTAGCGGCCGCAACGCTGCTGCTCGCCGTATCCGCCTGCAGCCCGGAGGCGTCCGAGGACGGCGACGGTTCGATCGTCTTCTGGACCCCGTACACCACCCCTGAGCGGATCGCGGCGCAGCAGCCCGTGATCGACGCGTTCACCGAGGCCACCGGTATCGAGGTCGAGATGGTCCCGCTCGAACCGGACCAGGCCGGGCAGACCCTCGTCACGGCCGCCGCCTCCGGCGACGTGCCCGACGTGATCGCGCACAATCCGTCGAGCACGGCCGCGTGGGCCGCGCAGGGCCTGCTCGACGACCAAGCGCCGCAAGCGGTCGTGGACGAACTCGGCGCCGACACGTTCAGTCGGGCCGCGCTCGACATGGTCACGATCGGCGGGAGCCTGCACGCCGTGCCGTCGGACGGGTGGGGCCACACCATCGCCTACCGCACCGATCTGTTCGAGGACGCCGGGCTCGAACCGCCCGCATCGGTCGCCGACATCGCGGCGGCGGCCGAGGCGCTCGACGCGGACGGCTTGGCGGGCATCGCGATCGGGACCACCCCGGGCGACGTGTACACGCAGGAGGGCATCGAGTCGATGCTGCTCCCGTTCGGCTGCGAGCTCGCCGCCGACGGCAGCGTCGCAATCGACTCGCCCGAGTGCGTCGAGGGCCTGGCCCACTACCAGCGGCTCGCCGCCGCGGCCGGACCGGCGCAAGTGGACGTCGAAGCCGCGCGAGCCGCTTACCTCTCGGGGTCGGCCGCGATGGTGCTGTTCTCCTCCCACATCGTCGACGAGGTCGCCGGACTCGACGTCGACAACCCCGTGACCTGCGCCGAATGCGCCGAGAACCCGCGGTTCCTGGCCGAGAACACCGCGTACCTGACCACGTTCACCGGCACCGGGACCGAAGCACCCGTCGAGTACGGGCAGACCACGAACTACGGGATCCCCGCGGGCGCGAACACCGCCGACGCCAAGGAGTTCGTGAAGTTCATGCTCACCGACGGGTACGTCGAGAACCTCGCCTCCGCGACCGAGGGCCGCATCCCGGTGCGGCCCGGCCCCGAGGCCGGGTCCCACGAGTATCTGGACGCGTGGTCGGCGCTGCCGTTCGGCAACGACCAGACCCAGGAGGTCTCGATCGAGCAGGTCTACGGTCCCGCGCTGGTCGAACGGCTCGCCGCCGGGGCCGAGGAGTTCACACGCTGGGGCTGGGGCACCGATGACGCCGAGCTCGCCGGGATCGTGTTCTCCCAGACGCTCCTCGCGACCGAGGCCGAAGCGCTGTTCGACGGCGCGCCGCCCGCCGAGGCGGCGGCCGCGATGGCCGCGAGTGTCGAAGCGGCCCAACAGGACCTGGGCGGATGAGAGCGACTTCCCGAGGCGCCGTCGGCGTGCGCGCCGCCGAGCGCGGCACCGGGCGGCCCGCCCCCGAACCGCCGCGCGGGCGCCGCCCGAAACCGCTGACGCTCTCGCGGCGCGAGGACCTGCACGGCCGACTCCTGGTAAGCCCCACCGTGATCGTCGTGGCGCTGTTCGCGGTCCTGCCGTTCCTCGCCGTCGTGCTGTTCGCGTTCCTCGACGTGCGGCTCGTCGACATCCCGCGCCTGTACCTCGACAACCTCGTGTTCACCGGCGAGAACGTCGCGGTCGTATGGAACTCGCCGCGGTTCTGGTCGGCAGCGACGACCACTGTGGTCTACGCGGGGGCCTCCGCCGCCGGGGCGGTGCTCGTCGGCCTCGCCGTCGCGCTGGCGCTGCGGCGGCCCTTCCGGGGCCGCGGGCTGATCCGGGCGCTCGTGCTCGTCCCCTACGTGCTGCCGGTGGTCGCGGCCGCCACGATCTGGAAGACGCTCCTCAACCCCGGGTACGGGCTGGTCAACGCGGTGGGCGTCGAATGGCTCGGATGGTCCGAGCCGATCGCGTTCCTCACCACGACGAGCCGGGACCTCGGGCCGTTCGAGGTCCCGGTGGCGCTGCTGTGCGTGATCGCCTTCGAAGTGTGGAAGACCTTCCCGCTCGCGTTCCTGTTCATCACCGCGCGCCTGCAAGTGGTCCCCGGGGACGTCGAGGAGGCCGCGCAGATCGACGGCGCCGGGAAGACCCGGATCTTCCGGCACCTGCTGCTTCCCGAACTCGCCGGGGTGATGGCGCTGCTCGGGGTGCTGCGGTTCCTGTGGTCATTCCAGAACTTCAACGACATCTACCTGCTCACCGGCGGCGCGGGCGGCACCGAAGTGCTCGCGGTGCGGGTCTACTCGGAGCTGGTGGTGCGCGCGAACATCGGCACGGCGAGCGCGACGGGCCTGCTCATGACCGGGATGCTCCTGGTCGTGGTCGCGGTCTACGCGTGGATGGTCAAACGGGGGCGGGCATGAGCCGACCGAGCACTGAGGACCGCGTCCTCGGCGCCCTCCGCTGGACGGTCATCGCCGTCGCGGTGGTCGTCACCGCCGGGCCGCTCCTCTACGGGTTCCTGCTCTCCTTGCGGCCCTTCCAGTCCGTGGTCTCCGAACCGCTCGACCTGATCCCCTCGCCCGACGAGATCACGATCGACGCGTACCCGACCGCCATGGCCGAATACGGCCTCGGCGGCAACATGTGGAACTCCCTGCAGGTCGCGCTCGCCACCGCCGCGCTCGCGATCCTCTTCAGCGTCCTCGGCGCCTACGCGGCCGTGCGGCTGCGCTTCCTCGGCCGCGACACGGTGAACGTCGTCTTCCTCGGCGTCTACCTCCTTCCCGGCATCGTGCTCGCCGTGCCGCTGTTCGTGCTGCTCAGCCGGGTCGGACTCACGGGGACGCTCGTCGGGCTCGTGTTCGTGTACGTGGCGCAGACCGTGCCCGTCGCGCTCTACATGCTCCGCACCTACCTCGTGGCAGTGCCGTCCTCAGTGGAGGAGTCGGCGATGATCGACGGCTGCGGCCGCCTCGCCCTCATCCGCCGCGTCGTGCTCCCCCTCGCCCTCCCCGGCGTCGCCGCCACCGCCCTGTACGTGTTCATGATCGCCTGGAACGAGTACCTGTTCGCGCTGCTGTTCCTCGTCGCCGACCGCGACCGCTGGACGGTCTCGCTCGGCATCGCGCAGCTCACCGAGTTCTCGGTGCCGACCACCGTGCTCATGGCCGGGTCGATCGCGATCACCGTCCCGGTGGTCGCCGGCTTCTTCCTGGCCCAGCGGCTGCTCGTCACGGGTCTCACCTCGGGGGCGGAGAAAGGGTAGGGCGCATGGCAATCCGACTGGGCATCCTCGGGGCCGGGGCGCGCGGCTCCGACACGTACGGGCGCTGGGCGATCGACCATCCCGGCCGCGCCGCCGTCGCGGCCGTCGCCGACCCGATGCCGCACCGGCGCGAACGGCTCGCCGACGCCGGAGCGGTGCCGAACGAGCACCGCTACCCCGACTGGCGCGACCTCGTCGCCGACGCCGAGGCGATCGGCCTGGACGCGTTCGTCATCGCCCTCCCCGACCGCCTCCACGTGCCGGCGGCGCTCGCCGCCGTCGATACCGGACTCCCGATCCTCCTCGAGAAGCCCGCCGCGACCACCGCCGAGGACCTCGAAGCGCTCGCGGCCGCCGCCCGGGACCGCAAGGCCCGCATATGGATCGGGCACGTGATGCGATTCCAGCCGTTCTGGCTCGCGATCCGGCGGCTCGTCGACGCGGGGGCGATCGGCCGGCTCGTGACCATGCGGGTCGAGGAGAACATCGGGTTCTGGCACTTCGCGCACTCCTACGTGCGCGGCAACTGGCGCAACCTCGCCGGCTCCAGCCCGATGGTGCTCGCCAAGACCTGCCACGACCTCGACATCATCCGCTGGTTCGCGGGCGAATCCCCCGCTGCGGTCGCGAGCGCGGGCGGCCTCGCCCACTTCCGGCCCGAGCACGCGCCCGACGGCGCGCCCGACCACTGCCTCGACGGGTGCCCGGCCGCCGACTCCTGCCCGTTCTACGCGCCGCGCTATTACGTTGAGGCCCTTGCGGACAGGGACGGGTGGCCGGTGGCGCTCCTCGGCGACGACCCCAGCCCGGAGGGCCGCCTGGCGGCGCTGCGGCGCGGACCGTACGGGCGGTGCGTGTTCCACTCCGACAACGACGTGGTGGACCACCAGCAGACCGTCGTCGACTTCCCCGGCGGCCTGACCGCGACCCTCTCGACCTCGGCGTTCACCGGGCAGAACACGCGAACGGTGCGGATCACCGGGACGGCGGGGGAGATCGCGGGGAACCTGCGGACCGGGACGCTCGAAGTCGACCTGTTCTCGCCGACGGCGATGCTGCCGGAGGTTCCAGGGGCGCGGGTGAGCGCGAGTTCCACGAGGCGGCCCATGGGGCACCGGGTGTTCGAACTCTACGCGGGCCCGGTGGACGCCGCTGGGGAGCCGGACCACCGGGGCCATTCGGGCGGCGACGAGGCGCTCGTCGACGCGTTCATCACCTCGCTCGAAGGCGGCGAGACGGCCGCCACCGACCTGGAGGCCTCTCTGGACAGCCACAGGATGGCGTTCGCGGCCGAGCGGGCCCGGCTCGAACGACGAACGATCCTTTGGGAGGCAAGGTGAGCTGGTGGCGTGACGCGGCCATCTACCAGGTGTACCTGCGCAGTTTCGCGGACGGCGACGGCGACGGGATCGGCGACATCGCCGGTCTCGAATCGCGCCTCGGGTACCTGCGGGAACTCGGCGTCGATGCACTGTGGATCAACCCGTGGTACGCCTCGCCGATGAACGACGGCGGCTACGACGTGGCCGACTACCGGGCGATCGACCCCTCGTTCGGCACCCTCGCCGACGCCGGGCGGCTCATCGGGGCGGCGCACCGGTTCGGGCTGCGGATCATCGTGGACCTCGTGCCGAACCACACCTCCGACCGGCACCCGTGGTTCCAGCAGGCGCTGCGCGACGGCCCGGGCTCGCCCGCCCGCGAGCGGTTCCACTTCCGGGACGAGACGAACAACTGGCAGTCGCGCTTCGGCGGACCTGCATGGTCCCAAGTGGAGGACAGCCAGTGGTATCTGCACCTGTTCGACTCGTCCCAGCCCGACCTCAACTGGGAGCACCCGGAGGTGCGGGCCGAATTCCGGTCGATCCTGCGGTTCTGGCTCGACCGCGGCGTGGACGGATTCCGCATCGATGTCGCCGCGCGCCTGGTGAAGCAGGCCGGCCTGCCGGACAAGCGCGGCCGGTTCGACGTCGTGCCGACCTTCGCCGACGCCGACGAGGAGCCCGACAAGGACCGGCCGGAGGTGCACGAGATCTACCGGGACTGGCGGCTCATACTCGGCGAGTACGGGCCCGACCGCGTGTTCGTCGGCGAGATCTGGGTGCGCGACCCGGACCGGTTCGCCCGCTACCTGCGCCCCGACGAGCTGCACACGGCGTTCAACTTCGAGTTCCTCAAGTGCGCGTGGGAGGCCGGGGCGTTCCGCGACGTGATCGACCGGACCCTCGCGACCCACGCGAAGGTGGGCGCCCCGCCGACCTGGGTGCTGTCGAACCACGACGTGACACGGCACGTGACCCGCTACGGCCGCGAGCGCAGCGCGTTCCTGAAACGCGAGCACGGCGTGCCGACCGACCTCGCGCTGGGCACGCGACGGGCCCGGTCGGCGGCGCTGCTGAGCATGGCGCTGCCGGGCGGCGTGTACGTGTACCAAGGCGATGAGCTGGGGCTCCCCGAGGTCTTCGATCTGCCCGACGAATCGCGCGAGGACCCGGTGTTCCGCCGGACCGGCGGGCTCGACCTGGGCCGCGACGGCTGCCGGGTGCCGCTGCCGTGGGGCGGTGACGAGCCGCCGTTCGCATTCGGCGAGGGCGGTTCGTGGCTGCCGCAGCCGCCGGAGTGGCGCCGGCTGACGGCGGCGCGGCAACTGGGCGACACGGACTCGATGCTGTCGCTGTACCGCCTCGCGCTGCGGATCCGCCGGAGCGAACCGGCGCTCGGCGACGGCGAGATGCGCTGGCTCGACGGCGAACCGGGGGTGCTGGCCTTCGAGCGCGACCCCGGTTTCGCGTGCGTGGTCAACCTGACCGGCCACGACGTGGACCTCCCGGAGGGCACCCCGCTGCTCGCGAGCACGCGTCTCGACGAGGCGGTGGCGGGCAGGGCGAAGCTCCCGCCGGATGCGGCGGTCTGGCTGCGAACGCCTGACCGCGGGTAGCGCAGGACGAGGACGCCGCCCCGGCGGGATTGTGCCCTGCCGTGCAGTGCGGCCACTTGAGTTCCGGCGGCCCCGCGGCAACGGCGACCGCCCGCCGACGTCACGAAGTCGGCGGGCGGTCCCCGATAGGTCAGAGCTGCTTGGTCTGGTCATCGTCGCCGGGCGGCGGCTCGGCCGGCCCAGCGGGTGCGGAGGCGGCCCGCGGCCCGCCTTCGATGCGGGCGCGCATGTCCTCGTAGGCGGCGGCGTCGATCTCACCGGAGGCGAAGCGCCGGTCGAGGATCTCGCGGGGCGACTCGCGGTGGGGCGTCTGCGGTGCGGGGCCGACCGGGTAGTGCGGCGACGGTCCCGAGCGGGTCAGCCGAAGCACGGCCCAGACGGCGAGGCCGATGATCGCGGCCCAGAACAGGAAGTTGAGCAGGGTCCAGACCAGGCCGAACCCCCAGCCTTCGTTGTAGTAGTGCATCTTCAGCCTCCACTCGCTTGCGTGGATCTCACTCCATCACCGCCCGATGGCAGACGGCTGCGAGTGGTCTCAGAAGTCGATCGGAGTCCGCGTGCGCGGCCCGCCGGCGGTCCGTGGCGCGGGTCGCCGCGGCTGGCTAGAGTAGCGGCCGAGGAGGTGAGCCGTGCGCAGGAGCTCGGAATGGGTGGCCGTCGAGCGCAGTTCGCCGACCCGCCGGATCTCCTCGCTGGTGCTCTATTCGCTTACGTGCGCGGCGTTCATCGTCGGGCTGTACCTGCTCGTGCGCACCGAGCCGGGCACGCTCGACTCGGGGGAGCCGAACCCGGTGGCGGCGCTGCCGGGGTTCTTCACCGTGATGGGGGTGCTCGGGGCGACCAGCTTCCTGGTGCCGCTGGTGCGGCCGCCGAAGCTCATGGTGAACCATTTCGGGCTGCGGGTGCGCGCCGGCTTCGGCAAGAGCCTGCTCATCCCGTGGAGCAATATCGAGGAGCTGGCCGCGATCCACGTCGGGTCGAAGCGGCGCGGCACTTCGTATCTGCTGTTCGCGGCCGACAACTATCTCGGGCGCGGCGGCTCCGACCGTCCCGGGTTCCTCGGGCGCTCGGTGCTGCGCGAGGCCAACCGGGCGACGGAGGGCCTGGTCGCCGGGTTCGACCTCGCGGTGCGCTGCAAGGACTTCGCGCTCGAGCCGCAGCAGCTGCTCGCGCGGCTGGCCTCGTACGCCCCGGGGCACGTCCAGGTCGTCGACCGGCTGTAGGTCCGGTCCTGCGGACCGGCCGCCGGGGCGACGCGCCGGTTCGTTCGCCCTGAGCGAAATCGCGCCCGTGCGCACGTCGCGACCCTGGCGGTCCGGGCGCCCCGATCGTGATGCGCGGCTTGCCCCAAATGCCGGTCCCTGACCCGTGCTGGTGATCCGTACACTGGAGGCGAACCGACCGTCCTGCCCCCGCCCCTGGGTGCGAGGTCACCGCGACCGACCGGCCTCTCTCGCCGGCGGACAGTCCAGCATTGGGGGTACACCCATGGCGTCGATCCCGGACGAGGGCCTGCGCGCGACCCTGGCCACCATGGCGCCCGGCACCGCCCTGCGCGACGGCCTGGAGCGCATCCTGCGCGGCCGCACCGGCGCGCTCATCGTCGTCGGCTGCGACAGCCTCGTCGAGGAGATCTGCACCGGCGGCTTCGAGCTCGACATCGAGTTCTCGGCCACCCGCCTCCGCGAACTATGCAAAATGGACGGCGCGATCGTGATCACCACCGACGGCTCGCGCATCGTCCGCGCCGGCGTCCACCTCATGCCCGACCCCTCCATCCACTCGAACGAATCGGGCACCCGCCACCGCACCGCCGAGCGCGTCGCCATCCAGACCGGCTTCCCCGTGATCTCCGTGAGCCAGTCGATGCACACCATCGGCCTGTACATGGGCTCGATCCACCACCTGCTCGAACCCTCCACGCAGATCCTCTCGCGCGCCAACCAGGCGCTCGCCACCCTGGAACGCTACAAACTGCGGCTCGACGAAGTCGCCGGAAGCCTCTCCAGCCTCGAGATCGAAGACCTCGTCACGGTACGAGACGCCGTCACCGTCCTCCAGCGCCTCGAAATGGCCCGCCACATCGCCGACGAGGTCGAAGGCCACGTCATCGAACTCGGCACGGACGGGCGGCTCCTCGCCCTCCAGCTCGACGAGCTCATGGCCGGCGTCGACGCCGACCGCGAACTCATCGTGCGCGACTACCTGCCCGACGGCGTCGACTACCGCAAGGCCCTCCAAGCCGTCGACGGCATGCGCTCCCCCGACCTGCTCGACCTCATCGCCGTCGCGCGCTGCCTCGGATACCCGAACTCGCCCGACGTGCTCGACCGGCGCGTCAGCCCGCGCGGCTACCGGATGCTCGCCAAAGTGCCGCGCCTGCCCGAAGCCGTGATCGAACGGGTCGTAGGGCACTTCGGCGCTTTGCCCGAGCTGCTCGGCGTCACCGTCGAAGAACTGCAGGACGTCGACGGGATCGGCCCGGGCCGGGCGCAGAGCATCCGCGAGTCGCTCACCCGCCTGGCCGAAGTCTCGATCCTCGACCGGTACCTCTAGCGCCCCGGGTGCTAGGTCAGGCGCAGATTCGTCGGCGCCGAGACCGCCTCGCCCAGGCGCGCCCGCAGCTCGTACTCGCCCGCGGGCAGCTCCCGGCGGGCGCCCGCGCAGTCCGCCTCCGAGGCCAGACCATCCACAGTGAACTCCACTGTCTGACCCGCGCCGTCGCTCAACTCCACTTCCTCGCCCTGCGGGGTCTCGCAGTGCGCCGTCGAATAGACGACGTCCACCCCGGCGGAGAGCTCCACCGCCACCTCACGCAGATCCACCGTGCACGCGGTCTCCGCGCCACTCGCCACCAGCACGCTCACCGGCACCTCCGCCCCCGAACGCGCCTCGTCGAACGCCGCCACCACCTGCAGCATCAAGTCCTCGGCGGTGCAGGCCTCCACCGGAGGCACCGTCGGCGACGGCGACGCGCTCGGCTCCTCAGCGGGCGTCTCCCGGATGTACGGCCGGTTCACCGTCGACGAGGCCGAAGGCGGCTGCCACTCGTTCTGGGCCGCATCGGCCTTCGACTCAGGCTCCTCCTCGCCGCCACCGAACGCACTGAACCCGAACACGACCAGCAGGACCAGTACGAGCACCGCCCCCGCCACGATCGCCCGCCGCTTCCAGTACACCGACTCAGGCTCCGAGCCCTTCACGAACTTGCCCTTGAAACCCTGCACGCCGGGACGCTAACGCAGCAGAGCGGCGCGGCAGCGGAATTACACGCGACCCTCGCCGACGGTTGTCGGACCCCGCACCGACAATGGGAGGCATGCTCGCCGCCGACACCGACCAGGCACTGCCGTCCCCCGCCGACCTCAGCGGCAGACTGCTCCCCTGGTTCGACGCGCACCACCGCACCGAACTGCCCTGGCGCCGCCCGGGAACGACCGCCTGGGGGGTGCTCGTCTCCGAGGTCATGAGCCAGCAGACCCAGGTCGCCCGCGCCGCCCCCGTATGGGAGGCCTGGATGGCGCGCTGGCCGACCCCGGCCGACCTCGCCGCCGCCCCGACCGCGGACGTCCTGCGGGAATGGGGCCGCATGGGCTACCCGCGCCGGGCCCTGCGCCTCCAGGAGTGCGCGCGGATCGTCGCCACCGAGCACGGCGGCGTCGTGCCCGCCGACCCGGCGGAACTCGAGAAGCTCCCCGGCATCGGCGTCTACACCGCCGCGGCGGTCGCGGTCTTCCACTACGGTCGCCGGCATGCGGTCGTGGACACCAACGTGCGGCGCGTCGTCGCCCGCCTCGGCGGGCAGAGCGACGCCGGCACCGCCACCACGAAGGCCGACCTGGCCGCGGCCGAGTCGCTGCTGCCCGAGGACGCGCCGACCGCGGCGCGGGTCTCGGTGGCGCTCATGGAGCTCGGGGCGCTGGTGTGCAAGGCGCGTGCGCCCGAATGCGGGACGTGCCCGGTGAGTGGTCTGTGCGGGTTCTCCGGCCAGGAGGTTCCGGCCGGGCCGAGCCGCAAGCGGCAGAAGTACAAGGGCACCAACCGGCACGTCCGCGGAGAGGTGATGGCCCTGCTCAGGGACGCGGAAGGGCCGGTCGAGCGGGCCCGGATCGACGCCGTGTGGCCGGACCGGAGGATGCTCGACGAAGCCGTCGCGCAGCTCATCACCGAGGGCCTGATCGGCACCGACGAAGCGGGACGATTCGAACTGCCGAGTCGGTGACAAACCGAGCGGTCACTGGTAGCGTCGGAGTTGAGAGAACTTCACGATGCTCGGTCGGCGCCGATTCTCAAATCGGCGGCCCTGGGTCGAACCTCACTCGTCACCAAGTGAGGCGCCGGAAGGACCACCAGGTCCACTCACCGCCGGTGCCAGGGCCGAATCGCCTACCGCAGGGCCGCCCCCGAGCGGCCGGCCGGAACACGACGACGCGGCTCGCGCCATTATCGTCGCGTCGACCGCGGACCGGACGCACGAAATGCGGGCCACGCGGGAGCGGACGCCTTGAGCGACGGACGCGACCGAGCAGCGACAATGCCGTTCCGGTACCGCGCGCTCAGACCGGGGCGGCATTGTTACGTCGCCGAACACACTGATGGCTCGCAAGCTTCCTGATGGCTCGCAAGCTTCGCCACGATCGACCGGTACCGCGTGCCCAGACCGGGGCGGCACTGGCATACACCGAACGCGAACTGACCTCGCTTCCGGAAGCGTGTCGTACCCCTATGAGACGGTGTCCTTTTCACTGGTAGTGGTGAAGGTGGGACTGGGTGGGTACCCGGGGCCACCCGTACGCCCTCCGAGCGGCGACGCCCAGCGAGCGCGACTTAAGCCGCGTCAGACTCCCTCGCCACCGGTGCCTCCACCCGCTTCGCCCAGCGGACCAGCCACCACACGATCAGCACCGCGGGCAGCCCCTTGAGCATCACCCCGGCCAGCACGCCGAGCGCGCCCAAACCCAGCCCGTCCCGCAGCAGCGGCGAATTCCACAAGGCGTGCAAGGCGATCACCCCCGCCAGCGACCCGGCCGCGACCCACACCGACCGCATCGTCCGACGCGTCGCCGCATAGGCCACCCCGGCCCCGACGATCGCCGTGAACACCGCGTGGCTCCACAGCCCCGCCAGCACCCCGCGCACGATGAACACCGCGATCACCGGCTCGACCACATCCCCGGCCCGGTTCAGAACCGTGCTCGACATCGCGAACGCATAGCCCTCCACGATCTGGAACCCCACCCCGCAGAACGCGCCCAGCACGATCCCGTCGAGCACGCCGTGCACCCGCCCCCACGCGATCGCGACCACCAGGACCACACCCGCTGCCTTCACGACCTCCTCGACCACCGGCGCGGCCAGCACCGGCGACCACCGCTCCGCCCACGCCGGGCCGTTCGCCGTCGCCAGCAGGCCGTGCAGCGCGCGCGAACCGAACAGGGAGGTCATGACGGCGACCGTGGCGCCCCACACCAGGCCGATCGCGAGTGCGGCGGCAGGGAGGGCGAGCCGGTCGGCGACGCGACCGCGCAGCCACCAGAACGGGATCGCGAAGAGCGAGAACAGGACCAGTGCGGTCGCCCCGGCGCGCGGGTAGGCGAGGGCGACCGGAAGGGTGTTGTACAGCAGCAGGATGCCCGCCGCACCGATGAGCAGCACGGCCGTCCACTGCACCGGGGAGGCGGGGTCGATCCGCATGTCAGGCGGTCCCGAAGGACAGCTGGGCGATGAGCGCGTCGATTCTGTCCACAGTGGCCGAGTCTAGCGAGGCGCCCGTGGCGGTGACCTCGGCGCGGATCGTGTCGTGGACGAAAGCGCACGCGAAGCCCGCGCCGGTCTCGGTGACGAAGCTGCGCCCGGCGCCCTCGACGCCGTCAGCGGCGCAGTCGCGCGGTTCGGTGAGCTGCACGCCGGGTTGGACCTCCAGGAGGCGCGACATCTCGTCGGCCAGGTACTCGGCGTCGAAGTCGTAGGGGCCGGCGACCGCGATGTCCACTTCGGCCTCGCCCACGAGGAACTCGACGCGGCCGGAGCCGGGCTGGTAGTAGCCGGGGCGCATCCGGACCTCGTTCGGGGCGGTGAGGGTGACGCCGAAAAGGGTGAAGGTCTCGCCGCCGACGTCGACGGTGGGAGAGACGGCCTTGTTCAGGAGGGGCACGGCAAGCGCGAACATGAGGACCACCGATGCGACGGCGATGGCGATGATGAGGCTCTTCGTGCGAGTCACGGTTCAAGCGTGGCATGGGATCCCACGCGGCGCATCGGGAATGCCCGCGCATGGGCGGTGACCGGCCGATCTGCGGGAAAGCGGCGGTTCGCCGCGAGGGGAACGGTCCGGGTGCGGTGTGAGCCGGGACGAGGCCGTCGACGCGCACCCGCGGATCGGCTCGCGTGAACGCGCGGGGCGTTCTCCCCGGGGAAGCGGGCCCTGAGGGAGGGCCCGCGACCTCGATCGTCAGAATCCGCGGCGCCGACATCCGCGTCTTCGATGGGGGACTTGCTCCGGCCGGAAGGGTGGTCCGGCCCTGGTTCCTGCGCCGTGTGGCCACGACGCCCATTGCTACTTGCTCTTCCAGCGGCGGTGCCCGGTCGGTGACGCCTCCGCTGACTCGACTACTCCGCGGCGACGCGCTGAGCCGGGATGTCACCGTTGATCAGGGCGCGGATCTCGGACTCGCGGTAGCGGCGGTGGCCGCCGAGGGTCCGGATGGCCGAGATCTTGCCGGCCTTGGCCCAGCGGGTGACGGTCTTGGGGTCGACGCGGAACATCGCGGCGACCTCGGACGGGGTCAGCAGGGCCTCGGATTCCACCGGAAGGTTCAGCTCTGTCGTCATCGTTCTTCTCCTCCACAGACGGGCTGCGAATCACCGGCGCCGAGCCTTGATTCGTTCCTTCTGCAATCGTCCGGCCTGTCGTAGATGTCCGACATAGGCCGAACGGCCGATTTTGCTTGGACTTTCCGCTCGGTCTGCTCATCCGAGTGATCACTCCACATGCGAATGTGCTGGCAGCGGGCTTGTCGTGCCGCTGCGTCCAAGTTCAGTTCAAACGCTCCGCGAGACGACGATCACGCCATCGGTCGACAAGGAGGGCATAGCAGTCCTGTGCCTCCTCGGGTTCGGAGGCGCCGAGGTGGTCGAGGGCCTGCCAGGTGAGGTCGACCGAGTCCTCGGACCGCAGCTCCTCGGGGTCCATGCGCGAGGCGATGCCGCCGTAGTCGAGCTCGACGACCGAGTCGCGGTGGAAGCCTTCGAGCCAGTCGGCGGTCTCGCCGAGGGCCTCGGCCAGTTCGGCGCCCTCGCCGAACTCGGCCCGCACCAGGTTGCGTGCGACCACGAGGCCGGTGCGGGACTTGGCGATCGGGGTGCGGTAGCGCAGCTGGGCGATGCCCCGCTGGATCACCAGCTCGCGGTCTTCGGGCCGCACGCAGGCGAACCAGCGCAGCGGCACCGACCAGGACGCGACGTGCTCGTGGGCGTCGGCGGGGGCGTCGTGGCGGTCGACGCCGTCGTCCAGGGCGACCACTTCGGCCGCGGAGGCCAGGAACTCGGGCGGGAACAGCGCCTCGGCCACGGCTTCGGGCGTCAGCCGCCGCACCTCGAGGGCGGAGGCGGCGATCCGGTAGCGGAGGTTCCAGGGGCAGATGAGGGGGTCGGCCTCGCGGCCGCGGTCGATGACGTACGCGTCGCGCCCGAAGGACGGCACACCGCGCCAGGGCCAGCCGATCCGCTCGTACAGTGCTTCTCGGCGCAGGCGCGGCCCTTCGAGGGGGTCGATCGCGCGTCCCGACGCGGCGTACGCACGCCAGTAGTCGGCGTCGACGAACGCCCCCGCCGGCTCGTAGACGCGCAGATAGGACGCGTTCGGTGCGTACACGAGGCAGATACTTCCATATCAGCATCCACCCTGACCCGAAGGTAGGGGCTTCCGGCTTGCGGAACACTGTCGTGCTGCGGCCCAATCGGGTACACGCGGTACCGGTGGCGGATCACGTTGCGATCACGGCGGTCGGGCACGGCGGTCTCCGGCCACGCGCCCGACTCGCAGGGACAGCGGCTGCTCGCCACCGCTCCGGTCATATGCTGGGGGCGTAGGCATACCCGCGCTACGAACGGATGAGTCGGCCGAGACCCGGCCGCCCCCCTGGAGGTGCCCGCAGCGACGGCGGCGCAGGGACACCCCCGCGAGAAGAACTGGAGAGCAAGCCATGAGCATCTTCGACGGCAGCGGCCACGAGCAGGTCGTGTTCTGCCACGACCCCGATTCGGGGTTGCGCGCGATCATCGCGATCTACTCCACCGCCCTCGGCCCGGCCCTCGGCGGCACCCGCTTCTACCCGTACGCCTCCGAGGAGGAGGCCCTCAAGGACGTGCTGCACCTCTCGGAGGGCATGGCCTACAAGAACGCGATCGCGGGGCTCGACCACGGCGGCGGCAAGGCCGTCATCTGGGGCGACCCGGCCGTCGACAAGAGCGAGGCGCTGCTGCGCGCCTACGGGCGCTTCGTGGAGTCGCTGGGCGGGCGCTACGTGACCGCCTGCGACGTGGGCACGTACGTCGAGGACATGGACCACGTGGCCCGCGAGACGCGCCACGTGAGCGGGCGCAGCCCGGAGGCGGGCGGGGCCGGGGACTCCTCGATCCTCACCGCGTTCGGCGTGTTCCAGGGGATGCGCGCCGCGGCGCAGCACCGCTGGGGCGCCGTGGACCTGGCCGGGCGCACCGTGGGCGTCGCCGGGCTCGGGAAGGTCGGGCGCCACCTCCTCCCGCACCTGCTCGATGCCGGCGCGGAGGTCGTCGCGTGCGACGTGAACCAAGTCGCGATCGACTGGGCGCGGGAGCACTACCCGCAGGTGCGGATCGTCGCGGACGCCGACGAGCTGATCGCCTCGGGCATCCACGTCTACGCGCCGTGCGCGCTCGGCGGGGTCCTCAATGAGCGCTCGCTCAAGACCCTCGACGCCGAGATCGTGTGCGGCGCCGCGAACAACCAGCTGGCCGAGCCGGGTGTCGCGGCCGAGCTCGACCGGGCCGGGATCCTGTACTGCCCCGACTACGTGGTGAACTCGGGCGGGGTCATCCAGGTCGCGGACGAGTACGACGGCGCGTTCGACTTCAAGCGGGCCGAGCGGCGCACCGCCGGGATCTTCGCGACCACCTCGCGCATCCTGGAGCGGGCCAAGGGCGAGGGCACGACCCCGGTCGCCGCCGCGGACGCGATCGCCGAGGAGCGCATGGCCGCCGTCGGACGGCTCCAGCGGGTGCGGCTGTTCCGCTGATCGCGGGTATCGACTCACGTCCCCCCGGTGCGCGTCGGCGCGCACCGGGGGCGATTCCGCTCACCGCCGGTCATCGAGTACTTCCGCAAAGCGAAGAAGCGTCTCACGATTCGGGCGTCCGTTCGTCCCCGTCTGGTGGTCATCGCCGGTAATCTGTGGCACCCAACTCATGGGCCGGGATGCAGTCATGCGCTCTGAGGTTGTACCGTAGGAGCCACGAAGAGATTGCAAGCATTCCGGGGCGCCTTATCGGTTGCCCCGATGATTTCTGTGCGAGGGGGTCGAGCCATATGGGGCGAGGCCGAGCTAAGGCAAAGCAGACCAAAGTGGCCCGTAAGCTCAAGTACCACACTCCTAACACCGACATCCGAGCGCTGGAACGCGAACTCGGGGGCGGTCGTCAGGACGAGGTCGACATTGAGCCTCCTGAAAAGGAACCGGACCCTTACGCCGCTTACGCCGACGATCGGTACGACGGAGACGAAGACGAACTCCGTGAGGATGACTGGCTCCCGCCTAAGAAGCAGTTAGCCGGACGGCTCCGCAGCGAGCCGACCAGGCGGGCCCTCCCGACCGATACCGCAATCTCCATATCCAGCGAGCGCAGGCGTCCTTGACGACCCCTGCGCTAGATCCGAAGGTCCGCTCCCCCACGAGCCGACCGGAGGGTGCTGGAGCAAAGACTTCGGCTACCGGCACGCATTCGGGATGCACAGCTTCGGGATGCACAGCCAACAATCGAACAAGAAGAGGCGGCGCGACCTAGGTCGCGCCGCCTCTTCGGCTGCTTGCGGGCGGTTAAGCTGCGGGGCCGGCGGCCCCCGGTTGGGGGG
>NZ_JAERMK010000031.1:38909-47141 GCF_016918015.1 Glycomyces sp. YM15
CCACCCTCGCGGGCCGCACCCCCCCCCCCCCCCCCCCGCCGCCCCCCCCCCCCCCCCCCCCCCCCGCCTCTTCGGCTGCTTGCGGGCGTTACTGCTGCGGCGCCTGCGGCCACGGGTTCTGCTGGGTCTGCGGAGGGGCCTGCGGGGCCTGCGGCTGCACCGAGGGCTGCTGCCCGGTCGGGTAGCCCTGCGGCCCGGCCGCCGGGGCGGCGGGCTGCGCGGCGGCGGCGGAGCCGGGGACCATGACCGCGCCCGTGGCGAACAGGCCGTACGCGGCGATGAGCAGGAGCGCGCCGATCCAGGCCGACGGGTCGGACGCGGAGTCGCCGTCACCGAGCGCCAAGACCGTGAACAGCAGCCGCGCCAGGAAGATCGCCGCACCCGCCACGGTCAGCGCCTTCCACAGCGACCGCAGCTTCTCACCGGTGAACAGGGTCAACGCGAACGTGACGATGACGGCGACGAGGAGCGAGAGGACGCCGCCGCTGATCTCGTCGCGCACGAAGCCCGACAGGGCCGTGCCGTCGAGACCGAACTCGTCGCCGCCGCCGGAGCTCGTGCCGGCGATGAGCCCGGCCAGCACCAGCGCGCCGAGGCCCGAGAGGCCGAGGATCGCGGGCATGGACGGCACACCGAGCTTGTCGAACAGCGACGGGGCCGGGGGAGCGTACGCCGCGTACTGCTGCTGGGCGGCCTGGTACTGCGCCTGCGGCGAGGCGTAAGGCGCCTGGGGGTACGCCTGCTGTTGGGGCTGGCCGGAGGTCGGGTGCTGCGGATACCCCGCACCTGATTGCTGTTCACTCATGTCCTCATCATGCCTTGGGCGGGCAAATGGACGCACCCGGGTTGCGGCGGCTTCGTCCTGCAAGGAGACGCCGGTCCGCTGTGGCGGGCCGACCGGCTTCGGTCCCTTCCGGTTGCAAGCCGGGATGCGGTACGGCACCGATTCGCGCGCCCCAACGGCAGCGCCGCACACGTTCGAACCCGTAGGCTGGAAACATGTCGCAACGTCTCCGTCCCGTTTCGCCTATTTGGGTGGCAGGCCGTCCGCAGCACGGCGAGGAGGAGTTCTTCGTCACCCACCCCTACGACGAGTCCCCCGTGGGCGCCACCTCGTGGGCGACCGCCGGGCAGGTGGAGGCCGCCGTGGCCGCCGCCTCGGGAGCCGCGCGTGAATGCGCGGCCCTGCCCGCGCACGCGCGGGCCGAGGCCCTCGAGCACGTGCGCCGCCGCCTCGACGAAGAGGCCGAGACGTGCGCCGAGCTCATCACCGCCGAATCGGGCAAGCCGATCGCGTGGGCGCGCGTCGAGGTGCACCGGGCGGTCGGGACGTTCCGGTGGGCGGCCGAGGAGGCCCGGCGGTTCGTGGGCGAAGTGCAGCGGCTCGACACCGACCCGACCGCCGAGGGCCGGATGGCGCTCGTGCGCCGCTTCCCGCGCGGACCCGTACTCGGCATCTCCCCGTTCAACTTCCCGCTGAACCTGGTGGCGCACAAGGTGGGCCCGGCGATCGCGGCCGGATGCCCGATCGTGGTCAAGCCCGCCCCGGCGACGCCGCTCTCCGCACTCCACCTGGGGGCCCTGTTCTCCGAGACGGACCTGCCGCCCGCGATGCTCTCGGTCCTGCCGGTCCCCGACCACCGGGCCGAGCAGCTCGTGGACGACCCGCGGCTGCCGGTCGTCTCGTTCACCGGCTCCGGCGCCGTGGGCAAGCAGATCCTGCGCCGCGTGCCCGACAAGCACGTGACCCTCGAACTCGGCGGCAACGGCGCGGTCGTCGTGAGCGCCGACTACCCGAAGCGGGACTGGGCGGCCGAGCGGATCGCGATGTTCGGCAACTACCAGGCCGGGCAGTCGTGCATCGCCGTGCAGCGCGTCTTCATCGAGGCGCCCGCCTTCGCCGACATGGCCGCCCGCATCGCCGAGCAGGTCAAGGCCCTGCCCTCGGGCGACCCGAACGACCCGTCGTGCAAGGTCGGGCCGCTCATCAGCTCGGAGGCGGCCGCGCGGGTCGAGGCGTGGATCGAGGAGGCCGTCGACGAAGGCGCGAAGGTCCTGTGCGGCGGCACGCCGCGCGAGGGCGCGCTCATCGAACCGACGGTGCTCGCGAACGTGCGCCCCGACGCGAAGGTGCTGCGCGAGGAGGTCTTCGGCCCGGTGCTGGTGCTCGCGAGCGTCGAGAGCTTCGAAGCCGGGCTCGCCGCCGTCAACGACTCGCGGTACGGGCTGCAGGCCGGGGTGTTCACCGAGAGCCTGCCGGAGGCGATGCTCGCCCACCGGACACTCGATGTGGGCGGCGTGATCATCGGCGACGTGCCCTCGTTCCGGGCCGACCAGATGCCGTACGGCGGGGTCAAGGGCTCGGGCGTGGGCCGCGAAGGCGTGCGGTCGGCGATGGAGGACTACACGGTCGAACGCGTCCTCGTCCTTCCGGACACTCTTTGAGCGGCTGATTCGGGTACCCGGGCACCGGCGCCCACGGCCGGGCCCGAACCCGCCGACCGGTCCGTCACCTCGCACCGGTGACGACCGGGGCGTTCGGCCACAGGCGTCACCGCTGAGCTGCGACATTCCTTACTCGCCGCCGACCCCGGATCTGCGGATTGTCGCCAGGCCCCTATAGGTTGCTGACATGACTGTCCCTCCGAATTACGGTCCCCCGCCGGAGCAGCCGCATACCCCCGGCTACGGTTACCAGTCGCCTTACAGCGGCGGCCAGAACCCTTACGGCAGCCAGCCGCAGCAGCCGCCCTACGGCGGTGGAGGCGGCGGGCAGCAGCCGCCCTACGGCGGTGGAGGGCAGCCCCCTTACGGCCAGGATCCGGGCTCCCCTTACGGCGGGCCGGTCCTCCCGCCCGAACCGCCGAAGCGGAACCTCGGGCTCGTCGGCGGCGTCATCGTCGGCGCCACCGTCATCGTGCTCGGCGCCGTCCTGCTCGTCACGCTGAACCTCCAGGGCAAGGACAAGGACGACGACACCGCCGAAGGCGGCGGCACCACCGAGTCCGCCTCCGCGAACGAGAACACCCCCGAAGCGGACGCCACCACGCCCGCTGAGGAGACGGACTCCGAAGTCGGCCAGTGCCTCCCGTACGAATCAGAGGTCGACGGCAGCGGCCTCGGGCCGCTCGTGCCCTGCTCCGACGCCACCGCGTTCTGGGAGATCAAGGCCCAGTCCTACGACGTGCTCGACATCGCGGTGGACGGCGAAGGCAGCGTCACCGACACCGCGCCGATCTACGCGATGTGCGGCGACGGCTGGGGCACCAACGTCCTCGGCAAGGCCTGGACGAAATGGGACTACGTCTACTCCTCCGGCACCCTCGACTCGCTCTACTGCCTCCAGGCCGTCGGCAACCCCGACCCGGCCGAGCCCGACCACCTGCCGATCATGCCCGACGTGGGCGACTGCTTCGACGACAGCTCCAGCTGGTGGTCGATCGACTGCGGCTCCGACCTGGCGCTCTACACCGTGGTCGACACGATCATGTTCGACGAGCCCGTCGCCGACATGAGCGACGAGGACGCCGACGAGGAAGGCACGAAGTGCGGTACCGACTGGTACTGGCGGATGCTCGACGGCGAGGGCCGGACCTACGGGGTCCTCTGCGGCAACGACGTCTGAACGCGGAACGCGGAAGCGGCCGGTGATGTAGTCCTCGGTGCGCGAGTCGGACGGGTTGGAGAAGAGGCGCTGCGTCTCGTCGAACTCGACGAGGAAGCCGTACCGCTCGCCCGCGTCGTCGACCGCCGCCGAGAAGAACGCGGTCGCGTCGGAGACGCGCGCGGCCTGCTGCATGTTGTGGGTGACGATCACGATGGTGTAGTCGCGCACGAGCTCGCTCATGAGCTCCTCGATGCGCGCGGTCGCGATCGGGTCGAGCGCCGAGCAGGGCTCGTCCATGAGCAGGACCTCCGGCTGCACGGCGATCGCGCGGGCGATGCACAGGCGCTGCTGCTGGCCGCCCGAGAGCGCCAGGGCGCTCTTCTTCAGGTTGTCCTTGACCTCGTCCCACAGCGCCGCGCCGCGGAGCGCCTGCTCGACGCGGTCGGCGAGGTTGTCCTTCATGCCGTTGATGCGCAGGCCGTAGGCGACGTTGTCGAAGATCGACTTCGGGAACGGGTTCGCCTTCTGGAAGACCATGCCGATGTGGCGGCGCACCGCGATCGGGTCGACGTTCGAGGCGTAGATGTCCTTGCCGTGGTACGAAATGCTCCCGGAGACCTTCGCGCCCGGGATGAGGTCGTTCATGCGGTTGATCGAGCGCAGCACCGTGGACTTGCCGCAGCCCGAGGGGCCGATCATCGCGGTGATCTGGTTGCGCGCGACGGGGAGGGAGACGCCGCGGACGGCGTGCGACTTCCCGTAGTGGATGTCGACGTCCTTGAGCTCGATGACGGTCTCAGTGCGCGTGGCGTCGAACAGCGAGCCCTGCGAGCCGTCGACGCGCGCAGTGCTGCGGCCCGGGGCGAGGCCCGCGATGGGGGCCTTGGCGCGGATACCAGTCTCGTTCACGCTCACGCGAACTCCAATCACCGAATGTCAACCGCCGTTAACGTGTCCTGCCCTCATAGAACGCCATGGAGGTGCACGCAGGTGAACGTGAAGGTGAACTGAGAGTGAATGGAGTGCGGTCCGGGTCGCAGCCGTCCAGCGGCCGTTCGCACGGACGCCCGGGCGGTCGCTAGGCGTGCTCGGGCGGGAGCAGCTCGTCGTTCGGGTAGCCGCCGAGCAGGTCGTCGGAGGCGGTGAGCGTGAACTCCTCCGTGATCCCGACCTGGCCCAGGTCCACCGATCCGGCCACGTCCCCGTCCTCGGCGAGCTCCATGAGCATCCCGCGGATCACCGGGGCCGGGACGCCCGCGTCCTCGGCGAGCGCGGCCAGGCTCACCTGCACGGTGGCCGACTTCGCGCCGCCGGGCAGCGTGAAGCGGCCCTCCTCGTCGAACTCGTAGTCGATCCCGCCGACGCGGCGGATCGCGATCGCCGTCAGCTCCTCGAGGTCGCCGCGCTGGTCGGCGGCCTCCTCGATGGCCTCGACCTTGTCGAAGGCGAGCACGTCGAACGGGTTGGTGTAGAGCAGCGGGGCGACGTAGAGCTTCCCGTCGCGCAACTCGGAGCGGTACAGGCCCAGGGCGAGCAGGAATTCGAGCAGGTCGCGCACGGTGTGCGGCACGGGCAGGCCGGCGCGGCGGCAGTGGGTGGTGAAGGTGTCGATGCGCTCGCTGCGCTCGGCGGTGGCCCGGTCGTACTCTTCGCGGGCCTCCTTCTCGATGACCTCCTGGGACGCGCCCAGGTGATGCTCGGAGGCCTCGGCGATCCAGTCGTCGACGTCGCCGGGGTCGCACCAGACCGGTTCGTTCCAGATGTCGTCTTCGGGGAAGGCGTCGGCCCACCAGGTCGCCGGGAACGGGCTCACGGAGGGGACGGTGCGGAACAACTCGATGCTGCACGGCATGATGCGGATCCACGCGGGGTGCATCGGGGCTTGGACGGGGCCGGACTCGTCGCCGAAGGGCCTCTCGAAAGATTCCACTCATCGACGGTATCAGCGAGGTGCGACGCGGCCGCGCCGCTGGGGCGCGACTTCGCTTTCAGCGTACTGGCGCGGAGGGAGCCGTCCCGGCGCGGTGATACCAGGAGTTGCTCAGTGCCCGTTGAGTGCCCGATTGCGGCGTACCCCGTGAGGGTGCGCCGACGCCGGGACGGCCCTCGCGCGCGTCGGGCTTGCCGACCCCGCCGCGGCCTCGCGATGCCCCTTGACGGGTCATCCGGGCCGCTTGTGGGGGGACGCGCCTTTCGCGTCGGGGCCGACGTTACTCCGAAGCGACCCGGCGGGGTTCGACCGGACGGCCGGGTTCGGCTAGCCGTTCAGGCGGGTGAGGTCCGGTTCGAAGTCCGCGAGACCGCCGGCGTATTCGGGGGTGAGGTACTCGATGGTGCGGACCTGCTGCTCCAGCAGCTTGCCCACGGTGACGATCTGATCGGCGGCGTTGAGCACCAGCCAGTGCTCGTGCTCGGAGTAGCCTTCTTCCACCGGCGCCAAGGTCACAGCGGTTTCCTCCCTGATAGGACGTGCTTCGAGTCTGATCGGAACAACGTAATGCGCAGTGAACGGGCACGGATTCATGACACGCGACGGGCAGGTGAAATACCTGTCGCCGCAGAGCTCACACCCGTGCGGAACTCAGGCGCGGAGCACCAGCCTGAGCGTGGAGACGCCGTCCTCCGCGATCTCGACCGGGACGCCCCAGTCCTGGCGGGTGAGGTGGCACGCGGGGTGCTCGGCCTCGGCGTCGCAGGTCGCCGCCTGGGCGACCACCTGCAGCACGCCCTGGTCGATGCCGTCGGCCAGCAGGAGGTCGCGGCCGAGTTCCTCCCCTTTGCCCGCGCCTTCGGCGAGGAGCTGGGGCGGGTCGGCCGAGACGGTGACCTGGATCGGGGACCCGAAGGTGTAGTCGAGCTTCTGCCCCGCTGCTGGTTCGAAGAGCACTTCGAGGCGCAGCGCGCCGGGCGCGACCTTGGTGCGCTTGCGGGTGACCCGGTGGTGGCGGCCGGAGACGGCGGCCTCGCCGAGGTCGGGGGCGGCGAGGCGGTGGGCGGCCGATTCGACCACCCAGACCGCTCCGCCCAGGACGAGCACGTCGCTGGGTTCGGCGAGGTCCACGGCGAGGGTCGACACGGTCTCGGCCTGCGGGTCGTAGACGCGCAGCGCCCCGTTGTAGGTGTCGGCGACGGCGACGCGGCCGTCGGGGAGCACGGCGAGGCCGAGCGGGTGCTGCATGAGGGCGTCGGCGGCGGGGCCGTCGACGTGCCCGAAGTCGAAGAGGCCCTGCCCGACGGCGGTGTGCATCCGTCCGTCCTCGACGTAGCGGAGCGAGGAGGTCTCCGAGTCGACGAGCCAGAGCCGGTCCGCGGCCGCGGCGAGCCCGGAGGGCTGGGCCATCCAGACCTGGTCCAGCGCTCCGTCCTTGAGGCTCTCGACGGTGGTGCCCGCGTAGACGCCCGCGGTGCGGGCGAGCGGGTCGAAGTACCAGAGCTGGTGGATGCCGGCCATGGCGATGACCAGCCTGCCCTCGAACCAGGCGAGGTCCCACGGCGAGGACAGGTCGACGTCGAGGGCGGCGGTGGTGCCGTTGTCCATGCGCCACTGCCTGCCGGTCCCGGCGACCGTGGTGACCGCGCCGTCGGCGAGGCGGACGCCGCGCAGGAGGTGGTTCACGGTGTCGGCGACGACGAGGTCGTAGCCGACCTCGGCGGCCACCTCGGCGGGGAGGAGCGCGAGGCCCTGAGGTTCGTTGAACTGCGGTTCGGTGCCGTCGGCGCGGCCGCGCTCACCGGTGCCGACGGCCTGGACGACCGTTTCGAGGTCCGGGGCGAGGCGGACGAGGCGGTGGCGGGCCGAGTCGGTGACGAGCACGTCGCCGCCGGGCAGCTCGATCGCCTTGCCGGGGAAGCGGAGTGTGGTCTCGGCGGGCGGGGCGGCCACGTACAGCGGTCCACCGGTGTCGAGCGTTCCATCGGCCGTGTGCTTGGCGACGAGCTCGCCCACGATCGCGTCGAGCGCTTCGAGATGTCCCTCTCCGGCCATCGTCGACACGACGTACCCGGCGGGATCGATCACCACCAGCGTCGGCCAGGCCCGTGCGGCGAACGCATCCCAGGTGATGAGGTTCGGGTCATCGAGGACGGGGTGCTCGACGCCGTAGCGCTCGACGGCTGCCGCGAGGGCCTGCGGGTCGCGCTCGTGCTCGAACTTCGGGGAGTGGACGCCGATGATGACGAGCGCGTCGCCGTACTTCTCCTCGAGCGGGCGAAGCTCGTCGAGGACGTGTAGGCAGTTGATGCAACAGAATGTCCAGAAATCAACGACGGTGACACGGCCTCTGAGGTCGGCCAGGGAGAGGGTGCGACCACCGGTGTTCAACCAGGAGCGTCCCCGCAGCTCTGCAGCACGGACACGAGCGGGCTTCGTCATGAACCCAAGGCTGCCATCGCCAGTGCGGGGAACCCAGTCATTCGAGAAATCAATCACGTGCTGGATAGCGGCATCCCCGGATCCGCCCACGCGATGACGACTCTCGAATCACCATCGGCACTGACACGACCGGGCCGCACCTCCACCCGATCGACCGCCCGATGCCGAAGTGTCCTGCTCTGTCGGAAGAACCTGCATTGCGGCATCACTCGATCGTGTTGAGTACGAGCAACTTGAACGCGAAGCGGTGGGG
>NZ_JAERMK010000032.1 GCF_016918015.1 Glycomyces sp. YM15
CCAGATGGTCACCTACGCGCCGCACTTCATCTCGACGGTCATCGTCGTCTCGATGCTCATCCTCATCTTCTCGCCCAGGATCGGTTTCATGGCCGACGTCCTCGGCTTCTTCGGGATGGACTCGAACTTGTTGGCCGACCCGGACGCGTTCCGCAGTGTGTACGTCTGGAGCGACATCTGGCAGACCGCCGGTTACTCGGCGATCATCTACATGGCCGCTCTGGCGGGGATCGACGTGAGCTTGTACGAGGCCGCCCGCCTCGACGGGGCGTCGCGTCTCCAGAAGATCTGGCATGTCGACCTGCCGGGCATCGCGCCCACCGTCGTGGTGGTGATGATCCTCAGCGTCGGTTCGGTGATGGCGATCGGCTTCGAGAAGGCGTTCCTGCTGCAGAACCCGCTGAACCTCTCGCAGTCGGAGATCATCGCGACCTACACGTACAAGATCGGCCTGCTCAACGCCGATTTCAGCCTGGCGACGGCGATCGGGCTCTTCAACTCCGTCATCAACCTCATCCTGCTCCTGGCCGTGAACACCGTGTCCAAGCGCGTGACCGGCAACGGACTCTGGTGAAGGGAGCCCCCGCAATGACACTCGAGACCGCGACCCGGGCCGAACCTGAAGCCGCCCCCGAGGCCAAGGCCCGCAAGCCGAAGCGCCGCCGCGCCACCCAGGTGCAGGACACCCGCGTGGACCGGATCTTCATGGTCGGCGTCTACGCCCTCCTGACGACCTTCATGCTCATCGTGCTGGTGCCGCTCATCAACATCGTGGCCAGTTCCTTCTCCAGCCCCGCGGCCGTGTCGGGCGGCAGGGTGTTCCTGTGGCCCGTGGACTTCACCCTCATCGGATACAAAGCGGTGCTGACCAGCGACGCCATCCTCACCGGCTTCGGCAACTCGTTGTTCTACGCCGTCGTCGGCACGCTCGTCAGCGTCGCGCTCACGGTGATGATCGCCTACCCGCTCTCACGTTCAGAACTGGTGGGCCGCAAGGTCCTCATCGGCGGCGTCCTGTTCACCATGCTGTTCTCCGGTGGCCTGATCCCGACCTACATGGTCGTTCGCGCCCTCGGGTTGCTCGACACCCGTTGGGCTTTGATCCTCCCGGCCGCTATCGGCGCCTGGCAGGTGCTCATCGCGATGACGTTCTTCCGCTCCTCGATCCCGGGCGAGCTGTACGAGGCGGCACAGCTCGACGGCGCCAGTGATCTGCGGTTCCTGTGGTCGATCGTGCTGCCGCTGTCGAAGCCGCTGCTGGCGGTCATCGCCCTCATGTACGGCATCGGGCAGTGGAACTCCTACTTCAGCGCCCTGATCTACCTGCGCAGCGAAGAGCTGTATCCACTGCAGCTGGTGCTGCGGAACATCCTGATCGTCAACAACACGGGCGGCACGAACCTCGCCGATCAGATGGCGGCCGAGCAGATGGCCGACCTGATGAAGTTCTCCCTCATCGTCGTGTCCACAGTGCCCGTGATGCTCGTGTACCCGTTCGTGGCCAGGCACTTCACGAAGGGCGTGATGCTCGGCTCGGTGAAGGGCTAGAGCGCTGCCCCCCGATTTCGCCGCGACCGGCTCCACGGCGTTTCCCCTCCAGTCCCGTCAACTCCTCAACCGAAAGGCAGTCAACGATGACCAGCAGTTTCGTCCGAGCGGCAGCGGCCGGAGCGGCACTCGCCGTCTCGACCGGCGCGTTCGCCGCGTGCTCTTCGGAGCCGGAGACCACCCCGGACAACGTGATCACCATCTTCGCGCCGCAAGGCGACGACGCGGACCTGGACACGAACGCCTTCACGAAGGTGATCGAGGAGCAGTTCGACGTCGACCTCGAGTTCGAGACGACCACCTGGGACGGTGCCGCAGCCGGGGAGAAGCGGCAGATCTCCCTCGCCAGCGGCGACTACCCCGACGCCTACATGCTCATCCCGTGGGTCGACCAGTTCTCCAGCGACGAGCTGGTGAAGCTCGGCGGCCAGGGTGTGCTCGTGCAGCTCGACGACCTGATCGGCGAGGACACCCCGAACCTCACCGCCGCGTTCGAGAAGGAACCCGGCTTCAAGGAGCTGGCGACTTCCCCGGACGGGAAGATCTGGGGGATTCCCGCGTGGAACGACTGCTACCACTGCTCGTATCCCTCGAAGCTGTGGATGAACTCCACCTGGCTGGAGGCCGTCGGCCTGCCCCGGCCCACCACGCCCGAAGAGCTTCGGACGGTGCTTGAGGCGTTCAAGACGCAGGACCCCAATGGCAACGGCGAAGCCGACGAGATCCCGCTCTCAGCGGCGGGCGGCGGTTCGCTGCTCTCGTATCTGATGAACCCGTACGTCTACACCGCGGAGATGTACTCGAACGCCGAGGGCACGACCCCGGCCACGCTCGGGGCCGTCGACGGGGAGGTCGTCCTGCAGCCGACCCGGGATGAATGGCGCGATGGGATCGCCTACGTCAACTCCCTGTACGAGGACGGCCTGATCGACGAGGGCGCGTTCACGCAGAACGGCGAGGCGCTCAACGCCAAGGGCAACAGCGCGGAAGGCGTGATCCTCGGATCCGTCGCCGTCATGCACCCGTGGTTCGTCACCGACGACCACGAGGACGGGCGCTACGGGCAGTACGACGCGGTCCCGCCGCTGACCGGACCGAACGGCAGCGACGCGACCTACAGCGGCGGCGGCGCGGGCGCCGCACCCGGCGCGACCTTCGTGATCACGAACCGCTCCAGCGAGGCCAAGCAGAAGAAGCTCATGCAGATTCTCGACTTCATGGTCTCCTACGAGGGGCACCTGCAGGGCGAGTTCGGCGTCGAGGGCGTCAACTGGTCCCGGCCCGAGGCAGGCGATGTGGCCCTCGACGAGGCCCTGGAGCCGAACTTCAAGACCCTCACGCCTCCCGAGGGCGAGGGCGCGAACAACTCCTGGGGTCCGATCGCGCAGTTCTTCAGCGACGCGGAGTTCCGCAACAGCCAGGTCACCGCGACCGACATCCACACCCCCGAGGGCTACGAGCGCCGTCTGTTCGAGGCCACCAAGCTCTACGAGGGCCACGAGTCCGATGAGCTGTTCCCGTACTGGGAAGTCGGGGTGACCGGCGAGACCGCCACCGAGCTTTCGACGATCCAGACCAACGTGGAGAACTTCGTCGTCCAGGCGAGCGCGGAGTTCGTCACGGGCGTCCGCGACATCGGGAGCGATGAGGACTGGGCCGACTTCCAGCAGAACCTCACCGACCTCGGCGCCGAACGGTACGTCGAGATCTATCAAGAGGCCTGGGACGCCTCGAAGTAAGACCGTTCCTTTCCCCCTTATGGGTGGGCCGCCTCCGGGGTCAAGACTTGGAGGCGGCCCACCGCCATGACACCTGAACAGAAGGGCCCCGGCACATGATCCGCGTGCAGCAGTTCGTCAACGACGACTGGAAGTTCGACTTCGGCGAGCACCCCGGTGCGGAAACCGAAGCCCCGGAACGGGATTGGTACGACGTCGGTCTCCCGCACTCGTTCGAGCAGCCGGACTTCCGCGCGCACCGCATCTACGTCGGCCACGGCTGCTACCGGCGGGTGATCGACGTGGACGAGGCGTGGTTGGGCAAGTGGATCGCCCTCGAGTTCCTGGGCGTGTTCCAGACCTGCGAGGTGTTCGTCAACGGCCGCTTCGTCGGACGCCACGAGGGCGGCTATACGCCGTTCACCGTCAACCTCTCCGACGCTGTCGTCGCTGGGGCCAACGAGGTCTTCGTGCGTGTCGACAACCTGTGGAACCCGCGCCTGGCGCCGCGTGCCGGGGACTACAGCTTCGCGGGCGGCATCTACCGCGATGTGAGTCTCATCGTCGCCGACCGGGTCCGCATCGACTGGTACGGCATCGGTGTCACCACACCGGAAGTGAGCCGCGAGCTCGCCACCGTCGCCGCGAGCGTGGAGGTGGTCAACGACGAGCCGCGCCCGATCCACGTCAATGTGGCGGCGGTGGTCTCCGATCCCGAGGGGTCGGTCGCGGCCCTGCCGTCCGTGCGCCGCACGATCCCGGCACGGTCGTGCGCGGTGGTGGAACTCGAAGGGGCCGTAGCCGATCCGCTCCTGTGGCATCCGAATCACCCGCACTGCTACGAGCTGACGGCTTCGGTATCGGTCGACGGGATCGCCAGGGATTCGCAGCAGACCTCGTTCGGTTTCCGCTGGTTCGAGTTCACCGCCGACCGCGGGTTCTTCCTCAACGGAGAGCACCTCGACCTCCACGGCGCCAATGTGCACCAGAACCGGGGCGGCTGGGGCGATGCGGGCACGCGCGCGTCGATCAGCCGCGATGTCGCGATGGTGAAGGAGCTGGGAATGAACATCATCCGCGGCTCCCACTACCCCCACCACCCCTACTTCGCCGAGGAGTGCGACCGCCAGGGCCTCCTGTTCTGGTCCGAGCTGCACTTCTGGGGCATCGGCGGCGAGGACACCGAGGGCTACTGGTTCGCCAGCGCCTATCCGGTCGAGGAGGCTGACGAGCCGGAGTTCGAGGAGAGCCTGCGCCGGGCTCTGCGGGCGATGATCCGCACTCAGCGCAACCACCCGAGCATCATCACCTGGAGCATCGGCAATGAGGCGTTCTTCAGCGACGACAAGGTCATCCCGAAGGCGAAGGCCCTCACTTCGGAGCTGGTGGCGCTGTCGAAGGAGATCGACCCGACCCGGCCCGCAGCCGTCGGTGGCGTGCAGCGCCGGGGCTTCGACGTGCTCGGCGACATCGCCGGATACAACGGCGACGGCGCCGAGCTGTACATGAACCCCGGTATCCCCAGCGTCGTCACCGAGTACCACGGGACGCTCGGCAACGGCCCCGGCGAGTACGAAGTGCAGTGGGAGCACGGCGTCGAGACCGACTATCCGTGGCGCTCGGGCAAGATCTTCTGGTGCGCGTTCCACTACAAGACCATCGCGCCCGGGTCCGGGCTCATGGGCCTGGCCGACTACTTCCGCAGGCCCAAGCGGGCCTACCACTGGTACCGGGAGCGGCTGCTCGGCATCGCGCCGCCGGAGTTCCCCGAACCGGGCGCCGCCGTCGCGATTCGCCTGAAGTCCGATGCGGACACGATCCCCACCGACGGCACCGGCGACGCGAGGATCGAGTTCGAACTCCTCGACGCGGACGGCCGCCACGTCGCCGACGACCGGCCGGTCACCCTCGCGGTGATCGAAGGCGAGGGCGTGTTCCCATCGGGCGACACCATCACGCTGTCCCCGGAGGACTTCAGCATGTGGGACGGCGCGGGCGCGATCGAGATGCGGGCCTATGCTCCTGGGGTGCAGCGCATTCGCGCCACCGGAGAGGGCCTCGAACCGGCCGAGCTGACCTTGCTCGCGACCGGCCCGGCGAAGCCGGCACGGAACTCGGCGCGGCGGCTGCCGCCGCCCGCCCCGTCCTTGGCCGAGCCGCCGTCCGTGCCCGGATTCATGTCGCTGGCGGCCTACCGTCCGGTGAGGACGAGCAGCACCGCCACGGGCTTCAAGGGCGGCAACGCGACCGAGCCGGGCGCGGCGATCTGGCGCGCCGAGCGGCAGGAGCCAGGCGAGTGGATCGCCCCGAGCCTCGAGTTCCAGTACCGGATCAACCGGATCGAGATCGACTTCGCCGAGCCCCCGGCCCATCCGTGGACCGTCGAGACGGCCGAGGACGGCCGCACCTTCACACCGATGCACCACGCGGAACCGGGCGGTGAGCGCTCGGTCCGAATCGAGTTCGAGACGCGGACCGCGCTCGCGGTCCGCGTGTTCTTCCCTGAGCAGCCCATCGACATCGAGGAGATCCGTGTCCACTGAACCCGAATACGCGGGCTACCTGTACGCGTATTTCAAGCGCGAGGACGCCGACGGCGAGCAGGTCTACTTCGCCTTGAGCGAGGGCAACGACCCGCTGCGGTTCAAGGACCTCAACGGCGGCAAGCCGGTCCTCCGCTCCACCTCGGGCGAAGGCGGGGTGCGTGACCACCACATCGTCCGCTCTCCGGAGGGCGACCGGTTCTTCATAGTGGCGACCGACCTGTGCCTGTACAAGAGCATGGACTGGGACCGGCATCAGCGCTGGGGCAGCCGCTCGATCATGGTGTGGGAGTCGGCGAATCTGGTGGACTGGGGCGAGGGCCGCCTGGTGGAGGTCGCGCCGCCGGAGGCCGGGAACACCTGGGCGCCCGAAACGGTGTGGGACCCCGAGCAGGAGGCCTACCTCGTCCACTGGTCCTCGACGCTCTTCGACAATCCCGAGCACGAGGGCGAGAGCTACAACCGGATCATGTGTGCGACCACGCGCGACTTCCGTGCGTTCTCCGAGCCGCAGGTGTGGATCGACCGGGGCTGGAACACGATCGACGCCACGGTGATCGAGCACGAGGGCGTCTACTACCGCTTCCTCAAGGACGAGCGCAGCCGCACGCACGGTGTGCCGCATGGCAAGTCGATCTTCTCCGAGACCGCGACCTCCTTGATGGGCGAGTGGGCGCCGCTGGCCGAGGGCATCGGCCTGGGCCCGATCAGCCAGGGGGAGGGGCCGCTCGTGTACAAGTCGAACACCGAGGACAAGTGGTACCTCTGGATCGACGAGTTCACGGCGGAACGCCGCTATGTGCCGTTCGAGACCACCGACCTCGCGGGTGGGGCATGGGCGCCCTGCGAGGACTTCGGGCTGCCCGAGGACCCCTGCCACGGCGTCGTGCTCCCGGTGACCGCCGCGGAGTATGACCGCCTCAGCGCCGCCTGGGCCTGACGGACGCGAACGGGCGGGGCCGAGCGAATCGCTCGGCCCCGCCTGTCTCAGTTTCAGGCTGCGTTGCCGCCCTTGCGGGGCCGTTCGAGCACGGCGATGCCATACGGGTCGAGCTGCAGTTGCTCGCCGAGGTCGACCGTCGCGGGGGTCGGGTTGCAGTTGAGCACGAACACGTGGTCGGTGTCGCCGTCGCTGCGGACCTGGGCGGTGACGCCCGCCGGAAGTTCCGCGTCGAGGGCGCGTTCGACGCCCGTCTCCGCGATCAGCGAGCCGTAGAAGTCGCCGAGGAAGTCCGCTCCGGTGCGCGCCGCGATGAAGTACGCCCGGCCCGCGCCGCGGTGGTTGACGGTGAGCGCCGGCCGGCCCGCGTAGAAGTCCGAGCCGTACGCGCCCAGGACTTCAGCGCCTTCGGCGTGGATCAGCTCGCACAGGTCGAACGCCTCGTACTCCCTGCCGTTCCACGCGATCGCGTTCCGGTCGTCCGGGTAGAGCGCGTCGATCTCCTCGGCCCAGACGCCGAGCGTCTCCCGCAGCGGGCCGGGGAAGCCGCCCAGGAACGTCTTGTCGTTCTCGTCGACGTACCCGGAGGCGTAGGTGGCGACGAAGGTGCCGCCGCGCTGGACGAACGCGTCGACGGCTTCGGCGACGCCCGGCCGGAGCATGTAGAGCATCGGTGCGACGAGGACCTTGTACCGGTCCAGCCCGCCGGCGGCGGCGATGAGCGAACCGTCGATCACGTCGACCGGCACGCCCTGCTGCCAGAACGACTGGTAGTGGTCGATTACCGTGCGCGCGTAGCCGGTGTTCTGCTGGAGCATGCCCTTCATGTCGTCCAGGGCCCACCGGTTGGGCCAGTCGTAGACGAGTGCTACGTCGGCGGGCGTGGAGGTGCCGACGACCGCGTCCATGCCGGCGAGTCGCTCGCCGACCTCGGCCACGTCCCGGAAGACCCGGGTGTTCTCGGTGCCCTCGTGGTCGACGATCGCGCCGTGGAACTTCTCGGAGCCGCCGCGGCCCTTGCGGAACTGGAAGTACTGCACGGTGTCGGAGCCGTGGGCGACCGCCTGCAGCGACTGGAGCAGGTGGACACCGGGGCGGTGGAGCTTGGCGACCGGCCGCCAGTTCGTGGCCGACGGCGAGGACTCCATGAGCATGAACGGCTTGCCCTTGAGGCTGCGCGTCAGGTCGTGGTGGAACGAGGCCTCGACGCCGGTGCGCACGTCGCGCTCGGTGCCGCTCCACTGCGGGTAGGAGTCCCAGGAGACGACGTCGAGCACTTCGGCGAGCCGGTAGTAGTCGATGCCCGGGTAGGTGCCCATGAGGTTGGTCGTGCACGGGATCTCGGGGGTGATCGCCTTGAGCGGCGCGGCCTCGTGCAGGTAGAAGTCGACGAACTGCTCGGTGGTGAACCGCATCCAGTCCAGGTGCAGGCCGTGGATGTCCTGCTCGCCGCGCCAGTGGGTGCTCGGCGACTCGACGTGCGACCAGTCGCCGTAGGTCTTGGCCCAGAACGCGCTCCACCACGCCTCGTTGAGCTCGTCGAGCGACCCGTACTTGTTCTGGAGGTACGTGCGGAACCGCTCCTGGCACAGGTCGCAGTGGCATTCGCCGCCGTACTCGTTGGAGAGGTGCCAGACGCCGAGGGCGGGGTGCTTCCCGTAGCGCTCGGCGAGCGCTGTGTTGATGGCGAGGGTCTTCTCGCGGTACACCGGCGAGGTGAGGCAGTGGTTGTGGCGGCCGCCGTGGCGGTTCTTCGTGCGGTCGCCGTTCACCCGCAGGACCTCGGGGTAGCGGTGGCTCATCCAGCCGGGACGGGCGCCGGAGGGGGTGGCGAGCACGGCGGTGATGCCGTTCTCGGCCATGAGGTCCATGATCTCGTCGAGCCAGCCGAACTCGTACCGGCCCTCTTCGGGCTCGAGCGCGGCCCAGGCGAAGATGCCCACCGACAGGGTGTTGACCCCGGCGAGCCGGGCGAGGCGCATGTCCTCCTTCCAGGTGGCGTCCTTGGACTTCAGCCACTGGTCGGGGTTGTAGTCACCACCGTGCAGGAGGTGGGGGACGCCCTTGACGATGGGGGCGTGGCGGACGATCTTCCGGCTCACGAGACGTACTTCCTTCATTCGGCACCGTTTATTTACCGATCAAGACCCTATGGCAATGCCACCGATTGTCAACCCGGATCGTGGTCGGATCCCGCGATGCGAGCGCCGTGCGCCCGGCTCCGGTACACCGTGGGGCTCACCCCGTGGACGCGGGTGAACTGGCGCGAGAAGTACATCGGGTCCTCGTAGCCGGTCTCGCGGGCGACGGCCGCGACCGGCAGATCCGTGCCGTCGAGCAGCTCCCGGGCACGGGTCATCCGCAACTGCACCTGGAACTGCAGCGGCGTGACGCCAAGGCGCTCGCGGAACAGCGCAGTGAGCTGGGAAGCGCTGAGCCCCACCATGTCCGCGAGCACGGTGACCGAGGTGCGGCGCGGCGCGGTGGCCCGCAAGTGCGCCGCGGCCTGCTCCAGGGGACTCAGATCGGATCCCGGGCCGCGCCGCCCGGTGGCGACCACCCGCGTGAGCGCGTGCCAGGCGGCCCCGGCGGCCTCGATGAACGCCGACGCGGTCAGCCCGGAGTCCAGCGCGTCGATGACCTGCGAGACCAGGCTCACCACCGGCGCGGGATCGCGGAGGTGCGTCACCGGGCCTCCCGCCGCCGCGTGCGCGGTCCGGACCAGATCGGCCGCGTCCACACCCGTGAAGTGGAACCACCACAGCGTCCACGGGTCCGCGTCGAGGGCGCCGTACGCGTGCGGACGGTCGGCCGGGAGCAGCACCGTGCCGCCGCGCGAGACCGTGAACCTGGTGCCCTCGGTGCGGCACCAGCCCGTGCCATCGGTGCAGACCAGCAGGACGTGCTCGCGCGCGCCGCGCGGGCGGGAGCGGCCATGGCGGGCCGCGTGCGGGAAGTGGCCCGCGTCGGTGACCATCAGCTTCCCCGTCACCGGGTGCCGCAGGGCCTTCGCGACCGCCCCGCGCGGGACCACGAGCATCCGCTGCCCGGAGAAGCCGTCGCGGATCACGGAGCCGCCATCGACCGTGGTTTCGTCCATGCCCTCCAGTGAAATGACCATCGACAGGCATGTCAAGCCCTCGTAAGGTCGAGCCCATGCCGACCGAGCCGTCGAGAATCGTCCTACCCGAGGCCCCGGCCGCACTCGCGGGCCGACCGGTCAAGGCCTGGCGGGAGCCGGTCGCGATCGACTCCTACGCGCCCGCCGCGCCCGACCGGTACCCGGCGTACCTGGACCAGCGCGTCTACCAGGGCTCCTCGGGCGCGGTCTACCCGCTGCCGTTCATCGACGCCATAGCGAAGGAGAAAGCCCCGCGAGAATGGGACGCGATCCACCTCGAGAACGAGTACGTGCGGCTGATGATCCTGCCCGAACTCGGCGGTAGAATCCACATCGGACTCGACAAGACCCGCGGGTACGACTTCTTCTACCGCAACGACGTCATCAAGCCCGCCCTCGTCGGCCTCGCCGGCCCCTGGATCTCCGGCGGCGTCGAGTTCAACTGGCCCCAGCACCACCGCCCCGCGACCCACCTCCCGGTCGAGACCCTGATCGAGCCCGAAGCGGACGACTCGGTGACCGTCTGGTGCTCCGACCACGACCCGTTCGCCCGCATGCAGGGCATGCACGGCATCAGGCTGCGGCCCGCGAACGCGCTCATCGAACTGCGCGGCCACCTCGTCAACCGCGGCGACGACGTCCAGACCTTCCTCTGGTGGGCCAACGTCGCCGCCGAAGCAGGGGAGGACTACCAGTCGTTCTTCCCCACCGACGTGCGCCTCGTCGCCGACCACGCCAAGCGCGCCACCACCACCTTCCCTGCAGCCCAGGGGCACTACTACGGCGTCGACTACCCGGCCCGCCGCACTGCTGACCAGCCCGACGGCGACCGCCTCGACTGGTACCGCAACCTCCCCGTCCCCACCTCCTACATGTGCCTCGGCAGCGAGGACGACTTCTTCGGCGGCTACGACCACGCCGCCCGCGCCGGATTCGTGCACTGGGCCGACCACCGCATCGCCCCCGGCAAGAAGCAGTGGACCTGGGGCAACGCCCCGTTCGGGTGGGCCTGGGACGCACACCTCACCGACGACGGCGGACCCTATGTGGAGCTCATGGCCGGGGTCTTCACCGACAACCAGCCCGACTTCGCGTTCCTCGCTCCAGGAGAGACCAAGACCTTCTCCCAGTACTGGTATCCGATCCAGGACACCGGCCCCGTCCACCAGGCCACATTGGATGCCGCGATCCGACTCGACCTGGAAGGCAACCGGGTGCGGATCGCAGCCGCGGTCACCGCCCCGCGGCCCGGCGCGCGGATCCGGCTCCGGGCAGGAGCCCGCACCCTCTACGAGCTCGAGGCCGACCTCGCACCGGGAACGCCGCACGTCGCCGAGTTCGACCTTGAAGGCGGGCACGACGCGGTCGCGATCGAGCCGACCGACTGCGAACTCGTGGTCGAACACGGCGGCAGGACGCTCGTGTCCTGGCGGCCGCGCACTGGTCCCGCCGAACCGGAAGCGGCCGCCTCGGCAACCGAACCGCTTGCGCCAGAAACGATCGAGTCGACCGACGAGCTGTACCTCACCGGCCTCCACCTCGACCAGTACCGGCACGCGACCCGCTCGCCCGAGCCCTACTGGCGGGAGGCCCTGCGCCGCGACCCCGGCGACGCCCGCTGCAACACCGCGCCGGCGGCCCGCCTGGCCCGCGCCGGGAGGCTCGAGGAAGCCGAAGCGCATCTGCGCGCCGCAGTCGAGCGCCTGACCCGACGCAATCCGAACCCCCGCGACGGCGAGGCCCACTACCGGCTCGGGGTCGTCCTCTCCCGCCAGGGCCGCGAGTCGGAGGCCAAGGCAGCCTTCGGGAAAGCACTATGGGATAGCGCATGGACCGATGCCGCCGCCGTCGCGACCGCCAGGCTCGACCTCGCCGCCGGCCGCGACGCCGAGGCCGAACTCCGCGAGGTCGTCGCACGCAGTCCGCGCCGCACGCAGGCCCGCAACCTGCTCGTCGTCGCGATGCTCAGGAAGGGTGACCGGACCCGCGCGGCCGAGATCGTGCGAGACACGCTGCACGACAACCCACTCGACGCATGGGCCCGGGATCTCGCCGTTCGGCTCGGTCTCGATGCCGTACCCACGACCGATCCGACGATCGCGCTCGACGTCGCCCTCGAATACCGATTGATCGGCGAAGACGCGGCCGCGACCGCCGCCTTCGAGACCGCTGCCGCGATCGCCCCCGCTCCAGGCCAGGTCAACGTCGCACCCCTCGCGTGGCTCCACCGCGCCGACCTCGCCTTCGAACGCGGCGAAGACGACGCCGCTGAGCTCGCGCTGCAGCAGGTCCACGGACTCGACCGCACCCGGTGCTTCCCGTCGCGGACCGAGGACGACGCGCTCGCGCGGCTTCGCGGACGCCGCCCACGCGACCCGGTCCTCGCCGCACTCGCCGGGCATCGGCTATATGCGGCCGGCCGTCATCGCGAGGCGATTGCCGCTTGGGAAGTCGCCGCAGTGACAGGCGACCCGGTGGTGCTGCGCAATCTCGGCGTGGCCGCACACAACGTCGAAGGCGACCCCGAGCGCGCCGCCGGTTGGTACGACCGCGCCCGCGCGGCCGCGCCCGATGACGCCCGACTGCTCTACGAGACCGACCAGCTCGACGCCCGGCGCGGTGTCGATCCGGCGAAACGCCTCGCCGTCCTAGAGGATCGACGAGACCTCGTTGCGGCACGCGACGATCTCGCGGTCCAGTTCGCCGAGCTCCTCACGGCGGTCGGTCGACCCGGCGACGCCCTCGATGTGCTCGCGAGCCGGGCCTTCCAGCCATGGGAAGGCGGCGAGGGACGGGTCTTGGCCGCCTGGGAGGACGCGCATCTCGCAGTCGTGCGCCGAGCACTCGCCGGAGGCGACACGAGCGTGGCGGCAGCCCGCGAGTCGAAGGCGATGGCGGCCGACACCGAGCCCGAACGACAGGGACGTACGGAAGGCGGCCTGGCGGACGCCGAGACCGCGCGAGCGGCGGCGAGCGGGCCGGACGTGGCCGTGGCCCACGCCAGAGCCGCACTCGCGCCTCCCGCGAACCTCGGCGAGGCCCGCCACCCGCTCGCCAACACCGCCGACCTCCACCTCGCCCTCGGCGACGCCCTGGCGGCGGCGGGCGACGCCGAAGGCGCCGGTGCCGCTTGGCGAACCGCCGCCTCCCAACAGGGCGACTTCCAGACGATGAGGGTGCACGCCCACTCCGAGCACACGGCCGCGGCGGTCACCGCGCTTCACCGCTTGGGCGACCCTGAAGCGGCCCAAGCGCTCCGCGATGACCTCGCCCGGTACATCGACGAGCAGGCCAGTGCCACCGCGAAGATCGACTACTTCGCGACCTCGCTGCCCGCCATGCTCCTGTTCACCGCCGACCTCCAAGCCTCCCATGACCTTCGGATCCTGGTGCTGCGCGCGCAGCTGGCGCTGCTGGACGGCGAACCCGGACGCGCCGCGATCCTCGCCCGCGAGGCCCTGGAAAGGGACCCGCTCAACGCCGCCGCGCGAGCCGCCGCGACCGAGTCGGATGCGGTGAACGCGCGCTTGGGCGGAGGAACGACATGAGCGACCGGGTAACCCGCCGCAACCTGCGCGTCGCCACCCCCGAACCGCCCGTTCGAGGGCACCTGCCCTACGGCGAGCCCGCCGGCACGCCCGACCGCATCACCGTCACCAGCCGGCACCTCGAACGCGGCGGCCGCCCATGGTTCCCGATCACCGGCGAGATCCACTACTCCCGCCTCCCTCGCGAACGCTGGAACGAAGTCCTCGGTCACGCCCGCGCCGGCGGCCTCGACTCGGTCGCCACCTACGTCTTCTGGGCCGCGCACGAACCCGAGCCCGGTCGCTTCGACTGGACCGGGAACCTCGACCTGCGCGCCTTCACCGAACTCGCCGCCGCCCACGGCCTCGACGTCGTCGCCCGTCTCGGCCCCTGGGCGCACGGCGAGTACCGCAACGGCGGCTTCCCCGACTGGCTCCTGGAACGCGACCTCGAACCCCGCACCGACGACCCCGCCTACCTCGAACTCGTACGGCCCCTATACGCCCAGATCGCCGCCCAACTGCAGGGCCTGACCCACGCCGAGGGCGGACCGGTCATCGGCGCCCAGGTCGACAACGAGCTGTACGACCAACCCGAACACCTCCGCACCCTCCGAACGATCGCCGAGGAGGCCGGCCTGCGCGTCCCGATCTGGACCGCCACCGGTTGGGGAAGCGCACAGGTCCCCGACACCCTGCTGCCCGTCTACGGCGCCTACGCCGAGGGCTTCTGGGAGGACGAGGCCACCGAATGGCCCGCATTCGCGCCCTTGCACTTCCGCTACTCCGAGGTCCGCGACGACCTGAGCGTCGGCGCCGACCTCCGCGAAGCCCTCGACGGGACCGCCGCCACCGAGCCGACTCCCGACGACCTTCGTCCCTTTGCGACCTGCGAGCTCGGTGGCGGCATGCACGTCGCCTACCACCGCAGGCCCCTCGTCTCCGCCGAGGACGTCGCGAACCTCGCGCTGGCGAAGCTCGGGTCAGGCTCGGCCTGGCAGGGCTACTACCTGTACGCGGGCGGCACGCAGCGCACCGGAGCCCAAGGGACCGAACAGGAATCACAGGCCACCGGCTATCCGAACGACGTGCCGGCGCTCTCCTACGACTTCCATGCGCCGATCGGCGAGCACGGCCAGATCCGCCCGCATCATCACTACCTGCGGCGCCAGCACCTTTGGCTGCGCGAAGAGGGCCACCGGATCGCCGCGATGCCCGCCCACATCGGCGGTGGCGGCGAGGACCCTGAGGATCTTCGTTGGGCCGTGCGCTCCGACGGGCGCAGCGGCTACCTGTTCCTGACGACCTACCAGCCGCCGAAGCGCCCCATCGCGGAACAGCGCGGGGTCCAGTTCACCGTTCGCTTCGACGACGCGGCCGTGACCGTGCCGACCCTCCCGATCGACGTTCCCGCCGGGCGCTCCCTCGTCTGGCCGCTGCGGTACCCGCTCACACCTGATCTCGAACTCCGCAGCGCCACAGCGCAAGTCCTCACCCGCCTGGCCGACGGGAATGGCCCACTGGTGGTCTTCGCGGCCACCGACGGCGTCCCGGTCGAACTGGTGCTCGGGGACGGCTCCATCGTGGATCTGCCGAGGCCGCCCGGCCCGGACTGCCTCATCCAGCTGGAAGGCGTGCGGATCCTGGTCCTCGACGAGGCGAGCGCGAACCGCCTCTACCGACTCCCGATCGCCGGACGCGATCGGCTCGTCCTCGCCGATGCCCCCGTCTACGCCGATGCGGGCGACCTTGTCGTCAACCCCGAGGCTCCGGAGGCGAGTATCGCCCTCTGGCCTGCGCCCGAGGCGTTCGCCGCCGAAGACGGCGACCTTGAGCCGCCCCAGGATCAAGGGCTTTGGCGGACATGGACACTGCGCACGAATGACGCCGTGCCCGTTCGCTTGCCTGTGGCGATCCTCCGAGCGGCCGGTCCTGCTCCCAAACCTGAACGCGGCGGCCCGATGGGGCGCTTGAGCGCCCCGACCGACTACGCCGGGGCCGCGGTCGTGCACATCGATGTCCCCGATTTCACCGGTGCCGACCGGGCCCTATTGCGTGTGGAATGGACCGGCGACGCGGGTCGCGCCCACATCCGCGACCGCTTCGTGTCCGACCATTTCTGGCACGGTCGCGTCTGGGACATCGACCTGACGCCGCACCGCGACGCCGTCGCGGAGCACGGCGTGCGGCTCGAACTCCTGCCGTGGCAACTGGAGGCGGGCGTCTGGGTCGACCCGTCAGTGCGCGAGGTGGACAACGGCGTGACCGTCGCATCGGCGACGCTCCTCAAGATCGGCAGGGTTCGCCTCCGCGCCGAAGGCGCGCGGTGACGTCTCCCGGGCGCGGCAGTCCGCCACGCGCGCAACTCGTCTCAAGCTCGACCATCGGGCCGAGACCATGACTTCCGAACCGCAAGGAGCAATCGTGACACCCGACCATCTGCCCGAACGCCTCGCGATCACCCTCTGGGACTTCTCCTGGTACGTGCGCACCGGTCCCGGCGAACCCTTCGCCGACCTCGACGCCGCCTTCGCCCGCGCCGTCGACCTCGGGTACAACGCCGTGCGCATCTGCGCGATGCCCTTCCTGCTCTTCAAGTCCGGCATCGACACCTCCGCACTGCGCCTCGAACCGCTCGGCGGCGCCACCGCCTCGGACGGTTACGCCTCCCGGGTGCGCTGGTACGACGTGCGCGAGCCGACGGTGATCGACGCGCGCGCCCACCTGCTCGAACTCTTCCGTGCCGCAGACCGGCACGGCGTCAAGGTGATCGCCTCCTCCTGGGAGTACCAGCAGAGCCCCGCGTTCGCCGACGACCCCGCCTGGTACGAGGCCCTGCACGCCGTCGACCCCGAAGACCGGCCCACGGTTCTCGCCGAAGCCCAGGCCGACCTCGTCGACTTCCTCGCCGAACACGGCCTCGCGCATGTCATCGCATGCGTCGAGCCGCACAATGAAGTCCAGATCGGACACCTCACCGCCGGTCTGCCCGGCGTCGAGGACGCGGTCGTCGAGTTGCAGGGCCGCCTCGAAGCGGGCATCGCCGCGTTCCGGGCCCGTCATCCCGAGGTCCTGTGCGCACCGAACTACGGCGGCGTCCCGATCGGGTCCCTGCGCGGCCTGCCGCGCAACGCGACCGCGCTCGGCTTTCACCCCTACGTCTACGGCGTCCTCGACGACCTCGTAGAGGAGTTCGGGCTCCGGCGCGACCCCGCGCTGTTCCCGCAGGAGCGCGCCGACGCCGAACTGCTCCGCCCCGGCGCTCCGCCGCTCGCCGAATGGCGGCTGCCCGAGTCGAAGGCGTGGAAGCTTCGGGCCTCGATCATGCAGCCCGCCGAGATCTACGTGCACGACTGGTGCGACCCCGAGAAGTTCGACCGGTGGCTCTACGACCGCTATGGCGCGCACCGGATCGCGATGGCGAACCGCCTGCGCGACTGGATCGACGTCGCCGCCGACCACGCGAAGCGACTCGGTGTTCCGCTGTTCTTCGGCGAGGGCTGGGTCGGCTACACGCCCCGCGACGGCCGCTTCGAGGAAGGGCCGGTCGGCGCCCAGATCTGCCGTGACGCGATCGCCCATGCCGTGCGGGTGGGGGCCTGGGGCTCGATCGTCTGCTCCAACGCGGCGCCACAGCATCCCATGTGGACTGATGAAGCGCTGCAGCGCGAATGCAACGCCGCACTGCTCGCTCGGCTGTAATGGCGGACGGGCCCGGGCCGGTGCCGGACCGGGCCCGGCGCCGTCAGGCGCCGAGGAGCGACAGCTCGCGGAGCTTCGCCTCGACCTCGGCATTGCTCGGCTCGACCTGGTGGGAGCCGTCCGGATAGACCACGACGGGAATGTTCGTCCGGCCCGAGATGCGCCGCGCCTCGTCGGCGGCGGCCGGTTCGGCTTCGAGGTCGACGTAGTCGAACCCGACGGCGAGCTCGTCGAGCCGCCGCTTCGTGCGGCGGCAGTCGCCGCACCATTTGGCCCCGTATACGCGGAGCGTCGGTGCGGCGTTCGTTTCGCGGCTTTCGGCGTCTGCCATGGCGGTTCCTCTCCCTGCAGCGGTGAGGAAGCGTACGCCTCTCGACCGGCGGGCGCCACCCGGAGCGCCACCCCGCCGGTCAGGGGCGGAGCCGGAACGCCTTGTGCGTCGGGTGGAAACCCGCCGCCTCCAGGAGCGGGCCGAGCGGCGTCGAGAGCGCCGAAGCGTCGTTGACGCGTTCGATGGACAGCGCGTCGGCGGCACCGGAGCGGACCGCCTCGGCGAGGGCGCCGACGGCGTCCCGCATCCGGTCGTCGTCGGCGAGGCTGTCCGATTCGGTTGCAGGCCAGGCGATCAGCGTCTTGCCACCGCGTTCGAGATAGAGGGTGAGCGCGCCGTCGACCAGGACGACGAGCGAACCGGCCTTGCGGCCCGGCTTGTGGCCCGCGCCGGAGGGCGGTTCGGGCCAGGGGAGGGCGGCGCCGTAGGCGTTGGCGGGGTCGGTCGCGGCCAGGACCACGGTGCCCGGCTCGTGCGGGCGTTCGCGGTCGGCGGCGACGGCGCGCAGGCGGTCGACGGCTCCGTCGACGGCGAACTGGGCCGCACCGAGGCCTTCGACCACATACCCGCGGCGGGCCTTGCCGGATTCCTCGAAGACCGAGAGGACCCGGTAGGCCTTCGCGAAGCCGCCCTCGACGTCCTCGGCGGCCACCGCCCCGCGGGTGACCACGCCGTGGCGGTCCAGGAGCGTCGTCGCGAGCGCGTGCGCCCGCACCGTGGCATCGGTTGCGGGAGCGGGCAGCAGCGACCAGCGTCCAGCCACTGTGGGCATGACGGCGATGCCGGTCCCGGCGCGCAGTTCGCGCCAGCCCGAGCCCACGCCGGGGGAGTAGCGTCCGCGCGGGGCCGAGCGCTTGGCCCGGTGGGCGGTCGCGCCTGGGGCGCTGCCCGAGCCGAGGTACGCGCGCAGCGGGGCGAGCGTGTCGTTGGTGACGCGCCCGGCCCAGACCAGGTCCCAGAGCGCTTCGGCGAGCCCGGCGTCCGAGGCTTCGGGGTGCTCCACCCGGGTCTGCTCGGCGAGCTGGCGGAAGAAGAGCCCGAATCCGCCGGCGAGGGCGTCGAGCAGTGCGCTGTGGAGCGGCCCTGCCTCGAACGGCGGCGCCTCCGGGAGGAACAGCGGCGCGGTCTCGGCCGGATAGAGCGCGATCCAGCCGTCCTTGCCGGGGATGGCGCCCGCCCCGGCCCACAGGATCTCCCCGGAGGCGGTGAGCTCGTCGAGCATCACGGGCGTGTAGTCGGCGACGCGGGCGGGCAGGATCAGCTTCTCCAGCGCGGAGGCGGGAACCGGCACGCCCTGGAGCTGCTCGGCGGCGCGGGCGAGGCCGTCCACACCGCTGAGGCCGCCGCCGACGTGCTGCCACTCGGGCAGGAACGCGGCGAACGCGGCAGGGGCGACGGGCTCGAGCTCTTTACGAAGGGCCGCAAGGGAACGGCGGCGCAGGCGCCGCAGCACTCCGGGGTCGCACCATTCGCGGCCCTCGCCGCCGGGCCGGAACTCGCCCCCGGCGAGGCGGCCGTCGGCGGCGAGGCGTTGCAGGACGCCGTCGGCGACGGCGGTGCCGAGGCCGAAGCGGGCCGCCGCCTCATGAGCAGTGAAGGGGCCGTGGGTGCGGGCGTAGCGGGCGAGGAGGTCGCCGAGCGGGTCCGCGACCGGCTCGAGGAAGGCGTCCGGGACGCCGTCGGGCAGCGCGGCGCCGAGGGCGTCGCGGAGGCGGCCCGCGTCCTCGATCCCGGCCCAGTGGTCCCGACCGGCGATGCGCACGCGGAAGGCCCGCCCGGCCTCGGCCAGCGCCGCGGCCCAGGCGGGTTCGGCGCCGCGCTCGGCGAGTTCGCCGTCGCGGAGCGGCCCGAGGAGGCGCAGCAGGTCGGCGACGCTCTCGGCGTTCCGTGCCCGGCGGTCCTCGGTGAGCCATTGCAGCTCGCGCTCAAGGGATGCGAGAGCCCCCGGGTCGAGCAGTTCCCGCAGTTCGGCCTGGCCGAGGAGTTCGCCGAGGAGCCGTGAGTCGAGGGACAGCGCGGCGGCCCGGCGTTCGGCGAGCGGGGTGTCGCCCTGGTACATGAACTGCGCGACGTATCCGAAGAGCAGGGACCGCGCGAACGGCGAGGCCTCCGGGGTGGCGACCTCGACGAGCCGCACGCGGCGGGCTTCGATGTCGCCCATGAGCTCGGCGAGGCCGGGCACGTCGTAGACGTCTTGGAGGACCTCGCGGACGGCCTCGAGGACGATGGGGAACGACGGGAACTGGGCGGCGACCTCGAGGAGCTGGGAGGAGCGGAGCCGCTGCTGCCACAGCGGTTGGCGCTTGCCCGGTTGGCGGTGGGGCAGCAGGAGGGCGCGGGCCGCGGCCTCGCGGAAGCGGGAGGCGAACAGGGCCGAGCCGCCGACGGCCTCGGTCACGAGGTCGGTGATCTCGCCCTTGTCGAAGGCGAGGTCGGCGGGGTCGAAACCGAAGTCCTCGGTGTCGGGCAGACGCAGCACGATCCCGTCGTCGTGGTGCATCAGCTGCGGGTCGACGCCGTGCCGTTCCCGAAGGCGCGCACCGAGGGCGAGCGCCCATGGCGCGTGGACGCGGGCCCCGAAGGGGGAGTGGACGACGACGCGCCAGTCGCCGAGCTCGTCGCGGAAGCGCTCGACGACGATGGTGCGGTCGTCAGGTATGTGGCGGGTGGCCTCGCGCTGCTCGTCGAGGTAGGCGAGGGCGTTGCGGGCGGCGTAGTCGTCCAGCCCGGCGGCGTTGAGGCGCTTGCGGGCGCGGTCGGGTGGCAGCGAGGCGATCTCGCGGGTGAAGGCGCCGAGGGCGCGGCCGAGTTCGAGGGGCCTGCCGAGGTTGTCGCCGATCCAGAACGGGAGCCTGCCGGGCACGCCGGGCGCGGGCGAGACGACGACGCGGTCGCGGGTGACCTCCTCGATGCGCCAGGAAGAGGTGCCGAGGGAGAAGACGTCGCCGATCCGCGACTCGTAGACCATCTCCTCGTCGAGCTCGCCGACGCGGCCGCCGCCGCGTTTCGGATCGGTACCGGCCAGGAAGACGCCGAACAGGCCCCGGTCGGGGATCGTGCCGCCGGAGGTGACGGCGAGGCGCTGCGCGCCGGGGCGGGCCGTCAGGTTCCCGGTGGCGCGGTCCCAGACCAGGCGGGGGCGCAGCTCCACGAACGCGTCCGAGGGGTACCGGCCCGCCAGCATGTCCAATACGGCCTCGAACGCGGATTCGGGGAGCGAGGCGAACGGGGCGGAGCGGCGCACCGCCGCGAGCAGGTCGGCCGTGGTCCAGTCGTCCATCGCGCACATCGCGACGATCTGCTGGGCGAGCACGTCGAGCGGGTTCGCGGGGATCGTGAGCGCTTCGATCGCGCCTTCCCGCATGCGTTCGGCGACGACCGCGGACTGGATGAGGTCGCCGCGGGTCTTGGGGAAGAACACGCCGCGCGAGACCGCCCCGACCTGGTGCCCGGCGCGGCCGACGCGCTGCAGTCCGGACGCGACCGAAGGCGGGGCCTCGACCTGCACGACCAGGTCGACCGCGCCCATGTCGATGCCGAGCTCCAGACTGGAGGTGGCGACGACGGCGCGCAGGCGCCCCGATTTGAGGTCCTCCTCGACCTGCTTGCGCTGCTCCTTCGCGATCGAGCCGTGGTGGGTGCGGGCCAGGACCTGCGGCGCGGCCGGGGTCGCGGAGGCGTTGCCCATCGACTCGGCCGGGCCGTGGTCCTCGGGGAGGTTCCGGCCCGTCCGGCGCTCATGCTCGATCTCGTTGAGCCGACTCGAAAGCCGCTCGGCGACGCGGCGGGCGTTGGTGAAGACGATGGTCGACCGGTGCTGTTCGACGAGGTCGGTGATGCGCTCCTCGACGTGCGGCCAGATCGACCCGGCCGCGCGGGCCTCGGCGGCCGCGCCGGTGCCCGCGGTCGGGGCGGCCGCGAGGTCGCCCATGTCCTCGACCGGCACGACCACCGACAGGTCGAACACCTTCCCCGAAGGCGGCTGCACGATCTCGACGTTCCGTTGCGGGGAGAGGAAACGGGCGACCTCCTCGACCGGCCTGACGGTGGCGGACAGGCCGATCCGCCTCGCGGGCCGCCCCAAACGCTCGTCGAGCCGCTCGAGGGAGAGCGCGAGGTGCGCGCCGCGCTTGGTGCCCGCCACGGCGTGGACCTCGTCGAGGATGACCGTCTCCACGCCCGCCAGCGCCTCTCGCGCCTTCGAGGTCAGCATCAGGAACAGCGACTCGGGTGTCGTGATGAGGATGTCCGGCGGCCGGACCGCGATCGAGCGGCGCTCGGAGGGCGGGGTGTCGCCCGAGCGCACGGCGACGCGGATCTCGGGCTCGGGCAGGCCGAGCCGGGCCGCCTCGGCGCGGATGCCCTCCAGCGGGACGGCGAGGTTGCGTTCGACGTCGACGCCGAGGGCCTTGAGCGGTGAGATGTACAGCACTCTGCAGCGCCGCCTCGGGTCCTCGGGCGGCGGTGTCGCGGCGAGCGCGTCGAGCGCGGAAAGGAACGCGGCGAGGGTCTTGCCCGACCCGGTCGGAGCGACCACCAGAACGTCCTTGTCCTCGCCGAGGGCCTGCCACGCGCGCTCCTGTGCTGCGGTCGGAGCCTCGAACGCGCTCTCGAACCACGCGGCGGTCGCGGGCGAGAATCGTTCGAGCGCGGACTTGCGAGGTGCGGCCATACCGACAATCGTGCCCCGAACCGCCGACACGACCACCGGGTTCGCCGAACCTCATCGTCCACTGCCGCCCCGGCCGCCTGCGGCGCAGTTGCGGTAGGGTGTGGCCTGGTGTGCCGGGAAGTCTGGTCGGCGTGGATCGACCGACCCTACGTCCCGAACGGAGCCCCACCGTGCAGTCCGCCAAAGAGCCCTGGACCTCGCCCTTGTGGCGTTCGCGCCCCGCCTTCCTCTACTCCAGCAAACCGCTCGCCCGCTTCGTCGGGCGCCCGGCCGCCGCGTTCCTGCACATCGAACCCGCCTCCGGGATCGTGCTGCTGGCGTGCGCGGTCATCGCGATGGTCTGGGCGAACTCGCCCTGGGCCGACTCGTACGAATGGCTGTGGGGCATGGACATCACCCTGCACGTGGGCGGGTTCGAGCTGCACCATTCGCTGCGCGACTGGATCAACGACGGCCTCATGGCGATCTTCTTCTTCGTGGTGGGCATGGAGATCAAGAGCGAGATCGTCTCCGGTGAACTGCGCAGCGTCCGCAACGCCGTCGCCCCGATCGCGGGCGCGATCGGCGGCATGGTCGTTCCCGCGCTCATCTACGCGGCGTTCAACGCCGGCGGCGAGGGCGCGGGCGGCTGGGGCGTGCCAATGGCCACCGACATCGCGTTCGCCGTCGGCGTCCTGGCGCTCTTCGGCTCCCGGATCCCCTCGGCCGCGCGGGTGTTCCTGCTGACCCTCGCGATCGTCGACGACCTCGGGGCGATCGGCGTGATCGCCGTGTTCTACACCGAGAAGGTCTCCATGGGCTGGCTCGCCGCCGCCGGGGTCGTCCTCGTCATCGCGATCGGGCTGCGCCTGCTCAACGTCTGGTCCTCGCCGGTCTATCTCATCGTCGGCATCGCCCTGTGGCTGTGCATGCTCGAATCGGGCGTCCACGCCACCATCGCGGGCGTCATCATGGGCCTGATCATCGCCGCCAAGCCCCTGTTCGACCCGGCCGCCGCGCACGCGCGCGCCCAGGAGCTGGCCAAGGAAGGGCTCACCGCCGAGGAGACCGAGCAGCTCGTCCGGTTGCGCCGCGACGCGCTCGCCCCGACCGACCGCCTGCAGCGGGCCAACCACCCGTTCTCCTCCTTCGTGGTGCTGCCGCTGTTCGCGCTCGCCAACGCCGGGGTGGCCCTCTCCGGCGACCTCATCGCGACGGCCGCGACCTCGGCGGTCACGCTCGGCATCGTCCTCGGCCTCGTGCTGGGCAAGACCGTCGGCATCACCCTCGCCACCTGGATCGCCGTCAAGACCGGTGCGGGCCGCCTGCCGAACGGCACCGGTTGGCCGCTGCTGGTGGGCATCGCCGCCGTCGCGGGCATCGGGTTCACGGTGGCGCTGTTCATCACCGAGCTCGCCTTCCGCGGCGAAGGCACCGAACTGCTGACGGACGAAGCGAAGATCGGCGTGCTCGCCGGGTCGCTCCTCGCCGCGCTCCTCGGCGCGGGCCTGGTCGCCCTCACCGCCCCCAAGCGCGGGGCGGCCGACAAGGACATGGACGCCCCCGAACACGCCGAATCGCCGAGCTGAGGCTCGGCATAGGCCGGGCGGCGGTCACCGCATCGGTGCCCGGCGATACCCCTGCCGAGGCGCGCTGAGCGCGGTCATCCTCGCCCGACCGTGAATGATCCGCCGCCCGAGCGGCGGCGGACCACGGCGGGGCCATCGCCTTCGCCGACGCGGGCGCGGCCCGCGCCGAACCCACGAAGGCCGGCATTGACCCCGGGCTGACGTTCGAGCCGAACGATCCGGTACCGCCGGTGCCCACCGCCCTGAGGGGGGATCACGCCGGCGACGGCTCCCGCTCGGGCTCGCGCACGCCCCGCCACATGGCGAGGAACGCGACGAGACCCACGGCGGCGCACATGATCCAGACGAACGAGTGCTCCACTTGGAACAGGTACGTGCCCACCGTCGGGCCGAGCGCGTACCCGCCGATCTGGGCCGTCGTGATCGCCCCGATGTACCGGCTGCGGTGCCGGTCGCCGGGCGCGGCCAGCGCCGGATAGGCCACTACCGAGGGCGCGGAGATGATCTCGCCGAACGTCCACACCAGCACCCCCGCGAAGAACACCCAGATGCCCGCGGGCAGGCCGAACATGGCCAGGCCCGCGCCGATGAAGAGGCTGCCGAACGCGATCGTGGTCCGCATCGGCAGTCGCTGCGTGTACCGCGTCACCGGCAGCTCGAATGCGATCACGATGGCGCCGTTGAGGGTCACGATCGTCCCGTACAGCCACGCCGGATGGCCCTCGCTCAGGATCTGCAGCGGCAGCACCGCCTGGTACTGCGACTCGATGAACCCCGTAAGGAACATCGCGACGATGACCAGTGTGTACTTCGAGTCCTTGAACACGTCCCGGTAGCTCACCGCCGTCTGCCGCTCGGACGGTTCGCCGTCGCGCACGTCCGGCAGCAGGAACAGCGCGATCAGACCGAACGCGAGGTGCGTCAACGCGTTCACGATGAACATCAGCGCGAACGAGTGCGTCAGCAGCCACACGCCGAGCATCGGCCCGAGGGCCGCACCGACATTGAGGCCCAGACGTGCGGCGGCCGAGACCATCACCAGCCGATTGGACGGCGTCAGCGCGGCCATCATCGCCGCGGCGGCGGGCCGGTACATCTGCCCGAACAGGCCCGCCGTGAACGCGAGCGCCACGAGCACCCGGTAGTCCGCCGCGAAGGCCACGCCGAGGACCGCGCCGCCGGAGAGGAGCATCGAGCCGACGATCACCTGCCTTGCGCCCCACCAGGCCGTGACGGTACCGGACGCGAAGCTCCCGATGATCGAGCCGATGCCGAACACGGTGAGCGCGAGCCCCGCACCGGCGGGGGAGTGGCCGAGGTCGGTGAGGTAGAGGGTGAGGAAGACGGCGATGAAGGTGCCGGTGCGGCTCAGCGCGATGCCGACGAGGAGCGTGATGACGGACGGCGGCAGGTGCCGCAGGGTGGACCAGACGCCGTCGGCCTCAGGATCGCGACGCACTGCCGGGCTCATGCGGCTCCCCGCAGCGGGGTGCACTCGAAGATCGTCTCGGCTTCGGCGCGGTCGAGGATCTGCTCGCACTCGATCGCACTGTCGCCCATGGCGATCAGGCAGCCGTAACGGGCGATGTACCCGTCGGGGGGCATCAGGAGCTCGTCGCCCGGGGCGGCGACCGTGACGGTCTCCAGTTCGCCCGGCCGCGCGGGCGGGAGTGCGATCTTGTCGGCGACGGCGCTGAACGGCGGCACGAGGAACCTGATGGCGGCGTGGCGATCCTGCCGGTGGGCCAGGTCCGGCCGCTCGCCGAGGGCGAGCCGGGTGCCCACGACGCCGGAGTCGATCCCGTTGGCCAACTGTCCCAGATAGGGGATGAGGTCGCCGCCGAGCCGGCCGTTGATCTCGACGAGGACCGGGCCGTCGGGGGTCAGTTTGACCTCGGTGTGGGTGCTGCCGTGGCGCCAGCCGACCGCCTTGTGAGCGGCGGCGAGCATGGCGGTGAGTTCGGGGTCGTCGAGCAGCGGGTCGTGCGGATCGACGTGGTGCCCCATCTCCTCGAAGTACGGTTCGGGACCGATGTGCTTGCGCGCCAGCGCATACGGCAGATATTCGCCGTCGATCACGGCGGCGTCCACGCTGATCTCGGGTCCGCTGAGGTACTGCTCGAGCAGCAGGGTGCCGTCGTTGGTCATCCCGGCCTGCCGGGTGCCGCGCGCCGCCGTCATCGCCGCGGCCAGGTCCTCCATTCGATCCACTTTGATCACGCCTTGGCTCGCGCCGAGCGCGATGGGCTTGACGACCAGCGGGAATCCGATCGCGGCGGCCGCCTCGGCGCCGTCGCCGCCGGGGGCGACGATGTGGAAGGCGGGCTGGGGTACACCGGCGATGGTGAGCAGGCGCCGGGTCGCGGACTTGTCCCGGACCGCGCGCACCGCTGCAGGATCGGGGCCGGGCAGTCCGAGTTCGGCGGCCGCCTCCGAGGCGGCCTGGACAGCGGCCTCGTGCCAGCAGAACACGCCGAGGACGCGGTGCTCGGCGGCGACCCGCCGCACCGCCGCCAACGCCGCGTCCGGGTCGAAGACGTCGCAGACCGTATGCCCGGCGAGGTATTTCGCCTGCCAGGTCGGTTCGGCGGGGTCGAGGGCCCACAGCGGCGGGCCGTCCGCGGCGGCGGAGGCGAGCAGGTACTCGCGGAACAGCGGGTGCCCGGTCCCCATGATCAGCAGCAGGTCCATCGGCGTCGGCTCCATTCTGGTCAAGGCAGGATCAGTCCTTGCTCGGTGAAGGCGTCCCGAGCGCCGGGCTGGTCGAGGACGCCCACTTCCTCGAACAGCCGGAGGGTCTTCGCCGCCGAGTGCCGGATGCCGGCCAGCACGTTCTCGCTCGAGAACGAGTCGGCGATGACGTCCTTCACCCGCGTCTCGCTCAGCCCGGTCGACAGCAGCGCGTCCCGGGCCGGGTCGGTGGCCGGGCGCAGCGACCGCAGGACGAGCGGGGGCAGGTAGTGCGCCACCCGCTCCCGCAGCGGCGGTTCGAGCTGGCTCCACAGGTGCTTGAAGAACGCGCTGAAGAACGCGTGGTGGCGGCCTTCGTCGATCGCGTGCTCGCGCACGGTCTCGCGCATGATCTGGACGACGCTCTCGTCGGGCGGGATGTCCGAGAGGATCGAGGTCACGAGGGTCTCGAACACCACCACCTGCAGCAGTTCGACGAGCTTGCGGTGCTGCGGGAACTCCTCGCCGACGGCGTCGAGCCCGGCGATGAACGGCCCGAAGTCGTAGTCCAGCGCGGGAATCCCCGAGCGGTTCACCAACTGGTGCTGCACGTCGAGGCTGTACAGCGAGTGGTAGCCCTCGTCGACGACGATCTTGTACGCGTCCATGCGGGTCGCCTCGTGGAGGTGCAGGCCGCTGGAGCCGTCCGCGATCTTCTGCGACGCGCGCACGACCACGGCGACCTCGAAGTGCATGGTGAAGCGCAGCCACTGGTAGGCGTGCTGCGCGACCAGGTACCGGCGCAGGACCGGGTCGCCCTGGTCGACCAGCGGGTGGTCGAGGTGCGGCACCAGGTGCTCGGGGAAGAACGCCTTGTGGATGTCGTCCTCGGCGTCGATCATCTTGCGGTGCTCGGACCGGACCCCGGCGCGTTCGTACCAGTTGCGGAAAGCGTCGATCCGCGGCATCGGCGCGTCGCCAGCGAACACGGCTACTCCCGGGCCCTCGCGGGGTGGCCCGCGGGCAGCTCCCGGCCTGGCTTGCCCACCAGGTACCCCTCGATGTAGAGGTGGTCGATCTCGGTGCGGGCGAAGGTCCGCAGCGCGTCCTCGGGGGTCTCCACGATCGGCTCGCCGTTGTCGTTGAAGGAGGTGTTGAGGACGATCGGCACGCCGGTGAGGTCCGCGAACCGGGAGATCAACTCGTGGTACTCGGGGTCGCGGTCGGCGTCGACGGTCTGGACGCGGGCCGTGCCGTCCACGTGGGTGATCGCGGGCAGCCCCTCGCGGCGGTCCTCGCGGACCGAGGGGACCAGCAGCATGAACGGGCTCTCGCCGCGGAAGTCGAACCAGTCCTCGACGGCCTCGGCCAGTACCGAAGGCGCATAGGGCCGGAACGGCTCCCGGTGCTTGACCGTGTCGTTGAGGTAGTCGCGGACGCGGGGATGGCGCGGGTCGGCGAGGATCGACCGGTGCCCGAGCGCGCGGGGGCCCATCTCGGAGCCGCCCATCACCCAGGCCACGATCCGGTGCTCGGCCAGGAGCGCGGCGACGTCCTCGACGGGGGCTTTCCGCCACTCGAGTCGGCCTTCATACGCCTGCAGCGCTTCGAGGACCCGTGCCTCCGAATAGCGCTGTCCATAGGCGGCGGTGTTCATCTGACCGCGTCGTTCCGTCCCGCCCTCGAGGATCTGGTGCCAGCCGTAGAGCGCCGCGCCGATCGCGACACCGGAGTCACCGGCCGGGGCCGGAATGAAGACCTCGTCGAACGGTCCCTCGGCGAGGACGCGGTGGTTGGCGACGGAGTTGAGCATGACGCCGCCGCCGAGGCAGAGCCGGGTCGCACCGGTGCGGCGGTGCGCCTCGGCGGCGAGGTGCAGCATCGCCGCTTCGAGCTCGTCCTGGACCTTGCGGGCCACGTCCTTGGCGAACTTGCAGTCCCAGCGCCGCTCGGTGAGCGACTCGAACTCGGCGCCGTCGGAGGCGACGATGTCCTTCCAGATCTGCTCGAGCCCTTCCTGGGAAACGGTGATGTCGAAGCCGTCGAAGGTGAGCCACCGGCCCCAGTCGGGCCGGGGTTCGCCGTACGGGGCGAGGCCCATCGTCTTGCCCGCCTCGGGGTAGCCGCCGCATTCGAAGACGCCGAAGTCGGGCGTCCCGTACCTGGTGGTGAATCCGAGCTTGGCGGTGAAGAAGTCGTAGAACAGCCCGATGCTCATGTCGCTGTAGTCGACCGGGTACTCGGTGGACGCGACGCGGGTGAGTTCGACGCCGTCGCCGGTGAACAGGGTGTGCTTCTCGACCATCCCGTCCGTGCGGCTGCCCGCCTGGTCGACGATGAGCACGGCCGCGCTCTCGAACGGCGAGGTGTAGAACGCGGTCGCCGCGTGCGCCAGGTGGTGCGAGGGGAACGGGAAGGCCCGCACCTTGCTCTTGTCCTTGAGCGGCAGGTCGCGCAGGATCCGCGGCACGGTCCGGTCGCCGAGGGGCCGGTTGCCGACGATGAGGTCGACCTCGTCGACGCCGATCCCGGCGGCGTCGAGGCAGTACGCGATGGACTTGATCGGGATGAGTTTCGTGAGGCGCTCGAAGTGGCCTTGGACGAGGAAGCCTTCGGAGTGCTTGATGCGGTCGAGCCGTTCCTCCTCGATCGCGGCGAGGACCTCGCCGTCCTTGACGATGGCGGCCGAGCGGTCGTGGCTGAGGTTGACGCCGAGGATGTAGGTCATCGGAGCTCGCTCCATTCGGTGCGGGGGGAGTGGGGTCAGCTATTGCGGCGGTAGAGGGTGCCTTCGCTCCAGACGAGATCGACTCGGCCCCAGTCCAGGGCGGAGGCGACGTCGGGGAAGAACCCGCTGCCCTTGAGATTCGCGCTGGTGTTGCACAGCACCGGGATGCCGCTGACCTCGAAGTAGGACTCGAGGATCCGGCGCACGGCGCCGTCGCCGCGTCCGACGGTCTGCAGCCTCGCGGTGCCGTCGAGGTGGACGATCGCGGGGATGCGGGCCCGCCACTCGGGACGGACCTCGTGGTCGAACAGCATGTACGGGTCGGGGTTGCCGGGAGCGAAGACCTCGGGGGCGGCCTCCTCCAGGCAGATCGGCGCGACCGGCCGGTACGGTTCGCGGTCCTTCACGTCGTTGAGGCGGTCCTTCATCTTCGGCGACGTGGCCGGGGCGATGATCGACCGGCCGCCGAGCGCCCGGGGACCGAGTTCGGCCCGGCCGTCGAGGACCACGCACGCCTCGCCGGTGCGGTGCAGGATCTTCCCCAGCTCCGCCGCGTCGACCTCGGCGGCGCTCCAGCCCGCCGGGGCCTCGGGGATCGGCTTGAGCGCCGGACCGAGCCTGGCGTGCCACTCCACGGGGGCGGCGGGGTTGGCCCGGCCCAGCGCGGCGGCGCCGATCGCCGACCCGGAGTCGTTGGGGAACGGCGGCACCCACACGTCCTCGAACTCGTCGAGCGCGCGCAGGCGGGAGTTCCACTTGATGTTCAGCGCGCAGCCGCCGACGAAGCAGAGTTTCCAGGGCCCCTCGCCCTTCCATTGGCGCACTTGAGCCTGCAGGTGCTCGGTGAGGAGCCGTTCGAGGAAGACGTGGACGCTCGCGAGGACGTCCGCGTCGGCGGCGGCCCTGAGGCCGCGCCCGCGCAGGATCTGCTTGACCTCGCGGAAGTAGTGGTGCAGGTAGTCGAGCACCGGCTCCGAGGTGGAGCCGAACCCGCCGACGGCGCGGCGGTAGCCGACCGCGACGGCGTCATCGCCGGTGAAGTTCTCCTCGTACTTCTCACGCAGGAGGCCGATGATGTCCTCTTTGGGCGATCCGAGGGCGATGTAGGCCATGAGCTTCCCCGCGACGGACAGGTCCTCGTTCACCGACGCGGGCCGCTCCTCCCAGTGGAACGGTCCGAAGTGGTGCGCGGCGACCGCGTACGTGTGCCCGGTGAGCGGGAACAGCGCGCCGCCGTTCTCCACGGTCCCGTCGGGGTCGACGTGGTAGAGGCGCGGGAAGCTGCCGCCGTCCCACACCAGCACCAGGGCCGGTTCGCGCCGCTGCCCGAAAGGACTGAGGCCGTACGCGCTCGCCACATGCCCGGCGACGTGCACATGGCTGGTGTAGGGCCGGGCACGTCCCGCGATCGGCAGGGTCCCGTCGTAGCCGGGCTCGAACAGGTTCGGCACGGCGTCGGTCTCGCGGTAGGGCGCGAGGTGGAGCAGGACGGGCTCGCCGTCCGACTCCAGGCTCACCTGGCCGTACTTGGCGCCGTCCCAACCGTCCACGACCCACCGGTCGACCTGGTCGGGCCGGTAGCCGAAATCGGCGAGCAGCTCGGCGACGACCGCGAGGTCGGCCACCTGGCTGTGGCGGGCGCCGTTGCCGAGCTTCTCCATCTCGACGCTGAAGACCAGTCGGTCCCCGTCGATGAGCGCCACCGCGCCGTCGTGCGTGAGTTTGAGGCCGCAGACGATCATGCGTCAGCCCTTCGCGATTCGTGGCCCTTGGCGAGCAGGGATTCCAGGTTGTCGAGGACGTGGTAGGAGTCCGCGACGAGGTTCTCGGCCGAGGCGGCCCGGAGGAAGAAGATGCCGCCGTAGCCGAGCGCGCCGGCGGTGAGGTCGTACGCGGGCATCGGGGTGCCGGCCGGGATGCACAGTCCCGGGACGGCGGTGACCGTGGTGCCGCGGTCGACCACACCGGTCCAGTCCACGAGGGACTCGTCCCAGACGGGGTGGTCGGTCCACGGCCGGCCGGCCGAGTCGGTGGCGATGAGCGACAGCGATCCGGCGGCGCCCTCGGCGTCGCGGTCGGTGAGCATCCGCTCGGGCGGGTCGATCGGCTCGCCCAGCAGCGCATCGGTGAGCATCCCGACGATGTCGATGCCGAAGCAGTGCTCGATCTCGGCGGCGACCATGACGCCGCCGAGCCGGGCGGCCGACTCGAGGACGGAGAGCCCGCCGTCGGGGCAGAGCTTGAGCTCGGTGTGGGTGCCGCAGTAGTCGAGCCCGAGCGCGTCCACGGCGGCGGTGGCGACGCGCTCGATCTCGCGTTGGGCCGCTTCGGGAAGCGCGCACGGTGCGAGGTTGCTCAGCTCGGTGAACGGAGGAATGGTCGGGATGCGCGAGGTGATGCAGATCGGGTGGTAGACCCCGCCCGCGACCACGCCCTCGACGCTCAGGTAGTCGCCGTAGCCGCTCTCGGCGTCCCACCAGGACTCGGTGCTCGACCGGATGATCTCCTCGACGAGGAAGTCCGCGTCGGCGCCCGCGACCTGCAACTCGGTGTAGCCGCGCTCGCGGGCCTGGATCATCGCCTCGTTCGCCTTGGCCCACGCCGGCTCGACGTCCGCCTCGGTCTCGAGCACGAGCTGGCCGATGGCCCCTGCGCCCCAAGCGGATTTGAGGAGCATCGGGGCGGTCAGCTCGCGGAAGGCGCCGAGCAGGTCTTCGGCGGAGTCGACGGAGCGGAACCGGGGGACGGGGACGCCCGCGTCCTCCCAGACCCGCCGCATCCGGCGCTTGTCGCGGGAGTTGACGGCACCCGGGCCCGCCCCGCGCAGGCCGAGTCGCTCGGCCGCTTCGGCGACCGCGATGACCGCGTACTCCGAAAGGGTCAGGATCGCGTCGGCGCCGATCCGTTCGGCCTCGTCGACGATGAGCCGGACCAGTTCGTCGCCGGTGCGCTCGAGTTCCCAATGGGGGGTCAACGAGGTGCAGTGCGGACTCCACAGTGGTTCAGTGTGCTGCGGTGGCGGCTTGAGCGCGAGTACATGCAATTCTGCCTTGGCCGCGATTTTCGGAAAGGCGTACTCGAGTGGTGCGCCGCCGCGTGAATAGACGAAGAGCACCTTCTTTTCAGGCACAGTCGTCTCCCTACTGTCATATCGAGAAAAACGCGGTGAACAGCGATCCGGCCCGCTTTCGAGCGGGTCGGCTATGGGGTATCGGCTTCCTGTCGGTGACACGACGTGTCAGGACGGTGACGATCGTATGAGACGCGAGGGCCACTGTCAAGCACACCATGGAATGCGCTTCCATAGTGATTGCAGTGCACGAAGTGCGGTTCCTGTGGCCTGAGAGCTCCATTGTGACCGGAGTGGACTCACTTGGCGTCGTCGGCATGGTGCGATCCGGGTGGAGTGTCCAATGCCCGGTACTATGGCCACCGTCACATTCCATGGTCCGCAGTGGATCTCGCCGCCGCTCAGCGCCGCAATCGTCACGCTGCGGCACCGCCGAGCGGCCGACGACTTCAGCCACACCAACCTCAATGGATGCGGTGGATCCCAATCGACCCAATGGCGTGGGAGCGCTGACCAATGGAAATCGCCCTCCGGTGATAATCTGACCGCGATCCCGACCCCGGTGAAAGGGCCACTTTGATGAGCGCAGGCGCCGACCGACCACTGATCGAATTGCGGCACTTCGCCTGCAAGGCCGAAGACCCCTTCTCCTCGTTCATTCGACTGCGCGCGGCCGAAGGCGAGCAGCACGTCTTCCTCCTCGAATCCCTCGCCGGCCCCGCGGCCGACAAGACCCGCGCCATGATCGGCGCGGCCCCGCTGCTCGACGTCGTCGTGCGCGACGGGGTCCTCGAGTTCGACGGCCGGGAGCCGTGGCTCGCGTGGGCGCTGCGGCGCATGGCCGGCTTCGGCGGCGCCTACTCCGTCGACGGGCGGTTCTTCCGCCTCAGCGATCGCACCGAGCTGTGGGAGGCGCTGCGCCACCTCGAAACCGGGCTGAACGTGGAAGGGCTCCACGCGCATCGCTTCGGCTTCGGATTCGTGGCCATGCTCAGCTACGACGCCGTGACGTACATCGAGACCCTGCCGCGCCTGATCGAGGCCACCGATCGAGTCCCCGACGCGGTCTTCCGGATCTACCGGTCCGTCATCGAGATCGACCTCGTCGGCGGCGACGCCCAGCTCACCGTCGCCCACTGCCCTGAGTGGACCGATTCGGGCGGCGAACCCGACCCGGCCGACGTGCACCGCCGAATCGAGGCCGCGCTGGCCACCGGCGAAACCGGTCCGGAGTCCGTGCCCGACGCGCCCCTGGGCGACGTCGAGCCGGAACTGACGATCACCCCCGAGTCCTACGGCGAGCGCGTCGAGCGCTCCCTCGACCGGATCCGCGCCGGGGACATCTACCAGGTCCAGATCGGCCACGAGGTCCGCATGCGCGGCAAGCGCTCCGACCTCGACGTGTACTTGCGGATGCGCGCCAACAACCCGTCGCCGTACATGGGGTTCGTGCCCTTCGACGACCTCACGCTGCTGAGCGCCAGCCCCGAGCTCCACGTCCGCATCGAGGCGGACCGGCTGACCATGCGCCCCATCGCGGGGACGGCCCGCCGCGGCGCGACCGCCGCCGAGGACGAGGCCCGCGCTTCGCGGCTGCGCGGCGACGAGAAGGAGATCGCCGAGCACATCATGCTCGTCGACCTGTGCCGCAACGACCTCGGCCGCGTCGCCGACCCCGGCTCCGTCGAGGTCGACGACCTCATGAACGTCGAGACGTACTCCCATGTCCTGCACTTGGTCTCGACGGTCACCGCCGACCTCGCGGACGGCTTCGACGCCTACGACGTCATCCGGGCGACCTTCCCCGCCGGGACCATGACGGGAGCGCCGAAGCTGCGGGCCATGGAGATCATCGAGGCCACCGAGACGAGCCGCCGCGGCATGTACGCGGGCGCGTTCGGCGTCATCGGCTTCGGCGGGTTCACCAACCTCGCCTTGAGCATCCGCACCGTGGTCGCCTCCGGCGACGCCTACACGGCCCGGGCCTCCGCCGGGGTCGTCGCCGACTCCTCGCCCGCGGGCGAATGGCGCGAGACCCTCGCGAAACTCGGCTCTTCGATCCACGCCGTCTCAGGCCAGTCCGCGCCGGCGCTCCACGGCCATGCACAGGAAGGCGAAACCCGATGAAGGCCCTGCTCATCGACGCGTACGACAGCTTCGCGCACATCATCTACCAATACCTGCGCGTCCTCGACATCGAGACGGACGTGATCCGCTCGGGCGACATCGCCCCGGCCGGCGCCCTCGCGCACGACGGCGACTTCGTGCTCCTCGGCCCCGGACCCGGCACGCCGGAGGACTCCGGCCACGTCGAGATGGTCCGGGCCCTCGCCGGCGTCAAGCCGGTCCTCGGCGTCTGCCTCGGCCACCAGGCCATCGGCGTCGCGTTCGGCGCCCGCGTGCGCCCCGCCCGCCACCTCATGCACGGCAAGACCAGCACCATCGTGCACGACGGCCGAGGCGTCTTCACCGACGCCCCGGAACGATTCAGCGCCACCAGGTACCACTCGCTGATCGTGGTCGAGAACAGCCTCCCCGAGGAGCTCGAGGTCACCGCCCGCTCCGCCGACGACGGGTACATCATGGGCCTGCGGCACCGCCGCCACCTCGTCGAAGGCGTCCAGTTCCACCCCGAGTCGATCCTGACCGAATCCGGCCTCGGCCTCTTCGCCGGATTCGCCGCCGCCGTCCGCGACCGCGCCGGAGCTCCGGCATGAGGATCCTGACGATCAACGGCTCGGAACGCGCGCGCGGCTCCACCTGGCTCGCCGTCCAGGAGATCCTGGCCCGCGCCCGCGCCCGCGGATGCGAGACCGACCAGATCGACCTCGCCGAGCGCCGCGTGATCCGCTGCGACTGCGGCCGCTGCAACTCCCGTCCCGACCCGTGCCCGGTCGACGACGACGTGGGCGCGATCGTGGCCGCCATGATCGAGGCGGACGCCGTGTTCCTCGCCGCTCCCGTGCACGGCTTCGGCCTCTCCTCGCTCATGCAGACCTTCGTCGAACGCGCCGGGGTCGGGCACCTCCGGTTCGAACGGCCGCTGACGAACACGATCGGCGCGGCCGTCGTCATCGGACGCCGCTACGGCCACCTCGACGTGCACGCGCAGCTCCTCCACAACCTGCTGCTCAACCGCTTCATCATCGTCGGCAGCGGCTTCCCGGTGACCATCCACTCCGGAGGCGAGCAGGGCGTCCTGTCCGACACCGAGGGCATGGAGGCGCTGCACCGCACCGTCGACCGGATCATCGACATCGGCACCGCCCTCGCCGAGTCCGGGACGCGCCTGCCGCGACCGGACCAGGTCGAACGGCGCGTCGGAAGGACGAGCTGACCGAGTGACGGCGACGCAGGCACCCCGGGCCCGGGTCGGCGGCCTGGGCCTCCTCATCGGCAGCAAGTTCGCCTCCACCGTGGCGTACGCGACCTCGTGGGTGCTGCTGCCGCTCTACGTCTACCAGGCGAGCGGCTCGGCCTTCCTGACCGCGCTCGCGTCCGCCGCGAACGTGCTCCCGTTCCTCCTCTTCGGACTGCTCGCCGGGGCGGCGGTCGACCGCTCCTCGCCCGTGCGCGTGATGGCCTGGACGGAGGTCGCCAACGCCGGGGTGCTGCTCTGCGTCCCGCTCCTGGCCGCCACGGTCGGCGCGGCCCCGCTCGTGCTGTGCGCCATCGGGTTCGCGTCGGCGACCGCGTACGTCTGGTTCGACGTCGCCAGCGCCGCGCTCGTCCCGGCCCTCGCCGGGGCCGACGGGGTCTTCCGCGCCAACAGCTACCTGTGGATGACCACCACGGTGCTCACGGCCGTCGCCGCACCGGTCGGCTACTTCCTGCTCGACGCGCTCCAGCTCGGACCCACGTTCGGCGTCCTCGCCGCCTGCTACCTCGTCTCGGCGCTGCTCATCGCCGCGATCCGTCCCCGGCCGGACCCCGGCGGCCCGGCCCGGCCCGAACCCGGGGCGGTCTGGGCCGGCGTCAGATACCTTGCGGCCCATCCGCTGCTGCGCGCCTACACCACAGTGAACGTCGGCGTCGGCGTGAGCGCCGGGGCCGTCTACGGGATGCTCGTCGTCTTCGCCTCCCGCGCGCTCGGCCTGCCCAGCGACGACTACCGGGTCGCGTGGATCGTCGCCGCCTCCGGCCTCGGCGCGCTACTGGGCGCGATCGCGGCCCGCCGCTTCAAAGGCGTGCCCCCGATCCCGGCGGCCCGCTGGATGACCGGCCTCGATCTCGTCCTGCTGCTGGCCTACGCCGCCGCGCCCTCCTGGCAGCTCGCCGCGGTCCTGCTCCTGTGCTGGAACACCGTCCACACCTGCTTCCTGGTGGTGGGCATCTCGGTCCGCCAGACCGTGACACCCCAACGGCTGCAGGGCCGGGTGAACGCCGTCGGCCGGATGATCGTCTGGGGTTCGGTGCCGCTCGGTACGCTGCTGTGCGGCGGCCTCACCGAACTCATCGGTCCACGGTGGGCACTGGCCGTCCTGAGCGGGTTCGCACTCGCGAGCCTCGTCACCGCCCTGCGCGCCCCCAGCGCGCTCGCCATGGAGAAAGCAGAGACATGACCGATTCCCGTCCACTGAGGGTGCTGTTCGTCGCCTTCAGCCGCTCCAGCCTCGGCCACGTGACGCGGATGCGCACCGCCGCGCGGCGCTTCGCCGACGCCGGGCACACCGTCGCCGTCGCGTCCCACGAAGAGGTCCGGCACCTCGTCGAGCACGCCGGGCTGCGATGGATCGGGATCGACGAGATCGGGCCCGCACCGGCCTGGCGCGGCATGAACGACGTGGCGAGCCTGCGCGCCTTCGCCCGCACGCGACTGGCCAGCCCCGAGTACGTGGAGGCCTCGCTGCGGGACGAGCTGCGCGCCATCGACGAGTTCGCGCCCGACGCGGTGGTGAGCGACATGCGCAACACCGCCTCCGTGGCGGCCTCCATGCGCGGCCTGCCGAGCTTCACCTGCCACAACCTGCGGCTTTTCAAACACCCGATGCACGCCGTGCTCCCGGAGATCCTCGCAACCCTCGACGAGCTCGGCATCGCACCCGAACACCGTGCGCCCCTCGGCGACGCGGTGCTCGTTCCCGATTTGGCGCTGCTCGACCCGCTCGCCGACGTCCCGGTGGCGACCGCGGGACTCATGGCGGGACTGACCTCCGAGATCCGCCACATCGGACCGCTCGTCCCACGCGAGCTGCTGGAGCGGCCGGTGCGAGCCGAACGCGAGCCGGTCCTGAACATCACGCTCGGCGGTTCGGGCGCGGGGGACAAGGACCTGCTGCGGGTCGTGGCCGCCGCGAGCGGCCTCGGGGTGCGCCTGGCGGTGACCCTCGGCGTCGACGGTCCCGACAGCGACGCGCTCGCGGCGCAGGTCCGCGCCGCCGCGGGCGACGCCGAGATCGAGATCGCGGCGTTCCGCCACGACGCGGTCGACCTGATGTCCCGCAGTGCCGCCGCTGTCGTCCATGGTGGACATTCATCGATGATCGAGGGACTGCTGTGCGCGACCCCGCTGGTGTTCACGCCCCATTCCGCCGAGCAGCGCGGCAACGCCGCCCGGGTGGCGGGGCTCGGCCTCGGTGCCGTTGTGGCCGATGACGATCCGACTGAAGCCGTCACCGAGGCGATACAGCGGGCGCTGACCGCCGACCGGCCACGGCATACCGCGTTCGCGTCCGCGCTCCGCTCGTCCGACGGCGCGGGCGCGATGCTGGACGCCGTCGAACGCGCCGTCGCGCTCCGCCGGGCCACCGGGGGTGCCGATGCGTAACGCGGTGCGCCTTTCCACGGCGATCATGACCCACCCGGCCCGAGAGGATCGGGCCCGGAAACTCGCCGAAGCCCTGCCGGAACTCGCCCCGGCCGTCATCGTCGACGACACCGAACCCGGACACGGCAACCTCGCCAACGCGCTGCGCGCCTGGGCCGCAGTGGAGGAGGACGCGACCCACCACCTGGTGCTCCAAGACGACGTCGTCCCCTGCGACGACTTCACCGCCCTCGTGCACCGCGCGGTGGCCGCCCGCCCCGATGACGCGATCAGCCTGTTCTGCGAATGGGGTTCCCGCAGTGCCGCTCTCGTCCGCGTCGCGGCCCGCCGCGGCTGGGCCTGGGCGCGCGCCGTCGACATGTACACCCCGTCCCAGGGCCTGGTCCTGCCGCGAGCGCACGCCCTCGCGTTCGCCGCCATCGAAGGCAAGAACGGAGCCGACGACCTCGCACTCGTGGAGTACCTGCGGCGCAACAACATCGACAATCTCGTCACGGTGCCCAACCTGCTCGAGCACGACGACCGGCTGAGTCTGACCGCCAACGGCTTCCAGGGCCCGCGCCTCTCCGTCTGCGCTTCACCCGCCGGTGCCGAACCCGATTTCGCCACGCCCGCAGCCGGAACCGGCCTCACCCGATTGCCGTACGCCTCCTGGATGCGGGTCCACGCCGAGTGGTTCTACTGCGGCGCCTCGCATGACGGGTACACCTGGCTCGGGGACTTCGGCGACACGCGGCTGCCCGAAGGCTTCCGCAAGGCCGACCTGGCCGACCGGTTCCGAGCCGACCTCGCCGCGACCGGAGCACCGCTCACGCAGACCGTCAGCGAACTGACGCTCTTCGAATACTGGACCGTCCACTTCGCCCTCGGCCTGGTCCAGCCCGAGCGGCTGGAGGCACCGCCCGGACCGCACGCGGAAGCCGCGTTCGCCACCGCGTTCCCCGGCCTCTTCCGCCGATACCTCCCGATGGCCGCGGTCGACGCGCTCCGCGGCAGTGCCGGCCGCCTCGCCGCCGCCGCGTTCGAGCACGGCGCAGCAGCCGATATCGAACGCCCGCACCCCGACTACTGGGCTTCTGAAAACCGTGAGGAGCCGCGATGACCGTCCCCGGGCCGCCACCGCACCGCTGGCTCGGCAGGCGGCGCAACGCCCACGAGTACGCCGTCGACCCCGTCGGCTACACCGCCCGCCTCCACCACGAATACGGCCCCGTCGCCGGGCTCGTGCACGGCGACCGCAAACAGGTCTTCGCGTTCGGGCCCGAGCACAACCGGACCGTGCTCACCCGCGGCGACACCTTCCACACCGTCCTCGAATACGCCATCCCCCAGGGCATCCGAGACGCCAGGCGCGGCATCGGACTGCTCAACATGAACGGCCCCGAGCACCGGAAGGCGCGCCGCGTCGCCACCCCGTCCTTCAAACCCCGAGCGGCGCTGGCCCACGGGGAGCAGATCGCCCGGCTCGCCGCCGAAGAGGTCGACTCGTGGACGCCCGGCGAACCGTTCGACCTGACCGACCGGATGCGCCGCCTGACGCTCAGGATCGCGTGCCTGTGCTTCTTCGGCGTCGACATCGCCGACCGAGCCGACCACATCGGACGCATGGTCCAGGACATGCTGGCGCTGCGCTACTTCGCGTCCTCCATCAAGTACTTCCCGTTCGACCTCCCCGGCACCCCCTACCGGCGGCTCCTCACCGTGATCCGCAGGCTCGACGGCGCGCTCGCCGACATCATCGACGCCCGCCGGGACGGCAGCGGCGCCGCCACCGACCTGCTCCAGTCCCTCATGGACGCCCGCGACGAGGACGGCCACGGCTTCGACGACGACCAGCTCGTCGGCCAGCTCACCACCCTCCTCGTCGCCGGGCACGAGACCTCCTCGAACACCCTGGCGTGGACACTCCTCCTGCTCTCCCAGCACCCGGCCGAACTCGACAAGCTCCTCGCGTCCGTGCCCGAACGGGCCGCGCGCACGAGCACCGCGCTCGCATTCCCCACCGGCCTCGACCACGTCTTGAAGGAGACCCTGCGACTCCTGCCGCCCGGACCGAACACCTCCCGGATCGCCGTGGCGCCCACCGCCATCGGCGGATACGAGATACCGGCCTGGTGCCAGGTCGTCACCAGCAAGTTCGCCACCCACCGCGACCCGGAGGTCTTCCCCGACCCGCTGCGGTTCCTCCCCGCACGGTGGGAGACGGCCCGGCCGAGCCTCTACGAGTACCTGCCGTACGGCGCCGGACCGCACGCCTGCATCGGCGCGGCCTTCGCCGACCTCGAGATGAAGACCGTGCTCGCCACGGTCCTCGGCCGCTTCCGCATCGACCCAGTACCCGGCGCGGTCGTCTCGCGCCAGGTCGGACTCATGATGGCGCCCAAGGGACCCGTACCGGTGATCGCGCGCCCCCGCACCGACCCGGCCCCACCGTTCACCGCGGTGACGGGCGACCTGCACGACATGGTGGACCTCGACGGCGAGACCCGATGGAGACTCGGATGGCAGTAGCACCCTCGGTCAGTCTGGTGATGGCGACCTGCGACAAGCGCGAATACCTCGCCCTCACCCTCGAATCCCTCCTGACGCAGACCTACCCCCGGTTCGAAGTGGTCGTGTGCGACGACGGCACCGCAGGCGGCGTCGCCGACCTCGTCGACCCGCTGCGCGACCGCATCGCGATCACCTTGGTCGTGCAGGAGAACCGCGGCCGCGCGGCCGCCCGCAACGCCGCGCTCGAACGCGCCCAAGGCGACCTCGTCGTCTTCATCGACGACGACCGCATGGCCGCCCCCGGCTTCGTCGCCGAACACGTCGCCGCCGCCAACGGCGACTCGCGCGGCGTCATCGGCTGGAAGCGCCGCGCCATGACCTGGTGGCGGCCCGGCGTCCTCCCCGTCGGCGAGGACGACCTCCTCCGACTCGCCGCCCGCGTCGGCTCCGCCGAGCGGCTGCGCGAACCGATCCGGCTCCTCGAACCCGGCGCGCTCGCCGCCGACCCGGAAGCCGCGCTGGCGGCGGTCGAGAAGGGCGGCGTCGAACTCGGCGACGAGCCCGACAACTACCACGCGATCGTCGAGGAGTACGGGACCGGACTCGACGGCTTCCGGTTCGCGTGGGCGCTCGCGACGACCGCGAACCTGGCCGTCCCCCGCGCGGCGATCGAACAGGCCGGTGGCTTCGACGAGACCTTCACCGGCTGGGGCCTGGAGGACACCGACCTGAGCTACCGGCTCCACCGGCTCGGCGTGCGGTTCTCGGTGAGCACCGAAGCGGTGAACCACCACCAGGTCCATCCGCTGGCCGACCCGAACCCCATGGTGGCGCAGCGCGTCATGCGCGCGCAGCTGATGCGCAACCTCGACCACTTCTGCCGACGGCACCGCGCGCTCGACGCGTACCTGTTCCGGCGGCGCTGGGAGCACGCGATGACCCTGGTCGAGGCCGACCGGCTGCTGAAACGCGTCGAGGCCGAGCCGGACCCGGTCCTGCGCCGCGAACTCGAAGCGCTCTACGCGGACAGGTGAGGCCCCGTGCGATCGCGTCGCACGGGGCCTTCGGAAGGACCGGTCAGACCCGGGCCGGAGCCAGAATCGGGCTGCCGACCTTGCCCAACAGGTTGTTCGCCGGATGGTTGCGCTCGCTGCCGAGGAAGAAGCTGAAGACGGCGCTGCGCCACTCCTCGGGCGAGATCCGGTTGTCGTGGTCGGCGTCTAGGTACTCGAACACGCGGTGGCTCTCCTGGTAGTCCACGCCGTGCCAGTTGCGCAGGAGCTGCACGAACTCGCCGGAGCTGATGAGGCCGTCGCCGTCCTCGTCGGCGATCGCGAAGTAGGCGTCCGCGATCGAGGCGAGCTTCGCGGCCGCGGCGAACTGGTCGCTGAGCATGTGCTCGGCGAGCGCCGCGCGCAGTTCCCGGCGGCCGACCCGGCCCTGGGAGCCGGCCTTCGGAGCGATGAACTCCGCCCACAGCCGCTCGGTGGCCTCGCGGAGCTCGAGCCCCATCGGGCTGTCGACGGGCACGCCGCGCGCGCCGAGGACGCGGGAGGCGGCCTTGTTCAGGTCGGCCTCGGTGATATAGCCGTTCCCCTCGGTGTCGAGCGTGTCGAACCAGCGGTCGAACTTGTTCAGGCGGACCCGCCCGACCGTGGCCGTGTGCCTGTACCTGCTGCCGATGACGATCGCCGCCCCGGCGGCGACCGCGGTCGCGGCCGCTCCGACCGCCAGCGCTTTGGCCTTGGTGTTCGCTTTCATTGATCTCCCGTTCCTTCGTCCATCGTGCCCGGCCCCCATGCGGGGACGACCGGTTTCCTGTCCAGGTCGGATCGTGCCACGGTGTGGGGGAACCGTGCGCCGAAACCGCTGATCCGGGTCCGAAGCCGGGACCGGTCTCGAGTGATCGGTGCTGCACTGCGGCGGTCCCGACGCCCCGAGGAGCGCCCTGTACCTCGAAGCCGTCCCGTCCGTACCGCCGCCCGACAGTGCCCCTCCGACAGTGCCCCCGCGTCCCGCGCCGCCTCGCCGCGCCACCGACCCCGTGGTCGCGACCGCCGGGAACGCCACCATGCTCGGCATCGGCTACCTGCTCATGCGTGCGACGCGCCCGGCTTCGCCGTCGCCGCGATCGTCGTGCTCACCGTGTCCTGGCTCCGCCTCGACGCTCGGTGGACCGCCCACGACGCCGAGACTGCCCACGACGCGGGTGACTGCGAAAAGGCCACCGCCGCGATCGACACCCTGGACGCGGTCCACCGCGTCGCCTTCGGCCCTCTCCGTCTCCGACACCAGCCTGACCATGGCCTCCGAGTACACCGACGAGCAGTTCCGGAACATGTTCGCCGACCTCATGGCCTGAGCCGGAGCGGTGCCGTCCTCGCACGACGGCACCGCTCCGGCAGTGCGGGGGAAGCGGACCCAGTGTGCGGTGCTGCCGTGCGGGCTGGTTGTCGGCTGCGGTCAAAGCGATCAGCGACTGGAGTGGCGGGATTCGGGTGCGTTGCCGTCGCTGAGGCCGGACTCGGGACCCTGGCAGGAGCTGGGGCCCTCGCCGCGATAGCGGCTCGGGCCGGATGCGGGACCCGGGCGGGACTCGGGATCCTGGCCGCGTTAGGGCCCCGGCGGCGGTTCGCGGCGCGCTGGGGCCCTCACCGCGCTTGAGGACCCGGCCGGAATCGAGCCTGCCCCTGCTGCTGCTGGGGCTTAACCCTTTGACGTTGACACCTTGATCTCCCGGGCCGGTAGGGTTCGGGTTGCAAGGAGTGAAGAGTGTCGACCTCGAAGTATCATCGCCGGTTTCCCGAGGAGTTCAAGGCCGAAGCGGT
>NZ_JAERMK010000033.1 GCF_016918015.1 Glycomyces sp. YM15
CCCGTCAGCGTCAGCGGTGAGGCCACACCGAGCGAATAGAGGACTCGGTACGGCGACACCGCAAGCACGTCCATGGCGAGCACCACCCCGTCCCGGCAGCGCCGCGCCCGCAAGCCCGCGCGACTGCGGGACGGACCCCGAGGAACGGCAAGCGATCCTCGGGAGGCGAACCCGCCACCGGCAACCACCCGGCATCCACCGGGAGGCCGCACCACTCCCTCAGGGACGGCAGGCAACCACATCCGCCCCTGGCAGGGACGGCGCGCGGCCAGGCGAAAGCCGAAGGGCCGGAACCGGAAGCCGAAGCAAGACCAGCAGGGCCAGCAGGGCCAGCGAGGGAAGCAAGTAGAGCACCGGGAAGGAGGCGACCAGGCGCATGAGGACCACGACCATGCACATGAGCACGAGCACGAGCACGAGCATGTCCGGGCCGATCCCGTCGACTGCCGGCTCCCTCGTCGCCGACCACCCGATCGCTGCGACGTCGGGCCGGACTCGGCGAGTTCGGCCGATGGCAACGATCGGCCCGGGTCCCGAATCCCGCCTCAATGACGGCAACACATCCGAATCTCGCCCACCTCGCAGTCGCTGATCGCTTTGACCGCGACCGACAGCCAGCCCGCACGGCGGCATCGCACCCCAGACCTCATCCTCGCCGTTCGGTCGCTGATCGCATTGACCGCAACCGGCAACCAGCCCGCACGGCGGCATCACACCCCGGATCCACTCCCCCGCCGTCTTGTCGTTGACTGCTTTGACCGCGACCGGCAACCACCCCTCACGACAGATCGCACCCCGGATTCACTCCCGCTGCCATCGCCCGCGCAGGCCGCCGTCCCGGCTGCAAGAACCATGTCTGAGCGAGCACCCCGACCCGGTCGGCGACCAGGGTCGAGCGGCATGCGAAGAAGGCTCAATCAGATCGCTGGGATACGCAGGTGTTTCACCCGCCATATCAAGGAAAACGAGCGAGCCTCACGCGCGACTCACCCGTCCCCCGATTCACCGAATCAGGACCAAACACTCGCTAAGCGTTTCCGGGGCGGTCGCCTCACAGGGGCAGGTACGGCGGGCGGTCCTCCTTGCCGTGGAGGTCGGTGTCCCAGGGTTCGAGCGGTTCGAGGACGGGGTGGGCCTTGTAGGGGCCGTAGTGGAGGGCGCGGGTGACGAACGGGTGCGGGTGGCGTTTGGCGATCGACCAGGCGAGCGGGACGGCGGCCGGGTCGGGGCAGACGACGTGGTCGGCGGCGCCGATGTCGAGGCGTCCCATCCGACGCAGGGCGATCGCGCGGAGCGCCTGGTGGCGGACGGGCCGGTAGACCTTCCAGAAGAGGTTGCGGCGGCAGAAGCCCGCGATCTTGCGGTGGGCGCGGCGGGCGAACCCGGCGCCGGGGACCTTCCCGTCGAGGCGGCGCAGCACCGCGGCCGGGGCGCGTTCGACGACCGTCTCGTAGAGCCACAGGAGCGGCTGGCGGTTCTCGGGTCCCGCGAGCGAGTAGACCTCGACGCTCGGGTGGAGGGACGGCGCGCGGCGCCAGCCCTGGCCGTCCGCGACGACCGCCTGGACGCGCACGCCGCGGCGGGCCATCTGGTAGGCGTAGTCGTTGGCGCGCTTGACGGCGCCGTTGCCGAAGAGGAGGATCACGACGCGTTCGGGCAGCGGCTGCAGGTCGGTCGCGGCGCTCATCGCGGGCCCCCGTTCTCGGCGATGGCGCGGGCGCGCCGCTCGAACGCCTCGATCGCGCGGTACCTGGTGAAGCCCGCCGCGTAGGCGCGGGCGCGCTCGGCCAGGTCCGGGTCGGCCTTGCGGGCGGCGTCGCCCGCTTCGGCCATGGCGGCGGCGACCGCGCCCGGCTCGAGGCCGCCGGGGTTGAACCAGAGCGGGTAGTCGTGGAGGAGTTCCTCAGCGGCGGAGCCGCTCTCGTGCACGGAGACGATGGGGCGTCCGGTGGCCATGTATTCGAAGATCTTCCCGGAGGTCACGTATTTGGAGCCGCCGACGAGGAAGACGAGCACGTCGCTCGCCGCGTAGGCCCGGCCGATCTCGGCCTTGGAGACGGGGCCGTGGTGACGGATGCGGTCGTAGTCGTCGTCGAGGCCGATGTCGCTGCGCATCCGCGACTCGTACTTCGCGAAGAACCCGAGGTGGCCGTACAGGTCGAGGGTGGCACCGGGGTGTGCGCCCAGGTCGGTCATGGCCCGGAATCCCGCGAAGAGCGCGTCGACGGGCTGGTTGGCCGTCAGGGTGCCGATGTAGGAGTAGGAGAGGGGGCGGTTCTCGTCCGCCGTCGCATCGGGGATCTCGGGGAGGACGTCGGGGTCCCAGCCGTTGAGCATCACGTGCATCCGCTCGGCCGCCCGCGGGTACCGGTCGGCGTGCCACCCGCGGAGGGCCTCGTTCACGAACAGCGCCTCCGCCGCGTTCTCGAGGATCCGCTTCTCCCACTGCCACGCCTTGTCGCCCTTGGGGAACGCATCCTCGTTCGTGAACAGGTCAAGTGTCCAGGAGTCGCGGTAGTCGACGATGTACGGCAGGCCCGTGCGCCTGCCGAGCTCGTAGGCGGCGCCGAAGGCCGAGAACGGGTTGCCGGTGGCGATCACCAGGTCGAAGGGGTTCTCGGCGTGGAGGCGCAGGCCCTCCTCGACCGCGGACTCGCCCCAGGACGCGTACCGGTCGGGGAACTTGAAGCGCTGCTTCCACTTGTGCCAGCGGGCGGCCAGGAACGGGAAGTTCCCGCGGAAGGGCCCGAACGCGCGCACATCGGTCTCCCACATGAAGTCGTCGAGCTCGGGGCTGACGGTGGCGATGCGCGGATCGACCGTGGTGAGCAGGCCGTCGTCGGTGGAGCCCACGACGTCGGTGAGGAACCATTGCGGGACGCGCGCGACGGTGACGTCCCAGCCCGCCTCGGCGAAGTAGTTGGCGGTGGCGCGGGCCCGGTAGACGCCGCTGGCGCGCGAGGGCGGGAAGTAGAACGCCAGGTACAGCAGCCGCGGCCGGTCAGCGGTCACGGTCGCCTCCGGGGAACGGCTCGTACGCGAAGGTCGTGCGCGTCTCGGGGTGCGCGTCGAGCAGTTCGGGAACGAACTCGGCGGCGAGTTCGATGGCGGACGATTCGCAGAGGACGAGCCAGTCTGGTTGCACCGCTTGGACACGGGCGTGGACCCGTTCGAGGCGGTGGCGCTCGCGCATCGCCTCGGTCGCGCGTCTGCGGTTCGCGTCGAGCGGGCCCGTCACCTTCCGCTTCCAGCGGCGGGCGGCCTTGTCCGCGGGGCCGCGGAGCGGGCCGCGGCCGACGCGGCGCAGCAGGCCGAGCGGTAGCCTCCGGGCGAAGATCGCGGTCGCCCGAGGCTCGCCGGCGTCGATGGCGTTGGCCTGCAGCCATTCGACGTCGACCCGGGGGTCGAGGTCCCAGCCTTCGCGGTTGACGCCGGCTTCGGCGATGAGGACCACGCGGTGGCCGTCGTCGAGGGCGCGGCGGGTCTCGACCGCGACGGCCCGCTTGCGGGCGGCCTGCGGCGCGAGGAACAGCAGGTTCACGATGGGTCTCCGAACCAGATCCGGTGGTGGTGGGCGCCTACGGCGTCGTAGGAGTATTTGGCGCGCAAGTGGTCCCGCGCTCGCGGGAGGTCGGTCTTGCCGGGGTAGCGGTCGCGCAGGGAACGGTAGGCGTCGGCGAACGCCGACGGGTCGTCGACGACGTCGACGAGCTGCCCGGCGTCGTCGTCGATGTCCTCCAGCACCTGGTCCGAACCGCCGGAGCGGGTCACCAGGACCGGGGTCCCTGCCGCGAGCGCCTCGACCACGACCACGCCGAACGTCTCGTGCCGGCTGGTGTGCACCAGCAGGTCGTGGTCGGCCATGAGGCCCGGGATGTCGCCCGGTTCGACCGCGCCGATGAAGTCCACCGCGTCCTCGACCCCCAGTTCGCCGGCGAGCGCGAGGAGCTTGCGGCGCAGCTCGCCCTCGCCCGCGAGCGTGAGCGTCAGGCCCGGGTCCTCCGCGCGGCAGTCGGCGAAGGCCCGCAGCAGGTAGTCGATGCGCTTGCGTTCGATGAGCCCGGCCACGGACAGCCAGCGCCGCAGCGCCATCGGCGGTTCGGGCCGCTGGACGGCGAAGTCGATCGGGTTGGCGATGTACGCGAGTTTCCCCACGTGGTGCGGGAAGACCTCCTCGATGAGCCGGTGCAGCGGCTCGCCGACGACGAAGAGCCCGGCGCAGCGGTCGAGGATCTCGTCGTAGAGCGCCCGCGCGTCCGGCTGGGCCAGCAGGTCCTCGAGGAACGACGAGTGCTCGGTGAGGTAGACGCGCGCACCGGGCCGGGCGTTCTCCAGCGCCGCGTACCCGCCGTACATCGGCACGTGCGCGTGGATCAGGTCCGCTTCGATCGGCTTGCCGCCCAAGGCGACACCGAGCCATTCGGCGTACCTCCGGGCGTGCACGGCGTGCTCGCGGCTGCGTTCGATCACCGCCGGAAGCCGGTAGAGTCTCGCTCCGGCGACGGCGGGCGCCGGGGCGAGGGCGCGCGGCAGCAGCCGGCGCTGGAGCTCGCGGACCCGCTCGAGCTTCGCGGGCTCGCGGGTCACGGCCCAGCCGTCCAGGTGGTAGACGTCGATCTGGTCCAGTCCCGGGGCGACGGCCTCGATCATCGCCTGCACGAACGAACCCCGGTAGGGGCGCTGCGCGTCCGGGTACCAGGGGGTCACCACGGCGACGTGTCTCCGGGCGTTCACCGCGGCAGCTCCTTCGTGAGTTCTTCGTACAGCGCGACATATTCGTGCACCTGGCGCTCCCACGTGTACTCCGCGAGTGTCGCGGGGTCGCGGTAGGCGGCCCGGTAGGACTCGGGGTCGGCGATGACCTTGTCGATCGCGGTCACGAGGCTGCCGACGTCCCCCGAGGTGAACACCTCCCCGTTGCCGATGCGCCGCACCTCCTCGGAGAGGGTCTTCACGTCCGAGACGATGAGCGGCAGGTGCGCGTGGCTGTACTCGAAGAACTTGTTCGGCAACGCGATCTCGTGGTTGATCGGCCCGGTCTGCATGGGGTGGATGCCCATCGTCGCGGTGGAGAGGAACCGCGGCAGGTCCGCGTAGTCGACATAGCCGCGGAAGTGCAGCCGCTCCGCCATCCCGTACCGCTCGCCCAGAGCGACCAGCGACTGCACGTACGGGTGGTTCGGCCGGTTGACGAGGAACGCGACATGCAGCTCCGGCACCTGTCGGGCCGCCTCGATGATCATCTCGATCTTCCGCTCCGGTGCGGCCCAACCCGAGTAGACCGCCAGCGGCGTGTCCGCGCCGAGCCCGCACGCGCTGCGCACGTCGCCCGGGTCGGGACGGCCCGGATCGGGCGTGAGCGGCGCGTTGAGCACCACCGCGGGCGTGCGGTCGAGCCCGTGATGTTCCCGCAGCAGATCCGCGAGCGGCGCCGAGACCGTGACGATCGCGTCCGCGTACGGCAGATACCGCCGCTCGTAGCGGACCAGGGACTCGAAGCGGTCGGCAGGCAGGGTGTCGCAGCCGGGCACGAATTCGTGCGCGTCGTACAGCAGCTTCACCGATTTGCCGCGGCGGCGCAGCGTCGCGGCGGCGCGGGCGCAGAACCCGATCGGGTACATGTCGTGCGCGTGCAGCAGATCCGGTTCGAGCCTGAGGATCTCAGGACGCAACGCCAGCTCGATGCGCACCGCGTCATTGTCGAGCCGCCGCCACACCCGGTCCCCCAGCAGCAGCGTCCACCAGCGGCGTGAAACCCGGTCCAGGAACCCGTTCTCACGCGCGAGGTACCGGTCGCGCGCCTTGGTCTGATCGATGCGGCGGCCGATCCACACCCGCTGGGCCTTCCGGCCCGCGCGCCGCACGACCCGCGGCATCCGGAGCAGGCCGTCGCGGCCGCGCTCGGCGCCCATCGCCTCGACCTCGATGCGCTCGGCCTTGATCCGCTGCACGCCGTGCCCGGCGCGGACCGAGTCGCGGTACGCCAGCGGGTACTTGAGGGCGGCGGCGCGCCAGCGCAGGGTGCGGGGCGGGTCCATCTTCGGGACCGGGATCTTGTGGTACTCGACGTCGCCGTGCCGGTAGTGCTCGGGTTTGCGGGCGACGGAGAGGCCGACGAGGTGGACCTCCCAACCTTCCTCCGCCATGGACTGCGCGGACTTCTGCACCCGCGAATCGCCGTCGATGCGATTGGCGACCACCATGACCACCCGGCCGGGCCGGGTCGCCCGGAACGCCTGGGGTTCCCCGGCCATCACGCGGCCCTGCCCAGTTCGGGGGTGCCGATGAGCTGCTCGTAGACGCCGGTGAGGTGCTCGGCCTGGCGCCGCCAGGTCCACTCCTCGAGCGGCACCCGGTCGAGGTAGGCCCCGCGGTAGCGCTCGGGATCGGCGAGCACGAGCTTCACGGCGCGCGCGAAGTCCTCCGTGTCGCCGGCGCGGAAGACCTCGCCCTGACCGGTGCGGCGCACCTCCTCGGCGATGGTCTTCACGTCGGACACGACCATGGGCAGCCGCGCGTGCGAGTAGTCGAAGAACTTGGTGTTCAAGGAGATCTCATGATTCTGATGGTGGTGGTTGGGGCTGACGCCGATGTCGGCCGCGGCGATGAACCGCACGACCTGATGGTGCGGAACGTGCGGAAGGATGTGGACGCGGTCGGCGACGCCGAGCTCTTCGGCGCGAGCGGCCATGCGCCGCACATACGCCCAATGCGGTTTCGACACCACGAGCGCCGTGTGCACCTCCGGCAGCGACGGCAGCGCCTCGACCATGATGTGGATGCCGCGCTGCTCCAACGGCACCCCGCTGTAGATCATCAGCGGCGTGTCCTTGTCGATCCCGCAGAGCTCGCGCAGGTCCGGCACCTCGTCCCCGTCGCCGTGACGCTGCTCGGGCGTGTTCATGACGACGGCGGGGCGCCGTGGGAGCCCGTGCTCCGCGATGAGGAGATCGGCGAGGGGTTCGGAGACGGTGACCACCGCGTCGGCGAACGGGGCGTGCTCGCGCTCGAAACCGAGCTGCGCGGCGGGCCACCACGGGTGCGGCTTCCAGGGCTTCATGCCGGGCAGGAACTCGTGCGCGTCCCACACCAGCTTCACGTCGCGCCCGGCGGCCTGGGCCCGGAGCTTCGCTCGGGCGCCCACTCCGAGCATCTGGAAGTCGTTGGCGTGGATCAGATCCGGCTCGAGCTCGTCGATGACCGGACCGAACGCGAGCTCGAGGTCCCACAGGGCCGGGTCGAGCCGCCGCCAGGCGCGGTCGCCGAGCAGGGCGGCCCAGAAGCGGCCCGCGGCGCGGTCGACCGGGGAGGCGGCCGCCGCGCGGCGCTCGCGCACGCGCCGGCTCAGGCGGGTGCGGGCCCGGATCCAGCAGGCCGCGGCGTTCACGGCGAGGGTGCGGGCGCCGAGCGCGAGGCGCGGGCCGGGCCCGCCGCCGCAGACCGCGAGCCGGGCCTTCGTGTACGCGAGGTCGGCCTTCCAGGCCTGCACCTGCTTGCGCCGGTAGGTCTCGAGCGGGCCGGGCGGGTAGGCGAGGGGGCTGCGCAGCCAGGGGCGGCGCACCTCGTGGCGGCGCAGGTCGAAGTCGCGCCCGGTGGGCACGAGCCGCACACGGGCCCCGCCGAGGTCCCATTCCTCGGCACGTTTCTCGCTGCGCCCCAAGAGGATCACCTCCCAGCCCGCGGCGGCGGCGGAGGCGGCCTCCTTCTGTACGCGGGAATCGCCGGTGACGCCGTTCTGCACCAGCATCACGATGCGCCTGCCCATGGTTCCTCCGAATGGTCGTGGCCGGACGAACTCCGACCCCCGTACAACGACAGATCGTACGAAACAGGTTCGTTCACCTTTCGTTGTCTCGCAGTTAGAAAAGGCGACTGACCTGCGCAATATGACGTTCGCTTGCTTCCGATGAGGTCGGATCGCAGCGCCTCTCCGTATACTCGTCCAGAAGCAGACCGATCTCGGCGAATGCCACGAATACATTGAAAGCAGCGAATGCCTTACAGGGTTCAGGAAAGCGCACAGGTGCACGAGACCGCCGCGGTCGGCGACGGCTCATCGATCTGGGAGCTCGCCCAGATCCGCGAGCACGCCAGCCTCGGCACCGACTGCGTGATCGGCCGCGGCGCCTACATCGGCACCGGCGTGCGCATCGGCGACAACGTCAAGATCCAGAACTACGCGCTCGTGTACGAGCCCGCGACCCTCGCCGACGGCGTGTTCGTCGGCCCGGCCGCCGTGTTCACCAACGACCACAACCCGCGCGCGGTCGCCCCCGACGGGAAGGCCAAGCGCGCCCATGACTGGGAGGCCGTGGGCGTCGACGTCGCCGAGGGCGCCTCGATCGGCGCCCGCGCCGTCTGCGTCGCCCCGATCCGCATCGGCCGCTGGGCGATGGTCGCCGCGGGCGCCGTCGTCACCAAGGACGTCCCGGACTACGCGCTCGTCATGGGCGTGCCCGCCCGGTTCGCCGGCTGGGTCGGCCGCGCGGGCGAGCGCCTCGAGGCCGACGGCGACGGCGAGTGGCGCTGCCCCCAGACTGGAGAGCGGTACGCGGAGCAGGACGGCGTCCTCTCCCCCATTGCAGAGCAGAAGGAGCAGCAAGCGTGAAGGTCGTCAGCATCGTCGGGGCCCGCCCCCAGCTCGTGAAGCTCGGCGCGGTCGCGAAGGCCTTCGCGGGCACCGAGCACCGGCACGTCGTGGTCCACACCGGGCAGCACTACGACCCCGAGCTCTCGGACGTGTTCTTCACCGAGTTCGGCATCCCCGAACCCGACTTCCACCTCGGCATCGGCTCGGGCAGCCACGGCGCCCAGACCGGTGCGATGCTCGCCGCGATCGACCCGATCCTCGAGGCCGAGCAGCCCGACTGGGTGCTCGTCTACGGCGACACCAACTCCACCATCGCCGGCGCCCTCTCCGCGGTCAAGCAGCACCTGCCGGTCGCGCATCTCGAGGCCGGTCTGCGCTCCTTCAACCGGCGCATGCCCGAGGAGCACAACCGCGTCCTCACCGACCACTGCGCCGACCTGCTCCTCGCCCCCACCGACGAGGCCGTGCGGCACCTCCGCAACGAAGGCCTCGGCGACCGAGCCGTGAACGTGGGCGACGTCATGGTCGACGTCTGCTTCCACACCCGCGACGCCGTGCTCGCCGCGGGCGAGGGCCCGGAGCTGCCCGCCGGGATCGACCCTGCGCAGCCCTTCCTCGTCTCGACGCTGCACCGCGCCGAGAACACCGACGACCCCGAGCTGCTGGCCGCGCTCATCGAGTCGCTCGCTGGCCTGCCGATCCCGGTCGCGCTCCTGGCCCACCCGCGTCTCCAGGCCAAGGCCGACCAGTACGGCCTCAAGCTCACCCAGGGCAACCTGCACGCGGGCAAGCCCCTGCCGTACCGTCGGCTCGTCGCGGCCGTCCTCGCCTCCTCCGGCGTCGTCACCGACTCCGGCGGCCTCCAGAAGGAGGCGTACCTCCTCGGGCGCGCCTGCACCACGCTGCGAACCGAGACCGAATGGGTCGAGACCCTCGAAGGCGGATGGAACGTCCTCGTGCCCCGGCCCGACCGGCTCCCGCTCGAGGAGTGGCACGCGACCGCGACCCGACCGGCCCCCGAGGCCGCGCTCGACGCCCCGTACGGCGACGGCCGCGCCGGCGCCGCCGTCGTGAAGGCCCTGGAAGAGCACCTCGACTAGCCGGAGACGGCCGCGCCGGCCGCCGGGTGTCCACCCGGCGGCCGGCGCACTGCGAGTTCACCCCACATTCTTGATCCGGACAGCCCGGGGCCCTTGAGCTCCGTGCTAACGTCCACTATCATGTCAGCGTTCTCATCGGCCGGGGCTCCTCGTCCCGACAGCGCCTCTCCCGACAGTGCCGCCGGACCCGGGCGCGACGGGCAGCGCCCCCACCTGATCTACCTCGCGATCGGATTCCCTCCCGCCGCGAAGAGCTGCGCGTACCGCATGCGCGAGACCGCCAACCAGTTCACCGCCCATGGTTGGGACGTCACGGTCGTGACGATCGAGGACGAGTCCTGGGAACTCGAATCCGGCATCGATCACACCCTCTCCGAGCAGGTCGACCCGCGGGTGGCGCTGGTCAAGCTTCCGCTCCGCCGCGAAGACCTCGAGACCGACATCCGCCGGTACAGCGAAGACCGGGCGATCTCTCCCGGCGCCTGGATCAAGCGGCTGCGCGAACGCCAGCAGGCGGTCTTTCCGGAGGCGACCTTCGGCGACTGGCGCGGCGCCATCGAAGACGCCGTCCTTCGCATTCACCAGGACAAACCGGCCGACCTGCTGCTCGCCACCTGCGTGCCGTACACGAACCTCGCCGCCGCTTGGAAGCTGTGGGAAGAGGCCCGGGTCCCCTACGCCATCGACTTCCGCGACGGCTGGTCGATCGACGTGGTCGACGGCCACGTGGCCTTCGGCCCCAATACCGACGAGGGCCGCTGGGAGGCGAGAGTCCTCGGGTCCGCTCGCTCCCTGTGGGTCGTCAACGACCCGATCGCCGAGCACTACCGCAAACGCTACCCACAGCTCGCCGAGCGCATCCACGTGGTGCGCAACGGATACGACGCCGACAGCTCCCCCGGCCGCGCGCACCGTGCCGACCCGGCGTCGGGCCTTGTCTTCGGCTACCTCGGCACCGTGAATTTCGGCCCTGAGCACCTCAAAGCGGTCCTCGACGCCTGGCGGGCCGCCCGCAAGCGGGAACCGCTGCTCGCCAACGCCCGCTTCGAGGTGCGCGGCCACAACGGCCATGGCGCCCGCCGCGGCGCCAACCTCCAAGCCGACCTCCTGCGCGCCGCCGAGGCCGACGGCGTCTCCTACGGCGGCCCCGTCGCCAAGGCCGAGGTCGCCGCCGCCTACGCCCGGTGGGACGCACTGGTGCTCATCCTCATCGGCGGCCGTTACGTGACATCCGGAAAGGTCTACGAGTACATGGCGACCGGTCTGCCGATCGTCTCCGCGCACGCCATCGACCATGACGCCTCGAACGTCCTCAACGGACACCCTCTGTGGACGGGGGCGAGAGGCATCGACGCCGAGGCGATCGCCGAGGCCTTCATAGAGGCGGCGCACCTGGCCGTCGAGTCCACCGACGAGCAGCACGCCACGGCAATGGCCCACGCCGACCAGTTCACACGTGAGATCATCATGTCCGCGGCCGTCAAGAACCTAGTCAACGAGATGCAGACCGGGAAAGGCCGCGGGCAATGATCGACGTACTGTTCATCAGCAGCAATACGCTCCCTGTGAGCGCGATCGCCGAGACGGTCCCGACGCTCGTCGTCGACGGCGCGCGGGTCGCCTACGGGGCCTGCTTCCCGGAGCCGGAACTCGAGGACCAGCTCGGAGGCATCGGCCTCGCCGAGATCCACGGACTCCCCCGCTCCAACCTGCGCCGCGCCGTCGATCTCAGATTCGGCGAGCGCGTCTGGACTCGCTGCCGCACCGACAAATGGCTGCGCGCCAAGGCCCGGGCCGCCCACGTGATCGTCGCCGTAGACGAAGGCGCCATCTACACCGTCTGGCAACTGGCACAACGCAACCGCACGGCCAAAGCCGTCAACGGCTTCGCTCCCGCGATCAGCGCGGTCCGCGAGCTCACGAAGCTCGACAAGGTCCCCGCGCCCCGCACGACCCTGCCGCCCTCACTCATCGCGCGGGACTTCGGCCGAGCCGTGAAACGCCTGCCCGCCGCCGCCGCTCGCGTCCTCACCGCTCGGCCAATCATGCGCCGCGACCTGGGCGCCAAGCTCTGGCGCGTGCCCCTGCGCGCTCCCGGCGTCCCCGCGAAGCTCCGCCTCGCGACCGGCAGCCGCGTCGCGGAGGCCATGCGCTGGGCCGGCAAGCACACCGGCGCCGCCTACGCGCTCGCGCTGACCGCCGACAAGCTCGACGACCCGAAGACCAAGGCCGAACTGCTCTACGAAGCGGCTCAGATCGAATACGGGCGCGGCATCGTCTCGAAGCACACCGACAAGGCCGTCCGGGCACTGCTCGCCTACGCGGACTTGCTCCAAGTCGACGAGCGGTACCTCGAAGCCGCCGGCAACCTGCAGCGCGCCATGGTCCTCAGCTTCCACCGCGTCGCCCACATCGACGGCCTCACCTCCCCTTTGACCAAGAACCCCGCCAGGTTCATCAAGCCCTTCCACGAGTCCCGGGCCATGCAGACCGTCACCGCGCCGCGCGGCCGCCGTCTGCCCGCCGCCATCCCGCCCGCCCACCGCCCCCTGCGGCTGTTGGTGATGACCAGCGCGAACGATAACTTCCTGCCCCACATCCTGCAGCGCTACCGGGCTCACCCCTGCGTCGAAGTGCGATTCCTGGACACCGTGACGCAGACCGGTCTCAAACGCGTTTCTTGGGCCGACCGGCGGATCATGCAGGAGCGGCTCGGCGGCGACCCCGGTTACGCCGCCGAGGTCGAAGGCCTCATGCGGCCCTACCTCGACTGGGCGGACACCGTGTTCGTCGACTGGTGCGTGGGCCCGCCCGCGATGATCACCGAGATCGACCCCGGCGACACTCGTATCATTGTCCGACTCCACAGCTACGAGGCGTTCACCCGCTGGCCGCACCTCGTGGACTGGTCCCGCGTCGACGACCTCGTGTTCGTCGCCGAGCACCTGAAGGGCCTCACGACCGAACTCGTACCCCAGCTGCGCGGGCCCGGAGCGCCGCGCACGCCCGTCGTGTACAACGCGGTCGACCTCAGCTCATTCGCCCGCGAGAAGAGCCCGGAGGCCCGCTTCAACCTCGGCCTCGTCGGTGTCGGCCAGGTCGTCAAGGACCCGCTGTGGGCCGTCGAGGTCCTGCGTGCGCTTCGCGAGACCGACGACCGATACCGGTTGATCATGATCGGCGCCGACATGGATCGCGACTTCAGCCCCGCCACCAGGAAGTACCGCAACAAGATGGAGCAGGCGCTCGGTCCGCTCGTCGAATCGGGCGCTGTGGTCCGGCTCGGCGCGACCAGCGACGTCGCCTCCAAGCTCCCCGACGTCGGTTTCATTCTCAGCACCTCGGTCCGCGAGAGCGCCCACCTCGGGCTCATGGAGGGCGTCGCCAGCGGCGCGGTCCCCGTGGTCAGGGACTGGCCCTTCTTCGCGGGCAGCACCTACGGCGGCGCCCGCACGGTCTTCCCCGAGAGCTGGGTCGTAGACACGCCCGAGGCTGCGGCGCGGCGCATCATGCGGATCAATGCGGACGAGGAGGGCTGGCGCAACAGCGCCAAGCTCGCCGCGGAACACGCAATATCCACTTGGGACTGGTCGGTGGTCAGCCGTGATTTCGACGAGCTGCTGTTCGGCGAACCACGGTAGCCGCTGACGAGAAGAGCGCCTCTCCTGTCGGGGGGGGGGGGGTTGCGGGAGCGGGGCGCGGGGCGCCCGGGGGGGCGGACCCGCCCCCCCCGCGGGGGGGCCCGCCCCTCTTCTCGTCAGCGGCTCGCGAGCCGCCGGCGGCTCAGGCAGACGGTCCGGAGGTCGGCGCGGGGCCGATGAGCCGCTCGTAGACGCGCACGTATTCGAGGGCCTGGTGCTCCCACGAGTACTCCTCGAGCAGGGCCGGGTCCTTGTAGGCGCGGCGGTAGCCGTCCTTGTCGGCGATGATCCGCCGCATCGCGTCGGCGAGGCTGCGGGGGTCGCCTGAGGTGAAGACCTCGCCGTTGCCGAGCCGCCGCACCTCTTCGGAGAGGGTCTTGACGGTGGTGACGATGAGCGGCAGCCGGGCGTGGCAGTACTCGAAGAACTTGTTGGGCAGGGCGATCTCGTGGTTGACCGACCCGGTCGGCATCGGGTGGATGCCCATGTCGGCGGTCGAGATGAACCGGGGCAGGTCCTCGTAGGCGACGTAGCCGCGGAAGTGGAGCCGGTCGGCGATGCCGTGCTCCTCGCCGAGGGCGACGAGCCGCTTGACGTAGGGGTTGGTGTCGTGGCGGCTGACCATGAACGCGACGTGGAGGCCGGGCACGAGGCGGGCCGCTTCGATCATGACCTCGAGCTGGCGTTCGGGCGAGGCCCAGCCGATGTAGACCGCCAGCGGCGTCTCGTCGTCGAGTCCGAGGTCGGTGCGCAGGTCCCCCGGGTCGGGGCGGGGCGCGGGATGCGCGAGCGGGGCGTTGTAGACGACGGAGGGCTCGCGGTCAAGGCCGTGGCGTTCCCGCAGGAGCGCCGCGAGCGGGTGCGAGACGGTGACGACCGCGTCGGCGCCGGGCAGGTACTGGCGTTCCCAGCGGGACTGCGCCTCGAGCTTGTTCGGCGGGAGGCCTTCGTGGCCGGGCACGAACTCGTGGGCGTCGTAGACGACCTTCACGGTCTTGCCCCAGCGCCGCAGCTGCTCGGCGGCGCGCACGCACACGCCGATCGAGTAGGCGTCGTGGGCGTGGAGCAGGTCCGGTTCGAGCCTGAGGATCTCGGGCCGGAACGCGAGTTCGAAGCGCTGCATGGAGACGTCGAGCCGCCGCCAGGCCCGGTCGCCGAGGAGGCCGCCCCACCAGGCCCGCTCGATGCGTTCGAGGCGGCCTTCGCCGCCGAGGTACCGCTCGCGGGCCTTGGTCTGGCGGACGCGGCGGCCCACCCAGGCCCGTTCGAGTCGGCGGCCGACCCGGTGGACGAGCAGCGGCAGGCGCACGCCGCCGCGCACGGGCCCGCCGCCGCGGAGGGCGGCGAGCTCGAGCCGGGCGGCCTTCAGGTGCCGCTCGCGGCGCCTGGCGCGTTCGATGTCGCTGTAGGCGAAGGGGAAGCGAAAGGCCGCCACGTGCCGCCGCAGGGACCGCGGCGGGTCCATCTTCGGCAGCGGGATCTTGTGGATGGTGGCGCCGTCCTGCTCGTACGGCTCCTGTTTGCCGGAGACGGAGACGCCGATCAGGTGCGTCTCCCACCCGGCGGCGGCGATGGACGCCGCCGCCTTCTGCACACGGGAGTCCCCGTCGATCCGGTTGGGGACCACCATGACCACGCGGGCGGGGCCTTGCGCGGGCTCCATATCGAATGTCCTACCTTCCGGGGCGGCCTAGTTGCCGAGCACGATGTGCTCGCGGCCCTCCCAGACGGCGGGGTCGGTGATCCGGCGGCCGTCGAGCAGCACCGTGACCTCGGGAAGGTCCGCAGGGGACAGGGTACGGTACTCGTCGTGGTCGGCCTGGACGACGGCGGCGGTCACGGTCTCGCCGCGGTGCGCGGGCAGGCCCTCCGCCTCGAGCTCCTCGGCGGTGTACATCGGGTCGGACACGTACGGCACGGCGCCCTTGGCCTTGAGCGATTCGACCAGCGGGAACACACCGGAGAACGCGGTCTCCTTGACGGCGCCGCGGTAGGCCGCGCCGAGCACGAGCACATTGGCGCCCGCGAGGTCCCCGTAGGCGGCGGCGAGCACGTCGACGGCGTAGGAGGGCATGGCGGCGTTCGCTTCGCGCGCGGCCCGGACCACGGTGGCCTCCGGGTCGTTCCACAGGTACATCTGCGGGTAGATCGGGATGCAGTGCCCGCCGACGGCGATGCCGGGGCGGTGGATGTGGCTGTACGGCTGGGAGTTGCAGGCCTCGATGACCTTCATGACGTCCAAGCCCTGCTTGTCGGCGAACCGCGCGAACTGGTTCGCGAGGCCGATGTTCACGTCCCGGTACGTGGTCTCGGCGAGCTTCGCCATCTCGGAGGCCTCCGAGGACCCGAGGTCCCACACGCCGTTGGGGCGCGGCAGGTCCTCGCGCTCGTCGAAGTCGAGCACGGCCTCGTAGAACGCGACGCCGGCCGCGGCCGACGCCTCGTCGATGCCGCCGACGAGCTTCGGGTAGCGGCGCAGGTCGGAGAAGACCCGCCCGGTCAGGACCCGCTCGGGGCTGAACACGAGGTGGAAGTCGGTGCCCGCGGTCAGGCCGGAGCCGGCCTCGAGCATCGGGCCGAACCGGTCGCGGGTGGTGCCGACGGGCAGCGTGGTCTCGTAGGAGACGAGCGTGCCCGGCTTCAGCCCGGCCGCGACGGCCTTCGTGGCCGCGTCCATCCACCCGAAGTCCGGCACGCCCTGGGCGTCCACGAACAGCGGCACCACGATGACCACGGCCTCGGCGTCGGCGACGGCCGCGGCGGTGTCGGTGGTGGCCTTCAGGTTCCCGGAGGCCACCGTCTCCTTCAGCAGCTCCGCGAGGCGGTGCTCGCCGGGGAACGGCTCGACGCCGTCGTTGACCGACTGCACGGTGCGGGCGTTGACGTCCGCTCCGGTGACTCGGTGTCCCTTGCTGGCGAACTGGACCGCCAGCGGCAGTCCGATCTTGCCCATGGCGACGACACAGATCCGCATCTCACGCATCACTTTCTGAAGTCCAGTATTCGAAGGCGGGATAGGCCCCGCCACGTGGCCCGCTCGTCGACCCTGACGGCGAGGATCCGGTGCTGCCCGACCTCGACGGCGAGCCCGATCGGCATCCCGAGCCGCTGGAAGTACCCGCGCGGGGCCTTCAACGGCAGATCGTAGGTGAAGTCCCGGAGCGTCACGTGGGCGCGCAGGGACCAGCGGCCCGCGCCGTGCGCCGTCAGCTCCTCGGTGCGCACGCTCGCGGTGACCGCGGTCAGCGGGCCCTCCGCGCGGACCGCGACGTCGGCCTCCACATCGAAGCCCGGGTCCTCGGCGGCCGGGACCGCGGTGCGCTTGCCCGGCGTCTCGCCCTTCGCGAGCCGGACCGCGCCGACTCGCACTGAGGTGGCCTCGCAGCCCTCGACGGGCACGAAGAACGAGTACTCCAGGCGGTACTCGGCGCGCTTCACGCCCGTCCACACCAGGTACCGCGGCTCCACGCCCTTCGCGAGACGCCCGGTCACCCGCTCCGTAGCGGCCTCGAACCAAGTGTCCGCCAGCCCGTGCGGCTCCTCGCGGAACCCCGGGTAGCGGGCGAACAGCCGCCCGTCCTCGAGCAGGAACCGCGGCGCCGGCTCGGCGATCGCGGCTTCCAGCAGCGCATGGTCCCGGTGCCGCGCCAAAGCGATCCGCACCCGCTGCTCCGTGGGCAGGCGCAGGAGCACCGCCTCGGTCAGGTGCGCGTCGGCCAGGTCGGCGACCGCCGTCCAGCATTTCGCGCGTTCACCGGGTTCGAGCGCCAGCACCTGCGGTTGCAGGACCTCCGCGACCTCGGACGAGAAGGCCTCGAAGACCTGCTCGTCCCGGTCCGGTCCCGCTGCCGAGGCGAGGAGCCGCCCGGCGGCCGCGACTCGCTCGATCGGCGCTGAAGCGAGCGTCGCCGCGGCGGGAGGGGTCGTGTCGTTCATCGCGTTCCGGCGCCGTCCAAGGCAGTGGCGTCGAGCGCGACGGTCTGGCCGGTCGCGGCCGACCGCAGCATCATCTCCGAGACCTCCACCGTCATCGCCCCGCGCCGCAGGTCCACGATGTCGTTCGGCTTGCCCAGCACGGCGTCGCGGAAATGCTCGTGCTCCACCAGCAGCGGCTCGCGCTTGCGGATCGCGTACCGGATCATGTCGCCCTCGGAGACGCCCCGGAAGTTGCTGATCGCCTCCCACTCGGTGTCGACCACGCCGTTGGCGTAGAACGTGAGGTCGGCGGTGAGCGTGTCGGCGACGAAGCAGCCCCGGTCGCCGGTGACGACGGTGGTGCGCTCCTTGAACGGGCTCAACCAGTTCACCGAGTGGTTCGCGATCGCCCCGCCCGACAGCTGCCCGACCGCCGCGATCATGTCCTCGTGCTCCCGGCCCGACCGCGACACCGTCTGGGCGCTGATCGTCCGATAGGACTGGCCGGTCACGAAACCGGTCAGGTCGATGTCGTGCGTCGCGAGGTCCTTCACGACCCCCACGTCCGCGATCCGGCCCGGGAACGGCCCCTGGCGGCGCGTCACCACCTGCAGGATCTCGCCCAGCTCGCCCGCTTTCAACCGCTCCCGCAGCGAAGCGACGGCCGGGTTGAACCGCTCGATGTGCCCCACGCCCGCGACCAGGCCCGCCGCCTCGAACGCCGCCGCCAGCCGCACCGACGCCTCCGCCGTGTGCGCCAGCGGCTTCTCGATGAGCGCGTGCACGCCCGCGGCGGCCAGCGCCAGCCCCACCTGCTCGTGGTACGCCGTCGGGCACGCCACCACCACGTAGTCGACGCCCAGTGCGATCAGGTCCTCGACCTGCGCGACCAGGCCCACTCCGGACGGCAGCGACGCCGCGTCCGCCACCGGATCGGCCACCGCCACCAGATCGACGCCTTCGAGGGCGTTCAGCACCCGGGCGTGGTTGCGGCCCATGGCGCCCAGGCCCACGAGGCCTGCGCGCAGTTGCGAATCGGTCACTGCTGGAGCTCCAATGCGTTCACCGCGGCGATGACGCGGTCGAGGTCGCCGTCGGTGAGCGACGGGTGAACCGGGATCGACAGGACCTCGGCGGCCGCGCGGTCGGTCACCGGCAGGTCGACGTCCATGTGGGCGTAAGGAATGAGCTTGTGGATCGGCGTCGGGTAGTACACGGCCGAACCGACCCCCGCCGCCTTCAACTGCGCCAGGGCGCCGTCGCGGTCGGCCGCGTCGACGCGCACGGTGTACTGGTGGTAGATGTGGCGCGCGCCGGGAGCGACCGGCGGCGTGACCACCGTCTTCAGCTCCGCGTCGAAGCGCGAGGCGTTCGCGCGGCGCTGCTCCGTCCAGCCTTCGAGCTGCCCCAGCTGCACCCGCCCGATCGCGGCGGACACGTCCGTCATGCGCATGTTCGCGCCCACGATCTCGTTCGCGTACCGCTGTTCCATGCCCTGGTTGCGCAGCAGCCGCAGGGTCCGCGCCAGTTGGGCGTCGTCGGTGGAGACCATGCCGCCCTCGAGCGAATGCATGTTCTTCGTCGGATAGAAGCTGAACGTCCCGGCCTTCCCGAAGGAGCCGACCGGCTTCCCGTCGACCTGCGCGCCGTGCGCCTGGCAGGCGTCTTCGAGGAGGGCGAGCCCGTGCCGGTCGGCCAGCGCCGTCAGACGCGGCATGTCCGCCGGGTTCCCGTACAGGTGCACCGGCATGATCGCCGCGGTCTTCGGGCCGATGAGCGCCGCGACGGCGTCGGGGTCGATGTTGAACGAGCCGGCCTCGATGTCCGCGAACACGGGGTCGGCGCCGACCAGCCGCACCGCGTTCGCGCTCGCGGCGAACGAGAACGAGGGCACGATCACTTCGTCGCCGGGGCCGATGCCCATGGCGAGGAGCGCGAGCTGGAGCGCGGAGGTGCCGGAGTTGACGGCGACGCAGTGCGCGGTGCCGGAGACCTTCGTGAACTCCTCTTCGAAGGCCGCCACCTCGGGGCCCTGCACGACCATGCCGCTGCGCAGCACGCGCACCGCGGCTTCGATCTCGGCCTCGCCGATGTGCGGTCGCGCCGGGGGAATGAACTCCCTCTGCTCGTCTGACATTCGTCCCCCCAGGGGTGTGGTTCGCGGGCTTTCGTTCGATGATGCGCCGTCGATAATACAGACGCAATATTCGGTTAATTGACGCAGAACCCGAGGAAAAGACCAGGTTCCGAACAGGAGGCCCGGGCGTGAACCGGGCCTCCGCGGGCCGTTCAGCGGCGCTCGTACGGCGACGGGAACGGGAAGTAGCGCTCCAGGAATCCGCGGACCATCGCATCGACCTCCGCCTCCCGTTCAGCGGGCGTGTCGACGTCGTTGACGCAGAAGAACTCCGCGTCCCGCTCCGCCTCGAGCGCCGCGAGCCTCTCGGGCGCGTCCGCGGCGGCCACGTCCACGTACATGAGTTTCGACGCACCCGGCACGCCCCGGCCCGTCAGCACCGAGTAGTGGTGCAGCAGCCCCGCGAACTCGATGTCCCCCGGGTCGCGGAACCGCGACCGGGACGTCGCGGCCACCGCCTCCGGGTAGCGCGCCTCGACCTCCAGCGCGACCTGGCGCAGCTGCGGGTGCGGCACGTGCTTGAACTTGTTCGTGATCAGCCGCCCGAAGTCGGCCTCCAGCAGCCGCCGCGCGTTGCGGCCCGCCAGGTTCGGCGCCGAGTCCTCCGGACGGCCCTCCCCCAGCCCGATCTGCATCGACGAGAACGGGACCCGAGCGATCCCGTTCGCGTGGAAGAACTGCTCCGGGCGGCTCGCCGCGCCGAAGAACACGTCGTCGTTCAGGATCAGGTAATGGTCGGCCAGGCCCGGGATGCGGTGCAGCTGCGTCGTGATCGCATGCGAGTTGAACACCGGGAGCGCCGACGGGTCCGCGAAGATCTCACCGTGGTCGACCACCCGGACGCCCGGCGCCTCCGTGTCGAGCCATGCCGGAGTCTGCCCGGCCGTGACGATGTAGACGTTCCGCACGTACGGCGCGAACGCATGCAGCGACCGCAGCGAGTACTTCAGCTCGTCCCGGTCGGTGTACCGCGACGCCCCCGCCAGATGCGCGTGGCCGTCCGCGTCGACCCCCGAGTACTCGGCCCGGCGGGCCGCCCACACGGGATCGGACCCGTCGACCCACATGTACACCGCGTCCACCGGGAAGTCCACGTCGTCCACGAGCTTGCGGGTGAACGGCTCGAACGTCGGATACTGCAACTCCCCCACGCTCATCGTCGCCGCCCGCCGCGCCTCCGCGGGCAGCACGTCCGCCACCCGGTTCGGCCGGGGCGCCACCCACGCGCCCGCCAGCAGGCCCTTCGGGACGAGCACCTTGACCTTGTCGATCCGCTGCGCGAAATCGGGATGGGCCGAGAAGTCCTCTCCGTCCGACCAGAACTCCACATCGCACCCGTACTCGAGCCCCGCCAGGCACTGCCCCTCGGGACCGAGCAGGAAGCGCCCGTACCGCAGGATCTGCGAACGCTTCACGTCTTGCGGCAGCGCGCCCTCCGCGTACAGCGCCGGCCCCGCCGTGAGGTTCCCCGCGCGGCTCGAACGGGCCACGTACAGCTCCGAATCGCCGTGCCGCTCGCGCATCGACTCCAGGAACGCCTTCTTGTCCGCCCGCCGCAACCCGACCGCGAACCGCTCGGGCGCGTTGCCGCGCACGAGGAAGTACTCCAGCCCGGCCGCCTCGGCCGCCTCGACCACCAGCCGCAGGTTCGCCTCGGCCGCCTCGCGGGCCGTGAAGTGCTCCACCCGGCGGCCCACGAGACTGCGGCCGCCGCGCTCGAACACCGCCAGCGCCGGATCGCCCGCCGCCAGCGCGGCCCGGCGCGGCCCCGCACGCCCCTCGCGGACGCGCGCGGCCCGCCGCTCCTTCAGCGACGCGGGCACGAACCGACCCACAGCCCTGCGCATCCTCGCGACAGGGTTCCGCTGGTCCTTGGGCATCCGTACTCCTTGTGATGGGCGATGAAGGCAATGGGGGTGAACGGCGCGGGCGCCTTCCGATAATACAAACGCAACAGGCCGTGAACAGGTTGCCGCCGACGCGAAGGCACTGGTCGAGCGGTCAGACCGGGCGGTCGGCGGCCAGCGCGTCCCTCGCGAACTTCACGGACTCGTACAGGTTCTCGGCCCGGCGGGTCCGGTTGCCGCTCTTGCGGGTGCTCACCTCGACGGTGATCGAGCCGTTCCAGTCGGAGGCCCCGAGCGCGCCGAGCAGCTCCGCGCACGGCTGCGTCCCGCGGCCCGGCACCAGGTGCTGGTCCGGGCCCGGCTCGGTGCCGTCGCACAGGTGGATGTGCCGCAGGCCCTTGCCCATCCGCTCGGCCATCGCGAGCGCGTCGGCGCCTGAGGCGGCGCAGTGCGAGAGGTCCAGCGTGTACGAGTCGTAGCCGTGCCGGGTCGGGTCCCAGTGCGGGCGGTAGGGCACGAGCTTGCGCTTGCCGAGCTTGAGCGGGAACATGTTCTCCACCGCGATCTCGACGTGCGGGTAGCGGGCCCGCAGCCCGTCGAGGACGGTCGAGAACTTCGACGCGTAGTCCTTCTGCCACGAGAACGGCGGGTGGATCACCACCACCGGCGACTCGAGGTACTCGGCCGCCTGCACCGACCGGCGCAGCCGCGTCCACGGGTCGGCGCTCCACACCCGCTGCGTCACGAGGAGGCACGGCGCGTGCACCGCGCCTATCTTCACGCCGTAGTGCTTGGCGAGGGAGGCGGCCGCCGCCGGGTCCTGGGAGACGCGGTCGGTGAAGACCATCAGCTCGACCCCGTCGTACCCCAGCTCAGCGGCGAGCTCGAAGCCCACGGCGGTGGGCTCCGGGTAGACGGAGGTGGTCGACAGCAGAACCGGGACGGACTGGGTCACGACACCAGGGTACGCCGTGCGGATTCACGGCTCGCACGCTTCGCCGAGGGGGCCGTGGCCCGCACGCTTCGCCGAGCGGAGGAGATCAGCGGTGGCGGGCTTCCGCACGCGGGCGCGCGTCCCGTTCGGATCACGCCCGGCCGGGTACCTTGGTGGGATGACCGACGAGGTGGCGCAGGACTTCGACCGCGAATGGGTCGAGTTCCTCGATCCCGACGACTCCACGACCATGGTCAGGGCCGATCTCACCTGGCTGCTCTCGCGCTGGGGCTGCGTGTTCGGCAAGCACCCCGACGAGGGCGGCTGCCCCGGCATCGAGGCCGACCAGCCCGCCGACGGCTGCTGCCTGCACGGCGCGTTCTACACCGACGAGGCCGACATCAAGCGCACCAGGCAGATCGTCAAGCGGCTGACCCCCGAGACCTGGCAGCTGCACCGGCGCTGGAAGGACACCATCGTCGACGACACCCTCGAGAACGAGGACGGCGAAGAAGAGCCTGCGAAGAAGACCGCGGTCGTCGACGGCGCGTGCGTCTTCCACAACCGCGAGGGCTTCCCCACCGGCGCCGGATGCGCCCTGCACCAGCAGGCGATGCGCGACGGCGTCCACCCGATGGAGTACAAGCCTGAGGTGTGCTGGCAGCTGCCCGTGAAGCGCGACTTCAAGACCGAGCACCGCGCCGACGGCACCGAGGTCTCGGTCACCCTCATCACCGAGTTCGACCGGGCCTCATGGGGACCGGGCGGGCACGACTTCGACTGGTGGTGCACGGCCTCCCCGACCGCGCACACCGCGGCCGAGCCCGTGTACCTCTCGTACGCGGTGGAGCTGACCGAGCTGCTCGGCGCGCGCGCCTACGAGAAGCTCGCCGACCTGTGCGACGCGCGCGACAAGCTCGGACTCGTCGCCCCGCACCCCGCGACCGTGGCCGCCTCCCGCGGGGGGACCCCGCTGGCGTTCCCGACCCGGATCCGCCGGCCCGCCGAGGCGCAGCACTGAGCCGACGTCCGCTGCAGGGCCGCGCGGCACGGCGAACGCCGGAGGGGCCCTGCCGGATCCGGCGGGGCCCCTCCGGCGGACACGTCGTCTAAACGAGCGCGGACTCGCCCGTCGCGACCTTGCGCACCGGCTCGGCGTAGGTCGCCTTGACCTCCTGGACGAACAGCGGCACCAGGTCCTCCGGGGCCACGTCGCCGAGGTAGTACTCGCGGATCTCGGCCCGCAACAGGGCCTTCGAGTCGGTCACCAGGAGCTCGTCGAGGACCTTCTCGATGTTCCCGGCGTCGGGCTCCAGCAGGTACGCGGCCTTCGCGAGCGGGAACTCGTCGAGGTAGCGCTCCTTGAAGCCCTTCGGGTCCGTCATCGCGAACGGCCGTCCACTGTAGATCCAGTCGGAGGCGGTGCCGCTGATGTCGGAGATCGTCACGTCGGCGGCGTTCACGCAGTCCGTCAGGCTCACCTCGGTCTCGGCCTGCGCGCCCCACAGGTGCGGCCGTCCGGTCTGGAGCGCGTCGGCCGCGATCACGGCCTTGATCTCGTCGGCCAGCGCCTGGTAGGCCGCGTTGGTGCGCGTGTACGGGTGCGTGCGGAAGATCAAGGTCACGTCGCGCGCGAGCACGGCCTCGACGATCCGCTTGCCCTGCTTGAGGGACGAGTAGTTGACGTCGGCGGTGAGGCCGGTCCAGGTGGGCGTGTAGAGCACCACCGGACGGGCGCCCTCGACCTTGTCGCGCTCACCCACCCTGAGGTCGTGCAGCTGCGGGCGGGCGATCTTGCGGAACTTGTAGTTGGGGATGTCGACGCCGTGGCGGTGGTACCGGTCGATGCCGGCCTGCCCGGCGACGAACACCCGGTCGTACATGAGCGAGACCGGGCTGCGGCTGATGGCCTTGTCCGAGTCGCCGTGCATGAGCTGCACGTGGAGGTAGTTGTCGAGCTTGATGAGCTGCGCGTTCTTGACCGCGTGGTTGACGTAGTAGCAGGCGCGGACGCTCCGGGGGAGGATCGTGTCGAGCACCGACTGGGCCGGCACCAGGATGATGGGGGCGCTGGTGCGGGCCGCGATCTCGTCGTAGAGGTAGCGGTCGCGGATGAGGATCATGTAGGGGTCGCCGACCTGCTCGAAGTACGGGAGCCACATGTTGAGCTGGTACTCCGATTCGCGCGCGCCGGCGAAGTGGATCACGAACTTCGGCTGGAGCCGGGTCACGGCGGTCATGACGCGGCCGTCGACGGGGTGCGGTTCGCGTTTGCGGTGCAGGTAGCCGCCGAGGACGGCGATGCCGGTCCAGCCGAGGGCGGCGCCGGTGACGACGACGAACGCGAGGTCGGTGGCCGTGCCCAGGGCGCCGTGCGGCCATGCGGCGGCCGCGTAGACGATGGTGAGCCAGTTCATGATGAGCCCGATGGCGGGCGGGGTGGACCAGCGTTCGCGCAGGGAGCGCTCGATGTCGAGGTTGCTGGACATGAGGTAGCCGACGTTGAGCGCCTTCGCGAGGGTGTCGGCGGCGACGATGAACAGGGTGACGAGGACGCCGGCGACGAGGAAGAGCCAGCGGTCGGTGCCGCCGTTGTTCCAGGCGGTGATGAGGACGGCGAGCGCGGTCAGGGTGCGGGCCATCCGCATGCTGATGAGCGCGTCGGGGATCCGCCAGGTGATCATCCCGAACACGGTGAGGGCGAGCAGCAGGGTGATCCACGGCTGCGAGGCGGCCGCGACCGCGGTGACGACGGCGCCCACGGCGAGCAGGTTGAGCCAGATCGGCAGCGACTTGAGCAGTTTCTTCAACGCACCGGGCCTTCGGCTAGGTTCGTGCGCGCGGCACCGGGACCGGCCCGGTGTCGCACGGTGTCTGTCGAGTGGTCACGGCTGCGGGACCTGTTACTTGAACGCTTGGTTGACGCTGTTGAGGTCTTCGGCGAAGTCGACCTCGATGACATTGTGCTGGGAGATGTCGACGGCTTCGAACTTGAGGCCGTCCTTCTCGATGGCGAGCTCGATGCCGCCTTCGAAGTAGTCCTGGTCGTCGACCTCGGCGAGGCGCTTGGCGACCAGGGCGCGGTCGTCCGCGGAGACGTAGTTGATGCCCACGGCCTCGCCGAGCGCGCCGTCCGAGACCTTCTTCGAGAGCTTGTTGATGTAGCCGTCGGCGCCGAGGGTGTACTTGACCTCTTCGTCGGAGACCTTCGCGGTGTTGACGGAGATGAAGGAGCGATCCATGGCGATGTGCGGGAGGAGCACGTCGAGGACGCCCGGGTCGAAGACGACGTCGCCGTTGAGCCAGAGGACGCCGCCGGGACCGAGGATGTTGAAGGCCTTGAGGAGGCTCTTGGAGGTGTTGGTGTCGCCGTAGGCCTGGTTGTAGATGAAGCCGACGTCGGGCACCTCCTCCATGATCATCTCCTTCTTGAAGCCGACGACGAGGTGGATGGAGTGGCGGCTGAACCGGGAGGTGAGCAGGCGCAGGGAGCGGCCGAGGATGGTCTCGCCGGTGTTCAGCGGCGTGAGCGGCTTCGGGTGCGGCTTGCCGAGCCGGGAGCCGACGCCGGCCGCGAGGATCACGATGTTCGTGGACATGTCGAGTGCCACCTCGTTCGTTTGGATGATGGATTGGTGCAGTTTACCTAGCTGAACGTCTCGTGGCCCATGGACCAACCTGAGGTTCACACGGGGGTCACACATGAATCCGCAGATGATACGGCCCGTCGCCGGGACCGGACCGCGAGTGGCCGGGCCGGCGCACCGGCCGGCCCGGAACACCGCGGTCCGGGCGCCGGCCGCTCAGGAAGCCACCGGTCCGCCCTCGACCGGCAGGGAAAGCACCTTGAGGCTGAGATTCCCCTGAACAGTGACATAAAGCTCAATATCATCGGATTTGAGCACGGCGGATTCGTCGGCGAGGACACGCCGCTTCGCGAACCCCCGCGGCGTCTCGACCTCGACATGGAAATCGAGGATGTCGCCCGTGGCGTCCTGCACTCGCGCGAGCGGCAGCTCGGCCTCGAAGCCGATCGCCCCGCCCGCCCCGGGGCGCTCCGCGACGAGCACCCGTCCGTACACCGCGACGCCGCGCGCCGACCACGACAGGGCCACCGAGCGGTCCTCGACGTCCTTGCAGTCGTCCAGCGACCCGCGCAGGTGCAGCACCCCCTCCTTGACGAAGGCCTCCTGCACCAGCGGCGTGAACTTGGGGATCCGGACGGCGGTCTTCCTGGCCTTCGCGTCGACGAGCGCCTTGACCCAAGCCCTGGTCACCGCTTCGTCACTGAAGTCGGCGGCCCGCTTCTGCGCATTGGCGCGAAGCTCCGCGAGTGCCGCCTCGGGCATCGACGACACCCGGGCGACCGCATCGGCGAGCGCCTTGACGTCGCCCGCGGGCACCACGAACCCGTCCACCCCGTCGGTGATGATGTCGCTCGGCCCGTAGCGGATGTCGTAGGCGACCGGGATGCAGCCCGCGGCCATGGCCTCGATCAGCACCAGCGGCATGCCCTCGAACCGGCTCGACAGCACACTGAACGAGGCCGTCGCGAACTGCGCGGAGGCGTCGGAGCGGAACCCCATGAGCTCCACATAGTCGTTCGCCCCGGCCTTGTCGATCTGCGCCTGCAGCGTCGGGCGCGAATCACCGTCGCCGAAGATCCGCAGACGGGCCTTGCTGCCGTCGGCGTGGGCGAGCGTCAGCGCCGAGATCGCGTGGTCGACGCGCTTCTGGTGACCGAAGCGCGCCAGCATGACACCGTCGCCGGGGTCCCGGTCGTGACGGACCGCCTGCGTCTTCATCGGACGCGAATTCGGGATCGGCGTCATGTTGGCGCCCGCGAAATCCGCCTCGGCGATCTCACCCGCCTGCCTGACCGTCAGCGGCGCGACCATGTCGAACGACCGCAGGTTCTTGACGATGGCGATCTTGCCGCCGGAGAGCTTCCCGAAGGCGTCGGGGGCGTCGCGGTCGAGGTGGGAGTTGTGCAGGACCTGCACCGTGGTGACGTTGTCCCGCCGGTACCGGTGCAGGAACTTGCCGATGAAGTGCGAGTCGTTCACCAGATAGGCATGCCCCGGGCCGATCACATGGTCGAACCACGCGAAGTAGAAGTCGGCCCCGCGGCTCCAGCGGTTGACCACCGCGCCCTTCCTCGTGAAGAGCGTGAGCTCGCGCCCGCCGACGGTCCCCTCCTCCTCCATGTCCTTCCGGTCGGACACCAGTCGGCTCCCGTCCGAGCGGAACGTGTCGACCTGCAGTTCGACACCGTCCGCGGAGCGGCGCTTGGTCTGCTTCCTGCCTTCGTACGGCAGCAGGATCGCGGGCTGCTCGAAATCACGGCGGCGGGCTCCGTACCGCCTCACCAGCGCCGCATCCGAAGCCGACGCCACCTCCTCCCAGATGTTGCGCAAGCGCACGCTCTTGCCGATGTAGCCCTGCTTCCAGAGCCGGAGCTTCGCAGCCCGGGTATCGAAGTTCGGCGCCAGCGTCAGGATGTCGATCCTGCGGCGGCCAAGACTGGAGAACACCGCGTTCCGGTGGAGGAGCACATTGGTGAGACCTCCGAACTCCTTGCCGATCGACCAGGTCAGCCCATAGATGGGGTCATCGGGCAACGCAATGGCGGGCTTGCGCCTGAACATGCAGCAGCTCCTTCGCTGAAGAGGGGTTGCGGAAAGAAGGTCCGATCATCGGCGCGTCCGACTATCGACGATGATAGGACTTCGAGATGAACGGTGAATGACGTTTGGGGTTCGTCCGTCTTCCCCGCGATCGTAGCGTGTCCGCCCCAATGCCGCCCTGTCCACTTCGCTCGTACACGCTCCTATTGCGCCCGTACCCCGGACCGGAACCCGCATCGGCCAGAACGCCCTCCGGTATCCTTTGGCCGCCGCCCAGCACCCACCGACGGGAGCGACCTTGCCGAAACCGAACACCCAGCCGCGCCCGCGCACCATCGCCGCCGTACTCGCCGGAGGCACGGGAAGCCGCATGGGCGCACCACTCCCGAAGCAGTTCATCGAGGTCGGCGGCAAGCCGATCCTGCAGCACACCCTGGAGGCGTTCGAAGCGGCGCCCGAGATCGACACCGTGATCGTGGTGACCGCCGCCCCCCACCGGGAACGCGTACGCGCCCTGGCACTCGCATGCGCACCGAAAGTGGCGGACGTGATCGACGGCGGCGCGACCCGCTCGGACTCGTCACGAGCCGCGATCGACTGGGCCACGGCACGGACGGACGCCCACACGCGACTCCTGCTGCACGACGCCGCAAGAATGCTCGTGCCGAACCAGGTCATCACCGATGTGGTCCACGCCCTCGACCACTGCGAGGCGGTCACCGCGGCCGTACCCTCCTCGGACACGGTCATCGAGACCGCGGATTCAACGGCAGGCGACATCATCGCCGCCTCCCTCGACCGCTCACGCCTCCGGCGCGTACAGACCCCGCAGGGATTCCACCTCGGGACCATCGCGGACGCATACGCGCGGGCCGCCTCGGATCCGGCGTTCACCCCCACCGACGACTGCTCGGTGGTCCTGCGATTCCTCCCCGACGTACCGGTCCGCGTCGTCGGCGGATCCGAACGGAACCTGAAGGTGACCACCCCGATCGACCTCGTCGTCGCCGAAGCGCTCCTCGCCGACCGCCGCTGACGCGCTACCGCCGCGCGAGCACCCGATTGAACAGGTCGACGTGCAACCCGACGACCTTCGACGGCTCATACTGCTTCGCCGTGCGCCGACCGCCCTCGGCCAGACGACGGCGCAGCCCCGGGTCCCGCATGAGCCGCGCCAGCGCCTCGGCGAGCGCCTCCGGCTGCTTCGGCTCCACGAGCAGGCCGTTCTCCTCGGATTCGATGATCTCGAGCGGACCGTGCTTGACCGCGCTGCACACCACCGGGAGCCCGGCCGCCATCGCTTCGACGATGACGAGCCCGAACGGCTCGAACCGGGAAGGCACCGCGGCTATGGACGCCTTCGCCCATTCGGCGTCGAGCGGAGTGACGGGCCCGGGAAGCTCGACCCGATCGTCGAGACCGAGTTCGCCGACGAGCGCTTTCAGCTTCTTCTTGTTGGGGCCGCGGCCGAAGATCGTGACCTTCCACTCCGGGAACTCGTCGGCGATCAGGGCGAAGGCCTTGATGAGGATGTCGAAGCCCTTCATCCCGGTGAGGCGCCCCGCGGTCATGATGTGCGGCTCGGTCAACTCCGACGGGGCCTTGGCGCTGGCCGGGATCGAGTTGGGGATGCAGGTGATCTTGTCGACGAGCTCGGGGAACGCCGTGCGGTAGGCGGTGGCGTCGGCCTCGGTGATGGTGACGATCGCGTCCATCGCGGCGTAGCGCGCGTCGATGTGCTTGCGCAGCCGGGGCGGGTAGTTGTCGAGGTACATGTGCTCCTGGGCGACCATGGCGTACGCCTCGGGTCGGCCGTAGGCGGCCATGTACAGGTTCACGGAGATCTGGGTGCCCACCGCGATGTCGGTGTCGAGCTGCTTGAGGTACTTCTTGACGCGCATGTCGAGCAGTCTTGAGGACTCGCCCTGGTTGTTCACCTTGTCGGCGTCGAGGAACGAGGGGCGCTTGGCCTGCCAGCGCTCGAGCAGGGAGAGGCGATCGCCGCCGTCGGCGGTTCCCCGCACGTCCCAGAGGTTGACGACGTTGATGCGCGGGTCGATGACGAAGTCGGACTTCGCCTTGTGCCGCACGAACGAGGCGATGGTCACGTCATGGCCCAGGTCGACCAGGGCTTCGGCGGTATTGAGCGTGGTCTTGATGGTGCCGCCGATACCCCAGATGTTCCGGACCAGAAATGTGATTCGCATGGACTCGAGACTCACTTTCGAAGAATTGCCGGATGCAGTCGCAACGGACCGAGGATGCTCGACTCCGAGGCCGGTCCGCTTCTGCCTGGACGCGAGCGCGACCGCTGCGGGTTGCGTCTAGGCGGAAGGTAATTCGCGGAGGGCTGGACCCCAGGGGGACACGCCGAGTCCAGGCGCGACCGAAGGCAGTCCGGTGTCAGATAAAACACATAACCGGCAAATCGCCGTCCTCGCATCATCGGGGACCGGCCCCGAGCGGCGGCGGCTACTCGTCCGCCGCGGGGGCGGCCTTCTTCGCGGTCTTCTTGGCGGTCTTCTTCGCCGCCGCCTTCTTCACCGTCTTCTTGGCGGCGGTCTTCTTCACCGCTTTCTTGGCCGCCTTCTTCGCGGTCTTCTTCGCCGGGACGGCGCCGGAGGACACCTTTTCGCGCCGTTCGGCGAGGAGCTCGGCGGCCCGGTCGATGGTGAGGTCCTCGATCGAGTCGGTCTTGCGGATCGACGCGTTCGTCTCGCCGTCGGTCACGTACGGGCCGAAGCGCCCGTCCTTGAGCGTGACCTCCTTGCCCGTCACGGGATCGGGGCCGAGCTCCTTGAGGAGGGTCTGCGCGCGCTGCTGGCGCCCGCGGGCCTTCGGCTGCGCGAGCAGCTTCTCGGCCTCCTCCAAGGTCAGCGTGAACAGCTGCTCCTCGTTCTCGAGCGAACGGAAGTCGCGGTTCTTCTTCACGTACGGCCCGTGCGGGCCGAGACCGGTGCGGATCTCCTCGCCCTCGGCGTCCTTGCCGACCAGCCGCGGCAGCGTCAGCAGCTTCACGGCGTCGTCGAGCGTGATCTCGGAGAGCTTCTGGCCGGTGAGCAGCGACGACGACTTCTCGCCGCTGGTCACGTACGGCCCGTACCGGCCGGTCTTGGCGAGCACCGGCTCCCCCGTCTCGGGGTGCGTGCCGAGCTCGCCCTCGTTCTCGGCCAGCTCGAACAGCTCCTGGCCCCGCTCGGGGGTGAGCTCGTCCGGCGCCATGGACTCGGGGATCGACGGCCGCTTGCCCGGCTCGCCCGGCTCCTCCTGCCCCGGCGTGGTCCGCTCGAGATAGGGCCCGTACCGGCCGACGCGGGCGACGACCTTGCGGCCCTGCTCATCGGTGTACAGCGGAATCGAGTTGACCTCGCGGGCGTCGATCTTCGCGAGCTCCTCCTCGATCATGTGCCGCAGCCCGCCCGAGGCGGCGACGGTGCCCTCTTTGTCCTGCCCGCCGAAGTAGAACTTGCGGAGGAACTCCTCGCGCGACTCCTGCCCGGCCGCGACCTCGTCGAGCTCGTTCTCCATGCCCGCGGTGAAGTCGTAGTCGACCAGGCGCGGGAAGTGCCGCTCCATGAGGCCGATGACCGCGAACGCGCGGAAGGCCGGCACGAGCGCCTGGCCCTTCTTGAACACGTACTCGCGGTCCTGGATGGTCTGCATGATCGACGCGTACGTCGACGGCCGCCCGATCCCCCGCTCCTCCAGCGCCTTCACGAGGCTCGCCTCGGTGTAGCGGGCCGGCGGCTGCGTGGTGTGCCCCGCGGCCTCGAGGCCGCGCTCGGCGAGGTGCTGGCGTTCGGCCAGCTCGGGCAGGCGCTTCTCCGCGTCGTCGGCGTCGCCGTCCTCGATGGACTCGACGTAGGCGAGGAGGAAGCCCGGGTTGGTGATGGTCTTGCCGGAAGCGCCGAAATCCGCCTGCTCCCCGTCCGCGGTCGTCGCGCGGGTGCGCACCGACGTCGAGTTCCCGGTGGCGTCGACCATCTGCGACGCGAGCGTGCGCCGCCAGATCAGCTCGTACAGCCGGTACTCCTCGGCCGAGAGCTGGCCCTTGAGCTGGTTCGGGGTCTTGAAGCGGTCGCCGGAGGGCCGGATGGCCTCGTGCGCCTCCTGCGCGTTCTTCACCTTCCGCGCGTACCGGCGCGGCTCGGACGGCACGTACTGCGCGCCGTACAGCTCGGCGGCCTGGGCGCGCGCGGCGTTGATCGCGGTGTTCGACAGGTTCGTCGAGTCGGTCCGCATATAGGTGATGTGGCCGTTCTCGTAGAGCCGCTGGGCGACCCGCATGACCTGCGCGCTCGAGAGGCGGAGCTTCCGGCCCGCCTCCTGCTGCAGCGTCGAGGTGATGAACGGCGCGTACGGCTTGCGGCGGTACGGCTTCTTCTCGACCTTCAGCACGGTGAAGTCGCGGCCCTCGAGCCGCTGCGCCAACCCCCGCGCCCCCGCCTCGTCGAGGTGCACCACATTGCCCTTGACCTGGCCGGTCGCCGAATCGAAGTCCTTGCCGGCGGCGACCCGGTCGCCGTCGACGGCGATCAACGTGGCTTTGAACCGCTGATCGTCGTCGGTGGCGAGATTCGCCGAGACGTCCCAGTAGTCCGCGGCGCGGAACGCCATGCGGGCCCGCTCCCGCTCCACGACCAGCCGCGTCGCGACCGACTGGACGCGCCCGGCCGAGAGCCGCGGCATGACCTTCTTCCACAGGACCGGGCTCACCTCGTACCCGTAGAGCCGGTCGAGGATCCGCCGCCCCTCCTGGGCGTCGACGAGGTCCTGGTTGAGCTCCCGCGGGTTCGCGGCGGCCTCGGCGATGGCCTGCGGCGTGATCTCGTGGAAGACCATCCGCTTGACCGGGACCTTCGGCTTCAGGGTCTCGAGCAGGTGCCAGGCGATGGCCTCCCCCTCGCGGTCCTCATCGGTGGCGAGGAAGAGCTCGTCGACCTCCGCGAGGTAGCCCTTCAGCTTCTTCACGTGCGCGGACCGGTCCGGGTTCACGATGTAGAGCGGCGCGAAGTCGTTGTCGACGTCCACGCCCAGCCGCGACCAGGCCTTGTCCTTGTACTTGGCCGGGATCTCCTTCGCGCTGCGCGGAAGGTCCCGGATGTGCCCGAGCGAGGAGTCGACGATGTAGCCGGGGCCGAGATAGGAGGCGATCGTCTTGGCCTTCGCCGGGGACTCCACGATGACAAGGCGCTTGATGTCCGCCACTGCTCCCACCGTTCACTCGGAAAATGCACTCGATTCGTTACGGTAGCTCACGCTTCCGCATTGCGTCCCCTGAGTATGGGTGTGCCCCGGTCCGATCGACCGGGGCACACGCTGACGAATCCCCAGATTCAGCGAGCTCGCGAGTTGAACGTGCGCTCAGCGGCTAGCCGACTTCGACCGACTCACGCTGCTCCGGGGATTGTGATTCCCCCGCTTCCACCACCGCGGAACGGCGCTTGGAGACGAGGATCGCGCCGACCAGGACGACCACGGCGATCGCCGTGATGATCCAGCGGACGGGCCCGTCGGCGTGCTCGCCGACACCGTCGACGGTGTAGACCACCACGACCGGGGCGATGATGAGGCTCACCAGGTTCATGACTTTGAGGAGCGGGTTGATGGCCGGGCCCGCGGTGTCCTTGAACGGGTCGCCGACGGTGTCGCCGATCACGGCGGCGGCGTGGGCTTCGGAGCCCTTGCCGCCGTGCGCGCCGTCCTCGACGTCCTTCTTCGCGTTGTCCCACGCGCCGCCCGAGTTGGCGAGCATGACGGCCATGAGCACGCCGCACGCGATCGCGCCCGCGAGGTACGCCGCGAGCGGCCCGACGCCGAGGCCGAAGCCGACGGCGATGGGCGCGGTGATGGCGAGCAGGCCCGGGGTCACCAGCTCGCGCTGGGCGTCGCGGGTGCAGATGTCGACGACGCGGCCGTATTCGGGCCGCTGCGTGCCCTCCATGATCCCGGGGAAGCGCGCGAACTGGTCGCGGACCTCGTTGACGACGGCGCCGGCGGAGCGGGCGACGGCGTTGATGGCGAGGCCGGAGAAGAGGAACACGACGGAGGCGCCGATGATGAAGCCCACGATGTTGGCCGGGTCGGCGATGTTGAGCGCGCCGAGGAGCGCTTCGCCCATGAGGCCTTCGGCGGCCACCGCGTCGGTGTAGGAGCCGAACAGGGCGGTCGCGGCCAGGACCGCGGTCGCGATCGCGATGCCCTTGGTGATGGCCTTGGTGGTGTTGCCGACGGCGTCGAGGTCGGTGAGCGTCTGCGCCGCGTCGCCTTCCACGTCGCCGGACATCTCGGCGATGCCCTGGGCGTTGTCGCTGATGGGCCCGAAGGTGTCCATCGCGACGATGACGCCGACGGTGGTGAGGAGGCCGCAGCCGGCGAGTGCGACCGCGAAGAGGCTGACGAGGATCTCGCCGCCGCCGAGCAGGTACGCGCCGAGGACGGCGGCCGCGATGCACAGCGCGGTGTAGACGGCCGATTCCAGGCCGAGCGAGAAGCCCGACAGGATGTTGGTGGCCGCGCCGGTGCGCGTCGAGGCCGAGACGGCCTTGGTGGGCTTGTAGCGGGTGTCGGTGTAGTAGCCGGTCAGCGCCATGATGACCGCGGCCAGGGCGATGCCGATGACGACCGCGATGATGGCGAAGACCTGCGGGTTGACGGGCACGTCGCCGGTCGCGACGGTGGTGCTGAGTTCGGCCCAGCTGGAGGGCACGTACCAGAGCACCGCTACCACGGTCAGGAGCGCGGAGATGACCGCGGAGAGGTAGAACGCCCGGTTGATGGCGGTCAGGCCCGAGGCGTCGGAGGCCCGCATGCGGGTGATGATGACGCCGAGGATGGCGCAGACGATGCCGACCGAGGCGACGAGCAGCGGCAGGACCAGTCCGGTCTCGCCGAACGCGGCGCGGCCGAGGATGAGGCTCGCGACGAGCACGACCGCATAGGACTCGAAGAGGTCGGCGGCCATGCCGGCGCAGTCGCCGACGTTGTCGCCCACGTTGTCGGCGATGGTCGCCGGGTTGCGCGGGTCGTCCTCGGGGATGCCCTGCTCGACCTTGCCGACGAGGTCGGCGCCGACGTCGGCGGCCTTGGTGAAGATGCCGCCGCCGACGCGCATGAACATGGCGAGGAGCGCGGCGCCGAAGCCGAAGCCCTCCAGGACCACCGGCGCGTCGCCGTTGAAGATGAACACCACGACCGAGGCGCCGAGCAGGCCGAGGCCGACGGTGAGGAACCCGACCACGCCGCCGGTGCGGAAGGCCAGGTGCATCGCGGTGGTGGGCTGCCCGTCGCGGGCGGCGGCGGCGACGCGCACGTTCGCGCGCGTGGCCATGTTCATGCCGGCCCAGCCGATGAACGAGCTGAACAGCGCGCCGACGATGAAGAACACGCTGCGTCCGATGCGGACGTCGGTGCCTCCTTCGGCGGGGAGCAGGAACAGCAGGACCACGGCGATGACGACGAAGACGCCGAGCGCGCGGAACTGGCGGCGCAGGTAGGCCGAAGCGCCTTCCTGCACGGCGCCGGAGATCTCGCGCATCTTGTCGGTGCCGGTGCCGGCCGCGAGGATGCTCTTGACGAGGGCCGCGGCGCCTCCGAGGGCGACCAGCGCGAGTGCGGCGGCGACCACGACGAGGCTCAGGTTCGAGCCCGCGAGCTGACCTACGCCCTCGTCGCCATTGGCGAGCAACGTATGCATGTAGTTCCTCCAAGCAGTACACAGTCATGGCTCGCAAGCTTCGCCATGCGGTCCCACGGGGCACCGCGGGACCGGTATCGCAAACACGTGAAGAGCCGCGGACGGGTAGGACGGCGCGGCCGGGCCGGACCTGCGGCCCGGCAGACTTAACGTGCGGAGTGTAACGATGTGAGGGCTTTGCGAGTGGGGACGGTCACGCCTGATGGAGGGCGTGGTCAAAGCCTCAGTGGTCGGCGGAGGAGCCGGAGCCGGGCAGGGGCCAGGACATGCTGACCGTGGTGCCGCCGTTCCCGTCGGGACCGGTCACGACCAGGTCTTCGACCAGGCCGCCCAGGACGATGAGGGTGATCTCCTCGGAGAGGGTGTCCTCTTCGATCGCGTCGTGATCGTTCGCTCGCGCATCGCCGCCGCCGACGCCCGCGCCGATCCGGCCGCTCGAGCGCGCGCGCAGATCCTGCGCGTTATCCGTGATTTTCGCAACAAAACGATCACCGATCGAAAACTCTACGCGCACAAGGTCCTCGAGGCCCCGGTCCCGGTGCCGCAGCACCGCGCGCGTGCACGCCTCGCCGACCGCCTGCCGCACCTCGTCGAGCAGCCCCGTGGCGACCCCGGCGTGCGCGGCCACGTCGGCGGCCACGAGTCTGGCGGCGCGAACGTAGGCGGCGGCCGGCGTGAACGCGAACCGGACGGTCACCGCCTCGGCCCGTCCTCCAGTGCGGTCGTGCTTGGAGCCGTTCACTCGCCGGGCACCGCTTCCCGGACATCGAGCACCTTGTCGAGGCCGGTGAGGTCCAGGAGCTTGCGGATGCGCGGGTTCGCGCAGACGACGACCAGGCTTCCGCCCGAGTCGGAGAGGCGCCGGCGGGCCCCGATGAGCACGCCCAGCCCGGTCGAATCGCAGAACTCGGTCGGCGTCAGGTCGATCGCGACCCGCATGCGGCCCCCGGAGGCGAGTTGGCGGACGGCCTCGCGCAGCTGCGGCGCGGTGTACATGTCGATCTCCCCGGTCACGCTGATGACCGCGTACTCGCCGACTTCGGAGAGGCTGAGCCCCAGCTCGGGCTCGGCCGCGCCGTCGCTTGATGTTCCCCTCACGCCGTCGCTCCCCTCTCTCGGCAGGTGGCGGCGCAGCTGCGCCGGGTAAGCAATGTGTCTTGGCCCATAAGCGTACTGCGTTCCCAGTGGAGTGGAGGCGGGAGCGTATGACCGAATTGCGGGCACGCGTCGTCGCCGGCCTCGCCGACGCGTGCGAGCCGTCGGTCGGTGCCGGCCGAGGGTGTCGGTGGACTGCGGCATCATTGGACGGTGCCCGTCGACCAGCTCATAGCCGCCCTCGAATCGACCGAGGGCGGCCTCCGCCACCTGCGCCGCCTCCCGCCGCGCGCCTCGGTGCGCACCGAGTGGCCCGCGTGGGTGCCCGACGAGGTCCGCGGCGCCTTGGCCGACACCGGGATCACCCGCCCCTGGCCTCACCAGGCCGAGGCCGCCACCCACGCCTTCGAGGGCCGCGACGTCGTCGTCGCCACCGGCACCGCCTCCGGCAAGAGCCTCGCCTACCTCCTCCCCCTCCTCACCGAAGCCGTCACCACCGCGCCCGCGCCCGGCTCGCAGGCCCCGCCGGGCGAAGGCCGCACGCTCTACCTCGCCCCCACGAAGGCCCTGGCCGCCGACCAGGCGCGGGCGGTGGGCGAATTCGCGGTCCCCGGGCTCATCCCGGCGATCGTCGACGGCGACACGCCGTACGAGCACCGCCAGTGGGCGCAGCGGTTCGCGAACCTGGTCCTCTCCAACCCCGACCTGCTCCACCACTCGCTGCTCCCCCGCCACCGCATGTGGCGCTCGCTCCTCAAGAACCTCAAGTACGTCGTGGTCGACGAATGCCACGTCTACCGGGGCGTCTTCGGCGCCCACGTCGCCCTCACCCTGCGGCGGCTGCTCCGCCTCGCCGAGCACTACGGGGCGAACCCGACGGTGATCGCGGCCAGCGCGACCGCGGCGGACCCGGCCGCGTCACTGTCGGTCCTCACCGGACGCCCGGCGGTGGCGGTCACGGAGGACTTCTCGCCGCACCCTGGCGCGACGGTGGCGCTGTGGGAGCCCGTCACCTACGAGATCGAGGGCGAACCGCAGCAGGCGTCCACGCTGAGCGAGACGGCGCGGATGCTGGCGCAGCTGACACGCCGCGGCGTGCGGACCCTCGCGTTCGTACCCTCCAGACGCGGCGCGGAGATCGTCGCGGCGGAGGCGAAGTCCCGCCTCGGCGCGGACCCGGCGGCGGACCGCATCGCCGCGTACCGCGCCGGGTACCTCCGCGAGCACCGCCGCGATCTCGAAGCCGACCTGCGCGACGGCAGGCTCCTGGGAGTGGCGACGACGAACGCCCTCGAGCTCGGCATCGACGTGACGGGACTGGACGCGGTGCTGCTCTGCGGCTATCCCGGCCGACTGGCGAGCTTCTGGCAGCAGATCGGCCGGGCGGGCCGGGGAGACACGGAGGCGCTCGCGGTGATGCTCGCGAAGGACGATCCGCTGGACACGTACCTGGTGCACCATCCGGAGGCGATCTTCGACCGGCCCGTAGAAGCGAGCGTCTGCGACCCGTCGAACCCGTACGTCCTGGCCGGGCACCTGTGCCTGGCGGCGGAGGAACTCCCGCTCAAGGAGGCCGATCTCGACGCGATCCCGGGCAGTCGCGAGGTGGCGCAGCAGCTCTGCGAACAGAAGCTCCTGCGCCGCCGCCCCGGTGGCCGCTACTACTGGATCGGTTCGGAGCGCCCGGAGGTGACCCTCCGCGGTTCGGGCCCGATGGGCGTGGACATCGCGGAGACGAAGACGGGCCGGCTGATCGGCACGATCGACGCGGCGGCCTCGCATCGCCTGGTGCACAAGGGCGCGCTGTATCTGCACCAGGGCGAGTCGTACCTGGTGGACGACCTCGATCTCGAGGACGGTCTGGCCCTGGTGCACGCCGCGAAGCCCCCGTGGATGACCAGCGCGCAGGAGATCACCCACCTGGAGGTCCTCGCCGAGCGCGAGCGCCTGGAGATGGGCGACGTCCGGCTCTGCCTGGGCGAGGTGGAGGTGACGTCGAACGTCATCTCCTACCAGCGGCGCAGGCTTCCTTCCGGTGAGGTGATCGACACCCAACCGCTCGACCTGCCGCCCCAGACCCTGCGCACCGTGGCGGTCTGGTGGACGGTGGAACCTGAAGCGCTGGAAGGCATTCCGGACCTGGCGGGTTCACTGCACGCCGCCGAGCACGCTTCGATCGGCCTGCTTCCGCTGATCGCGACCTGCGACCGGTGGGACATCGGCGGGCTGTCGACGGCCGCGCATATGGACACGGAACTGCCGACGGTGTTCGTCTACGACGGCCACCCGGGCGGCGCGGGTTTCGCCGAGCAGGCGTTCCGCAAGTGGACGGATTGGCTGGGCGCCACCAAGGAGGCGATCGCGAGCTGCGAATGCCGCTACGGCTGCCCGAGCTGCATCCAGAGCCCCAAGTGCGGCAACGGCAACGAACCACTGCACAAGAAGGGTTCGATCGCGATCCTGGATCTGCTGCTCAAGGCGGGAGCGGGCCCGGTCAGGTCGACGGTCCACGCCGCGAAGCCGGAAACGAAGCAGGAAGACGACCTCTGGCCAGGCGATTTCTGACCGCTGGACCCGAATCCACAGCGTTGTCCACAGGCGGGGAACTCATCGTTGCCACTCGGCGACAAATCGTGACAGGGTTGCGTCATGCGTCGAACGAACCGCCCCGCCGGCACCGCAATCGCCATGGTCCACAAGGCTGTGACCAGTGCGAATGTCGTTGCGCGGAAGGTTATCCACAGGCGGAAACTCACTGTTGCGGACCAACTACCGACTGTGTCAGCCTTGGTACAAAAACACGTCATCTGGCCCTGCGGGATGGCGGCGACACCAAGGGGATTCGCGAACGTCGCCATACCGAGACCGCGCGCGGCACTCCAGCCGCGCGCGATCCCCGCACAGGCCACCCTCCTCCGCGGAGGAACACCAGCGGGCGGCCGGGCACACCCCCCCCGGCCCCCCCGCCCCCACTGCGCCCCCCCAAACCCCC
>NZ_JAERMK010000034.1 GCF_016918015.1 Glycomyces sp. YM15
CCCGCCTCCCGCTAGAGCTCAGCCTTCAGTCCGTCGTAGAACTGCTGCGCGGCCTCTTCCGGCGTGAGCCGGTCGAACAGGACGTCGATGTTGATCCGGTCGTACAGATCGTCCATGGCGCCGCCGGCATTGGCGTTCGGAATCGGGAGCGGTTCGGGGCCGAGTGCCGTGACCCGTGCGTTGTAGTCGGCCACGGCGAGTTCGGTCTCGGTCAGATCGCCGGAGACCGCCTCGACGACCTCGGGATCGACCGGGACGCCCCGGTCGAACTTCTGGAGCTCGATGGCTTCGGTGGAGTTGAGGAAGTCCAGCAGCATGGCGGCCTCCTCGGGGTGCTCGGTGGCGGCCGAGGCGGCGTAGAACAGGCCGGGCTTGACGAAGGAGCCGGTCACTTTGGCGTCCGATTCACCCGGGTAGATCATCAGCTGGGCAGCGCCTCCCGAGGTCTCCTCGAGTTCGCCCAACTGGTTCGTGGCCAGGGCCGGGTTCATCGCGACCTTGTGCAGGGCCAAGAGGGACTGCGCCGCGCTCGAGCCGGCGCCGTGGGCCTCCACCATGGTCTCGACGCTCGGGGTGCCGCCGCTGTCGCGCAGACGGATCACCCAGTCCCAATAGCCCGCCAAGGTCTCAGGGGTGAAACCGAGGTCGGAACCGTCAGGGGCCCACCAGTTCTCGCCGTGCTGACGGAGCCAGACCGTGGCGACCTGGGAGAACATGGGGATGTCGCTGCCGGCCATGTCGGGGTTGGCTTCGCTGATGGCGGCCGCGGTCTCGATGTAGTCGTCCCAGTCCCATGTCGACTCGTCCGGGACGTCGACGCCGGCTTCCGCGAAGGCCTCCGGGGCGATCGCGACGCTGAATCCGGAGACGCCGCCCGGCACGGCGTACACGCCGTCGTCGACAGTGGACAGCGACAGCGTCGACTCGCTGTAGCGGTCCAGGTGCGCCGCGTCGGCCACCGTGGTCAGGTCCAGCAGCTGGCCGCTCTCGATGTAGGGGTACATGAGCGGGTCGACGACCTGTATGACGTCGGGCAGGTCTTGGGCGGCCGCGGAGGTCGAGAGCTTGTTCCAGTAGTCGTCCCAGCTGGTGAACTCCGGCTCGACGTTGATGTCGGGGTGCAGTTCCTCGAACTCCTCGAGAATCTCCTGGGTGTAGGCGTGGCGGGCGTCGGAGCCCCACCAGAAGTACCGAAGCGTCACTTCACCGTCGGCGTCGCCGCCGGACGACGAGCAGGCCGAGAGCATGGTGGCGCATATCGCGGCCGATGCCAGTACCGCGGCGCCGGTGCGGGCGCCGCGGGAAAGCAGGGGTTTCATGGAGTCTCCTTTGAATCCGGTATTCATGGGCCGGGCCGACGGTTCCCGTTCGCCGCGGCGCGCCGAAGCCGCGGTCGTCCGGAGCGAATGTTGGCCAGAGTAGAATCCATGATGACAACGGTTCCAGATCGTGTCAACCGGAGGTATGACGAGATTTGATAACGGTTCAATTCGTGAAAACCGGCAGGCGTGCCGAGACCGGGAGGTTCCTCCGGTCGGATCTCGGCCGTTCAGCGGAGGGTGATGCCGTCCGCGAGGGTGCTGGTCCTAGTGACGAGGCGCCCGGGCAGCACGACGTCCTGCGCCGGTTCGGTCGCCAGCGCCATCTCCAGCGCCGCCCTTCCGGCGTCGGCGAACGGGAGGGTCACGGTGGTCAGCGGCGGGGCGACGTCGCGGGCGAGCGGAATGTCGTCGATCCCGGAGACGGCGATCTCCTGGGGCACGGCGATGCCGAGTCGCCTGAATTCGTTCATGGCCCCGATGGCGAGCACGTCGTTGCCGGCGAGCACGAAGTCCGGGCGGGGGTCGGCCGCAGCGAGCCGACGAGCGGCGCGTCGGCCGCCGTCGCGCGAGATCTCGCAATGCTCGACCGACACCGATCCCGACTCGAAGCCCTGTTCCAGCAGGCCCTCCAAGAAGCCCTGCTGGCGGCTCTCGACCGCCGGGTGGTTGGCACAGGTCAATATGGCCGGTCGCCGACGCCCCAGTCCGCCCATGTAGCGGCCGACGGTGCGGCCCAGTTCGACGTCGTCGAAGCGGACGGCCGGGAACGGCGTGTCGTGCTCGCCGATGAAGACGACGCTGCATCCGTCGGCGCGGAACCGCTCCAACTCGGGGAGGATCTGCTCGCTCGGGACGTCGGCGAAACTAGCGCTGGTGACGATCAGCGCGCGGGGCCGCAGCCCGCGCAGCACGCCCAGCGCGGACCGGTGCGCCGCCGCATCGCGTCCGGCGGCGGCGATGCTGACCAGGACGCCGCGTTCGCGTCCGGCGGCTTCCATCCCCGCCGCGATCGCGGCGATCGACGCGGTGCGCGGATCGCTCGCGAGCAGGACGACCGCGGTGCGCTGCCCGCGCAGTGCGCGAGCGGCCTGGTTCGACGCGTAACCAAGCGATTCGGCCACTGCGCGGACGCGCGCGGTGAGCTTCTCGCTCACGTTCAAGTCGCCGCCATTGAGGACTCGGGAAGCGGTGGAGGTGGACACCCCAGCGACTTCGGCGACGTCTCGCAGGGTCGCTTTCTGATAAGCTCGCCGCACAGCAACTCCAATTTCGAACAAACGAGCCCGGTTCCGTGCGACTCAAGCGTCGTGGACCGGGGCGGCGCACTCCAAAGCGCGTCCGATGTCAGGATGCCATGGTGATTATCGACCCCGCTACCTCCAAGCCTCCGAGCGGCGCACCGCGACGGACCGCGGCGACACTCCTCGACGTGGCCCGGGCCGCCGGGGTCTCGAAGGCGTCTGCCTCGCGCGCACTCGATCCGGCCTCGCAGTACGTCTCGCCGGAGCTGCGCGCCCGCGTCGTCGAGGCCGCGAACCGGCTCGGATACCAGCCGAACGCCTCCGCGCGGGCGACGACGACGGGCACCGCGGCAGTGGTCGTGGTCCTGGTGTCCGACATCCGGGACCCGTACAACGCGGAGATCGTCCACGGCGTGATCGAGCAGGCGAATCGTGCCGGGCTCGTGGCGACGTTCGCGGGCACCGACTCCGCCATCGACGACGAGATCCGGGTCGTGCGCATGATGCGCGGCCTGCGGCCGCACGCGATGATCCTGACCGGAGCGCGCAGCGGATCCACGGTCTCCCGAACGTCCCTTCAAGAGGAGCTCGCCCGATATACCAGCGATGACGGGCGGGTGGTGATCGCCGGGGACGACGAACTGCCCTTCGACACCGTGGTCGTTCCGCGGCGCGTCGGCGCCGCGGCGCTCGTCGCGGCCCTGTTCGACCTCGGCTACCGGTCGCCGGCGATGATCCTGCCCGAACACGACTCGGTGGCCGCCCGGGAGTGGGAGGCCGGTGTCGTGGAGGGCGCACGGGGCCTCGGGCTGCGCTTCGGGTACGGGGCGGCGGTGCGTGCGCCGGTGTCGAGGGACGGCGGCTACGAAGCGGCGAAGCGGCTGCTGGAGGACCGTCCCGAGGAGATCGACGTGGTCCTCGCGGCTTCCGACACGATGGCTATCGGCGCGATGAGCGCGATGCGCGATGCGGGCATGACACCCGGTGTCGAGATCGGCGTCGCCGGTTTCGACGACACGGTGGGCGCGGAGGACATGACTCCGGGATTGACCAGCGTGGACCTGTCCTTGGCGCGGGCCGGCGCCGCGGCGGTCGAGCTCGCGCTCCTCCGCCCCGAGGAGGAGCGCCGGACGGTGCCGCTCGAGGCCCGTGTCGTCGTGCGGGGTACGACGCCGCCCCGCCCCGCCTGACGCGCGGCTCGAACCCGCTGCGTCGGCGCCCCGACCCCGGTCGCAGCAGGTGGCGGAGGAGGCGGGGCGGCAGCCCAGCCGTTCGACGGCCGCCAGGACGCGTGCCCGGATCGAGCGTCTAAGGCGCCGAGGCCTTGGAGCCACCGACTTCCGCGGCGACCTCGCCGAGTGTGATCGTCGACGGCGGTGCGGCGTTCGTGGCGGGGCCGGTCGTCACTCTGGCATCCTGGCCTCAGGGCGGTCGGTTCGAACGGGGGGAGGCCTGGTGCGGCGAGCGCATCAGAAGGCGACGTTGCGAGAGGTCGCCAAAGTGGCGGGGGTATCGCCCTCCACGGCGTCCCGCGTGCTCAACGGCGGCCTGAACGTGAGCGAGCGCCTCTCGGCGCGGGTGTTCGCGGTGGCGGAGTCGCTCGGATACGTCTCGAACCAGGCCGCCCAGGCGCTGCGCGGGCGGCGGACGGCCGTCGTCCTCCTCGCGAGCGATCCGAGGACCGCTTCAGCCGCGGCCGTCGCCGCCGGTATGCAGGCGACCGGCCGTGAACGCGGCGCCCTGGTCAGCATCACCAGCGCCGGGAGCGGCGCCGCCGCGCACCGCAGGGCGCTCGAAGTGCTCCGCGGGATGCGGCCCCGCGCGCTGGTCGTGGCGAGTGCGAGTTTCGCCGACGTCCCGAGCGAGCAGATCCTCCCCGAGTTGGAGCGGTTCCGCGCCGACGGATGCAGCGTCGTCTTCATCGGCGAGCACGACACGCCGTTCCCGGCCGTCCGCTTCGACGACGTCGAGGTGGGCCGGATCGTCGGCCGTTTCATGGGCGGGCTGGGGCGCCGCCGTGCCGTCGTCCTGACCGGCCCGGGCCATCCGGCGTTGGACAACCGGACGAGGGGGTTCCTGCAGGGGCTGTCGGAGCGCGGGTTCGATCCGGACTCGGTGCTGATCGAGCCCTGCGAGGTGACCCGGGACGGCGGCAGGGACGCCGCCCGCCGAATCGCGCGATCGCGTCCGCGGCCGGACCTGGTGCTCGCCGGTAACGACGTGCTCGCGATCGGGGCGCTGAACGAGCTGCGGCGCTTGGGCGTCGACGTGCCGGGCGACATCGCCGTCTCCGGGGTCGACGACCTCCCGCTCGCGCGCGACGTCACGCCGCCGCTGACCACTGTGGCGCTGCCGTTCGCCGAGGCCGGACGCGCGGCGCTCGACCTGGCGCTCGCGCCCGAGCCGACGCACGACGTCGTGCTGCCGTCGCGGCTGGTCGTGCGGGCCTCCACCCCGGCGGGCGACTGCAAGGCCGACTGAACCGCGCCCGCGACCGCGCTTTCGTCCATGCCCATCGGCGAAATGACCATCGACAGGCGTGTCACGTGCTCGTAGGGTCGATTGCAAGTCATTCGGGCCGTTTTGCGGCCCCTATGGACGATGCGACCGCCTCACGATCCCACCCGGCACTGCGATCGTGAACGACTGGCGCGCCCCCGGTTCCGGGGGCTCCCTTGAGGAGTCCCCGGTCCAGAGCGGACGCCCAGCTTCATTCACCGGCGGCGGTGACAGTGCTGTCTCCGCTTGTCCTGCTGCCGGGCGAGATCGAGTGAGAGGCAAGACCATGACACTCATTGCCCGCAGATCGTCACGCCGCTGGGGACCGCTGGTCGCCGCGGCGCTGTTCGCTTCGGCGCTGGCCGGCCCCGCGGTTCCCGGATCCGCGGCCGTGGGGGAGGACGCGGCGCAGCCGGAGCTCCAGACCGCCGCCGCCGACCTGTCCAATGCCGACGGCCTCGAGACGCTGGTCTCGGACTACGAGACGCGCATCCCCACCGAGTACACCACCGACACCTGGGCGCCGTTCGCCGAAGCCCTGACCACCGCGACCGACGTCGTCGAAGACGATTCGGCCTCCGAGCCCGAAGTCGCGGAGGCGAAGACGGCGCTGCAGAGCGCGGCCGCCGATCTGGAACCCCTCCAGTCGACGTTCGCGACCATCACCAACGACACCTTCTGGAGGGACACCGCCGGCAACCCGATCTACTCGCAGGGCGGCGGGGTGTTCAAGTTCGGCGACACCTACTACTGGTACGGCGTGCACTACCGCGGCGCCGAGTCCTACCTGGCGAACCCGACGCAGAAGTACGACAACCAGGTCAGCTTCGTGTCGATCCCGGTGTACTCCTCGCAGGACCTGGTGAACTGGAAGTTCGAGAACAACGTCGCCACGACCTCGACGAGCCTCGGCAGCCTGGGCGGCACCATGGGCAACGCCGGCTGGATCGGGCGCCTCGGTGTCGCGTACAACGAGAACACCGGCAAGTACGTCCTCCCGGTGCAGATGTGGCACCCCACGCACGACCACGGCGTGCTGTTCCTGCAAGGCAACTCGCCCACCGGCGCCTTCACCTTCGGCAACTTCCAGAGGCAGGTCGTGAACTCGCCGACGACGGGCACCGGCGACCAGACCGTCTTCACCGACGAGGACGGCCAGGACTACCTGATCTTCTCCAACCGCTCGGGCCGCTCCCGCGCGTTCGTCTCCAAGCTCCGCTCGTCCGACTCGCTCTATGCGGAGCCGGCGGTCGAGATCGGCCGCAACAGTGAAGGCCGCGAAGGCAACGCAATGTTCAAGCTCGACGGCAAGTACACCATGTGCGCCTCGGACCTGCACGGCTGGAACACCTCGGTCAACTACTGCATCGACTCCACCCAGGGCAGGGTGCAGGGCTCCTATTCGAGCTACTACACGATGCCCGGCACCCAGATGGACTACAGCCACGTGACCCAGACCGGGTTCTTCATCACCGTGGAAGGGACCGTGCAGGACACGGTGATCTACGCGGGCGACCGCTGGGCCGACTTCGCCTGGAACGGCATCGGCTACAACCAGTGGGTCCCGATCACGAAGGAGGGCTCGGGGATCCGCTTCCACTCGATGAGCCAGTGGCAGTTCAATGCGACGACGGGTGAATTCCGCGTCGCACCCGGCAACAACTACATCCTCAACCCCGACATCCAGGCCGACCGGATCATCGTCTCGAACGTGGTCGGGTGGACCAGGACCGGCTCGGGCGGCGTGACCAACGTCAACGGCGGGGCGAACGGGAGCCGGTTCGCGCTGCAGGTGAACAACGGGTCCGGCGTCCGGCAGCAGATGCAGGTGCCCGCGGGCACGTACACGCTCGGCCTGTACACCAAGGGCTCAGGGCGGGTGACCGTCACCGGCGCCGACGGCACGGTGCACACCCTCAACGTCCCGTCGTCGAGCGGCTGGACCAAGCGCGAGCTCACCGGCATCGCCTTGACGGCCGGGACCGCAACGGTCACCGTCACCGGCGGGAGCGGCAACCTCGTCGCCGACCAGTTCTCGCTCGTCCGACAGGGCGGGGGCGATCCCGGTCCGGGGGAGGCGACGCGCTATGAGGCCGAGGGCTCCGGGGCGACCTGCACCGGCACCATCGACACGAATCACGCGGGCTACTCCGGGACCGGATTCTGCAACGGCGACAACTCCGACAGCGCCTACGCCGAGTTCACCGTGCAAGCGGCGGCCGCCGGGGCGGCGACGCTGAGTCTCCGATACGCCAACGGCGCCACCGCCGGGCGGCCGGCGGATCTGATCGTGAACGGAACCAGAGTGGAGACGGCCTCCCTGGCGACCACCGGTTCGTGGACGGGCTGGACCACCCAGACCCTCACCGTCCAACTGCGCGCGGGCGCCAACACCGTCCGATGGGACCCGACCACCGCGAACGGCCTGCCGAACATCGACCACCTCGACGTCGCGCAGGCGAGCGGCTAGCCGACTCCCGTCCGCGTCGGTGTCGTCCCGGCGATCGCACCGCCCTAATACATCGACGAGGTTCGATTGACAGAATCTGGAACCGTTGTCATCATGGAGTGCGGCAGTGCCCACAGAAGGAGAAGACCATGGCATTCGATCCTCAACGCTTCAGACTCGGCCGTCGCGGCCTCTTCGCGGGCGGTGGCGCCCTCGCCCTGTCGGCGTTCCTGGCGGCGCCCGCGTCCGCCGCGGAGATGCCGCCCAATCCGCTCGAGAAGCCCGGCTGGGTCCTCGACCGGAACGACGAGTTCAACACCGGCACCCTGGACACGAACCTGTGGATCCCGAGATACCTTGAGTCCAGGACCACCGTCGAACGGTCCACGGCCCGGTACGGGTTCCGCAACAACGCCCTCGTCCTGCGCATCGACGACGACCAGCCCACCTACTACAGCGGCAACCCGATGAAGGTCTCGAGCGTCCAGACCGGGCAGCGGACGAACCTCCACAAGGACAACGCGTTCGACCACTCGATCCCCACCGACATGAAGTACACGCCCCAGTACGGCTACTTCGAGGTCCGCGCGAAGAGCTCTGCGCGGAGCGGCGTCCACACCGCATTCTGGCTGACCGGCCGACAGGACACGTGGGAACAACGCGGGGAAGTCGACGTCGTGGAGCACGCGGGCATCCACGGGAAGAGCAAGTTCAACTGGAACCTCTTCAAATGGTCGGACCCGAACCTCTCGACGCACACCGAGCAGGTCAGCGTCGGATTCGACATGACCACGGAGATGCACATCTACGCCCTCGAGTGGACGCCGACCCAGTTCAAGCTCTACGTCGACAACGTGCTGACGAGGACCATCAACCAGTCCTTCACGTATCCGGCGGTGTTCTACCTGGGCATCTACGAGAACGCCGGATGGACCGGCACCGTCGACCCGAACGACACCCGGCCGAAGGAACTGGTCGTCGACTACTTCCGCGCCTACAAGCCCGCCGCCGACGCCGCCGATCCGCGCAGCGGCCAGACGTACCGACTCCGCAACGTCGCGACCGGGCAGTACCTCGACTCCGGCACCGCCGGTGCGGTCGCACTCGAGACGGGGAGCGTCTACGACGATCAGTTGTGGACCTTGACCGAGGCGCAGGCCGGCTACTGGACGATCGACAACGTCCGGGAAGGGCGAGGCAATCTCGACACGGACCCGGACGGCAAGGTCATCTGGAGCGACGCGCGGGTCGGCGACGACACGCTCTGGGCGATCACCCCCGTCTCCGGCGGATTCCGGATCGACAACAAGCAGAGCGGTCGCGGTTACCTGTACGGATCCGCCCGTGCGGTCGGCTGGAACACGGGGGCAGCGGACGCGAACACCGTCTGGGCCCTCGAACGGCGCTGACCCGGAACGCGGCCCCTGCCCGGCGAATTCCCGGGAGGGGGCGCGGCCGTCGCCCTCGGGCGGGGCGCCGCGCACAACGGGCCCCCGCCGGGCGCGCCCCGGCACCGCGCCCCCGCCCGGGCGAGGGGGGGCCCGGGGCCGCGTCCTTCGCCCTCGTTCGGGGCGAAGCGACAATCGGTCCTATAGGGACCATTCCTGGTCGGCGGCGCTCGAGCAGGTGGACTGCTGGAGGCGGGCGCTGTTGGCGGTCGACGCGCCGATCACTTCGACGCACTTGCCGGAGTGTCGGGCGACCAGTTGCACGTGACCACCGCCCGCGTCTCGCGGCTGCCACTGCTGGTTGGCCCCGGAGCCGCAGGTCCACTGGATGATCCTGGCGCCGTCGGCCGTCGAAACGCCGTTGACGTCCAGGCACTTGCCCGAGGCCTGGGAGACGAGCCGGTAGTAGCCGCCGCCGGCGTCCTGCAGCTCCCACTGCTGGTTCGCGCCGTCGTGGCAGGTCCACTGGATGGCCTCGGCGCCGTCGGCGGTCGAACCGGAGACGATGTCGACGCACTTGCCGGAGTTCCGGTTCACGATGTCGGTGATCCGTGTTCCGCCGCCTTCGCCCGCGGTCCAGTTCAGGACCTCGATCCGACTGCCGCCGTGGCGGGGTGCGAAGACCGAGACGACGCCGTCGAGGAGGCGGGCGTGGTCGAGGAGCGGGTCCGAGTAGTACTCCGCACTGGAGGTGTAGCGGGTGGCCCAGTCGGTCCAGCCTGAAGCCTTCGACGCGGTGTGGACGCTCAAGCGCCTGGTCGAGGAGTTCCCGCCGGCGATGTACAGGTTGTCGGCGGCGTCGACGCCGATGTCGGCGCGGGTCATCACGCCCGTGTACGGGAGCACCTGCCGGTTCCAGGCCTTGCTGGTCTTGTCCCGCCAGTAGTGCACCAGCACGGACTTGCCACGCGCGCTGTCGAAGTTGCCGTCGTTGGACGCCGACGGGGGCATGTGCGAGGCGAGCACGTGGACGACGCCCGCGCTGTCGACCACTTGCGACTCCTGGTTCATGAGCCCCCGGTTCTGCCCGATGCCCACGACCCGCAGCCCGGCCGAGTCGGCGACGAGCGGGTTCGAACCGGTGGTAGCCACCACGTCGCCGTTGTTGTTGCGCCAGGTCCGTCCCTGGTCCTTGCTGTAGGCGTAGTAGATGTCGTGGTTGGTGCTCGCGTTCGGCGTCTCGCGAACGGTCCATGTGGCGTGCAGCAGGTCGCTGGTGTCGAGCCCGGTGTCGTCGTACTCGATGCCGAACAGGTACGCGTTGTTGTCCGCGTCGGTTCCGTTCAGGAACTCGCCGAGGTACGTCCATGCGCCGCTGCGGTATTCGAAGAGCACCAGGTCGCCGGCGCCGCTGGCGCCCGTGCGGATGCTCATCTGCAGGACTCCGTCGGGGGAGCGGAAGAACCGCGGATAGGTCGCCTGCGAGAGGCGCTGGCCGGCGAGTGAGTTGGAGACGGCCCCGAAGCTTGCGGGGGACCAGTTCGCGGTCGCCGGGGAGGTCGCCAGCCCCGCGATCGACTTGCGGTACTTCAGGAGTGAGCTGTGCATGTCGAACGAGAGGTGGATCGAGCCGTCCTGACCGGAGATGCCGATCGAGATGGTGTTGTGCGAGTCGGTCGAGGTCGTCCGGTAGTCGGTGAGGCGGATGGTCTGCCACGAGGTCGCGGCGACCGCCCGGCGGGCCAGGTTGATGTAGCCGGACTGGTCCCACCAGGCCGTGTACTGCCAGCCGTTGTAGGTGGTGATGCCGTCCTGCTGGAACGACTCGCCGTTCATGTAGCCGGTGTACGTCAGCGCGGTGCGACCGTCGGTGGTGAGTGTGGTGACGCTCGGCGATCCGAGCGACGGCGCGGCCGCAGACGCCGGGACCGCGGTGAAGGCGAGCAGCGCGGTGAGCATGGCGATCGCCGATACGGCGAGTCCGAACGGGCGGCGCCGTCTGACGGTCGCCGTACGCTCGACGGCTTGGTGTCTCATGCGGGGTTCCTCCTCGTGAGAGCGGTGAATCGTTTCAAACATCGGGGCCGTTCCGAAGGACGGGTTCACCCGCGCCTCGCATGGGTCGGAACGCCCCTTCCTCAGCATGGGGAGTCCGACTGCGTCAGCAGGCCGAGCCTCCAGGGCAGGAGGTTGTAAGGCCCGCTCGCTGAGGGGTCCTTGCCCTGGTAGAGGAACCGCAGATCGCAGGGGCCGACGGTCAGGGTCTGGTCGATGCCGCTGCGGATCAGTTCCCCGTGGCTGATGTCGTTCGTCCAGGGGGTGCCGTCGAAGCTGACGTTGCTCCGGCTCGCGAACGGGTGCTCCTTCGTGTCGGCCAACGGGGTCCAGGGCCCGGAGACGGACGGCGAGGTCCAGGACCGGAACATCCGGCCGCCCGCGGTGATCGCCTCGACCATCAGCAGGTACTCGTTCGCGCCCGCCAGTCGGTAGACGTTGGCGCCCTCGAAGAGCCAGTGGTGGTTGGGGTCGTGCATGGCGATGACCGGGTCGGAGAAGCCGCTCGGGAAGCGCGCCAGCGAGGTCTGCGCCCGGTACAGGTTCCCGTTGTCGTCCGAGGAGTACATGTGGCAGTTCGCGGTGTCGCAGATGGTCCAGAAGTCCAGCCACTGCCCGCTTCCCTTGTTGTCGAGGACGATCTGCGGCGTGCTGCCGTAGAACTTCGTCGGCGTGCTCCATGAGGCCGGATCGGCGATGTCGGTGGTCGTGGAGTAGGCGACGTTGTCGCCGATCTGGTAGGTCAGGTACCAGCGCTGCTGCGGCGCGAAATAGAACACCTGCGGCGCGGCCTTGTATCCGCCGCCGATCGCGGACCTGTCGAGGAAGTGCAGCGGTGCTGAGGCGGCCTGGGACCAGTCGGTGAAGCTGAGGTACGCCAGGCTGTAGCCCTGATTGGCGCTCACGACGCTGACGAAGACGTGGTAGCGGCCGTCGTGGTGGACGACCGAGGGGTCCTTCACCGAGACGATGTTGTGGGTCGCGTCCGACTTGGGGAAGATCAGCGGGCCGCTGGAGCTCCACTGGAGACTCGTGGGCAGCACGCTGCCGCCGGCCCGCACCACGTCGAGGTAGTCGATGTTCGCCAGGCCGGCGCCGGTGGCGGCCGCGAGCCGGATCGTGTTGGCGCCTTCCCGCACTGGGACGGCGACCGTGGCCACCGCCCAGCCGCTCCAAGCGCCGGTCGGCTCGAAGGCGATCCCCGACCCGGTCGCGGCGCCGTTCACACTCAGGTTCGCCTGCCGTGCGGCGCCGGAGCCGTTCGCGTACTTGAAGCCCAGCGTGAAGGTGCCGGAGGCTCCGGCGTGGACGGTGAACTGCACGTACGCCCCGGTCCGGTTCGCGGTGTTGCAGAACCCCCTGCCGGAGAACCCGGAGTAGTTCGCGTCGATCGTGCCGTCGCAGACCGCGTCCTCCGCCTCGTACCGGGACGATTGCGCGTTGGCGCCCGGCGCGGTCAGGGCGGCTGCGGCGATCAACGCCAGCACCGGTACGAGCACGAACCGCGCCAACCGTCTCATGGGCACTCCCTCGGTGTGTCCGCGTCCCGCCGCGGGGACGGATCGACTCGATGTTCGATCGACTCAATGTATCGATATAGATCAATACATACTGGAAGTCTCGCAGAAGCGACCGTCGAACACAAGGGTCGGTCTTTGCGAAATTGTGTCGATAAAAGTTCGAAATTCGTACTTGACAGTCCTAGGCGGAGCGATCTAAGTTGTCTGAGTCACAGATGAAACGATTCAATGAATCTAGGTCGACACTCCGCCCCAGCGACATCCCCGTCACCAGGAGTCCCACGATGAACCGCCACCCCCACCGCGCCCGCATCACGACGGCAACGGAGGCGACGCATGAGTGAACCCGCTCGCGAACCCGTACTCGTGCTCGACGAGGTCCACAAGTCGTTCGGCGCGACGGCGGCGCTCACCTCGGGCGGCATCACCGTCGAGGCGGGGTCGATCCACGCGCTGGTCGGTGAGAACGGGGCCGGCAAGTCCACCATGGTCAAGATCGTCGCCGGGGTGCACCGGCGCGACGGCGGCGTCTTCCGCTTCCAAGGCGACGACGTCGACTTCTCCTCGACCGCCGAGGCGAAGGCCGCGGGCATCGCCGTGATCTACCAGGAGCCGACGCTGTTCCCGGACCTGTCGGTCGCCGAGAACCTCTTCATGGGACGCCAGCCGTTGAAGCCCGGTCGCCGCGTCGACAGGGCCGCGATGTACGAACAGTCCGAAGTGCTCTTCCAACGGCTCGGGGTGCACCTCGACCCGCGGCGCATCGCCCGCGGCCTGTCGATCGCCGACCAGCAGATCATCGAGATCGCCAAGGCGATCTCCCTGGACGCCGCCCTGCTCGTCATGGACGAGCCGACCGCCGCGCTCTCCGGCGTGGAAGTCGACCGCCTGTTCGCCGTCGCCCGCGGACTGCGCGACGAAGGCCGCGCCCTGGTGTTCATCTCCCACCGCTTCGAGGAGATCTTCGCCCTGTGCGACACCGTGACCGTCCTGCGCGACGGCGCGTACGTCGCCACCCAGGCCATCGCCGACACGAACCGGGGCGAGATCGTCGCCCAAATGGTCGGCCGCGAAGTCGGGGAGCTGTTCCCGAAAACCCCGGCGCCGATCGGGGACACCGTGCTCCGGGTCGAAAGGCTCAACTCGACCGGTGCCTTCCACGACGTGAGCTTCGAGGTACGCGCCGGCGAGATCGTCGGCATCGCAGGGCTCGTGGGCGCGGGCCGCAGCGAGATCGCCCGCGCGGTCTTCGGCGTGGACGGCTACGACTCCGGCAGTGTGCACCTCAACGGCGAGGCGATCCCGATGCGCGACCCCCGGGCTTCGATCAAGGCGGGCATGGCCTTCGTCCCCGAGGACCGGCGCCTGCAGGGCCTGATCACCGACGGCTCGATCGCCCGCAACATCGCCTCGGTCATCCGCCGGGGACTGGCCAAGGTCGGCTTCCTGACCTCACGCTCCGAGTTGCGGGCCGCAGACGAATGGGCCGCGCGCCTGCACGTGAAGACGCACGCACTCGACATGCCCGCCACCACCATGAGCGGCGGCAACCAGCAGAAGACCGTGCTCGCCAAATGGCTCGCGACCGAGCCGAGCCTCCTGATCGTCGACGAGCCCACCCGCGGCATCGACGTCGGCACCAAGGCCGAAGTGCACCGCCTGCTGTCCGACCTGGCCGGTCAAGGCATCGCCATCGTCATGATCTCGTCCGAGCTGTCCGAGGTCCTCGGCATGGCCGACCGCGTCCTCGTGGTCTGCGAAGGGCGCATCACCGCCGACATCGACCGCGACCAGGCCACCCCCGAAGCCGTGATGCGAGCGGCCACGCAGCTCCACCACACGGAGGCCGGCGCATGAAGAACGCAGTATCCGACCTGCTCCGCTCCCGCGAGCTCGCCGTCGCCCTGGTGCTCATCGCGGCCGTCGTCCTGACGGCCCTCAAATCGGAGAGCTTCGTGTTCAGCGCCGACGGATGGCGCAACCTGCTCGTGACCCCCTCCATGCTGGTGATCCTCGCGGTCGGCCAGGCCGCCGTCATCGTCACCCGGAACGTCGACCTCTCCGTCGGATCGGTCCTCGGGCTGACCGCCTACATGACCGGCCGGATCTTCATCGAAGCCCCCGGCACCCCGATCATCGCGGTCGTGCTCGCCGCGATCGGCCTCGGCGCCGTGCTCGGGCTGGTCAACGGCGTGATCGTGGCCGTCGCAAAAGTCCCCGCCCTCGTCATCACCCTCGGCACGCTCTACATCTACCGAGGCGTCTTCCTCACCTGGGCCGGCTCGGACCGGATCAACGCCTCCGACCTGCCGGACGACTTCCTCGCCTTGGGCAACAAGCAGATCGCGTCCATCCCGGTCCTCTCCATCGTGGCCCTCCTCGTCCTCATCGCCGTCGGCTACTACCTGTACTCCACGCGAGGCGGCCGCGAAATGTACGCGATCGGCTCCGACCCGGACGCCGCCCGCCTCTACGGCCTCCCGGTCACCCGCCGCGTGATCGGCGCCTTCGTCCTCTCTGGAGCGCTGGCGGGCCTCGCCGGCGTCGTCTACGCCGCCCGCTACGGCACGGTCTCCAGCGGCGCGGGCCTCGGCATCGAACTCGAAGCGGTCGGCGCCGCGGTCATCGGCGGCGTCGCGATATTCGGCGGCAGCGGCACCGTATGGGGCGCCGCGATCGGGGCGGCGCTGCTCGTCACGATCAACCGCGCCCTGCCCGTCGTGGGCATCTCCGACTTCTGGCAGCGGGCCGTCGTCGGGGGACTCATCCTGGCCGCCATCGTGCTCGACCGCGTTCTGGCCCTGCACCGGGAACGCCGCCTGAGCATCGAACGTGACACCCGGAGCTTGGCATGACCTCCCTGAACTTCCGCGCCCACGCCCGACCGGCCTGGCGCCGCCTCCTCTTCACCCGGGAGGCGGCGGTCATCGCGATCCTCGCGGCCGTGCTCCTGTACGCGAACCTCGCGGTGAGCAACTTCGACAGCCCATTGACGATGTACTACCTCTTCCTCGACGTCACCCCGCTGCTCCTGATCGCCCTCCCGCTGACGATGGTGATCGTCACCGGCGAGATCGACCTTTCGGTCGCGAGCGTCGTCGGACTCTCCAGCGTCCTGGTCGGGGTGCTGTACGCGCACGCCGGCATGCCGATGTGGACCGCCGCGCTCACTGCCATCGCGGTAGGCGCCGTCTGCGGATCGCTGAACGGATTCCTGGTCGCCTACGTCGGCCTGCCGTCCCTGGCGGTGACGATCGGGACGCTCGCCCTGTACCGCGGCGTCGCCATCGGCCTCCTCGGCACCGAAGCCGTGACCGATTTCCCCGAGACCTGGACCGACCTGGCCAAGACGCGGATCGTCGAAGGCGGCAGCCTGCCGCTCGTGCTCGTCCCGATCGCGGTCCTCGCCGCGGCGACGGCGTGGCTGCTGCACTTCTCGCCGTTCGGCCGCGGCGTCTACGAGGTCGGACTGGGCCGCGAGGCCGCGCACTTCACCGGCGTCAACGTCGAGCGCACCAAGTTCCTGCTGTTCGTCCTGACCGGCGCCGTCTCGGCGCTGGCCGGCGTCTACTTCACCCTGCGGTACGGCAGTGCGCGCGGCGACAACGCGTACGGGCTGGAGCTCCAGGTGATCGCCGCGGTGCTGCTGGGCGGGGTGTCGATCTTCGGCGGACGCGGCGCGCTGCACGGCCCCATCGCCGGAGTGCTGCTGATCGGGGCCGTGTCCAGTGCGATGCGGCTCGAAGGGCAGACCGTCAACGCCATCAACATCGTCATCGGTGTGCTCCTGGTGGCGTCGGTCGTCGCAACGCCCGTCTTGAACCGGGTCGCCGCCGAACGGGCTGCCCGCAAACCGAAGCGAAAGGAATGAACGATGAGGTTGAACAAGAAGTCGATCGCCGTGGCGGCGACCGTCGTGGTCAGTCTGGGGCTGACCGCGTGCGGCGGTGCCGACGACGGAGGCGATGACGGCACCGCTTTCACGTTCCTGCCGAAGAACCTCGGCAACCCCTATTTCGACACCAGCGAGGTCGGCGCGCAGAGCGCGGCCGAGGAACTCGGCGTCACGGTGACGCAGGTCGGGCCCGACGCGGCGTCCCCGGAGGCGCAGGTGCCGTTCATCAACACCGCGGCGCAGCAGGGGGCGGACGCGCTGATCATCTCGGCCAACGACCCGTCCGCGATCTGCGGTGCGCTCGAAGAGGCGTCCGACGCCGGCACGGCGATCGTCACGTTCGACTCCGACACCGATCCCGAATGCCGTGACCTCTTCGTGAGCCAGGCCGACGCCGCCGGCATCGCCAAGGTCCAGGTCGAGATGATCGCCGAGCAGATCGGCGGCGCGGGACAGATCGCGATCCTCTCCGCTTCGGCCAACGCCACCAACCAGAACGCCTGGATCGAGCTGATGCAGACCGAGCTCGAGGCGAACTACCCCGACATCGAGCTCGTCGACACGGTCTACGGCGACGACGACGACCAGAAGTCCTTCGACCAGACCGCGGCGCTCCTGCAGTCCTACCCGGAGCTCAAGGGCATCGTCTCCCCGACCACTGTGGGCATCGCGGCCGCGGCCCGCTACCTGTCGACCTCCGCTTCGAAGGGTGAGGTCGCGCTGACCGGCCTCGGCACCCCGAACCAGATGCGCGAGTATGTCACCGACGGCACCGTGACCGAGTTCGCGCTCTGGAACCCGGACGACCTGGGCTACCTCGCCGTGCACGCGGCGGCCGCCCTCGCCAACGGCGACATCGAGGGCGACGAGGGCGACACGTTCACCACCGAGCGACTGGGCGAGTACACGGTCGGGCCCGACGGCGTCGTGCTGCTCGGCGAGCCCTTCCGGTTCAACGCGGACAACATCGGCGACTTCGACTTCTAGGACCGCTCGACAGAGGACACCGGGAACCTGCGGCAGGGTTCCCGGTGTCCGTTCACATCCTGCGGTGTTCGCGGCTGCGACGCTGGTCGATTGAAACGTTTACACGATCACAAAATAGCGATATATTCAAGTGTATCGATGATAATCCCCGCAAGTCAACGCGCCGCGACAGCGGGCCGTCCGCCTCCCTCACCGCACGATTGGATCTCCCCATGCCATCTCGCCTCCGCCGGCGCCTCTCGGCCCTGGCCGTCACGGCGGCACTCGCCCTGGCCGCAGTCTTCCTCGCCGCCCCGCCCGCTCAGGCCGCATTCGACACGAACACCTGGTACACGATCGAGTCGCGGCACTCCGGTCTCGCCCTGGACATCGCGAACGCCTCGACGCAGCCCGGCGCGGCGTTGATCCAGAACAGCCCCAACGGCGGCGCGAGCCAGCAGTTCCGCTTCATCGACGCCGGCGGCGGCTACCACCGCATCGAGGTCCGCCACTCCGGGCACGTCCTCGACGTCTCGGGAGGGAGCACGGCCAACGGCGCCGACGTCATCCAATGGAACGACATCAACGGCACCAACCAGCAATGGCGCCTGACCGAGAACGCCGACGGGTACCACTCCATCGTCAATCGCGCCTCCGGCAAGGCGCTCGACGTCTGGGAGCGCTCGACCGCGGCGGGTGCGAGGGTCTCCCAGTACACCTCGAACGGCGGGGCCAATCAGCAGTGGCGCCTAGTGCCTGCCGACAGCCCCGGCGGCGACGAACCGTACGGCTACCTGTTCGCCTACATGCTCGGTGAGGGCAGTGCCAACGGCGAGCAGGTGTACTTCGCCCTGAGCCGCGGCAACAACCCGCTCGCCTACGACGCGCTCAACGGCGGCCGGCCCGTCGCGACCTCCACAGTGGGCGAGCGAGGCGCCCGCGACCCGTTTATCGTGCAGCACCCGAACACCGGCCGGTACTACATGATCGCCACCGACCTCAAGATCTACGGCAACGGCGACTGGGACCGGGCTCAGCGGTACGGGAGCCGCTCGCTGGTGGTGTGGGAGTCGAGCGACCTCGTCACCTGGTCCGCCTCGCGCCTCGCGCAGGTCTCGCCTCCCGCGGCGGGCAACACCTGGGCCCCGGAGGCGTACTGGGACCCGAGTCGGAACGCGTTCGTCGTCTACTGGGCCTCGAAGCTGTACGCGGACTCGAATCACTCCGGGAGCACCTACCACCGGATGATGTACGCGACCACGACGGACTTCCGCACCTTCAGCGCGCCGCAGGTGTGGGTCGACAAGGGATACTCCACGATCGACTCCACGGTGACCCAATACGGCGGCACGTACTACCGCTACACCAAGGACGAGCGCAGCGGCACGACCTGCGGCAAGTTCATCCTCTCGGAGACCTCGACGGCCCTGACGAACACGAACTGGTCCTTCCAGCGCGACTGCATCGGCCGGGGGACCGTCAGCCAGGGCGAGGGCCCGCTGGTGTTCAAGTCGAACACCGAGAACAAGTGGTACATGTTCATCGACGAGTACGGCGGACGCGGCTACCTCCCGTTCGAGACGACGAACCTCGCAGGGGGCCAGTGGACGCCCTCCGCGAACTACAGCCTGCCGGGGCGCCCGCGCCACGGCATGGTCCTGCCCCTGACCGCCGCGCAGTACGAGCAACTGCAGAACGCACTCTAGGAGCCGTACATGCGACCGGCACTCAAAGCGGCGCTCGCCGTGATACTCGGGCTCGCCATGGCCCTCACCGCCGTCTCCCCGGCGGCCGCCGACCACCACGTGACCGACGGGACCTCGGTCGAACTGATCGCCCGGCATTCGGGCAAGTGCGCGGACGTCGTCAGCGTCTCCACCGCCGACGGGGCGGAGGTCAGCCAGTACACCTGCAACAGCGGTCTCAACCAGCTGTGGCGCATCCGCGACCTCGGCAACGGCTACGTGCAGCTCGCCGCCCGCCACTCCGACCGGTGCCTCGACGTCAACGCGGCCTCGACCGCCAACGGCGCCAAGGTCATCCAGTGGCCGTGCTCGACCGGCGCGAACCAGCAGTGGCGGATCGAGAACGCGGGCACCGGTCACACCCGGCTGATCGCACGCCACTCGGGCAAGTGCCTCGAGGTGCCCGGCGCCTCGACCGCGAACGGGGCGAGGCTGCAGCAGTGGGACTGCGGCACCGGGACCGAACAGCAGTGGCAGCTGAACACGGTGTCGAACCCCGCGATCCCGGGGCTGTTCGCCGACCCGAACATCGTGCGCTTCGGGGACACGTACTACCTCTATGCGACCACCGACGGCTTCGCCGGCTGGTCCGGAACCGAGTTCAGGGCGTTCTCCTCCAAGGACCTCGTGCACTGGACCGACCACGGCGTGATCCTGGACGTCGCCGCCGACATCTCCTGGGCCGACAACTCCGCCTGGGCGCCGGGCATCGCCGAGAAGGACGGCAGGTACTACTTCTACTTCTCCGCCGGTCTCGCAGGCGGCGACACCCGCAAGCATCTCGGTGTGGCGGTGGCGGACTCGCCCACCGGCCCGTTCCGGGACGCGCTGGGCCGGCCCCTCGTCTCGGCCGGAGCGTATGCGGGCCAGATGATCGACCCGGCCGTGTTCACCGACACCGACGGGCGGTCCTATCTGTACTGGGGTCAGGGCTCCTCGCATCAGGTGCCGCTGAACGCCGACATGGTCTCGTTCAGCGCGTCGCAGGTGCGCACCTACAAGCCGACGAACTACAACGAGGGGAGCTTCGTGGTCAAGCGGGGGAGCACCTACTACCTCATGTGGTCCGAGGGCGACACCCGCTCGGAGGACTACCGGGTCGGGTACGCCACCGGCACCTCACCGACCGGCCCTTGGGGGCCCCGGGTCGGGCTGATCCTCCAGAAGGACCTGAGCCAGGGCATCAAGGGCACCGGCCACCACTCGGTGGTCCAGGTCCCGGGCACCGACCAGTGGTACATCGCCTACCACCGGTTCGCGATACCGAACGGCGACGGGACGCACCGCGAAACGATGATCGACCACCTGTACTTCAATGCCGACGGCTCGATCCGACCGGTAGTGCCGACGATCGAGGGCGTCGACCCGATCTAGGGGTATTCGAGAAACTCCACGCCGGGACTTCGCAAGCACCCCTTGCCGAACCGGAGGCCGCCCCTGAAACGGGGCGGCCTCCTTCGGTTTGCGGGGGGGGGGGGGGGGGGTGAGGGAACGGGCGGGGCCGCGGGCCCCACCCCGGGGGTGGAGAATCGGCGATAATCGAGTAAGCGCTTTCCAATCCAAGTGGAGACTGCAGATCATGAACAGCGAGACCTCCCGCAAGCAGATCCGGACGGCCGCTACGTCCCCGGTCATCGCCGGGCTGTTCCCCGACCCGTCGGTGTGCCGGATCGATGAGGACTACTACCTGGCGAACTCCTCGATGGAGTACGCCCCGGCCGTCCCGATCTGGCATTCACGCGATCTGGTCTCGTGGCGGCTGATCGGCAACGCCCTGGACCGGGACGAGCAGTTTCCGGCGGGCCGCTCCTCCGCCAGCCGCGGCATCTACGCCCCGACCCTGCGCCACCACCAGGGCCGGTTCCACCTGGTCACCACCGACATCGACGACCCGCGCGGCGGGCACCTGCTCTTCACCGCCGCTGACGCGGCCGGGCCGTGGTCCGACCCGGTCCACATCGGGGGCATCGACGGCATCGACCCGGACCTGGCATGGGAGGAGGAGGGCACCTGCCTGCTCACCTACTGCTCGTGGAACGACGAGCGGATCGGCATCAGGCAGGTCGCGATCGACCCCGACACCGGTGCGGTGCTCGAGGAGCCCCGCTGGATCTGGCCCGGGACCGGACTGGGCAATCCCGAAGGCCCCCACCTGTACCGGCGCGGCGACTGGTGGCATCTGGTCATCGCCGAGGGCGGCACCGACCGCGGCCACGTGGTCTCGACCGCCCGCTCGCGCTCGCCCCGCGGCCCCTTCGAGGCCGCGCCCCGCAACCCGGTCTACACCTACCGCAGCACCCGCCACCCGGTCCAGAACGTGGGCCACGCCGACCTCGTCGAACGCCCCGACGGCACCTGGGCCGCAGTGCATCTGGGCGTCCGACCGCGCGGGCGCACCCCGCGCTACCACGTGAACGGCCGTGAGACCTTCCTCGTCGAGGTCGAGTGGGCCGAGGACTGGCCGCAGCTCACGCCCTCCGAGGCCGTCCTCCCGGGAACGCCGTGGTCGTTCACGGACGACTTCACCGCGCTGCGGCTCGACCCCCGGTGGGTCTCACCCGGTCTGCGGCCCGACCAATGCACGCGCCTCGTCCCCGAAGGGGTGCGCGTCGAGCCGGCCGCCAGCACCTCGGGCGAGCCGTCGGGACTGTTCTTCCGCGCCGCCGGCAGCCACTGGGAAGCCGACCTCACCGTCGAACCCGGCGACGCCGCCTTCACCGCCGCGGTGCGGATCGACCGCCGGCACTGGTACGGCATCCGCGTGAGAGACGATGTGGCCGAGGTCGTCTCGCATGTCGGCGAGGTCGAAGCCGTCGTCGCCTCCAGGTCGCTGCCCTCCTCAGCGGGCACCTTCGGCATCCGGTCGGTCGAGGCGACCCGGGAGGGACCGGACGACATCGAACTCGGCGTCGTCGATGCCGCGGGCTTCACCGCGCTCGCGCGTCTGGACGGGCGCTACCTCTCGACCGAGGTCGCAGGCGGCTTCACCGGACGCATGATCGGACTCTGGGCCGAAACCGGACCGGTCCTGATCAGGACTGTCGCGTTCGTCGAACACTCCGAGCGGTGACCCTATGCGCTGGTGAGTGAACTGAGCCGGTTGCAGCAGGGACCCTCTAGCGGGCGCCGATCGTTCTAGCATCGCAGTGGACCCTTTTCTCGGCAGTCTCCAAGAGGAGCATCAATTGAAGTCTCGATACGCGCTGGCGCTGCCGACCGCGGTCGCGCTCGGGCTCGCGCTGACCGCTTGCAGCCCTTCGGAGCCGGGCCCGGCCGAGGAACCCGAGTACCAGTCGGCCGCCCCGTCGGAGACCGACGCCGCCGCGTCCGCGCCCGCCGTCCTTCCGGCGGGTGAACCCCAGGTCATCGCCACCGGCTTGGACACTCCGTGGTCCGTGGCGTTCCTCGGCGACACCGCGCTCATCAGCGACCGCGACGACGGCGACATCGTGGAGCTGCTGCCCGGGGGTGAAACCCGGGTGATCGGCACCGTCGCGGGCGTCGTCCACGAGAGCGAGTCCGGCCTCCTCGGCCTAGCGGTGGACGACCAGGACCGTCTCTACGCCTACTCGACCGGGGCGGACGGGAACCGCATCCAGCGCTTCGCGCTCACCGGCGAACCCGGTTCCCTCGGCCTCGGCGACCCCGAGACGCTGCTCGACGGCATCCCTTCGGCGCCCTATCACGACGGCGGTCGGATCGCGATCAGCCCTGACGGGATGCTCTACGCCACCACCGGCGACGCCGGGAACCGCGACGACGCCCAGGACCTCGACAGCCTCGGCGGGAAGATCCTGCGCATGACCCTCGACGGGGGCGTCCCGGACGACAATCCGTACCCCGGCTCGCTCGTCTACAGTTACGGGCATCGCAACCCCCAAGGTCTGGCCTGGGCCGTGGACGGCACGATGTTCGCCGCCGAGTTCGGCCAGGACACCTGGGACGAGCTCAACATCATCGAACCGGGCGGCAACTACGGTTGGCCCGTGGTCGAAGGGATCAGCGACGGCGGCGATGAGGACGACTACATCGATCCCGTCCAGCAGTGGAACCCCGATGACGCCAGCCCCAGCGGCATCGCGATCATCGAGGGCACGATCTTCATCGCCAACCTCCGCGGCGAGGTCCTGCGGGCCGTCCCCGTCGCCGACCCCGGCGCCGCCACCGAGTACTACGGGGGCGAGTTCGGTCGCATCCGCGCGGTGACCGCCTCGCCTGAGGGCGACCTGTGGTTCACCACCAGCAACACCGACGGCCGCGGCGATCCGGGCGGCGACGACGACCGCCTCGTCAGCGTCGAACTCGGCTGAGGCCGATCGCACTCGTCCCCTTCGGGCGATCCGGCCGCGGGCCGCCTGGAGCGTCGGCCGCTGCGGCACCGACGTCGGCTGGAACGGCTCCATCGCGGCCGGGCTCGCCGGCTCGGGCTCCACCGACGCCCCCACCTCGTTGAGCCTCAACGGGATCGCCTGCGGTGAACAGGGCGAGCCCACCGAGACGCCCACCGATCCCGAGACCTCCGAGCCCCCGACCGGCGGCACTCCGAGCGCCCTCTCCGTGGAAGGCAACGAACTCGTCGACGCCGAAGGCGCCACAGTGGTGCTCAACGGCTTCAACCGCACCGGCACCGAGTGGCCGTGCATCCACGGCTGGGGCTTCGTGGACGGTCCCGTCGACGACGCCGCGATCGAGGCGATCACCTCCTGGAACCCGAACGCGGTCCGGGTGCCGATGAACGAGCAGTGCTGGCTGGGGCGGCAGGCCTACCGCGACTTCATCGACGACTGGGTCACGCGCCTCACCGAGGCCGGCGCCTACGTCATCCTCGACCTGCATTGGAACGCGCACGGCACTGAGCAGGCCGAGGCCCGGCAGAAGATGGCCAACACGGACCACTCCATCGGCTTCTGGGAGTCGGTGGCCGTGCAGTTCAAGGACAACCCGGCGGTCCTGTACGACCTGTACAACGAGTCGCACGACATCTCCGAGGAGTGCTCGAGGACGGCTGGGAGCGACCGGTCAGCGCGCCGGCGCTGACCGGTCGCCGAGGTTCGGCGACTCGAGCAGGTTGCGCAGCACCACCATGGCGGCGCCGACGGCCGCGGCGCACGAGACGTCGTCGGCGAGCTCCACCCGGACGCTGTGCACGTGGCGCATGAACACGGCCTGGTCGACCTCGGCTTGGATGCTCTCGCGGTAGAGCGGGCCGACCTCGGCGAAGGCGTTCCCGGCGAGGACCACCCGGCCGACGTCGAGCAGGTTCACCAGGCTCACGGTGGCCACCGCCAGCGCCCGCGCCGAGACCGCGATGAGTTCGGCCGCTTCGGCGTCCCCGGACATGGCCGCACGGCCGATGCCGCGGAAGTCGGTGAGCGGATCGCGGCCCAGCGCCAGCCGCGAGACCAGCCCCGGGTCGCGCCGCGCCCGATGGGCGATCGCGACCGCCCCGGCGACGGCGTCGACGCATCCGCGGTTGCCGCAGGCGCACCTGGGCCCGTTCGCGTCGACGGAGATGTGGCCCAGCTCCAGCCCGTTCGAGGTCGCCCCGCGGTAGGGATAGCCGTCGATGATGAGGCCCGCCGATGCCGCCGGACATGAAGACGACGGTGAAGTTCGAGGCGGCGTCGCCCAGTGTCTGCGATCCGATGCCGGCTGCGGTGGCGTCGTTCTCGATGGCGACGGGCAGGCCGGTCGCCTCGGCCAAGGTCGCCGCGAGCGGATACCCCTGCCAAGCGGGGGTCGGCTGCGGCGTGAGGAGCACACCCGTGTCGCGTTGCTGCGGGCCGTAGGTGGCGAGGCCGATGCCGAGTACGTCGGGGCGGGCGACTCCCGCCGAGTCCAGCAGGGCCTGCACGTGTGCCGCGAACTCCGGGAGTACCGCTTCGGGTTCCCGCTCGCCCGGCGTCGGTATCTCGCGCTGCGCCACGACGCGGCCCGCCAGGTCGACGAGCACGCCCACCGCGGAGTACCGGTCGAATTGGATCCCGACCATGTGGCAGGCCCCGGCCTGCAGCTCGAGGAGGCGGCGCGGCGTGCCCCGGTGGGACGGCGCCGTGCCGACCTCGTGCACGAAGCCCAGCGCGATCAGCTTGCGGACGGCGTTGGTCATGGTGGCGCGCGTGAGCCCGGTGGCTTCGGCGAGCTCGACGCGGCTGAGGGTGGTCCGCTCGCGGAGGATGTCGAGGATCAGGGCGACAGTCGGCAGGCGCGTGTCCGAACCGAACGCTCTCAATGCGGCCTCCTGGTGGGACGTCCCTTGAGTGACAAGCGGGGTCGGCCCTACCCTACCGTTCGCCGGAACGTCTCCGTCACATCGAGCAGGGTCGATCCAATGCGGCCCTGCCCGCGGCGGTCACAGGATCGGCGCGGCCGCGCAGTAGCCTCCCGCGTGGTAGACGAGCGGGTCGCGGTCCTCATCGGATTCGATGGCGGTGACCAGGCCGACGACGAGGTGGTGGTCGCCGACCTCGAACCGGTCCTGGATGACGGCCCGCAGCCGCGCGGGGGCTCCGTGGAGGACCGGCTCCCCGGTGTCGAGGCGCGACCACGCGGTGGGGGAGGCGAAGCGGTCGGCGCCGCGCGCGGCGAAGCGTGCCGCGAGGTCGTGCTGGCCCGCGGCGAGGAAGTTCGCCGTGAAGCTCTCGGCGGCCGCGAGCGTGGCCCAGACCGAGGAGACGGTGGCGACGGCGAAGGACACCAGCGGCGGTGCGAGCGAGACCGACGCGAGCGAGGTGGCGGTGAACCCGGCGGGCCCGTGGCCGGCGTCGGCGCAGATCACCGTCACTCCGGCCGGGTGGGAGCGAAAGAGCGAGCGGTAGTCGTCGGGGGCGACGCCGGCGTGCGCGGCGGTCCGGGCGGCAGCGGTCAACATGGGTCCTCGGCAGGTTGCGGCACGGGCTCACCGGTGGGCGGGCCCGCGTCAGTCGAATGGGGACGATGGGTTCCGAGCGGCACCGCTGGAGCGGGCGCTATGCCAAGGAACGGGGACAGATGGCGCTCGCGGCGCGCATCTGATCGATCTCGCGCCGCCGCGTGAGGAAGGCGGACGACATGCAGGCGACAGTAGCGGCACGGACCCGCCCGCGCCACCGCCGTCCCGCATCTCGGGCCGCGCCGGCCCGCCGGCCTCGGTTCCGCTGCGCCGAGTGCCCGCTCATGGCGGCGCCCGATCGCCGCGGCTTCCAGAAAAGACGCCGTCGACCGAGGGAACGAAGGACATGATGGTGGGGCTATGCTCGAGCGATATAGATGATGTGACAACTAGTCGGATGGCGGGTGGTCCCGATGAGCAATGTGGAAGCGGCTCCGGAAGCGATGCAGTGCTCGGCGCAGGCCGACGGCGCGACCGAGGTCGAGGTGCTCTCGGCGCGCGAAGTGCCGCTCGGCGGTCCGCGAGGACTGCAGGTGCGGCGCACGCTGCCGCAACGTGCCCGGACCCTGATCGGGGCCTGGTGCTTCGCCGACCACTACGGCCCGATCGAGGTCCCGTCCACGGGCGGCATGGACGTCCCGCCGCACCCGCACACCGGACTCCAGACCGTGAGCTGGCTCTTCAAAGGCGAGGTCGAGCACCGCGACACGTTCGGCAGCCACGCGATCATCCGCCCCGGCGAGCTCAACCTGATGACCGGCGGCCGCGGCATCGCCCACTCAGAGGTCTCCACTTCGGACACGGCGGTCCTGCACGGCGTCCAGCTCTGGGTCGCGCTGCCCGAAGCGGACCGGAACACCGGGCGCGACTTCCAGCACCACGCGCCCGAGCCGGTGCGGCTCGACGGCGCCGAGATCCGGGTCTTCCTCGGCGCCCTCGCGGGTGACACCTCCCCGGTGCGGACGTTCACCCCGCTCCTCGGCGCCCAGATCGACCTCGAACCGCACGCCGCGATCACGCTCGGCGTCGACGCCGGATTCGAGCACGGCCTCCTCGTCGACACCGGCGACATCCGCATGGGCGGCACTGTGATCCGCCCCGCCGAACTCGGCTATCTGGCTCCCGGCGTGGACGTCCTGACCGTCTCGAACTGCTCCGACGAACCGGCGCGGGCGATCCTGCTCGGCGGCCCGCCGTTCGAGGAGGAGATCGTCATGTGGTGGAACTTCATCGGTCGCAGCCACGACGACATCGTCCAGGCCCGCGAGGACTGGGAGGCCGCCTCCGACCGCTTCGGGACCGTCGAGGGCTACCCCGGCCGCCGGCTGCCCGCCCCGACCCTGCCGAACGCGGTCATCATGCCGCGGCGCAACCCGTCGGTCAAGGAGGAATCGGAGGAGCACGACGAGCCGGTCGTGCGCCGGGTCGACGCCGAACGGCTCTACGAGATCGCGGTGGAGGGTGCACGCGCCGGGCTCACCGCCTATCGCGACCGCGGCGGCCAGCGGATCTTCTACCACACCGAAGTGGACAAGGCGTTCGCGCGACAGGGCCTCGCCTCGCGGCTGGTAGAGCAGGCCCTGGCCGATACGCGTGCGGCCGGCAAGCGGGTCGTGCCCGTCTGCCCCTACGTCGCGAGATTCATCAAGAAGCACCCCGAGTTCGACGACATCGCCGACCCGGCCACGCCGGAACTCCTGCAATGGCTGGAGATCGAACTGGGCACCTCGGACCGAGGCTGAGAACGGGCTGCGACCGGCGGCGCCGGCCTACCGTGCGCCCGCAGGCTTCAGCGCGATGGCGGGTTCGGGCAACAGCCCGCGCGGCCGTCCTCGCGCAGGGTTTCGCGACTTGTAAGGTCCGCGAGCGCCCTATGCGTGCTGTACTCAAGGCTCCTGATCGGCGCCTCGCCCCGGACCGCCTCGGCCCAGGCGTCGGGCGCAGACTCGGTGGACGTCTGACCTCTTCACACCCCCCGGTCGGCTCCGGCCGGATCTCATGATGCTCACGAAAGGTGCGAAACCTATGCGACGAACCCTGACCGGATTCGCGGCAGCGGGTCTGGCCGCCGTCCTCGTCCTCGGCGGCTGCGGCTCCGAGGACGATCCCGCGGACGAGGCCACGACGGCCGATCCCGCCACCGAGTCGTCGACGGAGGACGGCGCGGCCGAAGCGACGACCGAAGCGGAGATGGCGGTCCCCGAGCTCCTCGATTTCACCGCGACCACGCTCGACGGCGAGGCGTTCGAGGGCGCCTCGCTCGCGGGCAGCCCGGTCGTCCTGTGGTTCTGGTACGAGGACTGCCCGATCTGCCAGAGCCAGGGGCCCGCGGTGGCCTCGCTGATCGAATCCGAGGGCGACCGCGTCGCCGTCGTGGGCGTCTCCGGCGCGGGCCTCTCGGGCACGAGCAGCGCCGATGAGATGGAGGCGTTCGTGTCGGACACCGGCACCGGGGACGCGACGCATCTGCAGGGCGAGGACGGTGAACTCTGGACCCGGTTCGGGGTCGCCTCGCAGAGCACCTACGTCCTGCTCGACTCCCACGGCGAGGTCGTCGATTCCGGCTCGTTCTCGGCCGACGACCTGGAGGAGAAGGTCGCCGACCTCTCCTAGTGCCCCTGCGGCGGCCCGGTCGGGTCGCCGCTCACCGTCCCAGACCCGATCGCACGAGTTCCTCCAGGAAGCGCTGCACCGTCCTGGCGCCCTCGACGATCGGGTCTTGCGCGTCCCCGCCGTTGAGCACCCGTAGGTCCCACCAGCCGTAGTAGGCGACGTAGAGTCCCGCGATGAGCAGTAGGACGCCGACGACGCGCAGCACCTTGGGGAACTGCCGTTTGAGCCACACCACGAGCCCCTGCCTGGCCAGTGCGATCGCCAGCGACACCACGCCGATGACCAGCGACATCCCGAGTGCGTAGGCCAGGAACATGGCGGTGCCGCCGAGGACCGAGGCCGAGCGGAAGCTCTGGGTCATGACCGCCAGGAACGGCGCCACGGTGCATGAGAGCGAGGCGATCGCGAAGAACACGCCGAAGAGGGTCATCGACCCGAGCGAGCGTTTCACCTCGCGTCCTGCGAGTTTCGGCATGAACGCGGGCAGCTCGCGTCCGAGCAGCAGCCAGACGCCGGCCGCGGCGGCTGCCGCGCCGACGATCATCGTCACCCACGGCAGGTAGGCGGTGATGCTCACGGCGGCAAGGGAGATGAGCAGGCCGAAGGTGCCGAAGACGGTGACGAAGCCGAGGGTCATGGCGAAGGTGAAGAGCAGAGCGCGGCCCAGTGCCCGGCGTCGGGAGACGGTCTCGTCGGCTTCGCCGGAGATGAGGAAGCCGGCGTAGACGGGGAGGAGTGCGAAGCCGCACGGGTTGACCGCGGCCACGGCGCCGGCGACCAGTGCCAGGGCGAAGGGGAGTTCCTGCATGGCCCAAGTCTGACGCGCGACCGCAACCGCCGGGCGGCCGGACCTCGACCCGATCGCCGGGGACCGCCGGTGTGCGGGCGCTCAGCGGCGCTCGGTGTCCCACCGCTCCATGAGGGCGGGGAGTTCCGCGGCGAGCCAGGAGAAGAAGTCGTGCATGTCGCGCAGGCGGCCACTGCGTTCGGCGGGGGCGTCGGCGAACAGAGCGAGCCCGCGAGCGGTGGTCTCGGTGAAGACCGAGTATTGGGCGGCCTGCTGTTTGACGAGGTCAGCCATGGCGCTGGGCCGGATCGTGTAGTAGTCGGCGCGCTCGCCGGGTTTGGAGGTCTTGGCTATCCAGCCCGCGGTGGTGAGGAACTTCAGGGCGGTCGAGATCGAGCCCTTGGACGCCTGCAGCGCTTCGGCGATCTGCCCGAAGGTCTGCTCGGGCGGGTCGCAGACGAGCAGCCAGCCCATGACGCGGCCGGTCATGCGGACCAGGCCGAGCCGTTCCATCATGATCGCGAACTCTTCGACGAACGCGCGCGTCTCGGCGTCGGCGGGGGAGGACTCGTCCTGGTCGGTCATGGGTCCAGTATTCCTTCCGGGTCGTGGATGCGCCGAAAGCGGGGCGGGCCGGTGTGCCCGCCCCGCTGGGGGCTCTTTCAGACGGTGGTCGTCGCCTTCGTCCGCTCGGGGTAGAGCGGCAGCTTCCGCCATTTGGCGAAGCCGAGGACCACGGCGTTGACGACGATGAGGGCGATGGCGTAGATCGGTACGACGTGCATGAAGCCGTCGAAGTCGGTGTTCACCCACACCCACGCGGCCTTGTAGGCGACGCCGATGTTGACCACCCACAGGCCGATGCCGATGGAGTGGCGCCAGAACGCCCAGACGATGCCGCCCAGGAAGCACGGGACGGTGCCGAGGCTGACCACCGTCTGCCAGCCGGGCTGGGCGAACAGTTCGGCCTCCATGTCGAGGATGGCCTGGGCGGCGGGGTCGACCTCGTCCGGCTCGGGGAACCAGAAGAAGCTCGAGAGCATCGCGACGATCGAGAGGCTCATCCACCAGCCTTGGCGGCGCCAGGCGAAGACGGCGATCGGGATGAAGAACAGCGGCCGGATGTACCAGCTGATCGGGTTGAGATGGCGGGGCCAGGCCCAGGCGAAGAAGTCGGTGAGCAGTTCCATGGCGTGCTCCTCGGAGGAACAGGCGCTCGCGGTGGTTCCGCAAGTGCAGTATGTTCAGTAAAGACTGAACATACAGAATATTCAAGATTGATCCTGTGAATTGTGACGACGGTCTCTCTTCGGCCCTCGGTGTCAGCTGACGAGCGGGCGCTCCTCGGGGAAGCTGTAGCGGCGCTGCCTGGCACGCAGCGCGAGGGCGGCGGCCACGGCGACGGTCCCGACACGGCCGACGAACATGAGGACGATGACCACCACTTGGCTGACCGGAGGCAGCTGCGGCGTGATCCCGGTGGACAGACCCACGGTCCCGAAGGCCGAGATCGTCTCGAACAGGACCCGGTCGAGGCTGAGGGCGCTGTCGATCATGACGATCGCGGTACCCACCGCAACAGCGGCGACGCCGAGGAGCGCGACCGTGAGCGCCTGGCGCTGCGTGGCGGAGGGAATCTTGCGGCCGAACGCCGCGACATCGGGCTCACCGCGGATCTCCGACCAGATCACCACCGCCAGCAGCGTGAACGTGGTGACCTTGATGCCCCCGGCGGTGCCGGCGGGGCCGCCGCCGATGAACATGAGCGCGTCGGTCACCAGCCACGTCTCCGGCCGGAGGTCGCCCACGGAGAGGTTGTTGAACCCGGAGGTCCGTGGTTGGACCCCCGCGACGAAGGCCGCCAGCAGCTTGTCCGCCGTCCCGAGCGGGCCGAGGGTGGCGGGGTTGCTCCACTCCAGGACCGCATAGGCCGCGAAGCCGACCACGAGCAGGATGCCGGTGGTGATCACCGTGATCCTGGTGTGCAGCGACCAGCCCGGCTGGGCCTGGGCGCGGTACCTGCCGAGGCTCGTGCGGGCTTTGCGGAGCACCTCCACCAGGACCGGGAATCCGATGCCGCCGATGACGACTGCGGCGCAGATCGGCAGGAGGATGAGCGGATCGGCCACGAACTGCATGAGGCTGTCGGCCTCCAGCCCGAACCCGGCGTTGTTGAACGCCGAGACCGCGTGGAAGACCCCGTGCCAGACCGCCTCACCGCCCGAGTAGCCATAGTGGTGGTAGAACCGCAGCACCAGGATCAGCGCCACGACCGACTCGACTCCGAGGGTGGTCAGGGCGACCCAGCGCACGACCTTGCCGACGTCGCCGAGTTGGAGCGCGCTGTTCTCGCTGAGCGCGAGCAGCCTGCCCCGCAGCCGAACGCGGCCGATCACCATGATCCCGAGCAGCGTGCTGGCCATGATGATCCCGAACCCGCCGACCTGGATCAGGGCGACGATCACGACCTCGCCGAAACCCGACCAGTAGGTGGCGGTGTCGACCACGACCAGCCCGGTCACGCAGACCGCCGACATCGACGTGAACAGCGCGGTCAGTGCCGGTGCGGCCGTACCCGTCTCGGTCGAGACGGGCAGCATGAGCAATACCGTCCCGACGACGATGACGGCCAAGAACGCCAGCGGCACCAGCCGCGCCGGGTGCTGCAATGCTCGAATCACCACCGAACTCTAAGTCCTGCGCCCCCGGCGAAACCGCCCGGTCGGCTGCGGTCCCACCAGTGCGAACGCCGACGGTCACGCGAGCTCCGCGGCGATGCGCCGCCGGTACTCCGGCAAGGCGCTCGCGAATCCCGCCGCGGCGACGCCGACCAGGCGGCCGCGGAGGCGGTACTCGGCGATGAAGCGGTGCCCCGGCTCCCGCGCCACGAGCCGCGAATCGCAGTCGGCGCCGGTGAAGCCGAGCGCCTGGAGGCGCCTGCCGTACAGATGCGACCAGAAGTTCGGCAGGGGCGCGTAGCGGCTGGTCCGGCCCAGGAGCGCCCGTGCGGCGTGCGCGCCCTGCTCGGCCGCGTTGGCGTAGTGCTCGATACGCAGCGTTCGCCCGCTGTGCAGCGGATGCGGCCATCTCGCGACGTCGCCCGCGGCGGCGATGCCGGGCGCCGCCAATCCGTCGGGCCCGACGATGACGCCGCCCTCGCCGCCCAGCCCGGTTCCCCGCAGCCACTCGGTCTCGGGCTCGGAACCCAGGGCCGCCACGACCAGATCGGCCGGCACGGTCCGGCCGTCGTCGAGATGCACGCGCTCGACCCGCCCGGTCCCGGACACGCCGGTCACGCGGCCGGTGCGGATCGTGACGCCGTGTTCGCGGTGCCTCGCCTCGGCGATCGCTCCGGCCTCCGCCCCGAGCACGCTCCGCAGCACGGGCGTCCCGGTGACGAGCGTGACCTCCAAGCCGAGCCCGCGCAGCGTAGCGGCGGTCTCGGAACCGATGAAGCCGCCGCCGACCACGACGGTGCGCGGCCCCGCACCGAGCTCCCGGCGCAGGCCCCGGGCGTCATCCAGCCCGCGTAGGACATGGACGCCCGGCAGGTCCGCCCCCTCGCGCAGCGTCTTGGCGCGCAGGCCCGTCGCGATCACGAGGCCGTCGAAGGCGACCGCGGCTTCGCCGACCAGGACCGCGCGGCGCTCGAGGTCGAGCCCGGTGGCGGCGCGGCCGAGCATCCACGTCGCGCCGATCTCGTCGGCACCGCGCAGTGTGAGGTCGTCGTCGGCCAGAAGGTGCTCTTTGGACAGCGGCGGGCGCCGATACGGCCGATGCGGCTCGGCGCCGATCACGGTCAGGTCGCCGTCGAAGCCGAGCCGACGCAGCTCCCGGCCCGCACTGAACCCGGCCAGGCCCGCCCCGACGATCGCGATGCGTCGCACGGGGTCAGCCCTGCTCGATGAATATGGCCTGCACGGGGCACATCAGGGCGGCCTGCTCGATCTTCGCCCGCAGGCCGTCGTCGGGTCCCGGGTCGTAGACGAGTTCGTCGTCATCGTCGAGCGCGAAGGCCTCCGGTGCGGCGAAGACGCACTGCGCGTGGGTCTCGCACTTGGCCATGTCGACACGGATCTTCATTTCATGTCCTTTCAGGACGGATTGAACTTGGAGTACTTCTCGAACGTCCAGCGCATCGGGAACGCGTGCTCGATCTCCACGGCGCGTTCGAGCTCGAAGTCGACCACCCGCTGCGCCCCGGGGAGATCGGCGGCGCGCCGCGGGTCCCAATCGGTACGGGCGCGGCCGCTCAGGTACAGGGCGTGCCCGTGCTCCCAGTCGAGGAACAGCAGCCCGCAGCGCGCGTCGAGCTCCAGGTTGCCCAGCGTCATGTACATCGAGTTGCCGATGTAGTCGGGCCAGGTCAGCGTCCGTTCGCCGGTGACGGCGACGAAGCCGGGATTGCCGCCCCGGTGGGACGCGTCGGTGCCCTTGCCTTCGGCCAGTGTCGCGACCACGAACGTGTCGGCACCGGAGATCCACTGCCGCTGCGCAGCGGTCAAGACCGTCCCGGTCCGCGAAGCGCCTTGGGCCCCAACGTCGAAGGAACCCTCGGGGCGCCGTGTCTGGAGATACTTGGGGCAGTTCGAATAGACCTGGTCGGTACGGATGAGGAGGCCGCCGCCGACGCGGCGGGCGGTCCCGTTGATGCGCATGCGCCGACGCGTCGACGGTTCGATCGCGAGGATGCCGAGGTCGCGTTCGACCTTGAAGGCCTCGGCGAGCGGATCGGCCCCGGCGGGAGCGCGGTCCACGACCACGGTGCGCTCATCGGCGGACGACACGAATCCCGCCGGTCCGGCCAGAGCGCTGGCCCAGACCAGGCCTGCGTCGTCGGCGGCGCCGATCGCGATGAGGCGCTGGCGGGCGAGGAAGTCGGCGGCGACGGGCGGGATCGTGTCGCCGACGTGGGCCGAGCCCCATTTCCCGGCGTCGACTCCGGCTCTGCGCTGGACTGCGGTTTCTCCTGGGTGGTGCATGGGACTCCCTTTCTTTGTCAGCGGCACAGTGGGCAGGCCCGGGCCGCCCGCCGGGGCGGCCCGGGCGGATCGGTCTAGAAGAAGCCGCAGGTGGGGGCGTCCGCAACCGGAGCCGGTGCGGTGTCGGCGCCTGAGGGCGCGTAGATCTCCAGGCGGATGCCGTCGGGGTCGGCGAAGAACACGCCGCCGGAGGAGGCGCCCTCGCCGTGCGGGACGATCCCGTCGTAGAAGAGCGGGGCCCCGAGCCTTTCCAGCGTGGCCTCGGCCGCCTGCACGGTCTCGATGTCGGGGACTTCGAACGAGAGATGGTGCAGGCCGGGAAGGTCGGTGGCGAACTCGCCGTTGCTCTGCTCCCACAGGGCGATGACCAGCGTGCCGTCGGCGCCGAGGAGCGCGAACCTGCGATCGCCGTCGGTCCGTGCGCCGAACACCTCGAAGTTGAAGAGCGCTTTGTAGAACGCGATGGACCGGTCCAGGTCCGAGACGTTGAGCGCGACGTGGCCGGTCTTGAAGGCGGTGCCCATGGTGACTCCTTGACAATTCTAATGGTTGTTCCGTTAGAAATGATCCTGCCACATCAAACTAACGGATGCAAACCTGTCTGTCGTTAGAAAAACTGTGATGAGCGCGATGCGCCGGTCGTGGAATGTTCGGAGGCACGACGAAGGGCCGCAACCGAAGTCGCGGCCCTTTTCGGGGTTCGGATCAGCTGGTTCCCCGGAGGAACCTGTCGCCGACTCGCCGCAGCCAACGGCGGACACGAGTGTCAAACCCCGGACTTCAGTCCCGGGTAGTCGACTGTTCGGACTTGTGGCGGGCGTAGTGCCGGGCGGCGCGGGCCCGGTTGCCGCACCCTGCCGAGCACCACTCGCGCCTGGGGTGGTCCTTGACGAAGTACAGGACGCAGCCGGGTCCGTAGCAGGCCCGCAGTTCGTCGCGGCCGGGCCCGGTCAGCAGCCCGATGGCCTGCGCGGCCACCGACGACCGGCTGCGGGCGGCGGTCGATCCGCCGCCCGCCCGGCTCGCCTGCAGGTGGCCGCCGCGGAATTCCAGTCGCGGCCAGGCCGGCGCCGCCTCGATCGCGCGATTGACCTCGGCCACCGCCTCGTCGACCGCAGCGGTCGGCGACGCGGCCTTTTCGCGCGTGTCATCGGTGACGAACGCGGCCAGCCGGCGCAGCGCGTCGCGGAGCGCGCGGAAGGCGGCGAGATCGGCCTCCCCCAATGCGCTGCCTTCGTGCTCGGAGCCGACCGCGGCGAGCCAGGCGCCCAGGTCATCGACCGTGGCGAGGTCGTCGTGCAGGCTGGAGCGGTCGGCCCAGATCGTGTTCATGAGCCGGACCGGCACCGGTTCGTCGGGATGCAGCAAAGCAGGCATTATCTAACGATAACACCGCGTACTAATCGTTAGAAGACTTCGGGACGGCACACCCTTCGCGGTTCCGAGTCCCGGTCGGGTCCTTCCGTCGGCGTTCGCTCGGCCACCGGCTCGCGGCGCTGCTACGGTCGAGTCGTAGGGCATTCGCGCGCTCGGTCTGAGCGGATGGCCCGCAACCTCCAGTCGCCTGCGAGAACGCCATCCGTCGAAGGCTGCTGGGCCGCACTGTTGGGAGTGGACATGGAGAACGAGCGGAAGCCGGTGGAGCTCGATCCGAAGGTCGCCATGGGGCTGTTGACACACGCAGAATTCGGGCGCGTCGCCTTCGTCGCCGGCGGCCTGCCGACGATCAGGCCCCTCAACCATGCGGTCTTCGAAGGCCGCATCTTCGTCCACACGCGGCATTCCTCGGTGTTCGCCGAGGCCGTCCGGGCGCGTCCGGGCCTGGAGGTCGCCTATCAGGTCGACGAGATCAAACCCCACAGCAGGCTCGGCTGGAGCGTCCTCGTCGCGGGAGCCGCCACCGACGTCACCGGCGAGCGCGGCGCCGAGCAGCTCGGGAAGCGGGTCCGGTCCTGGATCGACCGGCCGCTCGACACGGTCATCGCCATCAAGCCGCGAACGGTGACCGGTCTGCGGCTCACCATCGGCGACTGACCCGCACGCGTTCGAGCGCGTCGAGCGTCTCGGACCACGAGCACGTCCATTCCGCCCCGGGGGCCGGTGTCGGCGGTGTGCGCGCCATGGGTGCTCGCGAGTGTCTTCGCTCGGCCCCGGATTTCTGCTGTCCTCCGCCACTTGCGGTGCCGTGCTCTGGTTATGTAAATTGAAGAAATTAAATATCACGGTCATCAATGTCTACTGGCCTCGACCCAGTTCCCGATCGTGATCACTTCTCTCCGAATAGGACCGGCACACCATGACCTCCTCCTCATCCGCGACGGCCGCGATGCGGCCGCGGCGACTCGCCCTGGCGATCGCCGTGCTCCTCGCGGCGTCCCTCGCAGCCGCTTCCATGGCCCTCTGGCAGAGCGCCAAGGCCGACGCGCTCCAAATCGGCACCTGGTACAACCTCGAGTCCCGGCATTCGGGGTTGGTGATGGGCATCCGAGCGGCCTCGACCTCCAGTGGCGCCGAGCTGGTGCAGTGGCCCAGCAACGGCTCCCACGACCAGCAGTTCCGCTTCGTCGACGCGGGCGGCGGCTACTACAAGATCCAAGTGCGCCATTCGAACCAGGTGCTCGACGTCGACGGCGGCAGCACCGCCGACGGCGCCAAGATCCAGCAGTGGGGCGACGCGGGCACCACGAACCAGCAGTGGAAGGTGACCGAATCGGGCGGGTACGCCACGATCGTGAACCGCGCTTCGGGCAAGGCGCTCGACGTCTGGGAGTGGTCGACCGCCGCAGGCGGCCGGATCTCCCAGTACGCGTCCACCGGCGGCGCGAACCAGCAATGGAAGCTCGTCCCCGTCGGCGCCACCGGCCTGCCCCCGGGCGTCGACGTCCTCGACGGGTTCGGCGAAGGCACCACCGGCGGCCAGGGCGGCACCACCGTCACCGTCACCAACCAGGCCGATCTCGAGCGGTACGCGGCCGCCTCGGGCGCGTACGTCATCAAGGTCGCGGCCACGATCAATATGAGCCCCAAGGGCAGAGAGATCCCGGTGGCGTCGAACAAGACGATCATCGGCGTCGACGAGTCCGGGCAGATCGTCGGCGGCGGGTTCTTCCTCGGCGACGCCACGAGCAACGTGATCCTCCGCAACCTCACCATCCGCGACACCAAGATGCCCGACGACGACCCGGACGACAAGGTCTACGACTACGACGGCATCCAGATGGACGGGGCCGACCGCGTCTGGATCGACCACAACCGCATCTACAACATGAACGACGGCCTCATCGACTCCAGGAAGGACACCACGAACCTCACGGTCTCCTGGAACCACCTGGGCCCGAACAACAAATCGTTCGGCATCGGCTGGACCGAGAACGTCGGGGCTTAACCCTTTGACGTTGACACCTTGATCTCCCGGGCCGGTAGGGTTCGGGTTGCAAGGAGTGAAGAGTGTCGACCTCGAAGTATCATCGCCGGTTTCCCGAGGAGTTCAAGGCCGAAGCGGT
>NZ_JAERMK010000035.1 GCF_016918015.1 Glycomyces sp. YM15
CATCACCCGGAAGAGTGAAAGTACTGTGTGGACAGTTCATGTTCGTGCTCACTTCGCCAGCGCGGCAAGGAAGCACACGCGTCGGGCACGGCGAACCCGCCCCGCCCGAGAGCCGGACACAGACCGCCGTGGCAGGGAGGTACACGCGTTCGGGCGCGGCAATCCCGCCCCGCCTGAGGGCCGGGCACGGACCGCTACCGTCCTCGACCTCTCGTCGCCGCCGGCGCTGACCGCCACCATCGGCCACCCGACACCCGGCGACGACCGCAGCCACGCTCCCACCTCTCATCGCTGCCGGGCATGAGTTCGCCGGAGGGCCGCCGCGGGGCTGGGAAGGCGAACACCGTTTCGTCGCTGCCAGCTTGAACCGTGACCGTCCACCGGCCGGGCGGCGCCACGTCGAGGTCGACGAAGTCGTCGTCAGGCGCGCCAGTAGGCCATGGAGTGCATGCGGTCCTTGGGGAAGCCGATCTCTTTGCGGGCGAAGGTGGTCAGGGCCCGGGTGGACTTGGCTTCGCAGGCGATCCAGAAGTAGGTCTTCGCTGGGTTCTTCGCGAATTCGGGGAGGTCGTCGCGGACCCGGCTCACCAGGGACTCGCCGTCGTCGGCCCGGGGGATGCGCCTGAGGTCGTGGCGGTCGGTGGTGCGATGAGGCAGTTCGTCGTCGTCGGCCGTCTCGAACCAGATCGTCGCGGGGGTGTCGGGGAAGGCGTCGAGCAGGGAGTTGATAGCCGGGAGCGACGCGGCGTCGCCGACGATGAGGAGGCGCTCCGGGGCGGGGTCGAGGGGTTCGAATCCGGTGCCGTAGACCGTGGCCTGGATCGTGGCGCCCGGTTCGACCCGCTGGGACCAGTCGCTCGCGATGCCCCGGTGCAGGGCGAATTCGATGGCGAACGTGCCGTTCTCGGGATCGGGGTCGACGATCGTGTATCCGCGCTGGTGCGGCTTGCCGTGGTCGTCGAACCAGAGGCGGACCCACATCGTCGGGTGGAGCGGCAGTCGGGCGAGGAGGCCGCCGTCGGTGAAGGTGAGCCGCCGGTAGTGCTCGGTGATCTGCGTCGCGCCGGTGACGGTGAACGTGAAGTCCTTGGCGCGCAGCAGCTTCAGTACCGCGCCCTCCCAGCCGTGGCCCATGTCCGATCCCTTTCGCGTCCCAGTGAAGATGAGTGAGATTTGGATTAGGTTAGACTAACCTAACTATGAGCTTCGTGTGCTATCGGGACGCCTGGGGCGTCCCCCATCTGCGCGCGGCCGACCCCCAGTCGCTCGCCTTCGCTCAGGGCCGCAACGCCGCCGCCGATCGCGCCTGGCAGTTGGAGACCCTGCGGCGCCGCGCCACCGGGACCTCGGCCGCGATCTTCGGTGTCGAGTGGCTGCCCTGGGACCGACTCGCCCGCCAGACGGGCGTCGTCGACGCCGCACGTGCCGCCTTCGAGCAGCTCGACGCCGAGACCGCCGAATGGGTCGGCGCCTACGTCGCCGGCGTCAACGCCGGCCTGCCCGGTGCGGCGGCCTCCGCCCCGGAGTTCCAAGGGGCACCGGGCGTTTGGGAGCCGTGGACACCGCTCGCCGTCTGGCACGCCGAGCACCTGCTCTTCGGATCCGGGTTCCCTGCGAAGCTCTGGCGCGAGCGCGTCATCGAACATCTGGGGGAGGACGCGGTCGGGCGGTTCGCCATGGACGGCCCCGCCCCGACCGGGTCGAACGGCTGGATCGTCGACGGCGCCCGCACCGCCTCGGGCGCACCGATCGTGGCGGGGGATCCGCACCGGTTCCTGCAGCTTCCCGGTGCCTACCAGCAGATTCGCCTGGCCTGCAACGCGTTCGACGTGGTCGGGCTCGCCATGCCCGGCATTCCCGGCATCGCGCACTTCGGGCACACCGGTGGTGTGGCCTGGGGGATCACCAACGCCATGGCCGACACGCAGGACCTCTTCCACGAACGACTGCGCAGGCGCGAGGGGACCGTCGAGGCCCTCGGACCCGACGGCTGGGAGCCCGCCCGGTCCCGGACCGAGACCATCGACGTCGCCGGGGCCGACACCGCCATGGTCGAAGTGATCGCCACTGCACGCGGATCCGTGATCGCCGACGACGGCGACACGGCACTGAGCCTCCGCAGCCCCCTGCACGCCGAACCCGAGCTCGGATTCGCCGCACTGCCGAAACTGCTCCGGGCGCGAACGGTCGCCGATGTCGATGCCGCACTCGACGGTTGGGTCCTGCCGGTGAACGTGGTCATGGCCGCCGACACCGCCGGAGGGGTCCTCCACCGCGTCGCCGGGCGCGTCCCGGAGCGGGACCGCGCCAACTTCGTCCGGCCCGTTCCCGCCTGGGAACACCGATACGCCTGGAACGGCTGGAAACCCTCCCCTTCCGGCACGATCGGCGGACTCGCCGCCATGGCCAACGACCGCGGCATCTCCAGCGGGCTGGGGATCGAATTCTGCGCCCCGCACCGCGTTGAGCGGATCCGGGAACTGCTCGAGACCCGGACCGACTGGACGGCCGCCGACATGGCCGCCATCCACTCGGACACGCACCTGCCCACGGCCGCAACGCTGATCGGACTGCTTTCAGCGCTCGAACTCAGCGCGCCCGCCGCGCTGCTGCGCGAACGGCTCTCGGATTGGGACTGCCGGATGGACGCCGACAGCGCCGATGCCGCCGCCTTCGCCGCCTTCCGCGCCGCGTTCGTGCGGGGCCTCGCCGCACTGCCCGTATTCGCGCCGCTCGCCGAGCCCTCCCGGTACCCGGAGGTCTTCACCCCCTGGCTCGTGCTCGAGGTCCGCATCGCTTTCGCCCTGGAGCACCTGCTCAACGGTGCACTGGTCAGCGAGGAGGAACGGGACACCGCACTTCGGGAGGCCATTGAGGAGGCCGCGACCCTCCCCGCGACGACCTGGGGCGAGATCCACCGGCTCGTCCCGTGGCGGGACGTGGACCCGCCCGAGGCGCTGGCCGGGATGTCCGGCGACGCCGACTGCGTCCTGTCCACCTCGGGCGCGCCCGGGATCACCGAGGACTTCGCCCGCGGCCCCGCCGCCCGCTGGGCCTGGGACCTCGCCGACCGGGAGCAGAGCCTCTGGATCGTCCCCTTCGGAGCTTCGGGCGCGCCCGGCCCGCACTACCGAGACCAGTTCCCGCTGTGGCGGGCAGGGGAGCTCATTCCCGTCGTCACGGATTGGCAACGACTGCAAGAGGAGTACCGCATGATCGACCGCCCGGCAGTGTTCGAGCGCGCCCTGGACGGCTTCGGCGTCGTGTCCATGGTGCCCGTACGGCCCGAGGAGGACCTCGATCTGATCTACGGCTGGGTCACCGAGGAACGCGCCCGCTTCTGGGGCATGACCGAGCGCACGCGCGCATACGTGCTCGAGATCTACGAATACCTCGACTCGCTCGACACCCACCACGCATACCTGGTCCTGCGCGACGCCGAGCCGATCGCGCTCCTCCAGACCTACGAGCCCGACGCCGACCCGGTGGGCGAGTGCTACGAGGTCGAACCCGGCGACCTCGGCGCGCACCTCCTCGTCGCGCCCGCGGGCGGCGGCGCCCGGGCCGGGTTCACCGGTGCCCTCATGAACGCCATCGCCGGGTTCCTGTTCGACGACCCGAAGCACCGGCGCATCGTGGTCGAACCCGACGCCCGCAACGAGCAGGCCGCGGCCCGCCTGCGTCGCACCGGGTTCACGTTCGGGCCCGAGATCCAGCTGCCCGACAAGACCGCCCGGTTGGCGTTCCTCCGCCGTGAGGACGCACTCCCGGATCGGGGGTGAACGCAGACGGCGGGCCCCCTGCCATTCGGCAGGAGGCCCGCAAGCAGCGCCGTTCAAGCACCGGCCGCCCGACGGCGACCTACGGGGTCATGTAGAGCAGTCGGTTCGGGCTGCCGACCGGATCGGTGATCACCCCTGTCGTGGCGTTGCCGGTCAAGACCGAGGCCACCGTCGCCGGACTCGCGGTCGGGTTGGCCGACAGATAGATCGCGGCCACCCCGGCCACATGCGGCGTCGAGATCGAAGTGCCGGTCAACCTCGCGGTGACGTTGTAGAGGTAGTCCGATCGGACGTTCACCCCCGGCGCGAAGAGGTCGACGCAGGACCCATAGTTCGAGGAGCTCCAGCGCGCGTCGTTCACGTCCGACGCCGCCACCGTCAGCGCCGGCCCCACTCGGGCCGGCGAGTAGCCGCAGGCGTCCGCATCGCTGTTTCCCGCCGCGACCGCGTAGGTGACGCCCGAGTTGATCGAAGCCTCGACAGCGGTGTCGATCGATTGACTGGCACTCCCGCCGAGGCTCATCGTCGCGACCGCGGGCTTGACGGCGTTCGCGGTGACCCATTCGACGCCGCCGATGATCGAGACGGCGTCGGAGACGCCGCTGCAGTTGAACACCTGGACGGGCACCAGCTGCACCTGCTTGGCGATGCCCTGGAGCGTGCCGCCGACCGTACCGGCCACATGCGTGCCGTGGCCGTGGCAGTCGCGGGAGTTGCCGTCGGGGACGATGGCGCTGTACCCGGGATCGAGCCGGCCCGCGAAGTCCGGGTGGTCGAGCCAGATGCCGGTGTCGATGATGTACGCGTGCACGCCCGTCCCGGCGTTGGTGTAGGTGTACGAGGCGTCGAGCGGCAGCGCGCGCTGGTCGACGCGGTCCTGGCCCCAGGACGGCGGATTGAGCTGGGTGGCGGCGGTCTCGACCACGGTGTTCTGCTCGACGTAGTCCACGGCGGGATCGGCGGCCAGCCGCTCGGCGTCGGCCGAGTCCATGTGCACGGCGACGGCGCCGATGGAGCCGAGACGGGTCTCCACTCGGCCGTCGAACCGGGCCACCAGGTCTTCGGCCGGGGCCGACGTGTCCTCGAGCGCGACGATGTACTCGCCGGGAATCGCGTCGGGACTGTCGGCGCCGAGGATCTCGGCGGTCCTCGCTTCTGCGGGCGAGGCGGCGACGGCGATCGCGACCGCAGTCGCGGCCACCGTCGCAGTGAAGTAGCGGTTCCGTCCTCTGGTCATGTGCTTGCGCACGGGCATCACCCTTCTGCATGAGTTGATATGGCCTGGATCACAAGGCCGATGAACCCTGTCAGATTGACCGCCGCTAGCGAGCGCGGTCGCGAAGCAGGGGAATATCCCACAATGGAGTGACTACCGACCGGTATCCGCACGAAGAGGCCAGGGCCCGCTTTGTCAGCACGCGCCGTCCTGCGACTTTCGCGCCTTACCCCGATGGAGCACCAGGCCCCCGGTCGCGATGAGCACCGCCGCAATGACGGCCGTCACCGTGACGGGCACCCCCGTCGTCGGCAGTGCCGGCTGGGCGGCCGGAGTCGACGGTGTCGACTGGCTCGGGGCCGCGGACATGGGCGGATCGTCCACGGGATCGAGCACGGGCAGCGCGACTTCGAGGACCACGGGTTCGCCATCGTCGACGACGAGTTCGAGCGAGACGATTTCGACTTCCTCGAGCGGACCGGTGACCTGAATGTGGACGGTCGAATCGCCCGGTGCCACTTCGCCGGTCTGCACCGTGACGTCGCCGTCTCCGCCGTCTCCGCCGTCGCCGCCGCCGTCCCCGTCCCCGTCGCCGTCCCCGTCGCCGTCCCCGTCGCCGCCGTCGCCGGTACTGGTGTCGGCGAAGATCTCATACTGGGCCGGCTGGCCCTGGACGCCAGGGGGATTCGAGAAGTCCACGATCCACTCCGCGTCGGCCTCCTCGTCGGCGGGTTCGGGGTCGACACCGTCCTCGATGGCGATGCCGACGCCGTACTCGAGCTGAGGGACCTCGACGGGCTCCGGCAGTGTCGGCGCCGCACAGTCGCCCAGCTCGAGGGCGTGCTGGAGCGAGTTCTTCAGACCCCGGCCCTCCTTGCCCTTGCCGTCGACGACGGCGCCGGTGCGGTCCGACTGGGCCTTCAACTTGACCTGCTCGGTGTCGCCCGGGACCGTCTGGACGCCGGTGAGGGACCCTTCGCCGGTGCGGGGCAGCACCGCCCCGACCTGAAGGGTCCCTTCGAGGACGGCGTCCTCCCAGGGACCGGAGTCGGCGCCGATCTGCGTGACGATCTCGGCCACCGTGTAGGTGTATTCGACGGCATCGGCAGCCGAGCCGGTGGTGTCGGTCAACGACCAGGCGAGCTCCCATTCGCCGTCGGCGTTGCAGGCTGCCGACGCGAGTTCGAGCGCGGGCGGCGACCATTGCCCCTGCGCCTGCGCCTGCGCCTGCGCCTGCGCTTGCGCTTGCGCCTGCGCCGGAGTCGTCAGTACGGTGGCGCCGACGATGCCGAGTGCGGCGGCCATGGACAATTTGGACAGACTCGAATGCATGCGAACAGCCTGCCAAATGAACCCGCCCCTGGAGGCGAAGCCCGGCGACGGGTCCGGGGATTCTCGGGGCGGCTGTCGCGGACGGCGGCCTGCCGGGAGGCGTCACGGCCCCCGGCGCCGGTGCGCGGCGCCAGGGGCCGATCGGCGAATCCAGCTGCTCCACGGCTCAGGTCCCAATCTCGGGCTGCGGGCCGCTGCATTCGTTCAGGAGGGCCGGGTCGGCCTTGTAATTCGTAGAAGTCATGCGGGTCGAACGCGTCGCCCTGCTCGCGGATCCGCAGCGCAGTCTCCTTGTAGGCCAAGGGTTCATGCGACGCTCCTAACGATGGGGGTCGGCGTCTCCTCAGACCAGCCTAAGCATCGTCATCGATTAACGTCAATGGGTTGCCGAAACTTCCGTCTAATTTTTTTCATGGCTTGACATAACCTGGACCACGGTCCTAGCCTGATCCCACTCATCGAGTGCAATCGATGTCCGACCCCTCGTCCGTGTGAAGGGACCTCCAGCGTGACCAGTGAACGACCTCCCGGCGCCAGCGCAGCGCTCAACCGCCGCAACCTGATGAAGCTCTCCGGACTCGGCCTGGCCGCGGTCCCCGGGCTCGCCGCCTGCGGGCGCGGCTTCGGCGGAGGCGGCGACGACGAATCCGGTGACGGCGTCACCCTCAACATGGTCTGGTGGGGCGACGCCACCCGGGCCGAGAAGACCCAGGCCGCCCTCGACATCTTCATGGAGGCCAACCCCGGCATCACGATCGAGGTCGAGTACCAGGACTCGGGCCCCTACCAGGACAAGCTCGCCACCCGCTTCGCCGCGAACGACGCACCGGACCTCATGGCGATGCGCATGGACTCGCTCCGCGAGTACGCCGACCGCGGCGCGCTCCTGGACCTCAACGAGTACGGCGACGACATCGACCTGAGTGGACTCAGCGAGAACGCCGCGAACCTGGCCGAGGTCGAGGGCAGCGTGTTCGGCGTCCCGGCCGGGCTCAACGCCGTCGGCTTCGTCATCCGCAAGGACTTCGCCGAGCAGTACGGCGTCGCCGTCCCCGACGGGAACACCTGGAGCTGGGACGACCTGGCGGCATTCGCGCAGTCGGTCAGCGACGCCTCCGGCGGAGAGGTCTACGGCACCGGCTTCGACGTCCAGACACTCCAGAACCTCGTGGTCTGGGTTCGCCAGCAGGGCGAGGACCTCTTCACGGAGGACGGCGGACTCGGCGTCACCGCGGGCACGATGGAGGCCTGGTTCAATCTGGTCGACGGGATGCGCAAGTCCGGCGCCTACCCGCCCGCGGGCTTCTTCGAGGAGATCGGCGGCGGGGCCGAGGGGTCGTACATCGCCCAAGGGAAGGTCGCGTCGCAGATCATCCCCACCAACAACTTCCTTGCCTACAACCAGGCGTGCGACGGGAACCTCGCGCTGCTGCGCATCCCGGGCGAGACGCAGGCCGTCCGGCGCGGGCAATCGGTCGACTGCCCGCACCTGTGGTCGGTCGCGTCCGCCTCGAAGCACCCGCAGGAGGCCGTGAGGCTCCTCGACTTTCTCACCAACGACCCCGAGGCCTCGCTCGCCACGGGCACCACCCGCGGCGTCCCCGCGAGTTCGGCTGTGGCCGAAGCGATCAAGGACTCCCTGGAACCCGACGACCTGGTCGCCACCGAGTACCTCATCGGCCTCCAGGGCGAGGACCTGCCGCGCTCCTACACGTACCCGCCGGGCGGCAGCGCCGTCGCCGACTTCCTCGACGTCATCGCCGTCGAAGTCGAGTTCGGCCGCCAGACGGTCGCGGACGGGGCCGCCCAGTTCATCGCCGACGCGACGGCGGCGATCGAAGGGTGACCACCACGTCGACCGAGACCGCCGTCATGCCGGGGGCGGTCGCCCCTCCTGCGCCGCTTGATATGCGGCGCAGGAGGGCGCGAAAGGACCGCGCCGGCTACCTGTTCCTGCTGCCCTGGTTCATCGGGATGCTGTTCACGGTCGTCCCGTTCTTCGCCTCGCTCTACCTGGCGTTCACGGACTACAACCTGCTGAACCCTCCGAAGTGGATCGGACTGGAGAACTTCGCGGACATGTTCCGCGACCCGGTGCTGCTCAAGTCGCTGCGGGTGACGTTCACCTACACGTTCGTGTCCGTGCCGCTCTCGCTCGCGGCCGCGCTCGGCGTCGCGATGATCCTCAACCGCGGCATCAGGGGCCTGCCCTGGTACCGCGCCGTGTTCTATCTGCCCTCGCTCCTCGGCGCGAGCGTCGCGGTGGTCCTGCTGTGGCGCTATATCTTCGGGTTCGACGGGATCGTGAACGCGTTCCTCGGCTGGTTCGGGATCGACGCGATCTCCTGGACCTCCGACCCCGACTACGCGCTCACCACGCTGATCATCCTGCACATCTGGACGTTCGGCTCGCCCATGGTGATCTTCCTGGCCGGGCTGCGGCAGATCCCCGTCATGTACTACGAGGCCGCCGCCGTCGACGGCGCCTCGAAATGGCGGCGGTTCCGGTCGATCACGCTGCCGCTGCTCAGCCCCATCATCTTCTTCAACCTGATCCAGTCGCTCATCGCCTCGTTCCAGACGTTCACGCAGGGCTTCGTCATGAACAACGGCGGCGGCGGACCGGCGAACTCCACATTGTTCTACAACCTGTACCTGTACCAGCAGGGGTTCAACCAGTTCAACATGGGCTACGCCTCCGCGATGGCCTGGACCCTGCTCGTCATCATCGCCGTGTTCACCGCGATCACGTTCCTCTCCGCCAAATACTGGGTCAACTACGACAGCTGAGGTCCCACCCATGTCATCGACCTTGCACACCCCGAAGGCCGCCAAGCCGAACGAGGACGCCGACGCGCTCATCGAGCGACTCGGCAGCACCCGCAGGAGCCGCTTCACCCGGCACGTGATCCTGTGCGTCATCGGCCTGGTCATGATGTACCCGCTGCTGTGGCTCGTCTCCAGCTCGCTCAAACCGAACGGCCTCATCTTCGAGGACCTCTCCCTGTGGCCCGCCGAATGGAGCCCGTCGAACTACACCGACGGCTGGACCGCCCTCGAATACGACTTCGGGATCTACTTCTCGAACTCGATCATCATCGTCGTCCTGAGCATCATCGGGAACCTGTTCTCCTGCTCCCTGGCGGCGTACGGGTTCGCGCGGCTCAAGTTCACCGGCCGCAAGCTCTTCTTCGCGCTCATGCTCGGCACGATGATGCTCCCCGGCCACGTCCTGCTCATCCCGCAGTACATCCTGTTCGCGAAGCTCGGCTGGCTCAACACGTACTACCCGCTCCTGGTGCCGAACTTCCTGGCCACCAACGCGTTCTACATCTTCCTCATGGTGCAGTTCATGCGCTCGCTCCCACAGGAGCTCGACGACGCGGCCCGCATCGACGGCTGCGGCCCGTTCCGCACCTTCTGGAGCATCATCCTGCCGCTGTGCCGCCCCGCGTTCGCCACCACCGCGATCTTCACGTTCATCTCCGTGTGGAACGAGTTCTTCGGGCCGCTGCTCTACCTGACCGACCCCGAGCTGTACACGGTCCCGTTGGCGCTCAGGCAGTTCATCGACTCCGAAGGCCAGTCGCAGTGGGGCCAGATGTTCGCCATGTCGGTGCTCTCGCTCGCACCCATCATCGGCTTCTTCATCGCCGGGCAGAAATACCTGGTCAAAGGCATCGCCACCACCGGCCTCAAATGACGAGAGGAAACACCTTGAACCAGGCGTGGACCGCCGACAACGGCGACGGGACCTACCGGAACCCCGTCCTGCACGCGGACTGGTCCGACCCGGACGCGATCCGGGTCGGCGAGGACTGCTACATGACCGCCTCCAGTTTCAACCGCGTGCCCGGCCTGCCGATCCTCCACAGCCGCGACCTCGTGAACTGGACCCTCATCGGCCATGCGCTCGCACGGCTCGAACCCGAGGAGGATTTCCGGACCCCGCAGCACGGCTGCGGCGTGTGGGCCCCGGCGCTGCGCCACCACGCGGGCCGGTTCTGGATCGTCTACCCCGATCCGGACCGGGGCCTGTTCGTCACCACCGCCGAAGACCCGGCGGGGGAGTGGACGAAACCGCACCTCCTCAAGGGCGGCAAGGGACTCATCGATCCGTGTCCTCTGTGGGCTTCGGACGGGTCGGCGTACCTCGTGCACGGGTGGGCGAAGAGCCGCGCCGGGATCAACAACCGCCTCACCGTGCACCGCATGAACGACGACGCGACCGCGCTCCTGGATGACGGCGCGGTCGTGATCGACGGCGACGCACTGCCCGGCTACCGCACGCTCGAAGGCCCCAAGTTCTACGAACGCGACGGCTGGTACTGGATCTTCGCCCCTGCCGGCGGGGTCACCGACGGCTGGCAGTCCGCCTTCCGCTCCCGCGATCCCTTCGGCCCCTACGAAGGCCGCATCGTCCTCGAACAGGGCGGCACCGACGTCAACGGGCCCCACCAGGGCGCCTGGGTCGACACCGCCGACGGCGCGGACTGGTTCCTGCACTTCCAGGACAAGGGCCCCTTCGGGCGCATCGTCCACCTCCAGCCCATGCAATGGGGCGACGACGGCTGGCCCGAGATCGGCCACAAGGGCGAACCGGTGGCGGCCCATGCCAAACCGCGCGCCGGCGAACGCGTTACCGCCCCCGCGACCTCCGACGACTTCGCAGACCAGATAGGTCTCCAATGGACTTGGCAGGGGAACCCGGAACCGGGCTGGATCCTTCCGGGCCCCGGTCTGCGGCTCGCCTGCGTCCCCACCGATACCGCCGACCTGCGGCGACTCCCGAACGTGCTCGGCCAGCACCTGCCCGGCGACCGCTGCCGCGCCACCACCACCCTCCGCCTCGCCGACACCCCGCCCGGATCCCGGGCCGGCCTCACCATCCTCGGCGACTCCTACGCCTGGGTCGGCCTCACCCGCACCCCCGACGGCGACCTCCTCTCCTGCAGCGCAGCGGAACCCGCCGCACCGGAATCGATCAGAGGCCGCACCGATCCGATCAAGGTCCACCATGGAACCAGCGAGACCGTCGCCCTCGGCGTCGAAGTCGAACCCTCCGGCCGCTGCCGGTTCCTCGCCGGACGGCCCGGCGAACCGCTCGCGCCGATCGGCGAGCCGTTCCAGGCCACCGCCGGACGCTGGGTCGGCGCGGCCCTCGGCCTCTTCGCCGCCACGGAAACCGACGATCCCGGCGGCGCCGCCGAGTTCGGCCCCGTGACCGTCACCGGCATCGACGACAGCGCCGCCCATGGATGACCAGCGGACCCTCGTCCAGACCCGACCCCTCATCCTCGGCGCACAGACCGTCGCCGAATACGTCTGGCGGCCACATCTCCCGAACACGCTGTCGCCCAGACCCTTCCTGCACCCCGTGCGCACCCTCGCCGGAACCGTCGTCACCGAACTGATGCCCCCCGACCACCGCCACCACCTCGGCGTCAGCCTCGCCGTCCCCGACGCGGGCGGCGCCAACTTCTGGGGCGGCCGCACCTACGTCCGCGACCAGGGCTCCCTCCCCCTCCCCAACCACGGCGTGCAACGCCACCACCGCTGGGAGGCCACCGCACCGGCCCTCATCGCCCACGAACTCCACTGGATCGGCCCCGACGGATCCACGCTGCTGCGCGAACACCGCCGCATCGCCGCCCGACCCGTCGACCACCGCGCCTGGGCCCTCGACTTCCGCTACACCCTGCAGAACCACACCCCCGAACCGCTCGTCATCTCCAGCCCCGGCGTCAAAGGCCGCACCGGAGCCGGATACGGCGGCTACTTCTGGCGGGCCCCGCGCGGCCGGAACGCCGTGAAGATCCTCGGCCCCGGCGCCTCCGGCGCCGAACACCTCCACGGCTCCGACGCCCCCTGGATCGCGCTCTGCGCCGCCGATGCCGAACCCTGGACACTCGTCTTCATCGACATTGCCGCCCAACGCGATCCATGGTTCGTACGCGGCGGCGACTACGTCGGCGTCGGCCCCGCACTCGCCTGGACGAAGCCGCTGACGGCCGCCCCTGGCGATGGCCCCCGCCGTCGTATCATCACGGTAGTCGCAGACGGCGACCTCGCGCCCCGAGCGATCGAACGCCTGGTGGAAGCCGTCGCGGCAAGCCCCGCACCCCGCGAGGCCTAAGTGATTGGAGCCGCAATGGAGCACTCCGGCACTGTCCACGAACTGAACGCCGACCAACCGGTCGCACTCCAGATCGACGGCCGCAACGTGGCCGACTACGTCTGGCGCTCCGAGCTGCCCGCCTCCACCGCGCCCCGCCCGTTCCTCCACCCCGTGCGCACCCTCGCCGGGACCGTCGTCACCGACGCCAGGCCCCACTCCCACACCCACCAGCTCGGCATCAGCATCGCCGCCCCCGACATCGGCGGCCGCAACTTCTGGGGCGGCCGCACCTTCGTCGCCGGACACGGCCCCGCCTGGCTCGACGACCACGGCGCCCAGCACCACCGGCGCTGGCTGCGCCACACCGATGCAGCGCTCGCCCACACCCTCCACTGGGTCGACCGGGAAGGCGCCGCGCTGCTCAGCGAGCGACGCGCGATCGCCTGCGTCCCACTGACTCCGGACGCCTGGACGCTCTCGGTGCAGACCCGCCTCGCCAACGCCACCGACCGGCCGCTGCCGATCCGCAGCCCCGCCTCGCTCGGGCGCGCGGGCGCCGGGTACGGCGGATTCTTCTGGCGCGGCCCGGCCGTGAACGGCCAGGTGCGCGTCCAGAGCCCGGCCGGGACCGGCGTGCGCGCCGTCCACGGCACGACCGCGCCCTGGCTCACCGTCTCCGGCGCGAGCGGCGGTGCAGCGTGGACGATGCTGTTCGTGCCCGCCGACGCGACCACCGCGCAGGACCGCTGGTTCGTGCGCGCCCGCGACTACCTCGGCGTCGGCTCGTCCCTCACCTGGGACCGCCCACTGGTACTGGAGCCGGGGGAGCGGATCGAACGGCATATCCTCGCTGTCGTGGCAGACGGGAACCTCACCGAAGACGCGGCCGCCGCGCTCGCCGAAGCAGCGCGGCCCACGGCATGAACGCCGTCCGCTCCAACGACCCCGCCCGCCAGGAACGCCTGCGCGCGTTGAACCTCGAGCTCGTGTTCCGGCACGTCCTCGCCGCCGAGGCCCCGGTCTCGCGCACCGAGCTCGCCGCCGCCACCGGCCTGACCAGGCCCACCATCACCCGCATCGTCGAAGAGCTCATCGCCGGGCGGCTCGTCACCGAGACCGGCGCGACCCCCGACGGCCGGGCCGGGCGGCCGCGCATGGGGCTCACGGTGTGCCGCAGCGGCCCCGCCGGGCTCGGGCTCGACATCCGCACCGACGGCCTGGCGGCGTGCGTGGTCGACCTCAGCGGCACGGTGCGACACCTCGCGTTCGCGCCGTTCACCGACACCGAGGCCCCGGCCGTGCTCGAACACCTGGGCCGCATGGCGACCGAGGCCGCCGACGCCGCTGCGGCCGAAGGCCTCACCGTCGTGACCGCGACGCTCGCCGTCCCCGGCCCGACCGACGACGGCATCGTCCGCACCGCACCCTCCCTGGGCTGGCGCGACGTGAACGCCGGAGCGCTGCTCGCCGAACACCTCCGCCACCTCGACGTCCACACTGATGTGGACAACGAGGCGAACCTGGCCGCGCGGGGCGAACTCCACCGCGACACCCCCGACCACTTCCTCTACGTCTCAGGCGGACTCGACATCGGCGCCGGGATCATCCTCGACCGCCGCCTCATGCGCGGCTCCCACGGCTGGGGCGGGGAACTCGGCCACCTCACCGTCGACCCCGACGGCAAGCCCTGCCGCTGCGGCTCGCGCGGCTGCCTCCAGACCTACGCCAGCCTCGCCGCCATCCTCCACGGTGAAACCCTCCCCGACGGCCTCACCGCCGACGCCGCGCTCCTCACCTGGGCCGACGCGGGCCGCCCCGAAACCATCGCGGCACTCGACACCGCCGCCACGGCCCTGGGCGTCGCGATCGCCAACGTCCTCAACCTCCTCGACATCGACACCGTGCTCCTCGGCGGCAGCTTCGCGCTGCTCTCCTCCTGGCTCATCGCCGGCGTCGAAGCCGAGCTGGCGCAGCGCGTGCTCTCCGCCCGCTGGGCCCCGATCACCGTGCGACCCGCGACCCTCGGCCCCGACGCGGCCGCGATCGGCGCGGCGATGGCCGTCATCGACCGCATCCGCCGCGACCCGACCGAATGGCTCGCTTCCGGACGGTGACACGGCGGCCCGTCACAGGGCAGGATGATCTGGAACGAAGGAGACGTGCAATGGCGCACCAGCCCGACCTCGCACTGGACGGCCCCGGCCAGGGGACGCTCTCGATCGCGGCCATCCTCGCCGAGTCCGCGCGACGCCGCCCCGAGGCCCCGGCCCTGTACTTCATGGGGCAGACGATCACCTATGGGGCCCTTTGGGACCAGACCCGTGCCTACGCCGGCGCACTCGCGGCACGCGGGATCGGGCCGGGCTCGCGGGTGGCGATGATCGTGCCGAACGTGCCGGACTTCCCGCGCGTCTACTACGCGGCGCTCGCGCTCGGGGCGGTCGTGGTGCCGATCCATCTGCTGTTCAAGGCCGAGGAGATCCGGTTCGTCCTGGAAGACGCCGACGCGGACCTGGTCGTGGCCGCGGCCCCGCTCCTCGGCGAGGCCGCACCTGCGGCCGCGCTCGCAGGGGTCCCGCTCCTCACCGTCCTCGCCCCGGAAGGCTTCGAGCTCGACGGCGAACCCGTTGCGCGCCTTGAAGACGAAGCCGCGTTCACGACCCCGATCGAACGCTACGTCCCGGTCCACCCGCTCGCGGCCGCCACGATCCTCTACACCTCCGGCACCACCGGGACCCCGAAGGGCGCGGTGGGCTCGCATCTGGCGGTGATCGAGCAGGTCCACACCTGCCTCCTCGACACGTTCGAGTACCGGCCCGACGACGTGCTCTACGGCGGGCTGCCGTTCTTCCACACCTTCGGCCAGACGGTGGTCCTGAACGCCGGGTTCCGGCGGGGCGCGGCGATTATCCTGCTGCCGAAGTTCGACCCCGACGAGGCCTTGGAGCTGCTGGTGCGGCACCGGGCGACGGTGTTCGCGGGCGTCCCCACGAACTACGCCGGGATGGTCGCGGCCGCGAACCGCACCGCCGACCGGCCGCCGCTGCGGTACGCGATCTCCGGCGGTGCCGCGCTGCCGACCGCGCTGCTCGAAGCCTTCGAGGCCGCGTACGGCGCGCAGGTGCACGAAGGCTACGGACTCACCGAGACCTCGCCGGTGTGCAGCTTCAACCTCGTGTCCGAGCCGATCCGGCCCGGCACCGTGGGCAAGGCGATCTGGGGCGTCGAAGTCGAGATCGCCGACTCGGAGATCGACGACCGCATCGAGCTGCTGCCGCGGGAGACCTTGGGCGAGATCGTGGTCCGCGGCCACAACCTCATGAAGGGCTACCTCGGCCGCGCCGACGCCACCGCCGCGGCGATCGTCGACGGCTGGTTCCGCACCGGCGATCTGGGTACTGTGGACGGAGATGGAGTGATCCACATCGTTGACCGCAAGAAGGACATGATCATCCGCAACGGCTACAACGTCTACCCGACCGAGGTCGAGGCCGTGCTCTCCCGCCACCCGGAGGTGTCCCTCGCTGCGGTCTTCGGTGTGCCGCATCCGGAGCACGGCCAGGAGGTGTACGCCGCGATCGTCCCGGCCGAAGGCGCCGACCCCGACCCGGCCGAGCTCGTCGACTACGTGAAGGCGAAGATCGCCGCCTACAAGTACCCGCGCGTGGTCCACGTGGTCGAGGCCCTGCCGCTCGGCCCGAGCGGCAAGATCCTCAAGCGCGAACTCCAGCTGCTTTACGCCGCTTAGTCAAGCTTGATTAATCGGGTAGCATCGTTCGCGGTGCCCTCGTTCTCTGGGCGGGGCGCCGTGATCCAAGGAGCATGTCCATTTCTTCAGAGACCGACCGCCTGATCGCTTTCAGCACCCAGCTTCGCAATGTCCACCAGCGTCTCCGCAAGGCGCTCGACCTCGCCCGCCGCTCGATCGACGGCGAATTCGACGAATCCGGCGGGCAGGACCTCCTCCTGTTCTGCCGCGGCTTCTGCTCGGCTCTCAGCGGCCACCACCGCAGCGAGGACGGCGGGCTCTTCCCGCAGGTCATCGCCGAACATCCCGAGCTCAAATCCGTGATCGCGAACCTCATGAGCGACCACAACATGCTCGAACACCTCATCGGCCAGCTCAGTGCCGCAATGGATTCGGATGCCGGCCCGGATGAACTTCACCGCCACCTGGACGGCATCGGCGCGGTCATGGAGACTCACTTCAGGTATGAGGAGAACCAGCTCCTCTCCGTTCTGGACGCCCTCGCGCTCGAAGGCGACCCGACCGAACTCCTCGGCGAGCTCGCCTGAGGAGGTTCGTGGGCCGGTCGATCCGCAAGCGGATCGACCCGCCCCCCCCATGTGACCCCCCGCCGGGGTACGGGGGGGGAGGACGCCCCCCCCCCCTACCGCCCCGTGGCCTAGCCGGGTGGAGGTGCGGGGGCGGGGGGCCCCCCCCGCCCCCCCCCCGGCCCACCTCTGTTCCCCGCGAGCGGGATTCAGGTGCTCTCGGGTTTGGCGATCAGCCGGAACGCCCGCTTGAGGATCCACGGGCACCACTGGTCGTTCTTCCAGGCGCCGAACCATTCGGGTGTGGGTTCGGGGTCATCGAAGAATTGGCAGATCACCCGGGGACCGGCACCGTCGTTGCATTCGATGCGGTACTCCGAGGCGGTCAGCGGGTGGTCGGTCGCGACTTCGCGGAAGACCGAGAACACGGCCGGGCCGCGGTGGAAGGTGCCGAGCCACCCGTCGTTGTCCGGATGCGGGTCCGGATCGGCTGCGGGGACTGGTTCGGGCTCGGGTTCGCTTGGGGCGTTGAGCGATTCAGCCGTCACAGAAACGCACCGCCCCCGGATTGGGCCGGTCGTCGGCGCGGCCGGTGTAGAAGACCTTGAAAGCCGCGTCTTGGACCCAGGCCTTCCACTCGGGGACGTAGGTTCGCCACTCCTCGCCCCAGGTGGCGTGGAGCATTCCGGTGTTGACGCCGGAGACGATGAGGACGAGATCGGCCGGGTTGTTGGTCACCGCGACCTGAAAGGAGTCGGGCGCTTCGACTGCTGAGCTCCAGACGGTGAAGTCGGTGTGCTTGTCGGTGAAGCTCCCCCGGATGAGCGGGACCCCCGGGCCCCGATCACGGTTGGGATTGTCGGGTGCGTGCGCGACAATGGTCGAGGACACGGATTTACCTCCGATGTCTGTTGAGACCGGGGCGGGTGCAGGTTGGTAGCCAGGTGTCCCGCCCCGGTCGGCTTCTGTTGAGGGCACGAAATGTCCTATCTCACGAACCCCATCCCTGGAATCCCAAGATGCACTCATCGTGCCTGATTGGTAGCATGGCATAGTTGCTGCATCAGTACAAGTTTGCAGCTACGAATTTTCGGAAGTGTCTACAACCCGACACCGCTGCCAGGAGGACCTCATGCCGCGCAAACCCGGACCAGAACCAAGCCTCCGATCTCAATGGCTGGGGAAGATTCTCCGAGACCTGCGCAAGGAACGCGGCAACACTCTGGCGGAAGCCGGAGAGTTCATCCAGCGCGACGCCACGATGCTCAGCCGTTACGAGAACGGCGAGTACACGATCCGGCGAAGCGATGTGATCGCGCTGCTGACCTTCTATGGCGTGTCGGACGAGTCGTTCCGCAGCGGCGTGATGCAACTCTGCGATGACATGTGGCGCACCGACTGGTGGGACCCGTATAACGAGGAGCACACGAAGGACTTCATCAACGTCCCTTGGCTGGAGTCTCGCGCAGAGCAGATCTCGGAGTACCAAGCGCTGGTGCTTCATGGGTTGTTGCAGACCCCCAGCTACGCCGAAGCCGTAATCCGCAACGCCGAGAAGGACACCGCCTCCGAGGAACAGCTTGCGCGCTGGCTGGAGCTTCGAGTCGAGCGACAGCGTGTGCTCATCGGTGAGAACACCACGCCGCTGGCTGCGGTTTTGGAAGAACACGTGCTGCGACGGCCAATTGGTGGCCCGAAGGTGATGCGGGAGCAGCTTGAGCACTTGCTTGAAGTCGGCGAGCGCAGCAGTGTCGAGCTGCGCATCATGTCCACCGATCACGGCCCTCACTCCGGTCACCTCGGGAGCTTCACCCTGTTCGAGATGCCCTACGAGCTGTCGAGCGTTGCATATGTCGAATCGCTTGGCGGCGGTCTGTACATCGAATCACCTCGTGTCGAGCGGTTTCATCGCGCGTGGGAGGATCTGTGGAAGGGCGCTCTCACCCCTTCGCGATCAAACGCCCTGATCAAAGCCATCTTGAAGGAGTACTAGTGAAGACAACCGGCACCAAGCAACAGCTCTCGCGCGAAGAGCTGGCCGGTATCCGCTGGAAGATCAGCACTCGCAGTACCAACAACGGCGGCAACTGCGTTGAAGCTGGTCCACTGGGCGACGACTCCGGCCGGATTGCGGTGCGACACTCTCACCACCCTGAAGGTTCGGTCATCATCTACACCCGCGCCGAGTGGGATGCCTTCCTCGCCGGGGCCAAAGACGGCGAGTTCGACTTCACCTCCTAATCTCCCGTCCGCACCCTCGAACTCGTGCTCTCGTGCGAGGGTGCGTGGCAGCTTGCTGCATCTGTTCTCGGTTGGGCTGCAACCGATCAGCGATGGAGCTGTGAGGTCTACCCGAGGCGGCGCTGCCGGGGCCGGGCCGGTTCGCAGTTGGGCCACAACCGATCAGCGACGGCGTGGTGTGGGCGAATGCCTCGGGTGCGTGTCCGGGTCCGGGCCGATCGTGGGCCTCGCCGGAGCCGGGCCGGTCGTTCCGGTGCGCTGCCTGTGCCCTGGCGCCGAGCCGGTGCGGCTGGGGCGGGGATCGAACCGGGAGCGGCGGTGTCGCCATCGCAGCAGCCGTTATCGGGTCGCTTGTGCGCATAACGCTCCGAGGGAGCGCCTACAAGGGCCGAGCCTTGGTGTTCCATGACGTGTCTCCTCTCTCCCGCGCTCCCATAGCAATCCGTCAGCGCTCCAGGTGTGCGTTCGGCGGGTGTCATTGCCGCTTGCGTCTGGCCCAAGCCGCCGAGGCCGCTGCCCCCATGTCAGCCGAATCGTCCTGAGGGCGGGGGCGTCAAGGCACCCCCGGTGAGGTCGTGCCGGTTCCTTCCCCGACCATCGATCACCGGTGATGCGTGGTGCTCGACTGGCCTGCATGGCAGTGCAAGGCGGCTTCTCGACCTACCCTGCCGGGGTCTTGTCCTCTTGCCTCTCTTTCTGCTTCCGCTCCTGACCCTTCCGGGCTTTCTTGGGCGTCGCTCGTGTCGCATCCGTGGATGCCTGTGGGCGGATTGTGGTTTCGGCGGGTTGGTGTGCACGCGGTCGCCGCCCCTGGGGGACGGTCCTGTTCGCTGCGTTCACCGACGCCGCCTGTATGTCCGGACTCCCGCTATGGTCGGCGTTGCATCCTCTCGGACATGGTGTGCCTCGTTCAGAGCACTCGCGGTCCGGTCAGGGTGATCCCGACCGATCCGTCTCCCACCCAACCCGATCAGAAACCTGAGAGCGGACAGCTGCGGGACGCGATAGCACGAGAGGGCCAGCGCCACCACCCCATCGAAACGGGTGGTGGCCTGGGAACCGCCAGGTCAGCCGGTCGGCTAGAGGCTTGTCGTAGTCTGCTTGCACCTACTCGACTCCTGTACGGATTCCAAACCTTTGTGCGTACCTCAATGATCCCCCGAGTCGACACGACCGGCAACACCCACACAGGGAGAAAGTATTCACGTTCAGGTCAAACCGACCGCACCCCAACCGAACACGCCCGGCCGCCGCCAACCGACCTCGCCCCGCCTCGCACCTTTTCGTCGCTGACCGGTTGAAGCGCAACCTCTCCGGGACCAGCAGGACACCGTCCAACTTTCGGCCTCCTATGCGCCCTCCGATCGCGCGCGGAGAGCCCGACCAGAGCCTGTTCCCAGGAGCTAGTTCACGTCTGACATCGCTGCGTGTACGTTGTTGTCCTCCCACTCGCGGAGACTGCGGATCGAGATGAAGCAGAGCACCGCGCCGGCGGCGAAGAACGCTCCGGCGATCGCGAACGGCGTCCGGTAGCCGAGTCCGGAGGCGAGCAGTCCGCCCATGACCGCTCCGAGAGCGAGGCCGATCAGGCCCATGAAGCCGTCCAGCGAACCGATCCGGCCCATCATCGCGTTCGGGGTGGCTCGCTGCCGGACCGTGGTGGCCATGATGCCCCAGACCACCGCGTGCGCGATATAGACGGCAAGCGCGATCGCCACGACGACGAGGTTGGTCGTCAACGAGATCACGGCGAACGAGGCGGCACCGGTGATGAGCGCCGCGAACATCGACCACCCGTAGCCGATGCGCTTGCGCAGCCTCGGCGCGACGAAGCTTCCCGCCAATCCTCCGAGGGCGGAGAACGCGAGCAGCAGGCCGTAGCCGGTCCCGTCGAGACCGAGCTCCTCTTGTGCATAGAGGACCAAGTATGAGAAAGGGATCATGTAGGCGACACAAGTGATGCCGCTGAGAGCGATGAGCAGTCGCACGATCCGATGCCGCATCGCCCACACGGCGCCTTCGCGGATGTCCGCGCGGACGCTGGCACGTGGCTTGCCCATCTCGGTCGGGGTGATGATGTAGTCGCCGCGCAACCGCCAGAAGGCGAGACCCGCTGCCGCGAAGGCGATGGCGTTGAGCGCCGATGGGGCGAATGCGGCCATGGCGAACAGGAGCCCGCCCAGCGGCGGGCCGATGAACTCGTCGATCACCAGTTGCGTCCCGGCGATCTGTGAATTCGCCTTGTCGAGTCCATCTGGGGGGACCGCTTGGGGCAGGAGGGCCCGCGCCGCGCCGTCGGCCATCGTCTCGATGACACCCATCACGGCGTAGACGAGATAGAGCGTGGCGATCGGTGCGGCGTCCAGGAGCACGAGCCCCGTCAGGACGACGAACATCCCGGCGCGGGAGAAGTTCGCGAGGTACGCCAGACGGCGACGATCAACGCGGTCAACAAGCACGCCGACGCCGAGCACCGAAAAGATGCGCGAAAACGAGTACGCGAACGCCAGACCGGCGATCGCAATAGGGTTCTCCGTCACGGTGGTCGCCAGGAGCGGCAGCGCGATGAACGTGATGCCGTCGGCCAGGTTGGCTGACGCGTTGCCGAACCAGATCCTGCGGTAATCGGCTCTCAAATACATCCGCGCCCCTCGTACATGGCAGCCTCCCTTCAACGGTCGGCTGGGCCTGAACGGACGCTAGCCAGGTTGCCGTTGGAAGGCAACCGGTTTGATCAGGGTCGACCATGATGAGGGCCGACACCGAGGTGCTGGGCTCGTTGCCACGCCTGAGCGAGTCGGTCCGGGTTAGCTGCAATGCCGATTAGTTTGGGGTTCAGCAGTTCCGTGGTCGGGTCGTCAACCCTGGTGCCGGTGTCCTGCGGTTCCCGGTGACCAGGACCCAAGGTTCCCCAAGCTGCGTGACGGCGCCGAAGGCGCCAGGTCCGCGTACGAACACCGTTCCCGACTACGAGCACCGGCAGGGACCGGGCCACCTTCCGGGCCTGCGGATCTGGCGCCTTCGGCTCGTACCGGGCCTGCGGACCGTGGGGCGGACCTACCGCCTTCGGCGGTGTCACGCAGCTTGGTGAACCTTATGGCCCGGGTACGGTGCCCGCTCGGGCCTGATCCGCACTCCAGGGCGACCGCGCCGTCATGGACCTCAAGTTCCGCGTCACCCGCGCCGACCGGTCGACGTTCGACCTCGCGCAGCGAAAGCCGATCGACGCGAGCGCGCTGCCGCAGGTGCAGCCGGGCATGGTCGTCCGGGTCAAGTACCTGCCGCACGATGAGTCGGAGCTGGTGGTCATCACCGCCCTCAACCCGTGACGGGCCTCAGGGTCTCGATCCCGCCGAACGCGAGGTCGAGGCCCGGCGGGCTCACTCGGCCGAGGTCGCCTTCAGCGCCGCACGGTAGGGCGCGAGAAGTTCCAGCACCTGCTCGAGCGCTCCGGCGTCGGTCCACAGCTCGTGCCATTCGCTCTCGCGCGGATCGGTGACGCGGTCGAAGACGCGAAGAGCCTCCAGCCGCAGTTCGCCGTCGGCCTCGAACGGGTGGGACGCGAGCAGCTTCTCTGCCGATCCGCTGGCCGGGTCGGCGCCGAGACGCGCCGCGACCAGGACGGCGGCCGCCACGGCGGCGTCGGCCTCGGGGTTCTCGAGGTATTCCTCGCTGCCGGTGGCCTCGCGCATCGCGGCGAGCAGGCCGCTCCTGACCGCGCTCGGGTCGGCGTCGGCCAGGTCGGCTACGCAGTCGAGCGCCGCGTCGTTCTCGAACGGCCCGTATCCCCAAGCCCCCATGTGATGCCCCGTCCTCCAGATCGGATGATGGCGTCACAGTAGATCAAGGGTCCGACACCGCGATATCCTCGCGGAGGATCACCGGTCCCCGCCCCTCCACCGCCCACGAACAGGACCGTCTTGCAGACCCCCATATGGCTCGCCGTCGACCTCGGCACCACCCACACCGTCGCCGTCGTCGGCCGCGAAGGCTTGGAGCCCCGCTCCCTGCTCTTCGACGGCTCGCCGCTGCTCCCTTCCGGCGTGTACCTCGACGCCGACGGCAAACTCCACACCGGACGCGACGCCCAGCGCCTCGCCTCCTCCGACCCCGCGCGCTTCGAGCCGCATCCCAAGCGTCGCATCGACGACAGCGCCGTGCTCCTCGGCGACCGCGAGGTCCCCGTCGAGGAGCTGCTGTCCACCGGGTTGCGCCGCGTCGCCGAAGCCGCCGCCGCCTCGGGCCAGAAGCCGACCCAGACGGTGCTGACCTATCCCGCCGACTGGGGCCCGGTCCGCCGCGCCGTCCTCGAACGCGCGGCGGTGCTCGCCGGGTTCGGCCGCGTCCGGCTCCTCGCCGAGCCCATCGCGGCCGCCACGTACTGCGCCGAGATCCTCGGGCAGGAGATCCCGCGCGGCGGCGCCGTCGCCATCTTCGACTTCGGCGGCGGCACGTTCGACGTGGCCGTGGTGCGCCGGGAGGACGACGACACCGGGCGCTTCCGGACCCTCGCCGTCGGCGGCCTCGACGACCTCGGCGGCCTCGACGTCGACATGGCCCTCGCCGCCCATCTCGGCCGCGTCGTCGCGAGCCGCGATCCTGAACTCTGGCAACGGCTCTCCGAGCCCGAGACCACCGCCGACCTGCGCGACCGCCTCGCGTTCTGGGGCGAGGTGCGGGCCGCGAAGGAGATGCTCTCGCGCACCTCGACCGCGCCCGTGGCCCTCCCCGGCCACAACCCGATGGGGCTGCACCTCACCCGCGACGAGCTCCAGTCCCTTGCCGACCCGCTCGTCTCGCGCGCCGTCGACGAGACCCGCCGTACCGTCGAACGCGCGGGCGTCGCCCCCGGCGAACTCGCCGCGCTGCTGCTCGTCGGCGGTTCCAGCCGGATGCCGCTCGTCGCCACCCGTCTGCATGCCCGCCTCGGCGTCGCTCCCGCCGTGCCCGAGCAGCCTGAGCTGCCGGTCGCCTTCGGCGCCTTGCGGTTCGCCGTCACCGACCAGGGCGAGGTGCAGAGCCCGCCCGCGACCCCTCAGGCCGGACCGGCGGGCTCGAGCCCGCCCGCGACACCGCAGGCCGGCGTGCCCGCCGCGGCGTACACGCCGTTCCCGGCGCCCGGCCCGGCCAGCCCGCCGCAGGGCAATCGCCCCCAGCCGAGCCCGAGCGGCATGCCGCAGGGCAGCCCCCCGCAGCCCATCCCGGGCAGCCTGCCGCCGCACGCGCCCTTCACGCCGCAGGCGCCGTACCAGCCGTCCGTCTACACCGGACCGCTGCCGCAGCGGCGCGAGCCGAAGCGGACACGGGTCCTCGCCTCGGTCCTCTCGGTGGTCGTGGTCATCGTCATCGCGATGGCCGTGGTGCTCAACAGCACCGGACTGCGAGGCCTGTTCGGGAACGGTGCGGGCGATCTCATCGACGGCCTCGCCGATAACCTGGACGACCTCAGCGGCGGCTCCGGCCCGGAACTCACGCTCGCCTACGAGCGGCAGCTCGACGCCGGCGGTGCGAGCGCGGTCGTCGCGGCGGACGGCCTCGCGATCCTCGCCGAGGTCGTCGACGGCCAGACGATGGTGAATGCGGTCTCGCCCGAAGGCGATCCCGTCTGGAGCGCGGCACTCGAACTCGAGCCGACCGGGCTCTCCCTCACCGTCGTCGGCGGTGTGCTCCTGGTCGACGCCCCCGAATCGGCCACCGACGGCGGCCAGAACATGCGCGCCGCCGTCGCGCTCGACGGCGGCGCGTTCCTGTGGAAGCGCCCCTGGATCGACCGCAACGACGTCGCCTACTTCGGCAGCGAGGCGATCGTGGAGCAGCGCACCGGCTTCGAGGACAACGCCGTGATCCGTGTCGACCTCCTCACCGGTGAGGAGGTGTGGAAGGAGTCCGGCCCGTACGACCTGTTCATCATCGACGAGTACCGCATCCGCGCCGCGACCGTATGGAACGAAGGCCAGGACGGTTTGGGCGAGGTCCCGCCGAACTCGAACGCCCTCTACGACAATCTCGCCGCCAGCGATCAAATCGTCGAACTGATCCCCGACGAGGGCACCGCGGTCGTCCGCGACGCCGCCGACGGCGACGAGGTCACCAGCGGCGACCTGCCGGTCGACAGCGAATACTGGACGGTCTTCGACGACCTGGTCATCGGCAAGGCCTCCGAAGCGGCCTCCCCGGGGCGCGACACCCTCATCGCCCACTCGCTGTCCGACTTCGGCGAAGCGTGGCGCATCGAACTCGACGTCTCCTTGAGCGTCCAGCACGTCAAAGCCTGCGGGCCGCACCTGGTCTGCGCGGCGCTCGACCACACCAGTGCCAACGACCAGTACAAGACCATCGCGGTCGACACGCTGACCGGGGACCAAGTGTGGGAGGTCGGGGTCGACTGGGCGGTCGACGACCAGTGGTACTCCACACCGAGCGGCCTCGTCCACGGCGACCAGGTCTTCGACACCGTCGATTCGGCGCAGGTGCTGGACTTCGAGGGTCGGCAGGTCGTCGAGGGCGAGCTGTTCACCTCGGCCATCGCGGTCCGCGGCGGCCTTGCGGCGATGAAGGTCTCGACGATGGGCGGGTGGGACGTGGCGGTCGTCGACACGGCGACCGGTTCGTGGTCGGCGGGGCACGCGGTCGGCGCCGATCTGCCCGAACACGCCTCGTTCGCGGGCGATCTCCTCGTCGTCCTGGGCGGCGACATGAAGGCGCGGGTGTTCACGGTCCCCGAGCTCGGCTGACAGGCAACGCGAACGGGGCCGGGCTCCTGCCCGGCCCCGTTCGCCTCGCTCAAGCGAGGGTGATGTTGTCGAGTTCGGCGTAACCGGTCCCGCCGCTGAAGTACGGCGAGCCCTTCGCCAGGCGGATCATGTTGTACCCGGCGTTGAGGTTCACCGTGACGTTCACCGTGCTGAACTGCCCCCAGCCCGCCGTGGGCGGGTAGGTCACCGTGGACCAGGCGCTGCCGTTGTAGGCCAGGCCATGCGTGGAGTTCGCTCCGGTGCCGTTGGCGTACCGGATGGTCATCGTGTAGCTCCGCGCGGTCGGGACGTTCACCGTGAAGTCCACGAAGGAGTGCGAGCGCATGTCCGCCGAGCCGTCGATCTGGCCCACGTAGTACCCGTTCGAGGCGTTGCCCGAGCCGAAGGTGTTGGCGTTCACCACGGTCTGGTTCTCGGCCTCGTACACCTGCTGCCACGTCGTGGTCGGGCCGTTGACCGGAGTGACGACCAGCTGGTAGGCGGCCTCGGCGTCCATGTTGTTGACGGGCACCGAGATCGCGCCGTTTGAGACGTTCATCGTCGTGGTCGAGATGGTCGTCGGGGCCGAGACCGCCGTGTGGCGGCCCGAACCGGGCGTCGACAGGAGCTGGACCCGCACCTGCGAACCGAACGAGCCGAGCCCTTCGACCCGGACGGTGTTGTTCCCCCAGTCGCCGCCGAAGACCGTGTTCACGATCTTCCGGCTTGAGTCGTAGGAGGCGACGCCGTCGAGCCAGGACTGCGGCGTGGTCTCCACGATGTTGCCGGTCATCGCGCCGTACCAGCGGTAGAGCCAGTACGAGGCGGTCGGCTGGTTCTGCAGCGTGAACAGGCCGTCGAACGTGCCCGCCTCGAACCAGTACGCCCGGTGCGCCTCTCGCGCGCCGTGCCGCTCCAGTACTGCCATCCAGTGCAGCGCAACGGAGGGGATGTCCATCTGGTTGAAGCTGTTGTACTCATTGATCGCGATCGGGCGGTCCGGGATCCCCAGCGAGTCCTCGATGGCGCGGTAGTCGGCCACGTGATCGTCGAAGTTGTTCCAGTCCATGTCGGTCAGCTCGTGCCACACGATCACGTCCGGAATGGTGTTCGTGTTCTTCGCGTGCGTCAGGAACGAGACCATCCGGTTGTGGTCGTAGTAGGAGTCGCTGGGGCCCACGATCGGCGTCACAGGGTCGAGCGAGTCCACGAGCTTGTACGTCCGCTCCCAGCCCGAGTTGAAGGACCCCGCCTGGCTGGTGTTCCAGGTCCAGTCCGGCTCGTTCCACAGCTCCCAGCCGCGGATGTTGGTCATGTCGGTCTCGGCCAGGCGGTCTTGGACCTGCGCGCGGACCTTCGACTCCCAGTCGGCCCAGCCTTGCCACTGGTAGGGGAACGTCGGGTAGATGTCGGGCATGCGGATGAACTGCTGCGCGCCCGCCCGGACGAGGTTGTCGCCCACGTCGAGCGAGTCGCAGCACGGCTCGGTCGCGCCGTTGCCGAGGTGCGTGGTGCCCGGGGCGGGCTGCGTGAAGCTGGTCGGGTTGAGCGGCAGCAGCATCGCGGTGGTCGGCTGGGAGTCCGAGCCGACGCCGTAGAGGCCGCCGGCGGCGACCTGTGTCGCGGGGCGCACGACGTCGGCGACGTTCACCGTGAGCGTGAGGCCCGCCGCTTGGGACGGGACCGCGCTCCCGGCTATGACCGCGCCGAGGGCGAAGGCGATGACGCCCGCGCGCGTCGCAGCCCGGCGGAACCGGGGAAATCTGCGGGTGGATTGCATGAGTGCTCCTAGTCGATAAGTCGAACCGGTTCGACACGTCGATGGAGGTCTGACGCTAGTTTCGAACTTCGTTCGATGCAAGTTCTTCGATATAACAAAGGCATATACACGGGAAACGTCTTCACCCGGCACTTGCGTCAGACGGATCACGGGGTTAAGCTCCGAACCGGTTCGACGAATCAAGCCACGGATCGAACCGGTTCGGAGGAGGCACAGCATGGTCAACATCGGCGACGTCGCCCGCGCCGCGGGCGTGGCCCGCTCGACCGCGTCGTACGCGATGACCGGCAAGCGCGCCGTCTCCGACGAGGTGCGGATGCGGGTCCGCCAGGCGGCCATGGACCTCGGCTACACCCCGAACGCCGGCGCGCGGGCCCTCGCGACCTCACGCTCCAACGTCATCGGGCTCCTCGCCCAGTTCCTCCCCGACGAGTTCGCGCCCGCGATGCTCCAGTACCTGCAAGGCGTCACCGACACCGCCCGCGACCTCGGCTACGACATCCTGCTCAGCTCCGACGCCGACGGCCGCAGCGCCCTCAAGCGCATCACCGACTCCCGCATGGTCGACGGCGTCGTGCTCCTCAACGTCGCCGAGGACGACGACCGCCTGCCCGTGCTCCGCGCCGCCGCCCAGCCCGGCGCGCTCGTCGGCCTCCCGCGCGACTGCACCGGCGTCGACGTCTTCGACCTCGACTTCGAAGAGGCCGGCCGCGTCATGGTCGAGCACCTCGCCCGCCTCGGCCACCGCGAACTCATCCTCGTCTCCCAGCCCGAGCACGTCGTCGAACGCGGCGGCGCCTATGTCTGGCGCCTCCAGAACGCCGCCCTCGAAGCCGCCGCCGCCAAGGGGATCACCCTCCACACCGTGTTCGGCGCCGCCACCCAGCCCGACATCGGCCGCGACCTGCACGCCCTCCTCGACGCCCACCCGGGCGCGACCGGCCTGCTCCTCAACAACGAGGCCGCCGCCGCCGCGCTCCCCACGGTCCTGCGCTCCCGCGACCTCGAGACCCCCGGCGACCTCTCCGTCATCGGCCGCTACTCGGACGAGTTCGCCCGGTCCTTCTCCCTGCCCTACTCCTCGATCGAGAGCGCCCCGGACCGCCTGGGCCGCATGGCCGTACGCCAACTCGTACGCCGCATCGAGAACCAGGTCCCGGAGAGCGACCCGTACGTGGTCCGCTTCGTCCACCCAGAACTCGTCGACCGGGGCAGCACTGCCCTGCCGGCGTCCCGGCAGTAACCCATCCCTCAAAGCACTGAAAACCGTTCAAGGAGGAACACCGAAATGCGATCCACCAGACCCCTCTTCAAGGCCGCGGCCGCAGGCGTCGCCTGCGCCGCCATGGCCTTCGCCACCGCCTGCTCGTCCGGCGGCGGCACCGACCAGGACGCCGACACGTACACGTGGTGGGACCCCTACCCTCAGCACGCCGAGGACTCCGACTGGGCGAAGCGCGTCGCCGCCTGCGGCGACGCGGCCGGGGTGACCATCGAACGCACCCCGTTCGACACCACCGCGCTCACCAACCAGGCGCTGCTCGCGGCCCAGGAAGGCACCAGCCCGGACGTCATGCTGCTCGACAACCCGGCCGTCTCCACCCTGGCCGACACCGGCATGCTCACCACAATGGACGAACTCGGCCTCGACGTCTCCGGCGTCGACGAGAACCTCCTCGCCGCGGGCGTCGTCGACGACCAGACCTACGGCATCCCCGTGGGCGCCAACACGCTCGCGCTCTACTACAACGCCGACGTGCTCACCGCCGCCGGCGTCGACCCGGCGTCCGTCACCGACTGGGCCTCGCTCACGGACGCGCTTGCGAAGGTTACCGATAACGGCGCCAAGGGGATCACCTTCGCCGGCATCGGCACCGAAGAAGGCTCCTTCCAGTTCCTGCCCTGGTTCTGGGGCGCCGGAGCCGACCTCCGCCAGCTCGACTCGCCCGAAGCCGTCGCCGCCCTCGAACTCTGGACCGGCTGGCTCGACGCGGGCTACGCGCCCGACTCCGTCATCACCAACTCCCAGAACACCACCTGGGAAGAATTCCTCACCGGCGAATACGCCTTCGCCGTCAACGGCACCTGGCAGGTCAACAGCGCCCTCGACGCCGGCTTCAACACCGGCGTGATCCCGCTGCCCGCCCAGAACGGCGGCACCGCGCCCGCGCCCACCGGCGGCGAGTTCGTCATCGCCCCCGTCCAGGCCGACACCGAGCGCTACGACGTCACCCGCCAGATCGTGGAGTGCATGACCACCCCCGAGGGCTTCGTCGAAACCGCCACCACCTTCGCCTACTACATCCCGCCGACGGCCGAAGGCCAGACCGCGCTGCTCGAGGCCCAGCCCGAACTCCAGCCGTGGGTCGACGCCGTCCGCGGCGCCAAGGGCCGCACCAGCGACAACCTCGGCACCGACTACCCGAAGATCTCCGAAGCGCTCTGGACCGCCGTCCAGAACGCCCTCTCCGGCTCGGCCACCCCGGCCGACGCCCTGGCCCAGGCGCAGACCGACGCGGCCGCGGCCACCGAATAAGACGGAGTTGCCATGACCACGACCTCGGTCACCACGACCGGCCGTGCGTCCGGCAGTGGGGGGGGGCCCCCGCCCCCCCCCCCCCCCCCCCGCGCCCCCCCCCCCCCCCCCCGCGGGGCCCCGCCGGGGGCCCCCCCCGGGGGGGCCCCGCCGCTGCTCGCCTACCTGCTCGTCTTCTACGCGTACCCGTTGTGGCGCAACATCGAACTGAGCGTCCACGACTACACCGTGCGGGCCTTCGTGCAAGGCGACCCCGAATTCGCGGGCTTCGCCAAGTACGCCGAAGTCTTCGGCTCGGACTCCTTCGGCACCGCCCTGCTCAACACCGCGCTGTTCACCGTCGTCTCGATCGCGTTCCAGTACGCGATCGGCCTCGCCCTGGCGGTGTTCTTCCGCAACAACTTCCGCCTCTCCGGCGTGCTCCGGGCGCTCTTCCTGGTGCCGTGGCTCCTGCCGCTCATCGTCTCGTCCTCGACTTGGGCCTGGATGCTCAACAGCGAGAACGGGATCGTGAACTCCGTGATCGAGGCCTTCGGCGGCGAGCAGATCAACTGGCTCACCTCCCCGGACACCGCGCTCACCGCCGTGATCATCGCCAACATCTGGCTGGGCATCCCCTTCAACCTGGTGATCCTCTACTCAGGACTCCAGCAGATCCCCACGGAGACCTACGAGGCCGCCTCCCTGGACGGCGCGAACGCCCGCGAGCAGTTCTGGCACATCACGCTGCCGCTGCTGCGCCCCGTCTCCGCGATCACCCTGCTCCTCGGCTTCATCTACACGCTCAAGGTCGTCGACGTCATCTGGATCATGACCACCGGCGGCCCCGGCGACGCCTCGCTCACCCTCGCGGTGTGGTCCTACCGCGAAGCCTTCGGCACCGGGCAGCCCGACTTCTCGCCCGCCGCCGCGATCGGCAACCTGCTCATCGTCATCGCGCTCGTGTTCGGCTTCGTCCACCTGCGCATCCAGCGGAACGGAGGCCAGCGATGACCGCACGACCGCTGTCGTCGAGAACCTGGTGGAAGACCGGCCTGGGCCTCGTCTTCACCGCGATCATGCTCTTCCCCGTCTACTGGATGGTGAACGTCTCCCTCACGCCCACCTCCGAACTGCGCCAGACCAACTGGTTCCCCGCGCACCCGACCCTCGAAGGGTTCGACGCCGCACTGGCCCAGCAGCTCCCGGCGCTGGGCACCAGCCTCGCCATCGGCGCGGGCTGCGTCCTGCTCACCATCGTCATCGCCGCACCCGCGGGCTACGCCCTCGCGATCCTCAACCTGCGCGGCGGCCGGGCGCTGAACTTCCTGCTCCTCGTGGCGCAGATGATCCCCGCGGTGGTCATGGCCATGGGCTTCTACGCGATCTACGTGCGCCTCGGGATGCTGAACACGGTGTGGGGCCTCATCATCGCCGACTCCACGATCGCCGTCCCCTTCGGAGTGCTGCTCTACACCACCTTCATGGCGGGCATCCCGAAGGAGCTCATCCAGGCCGCCCGCGTCGACGGCGCCGGAGCCTGGGGCACCTTCACCAAGATCATCCTCCCGGTGAGCCGCAACTCGACCCTCACGGTGTCGCTGTTCGCGTTCCTGTGGGCCTGGTCGGACTTCATCTTCGCCTCGACCCTCAGCCGCTCCAGCGAATACGTGCCGATCACCCTCGGGATCTACCAGTACATCGGGAACAACACCACACAGTGGAACGCGATCATGGCCACCGCCGTCGTCGCCTCGCTCCCCGCGGCGATCCTCCTGGTCGTCGCCCAACGATATGTGGCCGCCGGTGTGACCGCCGGTGCCGTGAAGGACTGAACCAGTGCGAGACAACACCGTCCCAGTCGACGCGCCCGGCCGACTGCGAGGCCTCGGCGTGGACGAATTCCGACTCCGAGGCGGGTTCTGGGGCGGCCTCCAAGCCGTCAACGCGACCGCCACGCTCCAGCACTGTCTGGAGTGGATGGAGCGCCTCGGCTGGATCGCGAACTTCGACCGCGTCGCCCGAGGCGACACGGACGGGGAACGGCCCGGCTGGCAGTTCTCCGACTCGGAGATCTACAAGCTCATGGAGGCGCTCGCCTGGGAGTACGGCAGGACCGGCTCGGCTTGGGCCGACGAGACCTTCGTCGCCCTGACCGAACGCGTGGCCGCAGCACAGGACGGCGACGGCTACCTCAACACCTGCTATGGGCATGGGGGACAAGCGGAACGGTACAGCGACCTTTCGTCCGGCCACGAGCTCTACTGCACGGGCCACCTGCTGCAGGCCGCCGTCGCGCGCCTGCGCACCGCGGGCGAGGACAAGCTGGTCGAGGTCGCCAGGCGAGCGGCCGACGAGGTCTGCCGGACCTTCGGCGCCGACGGCCAGGATGGCATCTGCGGCCACCCCGAGATCGAAGTCGGCCTCGCTGAACTGGGCCGCGCCCTGGGCGAGCCCCGCTACACCGAACAGGCCCGCCTCTTCATCGAACGACGCGGCCGGGGAACGTTGAAGCCCGTCACCCTGCTGGACGCCTCCTACTTCCAGGACGACCTCCCGATCCGGGAAGCCGACGCCTGGCGCGGCCACGCGGTGCGAGCGCTCTACCTGGCGGCGGGCGCGGTCGACGTCGCCGTCGACACGGACGACACCGACCTGCTGAACGCCGTTGAACGCCAATGGGCCCGCTCGGTCGAACGCCGCACCTACCTGACCGGCGGCATGGGCTCACGCCACCAGGACGAAGGCTTCGGCGAGGACTGGGAACTCCCGCCGGACCGCGCCTACTGCGAGACCTGCGCCGGGATCGCCTCGAACATGGTGTCGTGGCGGCTCTACCTGGCGACCGGCGAGCCCAAGTACGCGGACCTGATGGAACGCACCTTCTACAACGTCATCGCCGCGTCCCCGGCCGAGGACGGGAAGGCCTTCTTCTACGCCAACCCGCTGCACCAGCGAAGCGCCGCAGCGGATGTGCGGCCCGACGAGGTCAACCCGAGAGCCGAGGGCGGCGTGCGCGCCCCCTGGTTCGACGTCTCCTGCTGCCCGACCAACCTGGCGCGGACCCTCGCCAGCTGGCAGGCCTACGCCGCCTCCGTCGAGGGAGACCAGGTCTCGCTGCTCCAATACGCCAACGGCGACATGCGAATCGCGCTCGAGAACGGAGCAGAGCTGGCCCTCCGGATCTCGACGGAGTACCCGCGAACGGGCGCGATCCGCATCGAGGTCCTGGAAACCCCGAGCGACCCGATCGAACTGCGGCTCCGGATCCCGGACTGGGCCGAGGGAGCGAGCCTCGCCGACGAGACGACCGCGTACGCCGTGGAACCGGGCTGGTCGGTCGTCCCCGGCCCGTTGAAGGCCGGCAAGGTCATCGAGCTCAACCTGCCTGTGGACCCGCGGTTCACGTGGCCCGACGAGCGCATCGACGCGGTCCGAGGCTGCGTGGCGGTCGAACGCGGCCCCTTGGTCCTGTGCGCCGAGTCCACCGATCTCGCTGAGCCCCAGGCGATCGAAACGCTCCGCATCGACACGACGAAGCTACCGCTGGCAGAGGGCGACGGAGCGATCGTCCGGGCGGCTTCAGTGCCCGTCGACCCCGCGAAGCAGGCCGCACTGCCGTATCACTCGACCCCGCCGAGCAGGGACCGGTCCGCCGAGACCTCCGGTGTCCGCCTGATTCCCTACCACCGGTGGGCGCAGCGAGGCAGCGCGGCGATGAGGGTCTTCCTGCCCACGATCTGACGGCGGCCTCAACGCTTTTCCCAGACCGATAAAGGCGGCAGACCGACTTCGGCGCGGGCGCGGTCGGTCAGTTCCTGCACGAGCGCGGTCTTCACCCGCGCGTACTCGCCGGGCGCCGTGCCTGCTGCCACGACCGCGCGTTTGAGGCGCGCGTAGCGGTCAGCGTCCGCGGGGTGGTTTCGCAGATAGTCGCGGAGGATCCGCTGGTTTCTCGTCGGCCAGCTCGCCGAGTCGACCACGTGCAGGATATGACTGCGGACGCCGCCGTCGGCGCGGACGAACAGCCGCCGGTCGACCATGCCGTTCCGGTGCGGCCGAAAACCGTTGCCCGCCAGTGCCTTCAGATGCGGTTCGACCTGGTCGAGTTCGCTCACGGCGGCCATCAGGTCGATGACGGGCTTGGCCGCCAGCCCGGGCACCGCCGTGGAACCGATGTGCTCGATCGCCGCGAACAGGCCGGGCGCGGCGGCGTCGAGAGCGTCGATGGCCTCGGCCGCCTGGCGCGGCCAGTCGGGGTCGTAATCGAGGATGTGCAAGTTGGCGTCGATGCTTCCTGCCATGGATCAACGAAGGACGCGCACGATGGCCGCTTCACCGGCGGGCTTCCAGGTCGGTTTGCCGCCGGCCCAGCCGCGCTCGCCCGCGACGCCGATGTCGAGCAGGACCAGTGCCTTGACGAGCGCGAGGCCGCGGGCGCGCAGCACGGTGGCCTCGTCGGCCGCTTTGTACGCGCTGAAGAACGCCACGTCGGCGCCGTCGGGCAGCAGGATCCAAGCGGCGGCGAGATCGACCGCGGGGTCGCCGACGAAGAGCTCGCCGAAGTCGATCACCCCTGCGAGGCCGCCGTCTTCGACGACGACATTGGCAGGGTGCAGGTCGCCGTGAAGCCACACGCCGGGCCCGTCGTGTCGGGGCGCTTCCACCGCGGTCCGCCAGACTGCGCGAGCGCGGTCGGCGTCCACGTCGGGGTGGCGTTCGAGTGCCTGCTCGAAGTGTTCGTCCATGGTGTGGAGGGGCGCGCCGCGGCGGTCGTTCGCGGGGGCGTCGGCGGGACCTTCGACGTGGAGTGCGGTGAGGAACTCGGCGAGCACGGCGGCCGATGCGGGGTCGGTGATCGGCGCGAGGTCGGCGGGCGTGCCGTGGACCCAGGTGGTGACGAGCCAGGTGTGCGGAAACGGCTCGGACGGTCGACCGAGCCTGGTGGGCACGGGGATGGGCAACGGCAGACGCGACGCGAGGCCGGGGAGCCTGCGGTGCTCCCGCTCCAGGAGCTCGGGGGCGTCTTCGGTGCGGGGTACGCGCACCGCCAGGTCGGGGCCGAGGCGCCACATCTGGTTGGTCCAGCCGCCGTCCACGGCCTTGAGCTCCAGCCCGGCGAGGTCGGGATGCTGCTCCTCGAGGAGGTCTCGCAGCAGCCGCTCATCGATCGCAAAGTCGCTCAACCCGAATCCCTTCGCCGCAGGTTCGCGCCCACCCTACCCGCACAGGCAGAACACGAACCCGGCCAAGATTCGTCCCCTTCGAGGTGGTGTTTCGGATACCCGGCTCAACTGGGATGCGGTTCGGACTGTCCGCGACAACAAGGTGCGGCTCCCTTCGGGCGGTGTTCCGGCTGCCGAGCTCGATTCGAATACGGTTCGAGCAGGCAGCGACAAAGAAGTGAGGGAGGGGCCGGGTCTGTCTCCGGCCTCTCGGTTCGATCGGGTTGGGGTTCGGGCGGGCGGCGATGAAGAGGTGGGGGAGGGGCTGGGTCCTTCTCCGGCCTCTAGGTCTGATCGGGTCCAGGTTCAGGCTGTCAGCGACAAGGAGGCGGGGGTGGAGTTCGGGTCTGTCTCCGGCTTCCCGGCTCGGTCGGGCTTGGGGTTCAGGCGAGCCGCGATGGTGGGGTGTGCTGGGGTGGGTTTCTTGGTGTGGGCATGCTGGGGGCTTACCCCTTTGGTGTTGACACCGTCCTATGCGGCGAGGGCGAGGCTAGCCTGCCGCTGTTCGTAGTCGATCGGTGAGATCTGGCCCAGAGACGAGTGTCTCCGGGTCGTGTTGTAATCGGTG
>NZ_JAERMK010000036.1 GCF_016918015.1 Glycomyces sp. YM15
GGGGGGGGGGGGGGGGGGGGGGGGGGGGGGGGGGGGGGGGGGGGGGGGGGGGGGGGGGGGGGGGGGGGGGGGGGGGGGGGGGGGGGGGGGGGGGGGGGGGGGGGGGGGGGGGGGGGGGGGGGGGGGGCCCGGGGGGGCCGCCCCGCCGGGGGTTACATACCGGCCGAGGCCAGTTGGAGCGCCTCTTCAGCGGCGGACTGGATCTCAGCCCAGGCGTCGTCGGACTTGAAGGTGCCGTCGGCGACGCCGTTGAGGACGCCTTCGATCGAGCCCTTGACGGCCGGGTGGTAGTAGGAGTAGGTCAGGGCCGGGAAGTTCTGCACCGACGCTCCGATGATCTGGCCGACCGGCGCGTTGTTGAAGTACTCGTTGGTCTTGTCGGCGACCCGCGGGTCCGCCTGCGCGACAGGCGAGGACGGGAAGTTGCCGACGGCCTCGAAGACCTTGATCTGCTGCTCGGGGGCGGTCAGCCACGCGGCGAGCGCAGCGGCCTCCTCCGGGTGCTTCGACTGCGACGGGACGCCGAGCCAGGAGCCGCCCCAGTTGCCGGCGATGCCGGGAGCCGCTGCCATGTCCCACTTGCCGGCGTTGTCCGGGCCGGAGGTGGGTTGGATGACGCCGCCGGCCATCCAGCCGGGGCACGGCATGACGGCGTAGCCGCCTTCGATCATGCCGGCGTTCCACTCGTCGCTCCACGAGGCGAAGTTGCCGATGGCGCCCATGTCCTGGAGCTCCAGGACGGTGTTGACGGACTCGGTGGCCGCGGGGGAGTCGAGGGTCAGGTTGCCTTCGCCGTCGACGTACATCGCGCCGTCGCCCTGGCCGGCGAGCTGACCGAGCAGCATGTTCTGCAGCTGGGTCGGGCCGTCGAGGAAGGCGGCGCCGGTGTCGGCGTCGACGTACTGCTGGGCGACGGCCTTGAAGCCGTCCCAGTCGGCCCAGAGGGCGGCGAGTTCGTCGCGGTCGGTCGGGAGGCCGGCCGCCGCGAACAGGTCGGTGCGGTAGCACATGCCCATGCCACCGACGTCGGTGCCGAAGCCGACGAGCGTGCCGTCTTCGGACTTGCCGAGCTCCCACTTCCAGTCGACGTAGTCGGCGGAGCGGCCTTCGTACTCTCCGCCGAGGTCGTACCAGTGCTCGGAGTTGCTGAACAGCTGGGTGACGCCCTGCTCGTCGATGCCGACGACGTCGCCGGCGCCGGAGCCGGTCTCGAGGGAGGTCTCGAGCGCGGGACGGAACTCCTGGTCGAAGTTGACGCCGTCGCCTTCGATGACCACGTCGATGTTCGGATTGGCGGCTTCGTACTCGGCTTCAAGCCCGGCCTCGGTGTACCCGAAGGTGCCGAAGACGGAGACGGTGAGCTTGATCTTGCCGTCCTCGGTGGTGGCGTCGTCGTCGCCGCCGCCACCGTCGCCGCTGCAGGCGGCCGTGACCGCGAGGGCTCCTGCGGCGATGGCCGCGAGGGCGGTCCTGCCGTTCTTGCGATTGAGGAAATGCATCTTTGCTGGTTCCTTCCGAGCGCCTCGGCGGCGCCTTGCGTTTTCCAGAGGGGTTAGAGGGACTTGTATTGCCTTGGCGCCCGGCGGCGGGGGTGCGGGGCGCCCGGGGGGGGCGGGGGGGCCCCGCCGGAACCACCCCGGCGCAAGGCCCGGGGGTTTTGGGGTAATTGTATTGCCTGGGCGCCGGGGGGGGGGGGGGGGGCCCGGGGGGGGGGCCCGGCGCCCCGCGACTGAAACCGCCGAGGCGATCGCCCTTGGGAGCGATACCAGGATCGTACGGGAGCGTGTTCCACAACGCAAGCCCGGGTGTGAGGGTCGTTACGGGTTCGTTGCACTGTTGATCTTGGCCAGGAAATCGATGATCGCAGATCTATAACTGTGACCGGGAGCAAACGGGCCCGTGAACTGGCAAAATGGTCATACTTGGGTGTTGTGTCCTCCGGTAGAGATAGAAATTTAGAGATGTCAATGTATTGACATTCAGGCCCGAAACTTGGCAGCATGACTTGGGAGCGCTTCCGCAAACCGGTCCGATTCGTTCCACTCGTGCGGTTCGAAGATCACCATCCCGGCATGAGCGCTCCCACGAAAAACGGACACACCACCCACAGGAGTAGCCAAATGGATCTCGACAACCTGGCCCCGCCCCGGCGGCCCCGGCGCCGATGGCGCCGTGCCGCCGCGGTGACGCTGCCGGTCGCCCTCGTGGGCACCTTCGCCGCGGTGGCCGCCCCCCAGGCCTTCGCCGCGCAGTACTGCGGCGGGGTCGACTATAACGTCGTCTCCACCTGGGGCGGCGGCTTCCAGGCCAACGTCGTCCTCACCGGCGGCGACGCCGGGCTCAACGGCTGGGACATCGAATGGGACTTCCCGGCCGGCACCACCGTCTCCAGTGCGTGGAACGTCGACTGGAGCCAGTCCGGGGCCCACTTCACCGGCTCCGACGTGGGCTGGAACGGCTCGATCAGCGCCGGCCAGTCCCGTGAGGTCTTCGGCTTCATCGGCTCCGGCTCGGCCACGGCCCCCACCGGCATCACGGTCAACGGCGAATCCTGTGACGGTTCCACAGTAGAGCCCGAGCTGGAGGTCTCCCGCGCCAACGTCGTGGTCGACGCCGGCGCCACCAGCTCGATCGACGTCGGCTTCTCCGCCGCCACGAGCGAGGCCGCCACGGTGACCACCACCCGCGTCTCCGGCTCGACCAGCCTCTCGGTCGCGTCCGGCGGCTCGCTCAACTTCGCCGCAGGCGACACCGCGACCAAGCCGATCACCTTCGCCGCAGCGGAGGGCGCCGCCGCGGGAGACTCGGCCACCTTCCGCGTCGCGTCCGCGGGCTTCACGCCCGTCGACGTGGTCGTCACGGTCGCCGACCTCGGCGAGGTCACGCAGAACGAGGAACGCTTCCTCGCCATGTACGACCAGCTCGCGGGCCCGGACTCCCCGTACCTGCACCAGACGGGCGTCCCCTACCACTCGGTGGAGGAGCTCATCGTCGAGGCGCCGGACTACGGCCACGAGACCACCTCCGAGGCCCTGAGCTACCTCATGTGGCTCGAAGCGGCCTACGGCCAGGTCACCGGCGACTGGTCCGGGTACAACAACGCCTGGGAGATCACCGAGCAGTACGCCATCCCGGACCTGAACCCGACCAGCTACAACCCCAGCTCGCCGGCCTCGTACGCCCCCGAATCGGACGACGTCACCGACTACCCGACGCAGCTGGACTTCAACGCCCCGGTGGGCGATGACCCGCTCGGCGCCGAACTGCGCAACACCTACGGCGACAACCAGGTCTACGGGATGCACTGGATCCTCGACGTGGACAACGCCTACGGCTTCGGCGAATGCGGCGACGGCACCACCGAGCCCGCGTACATGAACACCTTCCAGCGCGGCTCGCAGGAGTCCACGTGGGAGACCGTGGCGCACCCGTCGTGCGAGACCTTCGACTTCGGCGGTCCCAACGGCTTCCTCGACCTGTTCGTGGGCGACTCGCAGTACTCCCAGCAGCAGCGCTACACCGCCGCCCCCGACGCCGACGCCCGCGCGGTGCAGATCGCGTGGACGGCCCAGCAGTGGGCGGCCGAGCAGGGCCAGGAGAGCGCGATCTCCGGCTCGCTCGACAAGGCGTCCAAGATGGGCGACTACCTGCGCTACGCCATGGCCGACAAGTACTTCAAGCAGATCGCCGGGGACTGCATCGGCATCAGCACCTGCCCCGACGGCCAGGGCAAGAGCTCGCTCCACTACCTCATGAGCTGGTACTACTCGTGGGGCGCCGGCATGAACGGCGACTGGTCCTTCCGCATCGGCGGCTCCGGCATCCACCAGGGCTACCAGAACCTGATGGCGGCGTACGCCCTCTCCGAGGGCGGCCTCGAGCCGGACTCGCCGACCGCTGGCGACGACTGGGCCAAGAGCCTCGACGCCCAGCTGGACTTCCTGGAATGGCTCCAGGTCCCGGCCGGGTCCGAAGGCGCCGGCGCCATCGCCGGCGGCGCGACCAACAACTGGGGCGGCAACTACGGCAGCCCCACGACGTCGGCCGAGCACGCGGGCCTGTACTACGACGAGCAGCCCGTCTGGCACGACCCGCCGTCGAACCGCTGGTTCGGCTTCCAGGTCTGGGGCATGGACCGCGTGGCGCAGTACTGCCACGAGACCGGTGACGCCCGCGCCTGCGCCATGCTCGACAAGTGGGTCGCCTGGGCGCTCTCGGTGTCCGACATCAGCGCGACCGACTACAGCCTGCCGGGCGACCTGGAGTGGAACGGCGAGCCGGGGGCGGGCCTGTCCGCCTCGGTGCTGACCATGTCCAAGGACCCGGGTGTGGCCGGCGCGTTGGCGAAGATCCTGTCGTACCACGCCGCCGCCAGCGGCGACACGGCCTCGCAGACCGCGGCCTCGAACCTGCTCGACAGCCTCTGGGCGATCAACGACGGCATCGGCGTCACGCAGACCGAGGGCCGGGCGGACTACTGCCGCTTCGGCGACGAGGTCTACATCCCCGCCGGCTGGACGGGCACCATGCCGAACGGCGACGTGCTGGAGAACGGGGTCACGTTCATCGAGACCCGCTCCTTCATGAAGGAGTTCGAGGGCTGGGACCAGGTCCAGGCCTACATCGACGGCGGTTGCACCGGCCCCGCGCCGGAGTTCGACTACCACCGGTACTGGCACCAGGTCGAGGTCGCGACGGCCTTCCAGACCTACGCCGCCCTCTTCGAGTAAGCGGGTACGAGCGGCCTCCGCCGGCCTGCGAGCCGTACATGAGCGGCCTCGGCGAGCTTGCGAGCCGCAGTTGAGCGGCGCCCGGTGACCAAGCCGGGCGCCGCAATCACCAATACGCAGTGAACGGCGCGATCGGTTGCATGGCTTCCGATCGCGCCGCCGTCGTCGTATCGTGCCCGTTCGCGCTTGCGTCCGTGAGGGTCTCAAGCTGAGCACACAGGTCGGGCCCGCCGGACGGGAATCGCGGGCCCACCGGACCCGACCTCTATGCTCAGCGCCTGCTGGCCCCCACCGCCAGTGCGCTGAAAGCGGTCTCGCCGCCAGTCGCCGGTCCTATTCGACGTCGATGTCGAGGTCCTGCGCGGCGTCCCAGAAGCTCTCGGACACCGGTCGGGCGCTGGCGATGCCGACCATGGCGGGAACGCCGCCGGGGAGGTAGGTGGAGGCGATGGTGGTGTAGTCGACGCCGTCGTCGGCGTGGGCCACGGTGACGGTGCCGCCGGCGCGGATGAGCCGCAGCCAGATCTCGTCGGATTCGGTATCCACAGGAGACAGCGACCAGTTGGTGTGCTCGCGCGTGGTCACGGTGGAGACGAGGTGTTGGCCCCCAAGGTATTCGGCACCGGTCTTGATCCAGTTGGATTCGTCGACGCGGATGGTGAGGGAGGCTTCGGAGTGCTGGTGGCGGTGCTCGGGGCGGAAGCGCATCGCGATCTCGCCGTCCGCTTCGAGCTCGAGGCCGTAGATGTAGACGTGCTCGCGCAGGTGCTCTGAGCCCGCGCTTCGGTTGAAGGTGGTCTTGACCTCGAAGTAGGGAGTGATCAATCCCCCGTCAACCGTCCACTGTACTTCTTCTGAAGGAGACTGCATAATCCCATGATGCCACACGTGATCGGGGCTTTTTCGGGCAAAACAGACGTGGTAACCCAAAGTTAATCCAGTCTTCGAGTCCGTCACATTCCTGAAATCCCAGCTCAACCGAGCTATGCAGCGCAGGGTGCGGCTTTCATTACGCTTCTTGGCGAGCGCGCGGCCAGGCCTTCCGGCCGCTCGCCGAAACGCCTGGCGCCCAAAGTCTCGCGAATGCCGGGCTGATGCGCACCAGGCTACCTCCGCATCGCGGAAATGCAAACTCAGGAAACTGTAGTGAATTTCGTGTTGCATGTGATCCGGAATGGCTCACGAGTTCGACTCTGTTCGCGTCCGCGCCAGGCGGACTGGAGTGCCGAGTGCTCATACCCGTGTCCTCGCGGACGGTTCGACCGTTAATCCGGAGAGAGGCGTACGCAGTGCACGGAAGCGAAGGCGAATGAGGAGATAGCGTGAGCATGCAGCATTCAGCGAGGCAGGCGCCGCACGATGCCGACACGCCGGAGCCGGGCCGCGGCCTGCCGCGCCAGGAGCGCACCTCGCCGCCCCGCCGCTCGCGCCACACCGCCGAACCCGCCCAGTCCGCGCCCGATCCGGCCTCGATGGTGGTGCCGATCCCCGCCCGCTCGCGCCGGTCCCGCCGCGACGGCCCGTCGAAGCTCTTCTCATTGGAGGAGCCTCCGCCGCTCGAGGCGCCGCTGGGGATCCCCGAGATCATGGGCTGGTCGCTCGCCTCCGCGATGTGGCGCGACCACCTGCCCGAGCAACTGCTCGGCATCGACTGCGCCTCCTGCAAGCAGGCCTGGCCGTGCGACACGTGGAGGATCGCCGACGACCTCCTCACCGAGTGCTGCGAAGCCGCCGGCGGAGCCCCCGCCGGAGCGCGATAGCCTCCACGGGTCACACCCGTCGCAAAGTTGAGCCGACCCGACTCAACTTTCGTGCGATTCATCACAATTTCCGTGATCGACTTGACAGTCGATACCTGCCGTTCGAACATTGAGTCTATCCGGCTCAACTTGGTTCGGGGTTCCCGCCCGGCCGCTTGAGACAGAGACTCGTCTCCAATTCCGGAGACATCTGTTCGACTACGTCAGGAGATCAACATGGCACGTGCGGTCGGTATCGACCTCGGCACGACGAACTCCGTGGTCAGCGTCCTCGAAGGCGGGGAAGCCACGGTCATCACCAATGCTGAGGGGGCCAGGACCACCCCGTCCATCGTCGCGTTCGCCAAGAACGGCGAGGTGCTCGTCGGCGAAGTGGCCAAGCGCCAGGCGGTCACGAACCCTGACCGCACCATCCGCTCCGTCAAGCGCTACATGGGCACCGACTGGACCGTCGACATCGACGGCAAGTCGTACACCGCGCAGGAGATCAGCGCGCGCATCCTCATGAAGCTCAAGCGCGACGCCGAGGCGTACCTGGGCGAGGGCGTGACCGACGCGGTCGTCACCGTCCCGGCCTACTTCTCCGACGCGCAGCGCACCGCCACCAAGGAGGCGGGCGAGATCGCGGGGCTGAACGTCCTGCGCATCATCAACGAGCCCACGTCGGCGGCCCTCTCCTACGGCCTCGACAAGGGCGAGGAAGAGCAGACGATCCTCGTCTTCGACCTCGGCGGCGGCACCTTCGACGTGTCCCTGCTGGAGATCGCCGACGGCGTCATCCAGGTCAAGGCCACCTCCGGTGACAACCACCTCGGCGGCGACGACTGGGACGACCGGGTCATCCAGCACCTGGTCAAGACCTTCAACGGCCAGTACGGCGTGGACCTGTCCAAGGACAAGATGGCCATGCAGCGGCTCAAGGAGGCCGCCGAGAAGGCCAAGATCGAGCTCTCCAGCGCCACCAACACCTCGATCAACCTGCCGTACATCACCGCGGGTCCCGACGGGCCGCTGCACCTCGACGTCTCGCTCTCGCGCGCCGAGTTCGAGCAGATGACCTCCGACCTCCTCGACCGCTGCAAGAAGCCGTTCGAGCAGGCCGTGAAGGACGCGGGGATCAACGTCGCCGAGGTCGACCACGTCATCCTCGTGGGCGGCTCGACCCGCATGCCCGCCGTCTCCGACCTGGTCAAGCGCCTCATCGGCCGTGACGCGCACAAGGGCGTCAACCCCGACGAGGTCGTCGCGATCGGCGCGACCCTCCAGGCCGGCGTCCTCAAGGGCGAGGTCAAGGACGTGCTGCTCCTCGACGTCACGCCGCTGAGCCTCGGCATCGAGACCAAGGGCGGGATCTTCACCAAGCTCATCGAGCGCAACACCACGATCCCGACCAAGCGCTCGGAGGTCTTCACGACCGCCGACGACAACCAGCCCTCGGTGCTCATCCAGGTCTTCCAGGGCGAGCGCGAGATCGCGGCCTACAACAAGAAGCTCGGCACCTTCGAGCTCACCGGCCTGCCGCCGGCGCCGCGCGGCGTCCCGCAGATCGAGGTCACCTTCGACATCGACGCGAACGGCATCGTGAACGTCTCCGCGAAGGACTCCGCCACCGGCAAGGCCCAGTCGATGACCATCTCGGGCGGTTCCAGCCTGGCCCAGGACGACATCCAGCGGATGATGGCCGAAGCCCAGGAGCACGCCGAGGAGGACCGGCAGCGCAAGGAGGAGGCCGAGGCCCGCAACATGGGCGAGTCGCTGGTCTACCAGACCGAGAAGCTGCTGGCCGAATCCGGCGACAAGATCCCCGAGGACCTCAAGGGCCGCATCAACGACGCCACCGGCACCCTCAAGGGCGCCTTGGGCGGCAGCGACATCGAGGCGATCAAGACCGCCACCGAGGAGCTGTCCAAGGTCAGCCAGGAGGCCGGGCAGGCCATGTACGCGGCGGCGCAGGCCGAGCAGGGCTCGCAGCCTTCGGCCGCCCCGAACACGGACGCTCAGGGCGCCGAGGAGACGATCGTCGACGCCGAGATCGTCGACGACGACAAGGACCAGAAGTGACGGACGAAGGCAACAAGGACGCCGACGACGTGCAGGGGCCCGACGGCGCGGATGCAGGGCGTCCCGACGGCTCGGGCGCGGAGCGTTCCGACGCCGCCGAGGACGAGCTGACCGTGGACGACATCCTCGCGGCCGCTTCGGACGACGGCCAGGCCGCAGACGATGCGGTGGCCGTCCTCCAGGCCACGGTCGAGGAGCGCACGCGGGACCTGCAGCGGATCACGGCCGAGTTCCAGAACTACCGCAAGCGCGTGGAGCGGGACAAGGCCCGCTCCGGCGAACTGGCCACGGCCGCGGTGCTGCAGAGCCTGCTGCCGGTGCTCGACGACATGGACCGGGCGCGGGACCACGGGGACCTCAACGGCCCCTTCGGTTCCGTGGCCGAGCAACTGGTCAACGCGCTCGCCAAGCACGGCCTGGAGTCCTTCGGCGCGAAGGGCGACGCGTTCGACCCGCAGGTCCACGAGGCCGTGGCGCACATGCAGATGCCGGGCGTCGACGGACCGACCTGCATCGACGTGATGCGCTCGGGCTACCGCCTCGGCGACAAGCTCCTGCGCCCCGCCCTGGTGGCGGTCGCGGAGCCCAGCGACGACGCGGAAACCGCCGCAGCCGAAGCGGACCTGGAGCCGGAGGCCCCGGAAGCCGAGGCGCCGGGAGCGGAGTCTGACGCCGCCGAGGGCGACGAGGCCGAGGAGACCGCCGAGGAAGAGGCGATCGCGACGGCCGAGGCCGAGGGCATGACCGACGTCGAGCCCGGCGTTGACGCCGAGGGCGAAGGCAAGCGCAAGAAGAAGAAAGACAAGGGCGACAAGGACTCCTGAAGTCCGAGCCCGATCTTGAGACAAGTAGAGGAGGCGTCCGGTGGCATCGCAGGAATGGCTTGAGAAGGACTTCTACGCCATACTCGGCGTGCCGCAGGACGCCTCCAAGAAGGACATCGAGCGGGCGTACCGCAAGCTCGCGCGTGAACTGCACCCCGACCACAACCCCGAACCGGCGGCCGAGGACCGCTTCAAGGGCGTCTCGGAGGCCTATTCGGTGCTCCACGACGACAAGGCGCGCAAGGAGTACGACCAGATCCAGCTGATGAAGTCCGGCCGGGGCGGGTTCGGAGGCATGCACGGCGGCGGCATGCCGGGCGGGGGCGTGAACCTCGAGGACCTGTTCGGCAACGCGGGCGCCTCGGGCGGCTTCACCGATATCTTCAGCGACCTGTTCCGCGGCGGCAGCGGCGGCGCGCACCGGCGCCGGAGCGGCGCTCAGCGCGGCAACGACCTGCGCACCCACATCACGCTCGACTTCGCCGACGCCGTGAAGGGCACCACGACCGAGATCCGGATGCGCGCGCCGGGCGAGTGCGAGACCTGCCACGGCTCGGGCGCGAAGCCCGGCACGACCCCCGACACCTGCACCCGTTGCGGTGGCAGGGGTCTGATCACCGAGAACCAGGGCGCGTTCAGCTTCGCCCAGCCGTGCCCCGAATGCGAGGGCACCGGCACCGTGGTCACGGACCCGTGCGTCGACTGCGGCGGCACGGGAGCGACCACGAAGGACCGCATCATCACCGTGCGCGTGCCGGTGGGCATCAGCGACGGCCAGTCGATCCGCTTGGCGGGCCGCGGCGCCCCGGGCGAGCGCGGCGGTCCCTCGGGCGACCTGCTGGTCAAGGTCGCGGTCCGCACGCATCCGCTGTTCGCCCGCGACGGCGACAACGTGACGGTGCGCCTGCCGGTCTCCTTCCCGGAGGCGGCGATGGGCGCGAAGGTGAAGGTGCCGACCCTCGACGGCCCCGTGACCCTGCGGATCCCGGAGGGCACCCCGACCGGGCGGGTGCTGCGCGTCAAGGGCCGCGGCGTGCCCGGCAAGGGCGACCTGCTGGTCACGGTCGACGTCGAGGTGCCCCAGGCTCTCTCGGCCGAGGCCCGCGAGGCCCTGGAGAAGTACGCGGCCGCCTCCCCGGCGGCCGATCGCTCGAAGCTGGAAGAGCTGACGGGCCAATGATGTTGCAGCAGGTGCGTCTCCGCGTCTCACGTTTCCCGTGGGAGGCCGAGGCGCGCGAGCCCGGCGTCCGCCGGGCGACGGTCGAGCAGCTGACGAGGCGCTGATGGTCATGGCGAAGCTCGCGAGCCGGAGAACGGCATTGCAGCAGGTGCGGTTCCGCCTCGCCCGCCTCCGATGGGAGGACGGGGCGAGCGGCGAGCACCGAGCGGCCGTCCCCGGCGCCCGCGCCGGTGCAGCGACCGCACCGCGACCGGACCGCGAGGCGACCTCCAGGCCGCGCGCGGGAGGCCCCGCCGCATCGCGGGCGCCGCGCCCGGCGACCGGCACACCGGGCACGGCCGCCCCGCTGACGCAGGGGGACCGCGCCGCGGCGAGCGCCGCAACGGCCTCCGCGGCTTCCGGCTCCCGAGCCGGGGACCCGACCGCGGCGGGCGCGGACCGCGATCCGTCCGCCGGACGGGCCTCCGCCGCGAAGCCTCCGGCTGCGAACAGGACGAACACCGAGCGAGGGAGGGAACCGTGACCGCATCCGACCACACCGGCTCCGGGCCCGGCCGTCCGAACGACCGCGCCGCAAAGGACGACGCCCGCCGCACCGGCGACCGTCCCGCCGACATGAGCGCCCGCCACCAGGTGCGCATCGAGATCGCCTACCACCAGCGCCGACCCGCCAGCGGCGACGAGATCGACTACGACGCCAAGATCCTCGCGATCTCGGCCGCCGCCGAGATGGCCGGGATGCACCCGCAGACCCTCCGCCAGTACGACCGGCTCGGCCTCGTCGAACCCGCCCGCACTCCCGGCGGCGGCCGCCGCTACTCCGTCCGCGACGTCACGCGCCTGCGCGAGATCCAGCGCCTCTCCCAGGACGAGGGCGTCAACCTCGCGGGCATCAAGCGCATCATGGACCTCGAACGCGAGGTCCAGGCCGTGCGCGCCGAAGCCGGCGCCGCCGTCGAGGAGCTCGCCCGCGAACTCCAGCGTGCCCGCGCCCAGCTCGCGGAACTGCAGGCGATGGCCGGACCGTTCCGCCGCTCCACCGACATCGTCTTGTGGCGGGGCGAACAAAGTTGACCGCTTGCCTTCCCCCTCCGTCCCGTTAAGATCGGGCCCATGCGACGAAAACGACGACGGTCGATCACGGCCGGGAAGCCCCGCCGAGCGCGACATCGAAGTCCCCGGCCCGGCGGCGACCCGCTCCGGGCTTCGGAACCACACGGCACGTCCACACGGCACGGCGCCGTGCAACGGCACAGGGGGCATGAGCGATGCTCATAGCCATCGGTCTGGTCATCATCCTGGCCGTCACCGCCGCCACGGGCTTCTTCGTGGCGCTCGAATTCGCATACACCGCCGTCGACCGGTCCCGCCTCGAGGACCTCGCGAACGACGGCGACCCGCGCCGGGCCTCCCGCGCCCGCCGGGCGCTCAAGATCTGCACCTCCCTGTCCTTCGCGCTCTCGGGCGCGCAACTGGGCATCACCGTCACCGCCCTGTTCGTCGGCTTCTTCGCCGAGCCCTACCTCGGCCAGGGCCTCGCCGACCTCCTCGGCGTCGCCGGAGTCCCCGCCGGCGTCTCGGTCACCATCGGCGTCACCTTCGCGTTCCTGTTCGCGAACGTCGTCCAGATGATCCTCGGCGAGCTCGGCCCCAAGAACCTCGCGATCGCCCGCACCGAAGCCCTCGCGCTCGCGCTGGCCGCGCCCACCCACGCCTACCTCACCGTGTGCGGGCCGATCATCCGCTTCTTCGACGCCGCCTCCACGAAACTGCTGCAGCGCTTGGGCATCCAGCCCGTCGAGGAACTGGAGCACAACGCCACCCCCGAGGACCTGCACCGCATCATCGACGTCTCCCGCGACGAGGGCGCCCTCGACCGGGGCCTCTCCGACCTCCTCGACCGCGGCCTCGACTTCGCGGCCACCGTCGCCGACCAGGCCATGACCCCGCGCGTCAACGTCCAGACCCTCGCCGCCGAGGCCACCGTGGCCGACGCCGTCGAGGCGCTCGCCGGGGGCCACTCGCGCTTCCCGGTCGTCGGCGACGACGTCGACGACCTGCGCGGCGTGGTCGGCCTCAACCAGATCATCGGCGTCCCCCGCGAGGACCGCGACACGGTCCGCGTCGGCGAGATCGCCGACCCGGCCCTCCTCGTGCCCGCCTCCCTGCCGCTCCCCACCCTGCTGGAGCGCATGCGAAGCCAGCACCGGCAGCTCGCGTGCATCGTGGACGAGTTCGGCGGCTTCGCCGGGATCGTCACCCTCGAAGACCTCGCCGAAGAACTCGTCGGCGAGATCCGCGACGAGCAGGACCGCTTCGAGGCCGTCCCCGTCTCGCTCGCGGGCGGCGCCTGGCTCATCCCCGGCCGCTGGCGCATCGACGAGGTCGCCGACGCCACCGGGATCGAACTCCCCGAAGGCGAGCACTACGAGACCATCGCGGGCCTCGTCATGTCCCAGCTCGGCCGCATCGCCCACCCCGGCGACACGGTCGACGTCGACACCGTCCCCCAAGTGGGCGACGCCCCAGCGCACGCCGGCAACGCGCCCCGCCGCGTCCGCATGGTCGTCGTCTCCTGCTCCCGCCATGTGCCGCAAGCGATCGAGCTGCGGCCCCAACCGGTGGAGGTGGACGCGTGAGCACCGGCCCCGCACTGCTGATCTCCGTACTCCTCCTGGCCGCCAACGCGTTCTTCGTGGCCGCCGAGTTCGCCCTCGTGGCCTCCCGGCAGCACCGGCTCGAACAGGACGGCTCCCGCGCCGCCCGGGCCGCCCTGCGCGGCACCAGGAACCTCTCGCTCATGCTCGCGGGCGCCCAGCTGGGCATCACCGCGTGCACCGTCGGCCTCGGCGCGCTCGCCGAACCGGCGCTGGCGCACGCGATCGAGATCCCGCTGGAGGCCATGGGCCTCGAAGCGGCGGCGCATCCGATCGCGTTCACGATCGCGCTGCTCATCGTCGTGTTCCTGCACATGGTCGTGGGCGAGATGATGCCCAAGTCGTGGGCGATCACCCACCCCGAGGCCTCGGCGATGGCACTGATCTGGCCCTTCACCGGCTACGTGTGGGCCACCAAACCGATCCTGCTGGGCCTCAACCACGGCGCGAACGCGATCCTCAGGGCGTTCAAGGTCGAACCGGCCGACGAGAAGGCCCAGGCGCACTCGCCGGAGGAGCTGCGGTACCTGCTGCGCTCCTCGGCGGAGGCCGGGATGCTCGGCGAACCGGAACACCAGATGCTCACGCACGCCATCGAAGTGCAGCGCCGCCCGGTGGGCGAGCTCTCGATCCCGTGGCCGGAGGTGGTGACGATCGCGGCCGGCTCCACGGCGGTGCAGGCGGAGGAGCGCAGCCGCGACACGGGCCGCTCCCGCATGGTCGTGGTCGACGCCGACGAGCGCCCGGTCGGCCTCGTCCACGTGCGCGAGGCCGTCCAGGCCGAGCCGGGTGCCCCGGTCACCGACCTGGCCGCCGCGCCGCTGCTCGTCGGCGCCGAGATCACCGTCGCCGCGGCGGTCGCGCTCATGCGCCGCCAGCGGGCCCAGCTCGCCCTCGTCACCGGCCCGGACCGCGAGGTCACCGGCCTGGTCGCCATGGAAGACCTCCTCGAGGAGATCATGGGCGAGTTCTACGACGAGACCGACAGCGTCGCCACATAGTTCAGCCGCTAACGGTTCGAACCCGGTCGAGGGCCTCAACGGAGCTTCCACTCCGCTGAGGCCCTTCCGCATGCAGGGATCCGGACGTTTTCGGCACGACACGCGGCGCGGGGCGTGTTCGTCTCCGGTTTCGGGCCCTTCAGGCGTGATCATGATTCATCAACCGTTTCCTGTGACTCTGGAAGACCATGTCGAAATTCTTCGAGGAAACCGGGCCCGAATTCGCTGTCGCCATGCGCGGCTACGACCGCAATCAGGTCGAAGAGTTCACCTCCCGGCTGTACCAGAACATCAAGACCCACGAGCAGCACCGCGACGAGGCGTCGCGGGCATTGGAGGCCGCGGAACAGCAGCTGCGCCGCGCCGAGGAGCGCATCGGCGCCCTGGAGCGCCGCGTCGCCGACAGGGCCACGCAGATCGCCGAGGCCGAGGCCCCGACCCTCGCCGGGCTCGGCGCGCGCGTCGAGAAGATCCTGCGCGCCGCCGAACAGGACGCGGGCGTCCAGAAAGCCGACGCGAAGCGCCAGGCCGCCTCGATGCTGGGCGAAGCCCGCGCCGAAGCCGAGTCCATGATCCGCACGGCCCACACCGAGGCCGCCGACATCACCGCCACCACCGACCAGGACGTCACCGAGATCCGCGCCCGAGCGGTCAACGAGACGACCGAGCTGCGCGAGAACGCCCGCCGCAACCACGATCTGGCCATTGCCGACGCCCACCGCGAAGTCCAGACCGCGCAGAGCCAGTCGCGCGCCGAGGCCGAGAAGACGCGCTCGAAGGCCGAACGCGAGATCGCGGTCCAGCGGGCCACGGCCGAACGCGAGGTCACCGAGCTGAAAGCGCACGCCGCCCGCGAGGCGGACGAGCAGCGCAACGCCGCCCAGCGACTCCTGGCCGAGGCCGCCGAGCACCGCAAGAAGAAGACCCAGGAGCTCATCCTCGCCGAGGCCGACCGGCGCGAACGGGCCCAGAAGGAGGAGGCCGACCGGCACCAGCAGGCCATCGCGACCGCGCAGCGGATCGTCTCCGAGGCCGAAGACCGGCTCGCCCTCGCCGAGGAACGCGCCCGCAGCTCCGAGAACCGCGCCGTCGAGCGCCGCGAGGAGGCCGACCAGCAGGCGAAGGACGCGCTGCACCGCGCGGTCGAGCAGGCGAAGGTCGTCAAGTCCGATGCCGTGAAGGAATCGGAGCGGCTGCGCCGCACCGCGCAGGAGCGGGCCGCCGAACGCGTCCAGCCCCTCGCCGAAGAGGTCGAGGCGCTGGCCCGACAGCGCGACAGCGCGGGTTCGAACCTGACGGACCTGCGCCGCCAGCTGGGCCTGGTCTCGGGGGAGGAGGAGCCGGTCCTCGTGGGGGCGTCCGCTTCGTCCTCGGGTTCGTCGACCGGGTCGAGCTTCGACCTGCCGTCGGCGGGCAGCGGATACGAGTCCCCGTCGATGGGGGTCTTCGAGTCCGAGTCGGCGCCGCTGCCGATCAACAGGCAGCGGGACGGTTCCGACATCGACCGCACCCAGCAGCTGCCGGTGGTCCGCTAGCCCGATCCGAGCAGCAACGCCGCGCGCCGCGGTCAGCCGGGAAGGGAGCGAAAACGCTCTCCGCACTGGCCGACCGCGGCGCGGCCCTATATTATAAATAAAATGAACAAATTCGGCGGGGGCGCGACACCGCCCGCCCGACCCCCCGGGCCCGCGAAGCCACGCGAGCCGACAGCGCTACGACAACGACCACCACAGGAGCCCCCGCACATGCAGCGCCGCATCTCGCTGATCCCGCAGCCGCAGCAGCTCACCGCCGCAGACGGCGACCTCGACCTGAGCATCCTCGGCGCCATCGCCGCAGCACCCGAGCTGCACCCCCTGGCCTGGCTCCTCTCGGACCTCCTCCACCGCGGCACCGGCCTGCGCCTCCCCGTAGTGCGAAGCTCCGCCACGGACCCGGTCGAAGGCCGCGTCCTCCGCCTCGGCCTCACCGGCGACCGCCCCGAGGACTTCACCACCGCCGCCGAGGCCTACCGGCTCGACGTCACCCCCGACGGGGTCGCCCTCACCGCCGCCCACCCGGCCGGCATCGCCCGCGGCATCGCCACCTTCCGCCAGCTGCTCCCCGCCGACGCCCTCCGCGAGGCCCCCGCCGCCGACCCGATCATTCCGCTCGTCCGGATCGTCGACGAGCCGCGTCTGCGCTGGCGCGGCGTCATGCTCGACGTGGTGCGGCATTTCCAGCCGAAGGACTTCGTGCTCAAGATGATCGATCGGGCGTGGCTCCACCGGCTCAACGTCGTCCATCTGCATCTCACCGACGACCAGGGCTGGCGTTTCGAGGTGCCCTCGCGCCCGAAGCTGACTGAGATCGGTTCCTGGCGCGCCGAGACCAAGGTCGGTCACGCGCGCGACGAGGCCGCGGGCTACGAGCCGACGCCGCACGGCGGGTTCTTCTCGGTCGCGGACCTGCGCGAGATCGCCTCGTACGCGCGCGAGCGCCACATCATGATCGTCCCCGAGGTGAATCTCCCCGGGCACGCCCGCGCGGTGCTCGCGGCCTACCCCGAACTCGGTGCGGGGCGGCACCAGTCCGTGTGCCCCACGTTCGGCGTCTTCGAGGAGGTGCTGGAGCCGACGCAGGCGGCGCTGGACTTCGCGCTGGAGGCGTACACGGCGATCGCCGAGGTCTTCGACGGGCCGTTCATCCACATCGGCGGCGACGAGGTGCCGATGACGCAGTGGGAGTCCTCTCCGATCGCCCGGAAGCTCATGGAGCGCGAGGGCATGGAGGACGTGCGCGGTGTGCAGGCGTGGTTCACGAGGGCGTTCTGCGCGCATCTGGCGAAGCTGGGCAAGCGCGTGATCGGCTGGGACGAGATCCTCGACGGCGGCGCGCCCGCCGAGGCCGCGGTGCAGGTCTGGCGCACCCAGGCGTATGTCGAGAAGGCCCTCGAGGCCGGGCACGAGGTGCTGGTCAGCCCGCAGACGCACGTCTACTTCGACCACTACGAGAGCGACGGGGAGCGCGAGCCGCTGCGCATCCACGGCCTCACCCCGATCGAGAAGGTCGCGGCGTGGGATCCGGCCCCGGCGGGGATCGACGAGTCGCGGATTCTCGGTGCGCAGTGCCAGTTGTGGTCGGAGTACCTGCCGAATCCGCGCGACGTCGAGTACGCCGCGTTCCCGCGCCTGGCCGTCTTCGCCGAGGTCGCCTGGACGAACCTCGAGGTGCGCGAGGCGGATCCGGTCCTCGACAGGCTCGGCGTCCATTTGGAGCGTTTGCACGCCATGGGGATCGGCTACCGGCCGCTCGAGGGGCCGAAGCCGTGGCAACAGGGCGGGACGGGCCGCTACCGCCGCTTCGACTTCGAGTTCACCGAGCCTGAGGTCGCTTAGGGCCCGTCCGGTGAACCCGGATGGCCCTGGCCTGCGAATGGTCTTGGTGGGGAACGAAACCCGTGCGGGCCGCTCAAGCGGCCCGCACGGGTTTCTCTACTATGAATCGCAGTCCCCGACGGCGGCGTCGGCGCATTGCGGGTCAGCAGCAGGGTCAGCAATCGAGACCGCCGGTGCCGCCGCCGGGGAGTCCGCTCCAGGGCCCGAGGGCCCGGAAACTCCCGGTCCGGGTTACGGGCGGCCGTAACCGACGATGGACCCGCCGTAGTCGAGGTCGACGATCTTCACCACGGTCGTCGAGTTCGGGGCGTGGATGATCTCGCCGCCGCCGATGTACATTCCGACGTGGGCGAGGTCGTTGTAGAAGACCAGGTCGCCTTCTTGGAGCTCGTCGCGGGAGATCCGCGCGGTCTCGTCCCACTGCATCGCCGCGTTGTGCGAGAGGTTCACGCCGACGGCGGCCCAGGCCTGCTGGGTGAGGCCCGAGCAGTCCCACTCGTCCGGGCCGGCCTCGCCGTACACGTACGGCTCGCCGAGCTGTTCGATCGCGAACGCCACGGCGCCGGAGGAACCCTCGTAGTTGTATTCGGGCGGCGGGTGCTCCTCGGCGTAGGCGTCCTCGTACTCCTCCTCGAGGTCGTCGATCTCGGCCTCGATCTCCTCCTGCTGCTTCTCGATCTCGCCGAGGATCTCGTCGGCGCTGTCCTTGAGCGTCTGCAGTTCCGTGCGGCGGGTCTCGAGCTCCTGGATCTGGGCCAGGTTCGCTTGCAGCGCTTCGGTCTCGGCGGTGGTGAGGTTGTCGAGGTACATGAGGCGGTCGGCGAAGTCGGCGGGGTCGCCGTCGAGCACGGAGTTGACCATGGCGTACTCGCCGTTGGTGTAGGCCGAGGCGGCGTACTCGGCGAGGGCCTCGTTCGCCGCGGCGGTCTCGGCTTCGAGCGCGGGGAGCTGCGCTTCGATCTCCTCGATGAGCTCGTTGGCGTCGTCGAGTTCCTCGCGCTTGGCGTTGTAGTCCTCGATGACCTTCTCGAGGTCGTCGTGGCGCTTGTCGATCTCCGCCTGGATCTCTTCGCTCGTCTGCGCGTTCGCCGAGGAGGTCGTGAACAGCGCGCCGGTCAGCGGGAGCAGTGCTGCGGCAGCTATGGCGGCAGTGATTCGCCGGGTACGCACCAGGGAGGCGCTCCTTCCTTTGGCCGCCTACCGGGTTAGCTGTCGGGTTCGGGCGGAAGGAAGGGTCGCCCTACGCGCCCGAGGACGCGATTCACCCCGTCGGCCCTGCTTGGAATGCCGACTGCTGGTTCCCCGGTTCAGTGAACGGCACCAATTGATGGCTCGCAAGCTTCGCCAGAACTGGGCTTCACCGACTCGGCGGTGCCGCGCGGCGGGTGCGGGGTGCCCCCGAGTTTCCGACGCGACGCGTTCACGTTAGAGGCCCTTGTGGCCCTTGACAAGGGCGGGGGGAGAATTTTTCACACAATGGCACGGAATACTACGGGCCGCTGCACCTGGCTAACGAGCAGTTGCCGAGATACCCCTAAGGGGTATACAGTGGCGGCAGGAGGGAAACGACATGAGCGAGCAGACCGACCGCACCGGAGTCGCCGGCGACACGCCCCCGGCACCGGAAGCGCACGGCCACGACGGACGTTACTGGTACCACGGAGACAAAGCCGCGCTCACCCGCCGCCTCAAGCGCATCGAGGGGCAGGTCCGCGGGATCCAGCGGATGGTCGAGGACGACCAGTACTGCATCGACATCCTGACCCAGATCTCGGCGTCCACCAAGGGACTCCAGGCCGTGGCGCTCAACCTCCTCGAAGGCCACCTGGCCCACTGCGTCGCGGAGGCGCAGACCTCGGGTGACCCGACCGCCGCCGAAGCCAAGGTCAAAGAAGCCTCGGACGCGGTGGCCCGACTGCTCAGAACCTGAACACCCGCGCCGAGCCGCTGACCGGCTCGCGCACCCCGCCAACCGAGCCGCCGGCTCACCCACCGAGCCTCCAGCGGGCTCGCAAACTCGCCTTAGGAGAACCCATGGAAACCGTGTACGTCGTCAAGGGCATGACCTGCGGCCACTGCGTCGGCAGCGTCACCCAGGAGATCTCGGCGCTTCCCGGCGTCGAAGGCGTCGACGTCGCCCTCGAAACCGGCAAGGTCACCGTCAAGAGCGAAGCCGCACTCACCGAGGACGCGGTCCGCGAAGCGGTCGACGAGGCCGGCTACGAACTCGTCGGCGTATCCGAATAGTCCACCGCGCCACGGCCCTGAACACCCGTTCACCGGGAGTTCAGGGCCTCGTCATTGCCGCCGACGCGACTCGCTGCGATACAGTCGACGGCATGGCAGTCTCCGACGACGAGCGTTCCGTCGAACTCGACGAGGACTTCTCGGTGCTCCCGGACCAGACCTCCGACGACACCGACCGAGGCTGGGGCGAGACCCCCGTCCGGCGCCCCCGCAAGTCCGAATTCTCCGTCCGCGACCTCGACCTCCTCGCCGAACGCCCCCCGCACTGGTAGGAGCGCGACGGGGGACACGGCCCCGCGGACCGCATCCCCCTGGCGCCGCAGGCCGCCCCGGACTACGCGTCCGGGTTGTACTTGGTGTAGCAGGTGTGCGCCGTACCCGCCTCGGTGGTCGCGTACGACCACTCGCCCGCTTCGGCGACACCCCGCTGGGTGTTGCCGCCCATCATCGCGGTGGAACTGTGCCGCTGAGTCGGGTGGTAGTAGTTCGAAATGCACTTGGTCGACCACCACTGCGACCCCGTCGCCGTCCCCTGGCACCACGTGCCGCCGCCGATGTCCTGGCACGTCACCGTCTCCCGAATGAACGTCGGCACCGCGGCCTGGGCAGTCGTGGCGGTACCGGCGACCAGCATCGTCGCGGCCGCGAGGACCACCAGGACGTTCCGTGTTGTGCGCTGCATTGCGCGAGCTCCTTTCCCGTCGTTCGCCCCTGGGGCGCAAGCCAAGTGAAACTATCACCCGAGGTAGTGCAAAGCTCACGTTCAGCGAGATGCGCGATCGACAGTCAACATTCCGACACCGGACCCGACGACCCCGCCCGACGAGCAAAGGCCCGGACCCCGGAGAGGGAGGCTCTCCAGGACCCGGGCCTTCGTTCACCTGCCCGTCTCGGCGACGCTTGCGAGCCGCACTTCGACTCACGGGCAGGATTTCCGTGTCGAGCAGTGGTCTTCGTCTTAACCCTTCACTGCCCCGCCGGTCAGACCGGACACGATATAGCGCTGCAGACTCATGAACACCGCGACGGTGAGCACCGAAGTCAGCAGCGTCCCCGCCGCGAAGATCCCGAAATAACTCGCCGGCGAATTGTCGGCCGTCAACGTCTTCAACCCCACCGCCAGCGTCATCTCCGGCCGGTCCGTCAGGAACAACGACGCCAGAATGAAATCGTTCATCGTCCCCACGAACGCCAGAATCCCCGAGATCGCGATGATCGGCGCCGCCAGCGGCAGGATCATCCCGAAGAAGATCTGCGCATGCGTCGCCCCGTCGATCGTCGCCGCCTCGTCGAGCTCCTTCGGGATCGTGTCGAAGAACCCCTTCATCAGCCACGTCGAGACACCAAGCGCCCCACCCATGTACACCAGCATCAACCCGAGCTTCGTGTTCAGGCCCGCCACCGGATAGAACTCGCCGATCGACCCGAAGATCAGATACAGCGCCACCACCGCCAAGAACGCCGGGAACATCTGGATCAACAGCAGGAACAGCAGCATCGGCCGCCGCCCCTTGAACCGGAACCGGCTGAACGCGTACGCGGCCAACGACGAGATGAAGATCGAGATGAACGCCGCCGGGACCGCGATCACGATCGAATTCATGAACCACCGCCCGAACGGCACGTTCGGATCGGTGAACAGCTTCTGGAAATTGCCCAGACCGAACGACGTCGGCAGCAGACTCGTCGAGGACATCGTCCCGTTCGGATTGAACGCCGCCGAGATCACGTAGACGATCGGGACGAGCCCGAACGCCAGGACGGCGATCGCGACCAGATGCCTCCAGCCCGACTCCCCGGCCCACTTCACCAATGGGGACTTCGCCTTGCGCTCCGGTGCAACGGTGTGCGTCATGAGTACACGTCCTCCTGGTTGCGGGTGAAGCGGAACATGAACGCCGAGATGGTGGCGACGATGAGGAAGATGAACACGCTGATGGCGCTGGCGAAGCCGTAGTCGGCGCTGGAGGCGCCGAAGGCCTGGCGGAACGCGTAGGTGATGAGGATGTCGGTGCCGCCGACGGCGTCGCCGGCCTTGAACGGGTTGCCGCCGCTGAGCAGTTCGATCGCGTTGAAGTTGTTGAAGTTGAACGCGAAGCTGGAGATCAGCAGGGGCGTCAGGGCGATGAGCAGCAGCGGGAGCGTGATCTTGCGGAACGCCGTCATGCCGGTGGCGCCGTCGATCTTGGCGGCCTCGAGCGAGTCCGCCGGGAGCGCCTGGAGGGCGCCGAGGCAGATGAGGAACATGTACGGCCAGCCGAGCCAGGTGTTGGCGATGAGGACCATCGCCCGCGCCGACCAGGTGCCGCCGTACCAGTTGACGTTCAGGTTGAACAGGTCGTTGATGAGGCCGAAGTCCCGGTTGAACATCTGCGCCCACACCAGCAGCATCGCGAACGACGGCATGGCGTAGGGCAGGATCATGAGGGTCCGGTAGGCCTTGGTGCCGCGCATGCTGGGCTTGTTGAGGGCCATGGCGGTGCCGAGGCCGATCGCGAAGGTGAACAGGACCGACCCGGCCGCGAACATGATGTTCCAGGTGAAGACCCCGAGGAAGGGGCCGCGGATCTCGGGGTCGGTGAGCACGTCGAGGTAGTTGTCGGCGCCGATGCTGACGCGCCAGCCGACGAGGGCGGCCTTGCCGTCCTCGGTGAGGAAGGTGCCGGTCTCGTTGTCGGCGTTCCAGACGGTGCCGGTGGCCGCGTCGGTGATGCAGTCGCAGGCCTCGTCGTAGGAGCGCGTCGAGGTGCCTTCGAATGCGGAGAGGCCCTGCACTTTGATGCCGGATTCGTCGCCGGTGGGTACGGCGAGCGCGGTCAGTTCGGCTTGGCGCTCGTTGAGTTCGGCGAGGGTCCACACGGTGTACCCGGGCGCGCCGGTGATGCGCCCGGTGCCGTCCACCGTGGCGCCGGGGAGTTCGGCGAGGCCCTCTTCCGTTCCGGCCCAGGTGGAGCCGTCCTGCGTGTCCGTCAGGAGCAGGGTGAGTTCACCGGAGGCGGACTCGCCGACGGCGAACAGGTACGTGGCGCCTCCGGGGGTCTGCTGCACGCCCGCGGCGATGATCGCCTCGATGGCCTGGTCCTTGTCGACGCGGTGGCCGTCCCCGTAGTTGGAGAAGGACGTGCCGATGGTGAGGACGACCGGGAGGATCTGGAAGGCGAGGAGCAGCAGTGTGCCGGGGATCAGGTATTTGAGCTGGATGGCCCGGCGCTGGAGGTAGACGTAGAAGAGGACGGCGACGACGGCCGCTTCCAGTGCGAGACCCCACCAGGCCTCGGCGGCGATGAGCGGCAACGCCGCCCAGACGGCCAGCGCGGCCGCCGCCGCGAGTACAGCGATCTTGATGATCAGACCCGCGGCGGTGGCTGAGCCGGCCGTCCGGGAACGTTGTTCGAGCACCGTGCGTTCGTTCCTTCGCTAGTCGGAGATTGCCGGGTTCGCTAGGCGCCGACGGCGTCGCGGATGGTCTGCGCGGCGGTCGTCGCGGCCTCTTCGCCGGTGGAGACGCCGTCGATCGCGTCGGCCTGGGCGCGGCCGAAGGGCTCCCAGACGGCGTTCATCGCGGGGATGTTCGGCATCGGGACGGCGTTCTCGCCGGCGGCGGCGAAGCCCTGGACGTCGGCGTTGTCGGCCGCGTAGGCCTCGGCGGCGGCGGTGAGCGCCGGGAGGCGCCCGCCGACTTCGGCGAGTTTCAGCTGCAGGTCGTCGGTGAGGACGTAGTTGGTCACGAACTCCTGCGCGAACACGGCGTTCGCGGCGGTCGCGGAGACGTAGAAGCCCTGGACGCCGAGGAACGGCGAGGCCGGGCCCTGGCCTTCGAAGCCGGGGATGGCGGTGACCTCGTAGTTGAGGCCGGCGGTCTGGACGTCGGTGAGCGCCCAGGGGCCGGAGATCAGGAACGCGGTCTTCTTCTCGACGAAGAACGGGATCGTGTTGGAGGCGTCGATGGTGGTCTTGAGGACGCCGGCGGCGCCCAGCTCGGCGAACTTCTCGAAGGCGGCGATGCCGCCGGGGGAGTCGACGCCGACGTCCGTCGGGTCGAGGGTGCCGGTGCCGTCGTCCTTGAACAGGTAGCCGCCCATGGAGGCGAACAGCGGGTAGGCGTTGTAGGCGTTGCCGTCGACGCCGGTCTCGACGGTCAGCACCTCCTGGGTGCCCGCGGCCTGGCCGGCCGCGATGAGCTCCTCGAAGGTGGCGGGGGCTTCGGGCGCGAGGTCGGTGTTGCGCAGGAGGCCGATGTTCTCCATCGCGTAGGCGACCCCGTAGACGTTGCCGTCGACGGTGAAGGCCTTGACGGCGGTCTCGTTGAGGGCGGCCGACTTGTCGGCGCTGAGCGTGATGGGGGCGACGACGCCGTCGGCGGCGAGCTGGCCGGCCCAGTCGTGCGCGCCGACGATGATGTCGGGGCCCTGGCCCTGCTCGGCGGCGGCGAGGAAGTCCTCGCGGAGGGTCTCGACGTGCTCTTCCACGGTGACCTTGACGCCGACCTCCTGCTCGAAGTGCTTCACGAACTCCTTGAGGACGGGGGTGCGGGTCTCGTCGGCCCAGATGACCAGCTCGCCGGAGAACTCGGGGCTCTCCTCGCCGCCGTTGCCGGCGCTGTCGTCGCCGCAGGCGGCCATGGTGCCGAGTGCGGCGGCCGAGACGGCGGTGATACCCAGGGTCCTTCTACGCATGTCTGTTCTCTCCTCATTGAGGGGCCCCGGGGCGGGGGCCGGTGACCGGGGGCTCGCGCCCCGAACTTCCTCGAACATTAGCAAGATGTTTCAGAAACAGGAAACCCTTGCAACCAAACTGTTGCCAAATTTCAGATAGGCTACGCTGTCATCATGCGGCTTCGACTCTCTGACATCGCCCGGCAGGCCGGGGTCAGTGAGGCAACGGTGTCCCGGGTCCTCAACGACAAACCCGGCGTCGGTCAGCAGACCCGACAGTCCGTCCTCACTGCCCTCGACGTGCTCGGATACGAACGCCCCCAGGCCTTGCGCAAACACGCCATCGGCCTCATCGGCCTCGTCGTGCCGGAACTGGAGAACCCGATCTTCCCGCTGTACGCGCAGACGATCTCCAATGTGCTCGCCGGGTCCGGCTACACCCCCGTTCTGTGCACGCAGACGCCCGGCGGCGTCTCCGAGGACGAGTTCGTGGAGATGCTCCGCGAACGGGCCGTCGCGGGCATCATCTTCGTCTCCGGGCTCCATGCGGACACCACCGCCAGCACCGAGCGATACCAGGAGCTCAAGGACAAGCGCCTGCCCGTCGCGTTCGTGACCGGCCACCCCGAAGGCGTCGAAGCCGCGTCCTTCTCCTGCGATGACAACGTCGCCGCCCGCATCGCGGTCGAGCACCTCGCCGGGCTCGGCCACACGCGGATCGGGCTCGTCTCGGGCCCGGACCGCTACTGGCCGGTGCGCCGCAAGATCTCCGGCTACCGGGCCGCCATGCAGCACGTGGGCCCCGAGCTCATCGAACTGACGCTCTTCGGCGAGCAGGGCGGCCACGCGGCCGCCTCACGCCTCATCGAGCGCGGAGCGACCGCCGTCGTCTGCGGCTCCGACATGATGGCCCTCGGCGCGATCCGCGCCGCCGAGGAGCGCGGCATGAACGTCCCGCAGGACTTCTCCGTCGTCGGCTACGACGACTCGCCGCTCATCGCCCACACCAACCCCCCGCTCACGACCGTGCGGCAACCGGTGCGCGACATCGCCACCGCGGCCGCGCGGGCCCTGCTCGACGAGATCGCCGGGCAGCCCACGCCGTCGTCGGAATACCTGTTCCGGCCCGAACTCGTCGTACGCGGTTCCACCGGTGCGGCACCCCGAGAAGACTGAAAGGTTTTGCACCGATGAGTGAACACTGGTGGCGCGACGCGGTCATCTACCAGGTGTATCCGCGTTCCTTCGCCGACGCGGACGGCGACGGCATGGGCGACCTCGAGGGCGTGCGCTCCCGCATCCCCTACCTGGCCCGGCTCGGCGTCGACGCCATCTGGCTCTCGCCGTTCTTCGCCTCGCCCCAGAACGACGCGGGCTATGACGTCTCGGACTATCGGGCGATCGAACCGCGCTTCGGCGACCTCGCGGATTTCGATCGGATGCTCGAGACCGCGCACGCGCACGGCATCCGGCTCATCGCCGACCTGGTCCCGAACCACACGTCGTCCGAGCACGCGTGGTTCAAGGCCGCGCTCGCCGCGGAACCGGGCTCGCCCGAGCGCGCCCGCTACTGGTTCCGCGATGTCGACCCGGCGCACCCGGACACGCCGCCGAACAACTGGCAGTCGATCTTCGGCGGCCCGGCGTGGACGAAGACCGACGACGGCCGGCAGTGGTACCTGCACTTGTTCGACTCGACGCAGCCGGACCTGAACTGGGAGAACCCCGAGGTCCACGAGGAGTTCGAGTCGATCCTGCGGTTCTGGCTGGACCGGGGCGTGGACGGCTTCCGCATCGACGTCGCGCACGGCATGGTGAAGGCCGAGGGCCTGCCCGACACGGGCGGTGACGGCTCGATCGAGATGATCGGGACGACGCTCGCGCCGTTCTTCGACCAGGACGGCGTGCACGACATCTACCGCACGTGGCGGCCGATCATCGAGGAGTACGAGGGCGACCGGATCTTCGTCGCCGAGGCGTGGACCGACTCGGCCGAGCGCCGCGCGCTCTACCTGCGCCCTGACGAGCTCCACCAGGCGTTCAACTTCGACCTGGTGCTCGCGCCGTTCAGGGCCGCCGATTTCCGCAAGGCGATCGACGCGGAGATCGCGAACAACGCGGGTGTCGGCGCGCCGTGCACGTGGGTGCTCTCCAACCACGACGTGCAGCGGCACGTGACCCGCTACGGCGGCGGCGAGGTCGGCCTGGCCCGAGCGAAGGCCGCGACGCAGCTGCTGCTGTCGCTCCCGGGCGTCGTGTACGTCTACCAGGGCGAGGAGCTCGGCCTGAACGAGGTCCTCGACCTCCCGGCGGAGGTCCGCGAGGATCCGACGTTCTTCCGCACCAACGGCGAGCAGATCGGCCGCGACGGCTGCCGCGTCCCGCTCCCGTGGACCCGCGAAGGCGACTCGCTCGGCTTCGGCACGGGCGGCTCCTGGCTGCCGCAGCCCGCCGGCTGGTCCGAGCTCTCGGTCGAGGCCGAGGACGGGGCCGAGGGCTCCACCCTCGAGTTCTACCGTGCGGCGATCAACCTCCGCAAGACCTTGCGCTCCGGCGTCACGGGCCTGACCTGGCTCGCCGACCCCGGCGAGGACGCCTTCGCGTTCGACAACGGCGCCCTGGTCTGCGTCGTCAACTTCAGCGACGAACCCGTCCCGGTCGCCTCCTACGGCACCGAGATCCTCCTGGCGAGCAGCCCCGTCACCGACGGCCTGCTCCCGGCGGGATCCACGGTCTGGTTCAAGAAGTAATACGTGCATGAGGCATCGGGCCCGCGGCGAAAGCCGCGGGCCCGATGCCTCATGTCCTGGTGGTTTACCAGTTGTCTTCGCGTCGGTGGGTATGCGGGTCAGTCGAAGCCACGAAGGGCCCGGCCGCATCGCGGCCGGGCCCTTCTCGTTCGCCTTGCGGCGGTTGCCTACTTGATCTTGTTGCCGGCGGAGCGGAGCTGCTGGCAGGCTTCGACGATGCGGGCGGCCATGCCAGCCTCGGCGAGCTTGCCGTAGGCGCGCGGGTCGTAGGCCTTCTTGTTGCCGACCTCGCCCTCGACCTTGAGCACGCCGTCGTAGTTGCGGAACATGTGGTCGACCACGGGACGCGTGAACGCGTACTGGGCGTCGGTGTCGATGTTCATCTTGATGACGCCGTGGTCCACCGCGTCGCTGATCTCCTGCGCGGTCGAGCCGGAGCCGCCGTGGAAGACCAGGTCGAAGGGCTTGTCCTTGCCGACCTTGGCGCCGACCGCGTCCTGGATCTCCTTGAGGATCTCGGGGCGGAGGTGGACGTTGCCCGGCTTGTAGACGCCGTGCACGTTGCCGAAGGTCAGGGCCGTCATGTAGCGGCCCTTCTCGCCCGCGCCGAGCGCTTCGACGGTGGCGAGGCCGTCTTCGACGGTGGTGTAGAGCTTCTCGTTGATCTCGGCTTCGACGCCGTCCTCTTCGCCGCCGACGACGCCGATCTCGATCTCGAGGATGATGTTGGCCTTGGAGGTGCGGGCGAGGAGCTCCTGGGCGATCTCCAGGTTCTCCTGCATCGGCACGGCCGAGCCGTCCCACATGTGGGACTGGAAGAGCGGGAGCTCGCCGCGGGCCACGCGCTCTTCGCTGATGGCGAGGAGGGGGCGCACGAACGAGTCGAGGTTGCCCTTCGGGCAGTGGTCGGTGTGCAGCGCGACCTTGACCGGGTAGTTCTTGGCGATCTCGTGGGCGGCGGCCGCGAGGGCGACCGAGCCGGTCACCTTGTTCTTGATGGTCGGCCCGGAGAGGTACTCGGCGCCGCCGGTCGAGACCTGGACGATGCCGTCGGACTCGGCCTCGGCGAACGCGGCCAGCGCGGCGTTGAGCGTCTGCGTCGAGGTCACGTTGATGGCCGGGTAGGCGAAAGAGCCAGCCTTCGCCCGGTCGAGCATCTCGTTGTATTCCTCGGGTGTTGCGATAGGCATGCTGCCTGCTCCTTAGACAAGTCGTTGATTGCTCCCCGACCGGGGCGGGACTCAGACGCCGCTGTCTGATGGCCTCGAACTATTGCATCGAGATGAAGTATTGCCCACAGCCGTGTGAAGGCATAACTCAGGCTACCTGGTGGTTCGCTGGCCGGGAGGGCTTGGGCGCGTCTACGGTGGGTTATATGAACTATCACCGGGAATGGGCGGACGAGAGCGACGAGTTGTCCGAGTTCGACCTGGCTGACTCGGGCGAGCCTCCGGCCGACGAGGACCCGGAGGCCGCCCTTGAGGAGCCGAACGGGGACTTCCCCGAGGAGGTGAACCCGGCCGACGTGGCCGAGCAGCGCCAAGAGGTCCCCGAGGATGAGGACGAGCACCCCGAGTAGCGCGGAAGGCCCGGCCTCCGCTCGCGGAGACCGGGCCTTCCTCCAATCGCTGGTGACCGTGCCCGGCGACGCTATTCAGGCAAGCTGGGCTGCGCCCAGCTTGTCGAGCACCCAGGCCAGGTTGAAGGCCTCTTCCTCCCAGGCGTCGTAGCGCCCGGAGCGGCCGCCGTGCCCGGCCTCCATCTCGGTCTTCAGGAGCACGTCGGAGTCCGGGCTCTCGTGCCGCAGCTTCGCGACCCACTTGGCGGGCTCGTGGAAGCCCACCCGCGTGTCGTTGAGGCTGGTCACGGCCAGGATCGACGGGTAGCGCACGTCCGTGACGTTCTCGTAGGGCGAGTACGACTTCATGTACTCGTACACCTCGGCGGACTCGAGCGGGTTGCCCCATTCCTCCCATTCGATGACGGTGAGCGGCATGGTCGGGTCGAGGATCGTGTTGAGCGCGTCCACGAACGGCACGTCGGCGAGGATGCCGGCGAAGCGATCGGGCGCCAGGTTCGCGACCGCGCCCATGAGCAGGCCGCCGGCGGAGCCGCCGCGCGCGACGATCCGGTCCGGCGCGGCCCACCCGACGCCGACGAGGTGCTCGGCGCAGTCGACGAAGTCGGTGAACGTGTGCCGCTTGTGGAGCAGCTTGCCCTGCTCGTACCACTGGCGGCCCATCTCGCCGCCGCCGCGGATGTGCGCGATCGCGAACACCACGCCCCGGTCGAGCAGGCTCAGCCGCGCGATCGAGAAGTACGGGTCGATCGAGTGCTCGTAGGAGCCGTAGCCGTACAGCAGGCACGGCGCGGTCCCGTCCGCGGCGACGCCGCGCTTGGCGACGATCGAGATCGGCACCTTCGTGCCGTCGGCGGCCGTCGCCCATTCGCGGTACTGCACGTAGTCGGCGGGGTCGAAGTCGCCGAGGACCGGCGTGCGCTTGCGCAGGTGCAGTTCAGCGGTGTCGATATCGTAGTCGTACACCGAGGACGGCGTGACGAGCGACGTGTACCCGAGGCGGATCTGCCGCGAGTCGTAGTCGGGGTTCTCCCCGAGCCCGACGGCGTAGATCGGCTCCTCGAACTCGATTTCGGTCAACCGGCCGAAATCCTGCCCCTCGTCGCTGCCGAGGATCGCGACCTGCGAGAGCCCGGCCCGGCGCATCGACACCACGACATGGTCGGCGAACGCGTCGGCGGACTCGAGCCGTACGGCCTCGTCGTGGGCGAGGACCTCGTGGAACTGCGCGGTGTCCTCGACCGGCGTCCAGCCGAGCGTGAAGTTCTCCGCGTCCTTGTTGTGCAGCACCCAGAACCGGTCGCCCTGGTGGTCGACGGAGAGCTCGACGCCCTGCACCCGGCCGTTCCCGAAGACCTGGAACTCGCCCGTCGGGTCGGCCGCGTCCAGGTACTGCACCTCGGTCGTGATCTTCGAGCCGGACACGATGAACAGGTACCGCTCCGAGCGGGTGAGGTCGATGCCGGTCCAGAACCGCTCGTCGTCCTCCTGGTGCACCAGCACGTCCTTGTCCTCGTGCTCGCCGAGGACGTGCCGCCACACCTGGTACGGCCGCCACGCGTCGTCCACTTTGGTGTAGAAGAAGACGGAGCCGTCGAGCGACCACGAGCCGCCGTAGAAGACGTTCGGGATGTCGTCCGGGAAGTCGTCGCCCGTGCGCAGGTCCTTGAACCGCAGCGTGAACCGCTCGTCGCCGGAGTAGTTCACGGCGTAGGCGAGCAGGTTCCCGTCCGGCGAGACGTCGCACGTCCCCAGGGAGAAGAAGTCGTGCCCCTCGGCGAGTTCGTTGCCGTCGACCAGGATCTCCTCGCCCTCGATCGCCGTTCCCGCCTCGATCTCCGGCGGCGTGTCGCCGTCGGCCTTGAGGCGGCACTGGATGCCGTACTGCTTGCCCTCCTCGGTGCGGCCGTAGTACCACCAGCCGCGCTTGCGGACCGGGACCGACAGGTCGGTCTCCTGCGTGCGGGACTTGATCTCACCGAAGATGCTCTTGCGCAGCGCCGCGAGGTGGGCGGTGCGCGACTCGGTGTAGACGTTCTCGGCCTTGAGGTACTCGACCGTGGCGGGATCCTCGGGATCCTTGAGCCAGGCGTACGGGTCGTTCACGGTGTCGCCGTGGTGAGTACGCGGGTGGTCGCGGCGGGGGGCCGCTGGTTTCGCTGCTTGCGTTTCCGACATGCCTCAACTGTAAGGGCCGCGGGCGGGACGCGCCGGTCACAGCACGGCCGCCTCGCTCCGCACATAAGTTACTCATGAGTAACATACTTGCTATCATCAACCCGCGCAATCGCCCGAAACCGGGCACACCGGCCTGTGAGGATAGTGTCCATGAGCGACAGGAGCGACGAACCAGGGCCAACGCCCGAAACGCCCGGCACCGAACGCGACGCCGCCAACCCCCCACCCGCCCCCAGCGGCGACCCCGACGCACCCGAACGCACGCCAGAACCGACCCAAACACCGCCACCAGAGGCCACCGCGACACCACCACAGCCCCACCACACCACCTCGCCCGCAAACGAATACCCCGCCGGACGGTCGAACGGCCACGCCGCGACCCACACCCGACCCGCCCTCGCCGCAACCGGACCCGAACCCGCCGACCGAGACACCGCCGCCTCGAACCACGACCTGCCACCCCGCGCAGCCGCCGGCCCGCTCCAACACACCGCGATCCTCGACCGCCCGAACGGCACGCCCTTCCTCGCCGCCCAAGACCTCACCGCGACCGGCCGCCAAGGACGGATCTTCACCGACATCACCGTCACCGCCGGCCTCGGCCAGCTCGTCGCCCTCTGCGGCGACGGCGGCGAAGGCCGCTCCTCACTCCTCCTCGCCCTCACCGGCCGCTTCCCCTTCCACCGCGGCACACTCCACGTCGACGGCCAGACCAAACCCGGCCACATCCGCCGCCGCTTCACCATCGCCCAGGCCGGACCCCCCATCCGCCTCGACCCCTACGCGACCGTGGGCAGCTGCATCAAGGAGACCATCACCGTCTCCAACGGCACCGCCACCCGCACCAACATCAACGCCTGGCTCGACCGCCTCGCCGTCGGCGTCGACACCGGCGACACCTTCGGCTTCCTCCCGCGCATCGACCAGATCCGCTTCACGATCGCCTGCGCCGCCGCCGCCCGCACCCCCGCGATCGCCGTCGACGACGCCGACACCGGCCTCGACACCTGCGGCTCCGAACGCGTCTTCGACGCCCTCCGCACCGTCGCCGACGCCGGCCAACTCGTCCTCGCCGTCTGCACCCGCTCAGACCCGCCCGCCGACACCGTCGTCGACCTCCGCGCCCAACCCGCACCGACCGCAAGCGCCCACCACGGACGCGACCGAAACGGAGGCCACCGATGAGCCCCTTCAAACTCGCCGCCGCCGAACTCGGCCGCTTCCGCGGCCACCCCATCCGCAGCGCCGCCCTCGTCGCCATCGTCCTCATCCCGCTCGTCTACGGCGGCCTCTACCTCTGGTTCGCCTGGGACCCCTACGGCAAACTCGACCACATGCCCGTCGCCGTCGTCAACGAGGACACCGGAGCCAGCGTCGAGACCAACGGCGAGACCACCGCGATCAACGGCGGCGACCAACTCGTCGACCAACTCAGAGAAGACCGCATCTTCGACTGGCAGTTCGTCTCCGCGAGCGAAGCCCGCCGCGGCCTCGAAAACGGCGACTACTACATGGTCATCACCGTCCCCGAAGACTTCTCCACCCGCCTCGCCAGCCTCTCCGGAACCGACCCCGAACAGGCCACCGTCGAATTCGACCTCAACGACGCCAACGGCTACGTCGCCGGCATCATGGCCTCCACCGTCGAATCCGAACTCCGCAACCAGATCAACACCGCCGTCTACGTCACCTTCGCCACCACCATCTTCGGCGACCTCACCGAACTCAACCAAGGCCTCACCGAAGCCGCCGACGGGGCGAGCCGACTCTCCGACGGCATCGGCAGCGCCCAAACCGGCGCCGCGCAACTCGAAACCGGCCTCGCCGACCTCACCACCGGCGCCCAACAGGTCGCCGACGGCGCAGACCAAGTCAGCGACGGCGTCGACCAAGCCGTCGACGTCGCCCAACCCGTCGTCCAGACCCTCGCCGACAACTGGTCCCAGATCCAGACCGGCGCCGCCTCCGCCGCCGACCTCGCCGACCGCGCCGACAGCGACCTCGACACCGTCTACGGCACCCTCTGCGGCACCGACACCGCCGACCCCGACGCCTGCGCCCGACTCCAGACCTACATCGACGACGCCAACACCGTCAACGACGACATCCAGACCACGAACACAGCAGTCCAGGACACCTCCACGGACACCCTCGACCAGGCCTCCAGCGACCTCACCGCCCTCAAGACCGGCGCCGCCGACGTCGCCGACGGCGCCTCCCAAGTCGCCGACGCCGCCGCCACCGCCCAAACCGGCGCGAGCGACCTCGCAAGCGGCCTCACCGACCTCCAGGACGGCGCCGACACCCTCGCGTCCTCCCTCACCACCGCCGCCGCAACCGTCCCGAGCACCAACCCGGCAGACGACGCCGACAACGCCGAGGCCTACGGCAGCCCCGTCACCATCGACGAGGAGAACCTCAACGCCGCCGGCACCTACGGCCGCGGACTCGCGCCCTTCTTCATCGCCATCGCACTATGGGTCTTCGGCCTCATGGGCTACCTCGTACTGCGTACGGTGAACAGTCGGGCGCTGGCCGGACCGCTGCGCTCCGTCCCGATCGCGATCGGCGGCTGGCTCCCCGGCGCGTTCCTCGGCATCCTGTCGGCGCTCGTCCTCTACCTCGCGGTCGAGCTCGGGCTCGGCCTCGACCCGAAGGACGCCCTCGACACGGTCGGCCTGTCGATCCTCGTGGTCCTGACCTTCACGGCCATGGCGCACCTGTTCAAGCTCGCGTTCGGCACCGCCGGGAGCCTGCTGCTGGTGGTGCTCCTGATGCTGCAGTTGACGAGCGCGGGAGGTCTGTATCCGGTGGAGACGACGCCGGGGTTCTTCCAGGCGCTGCATCCGCTCCTGCCGATGACCTATGTGGTGGACGCACTGCGCGTGACCATCAGCGGCGGCGAGACTGCGCACGTCGTCAAGGCGCTGCTGGTCCTGGCCGCCTACCTCATCGGTTCCTTGGCGCTCGCGTCCCTGGTCGTGGCCTCGCGCCGCAGGTGGAAGCCCGACAGTCTGAACGAGCCGCTCCAGGTCTGAACCGGTGCGCGAACGGCCCGGTCGCCGTTGGGCGACCGGGCCGAAGCCCTTGCATCACCGCTCGATGAGCGCCGCGAGCCCGTCGAGGGTCCGCCCGAGTCCGAACTCGAAGGCGTGCTCGGCGTTGTACGCCGCGTCGTGCGCCTCGCCCGCGGCCTGGCCGACGCGGACGGCGGTCGGGAAGCGCTCGGTGTCGAGGACCTTCGCGAGCAGGGGCCCGTTGGCCTCCCACCACTCCTGGTCGTCCATGCCGGTGGCCGCCCGCTCGGCCTCGGACTGGGCCGCGTCCTGGGCGGCGGAGCGCACGAAGGCGAGCAGGTACGCCAGTGCGTCGTCCATCTCGACATCGTCCAGCCCCAGGCCCTCCAGGGCCTGCAGCTCGTGCTCGTACTTGGCGCACTGGCCCGGCCCGAGCGGCGGGCGGCCCGGTGAGGCCGCCGCGGCCCATGGGTGCTCCCGGTAGAGCGCGTAGTTGTCCCGGGCGACGGCGGCGAGCCGCTCCCGCCACGGCCCTGTGCCCGGGGTCCGCCCCATGCGCTCGAAGAGCGCATCGAGCATCAGGGCGACGAGCTCGGTCTTACCCGGCACGTAGGTATAGAGCGTCATGGGGGCCTTCCCCAATTCCTGGGCGAGGCGGCGCACGGTGACCGCTTCCAGCCCTTCGGCATCGGCCAGTCCGATCGCGGCGGCGACGATCTCGTCGACGGTGAGCTTCTTGCGCGGCCCGCGCCCCGTCTCCGGGGCGGCCCTCCAGAGCAGCTCGAGCAGGTTCGGCTTCGGTGTTTCAGTGGCGGCAGTCACGGGGGAATTCTAGCCGAGAAACTTGTACGCCGTACAGCGTACATTGTACAATATACAACGTACGAAGAAAAGGAGTCGCACATGCGCATCACCTCATCCGCCGTCTCGCTCAACGTCGCCGACCCGAACGCCTCGGCTGAATTCCTCAAGCGCCACTACGGATTCGCGGAGGACATGGCCGCGGAAGGCTTCGTCTCGCTCTCGCGCCCGGACGCCGGCTTCAACGTCATCTTCCTGAAGACCGGCCTGCCGACCTTCAAGCCCGAAAGCGCCAAAGGCCACGCCGACGGCCTGCTCCTCGCCTTCGTCGTCGACGACATCGACGCCGAATACGCCCGTGTCCAAGCCGAGGGCGTCGCCATCACCACGCCGATCGAGACCGAGGAATGGGGCGAGCGCTACTTCCAGACCGCGGATCCGAACGGCGTCATCATCCAACTGGTCCAGTGGATGACCGAGCCTGATGCAACCGCGGGCTCGTGACCGGCGTTGTCGGCGCGGTCCACGAAGTTATCCACAGGAAGGCAACTCGCTGTTGCCTCTCGGCGACAACTCGTGACATGGTTGCGCCATGCGTCGAACGAACCGCCCCGCCGGCACCGCAATCGCCACGGTCCACAAGGCCGTGACCAGCGCGAATGTCGTTGCGCGGAACGTTATCCACAGGCGGAAACTCACTGTTGCGGGCGAACTACCGACTGTGTCAGCCTTGGTACAAAAACACGTCATCTGGCCCTGCGGGATGGCGGCGACACCAAGGGGATTCGCGAACGTCGCCATACCGAGACCGCGCGCGGCACTCCAGCCGCGCGCGATCCCCGC
>NZ_JAERMK010000037.1 GCF_016918015.1 Glycomyces sp. YM15
ACGCTGGCGGGTCGTGCTCGGATCGCGTATGCCGTCGTGTACGGCATCGCCTGCTGGTTGGGGTGATCCCAACTAGGATCGTCCACCCAGTCACGGCCCGTCGGGGGCGCGGACAGCTGCGGGCGATGGCACGGGGGTGAGATCGGACGCCTCCAGTGGAGGAGCACCCTGGCTTGCGGGGTCGTCGCCTCGAAACAAGTCGGTTTGTCGGATCGGCCAGAGGCTTGTCGTAGTCTGCTTACACCTACCCCGACACCTGTACCAGTTTCCTGTCCCTGTACGTACCTCAATTGTCCCCCATACAGCCCCCGACTGTCATCACCCACACGATGCGAAACCATTCACGTTCCCCCACCCCACACCCAGCCTGATCGACTGCGTCCCAACCGAATCCGACCCGAGGCGCGCCACCCCGCCGGCCCCGCCACCCACCCCTCCGTCGCTGCCCGCCTTAAGCGCAACCCGCACCCCGGCGGAAAGCCGCTAGACGACCGCCCAGCCAACTCACTCGGCAGCGACGAAGCAGCGCTGACCCGAGGCCCGGTTTGTCGGTTGTCATCTATTGAATAATGTCGATTCCCCGGCGGCCCGGGAAGGCGGTCTCGAACGCTTGAAGGGCGACCTCCCAGCGGACGCACCAGCGTTTCTGCCTGGTCCCCTTCGGGTCCAGCGCGCGCGGGCATCGGCCTCGCGCTGGGCCCGCCAGGGCGACATAGTCCCGCCGCCGGGAATGACAGCTTGAGGCGCGGGTCTCAGCGCTCGAGGTAGGCCTCGAGGTTGAGGAGTGATGAGCCCAGGCCTTCGGCGTGGTCTTCGGCGCTGATGCCGTCGGGGACGTTCTCGGCGGTGATGGTGACGCGGGTGCCGTTCGCGATGGGTTCGAGTGTCCACGCGCCGGTCATGGTGCCGGCGAAGGCGGGATCGTCGGCGATGAAGTCGACCTCGGTGACGATGCGGGTGTTCGGGACGAGTTCGATGAAGCGGGCTTCGACGGTGTCGGTATCGGCGGTGGTCTTGCCGGGCGCGTCGGCGGGGTCGTCGTAGGTGAGGGTCATGCGGTAGCCGCCGCCGGGGCGGGGGTCGTAGTGGTCGAAGCGGCCGGTCATGCCGGACGGCGGGAGCCAGGCGGCGAGCGCTTCGGGGTCGGTGAGCGCGGTGTAGACGCGTTCGACGGAGGCGGGGATCTCTCGGCTGGCTTGGTCGGTGCGCGGCATCTGCGGAACGTAGCATCCGCTCCCGACGGCGGGGGTGAGAAACAGCCCGGTCCCGCATGCGGGACCGGGCCTGGGATCGTGCCGTCAGTGGGCGGGGACGGCGTCGCCGTTGGGGTTGTCGACCTTCTTCACCAGGAAGGCGGCGGCCACGGCGACGAGGGACATGGCGGTGCCGCACAGGAAGGCGAGGTGGATGCCGTCGGCCTGGGCGGTGACGTCGTTCGCGCCGGATTCGAGGCTGGCGGCGGCGCCGGTGGTCATCAGGGTGATGAACACGGCGGTGCCGGCCGCGCCCGCGACCTGCTGGAGGGTGCTCATGATGGCGCTGCCGTGCGGGTAGAGCTCCATGGGCAGAGCGCCGAGCGAGGAGGTCATGAGCGGGGTCATGAGGCTGCTGAGGCCGAGGCTGAGCAGCACGTGGATGACCACGACGAACCAGGTCTCGCTGGTCTGGTCGAGCATCGTCATGAGGCCGAGGGCGCCCGCGAGGACGACCGCGCCGGGGATGACGAGCGGCCGGGGGCCGACCTTGTCGAAGATGCGGCCGATGAAGGGGCCGGAGAGGCCCATCGCGAGACCGCCGGGGAGGACCACCAGTCCGGTCTGGAGCGTGGTGAGGTCCAGGACGTTCTGGAGGTAGATCGGCAGCAGGATGAGCGAGCCGAAGAGGGTCGCCATCGAGATCAGCAGCATGATGATGCCGACGGTGAACGAGCGGTGCTTGAAGGGCCGCAGGTCCATCAGGGCCGCGTCGCGGCGCTGGAGGCGCAGCTGGCGGAAGACGAACAGGGCCAGCGACACGGCGCCGCCGGCGACGGCGGCGTAGGGCGGGACCGGGGTGTGGTTCCCGGCCGCCGATTCGCCGAAGCTGCTGAGTCCGTAGATGAGGCCGCCGAAGGCCACCGCGGAGAGGAGCGCGGAGAGCAGGTCGAGTTTGACCGGGCGCGTCTCGCCGAGGTTCTTGATGAGGACCCCGCCGAGGACGAGGGCGAGCACGGCGATGGGCAGGACGGCCAGGAACATCCAGCGCCAGGTGAGGTTGTTGAGGATGAACCCGGAGAAGGTGGGGCCGATCGCGGGGGCGACGGCGATGACGATGGTGATGAAGCCCATGGTGCGTCCGCGGCGTTCGGCCGGGACGAAGGTCATCACGGTGGTCATGAGCAGCGGCAGCATGACGGCGGTGCCGCTGGCCTGGATGACGCGGGCGGCGACGAGCACGGGGAAGACCGTGGCCACGCCCGCGAGCAGGGTGCCCGCGCAGAAGAGCCCGATGGCGGCGAGGAACACGGTGCGCGTGGTGAAGCGCTGGAGGATGAGCCCGGTCATGGGGATGACGACGGCCATGGTGAGCATGAAGCCGGTGGTCAGCCACTGCACGGTGGCGGCGGTGATCTGGAACTGCTCCATGAGGCGCGGGAGGGCCACGCCCATCACGGTCTCGTTGAGGATCATGACGAACGTCGCCACGAGGAGCACGCCGAGCACGATTTTGATCTGGCGCGACATGCCGGGTTCGGGCTCTGGCGTCGCTTCGGCCTCGGGCGTGTCGGCCGGTCGTTGGTCAACGGTCATGGGGAGGTTTCCTTCGGTGGTGTTCCTGCCCGGTGCCGACTGGCCCGTGCCGGGGCCCACCGGGGTGTCGGAGGGTGACGGGACGCGCGCACCGGAAAGTGTCAGTGACTGTCAATCATTGCAGTTGCTACCATCCGGGTCATGAGCGCCGGTGGGGGTTTGCGAGAAGTGTCACGTCGGGCCGTGCAGTCGAGGATCGCACGGGCCGCCGAAGAGCTGTTCGTGGCGAAGGGTTTCGAGGAGACGACGGTCGATGAGATCGCCGCCGCCGTCGGCATGTCCCAGCGCAGTTTCTTCCGCTACTTCGCATCGAAGGACGAGGTGGTGCTCGACCGCCTCGAGCGTTTGGGCGAGGAGCTCTCGGCCCGGTTGGAGGCGCGTCCGCCCCGCGAGCCGGAGTGGGATTCGCTGCGGCATTCGTTCGATCCCATAGTGGAGCGCCTCTCCGACCCGGTGGTGCGCGAGCACGATCGGGCGCTGCAGCGGATCGTCCATGCGAGCCCGCGGCTGCTCGCGGCGTACCTGGGGCGGCTCGACCGGCTGCAGGGTTCGCTGTCGGACCTGCTGCTCGATCGGGCCGCCCGGCATCCGGGGGGCGAGACGGACCCGGTGGTGCTGCGCGCGCTCGTGGGCGGGGCGTTCGCGTGCCTGCAGGCGGCGATGCAGCATTGCGGGGTCGAGCCCGAGGTGTTCGAGCCGTGCCTGGACCGGACGATGGCCGCGATGCGCCCTGTGACCGCCTCCGCAGCCTGGTGAACCTTATGGCCCGGGAACTGCGCCCGCTCGCGCCTGATCCGACACCCCGACCGCGCGACGACCGAACGGCATCGGGGCTAGTGGTGGTGCCGGTGGACGACGGCGTGGCCCTTGCCGCGTGAGATCAGCGCGCGGTTGATCGGAACGGTCACCACGAAGGCGATCGCGAGCGCGGCGGCCAGGATGAGCCAGAACCGGGTGTCGGCCAGGCCCATCTCCATCGCGCCGGGCATCGCGAGGATGAAGCCGTTGTCGACGATCTCCATGACCGCGATCGAGATGGTGTCGGCGGCGAGCGCGACCTTGAGCGCCTCCTTGAAGGACAGTCCGGCGCGCATGACGCCGCGCATGGTCAGGGCGTAGCCGAAGACGAAGGCCAGTGCGATCGCGAGGGCGATGGTGGCCGCGCCGTGCCAGCCGAGGGCGGTGCCGATGACCACGCCGAGCACTTCGCCGATGGCGCAGCCGGTGAGGCAGTGGAGGGTCGCGGAGGCGGCCATCATCCAGCTCGCGGGGTTGGCTTGGGTGCCATGCGATGCGTGGTCCTCATGACCGGCGTGCCCGTGTGTCGTATGGCCTTGGACGTGCCCGTGGTGCTGATGGTGCTCATGGGTGGAGTGGTCCACAGCGTGCTCCTCAATGCCAGGCGGCCCGGGGTGGCCGCGACCGGATCATCTTATACCCCCCTAGGGTATGTTGCGAATGGGGTTCGGGTGACGGGACACCGAATGCCCTGCGGGCCGGTCGCGACCATAGGAAGATCCACAGTGCAGCGCACGCACGACAGTGGAGGAACGGCATGGTCGAGGCTTCCGAAGAGCGGGCTCCCGAGCGGCTCGGCGGACGGTACGCGCGCGTGCTCGCCCTCGCCGGCCTCGTCGGCATCCCGGTCTCGGTGGCGGCCTTCGCGTTCCTCGCGCTCCTGCACTGGCTCACCGTCTTCGCCTGGGAAGACCTGCCCGAACAGTGGAACCTCGAACCGGTGCCGTGGTGGTGGCCGTTCCCCTGGCTGCTCGTCGGCGGCGCACTCGTCGCGGTCGCGATCACCCGCCTGCCCGGGCACGGCGGGCACGTCCCGATCGAGGGCCTCTCCCCCGACCCCGTGCCGCCCTCGCACCTGCCCGGGGTCCTGCTCGCAGCTCTCGGCGGCCTCCCGCTCGGCGTCGTGCTCGGCCCCGAAGCGCCGCTCATGGCCGTGGGCACGGCCCTCGCCACGATCCTCACGGGCCGGTGGGTCGCACGCGGCGGCCCCGAGAACGCGCTCCTCGGCACCTCGGGTTCCGCCGCTGCCGTCGCCGTCATCTTCGGCAGCCCGCTGGTCGCGGCCGTGTTCATCCTCGAATCCGCCGCCCGCGCCGGGATCCGCCAGACCCGGGTCGTGCTCCCGTGCCTGCTCTCGGCCGGGGTCGGCGCGCTCGTGTTCACCGGGCTCGGCGAATGGACGGGCCTGCGGGTGTCCTCGCTGCAGCTCCCCGGGCTCGACCTCCCCGACCGGCCCGACCTCGCGGACCTGCTGTGGACGATCCCGCTGGCCGTGCTCATCGCCGCGGGCGTGCGCCAGGTCCACCACCTCGGACGGCGCCTCGTCCCCCACACGGCCCGGCGGCCCGCGCTCATGGCGATGGCCGCCGTCGCGGTCACGGCAGTCGCCGCCGCGGCCTACTCGCTGCTGACCGGCCGCTCCCCCGTCGAGGTGCTGCTGTCCGGACAGGACGCGCTCGGGGTCTTCACCGAAGCCGGCGACGTGCCCGGCGTCTGGGCGCTCGTGGGCCTGCTGGCGTTCAAGGGCCTGGCGTACGCCGTGTCGCTCGCGACGCTGCGCGGCGGCCCGATCTTCCCGGCCCTGTTCCTCGGCGCGGCCGCCGGCGCGCTCCTCAGCGGACTCCCCGGGTTCGGCATCGCCCCGGCGATGGCCGCGGGCATGGCCGCCGCCACCGCCGCGATCCTGCCGCTGCCGGTCTCGTCGGCCATCCTCGTCACGCTGCTGCTCGGGTCGGGGTCGAGCGGGATGACCCCGATCGTGCTCATCGCCGTCGTCGTCGCGTTCGCGACCGAGCGGCTCATCGACCGCACCGGAACGCGCGAGCCCGCGCCTGAAGCGGCATAGGGCGGTGGACATGCAGGACAAGGAAAGCGGCGATGGAGGCGCGCGATTCAAGCCGCACCCGCTGCGCTGGCTGCTCGCGAGCGTCGCGCTCGTGGTGCTCTACTTCGTCGTGCCGATCCGCAGCGAACCCGACACCGTCGTCCTGGTCTTGCGCTGGTGCACCACGATCGTGCTGCTCGCGGCCCTGGCGATCGTCATCCGCTGGCAGGCGGTGCGACAGCTCCGCGACCCGGAAGCGCCGCTCGGGGCGCTGGTCGTGGGCATCCTCGCGGGGGTGCTGCTGTTCGCGCTCACCGACTACGGGCTGGCCGTGTACCGGCCCGGCCAGTTCGCCGGCCTCGACACCCGCGTGGACGCCCTCTACTTCGCGCTGAGCACGCTGAGCACGGTCGGGTTCGGCGACGTCTCGGCCCAGGGCCAACTCGCCCGGGTCGTGGTCTGCGTGCAGATGGTGTTCAACTTCACCGCGATCGCGGGCTCGGCCTCGCTCGTCGCCGGCAAACTCGCCGAGCGCGCCCGCACCCGCGACAGCCGGACCTGAGCGCGACGGCGCCCGGCCTCCGGTGCGCCGTCACGGCTCGACGAGACCCCCCGAACGCCCAGCGACTCCGGCCGCTTCCCGGCGACGTTCAGGCCGCCAAGGGGATCGCGCGCTGCGAGGGGCCGGTGTAGGCGCTCAGCGGCCGGATCAGGGCGTTCGATTCGAGCTGCTCGATCACGTGCGCGGTCCAGCCGGTGATGCGGGACATGACGAACAGCGGCGTGAACATCGGGATGTCGAAGCCCATGAGGTAGTAGGCGGGCCCGGCCGGGAAGTCCAGGTTCGGGTGGATGCCCTTGGCCTCCATCATGGCCGCCTCCAGCTCCTCGTACATCGCTACCCAGCGCTGACCGCCCGTCAGCTCGGCCATGTCCTTGAAGGCGGCCTTCATGGTCGGGACGCGCGAGTCGGCGTCCTTGTAGACGCGGTGCCCGAATCCCATCACCTTCTCCTTGGCGGCCAGTCGCTGCAGGAGCCACTCGCGGGCCAGCGCGGGGTCGTCGATCTCGAGCATCATGCGCATGACGGCCTCGTTGGCACCGCCGTGGAGGGGGCCCTTGAGGGCGCCGATGGCGGCGGTGACGGCGGAGTAGATGTCCGAGAGCGTCGAGGCGACGGTGCGGGCGGTGAACGTGGAGGCGTTGAAGCTGTGCTCGGCGTAGAGGATCATCGAGATCTCGAAGCAGCGCAGCACTTCCGGTGCGGGGACGGCGCCGAAGCACATGTGGAAGAAGTTCTCGGCGAAGCCGAGGCCGGGGTCGGGGGCGATGCGGTCGAGTCCCTTGCGGCGGCGGAAGTCGTGGGCGACGACGGTGGGGAGTTTGGCGAACATCGCCTCGGCCTTGGCGCGGTTGGCGGCCGGACTGTTGTCGTCCTCGGCCGGGTCTTCGGCGCCGAGGCAGGAGACGGCGGTGCGCAGCAGGTCCATCGGGTGGCAGTTGTCGGGGAGGCGGTCGATGACGGCGATGGTGGATCGGGTGACTTCGCGTTGCGCGCCTTCGCGTTCGGTGAAGCCGGCGAGCGCGTCCGCGGCGGGCAGGTCGCCGTACCAGATGAGGTGGGCGACCGCTTCGAAGGAGCAGCTGCGGGCGAGCTCTTGGACCGGGTAGCCGCGGTAGGTGAGGGAGTTCGTCTCGGGGACGACCTCGCTGACGGCGGTGGTGTCGGCGACGACTCCGGCCAGGCCCTTGCGGATGTCGATGCTCATGCGTCCCTCCCGGGGATCTGGAAATCGAAGAGCTGCTTGTCGAAGGCGGTGTACGAGGCGTAGTCGACGAGTTCGTAGAGGCGGGCCCGGGTCTGCATCCGGTCGACATGGGAGGCCTGGGTGCCTTCGGTCTCCAGGGCGTCGAAGAGGTCTTCGACGGCGCCCATGGCGGCGCGGAGGCTGGAGACGGGCCAGATGACGAGGTTGTAGCCGAGGTCTTCGAGCTGCCGGGCGGTGAGGCTGGGCGAGGTGCCGAACTCGGTCATGTTCGCCAGGAGCGGCACGTCGACCGCCTCACGGAAGGCCGCGAACTCGGCTTCGGTGCGCAGGGCCTCGGGGAAGACCATGTCGGCCCCGGCGTCCACATAGGCTCTGGCGCGGTCGACGGCGGCGTCGAGCCCTTCGATCGCGCGGGCGTCGGTGCGGGCGCAGATGACGAAGTCGGGGTCGGTGCGGGCCTGGACGGCCGCGCGGACCCGTTGCAGCATCGTCTCGGCCGGTACGACCTCCTTGCCGTCGAGATGGCCGCAGCGTTTGGGGTTGACCTGGTCCTCGAGGTGGCAGCCCGCGATCCCGGCGTCTTCGAAGGCCGCGATGGTGCGGGCGACGTTCGCGGCCTCGCCGAAGCCGGTGTCGGCGTCGATGAGGGTGGGCAGATCGGTGGCGCGGGCGATCTGGCCGCCGCGCCCGGCGACCTCCGTGAGCGTGGTGAGGCCGATGTCGGGCAGGGCCAGGTCGGCCGCCAGCGCGGCGCCGGAGACGTAGACGCCTTCGAAGCCGCGGTCGGCGACGGCGCGGGCGACGAGCGGCGAGAACGCGCCGGGGAGGCGCTGGAGGCGGCCGGAGGCGAGTCCGGTGCGCAGGGCCCGGCGCTTCTGGGACGGCGAGAGGCGTTGCGTCATCGGAAGAGTCCTCCGCTCGTGGGTGCGCTCAGTGCTCCGGGAGGGGCGGCGAGGTTGAGGGCGCGGACTTCGGCGGCGTCGAGCGTGTCGATCCGGCAGGCGAGATCGAGGAACCGGTCCTGTTCGGGCCGTGCGATGACGCCGTCGGTGAGGGTGCGGAACTTCTCGAGGTACTGCTCGCGCGCGAAGGGCCTGGCGCCCCGGGGGTGGGCGTCGGCGACGGCGAGTTCGTCGTCGATGCTGGTGCCGTCGTCGAAGACCACGGTGACATGGCCGCCGAAGGCGCGCTTGTCGGGATCGGGGTCGTGGTAGCGGCGGGTCCACTCCTGGTCTTCGAGGGTGCGGACCTTGTGCCACAGGGCCACGGTGGATTCGCGGTGGGCGCGTTCGGGGGTGTAGGAGCGCTCGTGGTGCCAGTCGCGGTCTTCGAGCGCGACGGCGAAGATGTACATGATGGAGTGGTCGAGGGTCTCGCGGCTCGCGTCCGGATCGGATTTCTGCGGGTCGTTCGCGCCGGTGCCGATCACGTTGTGGGTGTGGTGGCTGGTGCGGATCACGACCTCGGCGATGCGGGAGAGGTCGCCGATGCGCGGTGCGAGGCGCCGGGCGAGGTCGATGAGCGCCTGGCTCTGGTACTCCGCGGAGTGCTCCTTGGTGTAGGAGTCGAGGATGGCGCGCTTGGGTTCGCCGGGGCCGGGCAGCGGCACCGTGTAGCGCGCGTCGGGTCCGCTGAGGAGCCGGGCGATGACGCCGTCCTCGCCTTCCCAGATCGGCGACGGCGCGCCTTCGCCGCGCATGGCCCGGTCGACGGCCTCGACGGCGGCCTTCCCCGCGAACGCCGGGGCGTACGCCTTCCAGGAGGAGATCGCGCCCTTGCGCGACTGCCTGGTCGCGGTGGTGGTGTGCAGCGCCTGGCCGATCGCCTGGTAGATCACCTCGGGGTCGAGGCCCATGAGGGTGCCGATGCCGGCCGCCGCGGAGGGGCCGAGGTGGGCGATGTGGTCGATCCGGTGCTCGTGCAGGCAGATCGCGCGGACCAGGTCGATCTGGACCTCGTAGCCGGTGGCGATGCCGCGCACCAGCGCCGTGCCGTCGAGGCCCCGGTGCTGGGCGACGGCGAGGATCGGCGGGATGTTGTCGCCGGGGTGCGAGTAGTCGGCGGCGAGGAACGTGTCGTGGAAGTCCAACTCGCGCACCGCGACTCCGTTCGCCCACGCGGCCCATTCGGGCGAGCTGCGCACGTCGGGCGCGGCGCCGAAGACGGCCGCGCCGGGACGGTACGGGTGCGCGAAGGCCTGGGCGCGGGCGTTGGCGACCGGGCGGCGGGCGAGCGACGCGGCCGCGACGGCGGCGTTGTCGATGACCCGGTTGCCGATCATCTCGGCGACCTCGGGCTCGACCGGGACGGGGTCGTGGGCGACCTCGGCGAGTTTCCAGGCCAGCTCCGCTTCGCGCGGCAGATGCTCGCGGGAGGCGTGGACGCGGACGGGGTGCTCGATCATGCGGCGACTCCTTCTGGGTTATCTTCACAGTATGTACAGCCACCGATCCCTATGAAAGCACTGAAAATGTGGTTTCTTGTGGAAATATCGGCCGTGTTCTGTGAATCTTGTGAAAGGACCAGTTGATGGCGTTGAAGACGGCCAAGGTCGGCCTGCGGCTGCGCCGGTTCCGCGAGGAGCAGGGCCTCACGCAGGCCTCGCTCGCCACCGCGCTGGGCATCTCCACCAGCTATGTGAACCAGATGGAGTCGAACCAGCGGCCCATCACCGGCCCCGTGCTGCTGCGCCTCGCCGAGGTCTTCGACGTGGACGTGCAGCGCTTCTCGGCCGCCGAGAGCGACCGCCTCGACGCGCAGCTGCGGGACGCGCTCGCCGACACCGCCCACGCCGAGCAGGTCTCCCCCGGGCAGACCCGCGAGCTCGCCGAGGGCATGCCCGAGCTGGCGCGGTACGTCGTGGACCTGCACCGCCGCTACCGGCACGCCGTCGAACGCAACACGGCCATGAGCGCCGAACTCGACGCCGGGGCCGCGCCCACGGCGTACGAGGAGGTTCGGGACCTGTTCTACGCCAAGCGGAACTACGTGCCGGAGCTGGACGAGGCCGCCGAGCGGATCGCCGCCGAACTGGACCCGGCCGATCTCGACGTGGAACTCACCCGGCTGCTGGCCGACCGGCACGGCACCGTCGTCGCCGCTCTGGGTGCCGACGAGCAGGCCGGGGCCAAGCGCCGCTTCGACCCCGACGGCCGCGTCCTGCGCGTCTCGCCGCTCCTCACCTCGGGCCAGCGCGCCTTCCAGCTCGCCACGCACCTGGCGCTGGTCGAGCACGCCGACCTGATCGACGGCCTGGTGGCCGCCGCCGACCTCTCGGGGCCGGAGGCGCGGGGGCTGGCGCGGATCGGCCTGGCGAACTACTTCGCGGGCGCGTTGATCCTGCCGTACGGGGTGTTTCGGAGCGCCGCAGAGGAACTGCGGTACGACCTCGACCTGCTGCAGCGGCGGTTCCGGGTGGGGTTCGAGACGGTGGCGCACCGGTTGAGCACGTTGCAGCGGCCGGGCGCGCGGGGCGTGCCGTTCTTCTTCGTGCGGGTGGACCGGGCCGGGAACATCTCGAAGCGGCAGTCGGCCACGGACTTCCACTTCTCGCGGGTGGGCGGCAGCTGCCCGCTGTGGAATGTGTACGAGGCGTTCGCGCATCCCGGGGAGATCCGCACGCAGCTCGCGCAGATGCCCGACGGGCGCGCGTACCTGTGGGTGGCGCGCACGGTGACGCGCCGCTACGGCGGGTTCGGGACGCCGGCGAAGACGTTCGCGATCGGGCTGGGCTGCGACCTGCACCATGCGCACCGGCTGGTGTACGCCGACGGGCTGGACCTGGCGAGCCCGGCGGCGCTGACCCCGATCGGGCCGGGCTGCAAGGTCTGCGACCGGTCGGGCTGCCCGCAGCGGGCGTTCCCGGCGATCGGCAGGCCGCTCGACGTGACGGACCACCGCAGCGGGTTCACGCCGTACCCGTCGTCGGCGTGAGCCTCAGCCGATCGCCTCGGTCAGGACCGCGACGCCCCGGTCGATCTCCTCGGGTTCGATGACGAGCGGCGGGGCGATGCGGACGGTCCGCCGGTGGGTCTCCTTGGCGAGCACGCCGAGTCGCAGCATCCGCTCGCAGACCTCGCGCGCGGAGGGCCCGCTCTCGGGGAGGTCGACGCCGGCCCACAGGCCGCAGACCCTGACCGCGTCTACTTTGGACGAATTGAGTCCGGCGAGGGCGCCTTCGAGGTACCGGCCGAGGTCGCGGGCCCGCCGCTGCCATTCGCCGGTGGCGAGCATGGCGACGACTTCGGCACCGACGGCGGCGGCGAGCGGATTGCCGCCGAACGTGGAGCCGTGGGTGCCGGGCGTGAAGACGTCCATGACCGCGCGGTCGCAGGCGACGGCGGAGAGGGGGACGATGCCTCCGCCGAGGGCCTTGCCGAGCACGTACACGTCGGGCTCGACGTCCTCGCGGTCGCACGCGAACGTGTGTCCGGTGCGGCCCAGACCCGACTGGATCTCGTCGGCGATCATGAGGACGCCGTGCTCGTCGCATTGGCGGCGCACCTCGGCGAGCCAGCCCGCCGGCGGGACGACGACTCCGGCTTCGCCCTGAACGGGTTCGAGGAGCACGGCGGCGGTCTCGGGGCCGATGGCGGCCGCAAGTGCTTCGGCGTCGCCGTAGGGCACCGTGTCGAAGCCGCCGTCGAAGGGCCCGAAGCCCTCGCGGGTGTCGGGGTCGGAGGAGAACCCGACGATGGTGGTGGTGCGGCCATGGAAGTTCCCGTCGAAGACGACGATCCGCGCCTGGCCGGCGGCGATGCCCTTGCGGGTGTAGGCCCATTTGCGGGCGGCTTTGACGGCGGTCTCGACGGCTTCGGCGCCGGTGTTCATGGGCAGGACGGCCTCCTTGCCGCAGAGGTCGGCGAGCCCGGCCAGGAACGGGCCGAGGGTGTCGGTGCGGAAGGCGCGCGAGGCGAGGGTGAGCCGGTCGAGCTGGGCGTGCGCGGCCGCGGTCAGGCGCGGGTGGCGGTGCCCGAAGTTCAGGGCGGAGTAGGCCGCGAGCCAGTCGAGGTAGCGGTTTCCTTCGGCGTCGGTCACCCAGGCGCCCTCGCCTTCGGCGATGACCACCGGCAGCGGGTGGTAGTTGTGCGCGCCGTACTGCTCTTCGAGGTCTGTCAGGTGGTTCGAACGGTTCACGGGCGGCCTTTCACGGACGGGGACGGCGCCGCGGCCGGCGCCGACGCATCGGCTGACGTCTCCGGCGGCACTCGGACGCCGGTATCCACCAGCATGGACCCCGCGGCGGCGATCGGGCCGTCGTTGGCAGCACTGGCGTGGCGGCGGTCGGTCGATCCTCCTCGAATTCGTTTGTCGAACGCCGAACCTCGGTGCAAGCTGGGTGCCGGACCCGCACCATTGCCACCGCCGATTGGACCGCCGTGACCAGCACCGCCCTGCCTGCGTCCGCCCGCACCGCGCCCGAACTGGTGCACTGGCGCAACGCCGTGTTCGCGGTGTTCGCCCTCTCCGGGTTCGTGTTCGCGAACTGGGCCGCGCGCGTCCCGAACATGCGCGACCTCCTCGGTGCGACCACGCAGGAGATGGGCGTGCTCATCCTCGGCCTCTCGGCCGGGGCGATGCTCGGCCTCATCGCCTCGGGCCACGTGGTCGCCCACCTCGGGGCGACCGCGGCGATCCGCTGGTTCCTCTCCCTCACCGCCGTCGGCCTGGTCGCGATCGGGCTCATCGCCGGGCTCGCGCCCGCCTATTGGGCGCTGTTCGCGGCGCTGATGGTCCTCGGGGCGGGCAACTCGGTGCTCGACGTGGCGATGAACCTCTCCGGCGCCGCCAACGAGCGGCGCGTCGGCAAGACCCTGATGCCGATGTTCCACGCGGGATTCAGTGTCGGCACCATGCTCGGCGCGGGCCTCGGCGCGCTCACCGAGCAGCTCGGCGTCTCGGCCGGATGGCATCTCACCGTGGTGGGCCTCGCGGTCCTCCTGGCCTCGGTGTACGTGGTCCGGTTCCTCCAGCCCGCCGAGGAGCCGCGCGAGGCGCAGCCAGGCGAGCGGTCCGGCTGGCGCACCCGTCTGGCCTCGTGGACGGACGTGCGGGTGCTGCTCATCGGCCTCATCATCCTCGGCATGGCGTTCACCGAGGGGACCGCGAACGACTGGCTGGGTCTGGCCATGGTCGACGGCTACGGGCTCACGAACCCCGGCGGCGCGGCGGTCTTCGCCGTGTTCGTCACCGCCATGACCGCCGGGCGCGCCTTCGGCGGGCTGTTCCTCGACAGGTTCGGGCGGGTGCCGGTCCTGGCCGGATCGGCGCTGCTGGCGCTCGTGGGCCTGCTGCTGGTGATCCTCGGCCCGACCGCGCCGATCGCGATCGTCGGCACCGTCCTGTGGGGCCTCGGCGCGTCGCTCGGGTTCCCCGTCGGCATGTCGGCCGCCGCGGACGACCCCGAGAAGGCCACCGCGAACGTCGCGGTCGTGGCCACGATCGGGTACTGCGCGTTCCTCATCGGTCCCCCGCTGATCGGTCTGATGGGCGACCAAGTGGGCCTGCGGAACGCGTTCTACGTGGTGCTCGTCCTGGTGGCGATCGCACTGGTCTGCTCGCCCGCGGCGCGGAGGCCCAAGGGGTGAGGGTCCGGCGCGGGTGGTGGGACCCGCGCCGGACGGATCGGTTACGTGGTGACGCGGAAGGTCGCGTCAGCCCGTTCCTGGGAGGTGCTCACGGGGTCGAGCCGCAGCGAGTACCCGTAGTGGCGGATGTAGCGGGTCGGGAAGTTGTAGGACGAGAACGAGCTCCACGAGGAGTCGGCGAGCCCGGCGACCCGGTTGAAGGTGGCGTCGGCGTTGAACGTGCCGCCGGAGGTTCTGGGGGCGAGCACGAAGTCGTAGTTGGCGTGCCGTAGGAAGTGCCCGGGGAAGTTCACCGATTCGAAGGAGACCGCGCTCGAGGAGGCCAGGCCCGGCACGAGTCGGAACTGGGAGTCCTGCACGGGGCTCACGCCCGGGTCGATGCGCACGTCGAAGTTGTAGTGGCGCACATAGCGGTCCTGGTAGTTGTAGGACTGCAGGCGGTTGAACACCGGGTTCTGGTAGCGGTTCAGGACCCGGGTCTCCTCGGCCTGGGTGAGGTTGAGGATGAAGCCGTGCCGCTTCAGGTTGGCGCCCATGCTGTAGCCCGAGGCGATGCGGTAGCCGGAGACGTTGGCGGGGTTGGTGGTCACGACGGGCAGGTAGCCGCGGCCGGTGGCGTACTGGTCGAGCCACAGCGCCCATTCGTTGCGGTCGTTGAACTTCGCCCACATGGGGCCTTCGACGCCGCCTCCGGTGAGGTTCGACAGGTCGCCCAGGCGCGTCCACGAGCCGGTGAGCGAGTTGCCTCCCTCGATGACGATCTGAGTGTGCTTGGAGGCGCGGTAGTAGCGGTAGCCGCCGGTGTTGGCCTCGATGATCTGGGTGTCGATGAGCTCGTCGAGGCCAGGGCGTTCGATGTAGACCTGCGGGGTCGTGATGGACCGGAAGTCGGTGGTGCGGGCGCTCCAGATGCGGTGCTTCTTCTCGCCGTTCAACGTGGAGTTGGTGGCCCAGTACAGGAAGTAGTTCCCGGCGGAAGCGTCCCAGATGGCCTCGGGCGCCCAGGCGTCCCCGGCGTCGCCGATGGACGCGGCGACGGGCAGCAGCCACGGGATCGACCAGTTCACGAGGTCGGCGGACTCCCACACGACGAGGTTGCGGCTGCCGGTGTTCTGCGCGTCGCCCCAGGACGTGCCCGAACCGATGTGCAGGTCGGTGGCGATGATCCAGTAGCGGTCCCCGGCCGGGCTGCGCACGATGATGGGGTCGCGCACGCCCTTGGTGCCCAGCGAGGAGCGCAGGACGATCTGGCCGCGGTTGAGGTCGGTCCAGTTCAGGCCGTCGTCGGAGTGGGCGAGGTAGATCTGCTCGCCGCCGGTGCCCTCGCCGATGAAGTGGGCCATGAGGTACCCGGTGTGGGCGGTCTGGGCCGCCGCGGGTGATGCCGGGAGCAGCGCGGCGGCGGGGACGGCGGCGGCGGCCGTGATGAGGCCGCGGCGGCTGAGCCTCGGCATGGCGTGGCGTGAGGGTGGTGTCGACATTGACTCTCCAGGGATCTTGCAGCCGAAATGATGATGTGAAGGGTAACAATCAACATTGACCTAGTCAATATCTTCGATATCAAACGAGAGCGCGCTGTATCGATTCCGTGATGTGGGCGCAGGCCGCGAACCGGGAGGTCACCGAAGCGGTGACCGCGAACCTCCCGGCCCGGCGCCGTTGACGGCGCCGGGCCGGGAGGCCGCGAACCTGGTCAGCCGGAGGGGATCAGCACGTACAGGCCCGCCGTGAGCAGGAACCCGAGCACGCCGAGCGCGGTGGTCATCGGCGTCCAGACTCTGAGGCCGTCCTTGACCGAGAGCCCGAGGTAGCGCGTCACGATCCAGAAGCCCGAGTCGTTCACGTGGCTGAGGCCCAAGGCGCCGTAGCCGATCGCGAGCGCGACGAGCGCGAGGTGGACGGCGTCGAGGCCGAGCGCCTGCACGGCCGGGAGCATCAGCCCGGCGGCGGTCGTGATCGCCACGGTCGCCGAGCCCTGCGCGGCGCGCAGGATCAGCGAGATGAGGAAGACCGCGAGGAGGACCGGGATGCCGGCGTCGGCGAGCGATTCGGCGACGGCCGCACCGATGCCGGACTCGGTGAGCACCTTCCCGAAACCGCCGCCCGCACCGGTCACCAGGATGATGACGGCCGCGGCGGGCAGCGCGGACTCCATGACCTCGCCGAGCTTGGCGGCGGTCCAGCCGCGGCGCACGCCGAGCGAGTACATCGCGACGGCGATGGCGACGGCCAGCGCGAAGATCGGCTGGCCGATCATCGAGAGGAAGCCGTTCCAGAAGGTGCCGGCCTCGAACCGCGGGGCGATGGTGGTGCCGACCATGATGAGCGCCAGCGGGAGCACGATGATGCCGATGATCGTCCCGGCGCCGGGGGCGGTCTCGCCGTCCTTCAGGGTGCCGTTCCTAGGGCCGCTGTCGTCGCCGAAGCCGTCGAACATGGCCTTGGTGGCGGCGATCATCGGGTAGTCGCGACGGTTGAAGCACTTGCCGAGGACATACGCGGCGAGGGCGACCGGGATCGAGACGGCGAGTGCGAGGATCGTGATCCAGCCGACGTCGGCGCCGAGGATGGCGGCGCCGCCGACGATGCCCGGGTGCGGCGGGACGGCGACGTGCACGGCGAGCATGATGCCCGCGACCGGCAGGCCGAACTTGATCGGATTGAGCCCGGCGGCCTTCGAGAAGGCGTAGATGATCGGGATCAGGATGATGAATCCGGCGTCGAAGAACACCGGGACGGCGAGGATCGCGGCGGCGGCGGTGAGTGCGACGCCGACCCGCTTGGGGCCCAGCCAACCGGTGAACTTCCCGGCGAGGGCGTCGGCACCGCCGGAGATCTCGATGATCTTGCCGAGCATGGAGCCGAGCGCGACGAGGACGGCGACGGACCCGAGGGTGCCGCCGACGCCGGCGATGATCGCCTGGATGACGCCGAGCTTCTCGGGTTCGTCGCCTCGGGCGGGGATCGTGGTGAGCGGGAGGCCCGCGCCGATGCCGACGGCGATCGAGGTGAGGATGAGGGCGTAGAACGCCTGCATCCTGAATTTGACGACGAGCAGGAGCAGGAGGGCGACGCCCGCGAGTCCGACGAGGATCAGGGCGGGGAGCGGCAGCGTGAATCCCATGGCTACTCCCCCTGCTTCCGGAGTTCGGGGGCGAGGACGCGGATGACCGCGGAGTCGTCGAGTGCGCCGAGGCCTTGGGCCTCGCCGATGAGGAACAACTGCTCGGCCGCGGCGGCGACCGGCGCGGCGAGGTGGGCGCCGCGGGCGGCCTTGCCGACGATGCCGAGGTCCTTGACGAAGATGTCGAGGCGGCTGAGCACTTCGGCGCCGTCGTCGTCGTAGGCCTGGAGGGCGCGCGGGCCGCGGTTGCCGAGCATGAACGAGTTCGCCGCTCCGGCGGTGAGCGCTTCGAGGGTGCGTTCGCGGTCGAGCCCGAGGGCGTCGGCGAGGGCGAGCGCTTCGGCGGCGGCGGCGATGTGGACGCCGCACAGCAGCTGGTTGACGGTCTTGAGCGCCTGGCCGTCGCCGGCTCGGTCGCCCACGATGGACAGTGTGGAGGAGAGTTGTTCGAGGACCGGCTTGACCTGGTCGAGGACGGCCGGTTCGGCGCCGACGACGATGAGGAGGTCGCCTTCGCCGGCGCGGACGGGCCCGCCGGAGAGGGGGGCGTCCACGAGGTGGGCGTCCTGGGCGGCGAGGCGGGCGGCGGTCTCGGCGATGCCTTCGGTGCCGACGGTGCTGGTGAGGACGACGACGGCGCCGGGCGCGAGGTGCTCGGCGATGCCGTTGTCGCCGAAGAGCAGTGTGTTGAGCTGTTCGCCGGTGCGGACGGCGACGAGCACCGTGCCTGCGCCGGTGACGGCTTCGGCGGCGGACGGGGCGGGCGTGACACCGCGTGCGGCGGCGAGCGCGAGCCGGTCGGCCGCGATGTCGAAGCCGCGGACTTCGAAGCGCTCGGCCAGGCGCGAGGCCATGGGCAGGCCCATCGCTCCGAGGCCGATGACAGCGACGTTGCTGTTCATTACTGTTCCAATCAATCGGGGACGGTCAGTCGACGAGGACGCCGACCACTTGCGCGAGGGAGTCGGTCGAGCCGACGTTCCCCGCGAAGACGATGTAGGGGATGCCGAGCGCCGGGCCGTCCTCGGGCTGCCACAGCGACACGATGCCCGGGAGCATCGGTCCGATGACGCGGGCGCGTCGGATGCGGAGCGCTTCGGAGGCGGTGTCGCTGGAGGTGATGCCGCCCTTGGCGATGACGAAGCGCGGCGGGGCGAGTTCGAGGACGCGGGCGACGAGTTCGACGACGCCGCTGGAGACCTGGCGGGCGATGGCGAGGCTTTCGTCGCCGTCGCGGCCGGTCACGAGTTCGCGGGTGGTGTGGACGATGACGGTGCCGCCCGCGAGGGCCCCGGCGACGGCGGCCGCCTGGGCGTCGAGGTGGGCGTCGCGGCGGTCGTCGATGAGGCGGTGCACGTCGAGTTCGACGGTCGCGGTGTCCGGGCGGGCCTCGCGGAGCGCGGCGAGCTGGGCGGTGGTGAGCGGGACGTGGCTGCCGACGACGACGAGGCCGCCGCGTTCGTTGGCGAACTCGATGCGGTCGGGGGTGACGGGAGCGGCGATGTCCTGTCCGATGTGTGCGCGCACGTAGGGCGGACCGACGCGCAGGAGTGCCTGCACCCCTTCGCGTTCGAGGCGGTGGAGGGCGACGGCGAGGACGCGCATGTCGGTCTCGTCCACGGCGTCGACGGCGACGATCGTGCCTTCGCTCAGGGCCCGAAGGAAATCGGCGACGGCCTCGGCGCCTGCGCGGATGATGTCCACGGTCAGGGCCGCGACGTCGGCGGCGGAGACGCGCCCCCCGGTCTTCTCGGCGACCCATTCACGCAGGTCGGAGGAACGGAACCCGAAGGTGGCGTCCTGGGCGAAGGGGGTGTCGCCGACGGGGGTGGCTTCCCCGTCGACGACCCAGTAGTGGACGCCGCGCACGGTGATGCGCCCGGCGTCGGGGAAGGCGGGGACGAGGAGGGTGAAGGCGGGCGCGGCGCCGCCGTGGGCCTCGATCGCTTCGGTGAGGACGTCGGTCTCGAGCGGGAAGTGCCCGCGCAGAGTCGAGTCGGAGCGGGAGACGAAGGTGAGGCGCTTGCCGGCGCGTCCGGCCGCGGCCAGCGCGGCGGCGGCGACCTCGCGGTTCCGCTGCTCGGCGGTGTCCGGGTCGAGCGAGCGGGTGTTGGTGAGGACGTAGACGGCGTTGGCGCCGGTCGCGAAGGCCCAGTCGAGGTCGGCGGGGTCCCAGCGGGTGAGGACGGGGAGCCCGGCCACGGACTGGGTGCCGGTGGGGTCGTCGTCGAGGACCACGAGGACGGAGGCCCGGTCGTGGACGGCGCGCACGTCGGCGGCGGTGACCGCGGCGGGTGCCGGTACGGAGGCGAGCAGCGTCTCGACGTCCACGTGAACTCCTTCGTTCGCTCTCGGGCTCGAAGCCGAGGTATCAGATATCAGATATCTTGCCTCGCATTTTCGTCCTCGTCAAGTCCAAGCGAACGAAAGGGGTCTTCTAGCGGCGCGAATGCACGTATTCGAGCAGGTCACCGCGGGTCTGGTCCATATGGCTGGCCATGGCGTCGCGGGCGGCGAGGCGGTCGCCGGAGGCGAGGGCGGCGACGATCGCGGTGTGCTCGGCGATGGCGTGCTCGCGGATCTCGGGCACGGCGCTGGTCTCGCTGCGGGTCTCGGCGAGCAGCGTGGTCAGCGGCAGGAGGGCCGCCACCAGGATGCGGTTGTCGGCGGCGTGGAGGATCACGTCGTGGAATTCGAGGTCGGCGGCCACGAACGCGGCCACATCGGTCCTCGCGTGGGCGGCCTTCATGCGCTCGATGAGCTCGCGCATCGCGTCGAGGTGGGCTTCGGTGCGCCGTTCGGCCGCGAGCTGGGCGGCGCCGGTCTCGATCATCATCCGCACTTCGAGCAGTTCGAGCGACGACCGCTCCCGCTCCCCCGCGCTGCGGGCGTGCCGCACGACCGCTTCGAGCCCGGTCCACTGCGCGACCGGGGCCACTCGGTGACGGCGGCCGGGCACCTGCACGATGACGCCCTGGGCCTGGAGCAGCCGCACGGCCTCGCGCAGGGTGAGCCGCGAGACGTGCAGGTCCTCCGCGAGCACCCCTTCCGGCGGCAGCGGCTCGCCAGGTCGCAACTTGCCGTCGATGATGGCGTCGAGGACCTGTTCGACCACCTCTTGCGTCCGTGACGCACGCGCCATCGGTCCCCCTTCCGGTAAATGGTTCGAGCGTAAGGCAATTGGCGTTCCAGGGTGGAACGAGGTCGCAACCGGAGTGGCCGGGCCGTCACCTGCCCGGTGGACCGGGACCGCGCGGCGCGGCTGCGCGCGCCGTGGTGCGAACCCGGATCGCGAAGTGCGGCTCGGGTACGCCGGGCACTCCGCTGTGGATCGGCTCGGCGGCTTCCGGCCGATCGGCGCGCGCATGATCATCTCAGGAGCCTCAGTAGTATTGCGCCGTGAGAATCCTTTCAGTACTCGGTGCCGCAATCGTGCTCGCTCTCGCCGGCTGTGGTGCCGTCGCTGATGCGGTCGGCGGGACCCGGGACTACTGGGGGCGGACCGCGGTCGAGTCGGTGGCTTGGGAGGAGCCGCCGGAGGACGTCGACGCCGAGGGTCGCCGCTTCGACGAGCCGGATTCGGAGCCACTCGAAGCGGGCTCGCCGTTCGAAGTGCTCTGCGTGCTCCATGCCGGCGAGACGGACTACTACCAGACCAGGACCACCGTTCCGGGCGCCTGGTCCGAAGAGGTCCGGGAATCGTGGGTCTACGCCGAGGGCGTGCAGGTGAAGCCCGAGGGCACGGACGAGGCGCTCGGCGAGGCGGGCGAAGTCCCCGGCGACATCGCCGAGTGCGACGTGGACGCCCCGGAGACGGTGTCCGAACCGGTGGCGCCCGACGTGCACCACCAGGCCTATGTCGTGCACTACGAGGAATGGCTGTACTTCTCGGTTCCCGACACCACCTTCAACGGTCGCAGCAACGGCGACTACCCGGCCGTGAAGCTGCCGCAGCGGGCCGAGATCGACGTCCACTGCGTGAAGACCACCATGAACGTCGTCGAAGAGCCGCCCAGCACCTCCTACAACGAGGACGTGCCCTATTACCTCGTGACGCAAGGCGAGCACACGGGCTACGTCGAACCGCTGTGGGTGTACTTCGCCGACGACCCCGACGAGGTCCCTGCCGAACTCGACTACGACGCCGGCACGGGCACCGTCGCCGACCACGGGAACGTGCCCGATCTTCAGGAGTGCCCGGCGGATTAGGCGAGGCCGAGGTCCTTTCGCGGGTTGCCGACCATCGTCGCGGGGTCGACGATGCGGTCGAAGTCGGTGGCGCTCACGCCAAGCGCGAGGGCGGCTTCCCGCAGGGTCGAGCCCTCCTCGTCGGCCTTGTGGGCGATCGCGGTGGCCTTGTCGTAGCCGATGTGCGGGCTCAGCGCCGTCACGAGCATCAGCGAGCGGTCCACGTGCTCGCTGATCTTCGCGCGGTCGAGCTGCGTCCCTTCGACACTGAAGTCCTTGAGCTTCTCGGCGGCGTCACCGAGGATGCGGGCCGAGTGCAGCACGTTCGCGATCACCACGGGGCGCATCGTGTTGAGCTCGAAGTGCCCTTGCGCGCCGGCCGCGGCGACGATCGAGTCCTCGCCGATCACCTGCAGGCACACCATCAGCGTGGCCTCCTGCTGGGTCGGGTTCACCTTGCCCGGCATGATCGACGACCCCGGCTCGTTGGCGGGCAGTCGCAGTTCGGCGAGCCCCGCGCGCGGGCCCGAAGCGAGCCAGCGCATGTCGTTGGCCACCTTCATGAGTGCGACCGCGACGCCGCGCAGGCCCGCGCTCACCGCGACCATGCCGTCCAGTGAGGCCTGTGCCGCGAACTTGTTCGGGGCGGTCACCAGCGGCAGCCCGGTGAGTTCGGCGAGCTCGGCCGCGATCGCCTCGCCGAAGTGCTCCGGGGCGTTGATGCCCGTGCCGACCGCTGTGCCCCCGGCGGCGAGGCCGCAGATGCTCGACAGCGAGTCTTCAAGGCGCACACGGGCGTCGCGCAGCTGCGCGGCCCAGCCGGACCATTCCTGGCCCACCGTGAGCGGGGTCGCGTCCTGGAGGTGGGTACGGCCGATCTTGACCACGTCGACCCACTGCTCGGCCTTGAACCGGATCGCCGACGTCAAGGCGTCGAGCTGCGGCAGCGTGCGGTCGCGCAGCGCCAGCAGGGTCGCGAGGTGCATCGCCGTGGGGAAGCTGTCGTTCGAGGACTGGCTCAGGTTCACGTGGTCGTTCGGGTGCACCGGGGTCTTCGTGCCGATCCCGCCGCCGAGGAGCTGGTTGGCGCGGTTGGCGATGACCTCGTTGACGTTCATGTTCGTCTGCGTGCCCGAACCGGTCTGCCACACCGAGAGCGGGAACTCCGCGTCGAGGTCGCCGGAGACGACCTCGCCCGCCGCGACGACGATCGCCTCGGCCAGCAGCGGGTCGAGCAGGCCGTGCGCGGCGTTCACGACGGCCGCGGCCTCCTTCACCCTCCCGAACGCCCGGTGGACCGCGGTGGGCATCCGGTCCTCGCCGATCGCGAAGTGGTGCAGGGACCGCTGCGTCTGCGCGCCCCAGTAGTGCTCGGCCGGGACCTCGATCGCGCCCATCGAGTCGGTCTCGATCCGCGTCCCGGTCGCGCCGGTGCCCACCGGCAGGGTGCGGATCCGGTACTGCTCGTTCGCCATCGGTAAGGCCTCCCGCGCTCGATGCCGTTTCGCCCCAGGATTCCACGATTCCGGCGGGACCGCTAAGACTCCGCGTTCGGTGGACGCTGCGGCACCTGAGGACCATGCTTGGCGGGAGGGAGAAGGAGGCAGGAACGTGGACGTGACCGATGCGCCGGACCGGGCCCGCTACGAGGCGCACCGGGACGGGGAGCTGATCGGCTTCTCCGACTATGTGCGCCGCGAGGGGATCGTCACCTTCACCCATCTCGAGGTGTTCCCCGAGGCCCGCGGCTCGGGCGCGGCCGCGGTGCTGACGCGGGACTCGCTGGACGACGTGCGGAGGCGGGGCGAGCGGGTGCGGCCGCTGTGCCCCTACTACGCGCGCTGGATCGAGCGGCACCCCGAGTACCGGGACCTGGTCGTCGAGGGCCGCTCGCTCAAGCATCCCTAGCCGGTGTGCGGGAGGCGCTTCGCGGGGATCACGCCGAGGCGCCCGGCCTGGTAGTCCTCGAAGGCCTGCAGCAGTTCGGCGCGGGTGTTCATGACGAACGGCCCGTAGTGCGCCACCGGTTCGCGGATCGGCTGCCCGCCGAGCACGTAGAGGTCGAGCTTCGGCGTGCGCGAGTCCTGGCGCGGCGAGGCACCCACCCGGATGGCGTCGCCGGGTCCGAACACGGCCGTCTGTCCCATCTGGAACGGGCGCCGGTCGGCGCCGACGGTGCCCGCCCCGGCGAGGGCGTAGACGATCGCGTTGTACTCCGGGTGCCACGGCAGGTCCACTTGCGCGCCGGGCTCGACGGTGAGGTGCGCCAAGGTGATCGGCGTGTGCGTGGAGCCGGGTCCGGTGTGCCCGGCGATGTCGCCGGCGATGATGCGGATCAGAGAGCCGCCGTCGGGCGTGGTGACGAGCGCGGCTTCGCCGCCGCGGATGTCCTGGTATCGCGGGGCCGTGAACTTCCGGGCGCGCGGCAGGTTGACCCAGAGCTGGGTGGCGTGCACGACCCCGCCGCTCATGACGAAGCTCTCGGGCGGCATCTCGTTGTGGAGGATGCCGGCCCCGGCGGTCATCCACTGGGTGTCGCCGTCGGTGATGCGCCCGCCGCCGCCGTTGGAGTCCTCGTGCTCGATGACCCCGTCCATGACGTAGCTGACGGTCTCGAATCCGCGGTGCGGGTGCCAGGGCGCGCCGGTGGGCTCGCCCGGTGCGAGGTCGACCTCGCCCATGTGGTCGAAGTGGACGAACGGGTCGAGTTCGTGCATCGGGATGCCCGCGAAGCCGCGGCGGACCTGGAAACCCTCGCCTTCCATGCCGAGCGGCGCGGTGACGAGCCGCTTGACCTCGCGGAAGCGGGTCTGGGCCGGGTCCGGGAGCGGCAGCCGGGGCAGAACGAGGACGTCTTCGACGGTGACGGCGGGCATGGTGATGCCTCTGCTTCCTTCACGGCGCACCGGCGCGGAGGTGCCGCGACCGTACATGATGCGTCATGTTCTTCATCGCGAACTGTAGCTCGTGATAGATGATGTGTCAATAATCGAGTAGGATGAAGCCATCATGAACGACGAGACCCAGTGGCTCAGCCCGCGCGAACAGCACTCCTGGCGCGCCTTCATCCGGCTGAACCAGAAGCTCACCGCCCGCCTCGGCAGCGAACTCCAGACGCAGTCGAAACTCTCCGGCGCCGACTTCGCGATCCTCGTGGCCCTCACCGACGACTCATCGGGGCGCCTGCGCTTCCAGGAGCTCGCCAAGGCCATCGACTTCGAGCAGAGCCGCCTCTCGCACCAGATCGCCCGCATGACCAAACGCGGCCTCGTCGCCCGCGAAGAGTGCGCCGAAGACGGCCGCGGCGCCTTCGTCACCATCACCGACCAGGGCCGCGAGACCATCGAGGCCGCCGCACCCAAGCACGTGGCCGCCGTCCGCCGCCTCGTGCTCGACGCCATCTCCCCCGAGGACCTCGACGCCCTCGGCGACATCGCCGGGCGCATCCTCAAGCACCTCGAGGAGACCGTGCCCTAGCGCGTCAGCTCTCCGGGTCGTACAAGAGCTCCCGCACTTCCTGCGAGCAACGGCAGGCGGCGGCGATCGCAGCCGCCCACCTGTGAGCCTCCTCGCGCGAGGCGACCTCGATGATCGAGAACCCGCCGACGAACGGCTTGGCCTCGGGTGCGAGACCTTCGGTCACCGTGCCGTCAGTCGCGACGACGGTCGCGCGCTGGGTGAGCATGCCCGCGCCGAATATCCACACCCCTGCCTCCTTGGCGTCGGCGACCACCTTGCGTGAGGCCGCCGAGACCTCCGGCATCTCCTCCTCGGGGATGGAGGCCATCGCACCGTCGTCGAACGAGATCAGAAACCGCTTCATCGCGTCACTCCCTGCTCATGCGCCCTCATCCGTGACGGCGCCGATCCTGACCCAATGCTACGAGCGACCCCCGACATCGACCGGCGTTCAGGCGGAAGCGAGTTGGAACCTCACGCCCGTCAACTCCTCCGAGACCGTCCACAGTCGCGAAGCCGTCTCGAGGTCCTTCGCCGCCGGGACCGTGTCGACCACGACCGGCGCGCCCTTGCGCTCCTTCTTGCCGGCAGGGCCGTAGTACTCCCCGCCCTGCGCCTTCGGGTCGGTGGCGGCACGCAGCTGCGGCAGCGCGCCGTCCGCCTGCGACTGGGTGACGAACGGCATGATGAGGTTCGAGACCAGCCGCACCGGCGCGTTCATGCCGTTCGCGACGAGCCGGGTCGCGGAGAAACCCGGGTGCGCCAGCAAGCTGCGAACCGGGCTCCCGACCGCCCGCAGCCGCCGGTCGAGTTCGAGGCCGAACACGGCGTTGGCGAACTTCGACTGCCCATAGAACGCGATCGCGCTGTAGCGCTTCTCGCCGTCGAGGTCCTCGAAGTGAATGCGCCCGTGCCCGTGCGCGAGCGAGGAAACGGTGACCACGCGCGGGTCGCGGCCCGCTTCGAGCAGACCCAGGAGCCGCCCGGTGAGCGCGAAGTGCCCGAGGTGGTTCGTGGCGAACTGGCGCTCGTGGCCCTGCGGGCTCAGCGAACGCGGCGGCGCCATCACGCCGGCGTTGTTGATGAGGAGGTCGAGGCGGCCCCGGTCGGCGATCAGTCCTTCCGCGAATGCGGCCACGGAGTCGAGGTCTTCGAGGTCGAGCGTGCGCACCTCCAGGCTCGCGTGCGGGCGGTCGGCGCGGATCTCGTCGGCCGCCTTGCGGCCCTTCGCCTCCGAACGAGCCGTCATGATCACGTGTGCGCCGCGCCCGGCCAGCGCGCGGGCGGTCTCGATGCCGAGGCCGCTGTTGGCGCCGGTGACGACGGCGGTGCGGCCGGTCTGATCGGGGATGTCCGCGGCGGTCCACTGCCTGCTGCCCATCGCTTGCCTCCTGTCGGTTTCGCCCCGGGCGGCGGCCCGGTCGCGAGATAAGCTGAACTTGAGTTCACCTTCATCATGAATCATGATTCAGGTTAATGCAAGTCGCGTGGCGCTCGTCACGTGCCGCGATGCCATACGATGCGGATCCGAATGAGAGGAGACGGGATGAGCGCGGAACGCCCACTGCGCGCCGACGCCGCGCGCAACCGCTCCAAGATCCTCGATGCCGCCGACCGGCAGATCGTGGCGCACGGCCCCGAGGTCCGCATGGAGTCCATCGCCGAGGAGGCAGGGGTCGCGGTCGGCACCCTCTACCGCCACTTCCCCACCAAGGACGCCTTGGTCGCGGCGGTCGTCGAGTCCCACGTCGAGCGGATCATGAGCGAGGTCGAGGCCACGGCCGACCGCATGGAGGCCGGCGCCGACGCGCTCGAGGAGTTCCGGCACTTCTTCTTGAGCACCGTCGAGCTCGCCGCCAGCGACAAGGCCGCCAAGGCGGCCGCGCGGGCGCTCGGCGCGCAGCTCGACATCGAACGCCCGATTGAGCGCGGCATCGCCGCGATGGAGCGGATCATCAAGGCCGGCAAGCAGTCCGGGCACCTGCGGGCGGATCTGTCCGTGGACGACTTCTATCTGCTGTTCGCCACCGTCCCGGTCGAGCAGCCCCCGAAGGCCCGCGAGCGCTGGATGGAGCTGGTGCTCAACGGCATCGCCGCCGTTTCGGTGACGAGGGCGAGCGAGACCGGTTGACCGAGGCAGAATGCCTCGATGTCGATATATATTCCTTTAGTGCCCGGTGAACGTCAGGGCGAACTCGACCGCCAGCCATCCGGCGAACACGAGCAGGATCATGCCCGAGACCCGGTCGAACCAGACTCGTCGTTCCTTGGTCATGAAGCGACGCAGGGCATGCGCGGCGGTCGCGAGCACCAGGAACCAGGTCCAGGAGGCGAACACCGCGCCGACCGCGAACGGCAGTCGCGTGCCCACGGCCTGGGCGGTGATGGCGGCGCCGAGGACGCCCACGGTGTCGAGGATGGCGTGCGGGTTGAGCAGCGAGACGGCCATGGTCCGGCGCAGCACCTGGCCGCGCGACCGGACGCCGGTCTCGTCGTCGAGCTCGGTCGGCTTGGCGCGCAGGGATTTCACGCCGAGATAGGTCAGGAAGAGGGCGCCCGCGACGAGCATCGCCGGGCGCAGGCCCGGCACCGAGTGCAGCAGCGCCGAGGTCCCGGCCGCGCCGAGCACGATCAGGATGGTGTCGCATACGCCCGCGCCGACGACCGCCCACAGGGCTCTCGGCATCCCGAGCGAGACGCCCTGCCCGAACACGAACACGTTCTGCGCCCCGATCGGCACGATCAGCGCGAGGCCGAGGGCGAGCCCGGTGAAGAACGCGGCGGTCACCGCGCCATGGTAGCCGCCGCGCCGCCGGCGGGCCCAGGTCGTCAGTTGCGGCGCTGCTCGATCCTGTCGCGGCCCGCCTCGGCGAGGCCGCGAGAGGCGAGCCAGCCGCCGAAGCCCATGGTGGCGAGGCCGATGCCCACACCGAGTGCCGCGGCGATGTTCTGCTCCTCGCGCTGTTCCTCGGCGGACTCGTACTCCACGCCGATCGCCTCGCCGTTCCGGACGACCATGCAGACCCGGGTCTCGGTCGTCTCGCAGACGGTCGCGTTCGAGCGGATCACGAGCACCAGGATCATGGTCGCGAGGCCGACGAGGAGGAACGCCAGCCCGATCCCGGCCAGGCCCGCCCCCGAGCGGCGCGCCCCCCGTTCGATCGGGGTCGTCTCCGGTACCGCGCTGAGCTTCACGAGCAGGTCGCCGCGCCGCTCCGGATGCTCTTTCGACGGGAAGCCGTGACCGCGCAACCGTACGACCGAGCCCTCGCCGCTGCCCGGCGGGATCGCCAGTTCCCGGTCGTCGTCGAGCGTCTCGACGTTGACGACACCACCGCCCGCGAGGATCTTCGCGGGAACGTCGAGGGAGGTGTGCAGATCCTCGCCGTCGCGTTCGAACACCGCGTGCGGGAGCTCCCGGACGGTGACGGCGAGCGTCCCGGGGATCCCTTTCGCCTTCAGCTGCAGCACTTCCCCGTCGTCGAGGGGCCCGGGGAAGGTGATCGTGGAGCGACGGAGTTCGATGATGGTGCCGGCGCCGTCGCAGAACGCGCAGGTCTCTCCGTCGTCGCGGCCGGCCCCTTCGCAGTTGACGCAGTCGATCGGGGCTTCGTACGACACGGTCCGCTCGCAGCCGAAGGCCGACTCCTCGAGCGTCAGATCGGTCTCGAACGAACGGGAGGTGAGCGGGATATCGGCCATGATCGTCCTATCCAGCTGGGCGGAGGGCAACGACCACAACCGTATTCGATCGCGTCTCGGATCGGAAGGCCCGAGCCGCGAGCGTCCCGTGTGGGCGGCCGCCGAAGTCGCGGACCTCTTATATGCTCGCTTGACTGGTATTCCTCTGGAGGCGACCGTGGACTTCATCAGCTCGCACGAGGGGCTTCGCGCGATCTACAGGACGCCGGACTCGACGGACATCGCGGTCCGAAAGGAACTGGAGCGGCTGGACGGGCACTGCCGATCCTTCATCGCGCGGAGCCCGTTCGTGCTGATCGGCTCTTCTGACGGCGAAGGCAACGCCGACGTGACGCCGAAGGGCGACCGGCCGGGCTTCGCTCTGGTGTTGGACGACCGCACGATCGCCATTCCGGACCGACCCGGCAACAATCGGCTCGACACCCTCGAGAACGTCGTCGTGAACCCGGCGGTCGGCCTGCTGTTCGTCGTCCCCGGCATGAACGAGACGCTGCGCGTGAGCGGCGAGGCGCGGGTGACCGTCGACGCCGATCTGCGCGAACGCACGGCGGTAGAGGGAAAGCCCGCGATCAGCGTGCTCGTCGTCGAGGTGAAGTCCGCCTACATGCACTGCGCCAAGGCGTTCATGCGTTCCAAGCTGTGGAAGACCGAGTCGTGGCCCGATCGCGCCGCCCTGCCTACGCTCGGCCGGATCCTCCGCGATCAGCTCGCCGTGGACGGCACGGCGGAGCAGACCGACCGCGGTCTTGACAAGGCCTACAGGGAGACCCTCTGGTAGCAGAACGGCGGTCTACTCGTCGGCGTCGAGGGCGGCTGCCGTGTTGAAGCGGCCGGGTTCGCCCGCGAGGCGCTGCACGGTGTCGAGCCAGACCGCGCCGTGGACGCGGAGCCACCAGGAGAGCGCCTCGTCCGCGTTGCCGCTGAGGCAGTCCGCCGCGCGGTTCACGACCGATTCGATGAGGTCGAGCCGCAGCGACTGGTCGAGTCCGAAGCCGTCGAGGTCGGCGGCGAAGAGGTACTGGAAGTGCCGGGGTTCCTCGCGAGCGTATGCGGCGTAGTCCCGTTCGAGGCCGTTCGCGTTGCGGGCGTTGGTGAGTGCCGCCAGGAGGTCGTCGCCGCAGGAACGGTAGACCTCGGCGAGGAGGCGCTTGCGGTTCCCGAAGTGGCTGTATACGCACATGGTCGAGCGGCCCGCGGCCTCGACGAGGCGGCGCACCGAGAGGTCGCCGGTGCCTTCGCGACTGATCAGCGTGCGTCCACCGAGGACCAGCTGCTCGGCGACGGTCGGGGACGTCATGGGCGGCTCCACATTCGATAACGGTTCGGCACCCGCGCTTGACAGGGCTTCTCCGTCAGCATAACAATCGTTATTGATATAACAAGCGTTATTCCCTCGCTTTGGAGGCCTTCCGTGACCGCACCCCTCGCCCGCCTCGAACTGCGCCTCGCCGCCCTCGCCGGATGGCTCAGCGCCGCGATCATCCTCGTCAACACCGCCAAACGGGCCGAGATCCTGCCGACCACCGCGATCACGCAGCTTCTCGCCCCGCTCGCGCAGATCTTCGCGATCGGCTTCATCATCGGGCTCTACTTCGCCTGCCGCAGTGGCAGCAGCGGCCTGCTCACCATCGGGTTCATCGCCAGCCTCGCGTCGATCGCGGCGCTCGTGGGCGTCGAGTTCGTGATCAACCTCGTGTTCGCCTACCTCGAACCGGCCCAAGTGGACGCACTGCGCGCCGGACCGCTCGGGACCGCGCTCACCGTCGCCTCGATCCTGTTCATCCTCGCCGCGGTCGTCTACGCGGCCGGACTCTGGCGCTCCGGTGCGCCGCGCCTCCCGCTGGCGCTGTACGCCGCCGCGACGTTCCCGATCGGCCTGCGCGCCTTCGTCCCCGAAGTCGCCCTCCAGCTCGCGCTCGTGGTCCTCGCCGCGGCCGTCGTCTGGCTCTCGGTGACGCTCTGGCGGCGCACCACCGAGCCCGCGGCCGCTTGAGCAAAGGCGTGCCTCCCGATCCGGGAAGCACGCCTTTCGCTAGCGCCCCAGCAAGTCCCGCAGGGCCTTCGCGACCATCGCCGGATCTTCTTCGGCCATGAAGTGCCCGGCGTCGGTGAGCCGGTGGTCGAGGTCCGGAGCCCACGCCCGCCACACGGCCGCCGCGTCGTAGCCGAGAGCCGCGCCCCAGTCCTGCTGCACCACGGTGACGGGCATCCGCAGCAGGTTCCCGTTCGCACGGTCGGCCCGGTCGTGCTCGACGTCGATGCCCGCCGAAGCGCGGTAATCCGCCACGATCGACACGACCGCGGCACGGGAGGCCCGCAGGTACTCCTCGCGCACCGGGCCCGGGATCGCCCCGCGGTCCTTCGTCCAGACATCGAGGAAGAACCCGAAGAACTCGTCCGCGCTCGCGGCGATCATCCGCTCGGGCAGCCCGGGCGGCTGGGCCATCAAGTAGAGGTGGAACGCCACCGCCGCGTCCGCCCCGTGCAGGACCTCCCACATGTCCAGGGTCGGCACCACGTCGAGGATCGCGAGGTGCGAGACCGCCTCCGGATGGTCGAGACCCGCACGGACCGCCACCAGCGCGCCCCGGTCGTGCCCGGCCAGCGCGAACCGCTCATGCCCGAGCCGCGCGGCGAGCCGGACGATGTCGGCGGCCATGGTGCGCTTCGAGTAGGTCTCGCGCCCGGCTTCGGCGGGCTTGGAGCTGGCGCCGTAGCCGCGCAGGTCGGGGACGATCACGGTGTGGTCGGCCGCGAGGTCGGCGGCCACATGCCGCCACATCAGGTGGGTCTGCGGGAAGCCGTGGAGCAGCACGATCGGGCTGCCTTCGCCGCCGACGGCCGTGTTGAGCGAGACGCCGTCGTCGACGCTGATCCGCTGGTAGTCGAAGCCCGGTGTCGAAAGGTCCATGGTCGCTCCTTCTGGTTCGGTGGTTGCTCCGAGTCTGCGAGTCGCCGATGAGCGTTGGATGAGCGCGATAGTTTACGAGCGGATGGAGGTGCCCTTGCGCGTGCGAATCGGTGTGCTCGGCCCGGTCCTGGCCTGGAACGAGGCGGGGTCGGAGCTGGATCTCAGGGGACCCCGGCACCGGGCGGTGCTCGCGCGGCTGGTGGCCGCGCACGGACGGGTCGTACCGGTGGACCGGCTCGTGGACGACCTCTGGGCCGAGCCGCCGGCAGGCGCGGTGGGCGCGGTGCGAACGTTCGTCGCGGCGCTGCGGCGCGCGATGGAACCGGATCGGCGACCGCGTACGCCCGCGCGGCTGCTGGTGACCGAAGGGCCGGGGTACGCGTTGCGGGTGGAGCCGGAGGCGGTGGACGCGTGGCGGTTCGAGGCTGCCGCCGCCGAAGCTGCGGGCGCGCCGGCGCATCGCGCGTTCGAACTGCTCGATGCGGCCCTTGCCGAATGGCGCGGCCCGGCCTATGCGGATTTCGATGAGGCCTGGGCCGGAACGGAACGCGCCCGGCTGGACCAGTTGCGGCTGGGCGTGATCGAGCGGCGGTCGGATGCGCTGCTGGGACTCGGCCGGCCGGCCGAGGCGGTGCCGGATCTGGACGCGTTGGTGGCGGAGCATCCGTGGCGCGAGGAGGCATGGCGGTTGCTGGCGCTCGCGCTGTACCGCACCGGCCGGCAGGCGGACGCGCTCGCGGTCCTGCGGCGGGCCAGGGCCCTGCTCGATGAGCGGCACGGTGTCGAGCCGAACGTGCGCCTGCGTCGGTTGGAGACCGACCTGCTCCGCCAGACCGACCCCGGTGGTGAAGGGGCCGAACAGGTCTGGGCCGCGACCGCGGCGGCGTACGACCAGACGGTGGGTCCGCAGTCCCCCGCGCGCCTCGAGTCCACCGTCGGTCTGCTCCGCAGCCTGGCGTACACGGGCGGCACCGGCCTCGATACGGCGCAGGAGCAGCGGGCCGCCACGGTCGCGGCCGCCGAGCGCTTGGACGACCCGGAACTCGCGGCGCGGGTCATCGGCGGTTACGACGTGCCCGCGATCTGGACGCGTTCCGACGATCCCGCCCGGTCCGCGAGGATCGTGGCCGCCGCCGAACGTGCGTTGGCACGCTTGGGTCCCGGCGCACACGAAGTCGACCGGGCCCGCCTGCTGTCGGTCGTCGCGGTCGAATCGCGGGGTGTGCCGGGACCGCGCCCGGCGGAAGCGGCGGCCGAGGCGGAGCGGCTGGCTCGGGGTCTGGGCGATCCCGCGCTGCTGGCGTTCGCCCTCAACGGCGTCTTCATGCAGACCTTCAGCCGGACCGGTCTAGCGCTGGAACGCGACGCGATCGGAGCCGAGCTGGTCGCCCTCGCCGCTCGGCATCGCCTGCCCGCGTATGCGATCCTGGGGCACCTCATCCGGCTCCAGGCGCGGAGTGCGCTGGTGGACTTCGACGGCGCGGACGAGCACGCCGCGGCGGCGGATCGGCTCTCCGAACAGCACGAGCGGCCGCTCACCCGGGTCTTCACCGACTGGTACCGGGCGATGCGGGTTGCAGCCCACGACGCGCTGTTCGAGGAGGCCGAGGCCGCCTACGGGGTTGCGGCTGCCCGACTCGACGGAGCCGGAATGCCTGGGGTGCAACGGGGTCTGCTGCCGCTCGCGCTGCTGTGCCTGCGGTTGCAGCACGGTCGACCCCTGCGTTTCGCGGACGACACCGATTGGGGCCCTTACGAGGTCTGGGCGCAGCCGCTCCTTCTGCTGGATCGAGGCCGACGGGAAGAGGCCGCGACGGCGCTGCGGCGGACGCCGCAGCCGCCGGGAGACCTGCTCACCGAAGCGATGTGGGTCCTCACCGGGCGGGCGGCGATCGCTCTGGGCGACAACGCGATGATGACGGCGACGCGGACTGCGCTCGCGCCGGCGTCGGGCGAGCTCGCGGGGGCGGGCAGCGGGATGCTCACGGCCGGGCCGGTGGCAGAACTGCTCGACGCGCTTGGCTGAGAGCCCGCGAGCCGAGAGCGGAAGGCGGCGAGCGGGGCCGCGACAAGGTCGGAAGCCCCGCGATCCTCGGTGTAGATACAGAGGAACAGGACAGCCGGGACCGGAGACAGGCGGTCACCGCTGGGTGTCCACCCGGCGGGCGGCAGCCGAGGGCGTCTCCTGGCAGGCCACACAGACCTGGAAAGGCTCTGCTGCACTTGGAGCGTGAAGTCGAGGCTCCGTACCGGTGGGCCTGCCCCCGCAACCTGACGCTGGAGGCATCCGAGCTCCAGGGTCTTACGGCGGCCGGTGTCGGGCTGACGATCAGATCGATGTTGGCTTCCAGCCCGTAGGCCCGGCCCGTGTAGTACTCAAGCTTGACCGGCACTCGAGCCGAGATAGGCGCAGTCGCCGTTGAAGACGGCAGCGGCCGGGACTGTCGCGGTGTCGTTCAGGGGCTGGTTCACGGCCGCGATGGTTGCAGGACGCGCGGCCTGCCGAGTCGGTTGTCCCGGTGCACGATTGGGCGCTTCCTCCCGCACCGGGCGACAGTGCCACGGTTTACCGGCAACGGGGTTGTCCTGGTAGTCGGTGAGATGTCCTGCGAGAGTGGCGGCTTCGCCGTTGGCGATGAACTCCGGGCCGGTGAACTCGTTCTTCGTCGGTGTCTGCAATGTGAGGTCCACGGTAGTGCTTGAGGGCTGCAGGACCTCGTTGCCTGCATAGTCGATCGTCAGCGGCACGCTCGCGGCAGTGCTCGCGAAGCTGGGTCCGCTTGACGCCGATCGGGTCGCTGACCTGCGCCCCTACCTCGATGCCGTGCCCGATCCCCACTCGCGGCGGGGCTGGTGGTACTCCCTGACAGCGATCCTGCTGGTCTGCGCCTGCGCGGTCGTCTCGGGCCCTCCAGTTGCGGATCGAGTTGGGAGCGCCCTCGAACACCCGGACCGCCTCGGCATCGGGCATCACTTCGCGGATCGCGGCCATCACCTGCTTCCGCAGCGCCTCCCTGCTGCGGCGGCGAGAGCCTGCGCATGTCCACCCGATGATCACCGCTCACGCCAACAACACGCGGACCTCAACCGATAAGCTTCGGCTCAATAAGATGAACATCGACCGACACGCACTACTCGAACGGGTCATCCAGGCTCACCCTCAGTTCATCATCTTCGCCCTTCTGGCTGCCAGTCCGAAAAATCTCGGACACCATGGCGTGTTCCAGATCGTCCGGCAGGACGAAGAACCCACTCCAGGTGAACAGTCGATGCTGGTAGTTGCGCTGGTAGCTGCCCGGCACCATCTCGCCGTTGCTGAGCTCGACCGCGCCGATAATGTCCTCGGGTGGCACCTCGCCTTGCGGATCCTGGGTACGCCCGTCGATCAGGTATAGGTATCCCTCTTGTTGGTCCCTGGCCTGCTTCCGGGCTCTTGGGCTCTGATAGATCTTCCTGGCGATCACCTCGTGCAGGAAGTCCGCGAAGAAACGATTCTCCAGGAAATTGCCCGGCGTGAGATCGCCTGCCTTGGCGATAGGTTCTCGCAGCACCCCGAAAATTGCCTCCGTGGGCAGACCATGCTCGAACCCCTCCGATGCTTGAGCGGGTGATAGCACATCACGCATCTTGTCGTTGATGACGACCCTGAAGATGTTGATCTCGCGGTTGAGTTGGCTGAACTTCTCTTGCCACAGGGCGGATCGGATCTCGTCCTTGACTGCAGACAAGCCCTTACTCGCAAGGATGGCCACCCGGTCCACCAGCATCGGCGAGTAGCTGCCGACATCCTTGGCCGTGACGTCCAACCAGATCGGAATCAGCCGCCTGTCCTCATTAACCGACAGCGAGAAGATGCCGTTCAATTCATGTCGCGCCCAGTTCTTGCGAAAGAAGTTCTGACTGAGCACAACGACGCCGATGTGTGCGTCGGCGATCCCACGGTCGATCGACTCGCGCAGGCTGTCCCCTGCGGTGAGGGTGAACTCGTCGTACCAAACCCGAACACCACCGCGCCGGAGTTCTTCCGCCAGGTCCCGCACGAAGCCTTCTTTGTCCTCGTAAGCGTGACTAATGAACACGTCCCATCTGGTTCTGCGCATGCGTAGTGCTCCTGATCCTCGTGACATGCCGTGGCTACTAATCCGGAACTGTGAAGTTGGGTTCTGGGTGTTGATGCGAGAATGCTTGCATGGCAAAGGGAAAGCCGCGCGCGAGTGCGGAGCTTCGGGCCAGGGCACTGGAGATGAAAGCAAGCGGGCAC
>NZ_JAERMK010000038.1 GCF_016918015.1 Glycomyces sp. YM15
GGCCGACGTGTCGAGCAGTGCCTCCCCGAGCCGCCGAGGCGGCGCCTCGCATTGCCGCGCCGAGGGAACCGCTACGGGAGACCGGACACATCGCCTCCCGGGGCGGCCCCTACGGCTCGTTCGGCGGCATCGGTCGCTCGGTCTCGGGCCCGGGCCCGGCGCTCGTCCCGTGCGGCCGCGCGCCTTCGGGCATCGGGCCGCCCATGGCGCCCGCCTCCCCCATCGTCCCCGCCGCCGGGGCCTGCGTGTCGGCAGCCGTCCCGTACCGCTCGGAGCTGTACCGCTGCGACATCGACGACGTCGCGTCGCCGCCCGTGCGGACCGTCTCCTTCACCTTCGCGGCCTCGACCTCGGCGCTGTTCAGCATCCGCTCCCAGCGCTGGCGCATCGGCCCGACGAGCCCGCCGCCGACGCCGACGATCACGACGCCTGCGATCATCGCCAGCACCGTCCACAAGATCGGCGTGGTCACGGTCGTGGCGATCCCGACCTGGCCGAACGCCGCGACGACGCCGAAGAAGATGATCGCGAACTGGCTGATCCGGGCCACGGTGTTGCCGTAGTTGGTGTCGGCCAGCATGCCGCTGATGAGCCCGTGCACCGCGTTGGCGATCGCGAAGGCCACCACGATGATGACCAGCGCGATGAACAGCTGCGGCAGCCAGCCGACGAGCTGGTTCAGCAGGCTCGACACCGGGTTGTTCCCGAACGCTCCGAAGGCCAGCTGCAGGGTGAACAGCAGCAGGGCGTAATACACGAGTCTGCCCAGCAGGTCGCTCAACTCGAACCTGCCGGTGAAGCGGCGCAGCCCGGACTTCTCCCCGGCGCGGTCCAATCCGACCCGGTGGAGGAGCTTGCCGACCATCTTGCCTATGAATTTGCTGACGATCCAACCGATGAGGAGGATCGCCAGGAAGGCCAGCGCACGCGGCAAGAAGGCGATGACGCTGTCCCACATGTTCTGGAAGCTCTGCGAGATGTCCATGACCGCAGGTTAGGCCGAATGACACCCCTGTTCAGCGATTCGCGAGAGAAACGCTTGGCAGCGGTGCGAGTGGGAACGGCGATTGCAGATGAATGCAGCCTAGGTGGGCCAAGTGCGCCAGTGCATCCAGGATTTCGACGGGGTGGGGCCGCGCTGGTCCTGGTAGCGGGAGAAGTTGGCGCCGGCGCCGTACGGGTTCTCGGCGGGGCTGGTGAGGCGGAAGACGCAGAGCTGCCCGATCTTCATGCCCGGCCAGAGCGTGATGGGGAGGTTCGCGACATTGGAGAGCTCGAGGGTGACGTGCCCGGAGAAGCCCGGGTCGATGAACCCGGCGGTGGAGTGGGTGAGCAGACCGAGGCGGCCGAGGCTCGACTTGCCTTCGAGGCGCGCGGCGAGGTCGTCGGGGAGGGTGAAGACCTCGAGGGTGGAGGCGAGGACGAACTCGCCGGGGTGGAGCACGAACGGTTCGTCGTCGCCGACCTCGACCTCCGCGGTGAGGTCGTCCTGCTGCTTGGAGGGGTCGATGTGGGTGTACTTCTGGTTGTTGAAGACCCGGAAGCGCCGGTCGAGCCGGACGTCGATGCTGGAGGGCTGCACGAGTTCGTCTTCGAACGGCTGGATGCCGAGGCGGTCGTTCTTGACGGCATCGAGGATGTCGCGGTCGCTAAGCAGCATGGGCCCAGGTTAGTGCCCGGCCCGTCGGCGCAGCTCAACGACCCCTGAAGTGGGTGCGCGGCTCACGATCCGGCGGGCGGGAGGGCGTAGGCGACGGTGCCGAGGTCGTGGAACTCCCAGCCGTCGGGGGTGAGGTCCTCGCATTCGGCGAGGTCTTCGGCGCAGACGATGGCGTCGACGATGGAAGGGTCGGCGGGTTCCTCGCCGGGGACGATCGACTGCAGGGCGACGATCTCGGTGTCCTCGGGGAGGAGGATCCACCACGGGTACTCCCAGGAGTCGTTGCCCTGCACGAGGCCCACGCGCTCGGGTTCGGCGGCCGCGACGGCGGCGGCGGCCTCCTCGTACTGGGGCAGCCATTCGCGGCGGCGCACGAAGCGCTCCTCGAGGTCGGTGAGGCTGAAGACGGACCAGGCGCCGGCGAGGCGGCGGGGGTAGCCGTAGGCGACGGTGAGGACGCCGGCGAGGGAGGCGACGACGGCGATCACGGTGACGAGGACGCAGGCGGCGCGGCGGCGGCTGCGGTCGCGTGCGGTCGCGGCGAAGCCTTTGACGAGGGCGGCGGCGAGGAGTCCGGCGGCGGGGGCGCCGAGGACGACGAGGAACATGACGAGCCGGTTGATCCACGGCTGCCAGGAGACGGTGCAGACGACGCCGATGAACGCGACCGCGAGCGCGGCGGCGTAGGCGCGGCGCAGCCGGGGGCCTTTGACCGCGAACCAGGCGAGCCCGGCTGCGGCGGCGAGACCGGTGATCGGGAACGCGGCGCGGTCTTCGTCGGGGTACCAGGCGGGTACGGGGAATTCGGTGGAGCCGAAGGTGATCCGGGGGTCGTTGGGGTCGACGCCCATGAGGTTCGCGAGGCCGTTGACGGCGGCGGCGAACGCGTCCGAGAGGAAGAACAGGGGCGTGTCGAGGTTGGTCTGGGCGATGCGCAGGCCGTTGATGAGGAGCAGCCGGGGGTCGGCGGTCTGGACGCCGATGGATTCGCGCAGCAGGTCGGGGCCGAGCGGGTGCCCGAAGGTCTGCTGCATGCGGAGGAGGAAGGGCCCCACCAGGATCAGGGCGATGGCGAGGATGGCGAGGGACGCGGCCACCGTGGCGGCGCGGGCGGTCCGGGCGCGTGAGGCGTCGGAGCGGGAGCACTGCTGGGGGCTGCGTCCGCAGAGGCAGGGGCGGCGGCGGTGGCCGTCGCGCACGAGCCGTCCGATGCCCCACACGAGCAGCAGTGGGGCGGCGGCGAGGAGCCCGGTGCTCTTGGTGACCGCGATGAGCCCCAACGCGAGTCCGAGGTAGAGGGCGTCGGAGTGGGGGGCGGTGACGCGGAGGATCCCGCTCGCGTCCCCGGGTCGGGTGAATTCGTCGAGCACGATCGTGGCGAGGCACGCGACCCAGGCGGCGGCGACGAGGTCGACCTGGGTGCTGGAGGCCTGGAGGAGCACTTCGGGGGTGGTGGCGAGGATGAAGACGGTGGCGAGCTGGGCGACGGGACCGCCGCCGAGCTGCGCCGCGATCCGGGAGGCGGCGAGGGCCGCGCCGATCGCGGCGAGGAACTGCAGGAGGTTGTAGGCGCCATCGCCGCCGGAGAGGAGCCGCAGGTGGGTGAGGAGGTATTCGGAGCCGGGCGAGATGTCGACCTGGCGGTGGATGTCCGTGGGGAAGACGGCGACGCTGGCGTTCTGGACCCAGTGCTCGATGCGCGGCAGGTGGTAGGTCTGGGAGTCGAAGTTGTTGGGGGACGAGCCGATCGCGAGGACGGCGACGCTGATGGCGAGGATCGCGATGACGCATCCGAGGGCCCATTGCCAGGCGGGGGCCGCCGCGGCGGCTGACCTGGTGCGCCGCCAGGTGCGGCGGGTGGCGCCGCGGTGGGACCTGAGCTCCTCTCGGAGGGCGTCGAGCGGCTGGCCGCGGCCTGCGGCGCCGCCGTCAGGGGTTACGTCCCGAACAGCGCGCACGAGCACGGCCGCGATGACGGCGGCGGTGGCCGCGAGCCACGCGATGAGGATCGCGGGCGCGGTGAGCGCGGTGAGGGCGGAGGCGACCTCGACGACGCCGATTGCATACGCCCCCAACAGGATCGATGCCCGCACGACGGCGAGCCTCGCGGGGGCCAGGACGGCCCCGTCACGGGGGCGGAGGGCGTAGGCGAGCGCCGGAAGCAGAATCAGGAGCCACAGGACGAGCAGCACTGCTTCATTCAACACGACCCGTCCGGCCGATGCCGTCCTGGCATGAGCGCGTTATGGTTGTGCAATCTTGTTCGATCCGCGGGGATGGAGCAGCAATGCTGTTGTCGATTCTCGTTCCGGTCTTCAATGAGGAACGCCTCGCTGCCGGAACGTTGAAAGAGCTGCTCGCAGTGGAGTTCCCCTGCGAGACCGAGATCGTTGCCGTCGACGACGGCTCCCGCGATCGTTCCTGGGAGGTCCTCCAGACCTTTGAGGACAATCCGCGGGTGCGGTTGATCCGCCACGACCGCAACAAAGGGAAGGGCGCGGCGATCCGCACGGCGGCCAAGGCCGCCCACGGCGACTACGTCGTCGTGTTCGACGCCGACGGCGAGTACGACGCCGGCGACCTCCCGCGGCTCCTCAAGCCGGTTCTCGAGGACAAGGCCGAGGTGGTCTACGGGTCGCGCTCGTTCGGCTCGCACTCGGCCTATTCGTTCTGGTACGTGATGGGCAACAAGGGCATCACGCTCGCGGCGAACATCCTCTTCAACTCGTACATCTCGGACCTGGAGACCTGCTACAAGCTCCTGCCGCGCCAGATGTACCTGGACTTGAACATCCGCTCGGGCGGCTTCGGCATGGAGGCCGAGCTGACCGCGAAGCTGCTCAAGCGCGGCATCCGGCCGTACGAGGTGCCGATCTCCTACACGGCGCGCAGCCGCGAGGAGGGCAAGAAGATCACCTGGACCGACGGCGTGCAGGCCCTCTGGCTCCTGGGCCGCGAACGGGTGCGCCGCACGAAGCGCTAGCCGCCCGGCGGGTCAGGCCGCAGTCGTCCGCCACTGCTGGTTCTCGTCGTCGGCCGTGCAGGGGCTGAGCGTCGGCGCCGGGTCGGCGACCGTGAGGCAGAAGTCGCCGTCGCCCGAGGCGCGCACCTGCCAGAAGTCAGCATGCTCGGCCTCGTCAGTGCGCAGGTACGTGAACTGCCACGTCGTCTCGCCGCAGCGTTCGTCGAGGTTGAGGTGTTCGCCGTCCCACCAGAGGCATTCGGTGATGGTTTCACTGCCGTTCGGCCAAATATCGTATTCATACGAGTACGTGAGGCTGACCTCGTCGCCTTCGACGGCGAACGCGAACTCGTCGATGCCGTTGTCGTCGCAGAGGCCCATCTGCGCGCTCGGCGGCGGCGTGTCGTGGTAGCCGACCAGGCAGTCGCCGGTCGCGGCGCTCACCAGTACCGACGTGTCCGGGAGCGGGGCCGCTTCAGCCTGCGTCTCCTCCGCGCCCGTCTCCGCGGCGGGGGTCGCGGGCTCGGTGGCCTCCGGTGAGCCGTCACCGCCCGACGGATCCTCGCTCGCGCCCCGGCCTCCCGGTTCGTCCTCGTCGAAGAGCCGCATGACGCCGATCGTCAACGCGACGGCCGCGATCACGGCGGCGAGGCCCCACAGCACGCCCCGGCCGCGGCGGCGGCGCGGCTCCTCCGATTCGGCGGCGGTCGGCATCGGCGCGGTCGGCCGCGGCGGCGGCGGCGGGGACGACGACACCAGGAGGTCCACTGTGGTGCGGTTGGACTCGACTATGACCGGTTTCGTCTGCGGGACCGCCACCCTGCATTCCTGAGCGAACATCCCTGCCGAAGCCGGGCGCTCCGCGGGATCCTTCGCCATCGCCCAGTCGACCAGCTCGGCCGCCACCGGAGGCACGCCAGGAGGCAGCGGCGGCGGCGTCTCGTGCAAGTGCCCGGTGATGACGGCCGCGGGCGAGTTCCGGTCGAACGGGATCGCGCCACTGAGGCATTCGTAGGCGATGATCCCGAGCGAGTACAGGTCCGACGCGCCGGTCAGCTCCTCCCCGCGCAGCTGCTCGGGCGAGGCGTACCCGACCGTGCCCAGCACGGTGCCGGTGGCGGTGAGCGCGGTGTGGTCGCGGCGCAGCGCGATCCCGAAATCCAGAATGGTCGGTGCGCCCTTGGCGTCGACGATGATGTTGGCGGGCTTGACGTCCCGGTGCACGATCCCGGCCCGGTGCGCCACGTCCAGCGCGTCCGCGATCTGGGCGAGCAGTGGCAGTACCCGCTGTGCGGGCATCGGGGCGTGCCGCTCGATCACCGAGTGGAGGGACTGGCCTTCGAGGAACTCCATGACCAGGTAGGTCATGGCCTCGCCGTGCTCGTCGCGGTCGCCTCGGATGTCGAAGATCTCGACCACTCCCGGCGCCCGCAGCGCCGCCACCGTGCGGGCCTCCTCGACGAAGCGGCGCTGGAAGCCCTGGTCGTCGGAGAGCGCCGGATGCAGGACCTTGAGGGCGACCGGCCTGCGCAGCATGGTGTCCTCGGCCCGCCAGACCTCTCCCATCCCTCCCGCGCCGATCCGTTGCCGAAGGAGGTAGCGGCTGCCAAGCAGCACACCGGGTCTCGTGAGGAGCATGGCGCCGATTATGACCACCTCCGACCACTACGGGGTGCTCATGTCGAGTCGGCAAACTGTGACAGGTTGAGCCTCAACGGCGGTGGAGGGCTCATGGCCCAGTTGCCCTCGCGCCGAGCCCGCCGCATTCCAGGGGTGGGCGGTGGTTTGCCGCCGTGTCCCCCGCAGGGTCGGTTCTGGGTCGGGGTTCGAGCAGTCAGCGACGGAGGGGTAGGTGGCGGGGCGGGGTCGGATGGCGGGCGTCAGGTTGGGGTGGGTGGTGGTCAAACCGGGCAGCGACGGAGGGGTGGGTGGCGGGGCCGGCGGAGTGGCGCGCCTCGGGTCGGGTTCGGTTGGGACGCAGTCGATCAGGCTGGGCGTGGGGTGGGGAACATGAGGATGTTCTCCACCTGTGGGTGATGACAGTCGGGGGCTGCATGAGGGACAATTGAGGTACGTACAGGGACAGGGAATTTGTACAGGTGTCGGGGTAGGTGTAAGCAGACTACGACAAGCCTCTGGCCGATCCGACAAACCGACTTGTTTCGAGGCGACGACCCCGCAAGCCAGGGTGCTCCTCCTTCTTGGAGGCGTCCGATCTCACCCCCGTGCCATCGCCCGCAGCTGTCCGCGCCCCCGATGGGCCGTGACTGGGTGGACGATCCTAGTTGGGATCACCCCAACCAGCAGGCGATGCCGTACACGACGGCACTCGCGATTCGAGCACGACCCGCCAGCGTCAGCGGTGAGGCCACACCGAGCGAATAGAGGACTCGGTACGGCGACACCGCAAGCACGTCCATGGCGACCACCACCCCGTCCCGGCAGCGCCGCGCCCCCAAGCCCGCGCGACTGCAGGACGGACCCCGAGGAACGGCAAACGATCCTCGGGAGGCGAACCCGCCACCGGCATCCACCGGGACCATCACCGGGCGGCCGCACCACTCCCTCAGGGACGGCAGGCAACCACATCCGCCCCTGGCAGGGACGGCGCGCGGCCAGGCGAAAGCCGAAGGGCCGGAACCGGAAGCCGAAGCAAGACCAGCAAGACCAGCAGGGCCAGCAGGGCCAGCAGGGCCAGCGAGGGAAGCAAGTAGAGCAGCGGGAAGGAGGCGACACAGGCGCATGAGGACCACGACCATGCACATGAGCACGAGCACGAGCACGAGCATGTCCGGGCCGATCCCGTCGACTGCCGGCTCCCTCGTCGCCGACCACCCGATCGCTTTGACGTCGGGCCGGACTCGGCGAGTTCGGCCGATGGCAACGATCGGCCCGGGTTCCGAATCCCGAATCCCGAATCCCGAATCCCGCCTCAATCACGGCAACACATCCGAATCCCGCCACCTCGCAGTCGCTGATCGCTTTGACCGCAACCGGCAACCAGCCCGCACGGCGGCATCACGCCCCCGACCCGATCCTCACCGCTCCGTCGCTGACCGCCGAACGGACGCAGCACCAGTGCCTACGGCTGTGGCGGTCCGGACCGTTTCATGGTCTTGCCGGGGTCACCGGCGACGATGTCTCTCAGGACGGTTCCTCGTATGCGTCTTGTGGCGGGCTTCGGCATCCGCCGGGCCGAGTCTGCCGCCCTACGGTAGGTCGGGCGACCGGCGGCCCTCGCTGGCGCCGATCTCAAGGACGCGGATAGATCATCGCCGGGCTGGATTGCTTGAACCGCATCCGAATACCGGCCCCGGGTGCGATCAGGGCCAGGCCGCCGCATTCACTGCTTCGGGGCGGACGTCGCCCGCATTCATCTCCGGCGCCTCACTGGCACAACGCGTGCTGCGGCCCGATCGCGATGTCGAAGCGGGTGGTCCGGCGTCAGTCTTCGAGCAGTACGACATCGAGGCGGCGCGGGCCGTGGACGCCTTCGACGCGTTGGAGTTCGATGTCGCTCGTCGCCGAGGGGCCCGAGATCCAGGTCTGCGGGGCCGTGCGGTCGAGCATCGGGAGCGCCTCCGCCAGGTGGCCCACGATCTGGTCGCGCCTGACCACCACGACATGATGGTCGGGCACCAGCGTGATCGCTCTTCTGCCTTGGGCCGCACCGGCATCGAGCATGATGGTGCCAGAGACGGCGACGGCGGCGGCGCAGCCGGTGAGGACCGCGTCCATGCCGTCGAGGTCCGCAGTGGACAGCTCGGTGTCGGGGACGAACTCGGCGCCGCCGAGCCGCCAGTCCTCGGGGAGGTCGGCGGGCACCACTACGCGTTGCGCATCGCCGAGCGCCGCTGCGATCGAGGCGAGGCCGTGGTGGACGTTCGCCTTGTAGTCGACCAGTCGGTCGATGAGCATCGCGGTGATGTCGGCGCCCGTCTCGAGTGAGCGCCGGTACTCGCGCGGCGGCACGGGCGCCTCGCCCGCGCCGTCGAGGGCGCGGCGCATCCGCGCCAGGATCTCCTCGCGCGCCGTCGGTGTCGCACTCATCGCTGCCGCTCCTTCCACCAGTCCCGGAAGTCCTCCTTCGGCGGCACCGGCAGGTCCCGGCTCACCGTCCACTTCGATCCTGGCCAGGGGAGCCTGCGCAGGAAGCCCTTGCGGCGCCAAGGCATCGACCCGAGTCGCGCGGCCTTGAGCGCGGCCCGCCACAGCCTCGGCCGCGCCATCACGGCCTTCGCGCCACCCATCGCGGCCCGTTCGCCCGCCTGGTGCGGTCCCTGCTGACGCAGGTGGACCAGGACCTCGGGGATGTTGATCTTGACCGGGCAGACCTCGTAGCAGGCCCCGCACAGGCTTGAGGCGTAGGGCAGGTCGTCGTGCCGGCCCGGTTCGAGCTGCGGCGCGAGGATCGCGCCGATCGGGCCGGGGTAGACGTGCCCGTACGCGTGGCCGCCGGTGCGCTCGTACACGGGGCACACGTTGAGGCAGGCCGAGCAGCGGATGCATGAGAGCGCCTGGCGGCCCACCTCGTCGGCGAGCACGCCGGTGCGGCCGTTGTCGAGGAGGATGACGTGTACGTCCTGCGGTCCGTCTCCTTCGCGCGCGCCCGTCCACACCGAGGTGTACGGGTTCATTCGCTCCCCTGTGGAGGATCGCGGGAGGAGTTGCATGAACACCTCGAGGTCCGAGAAGCTCGGCAGCAGCTTCTCGATGCCGACGATGCTGATCAGGGTCTGCGGCATCGTGAGGCACATGCGGCCGTTGCCCTCGGACTCGACCACGACCAGCGAGCCCGTCTCGGCCACGGCGAAGTTCGCGCCCGACACGGCGACCTTCGCCGACAGGAACCGCCGCCGCAGGTGTTGCCGCGCGGCCTCGGCCAGCGCGGCCGGTTCGTCGGTCAGGCCCTTCGGCGCGTCACTCATACGCTGATCGAAGATGTCGCGGATCTCGGTGCGGTTGTAGTGGATCGCGGGCACGAGGATGTGGCTGGGCCTGTCCTCGGCGAGTTGGACGATGAGTTCGGCCAGGTCGGTCTCGAAGGCCTTGAGGCCGACGGCCTCGAAGTGCTCGTTGAGTTCGATCTCCTGGGTGGCCATGGATTTGACCTTGACGACCTCGTCGGCTCCGGCCTCGCGCACGATCCGGGCGGCGATCGCGTTGGCCTCCTGGGCGTCGCGGGCCCAGTGGACGTGGGCTCCGGCGGCGGTGGCGTTGCGTTCGAACTCGACGGCGAGTTCGGGGAGGCGGTGCTGTACGTCGGCTTTGATCGCGGCGGCGGTGTCGCGCAGGGGCTCCCAGTCGTCGAGTTCCCCGGCGACGTTGGCGCGTTTGGCGCGGATGGTGCCGGTGGCGTGGGCGAGGTTCTTGCGCAGTTGCGGCATGCCGAGGGCGACCTTGGCGGCCTTGGGGAAGGGCGCGTCGGCGGGGATGAGCGAGGCGGCGGGGACGATTTCTGGGCTCATGCGGTGCTCGCGAGGATCTCGGCGTAGTGGATGGGGCGCGGGCCACCGGATCTGTGGATGCCGCCGCCGATGTGGGTAAGGCACGAGTTGTCGGCGGCGGCGAGGTACTCCGCGCCGGTGTCGGCGGCGTGGCGGCATTTGTCGGCGAGCATCGCCGAGGAGACGTCGCTGTTCTTGAGGGCGAAGGTCCCGCCGAAGCCGCAGCACTGGTCGGCGGCGGGCAGGTCGACCAGTTCGATGCCGTCGACGGCGCGGAGGAGGCGGAGGGGCTTGTCGCCCAGGCCGAGTGCGCGGGTGCCGTGGCAGGTCGGGTGGTAGGTGACGGTGTGGGGGAAGCGCGCGCCGACGTCTTCGACGCCGGCGACGTCGATGAGGAATTCGGAGAGTTCGTAGACGTGGTCGCCGATGTCCGAGCCGATGAGGTGCGGGTATTGGTCGCGGGCCATGGCGGCGCAGGATCCGGAGGGGGTGACGATGGCGTCGTAGGCGCCGAAGACGTCTTCGAAGGCGCCGGCGAGTGCCGCGGCGTCCTTCTTGTAGCCGGAGTTGGCGTGCATCTGGCCGCAGCAGGTCTGGGCGGCGGGGAAGTCGACGTCGTAGCCGAGGCGTTCGAGGATCCGGACGACGGCTTTGGGCGTCTCGGGGAAGAGCGCGTCGTTGACGCAGGTGATGAACAGGCCTACGCGGGGCATGACTGCACCTCTGCTTCCGGGGATGCGAGGCGGATCGCGGCGCGGTGGTCTCGCTGGTCGGGTTCGTTCATCGGGTCGCCTTGGCGCGCTTGGGTTTCGGGGCTGGTTCGGTGGTGCGGGCCGCTTCGAAGGCGGCGCGGTGCCGGATCTGGGAGCGTTCGAGGTGGCGGCACATGGCCTCCTCGGCGGCAAGCGGTTGCTTCGCAATGATAGCGTCCGCGATCGCCAGGTGCTCCACCTCGGTCTCCTCGATCGACTCGGGTTCGATGTAGGCGCGGTGGAGGTGCAGGTGCGCGTCCAGGCGGCGGATCGCCTTCGCGAGCTGGGCGCTGCCGCTCAGCTCGGCGACCGAGTCGTGGAAGCGGGCGTCGGCTTCGGTGAAGTCCAGCTTGTCGGCTCCCGTGCCGGGGGTTCGCGCGGCGATCTTCAGCGCCTCCGCTTCGGCCGCGACGAGACCGGCCGGTCGGGCCTCCGCCGCCCGCCGCGCCGCGCGCGGCTCGAGCATCATGCGGATCTCGAAGAGGTCCTCGAATTCGGCGGCGGACAGCAGCGGCTCGACGGTATAGCCGCTCAGCGGGCGCCGTGCGAGCAGGCCTTCGGACTCCAAGCGCGCCAGCGCCTCCCGGATCGGCGTCTGCGAGAACGCGAGCTGCTTGGCGAGCCCGTCGATGCTCAGCTTCGCCCCGGGGACCAGCTCGGAGCGGATGACCCGGGACTTCAGCTCCGTGTAGGCCTCGTCCGCGAGCGTGCGCTTCTCGGGGGTCGCTGATGTAGCCGTCATGCTCACAATCCTATAGGATATGTCGCGACGGCACGGATCAGCTCGACACCGGCCGGCTCGACGCCCTTTTCGTTCCCATTGGAGGCCCCTGTGGCTGGAGACCGGCGCTCACTCCCCACCCGCGCCCTCGGCGGCACCGACGTGTCCGTGACCGCCGTCGGGCTCGGCTGCGCCCCGCTCGCGGGGCTCTTCTCCCGCGTCGACCCGGCCGTGGCCGCCGCAACGGTCGACGCCGCCTGGAACGGCGGCATCCGGCACTTCGACACCGCCCCGCACTACGGCGCCGGGCTCTCCGAGGAACGGCTCGGGAGGACGATCGCCGAGCGGCCGCGCGACGCGTTCACCTTGTCGACCAAGATGGGCCGTGTCCTCGTCGACCACGAGGGCCCCTGGGACATCTGGGGCGAGCCCAACGGCAAGGCCGCCGTCTTCGACTTCTCCTACCGCGGCGCGCACGAATCCCACCTCGGCAGCCTCGAACGCCTCGGCACCGACCGCGTCGAGATCGGCCTCATCCACGACCCCGACGACCACCCGTCCGAGGCCCTCGCCGGGACGCACAAGGCCCTCACCGAGCTCAAGGCCGCCGGGCGCATCGGCGCCGTCGGCATCGGCATGAACTCCACCGACGCCGCCGCCGACCTGCTCTCGCAGGCCGATTTCGACGTGGCGCTCATCGCCGGGCGGTACACGCTGCTCGACCAGTCAGCCCTGGACCGGCTCTACCCCCTCTGCGTCTCACGCGGGGTCTCGGTGATCGCCGCCGGCGTCTTCAACTCGGGGATCCTCGCCGACCCCAAGCCCGGGGCGCACTTCAACTACATGGAGGCCGATCAGCGGCTGCTGGCGCGCGCCCAGGCCATCGCCACGATATGCGCCAAGTACGACACCCCGCTGCGCGCCGCCGCACTGCAGTTCCCCGCGGCCCATCCCGCCGTCGCGTCGATCCTCGTCGGCGCCCGCAACCCCGAAGAGGTCGACGACGCCCTCGCCATGTACGCCCATCCCATTCCCGGCGCGCTCTGGCACGACCTCAAGCAAGCCGGGCTGCTGGCCGAGGAGGCACCGGTTCCGCAATGAACGCTCCCGTGATCGACGCCCACCACCACGTCTGGACCGCCGACTATCCCTGGCTCGCAAGCGCACCGGAGCTCGAGCCGATCCGCCGCGACTACGGCGTCGCCGACCTCCGCGCCAACCTGCAGGCCGCCGGGGTCGACCGCACGGTCCTCGTCGAGGCCGACTGGGGCCACCCGTCCGAGACCGTCGAATTCCTGCACCTCGCCGGCGCCGTGGACGAGATCGCCGGGGTCGTCGGCTTCATCGACCTGCTCGACCCGCGCCTCCCGAGCACCTTGGCGCGCTATGCGAACCACCCCCGCGCCCGCTACCTCGTGGGCCTCCGCGACCAGGTCCAGGGCCGCCCCGACCCGGACTTCCTCGCCCGGCCCGAGGTCCTGACCGCATTGAAGACCATCGCGGGGACCGTTCCCACCTTCGACCTCATCGTGCGCGTCGACCAGCTCCCGGCCGCCGCGAAGGCCGCCGCCGCCGTGCCCGAACTGGGGTTCGTGCTCGACCACCTCGGCAAGCCGCAGGTGCGCGAGGGCGACGCCGGGCTCAGGGCCTGGCGCGAGGCCGTGGCACCGCTCGCGAAGCAGCCCAACGTGACCGCGAAGCTCTCCGGGCTCGTCACCGAGGCCGACTGGCGGCGTTGGACCCCCGACGACCTGCGGCCCTTCATCCAGGCCGCCCTCGAACTGTTCGGACCCGACCGCCTCATGTTCGGCTCCGACTGGCCCGTCTGCGAACTGGCCGCCACCTACACCCGCGTCAAGGACGCCCTCACCGAGGTGCTCGGACGCACCGACCCCGACGTCTTCGGCGGCACCGCCGCCCGGACCTACCAGCTAGGAGAGCAATGAAGTACCTGCGCATCGGCCGGCCCGGCTTCGAGACCCCAGTGGCGTTCTCGGACGGCAAGTACTACGACCTCTCGGGCCCCATCGGCGACATCGACGGCGAGTTCCTGAAGCGGGGCGGCATCAGTACGACGGCGGGCTTCCCCGAGATCGACATCGCGGGCGAGCGCATCGCCCCGCCGATCGCCAAGCCCTCCGCGATCGTCTGCATCGGCATGAACTACGCCGCGCACTGCGCCGAGTCCGGCGCCGAGCCGCCCGCCGAGCCCGTCGTGTTCTACAAGCACCCCAACACGATCGTCGGCCCGAACGACGATGTGGAGATCCCGCGCCGCTCGACCCGCACCGACTGGGAGGTCGAACTCGGCGTGGTCTTCAAGCAGCGTGCGTCCTATCTGGAGTCCGAAGAGGCGGCGCTGGACTGCATCGCCGGCTTCGTCGTCGCGAACGACCTCTCCGAACGCGAGTTCCAGATCGAGCGCTCCGGCGGCCAGTTCTCGAAGGGCAAGGCCTGCCCGACGTTCACCCCGCTCGGCCCCTACCTCGTCACCCCCGACGAGATCGCGGACGTGCAGGCACTGCGCATGTGGTCCAAGGTGAACGGCGAGATCCGCCAGGACTCGAACTCGAAGGACATGATCTTCTCGGTGGCCCGCATCATCCACCACATGTCGCAGTTCATGGCCTTCGACGCGGGCGATCTGCTGCTCACCGGCACCCCCGAGGGCGTCGCGCTCTCCGGCCGCTTCCCCTACCTCAAGGCCGGGGACGTCGTGTCCGTCGGCATCGAAGGCCTGGGCCACACCGAGAACCCGACAGTGCAGGCATGACGATCACGGCCGTGGACGTGATCGACGTCCGCTTCCCCACCTCGCGCAGCCTCGACGGCTCCGACGCGATGAACCCCGACCCCGACTACTCGGCCGCCTACGTGGTGCTCCACACCGACAGCGGGCACGAGGGCCACGGGTTCACCTTCACGATCGGGCGCGGCAACGACATCTGCTGCGCCGCCATCGAAACGCTCAGCGAGTACGTCATCGGCGCCGACGTCCACGGCACCGCGGACCTCGCCGAGCTGTACAAGCGCCTCACCCACGACTCGCAGATCCGCTGGCTCGGCCCCGAGAAGGGCGTCATGCACCTCGCGGCCGCCGCGCTCGTGAACGCCGCCTGGGACCTCGCCGCGCGCCGCTCCGGATACCCGCTGTGGAAGTTCCTCTCCCACCTCGCCCCCGAAGAGATCGTCCAGTCCATCGACTGGCGCTACCTCTCCGATGCGCTCACTCCCGATGAGGCCCTGGCGATCCTGCGCGAGGCCGAACCGGGGAAGGCCGAACGCATCGAGGAGGTCGAGCGGAACGGCTACCCGGCGTACACCACCTCCCCCGGCTGGCTCGGGTACGACGACGAGAAGGTCGTGCGCCTCGCCCGCCAGGCCGTCGCCGAGGGCTACACGCAGATCAAACTGAAGGTGGGCGCCGACCTCGAGGACGACCGCCGCCGCTTCGCCGCCGCCCGCTCGGCCGTCGGACCCGACGTGCGGATCGCGGTCGACGCGAACCAGCGCTGGGACGTCGAGCAGGCCGTGGAGTGGACGGCGGCGCTCGCCGAGTTCGACCCGTGGTGGATCGAGGAGCCCACGAGCCCTGACGACGTGCTCGGGCACGCCGCGATCCGGCGGCGGGTGGCACCGGTCAAGGTCGCCACCGGCGAGCACGTCCACAACCGGGTCATGTTCAAGCAGCTCCTCCAGGCGGGCGCCATCGACTTCCTGCAGCTCGACGCCGCACGCGTCGCCGGCGTCAACGAGAACCTCGCGATCCTGCTGCTGGCCAAGAAGTTCGGGGTTCCCGTGTGCCCGCACGCGGGCGGTGTGGGCCTGTGCGAACTGGTCTGCCATCTGTCCATGTTCGACTACACCTCGGTGAGTGCGACCATGGAGGACCGCGTGATCGAGTACGTGGACCACCTGCACGAGCACTTCACCGCACCCACCGTGATCGAGGACGGCCGCTATCGGGCGCCGACCGAACCGGGCTTCTCCGCCGAGATGAAGCGCGACAGCCTGATTCGGTTCTCCTACCCGAACGGTCCTGAATGGAGGAGCAACTGATGAGCGGTACCAACGGCTTCGAGGGCCTCACCGTCGTGATCTCCGGAGGCGCCTCCGGGATCGGCGCGGCCGCGGCCGACGCCTTCGCCGCACGAGGCGCCGACGTCGCGGTGCTCGACCTCAACGAGAGCGCGAAGCACTGGTCCCACAAGTGCGACGTGTCCGACGACAACCAGGTCCGCCTGGCCGTCGCCGCCGTCAAGGAGCACTTCGGGGGCGTCGACATCGTGGTGAACAACGCCGGGATCGGCGCGGTCGGCACCGTCGAGGAGAACTCCGACAAGCAGTGGTTCCGCGTGCTCGACGTGAACCTCCTCGGCATGGTGCGCCTCTCGCGCGCGTGCCTCCCGCACCTGCGCGAATCATCGGCCCCGGCGATCGTGAACACCACCTCGATCGCCGCCCTGACCGGTCTGGTCAACCGCGCCCTCTACTCGGCGTCGAAGGGCGCGGTCCACTCGCTCACCTTGGCGATGGCCGCCGACCATGTGGCCGAAGGGATCCGCGTCAACTGCGTCAGCCCCGGCACCGCCGACACGCCATGGGTGCAGCGCCTCCTCGAGCAGGCCGAGGACCCGGCCGCCGAGCGGGCCCGCCTCGAGGCCCGCCAGCCGACCGGCCGCCTCGTGAGCCCCGAGGAGGTCGCGGCCGCGATCGTCTACCTCGCCGACCCTCACAACAAATCCCTCACCGGCACCAGCCTCGCCGTCGACGGCGGCCTCGCGGGCCTGCGGATCGTCCGCTAGCGTTCGCCGTCCGCACCGTCCCGGCCCGCAGCGTCCTCGCGACGATCGCGGACGCGTTCGGCGGGGTCGCCCCACCGCCGACCTCACGTAGCGCGAGCCTGCGCCGCAGCGGGTTTCGGCGCCGCCTCGGGAACCGAGCGTCAGCCGCCGGAGCCGGGGGCCGATGCCCTCGGGGCGGTGTCCTTCTCGGCGATGGCTGCGGCGACTTCCTCGACGGCGCGGCGGATCAGGTCGCCGTAAGGGCCCTCGGGGAGGGCCGGGGCCGCCTGTTCGGCCGCGTCGATGTGGGCCCCGGCGGCTTCGAAGGAGCCGAGGCGACGGTAGTCGTCGGCGAGGTTGAGGTGGAGGGACGGGTAGAAGCCCGCGATCTGGAGTCCGGCGTGATGGGCTTGCACGCGTTCGTCGGTCGCGGCGTCGGCGGCGTCGAGGGCGCGGACGTCCCAGGCGAGGGCGCCGGCGGCGTCGTCGTAGAGGTCGGCCATGGAATGGGCCAGGGTGCACCGGTGCAGCGGGTCGCCGGTGACGCCGATCCGGTTCCAGAGGTCGAGCAGTGCCGTTCGGGCTTCGGCGATGTCGCCGTTGTGGCCTTGCACGACGGCTCGGCCGATGGCGTCCATGATCGGGTCCGGAGCGGCGGGTGTCTCGGTCATGCGCCCATCCTCCGTGACGGGTGCGACATTTCCCTTCCGTCGGTCACAGTCCGCGACGCTGTTCCGTCCTCTCGGTGAACGCCACGGCCGTGGCCGGCGGCCGCACCGGAAGGAGGTGGAGGCGGACTGAACCCGAGGGACCTGGAGGGAGCGCCGGATCACAGTCGTGGATAGGCTGGGGAGCATGGATGCTGCGTCGTTTCTCCGCCATTTCCGGCGCGAGCTCGACGCGTTCGGTGCCTGCCTGGCCGGCGGTGACCTGGACGCGCCGATCGAGCACGGGGACGAGGACCGAACCCTCGCCGAACTCGCCGCGCATGTGGGCACCGCGAACCTGTTCGCCGCCGCGGCCGTCACCGACTGGGACGGTCGGCCCGAACCGCCCGACGGGACGCCGCCGAAGGTCCCCGAGGACCGGTACGAGCTGACGCGCTGGGTCGACGGCACCGGCGAGGTGCTGCTCATGTCGCTCGACATCGACCCCTCGGCACCCGCCTGGGGCTACTACACGCCGCCGACCGCCGGGTATTGGCAGCGCTCGCGCGCGGTCTCGATGATGCTGCACCGGTGGGACGCCGAACGGGCCGTCGGCGAAGCGGGCCCGCTCGATGCCGAGCTGGCGTGCGAGGGGATCTCCGAGGTCTTCGACGTGCTGGCGCCCAGGCAGATCGGGCGTGGCAAGGCCTGGCCGCCGGACGTGTGCATCCGCTTGGACGCCACTGACACCGACGACTGGTGGGTCTTCGGTCCGGGCGACCCGGTGGCCGACATCGCCGGCACCGCAGGCGATCTCCTGCTCCTGCTGCGCGGCAGGCGAACCCCGGCCGACGACGTGTTCCGCTGGACCGGCGACCGCAACGCGGCACTCGCGGTGCTGAAGGGCCCCTTGGCCTGAAGGCCGAGAGCGAACGCCGCCCGCACCAGCGCCCCACTGATTGCCGGAACTCGCGAGGATCGCCGCGACGGGCCGGATGACGCGGAGGCGGCCCGGGGTTCGCGTCGCAGCATTCGGTCCTCGGCGCTGCTTCGGTCTACACCTCGCTCGGTGCCGCGGCTTCGATCACCTCGTTGAGGATCTCGCGGGAACGCTGCAGGTCGGCGATGGCGCGGTCGATGCGTTCGCGCTCGGCCGTGAGGTCCGCCGCGAGGGAGGCCGTGGCCGCCTCGTTCGGGCCGCCGTCGTGGTCGCGCATGCAGGGCAGGATGCTGTCGATGACGCGGCTGTTCAACCCCGCCGCGTACAGCACCTGGATCCTGATGACCCGGTCGACCGCCCGCTCCGCGTACTCGCGGTGCCCGCCCGGTGTACGGTCGGACTCCAGCAGCCCCTGCTCCTCGTAATACCGCAGCGACCGCACGCTCACGCCGGTCCGGCGGGCGAGTTCCCCGATGCGCATGGCGTGCCTCACAATCCCTTGAACCTGACATTGGTGTCAGGTTCTACGGTACCGCCATGACGAACGAAACCGCACCCGCCGAGACCACGGCCCAGCGCCTCTTCCAACCCGCCCGTATCGGCGCGCTCGACCTGCCGAACCGTCTGGTCATGCCCCCGATGAGCCGCAACCGGGCACCCGGCGGCGTCCCCACGGCCCTCATGGCCGAGTACTACGCGCAGCGCGCCGCAGCCGGCCTCATCATCGCCGAAGCCAGCTCCCCCAGCCAGGTCGGCTACACCTATCCGAACATCCCCGGCATCTTCACCGAATCTCAAGTGGACGGATGGCGGAAGGTCGCGGACGCGGTCCACGCGGGCGGCGGCCGCGTCTTCCTCCAGATCGAGCACGGCGGCCGCATCGGCCACCCCGACACCAGCGGCCTGATCCCGTTGGCGCCCTCGGCGATCGCCCTACCCGGCTACATCCACACCCCGAACGGCCACGGCGAACCGCCCCTCCCCCGCCCCATGACCACCGCCCAGATCCGCGCCACGATCGACGACTTCACCGCCGCCGCAAGCAATGCCGTCCGCGCCGGAGCCGACGGCGTCGAAGTCCACGCCGCCAACGGCTATCTGCTCAACCAGTTCCTCGCCACCAGCACCAACCACCGCACCGACGAGTACGGCGGCTCCATCGCGAACCGCATCCGGTTCGTCGTCGAGGTCGTCGAGGCCGTGTCCGCCGCGATCGGACCCGAGCGCACCGGCCTGCGACTCTCGCCCGGCAACCCCCACAACGGGATCGCCATGGACGACGCCGACCAGCTCTTCCCGGCCCTGCTCGACGCGATCGCACCGCTCGGACTCGCCTACCTCCACCTCGCCTACGCCTCGCCCACACCGTTGTTCGCGGTGCTCCGTCGGCACTGGCAGGGCGCGCTGATCGCGAACCCGTCGAACCCCGAAGCGCCCGAGGCGGATCCGTTCCCCGCCGACGGCGGTCTGGCATCCGCCGCTCGCATCCTGGACGCGGGCGCGGACCTGGTGGCCCTCGGCCGCCCGTTCATCGCCAACCCCGACCTGGTCGAGCGCCTGCGGACCGGCGCGCCCCTCAATCCGCTCCGCACCGACCTGCCGCTCTACGGCGGCGGGGCCGAGGGCTACACGGACTACCCGACCCTGCAGGCGCTCGAGGCGGCCGAGGCATGAGACCGCGGGTCCTCGCCGGGCATCGGCGAGGACCCGGACGAGCGTGGGCCGCGGCCGGTGACGCGGCCCGGTGGCCGCGGCCGAGGAGCACGAGGTCGGCCGCGGCCCCGATGACCACTGAGGAGGATTGACCTCCTGATGGGGGAATCCGTACGCGCCGTGTGCAGTCCGGCTCGGACTCGCGCCGGACCGGACCTGAATCGACGGCCGCGACCTATGCCGTCCATCACTCTCCATCGCGCGCGGGCCGAAGCGACTCGTCGGACCGCGGCGACTTCAGAGCGTGACGAAGCCCCGCGACTATGGACACGTCAGAACGTGACCGGTATCGCGGACTATCGGCGCAGCTCAATCAGTGTGCGTCCCAAACCACACCATATATACCGACCTGATAACAAATTCGGTCCAGTTCGGGTGTGGCGGCATCAAAATTCACTTTGGCAGGCGAACATCCATCTATGCCTTCTGAATCGAACCGGCCTGCGACCGTGCGCAGGAGTGCGGGGATCACGGACCGAGGTGTGACTGTCCGTGACGACGCGCTCGTCGGACAGATCATCACGCCCCTGCGCCGCTACATCCCCGTGGGGTGGTTCGACTGGGAGCCGTACGGGAAGCGGCCGAGGAGCTGGTGGCCCGACCTCTTCATGTTCCTGGGGTTCCTCGCGCTCGCGTTCTTCGTGAGCTACCCGTCGTGGCTCGTGCGCCTCGACGTGGAGGTGCGCCTGTGGGCAGTGGACGCCAACGACCTCGAATGGCTCACCGCGATCGCCAAGGGCGGGGCCGAGTTCGGCCAGGCCCGCACGGTCGCGACGGTCACGCTGCTCATCGCTATCTGGTGCGCGCTCCGCTCGAGATCGATCCGGCCGCTGCTGATGTACGTCATCTCGTTCATCACCCTGGCGAGCATCCTCGGCCTCAAGCACCTGCTGGGCCGCCCGCTCTCGCAGCACCCGTTCAAGCTGCTCCAGGTCTCCCCCGAGGGGCCGCTGCTGTTCACCTACCACCCCGAAGGCGGCGGCAACATCGTCGACGCGACGGCGTTCCCGTCGGGGCACGCCGTGAACTCGATCCTGCTGTTCGGCCTCATCGTGATGCTCATCGGCCACGTGATCCCCGCGTGGGCCCGCTGGGCGCTGCTCATCGCCCCGCCGGTCATCGTCTTCAGCTCGCAGGTGTACCTGGGCCAGCACTGGCTCACGGACGAGCCCGCGGGGTTCCTGCTGGGCCTCATCATCATCCGCAGCGCGAAGCGCGTGCCGTGGCACACGATCCCGCTCGGCCCGCTGTCGGTGTTCGACCCGGCGACCCGCCGCACGATCCTGATCTCGGTGCTGCTCATCCTCGGCGTCATGCTCACGCCGACCCTGCACCTGATCCCGGCGCTCATCTCGGCCGCGGTCCTGCCGACGCTCGGCCTGATCTGGCTGTGGCTGAGCACGAAGGCGAAGCAGCACCGGGAGGCGCTCGAAGCGGCCGAACTCGATGCCGCCCTCGCCAGGGAGACCGCGGGCCAGGGTCCCGAGGGGGACCCTGAGATCCCTAGCCAGCCGTCAGATAGGCGCCCGAGAGCTTGACGCCGCCGTCGCCCTCGGCGACCTCGCCGATGGTCCAGGCCTCGACGTGGCGGGCGGTGAGCACCGCCAGCGAGCGGTCCACCTGGTCGGGCGCGACGATGGCGACCATGCCGATGCCCATGTTGAAGGTCCGCTCCATCTCCTCGGCGCCGATGCCGCCGATGCGCTGCACGACGTCGAACACGGGGTTCGGCGTCCAGGTGCCGCGCGCGACCTCGATCTGGAGGCCTTCGGGGACCGACCGCACGAGGTTCCCGGCGATGCCGCCGCCGGTGATGTGCGCGAAGGCGTGCACGTCGCACTCCTTGGCGAGCTCGAGGCAGTCCTTGGCGTAGATGTGGGTCGGGGTCAGCAGCTCCTCGCCGAGGGTCCGCTGGTTGCCGAACTCCGGCACGACGGTGCCGAGGTCCATCTTCCCGACGCCGAACAGGGCCTCGCGCACGAGCGAGAAGCCGTTGGAGTGGACGCCGGAGGCGCGCATGGCGATCGCGACGTCGCCGGGCTTGACGCGCTCGGGGCCGAGCAGCTGGTCGGCTTCGACGACGCCGACGCCGGTGGCGGAGATGTCGTAGTCGTCGGGCTTCATGACGCCCGGGTGCTCGGCGATCTCGCCGCCGATGAGCGCGCAGCCGGCGTACCGGCAGCCGTCGGCGATGCCCGCGCCGATGTCGGCGATCTTCTCCGGCACGACCTGGCCGGTGGCGATGTAGTCGAGGAGGAACAGCGGCTCGGCGCCGCAGACGACGAGGTCGTCGACGACCATCGCGACGAGGTCGATGCCGACCGTGTCGTGGATGTCGAGCTTCTGGGCGATCACGAGCTTCGTGCCGACGCCGTCGGTGGAGGAGGCGAGCAGCGGCTTCTTGTACTTCTCGGTGTCGAGCGCGAAGAGCCCGGCGAACCCGCCGATGCCGCCGACCACCTCGGGCCGGACGGTCTTCTTGATCAAGGGCTTGAGGGCGTCGACCGCCCGGTCGCCGGCGTCGATGTCGACACCCGCGGACTGGTAGGAGATGGTCCTCGGAGTGGTGGTGCCGCTGCTCACGCTGTGGTCCCTTCCCGCACTTGCGTGCTCGCTTCGGTCGATCGCTGGACGCCCGGCTTCGCTGCCTGCGGCGTTTCCATGAGGTGCTTGCCGATGAGGTCGGAAGCGGGCAGTTCGATGGGGTACTGGCCGTCGAAGCAGGCCATGCAGAGCCGGGACGCGGGCTGCTCGGTGGCGCGGACCAGGCCGTCCATCGAGACGTACCCGAGGGAGTCGGCGCCGATCTGGGCGCGGATGCCGTCGGTGTCGAGCGATCCGGCGATGAGCTCGGCGCGTGTGGCGAAGTCGATGCCGTAGAAGCACGGCCATTTGACCGGCGGCGCGGAGATGCGGATATGGACCTCGACGGCGCCCGCTTCGCGGAGCATCCGGACGAGGGCCCGCTGGGTGTTGCCGCGCACGATCGTGTCGTCGACGATGACCAGGCGCTTGCCCTTGATCTGGTCGACGAGCGGGTTGAGCTTCAAGCGGATGCCCAGCTGCCGCAAGGACTGCGAGGGCTGGATGAAGGTGCGGCCCACATACTGGTTCTTGGTGAACCCCTGGCCGTAGGGGATCCCGGACTCTTCGGCGAACCCGATCGCGGCGGGGATGCCGGACTCGGGGACGCCGATCACGAGGTCCGCCTCGACCGGGTACTCGCGGGCGAGGGTGCGGCCGACCTCGACGCGGGTGGCGTAGACGTTGCGCCCGGCCAGTTTCGTGTCGGGGCGGGCGAGGTAGACGTACTCGAACAGGCAGCCCTTGGGTTCGGGGTTCGCGAAGCGGGTCGAGCGCAGGCCGTGCTCGTCGATGGTGAGCAGCTCGCCGGGCTCGACCTCGCGCACGAAGTGGGCGCCGATCGTGTCGAGCGCGGCGGTCTCGGAGGCGACGGCCCAGCCGGAGGCCAGGCGGCCGAGGACGAGCGGGTGCACGCCCTGCGGGTCGCGGGCCGCGTACAGCGTGTTCTCGTCCATGAAGACCAGGCAGAACGCGCCGCGCAGCTGCGGGAGCACCCGCTCGGCGGCCGAGGCGACGGACTCGTCCGGGTGCGCGGCCAGGAGCGCGGTGATGAGGTGGGTGTCGGAGGTGGTGGTGCCCATGTCGATGCCCAGCCGGTCGACCTCCTTGAGGAGGTCGGCGGTGTTCACCAGGTTGCCGTTGTGCGCCAAGGCGATCGCGGTGCCCGTCGAGGTCGACCGGATGGTCGGCTGGGAGTTCTCCCAGGTGGGGGCGCCGGTGGTGGAGTAGCGGGCGTGGCCGATGGCCAGGTGGCCCTGGAGCGGGGCGAGCGTGGACTCGTCGAAGACCTGGGCGACGAGGCCGAGGTCCTTGTAGACGACGGTGCGCGCCCCGTCGGAGACGGCGATGCCCGCGGCTTCCTGCCCGCGGTGCTGCAGCGCGTAGAGCCCGAAGTAAGTGAGTTTCGAGACCTCTTCCCCGGGGGCCCAGATGCCGACGACGCCGCAGGCGTCGCGGGGGCCGGGATTGTCGGGATCGAGTTCCGTGGTGAGTCGACCGTCACCTCGGGCCACTGCAACTCCTCAGTTTGCTGGGCTGATTCGATGGCACACGAGCTGCGCCGCCGAATACACCGATGGCCTGCAAGCTTCGCCATCTGGCGGAACCGCCACCCACAGTCTATCGGACCTGCGGGAAGTCGCCACCGTCCAACAACGGCGGGTGTGGGCCGGACCCCTCGCAGACGAGGTGAAACTCACCGCATAACGGCTGAGGAAGGCCGGTTTCACCCGGGCGCAGGCGAACACGGACCGCCGACGTCGGACCCCTGTGGGAGGGTCGTCTCATTGCTTCGGTCGGTCGGAGGTGGATGCGGGTGGGAAGCGGCATGCCCTACGCCCGCCCCGCACCACGCGGGAACGCGGTACACGAAACGCCGTGCCGGGCGAGGCCGGGCACGGCGTTTCGATGTCTTCGTCCAGCGACCGGCTACCAGGAGCGCGGCCGGTCGTCCCACTCGCCCCAGTTGCGGCGGTCGGTGGGCTTGGAGTCCGGGTCCTCGCCCTCGCGGTTCGGCTCTCCCCCGTACGGCGCGGCCGGCGGCTGCGCCTGGTCGCCGTACTGCGGCATCGCGCGCGTCGCACCGTACTCGCCCGTCGGCGGCGGCGGCTGCTCCTGCGGCGCGTACGGGTCGCGGCGCAGCGACTGGTTCGGGTACGGGTCGTTGCTCGGCGGCGCGCTGCGCGGGGCGCTCGGCGAACCGTGCGCGCCGTAGCCCTGCTGGCCGCCCTGCGGCCCGTAGCTCTGGCCGTACTGCGGGGCGCTCGGCGAGCCCTGCGGCCCGAAGCCCTGGTCGCGCGGCGCGCTCGGCGCCCCGTAACCCTGGTCCTGCGGCGCGTTCCCCGGATGCTGCGGCTCGAACATCGAACCGGTTGACGGCGGCGGCGTGGGCGCCGGGTGCGGACGCGTCGAGGCGGGATCGCCGTACGGGCTCGGCGACTGCCCCTCGAACGACCCTGCCGGGGACGGCCCCGGGTGCGGCCGGGTCGCGGCCGGGTCGTACGGGTTCGAAGGCGCGGCCGGGCTCGGCGGCGCCGACGGGGCCGCGTGCCGCGAACCCGCGTCGCCGTAGGGACTCGGCGGCGCGGCAGGCGGCGGCGAGCCGAGGTTCGCCTGCGGCATGATCTGCGTGGCGTCCGAAGCGCCGGGCCCGCCCGGCTGCTTGACGACCGGGAGGATCGTGGTGCCGTCCGGACCGACCTGGCCGCCGGGCATGCCCGGCGCGGCGCCGAAGCCGCCCTGCGGCATCACCTGCGTCGAATCCGAACCGCCGTAAGCGGGACCGAACTGGGTCGGCGCGGCCGGGCTCCCGCCGACGAGACCGCCGGGATGGATCATCGTCGGCGCGTCGGCCTCCGGTCCGGGCGCGGCCTGGTAGACGCCGGGCGTCCCGACCTGGGCCGCGGTCGGCTTGTGGTCCGGCGGGGCGTCGGGCGAGAAGCTCTCCCCGTCGTCATCGTCCTTGTCCTTGCCGCCGCGCAGCAGGAAGAAGATGCCGACGATGCCGCCGATCACCAGCAGCGCGCCGATGACGATGAGGAAGATCAGGGTGCCGGACATCCCGCCGTCGTCGGCCGGGGGCTCGCTCGGCTCCGCCGAACTGGTCGGCGCCGCCTCGGTCGTCGCCTCGGGCGTCGGTTCGGCCTCCTGGACCTGAGCGAGCGTGATGTTCATCTGGAACGTGGCGCTGCCCTCGCGCACGGTGAACTCTTCGGTCTTCTCCTCGAAGCCTTCCGCGGTGATCTTCAGCGTCATGTCGCCGGGCGCGATCGGTTTGGAGGCGTCGCCGGTGAACTCGTACTTGCCGGAGCCGTCCGTGGTGGCCTCGTGATCGTCGCCCTCACCGTCGGTGAGTTCGAGCTTCGCGTCCGGCACCGGTTCGGCGTTCGAGGTGACCTCGCCGCTGATCGAGGAGACCGTGGAGACCGTGGCCGTGCCGACCACGTTGAGGCCGCTGGACTGGCTCTGCCCCTCGAAGTCGACCGTGAAGTTCCCCGAGACCTGCTCGCCGTTCGGCAGATCGGACTCGGTCACGGTGGTGACGGTGAACGAGACGGTCCGCTGCCCGCCGGGCTCGACGTTGTCGCACTTCGCCTTGTCCGCGTCCTCGCGGGCGCAGAAGCCCTGGCCGCCGTCGTTGTCGATCGCCATCACGTAGTCGTTGAGCCCGTCGACCTTGGCTTTGATCGTGATGTTCTTGGGCTGCACGGGGTTGTTGTTCTGGACCGTGAAGGAGATGACGGTGGTCTGACCGCCGATGGCCACCGGGTTCGGGTTGAACGATCCATTGAACCAGCCGCCGACGTCCTGGGCCACCGCCGCCTGCGGGAACGCGAGGATGCCGAGGAGGACGCCGCCCGCCGCGGCGAGGCCGGCCAGGCGTGACCGCAGGCCACCCCGTCCGCCGCGCCGGGACCGCAGGACGTTAGTCTGGGTCCCGCTCGGTTCGGCCGCTACGGTCATCTACATCCCCTCCTGGGCATGTGCCATCCGGCGCTGCTCGCGGCGATCTGCCACGGGCAGGCACGACGAACCCACGGAAGCGGGCCATCGTCGCCACTATGCCTGGTCTCAATTCGGTCACGGGACCGGGGTGCAGGCACTGCGGCAACCATATGGCGCTCGGGCGACCGAGCGCGCAGTGGTCTGAGCACACAAATTGCGGAGGCACGCCCATTCGGCGACGTGCCGTAACGGCAGTCTAACGTGGTACGGAGGTCTCCTCGTGGATGCTGTGGTCGATGCCATGGCCGCGATCGACAACGGTGAAGCCCCCGATCGGGAGACCCTCAAGGGCGCCGTGCGGGAGCTCCTCCAGGCGCTGGCGGCGAAAGCCCCTGGTCACACCGTGGAAGTGCGGGTCCCGCCGTACGGTGCGGTGCAATGCGTCGAAGGTCCGCGGCACCGCCGCGGCACGCCTCCGAACGTCGTGGAATGTCAACCGCTCGTGTTCCTCCTCCTCGCCACCGGCCGCACCGCATGGCAGGAAGCGGTCGCGACCGGCAAGGTCGCGGCCTCGGGCCAGCGCGCCGACCTCAGCCGACTGCTCCCGATCGCGACGCCCGGGGGCGAACCCCTGGGCGAGTAGCCCCGACACCTCTTATACGGCGGGCTCGATTCACGTTCCCTCGGTTTCGGCGCGCCGGCCGCGTTGCCGGCGGAGACCGCTTCAACTTCCCTTCAGGTCGCTCCCGCTACTAATCCGGAACTGTGAAGTTGGGTTCTGGGTGTTGATGCGAGAATGCTTGCATGGCAAAGGGAAAGCCGCGCGCGAGTGCGGAGCTTCGGGCCAGGGCACTGGAGATGAAAGCAAGCGGGCAC
>NZ_JAERMK010000039.1 GCF_016918015.1 Glycomyces sp. YM15
GGTCGACCCTCGACCCCATCCCGTTCTTACCTCGCCCTCGGCAGGCGGCACCTGCCGAGGGGACACACCGCAACACCCAACACCACACGCCACACCCCCGTACGGGTCCGGCCCCATCCCCATGTCCGGACCTGCCTCGAAGGTGCGAATGTCCAGATGTCAAGGACTGCACAGCGGACGTGATGACACGGAACGGCGCGTGACAGCGCGGCCGAGCGCGCCCGCTGGGCCGGTCTCGGTCGCCGTTCCGTCCCGCGCCCCGTCCGCGCCGGACGGCCGCAATACGTCCCCGAATATCCGCTGCCTTGTTGTCGCTGATCGCTCTGACCGCAACCATCCTCGAAGCTGTAGCCCTCCACGAGTATCGACATGGGCCAGCCCTTCCACCGTCAGCGGCGAGACTGGTCCGGCCTCGTTCGACGCGGAGGGCTCCCGCGTTCGATCGCGGCTTACTCGCTGGTGATGCGCTCGTAGATGAAGAAGTCGGACATCGAGCCCTCCGGGTCCTCAGCGGTCCAGGGGCGCGGGTTCGGAATCCGCTCGCTCAGCCGCCATTCGGGGAAGTGCTTCTCGACATCGCGGACCACCGGGTGATGGCGCACGTGAGGCGCCCACTCGACCGACAACCCGGGGTCGTCGGCGTCGCTCGTATAGAGGACGACGTGATTGCGGGCGGCACCGAAGACGTGCTCCAGGTGCAGGTCGTAGACGTCGTCCTCCGTGAGGTGGAAGATGACGTCGAGCGACAGCACCAGGTCGGCGGTGATGATCCCGGCCCGGTCGCTGTAACGCGCGGGGTCATAGAGCGCGAAGCTCTTCGTGGCGTCCTCCGCGAACCTGGCCATGGTCTGGCTCAGCATCGTGGGGGACACATCGAGTCCCAGATAGCGGGGGTACGCGGCGAGCGCGAGCTGTTCCCCGTCGCCGCAACCGAACTCGATGACCGTATCGATGCCCTCATCGGCAACGAACTTGTTGAGCACGCTTGCTTTGAATTCGGCATGCGAGCCGCGCGAACCCGCCCCGGAGGTACCGCCTCGCGCGTAGCGCCTTTCCCAGTATTCGGCTGATCCCATACACCTACTGTGAGGCCACGAGCAGCGCCTTGAAGTCAGGCGCGCCGAGGTCGAAGATCGGAGAATCATGACCGAGCTTCGAGTCCCGCACTTGGAAGCCGCCAGATCGGGGCCGGGCTTCGACGCAGCTGCTGTCGCTCGCGCCGGAACTGCGACTGCTCTTTCGCCAGGTCACGCGACACTCGACGCAGTTGCTGTCCGACGCCCCTGAGCTGCGGGAGCTTTTCCGCCAGCTAGTGAACCCAGTCATCCAGGCGCCCTCCGAATCGTGTCCCAAAAGACCACATCTTGTTGACCCGGCCATGGTACATCTCGATCTTGATGGCCTCCTCGATGTGTCGGCTCTGGTCGAGGGCTTCGACATAGACAAATGCGGGCCCGGTCTTTGTCATTTCGGCAGGTCGAAAGATATCGAAGGAGTGCTCCACCCCTCGATGCAGGCCTTCGAGAATCCGGATCTCGCAGTTGGGCATCCGATCGAATTCAAGGAGCTTCTTGAACTGGTCCGCGCCCCACTCCCACTGTGCAAGTGGTTGGAGAGCGTTCAGGCCGATGAGGATTCTCATGACAGGGGCCGGTTTGCGTCGAAGGATCATGACTTGGCGGCGGAGCTTTCGCTTCCACTGCTGCATCGGCTGCTCGTCTTGACCGGCCAGCGCTTCCATGTGGTACCGCTCGATTTGAAGCGGTCCAGGGATATACCAGGGCTCCCACTTCCAGAACTCTCCGTAGGTGGCCTCGGCCCGCTCGATGATGAAGATGTTGCGTTCCTCGAGATCGGAAACGATCCTGCCGTGGTCCATCTGGCTGATCACATGGATCAGGAACTCGGTTCGCTTCTCGGTCGCTCCGCAGACTTCGGCGAACTTCGCCGCCATCGCCAGCTTCGGCCGGGTCTCTCCAGTGAGGTAGTTCCCGATGGTCCGCACACTCACGCCGAGCTTGGCGCCGATCTGTCCGTAGGTGAGTCCGGACTCGGTATACAGCGCTTGGAGTTCCGCAGGGACGTACCAGTCGGCGAGGTGTGAGAGCGGCATGCAGGCCTCCCGGAGTTCGTCGGTGGAAACGCACTGTAATCAGACGGTACCCCCGCCCAAATGCTCGATGCAATGCGGCGTCCGATAAGGAAAGAATTGGGGTGCAGAACTTTCCGGTCGATTCTTGCCAAGTGTTGTTGCAGGGCAGGTAGTGCTACCTCGTCGTTCTTTCCGTAGGACGTGGTCGTTGCCTACATTCGATACATCGAGAAGTTCATCGCCGTTCCTGATCTGTCAGGAATGCGACAGCTCGAAATGGAGGTAAGGCATTGGTCGATCAGCAGAACCTGGAGCGGGGGGAGTTCCGGGATAGCTTGCGGACCTATCGGGTCCGAGTCTCAAGTCCCGATGCGCCGGATTCGTTCCAGGTGTACACCGGTCAGCGCGAGGACATCGTGCTCATCGTGTCGGGGATCAACTCCGGCGACCTGAAAGCGACATGGGGCCCGGCTTGGCGTGAGGCCGAAGCAGAGTGGCGGATCTGGGTCGAGGAGTGCGCCTTCAGCCTCGTGATCGTGGGCGGACACGTCGGGGAGCGGGTGAGCGGTCGGCAGCGTCCCGGGCGGCCTTCCCCGATGGGGCGGCACATGATCGAGCGGAACCCGTCATCAGCGAGGTTCTGCGATGGCTGAGACGGCGGCTCCGGCGACGGACTCGGACGGGAAGCCGCGCGCCGAATGCGGACGCCGCTCGGACGGCGGGCCGTCGACCGTCGGCTTCCTGGGCGACTTCGCAAGGGGCCATGCGCTGTTCTCGGTCTACCGACTCGGGCCGGATCAGACCCGATATCCGAACGGTCCTTGCGAATTCCTGATCGACTGCGACGACGGCGTGGGCCCGCATGAGGTCTGCCGATTCGACGACGCGGATTTCGCGCCGGCCTGGCGCGGATCGTGGAACGGCGACGCGTGGTGCGGATGGCTTCTCAAGCGCGCCAAGGCATTGATCACCGGGGCACCTCCCGATTAGCCCCCGGCGGGCCGGTCGGCTCAGGTGGGGGTCGACCGGTCCGATACCGGCTGGGCGAGGCAACACGCCGCAATATCGCCGAACTAAGCCTGAAATGCTCGTAAAGTACCTGCCCATGACAGGTTCTACCGAAATGAGAACCCTCTCGCCCGTTCCCGAATCCCGGCGAAGCTCGAACTCCGCCGATCAGGATTCAATGCGTCTGGACCAAATGCTCAACGTCCAGGAAATGGTCGATCGAGCCCTTGGCTCGGTGGCGTCCTCACGCATCAAGGACATCCACGAGTGGGGTCAGTTCCACAATTCGCGCCTGGTGCTGCACGTGCTCGCACGTCTCGCGTACCCGGACGATCCCGACCTGCTGCTGGATCTGCGCGGCCGTGAATCGCGCCTTGAGAAGGCGGCACTCAACCTCGAAGCGCTGTGCGCGCTCGCGGCCTCCATCGGTTTGAAAGCCCGGACGGGGGACGAACGCGCCAAGGCCCTCGCGCTGTTCGACCTCGCCTACCGTCGGCTCGGGGGCCGTGTGCCCCTCGAATACCAAGAGCTGCATGTGACCACGGCCCATCTGCACGGCCGGTCCCGGCAGGTGAAAGAGCTGAGCCGGGTCTATTGCGGCGTCTCGGAGCTCCTGAAGCGGTCGCTCCGCTGCCAGGACGCCCATCCGCGCCACGGCGGCAGCGCCGCGACGTACCTGCGGCGCTTCAAGGACCTCGCCGAGTGGCCCGAGCTGGTGGCCCCCGAAGCCGGCGAGGCGCTGAGCTTCGACGGGCTGCGGACGGCCCCGCTGCCCAAGGTCGAGCGCGGCCCGCTGATCTCGGTCGTCATGACCTGCTTCAAACCCGGCGAGGCGCTGCTGACGGCGGTGCGGTCGATCGTGGAGCAGACGTGGCAGAACTGGGAGCTGCTGCTCGTCGACGACGCCTCCGGCCCCGAGTACGAGGACGTGCTCCTGCAGGCCGCCTCGCTCGACCCGCGCGTCAAGCTCCTCATCCAGCCCGAGAACGCGGGCACCTACCAGGCCCGCAACCGCGCCATGGCCGTCGCCGAAGGCAAGTTCATCGCCGGTCTGGACTCCGACGACTGGTCCCACCCGCGCCGCCTCGAACTGCAGGTGCGGCCGATGATCGCCAGGCCGGAACTGGTCATGGTGGAATCGCGCTGCATCGCCGTCGCCGAGGACCTGGCGCTGATGATCGACCCGCAGATCGCGCTCATCGCCGCGCGGTCGACGCCGATCATGATCCGCGCCGAAGCCGTGCTGAAGAAGGTCGGCTTCTACGACGAGGTCAGGAAGACCGCCGACTCCGAATACCGGTTCCGCATCCAGACCGCGTTCGGCAAGGGCGCCTTCATGCGCATGGGGAACGGCCCTTTGACGGCCGTGCGCTACAACGACAGCACCCTGTCGGCGGGCGAGGTCTCACGGCACTGGATGTCCGCGAGCCGATTCGCCTACTACTCCGGGTTCGCCCGCTGGCACCGCGCTATCGGCCGCGAGCAGGCGTCGCCGTTCCTCGCCTCGGTGGCCCGGCCGCGGCCGTTCCCGATCACCCGCGAGATCACCCGCTCCAATGCGGCCAATCGCGCGATCGAATACGAGCGCATCTACGCCGCGGACTGGAGCGCGCTCGACCAGCGGCGGCGCGCCATGCTCGAAGACGCCGAGGACAGGGCCGACGAGGGCGCCGCGGTCGCGCTGGTGCACTGCCCCGACCTGAAGGGCATCAAGGGCGACCAAGCCCTGGTCGACCGCGCGGTCCTGACCGCCGCTTCCGAACACGGACTCGACTTCGTCGAACCCGAAGGGCCGCACACCGCTCCGATGTTCACGCCCAGTGAGGACTACGCCGAACTGCTCCGGTTCGAGCACCCCGGCATCGAGCCTGAACGGATCCACGTGCAGCCCGCAGCGGCGGCCGTCCAAGGTTCCGCTGCGAACGGCACCGCACCGCAAGGACCCGCGGATCCCGACTCAGGGCCGCAAGACGCGGACCGGCCGGCTGCCCCGCAGGACGCCGCCGGAACGCGAACCGATTCCGCCGCACTGCGACCGGCCTTCAACCGCGGCGACCTGCTGCTCGCCTGCTGCGGTCTCGGGTCCGTCGCGGCTTCGGTCGCGATCGCGTCCGCCATCGAGCCCGCCGCGGTGCCCTGGACCGCGGGCGCGAGCCTCGCACTCTGGGCCGGATCGCTCGCCGCGCTGGCCACGTGGCGCGCCCTCGAACCGCAAGCGGCCGGGGTACAGCCGAACGCCGGACCCGACTCGACGCCCGCCGTTCAGCCGGTGCCGGGCGCCGCGGGGAACCAGTCGGCGAAGCCCTTGCGCCGGTTCGTGAAGGCGGCCGCCCAACGCCGCGCCTGGACGGCGGCCGCGGTCGCACCGCTGGTTCCGGTGCTCGGGGTGTTCACCCCGGACCCGCGACTCGCGGTGGGCATCGCACTGACCCTCCTGTGCCTGCTGGCCGCGACGACGCACTCACGGCTGCTCCGCGCGCTCGATCGCGCCCGCGTCCTCGCGACCGTGCCGGACCGCGGAGCCCCCGGCGGGACCGGGCTCACCCCCCAGAAACGCCGCATGATCGAGAACTGGGAGACGCGCCTCAACCACGGCTGGTCGGTGACCGCCGGAGCCCGCCTGGCGAGCATCGCCGCCGACTCGGGGAAGGGCCCGCGCGAGACCCAGGTCGAGGCCCTTGCCGCCCTGTGCAGCCACCGCGCGGCCCGCGACCGGCATCCCGCCAGGACGCTGCGAGCCGACATCACCATCGTGTCCACGTTCAACCTCCGCGGCGGCACCACCTCCGCGAACGAGGCCGAGATCCTCGCCTACCTGTCGGCAGGGCTCACCGTGGCGCTCGTCCACCACCCGGTGAAGGAACGGGCGATGGCCCGGCCCATCGACCCGAAGATCCTCGCGCTCATCGACGGCGAGCGCGTCGTCCAGGTCCGCCCGCAGGACACCGTCCACTGCGACCTCGCGATCGTGCGGTTCCCCGTGGCCTTGGAGCAGCTCATGGAGGACCGCCCGCAGATCGAAGCGGCGCGGACCGTGCTGCTGGTCAACCAGACCCCGTTCGAGGAGTACGGGCCGACCGGCGGCTACGGCACCGCGTGGAGCATCGCCGACGTGCACCGCAACGTCACCGAATGGCTCGGGCACCACACCTGGTACGCCATCGGCCCGGCCGTGCGCGACGTCCTGCGCGCCCACCACGCCGAGGAAATGGCCGACATCGAACTCGCCCAGGACTTCTGGTACGAGACCATCGACATCGCCGACTGGAAGCGCGAACCGCGCCGGGTCCGCGCCGACGGTGAGCCGATCCGGCTCGGCCGCCACAGCCGCGACCACGTGACCAAGTTCCCGAACATGGCGAAGCGGCTGCTCGCCGCCTACCCGGCCGCGGACGACATCGAGATCCACATGCTCGGCGGCCACGATGCGCTCCAGCGCATCCTCGGCTCGATCCCGCCGCGCTGGATCTCCCTCCCGTTCGGCACGCTGTCGGCCGTGGACTTCCTCGCCGAGGTGGACGTGTACGCGTACTACATCGACGAGAACCTCCTGGAGGCGTTCGGGCGGGCCCCGATGGAGGCCATGGCCGCCGGACTCCCCACGATCCTGCCGCCGCAGTTCGCCGAGCTCTTCGGCGACGGGGCCGTCTACTGCGAACCCGAGGACGTGGCGGCCGAAGTGCGGCGCCTCGCCGCCGACCGCGACTACTACGCCGAACGGGCCGAAGCCGGCCTCCGTGTCGTCCGCGAACGGTTCTCCCCGGAAGCCTTGCTGCGCAGGGTGAACGGTCTCGGCGTCACGATCACCGCACCGGCAGTGCCCACCGCCGAGCCGAACCTGGAGGGGACCCGATGAACTCGAAGACCCGTACCCACCCGAACGTCGACCGGCGCATCGTCGTCGCCTTCGGCACCGCCGCGGCGACCATGGCGCTGCCGTTCGTCCTCGACCCGCCGTACGCACTGGCCGCGGCGGGCCTGGCGCTCGTCGTCCTCATCGGATTCGGGCGGCGCACCGCCGTCCGGCTCCGGCGGCTCGGCCGCGACATCGCCGCCAAACAGTCCGCGGCCGACCTGTTCGGCGCACGCGCCGAACAGGCCCTCCCCTGCGAGTCCGGCGAGCGCCGCGCACAGCGCGTCTTCGAGGCACTGGACGGCGGGTTCCCCGTCTCCGCGGTGCGCGAGGCGCGGGAGATCGCCTCGGACCAGCGGATCCCGCTCGCCGACCGGCTCGCGCTGCTGCGAGCGGTCGAGGCTTGGCAGATGGAGGCCGAGCGTTCGCGCGTCTCGCCTCCGGAACGGGTCGCGTTCGACGTCGTGCTCGTCTCGCACCTCGGCCTGCCGGGCGACGCCGCCGCCGCCACGATCGCGAAGATCGAAGCCTGCCGGGACCTCGGCCTGACGATCGGCCTGTTGCACCACCCGGTTCACCGGTGGCACCCGAACGCGCCGATCGGACCGGAGGTCGAGGCGCTCATCGACGGGGAGCAGGTGCGCGCGATCGGCCTCGACCAGGAGGTCGAATGCGCGCTCGCGGTCGTGCGGACGCCCGTCGCACTCATGTTCCCGCTCGAGCGCCGTCCCCGGGTCACCGCCGGGCGCACCGTCGTCATCGCCGACCAGACGCCGTTCGAGTCCTATGGCGCCCAAAGCTTCCGTGAGAAGGCCTGGGACCTCGGCACCGTCGATCGGCACGTCACCGACTGGCTCGGCGAGCACACCTGGTACGCGGGCGGGCCGCTCGTCCGCGCGGCGCTGCTCGAACACCACGCCGAAGAACTCGCCGGCCTCGACCTGGCTCCTGAGCCTTGGAACGACGTGATCGAGATCGACCGGTGGCGGCTGGACGCCCGCCGAGTCCCGGACGGCCGCATCCGCATCGGCCGCCACGCGCGCGACCACCGGCTGCAGTGGCCCGACCAGCCGAAGACGCTGCTGGAGTGCTATCCCGATCGTGAACCGTTCGAGATTCACGTGCTCGGCGGCGCCGAAGCGCCCGCGCGACTGCTCAAGGGCCTGCCCGAGAACTGGACGGTGCACCCGTTCGACGCGTTGGCGCCCAAGGCATTCCTCGCTGAGGTCGACGTGATGGCCTTTTTCGCCGCGGCCGACGGCGCGGCGGCCTTCGGCAGGGCGCCGCTCGAAGCGATGGCGGCGGGGGTGCCGGTCATCATGGACCGGCGGCTCGAGCCCGCGTACGGGCCCGCCGCGGTCTACTGCGACCCCGGCGAGGTCGCGTCGGTCGCGGAGGCGCTGACGGCCGATCCGGACGCGTACGCGGCGCAGCAGGCGGCGGCCTGGAGCCATCTCGCCGATCGCTTCTCGGTGAAGGCGCTGATGGACCGGCTGCCGCTGGCGGCGGCGGCCGGTGCCATCGGGTGAGCGCCGTCAGGCGATCGTCATCGGGTTCCAGCCGTAGTCGATGACGGGTGAGAAGTCGAAGCTGCCCGTGCCGTCTCCGTGGAACAGGTAGAGGTGGTTGTGGTCCGGGTCCTTGCCGACCCAGTCGAGGTGGCCGTCGCCGGTGAAGTCGCCGACGGCGGCGGCCCCCTCGAGCACGTCCCAGCCGCAGTCGAACAGGACTCCGGGCTTGAATTTCTCGCTGCCGGGTCCCGCGTAGAAGTACATGCACTCGGCGACGTTGTGAACCGCGACGATGTCGGCGTGGCCGTCTTCGTTGGTGTCCCCTACGGCGGTCAGTTCGTGCAGCTGGTTCCAGCTCGATCCGATGTTGAGCCGCTTGGCGAATGCGGTTCCCGTGCCGGTGCCCGGGTAGAGCCACAGCGTGCCGGTGCCGGCTTCCACGGCGATGATGTCGACGTTGCCGTCGCCGGTGTAGTCGTGCCCTGAGACGATGGCGCTCATGACCTCCCACCCTCGGCCGATCGACTGGAACGGCGAGAAGGTGCTGCCGTTGCCGGGGTAGAAGTACAGCTGTCCGGTGCTCGCCTCCCTGGCGATGAGGTCGGCCAGGCCGTCGCCGTTGAGGTCGCCCGCGGTCTCGATGAGGTTCATGGCGTTCCAGCCGAAGCCGACGATGTAGTGGGTGCCGAAGCCGCTGTTGCCGTTGCCCGGCCAGATTTCCAGGGCCCCGGTCGAGTCTCTGCGGGCCACGATGTCGGCGAGCCCGTCCCCGTTGTAGTCGTAGTCCCCGGAGGGCACCTGCTCGGGCTGGGCCGCTTCGGCGCCGCCGTCGGATTGGGCGAACGCCGCGTTCGGAGCGATGAGGACCGCGATGCTCGCGATGCCGGCGCTCCAGAGGAGGAACCGCCGCCGGAACCGGGCGAGGCGCCCGCGGATGGTGCTGTCTTCCATGTCGTTTCCTTCGTGTTCGGGGCCGAAGCCCGCTTCGAATGCCGATACTGGCGATTTTCATTCAACTAGACATAGTGGATCTGGTCATGTTTCCCGAAAGGATGAGCAACCCTTGTGTTCAGGTGTTTCCGCTGAATCAGCCTGTCCCGGGCTCGCAATGGCTATCGTCCGGTATGGAACGACCTGAGCGGCGAGAGAATGGGAGGCGGCCTCATGGCGCCCGAACCGGCTGAACGGCACACCGGACGCAGGCGCTCCCTCCTGCGGGGGCGCCGCCTGTCCGTAGTCGCGGTCACCGCGCCGATCGTCATCCTGCTCGCCGCCACCTTGACCGCGGCGGCACCTCCATCCACATGGGACTCAATGCCGGGGGCGCCCGAGCAGACCGTGGGCGAGAGCCCGAACTACCGGCGAGTCTCGCTGTCGACCCCGGGGGCGACGATCGAGATCTTCGGGCAGCTCGAACCGTTCACCACCGGAGGGATCACCGGCGAGGTCGACCTCGCGAGGCCGGAGGGGAACCAGGCCATGGTGGCGGCTAACCTCGTGGCCTCGTCGGACGAACTGGCGGACTTCGGCCAGGTCTACCTCGCGATGCGCCCCGGTACCCCGGTGGATTACCAGTACGACACGTCGATCCAGTCGATCATCTTCAACCCCGGCATCGAATTCAAGGTGGACATGGTTCCAGGCCTCAGCAGCAGCACGGACTTCCTCTACACCCAGCCGATCAGGATGCTGCCGACCGAACCCGTCGCGAACCCGCTGTTCCCACCGTACGAGCAGACCTTCGCCATACCGAGCCTGGCGCTGCTGTGGGAAGGGGAGGCAGGCGTGACCGGCTCCGAACCGATCGGCATCATCACCGAATTCGAGCTGACCATCACCCACCCCGGCTAGACGACCATTCCACTAGGGAGAGGGAACAGCATGCGCTTCACTGCACGCGGAAGGCTTCTCGTGGCCGCCTCCGGACTGCTCGCCGCCATGGCGGTCGGCCTCCCCTCCCAAGCCCAGCGGACCCCCGAACCGGTCCTCGAATTCGCCACGGCGACCTGCGGCGGCTCCGGCGAACTCGAGGTGGAGTTCCTGCTCACCGACGAGATCGGCGCTCCCGCCCACCCGGAGTACCGCTACATCGTCGCCGGCACCGACGTCCAGACCGGACCCGAATCGAGCCCCTGGCGGGAAGGTGACCTCGCGGGCACCCTCCAACCCGGGGCCGAGGTGCCGCCGCCCGGCGAGGGCTCGCTCTCGGGAATGACGGTCGTCCCCGGGGACACCGGGCACGTCGTCCTGCAGGCAGCGGTCGACCGCGTCTCGGCGGACGGGAGCCGCCTCGATCGGATCGTGGTGCAGGGCGAGGCCGATCTGAGGGAATGCGCACCGGTCGTCCCGGAGCAGGCCGAGATCCCCAGCAGGGTCTGGGGACCCTTCGGCGGGAAGCGAACGATCCCGACACAACAGGAACCCGGCGGCGGACAGACCACCCACCCGGCCGTCGTCCGGATACCCGGCGGCTGGAACGGCTACGAGTACTGGATGGCGCACACCCCCTACCCCGGAAGCAACTCGGCCTGGGAGGATCCGAACATCGCCGCGTCCAACGACGGCGTCAACTGGGTCGTGCCCCCGGGCCTCACCAACCCGATCGACGACCAGCCCGGCCTGCCCGGCCCCTACAACTCCGACACCGACCTGGAGATGGGCCCGGGGAACACGATGTACGTGTTCTGGCGCGTCGTGATCCCGGACGCGGCACAGGAGCGGATCAAGTACTCGACCTCCACCGACGGCGTCAACTGGTCGGCGCCCGCGGAGGCCCTGCGGAGCTCCATGACCGAGCGCCGGCCGCTGTCGCCCGCCCTCATGTACGAGAACGGCCGGTGGGTCATGTGGGCGATCGAAATCGCCCGGTCGCCCAACCGCATGGTCTACTTCGAAGGCGGGGCGACCCCCGCCAAGGCCAACTGGTCCCCCATGCAGACGGTGAGCCTGGGGGCCATGCAGAACGGCAAGGAGCCGTGGCACCTGGACGTCACCAAGGACGGCGACTCGTACATCGGGCTGCTGAACGACACCGCCTTCGCCTCCACCGGCCGCGACGGCGACCTGCTCTTCCTCTACGGAACGACGCCCACGAGCTTCGAGAGCCAGCGCTTCTCGGCCGTGCCGAGGCTCAAACCGGCGATGCACGACCACCTGTACCGGGCGACCGTATACGCGGACACCGAATACGGCGTCCCCGGATACCGGGTGTGGTATTCGGCGCGGATGGCCCTCAACCCGGACGTGTGGAACGTCCAGCAGACCTTCCTCCACGGGGCCGCCGTCCACGGCAGTCCGTGAGTCCTCATCCGACGCTGATCGTTCTCCCAGGTTAGCGGGGCGCGATTGTGGCTATGTTCTGTGCATGAACGACATTGGGGCCGCGGGGAACGCGGTGCACGGCAAGCGCCGGATCTGGGTGCCGCTCGCGGTGGTCGGGGCGCTGCTGGCGCTGATCGCAGCCGAGGCCGTCTTCGCGAGGTCGCAGCCCGCCGGGGTGGCGGTCGTGCCGGACACGGTGATCGAGTTCGGTTCGGGGCAGCGGGCGTCGGTGCAGGTCGGCGACGGCTGGGTGCTCGACAGCGCCGCCAGCGACGTCAACACGCGCCTCGTGCTGGTGCGGGGCGACATGGCGGTCGAACTGTCCAGCGTGACCGTCCCGGCGCAGACGACGCCGGAGGAGATGTGGGCGGGCATGGACCGGCTCCTGGACATCGAACGCCGCCAGGGCGTCGAAGTGCGGCTCGACACCCCGACCGACTACGAGAACGCCTCCGGAGCGACTGGGCTGCAAGGCAAACTGCAGGTCGGCACCCGAGTCGGCCAGGCGTTCGTACTCGCCGGTGACGAAGGCGGACAGGCCGTGGAGGCGCAGGTCCTCGCCCCGGCCCACGCCGGTGACGGCGATCGGTCCGCCGCCGCGGCGCTCATCGATTCGATCGCGTTCGAGGAGGCGTCATGACCGTCTACGCCCACGCGGCGGTGCCGCGCCCGGCCGCCGTCAGCGTGGGAACGCTCGGCTTCTGGACGTTGATCGCCTTGTCCGCCTTCGGATTGTGGACGCTGCAAAAGGACTTCCTCCCGGTCGTGCTGGCGTTTCCGGGGAGCGCGGTACTCGACCTCACCGTGCTCGCGGTCGGTCTCGCCGTCGCGCTGTGGATCGCGCGGCGGTTCCTGCGGCCGGTGCGGGCCCCGCCGTGGTCGGGGACCTGGCTCGCGCTCATGTGGGGCGCGTTCGCGGCGTGCGGTCTGGCGCTGGTGATGAACGGGATGCTGCTCGGAGCCTGGTCGCGGGCTCTGGGGCTGGAGGCGGCCGGTGACTGGGCTGCGTCGCTCACCGCGCCGCTCATCGAGGAGGCGGTGAAGGCCGCGGGCGTGGTGCTGCTCGCGTGCGTCTCGACGCGGCTCGTGCGCAGCGCGGCGGACGGATTCGTGTACGGCGCGCTCGTCGGATTCGGCTTCCAGCTGATGGAGAACTTCACATACGGGCTCAACGGGATCGGGCTGACGGGCGGCGTCGACCCGGTGGGGGCGACGGGTCAGGTGCTGTGGGTCCGCATCCTGCTCACCGGCATCGGGTCGCATTGGACGATGAGCGCGGTGGCGGGGGCCGGGATCGGCTACCTCCTGAGCGAGTCCGGCCGGTCCGCGACTCGGCGCGTCTGGGTCGCCGTCGGGTGCATGGCGCTCGCGATGGGGATGCACTGGCTGTTCGACAGCCCGTTCTTCGGCGGGATCGCCGGTGCGGTGGGCAAGCCGCTGGCGAACTTCGCGATCCTCATCGTGGCGTACACCGTGGTGCGCCGCGGGTTCCGCTCCCGCTGGGACGAGGTCGCCGCCGAGGAGGTGCAGGCCGGGAGCCTCGCGCCCGTCGAGGCGGCGAGCCTGTCGCGGCAGCGTGCGCGGCGGCGGTACCTGCGCGCGTTCGGTCCGGTTCGGGTGGCGCAGGAACGCTTGCAGCAGTTGCAGTTGGACCTGCTCGAGGAACGAGTGCCGAGACGACTCGACCCTGCCGCCGCCCAGCCCTGGCGGGACGCGGTCGCGGCGGCGAGGCAGGGCATGTTGGTCGACAGGACGCCGCCCGTGCTGTGAGCGACGAGCGTCGAAGGCCCGACGGCTACTGGTGGAAGCGGGCCTCGGCCGAGTCGAGGTTCACCGAACCCGGGCACAGGAACGAACCCGCGGCCTTCTTCGCGCCGATCGGACCGCCGCTGTAGCGGCGGGTGGCGTCTTCGCGTTCGAGTGTCACCCGAGACGCCTCGTAGGTGCAGGTCACGCCGTACTTGGTGGCGGCGATGCGCACGTCTTCGGCGGTCGCGGTGCCCGCCGCGTCGTCGAAGGCGAACCCGATATCGCCGCGGAACTCGAACGAGGTGTCGCCGCCGCAGTCGAAGTCGATGCGGTCGGCGTCGATCGCGACCGGGGCGGGCGGCGCGGCCCCGACCGGGACGCGTTCCACCTCGCAACGGCTGTCGCCTTCCGCCAGAACGAGATCCACGAAGTCGCCGGACTCCTTGCTCGACGCGGCGACCGAAGCGGAGGCGGTGGCGCAGAGCAGCAGCGTCACGGCGGCGGCGGCGAACGTTGCAGGACGACGGTGCGGCACGGGTCCGGGCCTTTCTCGCGCGCGGCGCAAGTCCATGGCCGCGTTCCGGATCGACGTTCTGGACGCTAGTAGAGCGCCATCCCGTCGGTAGCGTTTTCACCTATTCTCGGGCGAGGTCCTGCGGCGAACCGCCGATACTTTCGTATCGCCCGGCCCCGGCACGAGCGTCTTCGGTATCGGACCGCACCGCAGCGCTCATTCCAAGGGATCGATTTCAGGCGCATCGTTTGCGCAGGTCAGAGTGCATCTATACAGTGAAGCCGTTCGCATCCCACGGAAAGGCGGCGACCTCATGCCCACCGATGGCACCCGTATCGGGGAGACCACCACCGTTGCCGACGCACCCTGGGTCGGCCCGGCCTTCCTCATCGGCCTCCCGCTCGTCGGCGCCGCGCTCGGGTGGGGCCTCACGTTCATCGTCGAATGGATCGTCGGGCTCGCATGGTTCCCCTTCCAAGGCCTGTTCGAGCTGTTCAACGACCTGTCCGGGACCCTCCGGCTCATCGTGGCGCTCGCCGCCGGGCTGCTCCTCGGCCTCGTCATCGCGCTCTTCGCCCTCCACGAGATGCTCCACATCACCGTCGGCCGCGACCGCATCGCCTTCAGACGCGGCGACTACGAACGCGAGATCGACCGCGCCGACGTCACCGGAGTCTTCGTGCAGGACAAACGGGTCGTCGCGCTCGGGCACCGCCGCCAGGAACTCGCCAACGTCGAATTCGACCTCGACCGCGACAAGCTCGCCGCCGCACTCCGCAGACACGGCTACGGCTGGCACCCCGACGGCGACCCGTACGCCGCCGAGTTCAAACGCTGGGTGAACGGTGCCGACGGACTCCCGCAGGGCGCGAACGCCGTGCTCAAGGCCCGCCAGCAGGCCCTCGAGAAATCGAACACCGGCGACCTGCGCGAACTCCTCGACGAACTCGCCGACCTCGGCGTCGTCGTGCACGACAAGGACAAGAAGCAGTACTGGCGCCTCGCCGACCCCGCCTGACCGACCCTCCTGAACCCGGTCGCACAACCCCGTCATCGTGCGGATGCGCCCGCCGTCTCCCACGCGGAAGATGGACCGGAACGCACCGGACCAAGGGGAGACCATGACCGCACCGCTGCTCTTCGGCCTGGCGATCCTGCTCGCCGCCATCGTCCCCGGCCCCGACTTCGCGATGGTCGTGCGCAACACCGTGCTCTCCGGGCGCGTGAGCGGGATGTGGACCGCCACGGGCATCGGACTCGGCATCGTCGTATGGGTCGTCGCCACCTCGATCGGCCTGGCGGCACTGCTCGCGGCCTCGGCGCTGGCGTTCACCGTGGTCAAGCTCGCGGGCGCCGCCTATCTCGTCTACCTGGGCGTGCGGTCGATGCTCACCGCGATCAAGGAGCGGCGGCGGCCGGTCGCCGAGCTCCGGCTCGACCGGCCGATGAGCCACTGGGCCGCGTTCCGCTCGGGCCTGATGTGCAACCTGCTCAACCCGAAAGCGGTCGTGCTGTTCACCGCGCTGATGCCGCAGTTCCTCGTCGGCGGCGGATCGCAGGCGGTGCTCATCGGCGAGCTCGCGGCCGTGGGGATGGCCGTGTGCGGATTGTTCTACATCGGACTCGCGAACCTGATCGGCCTGTTCCGCTCCGTGCTCGAACGCCCGCGCGTGCGCGCCTGGCTGGGCGGTGTCACCGGGGCGGTCATGGTCGCGCTCGGCCTGCGGGTGGCCGCGAACTGAACCGGACCGCGAGCGGGCGGCCCCGCCCGGCGGTGCGCGCGGGCGATGAGGTGAGATAGCAGCGCGGCGGCCAGCCGGCCGACCCTTCGCGCTTGCGGGAGCGCGGCGGGACGGCGGACCGGCCGCCGTTTCCGCCCCTCGGATTCTCGATAGCGGTTTCACTCGCGTTCTTGCAGAATGAACGCCATGAGCACCTGGGAACTTGAGACCGAGATCGAGGCGTACTACGAGCGCGGCGGCGAACGCGAACGCCTGACGCGGAACCCGCGCGGTCGCCTGGAATTCGCCCGCACGCAGGACCTGCTGCGCCGCAAGCTCCCCGGCGAGAACCTCGACGTGCTCGACGTGGGCGGCGCGACCGGTGTGCACGCGAAATGGCTCGCCGAGGACGGCCACCGCGTCCACCTCATCGACCCCGTCGCCAGCCAGGTCGAGGTCGCGGCCCGGCTGCCCGGCGTCACGGCCGTGGTCGGCGACGCGCGTGAACTGCCTTGGGACGACGCGAGTTTCGACGCCGTGCTCCTCATGGGCCCGCTCTACCACCTCACCGACCGCGAGCATCGCGTGCAGGCCATCGCGGAGGCGCGCCGCTGCACCCGCCCCGACGGCATCGTCGCGGCCGCGACGATCAACCGCACCGCGGGCTGGAACGACTGGCTGACCTTTCTGTCCAACGGCATCGACCGCGGGATCAGCGCCGAGGACAGCCTCCGCATCCTCCGCGAGGGCGACCTCCGCCACTTCGAGCAGGAAATGTTCACCACCGCGTACCTGGCCCACCCGGGCGAGGTCGCCGAGGAGTTCGCCGATGCGGGTCTCAGCGGCGCGGCGCAGTACGCCGTGCAGGGTTTCCCCGGGTTCATGCCCGAACTCGAGCGCCTCATCGACGACGAGGAGGCCCGTGAGCACCTCATGGACGGCCTGCGCATCATCGAGGCCGAGCCCTCGCTGCTCGGCGCGAGCAACCACCTGCTGACGATCGCGACGATCCCGGCCTGAACGCGGCGGGGCGTCCGAACCGAAGCGGGCGCCCCGCGGTTCGGGAAGCCGCTTGTCGCCGCGAGGGCGTGCGGCTAACCTCCGATGGCATGTGGACTCGCAGCTTTCTCATCCTCCACGGCGTGGAGAACCGCAGGCCCGCGGGCCACTGGCAGCATGAGCTGGCCATGGACCTGCGGGAGCGCGGCGAACAGGTCTTCTACCCGCAGCTGCCCGAGACCGACCGGCCGAAGCTGGCCGACTGGACCGACGCGATCCGCGCCGAGCTGGCGCTCATGCGCGGCGAGAAGATCGTCCTGTGCCACAGCCTCGCCTGCGCCGCCTGGATGCACCTCGCGGCGGCCGACGCCGCCTCGTCCAATCCGGCCTCGGCCGACCGGGTCCTGCTCGTGAGCCCGCCCGGCCCCGAAGCATACGACTGGGACGTGATCGCCGGATTCAGCACGACCGGCATGGACCTCGCCGGTCTGCGCCTCGCCGGACACTCGGTCCGATTGGCCTGCTCCGACAACGACCCGTACTGCGCCGACGGCGCCGCCGAGCAGTACGGGCGGCCCCTCGGCTGCGAGGTCGACCTGCTCCCCGGCGACGGCCACATCACCTTCACCGACGGCTACGGCCGCTGGCCCTCGGCTCTCGCCTGGTGCCTCGACGAGACGGAACGCCTGACCCCCAACCACTGACGACCGCGCGGAGCCCGGCCCCGCTCCAGGCTCCCCGTTCGCAGCCCTTCCCACCGGCCTCGCGCAGTGCCAGACTGGACCGGAGCGGGCCCGTTCGCTCCTCGGCACCTCCTGCGGGCCTTCGGATTTCCGGGAGGCCGCATGCGCTGGGTTCGGATCGCCCTCGTCGGCGTCCTCGTACTGTCCGCCGCCTCGGCCGCGCTGGCCGGGAGCGTCGCGAGCCCCCGCGGCGACACCGCCGGGGGCCCGGCCTCCGATGCTCCACAACTGACGGCCACCGCCGAGATCAGGCGCATGTTCATGGAACCCGGCCAGGTCGCGATCGCGGTGACCAACCACGGTGAGGCTCCCGTGCGGGTGCTCGGCCTCGAGCTGCTCACGGAGTCGTTCGCGCCCTTGGGCGTCCAGGAGTTCGACACCCAGGTCCCGCCGAGCGAGAACGCTCGCGACCTCATCGTGCGGTACGGCGAGGCGCGCTGCCCGGACGGCGCCGCCTCGCAGTCCGAGCCGGCCTCGGTGGTCCTGCAGGTCGCGACCGGGGATGCGGCCGTCCACACGGTGACTCTGGGATTGTCACACCCCAACGGCACACTTGACCGATTGGTCCGGGAGGCCTGCGCGGCGCAGGCGGTGGCCGAGTCGGCCCGCATCGAACTGGGGGAGCTGACCGCGACCGCGGACGGCACCCTCGAAGGGAGGTTGATCGCGACGCCGCTGGGGGAGGCGGCGCTGGGAATCACCGAGGTGCGCGGGAGTGTCCTGTTCGAGATCCACATGGGTGCGACCTCGAACGCCCAGGACGGCGGCGCGGCGGCGCCGCTGGCGTTCGACGCGCACCGCTGCGACGGCCACGTGGTGGGCGATGCGAAGCGCCCCTTCGGGTTCACCGTCTGGATCACCATGGACGGAGGCGAACCGGTCGCCGCCCCGATCGACGTGCAGGAAGACCGTCGCGACGCGCTCTGGGCGATGCTGGAGGCCCGCTGCGCCGCGAGGGAATGAGCGGTTGAACCGTTCCAATCGATGGAACTGGAGGAGGCGAACGTGGCACATCGGACGTACGCTGGAAGGCGTGGGTGATCACACCGATACTTCGGGTAACGAGGCGCATCAGTTGCGCACCCGCCTCATGGGGTCCCTGCGCACGCGCGGCGTGATCCGGAGCGAGGCGGTCGGGACGGCGATGCTCGCCGTGCCCCGACACCGCTTCGTTCCCGAAGCGCCGCTGCGCATCGCCTACGCCGACGACGTGTACGTCACCAAGCGCGACAGCGACGGCGAGGCCGTCAGTTCCGCCTCGCAGCCCGCGATCGTCGCCGAAATGCTCGAACAACTCGATGTGCGGCCCGGACAGCGCGTGCTCGAGATCGGGGCGGGCACCGGCTACAACGCCGCGCTGCTCGACGCGCTCGTCGGCTCCGAAGGTGCTGTGACCACTGTAGACATCGACTCCGAGACGGCCGGGCGGGCCCGCAAGGCGCTCGATGCGGTCGGGTGCGAACGGGTGCGGGTCGTGGAGGGCGACGGCGAGCTCGGGTTCGTCGACGGCGCGCCGTACGACCGGATCATCGCCACCGTCGGCACCTGGGACCTGCCTCCGGCCTGGTGGGACCAGCTCGCGGACGGCGGCAGACTGGTCGCGCCCTTGAGCATTCGCGGGTGCGAGCATTCGGTCGCCTTCGACTACGCGGACAGGGTGATGCGCAGCCGTTCGATCGTGAGCTGCGGTTTCATGCCGATGCGCGGGCTCGGCAGCCAGGAGGGCCAGACCGTGGAGCTTTCGGAAGGCCGCATCATGACCTTCCACGTGGAGCGGGAGGTCGAGGCGGAAGGCGTGCGCGGCGCCCTCGACGGTCGCGGCACCACCGTGTGGACGCCCGTGCAGCTCAAGGTGAACGATGACGCGACGCAGCTCTCCTTGTGGCTCGCCTGCGCGTTCACCGGATACGGGCGCATGAGCGCGCCCTTCGGCGATCACGGCCTGCAGCGGCTCCTGCTGCGCTGGGCCAATCCCGCCGTGGTGGAAGGCGAGGACTTCGCGTACCTGGTCTGCCGTAAGACCAGCGGCGGCAACGAGATCGGTGTGCGCGGCCACGGCCCGAACGGTCCGGCTCTCGCGGCGCGCGTCGCCGACGAGGTCCGCGTCTGGGACCGCGAATGCCGCGACGGTGTGAGCCTCCAGATCACGGCCCACCGCGAGGGGACCGGTCCGGAGGCCGAGCCGCGCTTCACCGTGCCCAAGCGTCACACGCGCCTTGCCATCGAAGTGGTCCCCGACGGATCGGCCTCGCGTAGCGACGCTCAGGCGCCCGCGTCCCGGCCTTGATCCCCGTGGGCGTCAAGCGCGTCGGGGACCACTGCGTCCCTGCGGCACCGCCCGGGGAGAGGCGCGCGGTGGCGGGGTCCGGTCACCCTCGCCTCATCCGGTCCGACGTTTCGAACTAGGGTGGGGTGTCGTCGCCCGCCGCGCCAGCCCCTCGGCGCCCCTCGGATCCGGGTGACCGCGAGTAGCGGAACCGCTGCGACTGGTCGCAGTGGACGCAATGCAGTAATAGTGGCTGACACCCCGGAAAATTCCCGGCCCCACTCGCCTCCGCCCCGAGTCGGCCGGTCGAAAGCCGTTCCCAGAAAGGACGCCCCCGATGTCCGAGCCGACGTTCAAACAGCGGGCACGCTATTGGTTCGACAACACCATGTCGAAGGGCACGAAAGCGCTGATCGGTTGGCTGACCGTAATCACGTTGGCGCTCACCGCGATTGGTGCCCTCTTTCTCGTCATCGTCAATGACGGTGACGGCTTCGGCGGTACATTGTGGAAGTCGTTCATCCACATCCTCGACGCCGGAACCATCACCGGTGACGATGCCGGCGGCCCCGCGATGGTCGTCATGTTCATCACCACCATCGGCGGTCTGGTGATCCTCTCGTCACTCGTCGGTGTGCTGACCACGGGTCTCGACGCGAAACTCGAAGACCTTCGAAAAGGCCGCTCGTTCGTCGTTGAGAAAGATCACACCGTCATTCTCGGATGGTCCGATCAGGTCTTCATCGTCATCTCGGAATTGGTGGAGGCCAACGAAAGCGAGAAGCGCGCCGTCATCGCCATCCTCGCCGACCGCGACAAGGTCGAGATGGAGGACGAGATCCGCAGCAAGATCGCGGACCTCAAGAGCACGCACGTCGTCTGTCGCACCGGCGACCCCGCCGACCCCGACAGCATCGCCCTCGTCAACCCCGGCCAGGCCAAGAGCGTCATCGTCCTCACCTCCGCCGAGGACGACCCCGACGCCCAGCTCGTGCGTTCGCTGCTCGCCGTCACCCAGGGCGGCGACGGCATCAAATGCCACGTCGTGGGCGCGGTCGCCGAAGGCCGGAACCTGCCCGCCGCCCGCCTCGCCGGCGGCCGCGCGGCGCACATCGTCGACGCGAACGACCTCATGGCCCGCCTCATGGTCCAGACCTGCCGCCAATCCGGCCTCTCCGTCGTCTACACCGACCTGCTCGACTTCGGCGGCGACGAGATCTACATGGTCGAGGAGCCCGGCCTCTTCGGCCGCCCCCTCAGCCAGGCCCTCCACTCCTACCGCACGTCCTCGTTCATCGGCGTGCTCACCAAGGAGGGCCGCTGCATCATCAACCCGCCCTCCTCCGCCTCGCTCCAGCCCGGCGACAAACTCATCCTCATCGCCGCCGACGACTCCGCGATCGTGCTCGACGGCTCCCGCCCCGTCATCGACGAGAGCGTCATCGTCGCCCGCACCGACGCCGGGAACCGGCCCGAGCGCACCCTGATGCTCGGCTGGAACGCCATGTCGCGCATGATCCTCGAACAGCTCGACCAGTACGTCGCCCCCGGTTCGGTCACCGACGTCGTCACCGACCACCCCGACGCCCCCGAGGCCATCCGCAAGATCGGCCCCACCATGCGCGTCCAGGGCCTCAACTTCAAGGAGGACGACACCACCGACCGGGTCCTCCTCGAATCCCTCAACCCCGGGTCGTACAACCACATCATCGCCCTGTGCTCGGACGACGTGGCCCCGCAGCTCGCCGACTCCAAGACCCTCGTGACCCTGCTCCACCTGCGCGACATGGCCCAGCGCGGCAACACCCGCTTCAAGGTCGTCTCGGAGATGGCCGACGACCGCAACCGCACGCTCGCGCAGGTCACGCAGGCCGACGACTTCATCGTCAGCGACAAGCTCATCAGCCTGCTGCTCACCCAGACCGCCGAGAACCCGCAGCTCTCGCAGGTCTTCGCGCAGCTCTTCAGCCCCGAAGGCTCCGAGATCTACCTCAAACCCGCCGAGCACTACGTGCGCCCCGGCGTGCCGGTCAACTTCTACACCGTGGCCGAATCGGCGCGGCGGCGCGGCGAGACCGCCATCGGCTACCGCGTGGCCGCCCTCGCCAAGCAGGCCCCCAACTACGGCGTGCAGCTCAACCCGGACAAAGGACTGCAATTCATGCTCCAGCCCGGCGACAAGGTCATCGTCCTCGCCGAGGACTGACCCGGACGTACGCCCATCGGGAGACCCCCGGCCCGCTGCGAACGGCCGCCCTCACCCGATGGGCGTACGACTTTGGTCATAGGACGTTCACGACCATCGGCCGATGGCAGTGTCGGACGGCGCAGGTAGCTTCGATGGAGACCGCAGCACCCAGCGGAGACGCTCGTACAGAGGCAGAACCAGGAAATGACCGACACCACCGCACCCAGTCCGGCGGCGGCCGAAACGCCGCCGGTGAAAGCCCCGATCACCCGATTGTGGTCCTACGCCCGCCAGCATCTGCGCCTGCTCATCATCGGCGGCGCCCTCTCCTTCGCCGGAGGCCTCGTCGGCCTCGTCCAGCCGCTCATCGCCATGGACGTCATCGACACCCTCTCCGCGAACGAATCCCTCACCAGGCCGCTGCTCTATCTCGGCGCGGTCGTCATCGTCGGCGGCGCGCTCGGCGCCCTCGGCCCCTACCTCATGCAGATCGCCGGGCAGGACGTCGTCCTCACCGTGCGAAAGCAGCTCATCGACAGGCTCGTGCGACTCGAAGTCGCCGAAGTCGACCGCCTCAAGCCCGGCGACCTCGTCTCCCGGCTCAGCTCCGACACCAACCTCCTGCGCACCGTCGCCAGCACCACCGTCATCGGCGGCGTCACCGACGCCTTCATGATCCTCGGCGGCATCGGCCTCATGGCCTGGCTCGACCTCACCCTGTTCGGCACCACCATGGCCATGGTCGCGTTCGTCACGGTCACGATGCTGTTCATCATGCCGCGCATCCAGAACGCCACCGTCGCCTCGCAGAAGGCCCTGGGCGACATGGGATCGCTCCTGGAGCGCATCTTCAGCGCCTTCCGCACCGTCAAGGCCTCCAGCGCCGAGGACCACGAGATCGCCCGCCTCAACGGGGCGGCCACCACCGCCCGCGACACGGGCGTCAAGGCCTCGTTCTGGGAGGCGCTCGCCGGCGTCGTCGCATTCCTGCCGGTGAACATCGCGTTCCTCATGGTCCTCGGCGTCGGCGGCGCGCGCGTCGCCTCCGGGGCCATGGAGGTCGGCACCCTCATCGGCTTCCTGCTGCTGCTGTTCTACCTGATGGGCCCGATCAACGGCCTCATCGCGTCGCTCTCGCAGCTCCAGACCGGCCTGGCCGCCATCCACCGCATCGAAGAGGTCGAGAACCTCGACGCCGAGGGCTCCGCCTCCGAGGACGGCCTGCCGGAGGCCGTGCGCCTCCCGGCCGGCACCGGGCCCGCGCAGGTCGTGTTCGAGGACGTGACCTTCCGGTACGCCGAAGACCTGCCGTACGTCCACCATGGCGTCTCGTTCACCTCGAGTGGACGCGGACTGACCGCGCTGGTCGGCCCTTCCGGGGCCGGCAAGACGACGGTGTTCTCGCTCATCGAGCGGTTCTACCCGGCCACCACCGGTTCGGTGAAGGTCGACGGGGTCGACGTCGTGGACTGGCCGCTCGAGGAGCTGCGCCGCATGATCGGCTATGTCGAGCAGGACGCGCCGGTCCTGGACGGCACGCTCCGCGAGAACCTCGTGATGGCCTCGCCCGCGGCGACCGACGTGGAATTGGACGAGGTCGTGCAGGTCGCGCGGTTGACCGAACTGGTCGGCAAACTGCCGGACGGCCTCGACTCGCGGATCGGCTACCGGGGCACGACGCTCTCGGGCGGCGAGCGCCAGCGCGTGGCCATCGCCCGGGCGCTGCTGCGCAAGCCGCGGCTGCTGCTGCTCGACGAGGCGACCTCGCAGCTCGACGCCGCGAACGAGGCGGCGCTCAAGCAGGTGATGCTCGACGCGGCTGAGCGCACGAATGTTCTGGTCGTGGCCCACCGGCTTTCGACGGTGACCAGCGCCGACCAGATCGTGGTCTTCGACGCCGGTCTGGTGCGCGCGGTCGGCACGCACGCGGAGCTGGTGGAGAAGGACGACCTGTACCGCGACCTGGCCGCCTCGCAGTTGCTCACGGCCGCATAGGGCAGTAGCGGCGACCGCGCGACCGCGCGACCGTCCAACGCTGGAGCGTGCCGCGTCGATGCCGCGCGCCCCGCGGCAATGCCGCGGGGCGCGAACCGAAGCCGTCGGCCCGCTGGGCTGAAACCGGCGCGGGCTCTCCCGCGGCGCTACCGCGGGAGCTTGCGGGTTGCCGGTGCGCGTTGGCGTTCGTTACCGGGTCGGGGCGTTGGCGAGCGCCTTGCGGACCTGGTCGGAGAGCTCGGTGTAGTACTCGTCGATGTAGTGGTACGGGCCCGGGCCCCAGCGGTGGGCCGGGTCGCCGATGCGCAGGGCGGGGTCGACTTCGACCGGCGGCAGGGCCCGTTCGCCCAGGGCCGCTTCGAGGATCGCGTAGGCGTGTTCGAGCCAGTGGTTGTTCCGCTTGGTGATCCGCAGGTCGTTCACCGGTTCGCCCGCCGTGTCGTGCGAGGCCCAGAACGCGCGGTGGACCAGCACCGGCCGCTGTGGGAGTCGCTTGGCGAACGCCCTTGCGGCAGTGGCGAACGGGCCGTCGTCGGCGAGTTCGACGTCGTTGGTGACCGGGCGGTACCCGGGGCGCTTGTCCAGGCCCGCGTTGCGGAAGTAGATCGTCGAGGTGACCAGTCCGGAGCCGGTGTCGATGAGCGGCCAGCGCTCATCGATGAGATCGATGACGATCGGGTGGTCGATGTCGGCGAGCGGGTCGAGCGCCGTCTTCCGGTGGTCTTCGACCACGGTGCGGCGCTGGAAGGCCGAATCGAGCTCGATGTCGTCGGGGTCGATGGGGCTCGGCGTCGACACGAGGCTCTGGATGCGGGTGCGCGAGATGAAGTGGACCGGCTTGGGCAGCGGGTCGCGGCCGAGATCGGCGGCGTCACGGGTGACGCAGCAGCCGATCAGCGAGTACGTCGGGGGAAGGTGCTCCATTGGCGGATGCTCCGATCCAGTGGCGGCGGTGGCACGAAAGTGGCCAGTATGCAGGACGGCCGTGCGGCCCGGTACCTGCAGGTGGGGGCCACTTTTGCTGTTTCGCCACCGTCAATCTGCGGGCAACCTTGCGCCCACCGGAGGGACACCGTTATGTATTCGAAGGTTTCGATGCTTGACGTTCGGGCTCCGATGCGCCAAGATTGCCTAGAAAACGGTTCCTATCGATATTCGAATCGTTTCGGGGAGGTCCCGCTTCTCCAGCTTTCCGTCCGATGGCCTGATTTAGAAACCGATACCTGCGGCACCGCGACCCGGGCATCGGATCGTGACACCCTGCCGCGATCGGATCGGGCCGGGCGGGACCGGCTGGGAGGCCGTCGCCTCGGTGACCGTACCGATGGTCTTGGTGGTGCATGCCGGGGTGGCCACCACCGCCGAGGCGACGGCCTCCCGCATGGACGCGTGGTCGCCACGCCGCCGCACCGGTCGCCGGTGTTCTCAGCGGCGTGGCGACCGCCGTCGTGCTCCGGATTTCTGACATCGTTCAGTCGTCGTTCACGTTCGCGCCGAACGGGTGACGACCGCGGCCGCTTGACTGAAGGCCCGTTCCCGATGGAGTCCCGTGCCGAAGGGCACACCCCACGAAAGGACCTTCATGTCCCTCAAGAGCGCGCTCCTGCGCGGCGCGGCCGTGCTGACCGCCGCCGGAGCCCTCGCCGGCCTCGCCGCGGCCCCGGCCGCCGCCAAGTCCCACCACCACGAGCCCCTCGTGATCGCGCACCGCGGTGCCAGCGGCTACATGCCCGAGCACACGCTCGAGGCCTATGCGCTCGCCGTCGAGATGGGCGCGGACGTCATCGAGCCCGACCTCGTGCTCACCAAGGACGGCGAACTGCTCGCCCGCCACGAGCCGGTCCTCGACGAGACCACCGACGTCGCCGAGCATCCCGAGTTCGCGGACCGCAAGACCACCAAGCTCATCGACGGCAAGCCCGTCACCGGCTTCTTCGCCGACGACTTCACCCTCGCCGAGCTCAAGACCCTCCGCGCCGAGGAGCGCCTGCCGGGCCTGCGCCCCGACAGCGCCGCGTACGACGGCCAGTTCGAGCTGGTCACCTACGACGAGGTGCTCGACTACGTCGGCACCCTCGACCGCAAGGTGATCACCTACCCGGAGATGAAGCACCCGTCCTACTACGAGGACAAGGGCATGAGCATCGAGGACGCGCTCGCCGACCTCCTGGAGGAGCGGGGGCTCGACCGCAAGCGGTCGCCGGTGTGGATCCAGTCGTTCGAGTACGAGAGCCTGCTCGACATCGATGAGCGCGTGGACAACCCGATCGGGCTGAACATCGACGGCCAGGGCGCGATCCCGGACGCGACCCTCGACGAGTACGCCGAGACGCTGGACACGGTGAGCCTCAACAAGAACCGCATCTTCCCGCGCGCGGCCGACGGTTCGATCTCGGAGCCGACCGACATCGTGGAGCGCGCGCACGACCGGGGCCTGGACGTGCACGTCTGGACCTTCCGCGCCGAGAACACCTTCCTGCCGGCGAACCTGCGCGAGGGCTCCGACCCGGCCGCGTGGGGCGATTACGAGGCCGAGTTCGAGCTGTTCTACGACCTGGGCGTGGACGCGGTCTTCAGCGACTTCCCGGACCTGGCCGTCGCCGCCCGCGACTGCTAGCCCGGGTCGAATCAAAGGATTCACACCGAGAAGCGAGGGGCCGCCCTGCCGGGCGGATTCTAGGGGTGGTTGCAACACTGCTGGTTATTCGCTGGTGTGGATGAGTTTAGCGAGGCGCTCGGCTGGGGTTTCCCAGGCGAGCGTTTTGCGTGGGCGTCCGTTGAGTTCGGCGGCGACG
>NZ_JAERMK010000004.1:0-121253 GCF_016918015.1 Glycomyces sp. YM15
GGCCTGTGCCTTGACGTGGCGGCGGCTGCGACCGCCAACGGCTCCAAGGTCCAACTCTGGTCCTGCCACGGCGGCACCAACCAACGCTGGACCCTCACCTAAACCGATCCGACCGGCGGGCCCCGAGCAGCACGTTCGGGGCCCGCCTTCGTCCTGTTCCCCGGCCATCGCAGGACGCTGATGTCAGACCCAGGTGGGCAGGTCCCCTTCGGCGTAGTCCGGTCCACCGACCGAGTCGAGTTCGATGAACGCGGCGCCGTACGCGCCGGTCGGTGGAGCGCCGCTCGGAGGAATCGCTCTTGTGGACTCCGGAACCGCCTGTTACGGGGCCAGCGTGATGGCGCCGACCTGCGCCTGCAGGCTGAGCTCGGCGGCTTTCAGCGCGTGCGCCTGGGTCATGGCGGTCTCGGTGCGGTCGAGGCAGTCGCGTATGAGCTGCCCGAAGTAGGGGAACCCGGTCATGCCGTTCGCGTCGAACCGGTACTGGGCCTCCTGGTTCACGAGGAGGACCTGGCCGGAGCCGTTGTCGGTGCCGATGTCGATGTACTTGCGCAGCTCGAGGTAACCGTCGGTTCCCAGTAGGAGTGTGCGGCCGTCGCCGAAGACGCCGAGCCCGTCGGGGGTCAACCAGTCGACGCGCACGTATCCGGTCGTGCCGTTGTCGAGGATGACGTGGGCGTCGCCGAAGTCCTGCAGGCCGGGGGTGTCGGGGTGGGCGTAGTTCGCGATCGTGGAGGTGGACACGCGCCCGTCGGCCGCGCCCGTGTAATAGAGCATCTGCTCGAAGTTGTGGCTGCCGATGTCGCAGAGGATCCCGCCGTACCGGGCGGGATCGTAGAACCAGTCCGGCCGCCCGTCGCCGACGCGATGGGGGCCGAAGCACACGACCTGCAGCACCTCGCCGATCGCGCCGCGCTCGATGAGCTGGCCGGCGAGGATCGCGGCCTCGGCGTGGATCCGCTCGCCGTAGTACACCGCGTACTTGCGCCCGGTGCGGGCGGTCGCTTCGCGGACTGCCTCGAGCTGCGCGAACGTGGTCATCGGCGCCTTGTCGACGAACGCGTCCTTGCCGGCCTCGATGGCGCGCAGACCGATCGGGGCCCGCTCGGAGGGGATCGCCGCCGTCGCGACGAGGCGCACGTCGGGGTCGCCGAGCACCTCCTGCTCCGACGAGGCGATGCGCGCGGTCGGGTACCGCTGCGCGAACGCGGCCGCCCGTTCGGGGTCGTCGTCGAACACCCATGTCACGGTCGCACCGGCACCGATGAGGCCATCGGTCATGCCGAAGATGTGGCCGTGGTCGAGGCCGATGGCGGCGAACGCGAACTCGCCGCGCTCGACGACGGGTTGCGGGAGGGGGTCGAACGTGTACGGATGGTTCATCGGGAGCGCTTCTCGACGTCGGTGACGTCGTAGGTGCGCAAGCGGCCGCACATGCCGAATCCGCGCTCTCCCGCGGACGGGATCGCCTGGTGCACACGGGCCTCGCCCAGGTGCGCGATGTCGCCGCGAGCGACCGCCTCGGTCAGCGCGAGCGATTGCTCGGCCTGCGCGAGCGGGCGTTCGCGCACGAGCCGGCTCCAGCCCGCGGCGCGGTCCTGGACGAGGGCGCCCGCTGCCACGTGGAAATCCTCGAGTGGTCCGCGGTTCCCTGCGGTGACCGCGTCGCGCAGGGCCTCGAATCCGTTCACGGCGAGATCGCGGCGCTTCGCCGCGCGTTCGGCCCGGCCGTGCTCGTCGCCGAGGGAGGCCGCTTTCGCGTACGCGGCGGGGTCCGCGACGATCGCGGAAGGGAAGGTCATGACCGCGTCCCCGGCCTCGGGCAGGCCGGCGTTGCTCATCAGTACGACGACCTTCAGTCCCCCGCGGTTGACGGCGCGGTGGATCGTGCCGGGGGTGAACCATACGACCGATCCCGCTTCGAGCTCGGTCTCGTGGAAGCCGTCGCCGTCGATCGTCTGGAGCGCGCCGCGGCCCTCGGCGACGATGTACGCCTCGGTCGAGACGAGGTGCATGTGGGGGCTGCCGCCGCAGATGCCGTCGGGCGCGGCGCCTTCATAGACGTCGAGATGGGACAGCGAGGTCCCGCCGGGGAACGACGACTGGCTCATGACGCCGCCTCGGCGAGCGAGCGCTGCTTCTCGTGGAAGCGCGGAGCCCGCTCCACGAGCCTCCCGGCCCGGTAGTAGGGGTCGTCGGCCTCCAGCGGCAGCGCTACGAACGCCCGCTCGATGCCGGCCTTGTAGATAGCCGTGACGACTTCGATCGCCGCGCGACCGTCCCGCCCGTCCGCGATCGGCGCCCGCCCGTCGCGGATCGCGGCGAGGAGATCCCCGATCTGCCCCTCATGCCCGTGGTGACGCAGCGGCTCGCGCTCGGCGACCACCGCCTCGATGGCCGCCACCAGCTCGGGATCGCCGCCCTGCGCGGGGAACCCGCCGCCGTCGGACCGTTCGGCGATCACGTTCCACGGCTGGGACACCCGGGCCTTCTCCCCCTGGATGACGATCTCCTGCTCCTCACCGTGGTGGACCACGGAGCTCGTCAGCTGGGCCAGGCCCCGCTCGTACCGGAACACGGCGACCGAGAGGTCTTCGACCTCGCTGTTGCCGTGCTGCGCGTTCGCGAGCATCGCCGTGATCTCGGTCGGGCTCCCCAGCAGCCACAGCAGCAGGTCGATGTGGTGGATCGCGTGGTTGAGCGTGCAGCCGCCGCCTTCCTTCTCCCAGGTGCCGCGCCACCACAGGTCGTAGTAGGGCAGGCCCCGCCACCACGCCGAGTCCACGCGCACATGCGAGATGGCTCCGAGGAGTCCTGAGTCGAGGACGCTCTTGAGGGAGGCGAGGTCGTCGCGGAAACGGTTCTGCGCCACCACCGAGAGGAGCTTGCCCGAGCGCTCCTGCGCCGCGAGCATCGCATCGCACTCCTCGAGCGACGGGGCCATCGGTTTCTCCACCAGGACGTTCACGCCCGCGTCCAGCGCGGCGACCGCCAGCGCCGCATGCGTCGACGGCGGCGTCGCGATGCTCACCAGGTCGAGGTTCGCCTCCGCGATCATCTGCAGGGGGTCGTCGTATCCGACCGCGGCCGTCAGCCCGAACGACGCGGCCTTCGCTGAGGCCTTGCCCGGCATCACATCGGCGAGCGCGACGATCTCGCACTCCTCCGGGAACGCGAGATATCCGCCGACATGCGCGCCGGCGATCCCGCCGGTCCCGATGATTCCAATCCTGAGCATGCTTCCTCGCATTTTCTACTACGTATTACTAAGACGTAGTAGGTAGTATGAGCACGGCACACCCGCCGGGTCAAGGCCTGAGCGCGGGATTCCCGAGATGGAGGATGCAGGCATGGGGAAACGCCCGACCAGTCACGACGTCGCGAGACTCGCCGGAGTCTCGCAGTCGACCGTCTCGTTCGTGTTCACCGGGCGCGCCGGCATCTCGACCGCCACCCGCGACAAGGTCATGAGCGCGGCCGCGGAACTCAACTACCGCCCCAACCTCGCCGCACGCTCCATGCGCACGCAGCGGACCGGGCGGCTCGCGATCGTCATCCCCTTCCCGGGGCTGAGCCTCGGACCGCTCCTCGAGGGCGCGGTGACCACCGCGCGCGAGACCGGCTACATGGTCGAAGTCGTCAACCTGCCGCAGGACCCTGACGAGCATGCGCAGGAGGTCGACGCGATCCTCAACTCGTTCGAGTACGAGGGGGTCCTCTCGTTCTCCCCGATACCGACCCCGCGGATGTCGTCCGCGGCGGCCGCTCCCGCGTTCCTCGCCCTCACCGAGTTCGACGAGGAAATGCACGCCACGGGCGCGTTCAGCGACGCGCGTCCGCTCGTGGAGATGATGGAACATCTCGTCGGCCTCGGGCACCGGCGGTTCCTGCACATCGCGGGCCCTGCCGACTACCCCGCAGCGGTCGCACGCCGCGATGCCTACCTCGCGACCGTCGATCGGCTCGAGTTGGAGTCCGTCGGTGTCGTGGGCGGCGACTGGAGCGGCATCCATGCTGGGGAATGTGTCGGCGAGCTGCCGGACGACGTTCCCCCGCTCGCGATCATCGCCGCGAACGACGTCCTCGCGGCAGGGGCCATCCGGGCTTCTCTCCAACGTGGATGGTCCGTTCCCGGGGACGTGAGCGTGACCGGCTGGGACGACGTGCCACTGAGTCTCCACTTCCTCCCGTCCATCACAACGGTCTCCCAGGATCGGCGGCGCCTCGGCGCCTACTCGATGCGCCGCCTGATCGCCGCGATCCGCAGGGACGAGGCGCCCGAACAGGAAGCGGACCTGCAGCAGGTCATCTGGCGCGAGTCGATCGCACCGCCCCGCCGGCCCGGCGCCTGATCGCGTTCAGCGGCAGGCGGCGCCGTGGAAGCGGTCGTTCCTGCAGCGCCGACACCGGTTCGCACTCCGGTCGCATGGAACCGGTCGACCTGCAGGGCCGATCGCCTGCGGCGGTCCATGGCGCATCGGCGTGCGAGAATCACGTCCACGACGGGAGCATGACGATCCGCGAGCGACGCGTCCCGGACCTCGCGCAGGTGCAGGGCCGCCGTTCGGAAAGCCAGGGCGCGCAACAGCAACTGGGCCCAATTCGCGTTGATCGTCGGCGGCTCGCCCGCGGCGAAGAGGACGTTGCCGAGCAGGTCGCCACGGATGAGCCGCGATGGCGACTCGGTCAATTCCCAACACGCCGATAACCGTCGACGGGCAGGAAGTCGAGGGAGGCGACCTTCACGGTGTCACCCGGTTTGGTGGCGTGGACTACCTGGTTCCGGCCGACGTAGATCGCGACGTGTCCCAAGTTGTGCGAGAAGACCAGATCGCCAGGGGCGAGGTCGCCGCGGTCGAGCGGTTCGGACGCGGCCCATTGCGATTGGGACGTGCGGGGAAGATCCACTCCCGACTGCGAATAGGCGGCTACGACCAGGCCCGAGCAGTCGTAGGCGTTCGGGCCGGCCATTCCTGAACCGTACGGCTTCCCCACCTGGTCGTAGGCGAAGGCAACTGCCGAACTCGTGGTGGCTGGAGCCGGTCCGGGGTCTGCTGAAGTCGAGGTTGAGCGGGTGGCCGCTTCCCCGCGTTCGCGCTCGCGTTCGCGCCCGCGCTCGCGCTCGCGTTCCTCTGCTTCCTCGAGCGCGTCCCGTGCCGTTCGAATGACCTCGGACAGATCCTCGGACCGGTGGGTGAGTCGAGTGAGCATCGGAGCGATCACGACGAGGCGTTCGCGGGCTCGCTCGGAGGCCTCGTAGCGGAGGGCTTGCTCGGTCCGCAGCTCGGCCAGCGGCTCGAACTTGCTCGAAAGGTCACCGCTCGCAGCGTCGACCGCTTCGGTGGCCCGTGTGAGTTGGGCTTCGATCGTGCCGAATTCCAGATTGGCCTGCTCGATCAGAGCGCTCAGTTCCGACTGTTCGGCTGCGAGTCGTTCCGTCTCATCCTTGACGGAAGCGCGATCCTGCAAGAGATCGTCGACGTGCGCCCGGATCTCGGAACTGTCGGCCCGGGCGAGATCGATGTCATCAGCATGCGCTGGCGTCCCAGCTACGGCGATTACCGCCGTGAAGTGCGCCAACACCAGTGCGGCCCTCCTGCGGACCGTCGCAGCATGGACGAGGGGGCACTTCCGCGGTGAGACGAGATCGGGTTCGAGCTGTTTCGGCACGGACATCGTCATCGGCTCATTCGCCTCCCACCGAACCGTCGGCCGGACGTGATGGGGCGCAATGTGAATGAGTTGCGATGGCATCCATGGATGTCCTCCCTGCTGCGATCCGGCAGCCCCCCTCATGAGGGCGCCGCTTTCTCCCTACGCTGACGCGGTCTCGCAGCATTCGAAGGAGTTCTCGGAAGTTCGACACGTCGAGTACCGATCGTCGTATGGTGTCCGGTTTCACGCCGCATCACGGGTTTGCCGGAAACGCCTTGATGTTAGGTGAGCAGCTTTCATGTTGAACTCGTCGAATTGCGAGAGTCCCTTGTAAAGGATCGCCCTGGCTGACTGGATCGTCGGGGCGTCCCGAGGCGTCCGGCCCAAGGCAGGAGGCTCTGCGGGTGTCGTACGGCGAGCCTCGCTCGCCGAACTACAGGAGGGGACGTTGATTTCGAGCGTGGATTCGCGAATTCGGTGACGTTCCTGCGGTTCATGAATAGCCTCGGAAACGTCAGATTTGCAACTCCAATGGAGGGTGACGTCGATGAAGATGTCCAAGAAGAAACGAGCAAAGATCATTCGCCGCGTGGCGACGGGAGCGGTCGCCGCGTCGGCCGTGGGCGTGGCGGTCGCGGGGGTCGCCGTCGCCGCTCAGCGGACCGAACAAGTCGTTCCCAAGCTCCCCGCGCCGGGCGCGACCATCGAGGTGGATCTCGCCTCGAAGGGGCTCGAGCTGATCTTCGTGGGCCAGAAGGTCAAGACCGGCCCGCTCAAGGGCAAGGCCACGTTCGAGGTCGAGCCGAACAAGGGCGACCCGTCCTCGGTGCAGACGAGGATCACCGAGTTCTACCTGACCTCGCCGGCCAAGCAGGGCGGCATCACGATCGCCATCGAGCCGGCCAACCGGAACAACAAGGAGCGGTCCGTGCTGCGGCACAACCGTTCGGAGTCGACGAAGTTCCAGCACACCCTCAAGGTGCCGCTCAACATCACGGTCCGGTACCCCGAGGTCTTGGGGCTGCCGGCCGACACCGAGGAGCCGCTGACCCTGAAGGCGCAGGACGCGGCCGTCCTCGTCGCGAAGCTGAACGGCTTCCCGGCCAGGGGAGCCCGCTACAAGCTCAAGGACACGACCGAGCTGTCGCTCCCTGGCCAGCAGGGCAGTGACGTGGCGACGATCGTGAAGTTCCCGATCAGGCTGGAAGGCTTGTAGGGCGCGACCACGAAGCCGGTGAGGCTCCGGCGAGCGGCTGTCGCACGACGACGGGTGCTCGCCGGAGACCGCAACCTGCGCCGCCTCCTGCTGTCCGAGCCGCATGCCTCCGGGCATCGACTGGTCGACCGTGTGCTTGGACGGCAGCCGCATTCGGACGAAGCGGGGCCGCGCCGGAACCGGGCCCTCGTCAGCACACCGCGGACGTCCAGGCTCGAAGCACCACATCGCCTGCGACAGCGCAGGTATCCCGCTCACGTCACCCGCGCAGGGAAGGTGCCCGACATCATTGCGGCGCCGAACCTCGTGAAGTCCATCCCACACCTTGCCGGCGTGTGGGCCGGCCGCGCCTCCGCCAGGACACGATCCCGGCTGATGGCGGTGACGATTCAGCTGCGTTCCGGGCCCGACTGCGCGCCACGCGGACTGGCTTCCAGCCGCGACACGCCTTCGAGGCCCCGTGGCCCGGGTATGGGATGGGCCGCCGACGCGAGAAGCGTCGGCGGCCGTGGGCGGTCTTGGTTACAGGGCCGAGCCGGTGATGCTCGTGCCGTTCTTGGTGATCTGGTACGCGACTTCGCCGGTGCCCCAGAAGTGGAACGTCAGCGTGACGGTCTGACCCTCCTCGAGTTCATTGAGCAGTGCGGGCTTGAGGAGGATGGTCCCAGCCTCGTAGTCGGGCTGGAAGGTCGACCAGAACTCCTTGAAGGGCGTCCAGTCGCCGGGCCCGGTCGCGGTTCCATCGGCGTACTCGGACTCCATGGTGGCGAGTCGGTCGCCGTTGAACTCGGTCGGGATCGCGAACGACTCGGTCGTCCCGGTCGCGTCCGTCAATGTCGGCTCGTCGTAGGTGATGATGTAGATCTGCCACGGCATTCCGGCCGAGAACCGGGCTTCGATCGTGGTGTTCACGCCGTAGGCCCGGTCACCGGACAGGTTCGTGAGCGCCGCGGCGGTCAAGGTGAGCGTGTCGCCCTCGACGGTGTAGTCGGCGCCCTCGGTCAGGGCCGTGTCGCCGTGCCACAGACCTTCGAAATCGAGGCCGTTGGGGTTCAGGGTGAGCGACTGGGGCTCGATCGCATCGGTCTTGTCGACATAGATCGAGTCGAATGAGGCCGTACCGGAGCGGGTGGTCGCGTTCGACATGAGCCATTCATGGAGGTGCTGGTCGCGCATCTCGAGCGTCTCGCGGTTGACGAACGAACCGGCGTCCCAGAGCATCAGGGTCATCCCCTTGTCGCGGGCCTGGAACTGGACCTCCTCGTAGAACTTCAGCAGCTCGCCGTGCTGGATGATGCCCGGACGGGTGTAGTCGTAGGCGAGGGTGCCCCATTCGCCGACGATCACCGGGATCCCGTTGTCCACGAAGGTGTCGTGGGCGCGACCGAACGTGCCGTGGATGTCGGCCAAGACGTTCTCGTCGACCTTGGTGCCGCCTGCGATGTTGACGCTGAAGGGCCAGTAGCCGTAGAAGTGGACGGTAGCGGCGATCATGTCGTCGTCGAGCGCGTCGATCGTGGCCTTGAGCGAGTCGAGGCGGGCCTGATCACCGTTGGTGTGGAGGGTGGGCAGCACCAGGAGCCGGTCGGCGTTCTTGCCGCCGGAACCGCGCACGATCTCGTAGAACAGGCGGTTGAGTTCGTCGTTGTAGACGTCGCCTTCCTCGTGGGTGGTGTCGGCGAACTGGGGTTCGTTGTTGCTCTCGAGCACCAGCAGCTCGGAGTGGTCCTTGAAGTGCTCGGCCAGCTGGGTCCAGACCGCGTCGAACTTCGCGACGACGCCGTCGTGGTCGGTGGGCATGGTGTTGATCCACATCCACGAGTCGTGGTGCACGTTCAGCAGGACGTAGAGATCGCGCTCGATCGCCCAGTCCACGACCTCGGTGACGCGGTCCAGCCTCGCCTGGTCGATCGTGTGGTCGGGGCCCTCGCCGATGTAGTCGGTCCAGGTGACGGGCAGGCGGATCGACTTGTATCCGGCCGCCTTGACCGTGTCGAGCAGCTCTTCGGTGATCAGCGGGTTGCCCCAGGAGGTCTCCTCGGGGATCGCGTCGAGCGTGTTGCCGACGTTCCAGCCCGGCTCCATGGCCGCGACCGTCTCGACCGCGTTCAGCTCGTCCGCGGGGGGCGGGGTGGTGGAGGGGTCGCTGACGGTGCCGTCGCAGAGGACGCCGTTGAGCTTGAACGAGGTCGGGGCCTCGTTCGCGCCGGACCAGGAGCCGGCGAAGCCGAAGGAGACCTGCTTGTCGGTCTTGACCTTGGCGTTGTAGCTGAGGCTCTTCGCGGTGACGTCGGCACCGGAGGAGGCGATGTCGGCGGCCCAGCCGTGGGTGACCTGCTGACCGGACGGGAAGGCCCACTTGAGCTCCCAGCCGTCGACCGGGTCGCCGAGGTTGGTCACCTTCACGTCGGCGATGAAGCCGCCGTTCCACTCCGAGGTGACCTTGTAATCGACCAGGCAGCCCTGGGGGCTGGCGTTGGCGCTGACGATGCCGACCGCTCCCGCGGTCAACAACGCCAGGAGGGCGGCGCAGACCGCTGCGAGACGCAGCCTGGTTCTGCCTTGCGAGGTAAGTGTCATTGTGATGCTTTCTGCCGGTTGAAGGGGTTCTCGAGCCGTGAGCCTGACGGGGGTCCTCACGGCTACTACCTCGAAAGATTAAGTTTGCTCGCACAACTTTGTCAATACATAGATGCCTCAATGTTTATTTTCTGACGTTTTGCGAGGTAAACTGCTATTTCAAGTGGTACAGGAGCATCCGACGACCCTGCCGAGCGCCCGCGTCGAAGCGGGTGCCACTCCCCCGCCGAAGCGTCGCGCGATCGCGGTCGAGGTATCCCCGTCCGCCGGGTGACCTCGACCTGCGCCCTCTCCGGGTCGCGCGGACTGCGGCCATACGCCGACCTTAGAAAGCGATCCGGAGTCACTACTTGTCGAAAACCACGGACTTGTGGATCATTTCCACGGTCGTCGCCATCGAGCGAACCGGTTCGGGAACTGCATACGGCTGGACTATTCCGCGAATCTGTGGTTGATTTCCAGGATGCGTGAAGTGACCATCCGCCTCGACGAGCCACCGGAAGTGGTGAACGCCGGCTTCGCCATCCACGGCTTGAACGGCCCCGACGGGCCCTTCCGGCTCCCCGACCTGTGGCAGTTCCACCTCTACCAGTACGAGGCCGACCTGCACGTCGATGGTTCCCTCCACCGCATCAAGCCCGGGCGCGTCAGCCTCATCCCCGCCGGGACCGATGTGGAGTACCACCACCGCGGCCGCTCTGAGCACCTGTACGTGCACCTTCGGCCCTCGCCAGGGGGAACACCGCACACCCTGCCGCTCATCCAGGACACCGGCCCTGTCGGCCCGGTGCTCGCCCAGATGTTCTGGCAGGCGATCACCACCGTCGCCGACTCCCCCGCCCAAGCCGCCGCCGAGGTGTGGGCCGCGCTGTGGCGAACGGTGCGGCTGCAGTCGAAAGAACCTGGCAGCAACGAACATCCCGCGGTGGCCGCCGCCTTCGCCTTCATCGAGCAGCGGCTCCCGCGGTCGGTCAAAGTCCCCGAGGTCGCCGCCGCCGTGGGCGTCTCACCCAACCACCTCACGACACTCGTCAAGGACGCCACCGGATCCACACTGGTCGCCTACATCCGCCACCGCAGGATGGTGCGCGCTGAGCACCTGCTACGCGAGTCGACGCTCTCGATCCCGGCGATCGCCGCATCGGTCGGCATCCCCGACCTCCAGACCTTCAACAAGGCCTGCCACCGCGAATTCGGCGCGTCTCCTCGCACCGTTCGCGACAGCGCCCGGCGCTGATCACCGTCCATTTTCGTCTGATGATCTTGCGGAGGAGTGGTTCGAATTGTGGACAGCGCTCCGCAAGGAGCTCCAGCGGGTGCGGTGAACGATGCGGCCCAACGGTCTCAGACCGGTGGACCGCATCGTTCGTTCAGCACCGCCCGGTGCCGAAACCGAAGGTGAAGGCGGTCGGCTCCGGCAGCAGTCGGTATTCGGGAAGGACCCCGGGGCCGCAGGAGGCCGAGCCCATGCCGTGGACCGCGGCGTCGAGGTTGACGTAGAGCCGGTCGCGTTCGACGAGCTCGTGGGGGTGCTTCGCCGCGTCGAGGTCCTCACTCGTCCACGGCCGCACCGTGAATGCGAAACGGGGAGCGCCGAAACAGGTCAGCGCGGTGCCGTCCGGGCCCGCCAGGCGAGCCCAGCGCACGTCGATGCGGGAGCCGTTCTCCTGCGGATACGCGTACGGAGTCTGCATGTCGGCCACCGTGGCGTCGTAGCGGGAGATCCGCGCGGCGGCGCGGGTGTCGGCGTACGCCTCCCCGGGCCCGCCGCCGAACCACGTGACCGAGTCAAGGTCCTTCGGAACGGCCAGGCGAACGCCCAAGCGCGGCAGCGGATGCCGCCACTCGCCTTCGGGAGCGACCGCCACGGTCAGCCACAGCTTCGCCGTCTCCGGGTCATGGGTCCATGCGTACTGGGCGGCCATGGCGATCCTGGCTCCGGCGGCACCGACCCGTGTGGACACGATGAGCCTGCCGCTGCCGGCATCGATGTCGAGGACCTTGTGCTCCAGCCGGTCGAGGGCCATGTTCCGATCCCGCCAGTGGGCGGCCGTGGAGAGGGTGCCCCAGGCGACGCGGTCGTTGTCGACCGGTGCCCGCCACAGATCCAGCCGGGGGCCTTCGAGCTCGATGCCCTCGAACGAGGTCAAGCAGCCGAGGGCGTCGAACTCGGCGCCGCCGAGGCGGTACCCGGCGGCGACGGCCACCGGCGCCACGCCGGCGCCGATCACCGGTGGAGCCGCCGGCGACGACGTCGGCGTCTGTCCCCAGGCGAGCTCGTGGCCCGCCTCGGCCCAGGCCTGGTCGCCGTCGAGGACGGCGCGCACTGTTACCCAGCCCTCGCCGGCCGCCGCTGCAACGGCCTCGCGGAGTTCCTCGGGCCACCCGATCCGCACGGCGCCGCTCGCCGCGACTGCGGGCACTTCCATTCCGCCGCTTGCGATCTCCGCGCCGTCGTCTTCGAACTGCCAGGTGAAGCGCAGATGACTCGTATCGGCGAAGTCGTGGCCGTTGGCGATCGTGATCGTCTGCTCGTCCGGATCGATGCGGAACCTGACGGGCTCGATGACCTTCCTGTATTCGATGAGGCCCGGGGACGGGGTGCGGTCGGAGAAGACCAGGCCGTCGGTGATGAAGTTCTCGTCGTGGAGGATCTCGTCGAAGTCGCCGCCGTAGGCGAACCATTCGCGGCCGTCGACAGTGCGGCGGCGCACGCCCTGGTCGATCCACTCCCAGACGAAACCGCCCGCGCAGCGCTCATGGCGTTCGAACAGGCCCTGGTATTCGGCGAGCCCGCCGGGGCCGTTGCCCATGGCGTGGGCGTACTCGCAGAGGATGAACGGCAGCATCCGGCGGTGCGCGTCGTTCGCGGCGTCCCTGGTCGGCTCCTCCTCGCGTCGGCCGATGCCGTCGAGTTCCTCGTGCGGGACGTACATGCGGGAGTAGACGTCGACGTAGGGGGAGTCGTAGTCGCCTTCATAGTGGACCAGGCGGCTGGCGTCGCGCTGCTTGGTCCATGCGGCCATGGCCTCCAGGTTCTCGCCCTCGATGCATTCATTTCCCAAGGACCACATGATCACCGACGGATGGTTCTTGTCGCGTTCGACCATGCGGGCCATGCGGTCGAGGCACGCGTCCCGCCATTGCGGGTCGTCGGCGGGATTCTCGCGCCATCCGTAGTGGTAGAAGCCGTGGGTCTCGAGGTCGCATTCGTCGATGACCCACATCCCCAGTTCGTCGCACAGCTCGAGGAAGCGGCGGTCCGGCGGGTAGTGGCTGGTGCGGACGGCGTTGACGTTGTGCCGCTTCATGATCTCGATATCGCGGCGCATGGTCTCGACAGCGAGGGTCCGGCCGGTGTCGGGGTCCCATTCGTGGCGGTTGACGCCGCGCAGCAGGATCGGCCGCCCGTTGACCTTGAGCACGCCGTCCTCGGCCGCGACGGTGCGGAAACCGATACGGAGGCTCACACGCTCGGTCGCGGTCGCGACGACGGCGTCGTACAGGCGCGGTGTCTCGGCCGTCCACGGCTCGACCGGGACGCTGGCGGTCTCGCCCGTGGCGATGTCGATCCCCAGCTCGGGCACGCTCACGCGGCCCGAAGTGGTGGCGTCGACAAGCAGTGTTCCGAGACCGGTGGCGTGGTCGTAGTCGGCATGGGCGAACACGTCGTCCATCCCGCCCTCGGGGCGGTGCAGCAGCGACACGGGCCGGAAGATCCCCGAGAGCCACCACGTGTCCTGATCCTCCAGATAGGACCCTGAGGACCATTGGTGGACCCGCACCGCCACGATGTTCTCGCCGGGCCGCAGATGCGCGGTGGCGTCGAACTCGGTGGGCAGACGCGAACCCTTGCCGTCGCCGAGACGGACACCGTTGAGCCACAAGGCGAAACAGGAGTCGACGCCTTCGAATCGCAGCAGGGTGCGCCCGTCGGCGGGCCAGTCGGCCGGCAGTGTGAAGGAGCGCCGGTACTCCCCCGTCGGGTTCGCGTCGGGCACCCGCGGCGGGTCGACGGGGAACGGGTAGTGGATGTTCGTGTACTGCGGCCTCCCGTAGGGCGCTTCACCGTCGAGGTCGTACATCTGCCACATCGACGGGACCTTGAGATCGTCCCAAGCGCTCGCGTCGAAGGAGGGGTCCTCGAACCCCTCGGTCGTGTCGTGCGATCCGGCTGCGAGGCGGAACCGCCAGTCGCCGTCGAGGCTCAGCGCTGCGGCGTCCGAACGCGGCGCCGAACGCGGCGCAGACCGCCCGCTGCCCGGGCCGGCATCCTCCACATAGCTGTAATCGGTTCGGCTTGTCGCCATGGTCTTCCCTTCGATAATGTCGTGGCGCGGGCCGCATCACAGCTGGCGTAGCGACACGATCTCCCACGGCTGCAAAGTGACCGTGAACCGCAGCCGTCCTTCGGCGTCCGCCTTGCGAACTTCCTGCGGCGTCTGCCTGGCCGCGGTGCGCAGCACGGCCAGTTCTTCGCGGTTCGGCGGTTCCGGTTCACCGATCGAACGCCATGCCGCGAGCGCGTCGCCCCGGGACGGGCCCACGGTCTCGGCCAGCAGGCGGCATCCGGGTTCGAGGCCGCCGAGCTCGATGTCGAGTGCCCGCGGTCCGCCGACTGCGAGCGTCGCCTCGGCCACCTCCCGCCCCGGCTGGGACAGCGGCACCGACCGGGTCATCTCGCCGGGGTAGTGGTAGGCCAGGCAGGCGACCTTGCCGGTGGCGGCGTCGCGGGTGACGACGGCACCGTCGACGCGGGCCAGCAGCTCGTCCCCGAGGGTGTGCAGGAACCGGTAGGCGTGGAAGCTGGGCTTGACGACGCCCTGGTGGTTGATCATGCCGAACCCGCCGTGGAAGATCGTCGGCCCGGCCCCCGCCTCCTCGAAGACATCGGTGAAGGTCCAGTAGGCGAGGGAGTCGGCCAGCCCGATCGATTCGAGGTTGGCCCGCACGATGAACGTCGCGGCCTGCGGGTAGTCGTGGGTGTGGTCGCGCGAGGAGGGAGTCGAGTTCCATTCCGTCAGATGGATCTCGGCCTCGGGGAAGGCGCTGGCGTCGACGATGCGGCGCAGGACGGCGAGGTCGGCCGCGGTGGCGCCGGCGTGACGGGCATAGGTCGCGCCGTTGCCGTGCTCGTCGAACGCCCAGTCGGTCGGATAGGGGTGGCAGGAGATGAAGTCGACCGGGAGCCCTTCGGTGGCGCAGTGGTCGAGGAAGTGCTCGATCCACACCGGACGCCATTCGAAGTCGTCGAGGTCTTCCGGCCCGCTCACCACTGCCGGGGTGATGGTGCGGTCCTCTGCCTCGCCGTCGAATCGCGCGTCGGGCACGAAGTTCGTGGTCGAGGGCCCGCCCACGCGCAGCGCCGGGTCGAGGGCCTTCAACGCCCGCACCGTGGCGGCGTACAACTCGTAGTACTCCGAACGCGTGCCGCGGAAGAACCCGTCGAGGTTGGGTTCGTTCCACACCTCGAAGAACCAGCGCCGCACTTCCTCCGCCCCGTACCGGGCCTGCCAGTGCGCGACGGTCGCGGTCACGAGATCGGCCCACGCGTCGAAGTCGGTGGGCGGCGAACCGTGCCCGCCCCACCAGAACACCGTCTTCTTCTCGCGGGCGAGGTCGCCCGGGGAGAACCCGAACTCGACGAACGGGCGCACCCCGGCCTCCAGCATCCGGTCGAAGACCTCGTCGATGTACTGGAAGTTGTACTCCGGTCCGTCCTCGCCCGTCTTGTAGACGAACATGTCGTCGTGGAAGAGGCCGTGGAAGCGCACGTAGCGGAAGCCGCATTCGTCTACGGCGGTGCGCAGGTGCTCCTGCCAGTTCGCACGCAGACCCTCCGCCGCCCGCCCGGCCCCCACCACCAGGTTCCAGTGATGATGCAGCGGTTCGCCGTGTGCGCGGGCGTCCGCTTCAATGCGGACGGGTTTCGATGGTTGACCGTGTTCGTTCATAAGCCGAGATTAAGAACCGATGCTGTCGCCCTAGTTGTCGATAATCACGGACTTGTAGTCTGTTTTCACGACATTGGATAACGCACCAGGTCGACTCCGTAGACAATTCGATTGATGTGTGGTTCATTTTCAGGATGCATGACGTGACTATCTTCCTCGAAGAACCACCGGAGGTAGTGAACGCCGGCTTCGCCATCCACGGCCTGAGCGGGTCCGGCGACCATTTCCGACTCCCTGACCTGTGGCAGTTCCACCTCTACGAGTACGAAGCCGACCTGGAAGTCGACGGCACCGCCCACCGGATCAAGCCGGGCCGCGCCAGTCTCATTCCTGCCGGAGCCGAGGTCCGCTACCGCTATCGGGGCCGATCGGAACACCTCTACGTGCACCTTCGGCCCTCGCCACGAGGAACGCCGCACACCCTGCCCCTCATCCAGGACGCCGGGCCCGCGGCACCCGCGATCGCGGAGCGGCTGCGCCAAGCCATCGCCGCTGTCGCCGACTCGCCCGGCCAGGCCGCCGCCGAAGTCTGGTCCGCGCTGTGGCGAACGGTGCGACTGCAGCCGAAAGAGCCTGGAGCAGGGCTTCACCCCGCCGTTTCCGCAGCTTTCGCCCACATCGAGCGGCGCCTGCCACGGCGGATCACGGTTCCCGAGGTCGCGGCTGCCGTGGGCGTCTCGCACAACCACCTCACTCGGCTGGTCAAGGAGGCCACGGGTTCCACATTGGTCGCCTATGTGCGCCATCGCAGGATGGTGCGGGCTGGGCACCTGTTGCGCGAGTCAACACTCTCGATCCCGGCGATCGCCGAGTCGATCGGCTTTCCCGACCTGCAGTCGTTCAACAAGGCCTGCCACCGCGAGTTCGGCATGTCGCCCCGCTCGGTCCGCGACACGGCCCGGCACTGACGACGGTCTTCGCGTGCCAGATCGGCTCATCCGCTTCGCGAAGACTGCGCCACAGCCGTTCCCTGAAGGTCCGACCGACGAAGGACTCGATCAGACCGGCGAGCACCGGGTCACCGGTGTGCGCGGACACATTCATCGAATCTTTATTTGTTTGTTTACACGTTCAAACATTGACTCGAACATCGAGACATTGCAGACTGTCTATATCACGCGCTCGGAATCCATCAGCGCGTTTGGACATGGATCTGCGCGCCGACGGTAATCACGCCAACGGCTTGCAGGAAGGAAAGGTCAGATGAAATCTGTCGGCAAGCCGGCCGTTCTCGGCCGGATGGCGCTGGTGGTCCTCGTGATCGCCGCGCTCCTGGGCTTCGCGACACCGGCGCAGGCCCAGGTCTACTCTTCGTGCGACCGGTGGGGCGAGTACCGCCAGGGTGACTGGACGATCTACAACAACATCTGGGGCGACAACGCCGGCACCCAGTGCCTCACCGTCGACAGCCTCAGCTCGTGGTACGTCGACTCCACTCAGTCCGGCGGCGGCATCAAGTCCTACCCGAACACCTCGGTCCGACCCCGGACCCCCTTGGCGCAGATGCAGTCGGCGGGGTTCACGTACGACACCTCGTCGGCTCCCGTCGCCAGCGGCGACTGGTGGAACTGGACCAGCGACATCTGGTCGACCGGCGGCCAGGACGAAGTCATGGTGTTCACCAGCTGGCATCCGCAGGGCGGCGGTTGGGGTACGAAGATCAGGACCAACGTGACCATCGGTGGCATCCTCTACGCCGAAGTCTGGCAGGCCGACCCCGGCTGGAACGTCCTGCAGCTCATCCCCGCCACGCAGACCAACAGCGGCACCATCGACGCCTTGGCCGTCTGGCGTTGGGCCGCGGCCGAAGGCCTACTGCGCAACACCGACTTCGACACCATGCAGTTCGGCATCGAGATCACCTCGACCAGTGGCGTCTCGAAGCGGTACTCGTTGAACAACTACCAGGCCTGGTGGACCAACACTTCCGGCGGCGGGTCGGGCAACACCTCCGGCAGCGGCACCGGCGAACTGCGCGGCACCGGCTCGGGCCGGTGCATCGAGGTCCCGAACGGGTCCACGACGGCGGGCACGCAGGTGCAGCTGTGGGACTGCCACGGCGGCTCGAACCAACGGTGGACCCTCAGTTCGACAGGCGAGCTGTCGGTCTACACCGGCTCGACCCGGCGCTGCCTGGACGCCTCGGGAGGAGGCACCGCCAACGGCACGGCCGCGATCATCTGGTCGTGTCATGGAGGGTCGAACCAGCAATGGCGCCTGAACAGCGACGGCACCATCAGATCAGTCCAATCAGGACTTTGTCTCGACGCCGCGGGCTGGGGGACCGCCAACGGCACGAAGGTGCAATTGTGGTCCTGCCAGGGCGGTGCCAACCAGCAATGGACGCTGCGATAGCCCACCTGTCCTGATCCACGCCCATGGGGGCCCGGCAACCGGGCCCCCACCGTTTCATCCGGCCGCGAAGTACCGTTTCACGACCCGAGGTCGCGGCCTCATCATCGCCGAACTGCGCGCAGAACGCCCACCCCGATCGGAACAGCGGACCATTGCCCTGCTGTCAGTCGCGCCGAAGGGCGGGGCGCCGATCGGCGCCCCGCCCTTGACCGTCCGGATCAGATCGTGCCGATCAGTTCAGGCAGGGCGCCGTTCTTGACGAACACCGGGATGACGTCGATCGGGGCGTCCACCGCGAGCCACTGCCCGCCCTCGTGGGCGGTTCCCGTCCGCAGCTCCGTCCATGAAGCGCCTTCCGGGAGGTAGACGCGGCGGCTCGTCGCGTGCGGGTCCACCACCGGGGCCACGAGCACATCGGGGCCGAACATGTACTGGTCGGCCAGGTCCCAGCAGACCGCGTCCGAGGGGAACTCGTGGAAGACCCCGCGCATGACCGGCTGCCCGTCGGTGTGCGCCTGGTCCATGAGCCGCCTCGTGTACGGCCGCAGCGCCTCCCGCAGCCGCACATAGCGCACCAGGATCTCGTAGACCTCCTCGCCGAAGCTCCACAGCTCGTTCGGGGCGCCGGAGTTGTTGCGCGGCGAACCGTCGGCCGCGGTCACCCGCTCACTGGGCTGCCGGTCGCCGTGCATGCGCATGACCGGGCAGAACGCCGCGAACTGGAACCAGCGGACCAGCAACTCCCGGAATCCGGGGTCCTCGATGTTGCCGCCCCCGAAACCGCCGATATCGGTGGTGAACCACGGGATCCCCGCAACGCCCATATGGATACCAGCGGTGATCTGGCGGCGGAAGTCGGCCCAGTCGGAGTGGATGTCGCCCGACCACACCAGCGCGCCGTAGCGCTGGGACCCGGCCCACGCGCAGCGCACCAGGTTCACGATCTCGTCCTGCCCCGCGGCCTTCTGCCCCTCGTAGAACATGCGCGAGAACGCCTGCGGGTAGACGTTGCCGACCTCGACGTTCGGGCCCGCGTGGTAGCGGTAGTTGTCGAAGTCGTAGACCCCGTACTCCGGTTCGGCCTCGTCGAGCCAGAACAGCTTGATCCCCAGGTCATGGTAGTTGCGCTTGATGACCTCCCAGACCTGTTCGCGCGCAAGGGGATTGGTCGCGTCCACGAACATGCTCGGCCCCTGGAAACTCATCTGCACGCCGTGCCCGCGCTCAGTGCGGACCAGGAGGTTGTCCTTCTTGAACGCCGCGAAGTTCTCCGACTGGACCGAGACCTGCGGCCACACCGAGACCATGAGCTCGACGCCCATCTCCTGGAGTTCCCTGACCATCGCGGCGGGATCGGGCCAGAACTCCTCCTCGAAACGGAAGTCGCCCATCTTGGGCCAGTGGAAGAAGTCCGCGACGATCACATCGAGCGGCAGGCCGCGGCGCTTATGCTCACGCGCGACCTCAAGCAGCTGCTCCTGGTTCCAGTACCGCAGCTTGCACTGCCAGTAGCCCAGGCCGTAGTCGGGCATCACCGGGGCGTGCCCGGTCGCGTTCGCGTAGGCGGCGCTGATCTTCGCGGGGGTGTCTCCGGCGGTGATCCAGTAGTCGAGCTGCCGGGTGGACTCGGCGATCCACTCGGTGCGGTTGGCGGCGAAGGTGGCGCTGCCGATCGCCGGGTTGTGCCACAGGAAGCCGTACCCGGCGCTGGAGAGCACGAACGGCACGCTCGCCTGCGAGTTGCGATGCGCCAGTTCGAACGTGGAACCCTTGATGTCGAGGATGTCCTGCTGGTACTGGCCCATCCCGTACAACTTCTCCCCCGCCGGCGGCTCGAACGCCGCCCGCAGCCGGTGCGCGCCCCCGGACAACGGCCGAAACTCCCGAGCGATGAGCTTGAGCGCCCCGCCGCTGCCGAGCTCCCGAAGCAGCACCCTCCCGCTCGCGTCACGGAACTCCACCGAGCAGCCGAAGACGTCGTACTCGGTCTGCCAGTCCCAACCGCCCCACGCACGCAACACCACGGTGATCGCGCCGTTGACAAGCGTCGCGACCTCCCCGTCCACAGTGATCTGGACCTCGACGGGCTCGGGCTCGAGCAACGCGAAGTCCGTGTCGAGCACCTCCCCCGACCGGGTGCTCCGCACCCGCAGCGAATCGCGGCCCCAGGCCTGGACAACGAGCGTCTCGCCGTCACCACGCCAGATGATGGCGTCCTCGGAAGTCTCGAACGTGTTCATCAGGTTGTCACTCGATTCTGCTAGTTCTTGACGGCGCCGGCGGTCACGCCGGCGGCGACGTATTTCTGTGCCACCACCAGCAGCACCGCCGCCGGGATCGAGGCGACCACCGCCGTCGCCATCATGGGGCCCCACTCCTGGTTCTGGGCGCCGATGTAGTTATAGATGCCCATTGTGATCGGTCGGAGCAGGCCGCCCTCGCGGTTGAGCGTCGAAGCGAAGATGAAGTCCGACCATGCCCATAGGAATGCGAACAGCGCCGACGTGATGATCGCATTCCGGGAGACCGGCAGGACGATCGACCGGAAAGTCCTCCAGTGCGAGGCGCCGTCGATCTGAGCCGCTTGGAGCAGTTCGCGGGGGATGCCCGCCATGAACGCGGTCAAGAGGAGGACTGCGAACGGGACCGCGATCGTGGAGTCCGCCAGGATCAGCCCCGGGAGGGTGTCGAGCAGCCCGACGGTGTTGTAGATCGAGTAGAGGCCGAGCGACATGACCACAGCCGGGACCATCTGCGCCACGATCAACGCGAAACCGATGCTGCGGCGTCCGGGCACGGCCATGCTGGCGAGCGCGAAGGAGGCCGGCGCCGCGATCGCGAGGGTGAGCACCACGGTCCCCGTGCCGATCAGGAGGCTGGTGCCGAGGTACGGGAGCTGGTCACGGAAGACGACGGCGTAGTGGTCGACGGTGAAGTCGACCGGCACGAGGTCGCCGCCGCGGATGCTCTCGCGTTTCGTGAACGAGACGTTGAGCATCCAATAGAGAGGAAAGAGCATGAGCGCGGTCATGGCGAGCGCGATGGGGTTCTTCCACCAGGTGCGAGACATGTCAGTGCTCCTGCTTCCGTTGGGCCGCGATGTAGATCAACCCGAAGGCGAGTGCGGCCAGCAGCAGTATCGTCCCGACGGCCGAGGCTTCGGAGTAGCGGATGACCCCCGAGGCGCCCTTGCCGACCGACATGCCGTACGCCCAGGTGGCGAGCGTCTGGGACGTGCCGGTCCCCATTGACATGATCCAGATGATGTCGACGACCTTGAGCGTGTACACCAGGCCGAGGAGCAGGGTGATGAGCGTGACCGGGCGCAGCATCGGGAGGGTGATGCGCCAGAACTGCTGCCAGGGGGTGGCGCCGTCCATCGACGCGGCCTCGTACAGCTCCTTCGGGATGCCCTGGAGTCCCGAGTAGAGGATCACGAGGTTGAACGGGATGCCCAGCCAGATGTTCGCGATCGCCACCGACATCAGGGCGTTGTCCGCACTGAGCCACCACACCGGATCGGCTCCGAACAGACCGAGGAACGAGTTGAGGAGCCCGGCGTCCGGATTCATCATCCACTGCCAGGTGGTGCCCGAGACGATGATGGGCAGCAGCCACGGGACGAGGAACATGCCGCGAAGCGGCGCGGCCAGCCGGAACCCGCCGCGGTGGAAGAACACCGCGATCGTCAGCCCGATCAGGTACTGGAAGGCGAGTGAAACGGCGGTGAACACCGTGGTCTGCCACACGATCGTCCAGAACTGCGGGTGGTCGAACACGTCTCGGTAGATCTCGAGGCCGACGAACGGGGCACCGCCGTTGATGAAGGTGCCGCGGTCGAAGCGGTGCAGGCTCATCGTCAGGTTCTGGACGAGGGGGTAGGCGTAGAAGAGAAGGAGGTAGAGCACCAGCGGGATGACGAACGCGATCGCCGCCCAGTGGGCGCCGCGGCGTTTCGGCTTCACGGTCGCGCGCTCGGGCGTGGTCGGCGCCGCCGCGGTTCTCGTGGTCAGCGTGGTCATTCGAGTATCGCTCCGATCCGGTTGCGGTCGGTCGGCCCGCCCGAGGGCGGGCCGACGGCCCGTCAGAATCCGCCCGCGTCCTGGAACGCGGCCTCGACGGCGGCCTGGTCGCCCGCGGCGTTGAGCGCGGCCTGGATCGCCCCGGAGAGCGAGGCGGAGGCGTCGACGTACTCGCTGCCGAGATCGGTGGTGCGGCCCTGGGCGCCCTCGACCGCGGCGATCCACGGCTCCCACAGCGGCGACTGGGCCGCCTGCTCGGCGCGGACGTCGGGCTTGGCAGAGAGGTAGCCGAGCGTCTCATTGGTCTGGAACGCGGCCTCGCCTTCGGTCAGGCAGGCGATGACGGAAGCAGCGTTCGCGTAGTGGTCGGAGGCGTTCTCGGACTGGATCGGGGCCACGGCGAATTCGCCGCCGGTCGGCACCGGTGCGACGCCGCCGCCCCTCGTCGGGATCGGGATGACGCCGACCTCGAAGTTCGCTTCGGCCGCCGCCGCGGCGAACCATGAGCCGTTCTCGGCGAAGGCGTATTCGCCGGTGAGGAACAGGTCCCATGCCGCCGACTGGTTGTCGGTGGCCGCCGACTTGGGGGCCAGGCCTTCGCCGATCCAGTCGGAGAGGAGCTGTCCGGCGGCGACGGCCTCGTCCGAGGAGATGTCGGACAGGTCGGCGCCGGCGCCCCAGAACCAGGGAAGGAACTGGAAGACGCCCTCTTCCCCGGTGACGCCGGAGAAGGTGATGCCCTTGCCGCCGTCTGCGACGACCTGGGCCATCGCGGCGTTCAGGGAGTCCCAGTCGGTGACCGAGGCCGGGTCGACGCCGGCTTCGGCCAGCAGGTCGGCGTTGTAGTAGAGGCCGAGAGCGTTGGAGCCGAACGGCACGCCGTAGGCGGTGCCGTCGACGACGCCGGGGCCCATCAGGTTCTCGTCCACGCCACTGGTGTCGATGCCCGCCTGCGCTGCGGTCGCCAGCATTCCGGCGCCCACGGCCTCGGGCATCATCGGGTTGTCGAGCAGCACCACGTCGGGGGCGCCACCCTCTTTCACCGCGGTTGTGAGCTGGTTGAACAGGTCGGTCTGCGGAGCGCTGGTGCGGACGATCGTCGAACCTTCGGGTGCGCAGGACTTGACGTGCGCGTCCCACGCGGATCCGTCGGCGTGCTGGGGGTAGGGGTCCCAGAAGACGATCTCCGCAGTCGTGGAGCCTTCGCTCGCGTCGCCGCTCTCGCCTGGTTCAGGCGTGCCGCCGGAGCAGGCTCCCAGGGCGCCCATCGTCAGTGCGGCGCCGGCGGCGAGGCACCGGCGCAGAGTCGTGTTCGTCATGTTCATCGGCCTCTTCATCGAGTCGGTTTCGCCGGTGACTCGCTGGCTCGAGGGATTCCGATAGCCAGCGAACCGGTTCGCTGACGATGATGCCAGACCGAATGGCCGCCGTCAAGGCGAACCGGTTCGCTGGCTTGTTCGCCGGTCGAGCGTCGGCGCTACGTCCCCGGACGTGGCCTTACGCCACGGTTGCGACGCTGCCCTTGGCCTCGAGGTGCGGGACGACGAGCCGCTTCTGAGCAGGGCTCTCGGGCGAGGCGATCCGCTTGGCGAGCATCTCGACCGCGGCCTGGCAGACGGCCACCGGCTCGGACTCGACCGAGGTGAACGACAGGACGTAGAGCCGCGCGAGCTCGGCCGCGTGCAGCGAGACGACGCTCCGGTCGGCGGGCACTTCGAGCCCGAGGTCGTGAAGCGCGAAAGGCAGCATCGCGACGGCGGCGTCGTTGTGGATCAGCAGCGCACGGGGGTTCTCGGGGTCCTGAAGCACGGCGCGAAGACTCGCGCGCACCTGCTCTGGCCCCACCGGCACGGCGACGGGGACGAGCCGCAGGCCGCGTCGTTCGGCCCGCTCGCGGGCCGCACTGGCGAACCGGTTCGCGTAGGTGCTGCCCGAGGCGTACAGCTCTTCGGGCCATTCGACGAACAGCGCTTCGCGGTGGCCCGCGTCGGCGAGGTGGTCGACCAGCATTGAGGCCCCGGCGGCGAAGTCGAGGTCGACCGCGTCGACACCACGGGTGTCCTGGGGCATGCCGAGCAGGACCGCGGGGTAGCGCGCCTGGTTGATCGGTTCCAACCGCGGGTCGTCGTCGACCACGTTGAGCAGGATCAAGCCGTCGACCTGGCGGCCGGAGATCGCCCGCCGCACCGCCTCGACGCCGTCGGGCTCGGTCAGCAGCACGACCGAGTAGCCCTGCTCGCGCGCCGCGTCGGACAGGGCGATCAGGTACGCCGCCAGCGCCGGGCTGAACTCGGCTTCGTGGAAGCCGACGACGACGCCCAACGCCATGGTCCGCGAGGTCGCCAGCGCCCTGGCTCCGGCGTTGACCGAGAACTGGAGCTTGGCCACCGCCGCGTCGACCTTGGCCCGCGTCTCGGGGCTGACGTATTTGCGGCCGGTGAGGACCGAGGAGACGGTGCTGCGCGACACTCCGGCCTCACGTGCTACATCGCCGATCGTGGCCACGCTGCTCCTTCCGCTCCTCGCTCGAACTCGGTCCAGTGTACCGGTTCGCTAGAGGTCGGCCCGCGACTGAGTGGCGGCGGCAGGCTGAGCCGGCCGCCGCCACAAGGGATGATCAGACCGTGACGCAGAAGGTGGCGTCGGCGCGGTCCGTCGCATTCACGATCGGATCGAGCTGCAGCTCGAAGCCCGAGTGTCGCAGGTGCTGATCCGGGAAGTTGTACGACTGGAATGACGTACACCACTCATCGGCCAGACCGTCGACCATTCGGAACGTCGCGTCCTTGTCGAACAGCGCCGTGCCGTCGTCGGGCGCCAGCACGAGTTCGTAGAACGAGTGCCGCAGGTACTGGCCCGGGTGGTTCACCGATTCGAACGACACGTACCCGGCCGAGCCGTCCGCCAGGCCCGGCACCATCCGAAAACGCGCGTCGTCCTCGGGGGTGGGGTTCGGTTCCAGACGGACATTCGAGTTCGTATGCCGCACCAGACGATCCGGGTAGTTGAGCGATTGCAGTTCACGCCAGGCGACATCGCCGAACAGCGGGGTCACCGCGATCCGGTCGAGGTTGGGCGCGAAGCGCGAGCGCAGCAGTACGCCCGGCCAGGTGTCGGAGGCGTAGCTGGTCCCGTCGAACTGCGGTTTCTCCTCGCCGCGCACGACGATCGAGTTGACTCCGGCTTTGAGGTCGACCGGGACGGTGAGTTCCCAGAAGTTGTTCTCGTGGAAGGAGTGCGGGAAGACCACGCGGACCGGCTCGGCGCCGTTGATCGACACCAGGGCGTACCGGGCCACCGGGTCGGGGTTGTAGTGCGTGGCGGGCGACTGCTCCTCGTTGGAGTACCGGAAGGTCAGCGCGTACCTGCCGGCTTTCGACACCTCGACGTCGTTGAACGTCAGGGTGTTCCCGTTGCCGGGATCGCCGCCGATGCCCGTGACCGCGGCCCCGCCGGAGGCGAGGGACAGGCTCGTGGCCTCGGCGCTCCCGGCGACCGTGCCGTCCTCCGCCTCGTAGACGGCCCCGGTGGTCTCACTGGAAGGCGTCACGACGAGTCGGTCCACCTCGAGCCCTTGCGCGCCTTTGACGGTGACCTGGTTGATGCCGCCGAGCAGGAAGGCGTCGACGATGCCGCCCTGCCCGGTCGTCACCGTCTCACCGTTGACTTCGAGCTCGACCTTCCGGTCGCCGCGCGAGGCGATGTCGAGACGGGCGGTGGCGTCGTCCGGAGCGTAGACCCAGAAGGTCGCCTCTCCGCCGGACGGTACGGTGGCGGCACCCGGACCCGAGCCGTTGTGTCCGCTCATGTAGGTGGGGGCCGCGCCGCCGTCGAGCTCGGCGAACTCGGCCTCGTACACGTCGCCGGTGTAATCCGGGTGGGGCAGTGACAGGTCGATCTTGTCGAGGATGACGTCGCCGGTGATGGCTCCGGTCCCGTCGAGGCTGCGGGTGGCCAGGGTGATGACGTGGTCCCCGGCGGTGAGTTCGACGGTGGTGTCGGTGTGGTCCCACACGACCCACTTGTAGCCCAGGCTCAAGAAGAGCTCCTGCTCTGTGGCGGCGTCGCCGTCGACCCGCAGGAACATGTTCGTCGGCCCCTGGTCCTGCACTTCGGCGTCGGTGTTGAGGGAGCTGGCGAAGACGCTGAGGTCGTATACGCCGTCTTGGGGGACGCTGACGTTGAACTCGATCGCGTTGTTCGAGCCGGTCCGCATCCCGCCGACGTTGTAGCCGCCGGAGGTGTAGAACTTCGCCACCGCCGAAGGGGAACCTTCGGGGCCGTTGCGTTGCAGGCCCGTACCGGTCCACGTGGCGTTCTCGGCCTCGTACGTCGCCTCCCAGGCCTTCTGCGGGACGGCCGCATCGCCGGGAGCGACACTCGGGGTCACGATGACCTCGTAAGCGGACTCCGCGTTGAGCGCCGGAAGGCCGCCGGAGCCGAAGGTCAGTTCGGCGGTGCCGCCTGAGACCGCCAGGTCGACTTCTGCCACAGTGGAGGGTTGGGCCGAGTCGCCGATCTGGCCGCTCCAGCCGATCTCGCGAACGACCGCGTGCACGTTCTGGCCGAAGACCCCGGACGGGACGTTGTCGAGCGCGAGCGTGTACGCCCCGCTCGCGCCGCCGAGCAGGACGCGGGCCTGCCGCTTGTCGGTGTCGAGGGCCGCGACGCCTTGAAGGGTGTAGCTGACGCCAGGCCGCGGCGGCGTGACCGCGACGGTCTGCGCACCGTGCATCTGGCTGTAGGCGTGCAGGAGCCACCACTGGCCGTTGGCGCGGTTGGCCTGCACGGCCGAGTCGGAGAGGTTGCCGTCGATGTTCCAGTAGGCGATGTCGCCGTAGACCTTCTTGTCCTCCAGCGCGGAGATCCACTGGATCATCTGGCCGGGCACCGAGGTGTGGTAGTTGTACGCGTACTCGGTGATGTTGATCGGCAGTTCGGTGCCCGCATAGGGCGTGCCGGCGAAGAGCTCGGCCTCCCAGGCCCGATATTTGTCCACGTTGGACCTGATGGTGGCGGGAGCGGACAGCTCGTGCCACACCACCGCGTCCGGCACCGTCCCGGCTTGGACGGTGTGCGCCATGAAGCCTTCGACCTGGTTGTAGAGGGTGCTGGTGTTCGGTCCGCCGATGCGCGCCTCCGGCAGGATCGAGCGGATCTCCGCGTAGGCGCGGTCCCAGGCCGCGAAGAAGTATTGCGGGTCGTTCAGCCAGCTGACGCGGTTGTAGCTCCAGGTGCCGGTGCCGAACATGTTGCCCTCGGGCTCGTTGTACGGCATGAAGACGACGTTGTCCTGCTGGTCCGCCGGCAGGCCGGCCACCTGCTCGACCTGCAGCCGGATCTTCTCCATGTAGAGGTCGAGCTTCTCCTCCGGGGTGTCGCCGGGCCACTGGTAGGGGAAGCCGCGGTGGACGTCCGTCATGTAGATGTAGACGTCGCCGTTCGAGGCCTCCACCATCGGGCCGAGGACTTCGAGCGCGTCCGCGCCCGGGTGCTGCGGTCCGTCCTGGGCCTTGGTGGCGACCGTGGTCAGATCGATGCCGTCGATGAGGTTCTCGGAAGGGAGTCCCTCGTCGTACAGGCCGTAGAGGGTGCCCGACGCTCCTCCGAGGAAGTCGCCGGTGGTCTGGCCGAGATCGACCCTGATGACATCCGCTTCCTGGCCGGCGGCGGGCACCGCGGCCAAGGGGATGATCGCGGCCGCCGCGATGACGCTGCATATTCGCGCGGCTCGCCGTGCTCGTACGTTCATTTTCGCCTCACTCTCAACATTGAGAAGTCCGCCGCTCATCGACACTTCGAGCAGTGTCACTTGAGCGAACCGGTTCGCTGAACAACGTACCGGCTCTGATCAGCGGAAGCAAGAGCTTGGCGCACCGGTTCGGAATCGTGACCCGGCGACTCGCCGTCCTCCACCGGCGGATTTCACCCGATCAACGCTGAAGTACCCGACGCCCGATCCCGCATCCGGTCCGTGAGGGCGGCGGTACCGCCGGCCGGCCGCCCTGACCAGACCCCCGTCGGGCCGGTCGCGTCGATACCATCGAAACCATGCCCCAAGCGATCGAACAGTTGAACAAGGAACTGGCCGAAGCGAGAGAACTGTTGCACCGCAAACAGCACCACGAGCAGGTGTTGGCCCGGACCGAGCAGCAGGTGGCCTCCGCCGAAGCGGCGCTGAAACTCGCCGAAGAGCGAGCGGCCGGCGAGCAGAAGGACGTCGACCAGCTGGAGCGAGTGTCGTTCAGAGCATTGTGGGCGATGGTCAGCGGCTCCCGGGAGGAGCGAATCGATATCGAGCGGACCGAGGCAGCGGCCGCACGGATCCGGGTGCAGCAAGAGCGGGCCCGAGTCCGCTGGCTGATCCAGGACCGAGCGTCGCTCGAGACCGCCGGCGCCGAATTCGAGGCTGCGGAGGAACGGTTCCGCGAACTGCTGGCGGACAAGGAACGGACCGTGCTCATGCTGGGTCTGCCCGCAGGCGGCGAACTCGAGGCGATCGCAGCCCAGACGGCCGATCTGCGCGCCGAGCGGCGCGAACTCCAGGAGGCCTGCGACGCCGGGCGGCAGGCGCTAGCACGGGTCAACGAGATCGGGCGCCTGCTCAGCAGCGCCGGCACCGCCTCCGGCTGGGACCTGCTCGGAGGCGGCGAGCTGGTTAGCCAGTTCAAGTACGACAAGCTCGACTCGGCGGGCCGCGCTGTGGCCTACGCGCAGCGGGCGCTCGACGCGTTCAGCCGCGAGCTGGTCGACGTCGGTGTCGAGCAGCGTCACCGCGCCCCCGCGATCCCGAACAACTGGCTGACCGATGTGCTGTTCGACAACATCCTGACCGACGCGGTGCGCAGTGGGCAGATCCGCGACGCCACCGAGCAGTTCAGGGCCATCCGCGACTCGGTCCGGACGACGATCCGGTCACTGCGGGAACGGGACGCGGAGGCCGATCGAAGTCTCGTCCGGCTGCAGACCCGCAGGGAAACGCTGCTCGTCGAAGACTGACGCGTCGGCGGCGTACCCAGCCCTCGGCCGTGGGCAGAGTGTCGGCTATCCGGTCGGCACGGGTTCGGTCTCGAACTCGACGCCCACCTCGTTCGCGAGCTTGAGGGCGCCCATGAAGACCGCGTACGGCCCGATGCCCCAACGCGACAGCGCGACAATCGCGGTGCCTCGGACACGACGAGCACCGATCATGGTGCAGTCGACCGTGATCGGGCGGGTCCGACCGACGATCGAGAGATCCCCATCGACAGCGAACGCGTCGGGCGACCCGCTGATGTGAGTGGACACGAACCTGATATCCGGGTATTTCACGGCGTGCAGTAGCTGGTCGCCGCGCAGGGCCCGCACGATTTCCGCGCGATCGCCGTCCGTGAGGGGCTTGAGTCCCCCGGTGCCCTCGATGACGATCAGCGAGTTGACCTCGACTGCCATGGCCACGCTGCTCGAAGCGGGTTCGGTGGTATCGACCGAAGCCCTCCCGTGCCAACTCGAGGCTTCGATCGTCAGATCATGCCCAGCTCGCCGTCCCAGACCGGTACGACCGGTATGCAGGCTCAGCCGTCCGTGATCGGACCCGAAGACGTACGTGCCACCGTCTATTGCCATTCCAAGTCTCCAGGTAGCAGGGTCCAGAAATGCCTGCGCCAGCATGCCAGATCCCATAGCCGCCTGCGTCGCGTCCCGATCAGCGACGCCCTGACCGTGCACATCCGCGACATCGAGCGGCGCTCTCGTCCGTGCAATGGATGCGCAGCCTCTCCTGGAATCTGTCGATGACGAGCGGCGCAACGCAGGCTCCGCAGCGTCGAACGCCTTCTCAAAGGGCGGCCGCCGCAATGACCATGATCGCTCCGCCCGCCGCGAGCAGCAGGGCGGCGTTCTCCACGTGGCGGGCGTGGACGCGGGGCGCAAGGACACTGCCGAGAACGGCGCCCGCCCCGACCGCCGCGAGGATGCTGGCCCAGACGGAGAATGGGACCGCGACGCGGGGTGCGGCTGCAATGGCGATGACGTTGGTGACGGCGGAGGCGGCTTGCACGGTCGGCACGAACGTCGGTCCGCGCCAGGCGGTTCCGGCCGCGTAGACCGCCAGCGGCGGTCCGCTCAAGCCGGCGGCGACGCCGAAGGCCCCCGCGGCGGCTCCCGCCGAGATCCGGGCCAGCGTCGTGTCCCGCATCGGACGACCGTGCGCTCGAAGCCAGTACGTCAACGCGATCGCGGCCAGCACGATGACCCCGATGGCCGTTTGGACCACCGTCGGATCGACGCTTCGGAGCCGGTGCGCGACCGGGACGATCACGATCGCGGCGGTGGCGGCGATCGTGACGGCGCGGCGCAAGTCGACGAATCGGATCGCGCTCGCGAGAATCGTCAGGTTCAGCACGAGCGCGGCGATGTTGCTCAGCGGCACCGCGGTGGCGGGCCCGAAGACGAGGCTGAGCGCGGGCGCGCTGATGAGCGCGATGCCGATGCCGGTGATCCGCTGGGAGACGCTGCCGATCGCGACCACGATGCCGACCAGCGCGAGGGTGAGGGGGTCGATCACCGATCAGGCCGGCGGTTCGCGCGTCAGTCTGGTGGCGAAGGAGATCAGGTCGCCCCGGTAGTGGAGCAGCTCGTAGTCGATCGGGCGCTGACCGGTCGTGTACGTGGTCCGCGCTATGCGCAGCACCGGTGCGCCCGGCTCGGTCTCCAGCCTGGCGGCCAACCCGCCGTCGGCGACGATCGCCTCCAGCCGGTAGGTCGCCTCGATGAGCGGGATGCCGTACTTGTCCTCCAGCAGCCGGAAGATCGGTTCCTCGCTCAGGTCCTCCGAAGCGACTCGGGCGCCGATCTCCTCGGGCAGCCAGGTCTGGTCGAACGAGACCGGGTGGCCCTCGGCGAGTCGGACCCGCTCGATGAACCTCGCCTTGCCTCCGGCGGGAAGCCCCAGTGCGGCGGCCGCCTCGCGGTCGGCCGTCCGGACTTCGGAAGTGGTCACTCGGGCCGACGCACCGAGGCCGACGGCTTCCATGTCCTCGACGAAGCCGGTGAGCGCGGTCAGCTGCTGCTCGATCCGGGGCCGGGCGACGAAGGTCCCACGGCCCTGCTCGACGACGACCAGTCCGCGAGCCGCGAGGTTCTGGATCGCGTGTCGCACCGTGATCCGGCTGACCGCGAACTGCTGGATCAGTTCGTCCTCGGTGGGGAGTCGGTCGCCGGGTCGGAGGTCGTCGCGGATGCGGAGGGCGAGGGCGTCCTCGATCTGGGCGTACAAGGGCTGTCGCGGCATGGATTCAACATAACATCATAATGAATTTCCCAGGCGCGCCGCTCGCATCACCGCCCGAGCGACCTCAGGCAGCGTGTCGTGCGGGCGGACCACCGCCCAGAAGTCCCTTCCGAGATCGAGGCCGGTGACCTCGACGCCCACCAGCCGGCCCTCGGCGAGTTCGGGCCGCAGGCTCAGTTCGGAGAGGACGACCGGACCGACGCCGGCCGCCGCGGCCGCCTTCAAGGCGGCGTTCGAGGCGAGGGTCGTGCCCGGGGTCAGGGTGAGGCCGTGCGCTGCGAGCGCGGATTCGAGGGTGTCCCGGGTTCCCGATCCGATCTCGCGGACCAGTACACCGGCCTCCGCGAGTTCACGCGGTCCGATGCCGTCCCGGTCGGCCCATGGGTGCGAGGGAGGGACCGCCACCAGGAGCCGGTCGCCGCCGATCCGGTGCCGGCGCAGACCGGGGAGGCGAGTCGAGGTCTCCACGAACCCCAAGGCCGCCTTGCCTTCGCGGACCAGGGCGGCGACCTCGGTGGAGTTCCCGACGGTGACCGTGAGGTGGACCTCGGGATGATGCCGCGTCATGTCGGCGAGCCAGGCCGGCGCGCGGTGCTCGGCGATCGTCATGCTCACCGCCACCGACATGTCGTGGCGCTGGGTCGTGCGGAGCATGGCGACCGAGGTCGTGAAGTTCTGCGCGGCGCTGAGCAGGAGGGTCGCCCAGTCCACCACCACCTTGCCGGCGGGGGTGAGCGCGGTGCCCCGGTTCGAACGGATCAGGATCGGGACGCCGAGCTGCCGTTCGAGACGGGTCATCCGGCGGCTCGCCTGGGGCTGGGAAAGGCCGTGTGCGGCGGCCGCCGCCCCGATGCTCCCGTGGGTGGCGACGTCGGCGAGCAACTGGAGATCCGCCAGGTCGGGGACGCTTGCCATGCGTGGAGTGTATGGCAGGGATGCCGAATCGACGACTACCGCACGACCGCGGCCGCTCATAACTTGAGCGCATGACCGCACCCCCGGGACCGCTGCTCCCCCGCACCTCCGAACCCGTGATCGCCCTCGGCTGGTTGACGTTCGGCGTCGCCGGCTCCTGGCTTGCACACCTGCTCGTCCCGGCCGTGGGACTCCTGACCTGGGCGATCGTGCTCGGCCTGGCGGCCGGCAACACCCGCGCCGTGCGACAGGGCGTCCGCCTCCCGCTGGCCGCCTTCACCAAACGCCTCCTCCGAGCCGGCGTCGTACTGCTCGGGCTGGGGCTGTCGGTCGGCGCCGTCCTCTCCCTCGGTTTCCCGATACTCGGGCTGGTGGCCGCGGTCCTGGTGCTCACCCTGGCGGCGACGACGTGGCTCGGGCTTCGCCTGGGGCTCGGCGGTCCGCGGAGTCTGCTTCTGGGGACCGGGTTCGCGATCTGCGGGGCCTCCGCGATCGCGGCGATGGAGGAGCACGCCGACGCCAGTGAGGAGGACGTCGCCGTCGCGGTCGGAATGGTGACCCTCTTCGGGACGGCCGCCATGGTCGCCCTACCACTGCTGCGACATCCGCTGGGGTTGTCGGACGCCGCTTTCGGCGTCTGGGTCGGCGCCAGCGTGCACGAAGTCGGCCAGGTCGTCGGGGCCGCCAGCGGCGCCGGTGCCTTCGCGCTGGGACTCGCGGTGGTCGTCAAACTGACCCGGGTGTTGCTGCTGGCTCCGGTGGTGTTGGCGGTCGCGACGTGGCAGCGTCGGCGGGTCCGGCGCACCGGGGGCGCGGTGCCGCCGGTGATGCCGATGTTCGTCGTCGGGTTCCTGCTCTGCGTTGCCGTGCGCGCAACGGGATTGCTCCCGGACGGTCTTCTTGCGGCAGTGGGGGTGCTGCAGCAGGTGGCGCTTGCCGCCGCACTGTTCGGGATGGGTACCGCTGTCCGGCTCCGGGCCTTGGCCGCCCGCAGCGGTCCGGCGCTGGCGGTGGCCGCCGCCTCGACGCTGCTCATCGCCGGGATCTCCCTGGCGGGCGTCCTGGTGCTGGCATGACGCCGGTCTCGCCTTCCCCCTGGTCATTGGCCGCGGAATCGCCCTGGCGGAACCCGCCGTATTCGCGGCGGATCTCACTCGACGGCACCATTCCCACTGTTCAAAGCAGGGGTGCAGGTCAGAGAGGGTGGCGTAACCGTCGAGAAACTGCAGCAGGTGCCAGTGTGAAACCCACCACCCGAAGTATCTGCCACATGAGAGCCACCAAGACGGGACCGACGGTAGCGGACGGACGACGCTCCGGGCCGGTCCGACGCATCCGGGACGTGCTGCGCACCCGGATCCTCGAGGGCGTCTACGGCGCCCGGCCGCTGCCGTCCGAGGCCCACTTGGCAATGGAGTTCAACGCCAGCCGCAACGTGGTCCGCGAGGTGCTCGCGCTGCTCCGCGACGAAGGACTGGTCACCCGGATCCAGGGCTCCGGCACGTTCGTGGTCTCGGCGAAATGCGACCACGGACTCGACCGGCTCCGCGGACTGGCCGAGACCTTCGAAGCGCGCCACCCGCGCGTCGCCAACCGGATCCTGCTGGCCGAGCTCGTCCCCGCGGTGCCGCTCGTCGCCGAGCGGCTGGGGGTCGAGCCCGGCGCACCGGTGGTGGTCCTGGAGCGGCTCCGGATCCTCGACGGCGAACCGGTGTCGCTCGACGCCAGCTACCTGCCCGCAGATGTGGGCGAGCCGCTGCTGGGCCAGGACCTGGAGCACCGCGACGTCTTCGCGATCATCGAATCCGAACTCGGGCTGCCGCTCGGCGAGGCCCGGGTCGTCATCGAATCGGTCGCGGCCGATCCGGCCGTCGCCGGAGTCCTGGAGGTCCCCGTCGGTTCCCCGCTGCTCTTCGTGGAGCGGCTCGCCTACACCTGCGACGGGCGACCGGTCGACCTCGAGTTCCTCCGCTTCCGCGGTGACCGGATCTCCTTGTCGACCATGATCGTCCGCCGCCCCTTCCACAATCCGTTCCTCCCAGAGCCCGGCGAACGCCCGGGAGAGAGAAAGTGAGTGACCCGATGGAGATTCCCCACGTGGCCGACCGGCGCCATCTCGAATGCGACGTGCTCGTCGTCGGCGGCGGCACCGCCGGCACGATGGCAGCGCTCACCGCGGCGCGCCACGGCGCTTCGGTGCTGATCATGGAAAAGGCCCACGTCCGGCACTCCGGTGCGCTCGCGATGGGCATGGACGGGGTCAACAACGCCGTCGTGCCCGGCAAGGCCACCCCCGAGGACTACGTCGCCGACATCACCATCGCCAATGACGGCATCATCAACCAGCGGACGATCTACCAGACCGCGACGCGCGGCTTCGAGATGGTGCAGCGCTTGGAGTCCTACGGCGTGAAGTTCGAGAAGGACGAGCACGACGAGTACGCCGTCCGCAAAGTGCACCGCTCCGGCAGCTACGTCCTGCCGATGCCTGAAGGCAAAGAGGTCAAGAAGGTCCTCTACCGGGAGCTCCGGTCCCGAGGCGTCCGCGCCAAAGTCCAGATGACCAACCGGGTGATGCCGGTCCGAGTGCTCACCGAGAACGGCAGAGCGGTCGGCGCGGTCGGCTTCGACACCCGCAGCGGCGAGTTCGTCACCGTCGCGGCCGGGGCGGTCATCCTGGCCGCCGGCGCGTGCGGCCGCCTCGGCCTCCCCGCCAGCGGCTACCTCTACGGCACCTATGAGAACCCGACCAACGCCGGCGACGGCTACGCGATGGCCTACCACGCGGGCGCCGAACTCAGCGGCATCGAATGCTTCCAGATCAACCCGCTCATCAAGGACTACAACGGCCCGGCCTGCGCCTACGTCGCGAATCCCTTCGGCGGCTACACCGTCAACGGCGAAGGCAACCGGTTCGTCGACTGCGACTACTGGTCGGGCCAGATGATGGCCGAGGTGAAACGCGAGATCGACAGCTCCCGCGGGCCCATCTACCTGAAGCTGAGCCACCTCCCCGACGCCACGATCTCGGAGATCGAGGGGATCCTGCACACCACCGAGCGGCCCACCCGCGGCACCTTCCACGCCGGCCGCGGCACCGACTACCGCGAACGCGACATCGAGATGCACATCTCGGAGATCGGACTGTGCAGCGGCCACTCGTCATCGGGCGTGTGGGTCGACGAGCACGCCCGAACCACCGTGGCCGGCCTGTACGCCGCGGGCGACATGGCCTGCGTGCCGCACAACTACATGATCGGCGCCTTCGTCTACGGGGACATCGCCGGTGAAGACGCGGCGGCCTACGCGAAGGGCGCGGCTCGCCCCGAGCTGCCCGAGGACCAGATCGCCGCCGCCCACGAACTGATCTACAAGCCCGCGTCCAATCCGGACGGTCCGCCGCAGCCCCAGGTGGAGTACAAACTCCGGCGGTTCGTCAACGACTACCTGCAACCGCCCAAGACGGAGCGGCACCTGTCACTGGGGTTGGAGGCGTTCGAGCGGATGCGCACCGACATCGACCAGATGGGCGCGCGGACGCCGCACGAGCTGATGCGCTGCGCTGAGGTCACCTTCATCCGCGACTGCGCCGAGATGGCCGCCCGCGCCTCCATGACCCGCACCGAGAGCCGCTGGGGCCTCTACCACTCCCGCGACGATTGGCCGCTCCAGGACGATGAGAACTGGTTCTGCCACTTGAACCTCAGCAAAGACTCGTCCAGCGGGGAAATGCGGTTCGACCGGCGGCCGGTGGCGCCGTACATCGTGCCGGTCCCCGGATTCGTCAGGCCCGACGGCGTCCCGGACGCGGCCGCGCCGCGCGCCGGCGAGCTCGCGGCGGCCTGGCGATGAGCGCGCAGAGCGGCCGGATCCTGGCCCTGCTGGAACTCGTGGACGAAGCCCCGGACGTCGAAGACCTGTCCGCCTACCTCGCCGATCCGGACCCGGAGGTGCGGCGCACCGCCCTCTCGGTGCTGAGCGAGGCCGCCGGCGACTGGGCGGAGGCCTCACCGGTGTTCGCCTCGGCACTCCTGGACGACGAGGCGGCCGTGCGCCTTCGCGCAGCCGACCTGCTGCGCGAACTGCGAGAGGTCATCGAGCCGAGCCCCGCGTTCGAGTCCGGCCTGCGGGCGGCCCTCGACCACCCCGAGGCCGCGATCCGGGTCGCGGCGATCGGTGCACTGTGGCGGCACCGCCTCACCGGCGAGGCGGAACTCGGCGCGGCCCTGCGCGACCCCGACGAGCGGGTGCGCCGCGAAGTGGTGCTCGGGATGGTTTCGCTGGACGATCTCGACGGCCTCGCCGTCGCCTCCGCCGACGCGTCGCCCCGGGTGCGGATCGCCGCCGCCCGTGGTGTGGGCGCCGTCGGCGACCCGCGCGGGATCGCCACCCTCACCCGGATGCACGACGATGAGGATTCGCTGGTCCGTGCCGCCGCATTGGGCGCACTGGCGCAGACCGGCTGCACCGACGACGCGGCCGGTCTCGCGGTCAGGGCCCTCGACGATCCCTCCTGGGAGGTCCGCCAGGCCGCGGCGACCGCGCTGGCCGAATCGAGCGTTTCAGCCACTGTGGACCCGCTCATCACGGCCTCGACCGATCCGAACCTCGATGTCAGGAAGGCCGCTGTCAAGGCGCTCATGCCTCGACTGGCCGACCACCCGCAGGTGCGCGAGGCCCTGCTCCGCGCCCAAGGAGACGTGGACGCCGATGTCCGCGCCTACGCCCGCATAGCCCTGGAAGCCCACCCCGACCCCCGCGGCTGAATCTTCGGCCGCACCCCCCACGAGAGGAACCATCATGGCTCAAGCGAACTTCCGCGCCGACGTCCCGGTCACCGTCGACGAGGCCAAGTGCATCGACGGCTGCACCCTCTGCGTCGACATGTGCCCGTTGGACTCCCTGGCGATCCACCCGGAGACCAAGAAGGCCTACATGCACGTCGACGAATGCTGGTACTGCGGCCCCTGCGCCGCCCGCTGCCCCGTCGACGCCGTCACCGTCAACATCCCCTACCTGCTCCGCTGAAGGAGGCCGATCATGAACACGAACCGGAAGATCGGGGCCGCCTTCGCCATCGGCGCACTCCTGAGCACCACCGCCTGCGCCGCCGCCGGAGCCGAGGACGGCGTCGTCCCGGTGGCCGTCGGCTACCAGTCCAAGACCATCAACACGGTCACCGCGGGCACCCTGATGAAAGAACTCGGGCTCTTCGAGGAGCACCTCGACGCCGCCGCCGAGAAGACCGGCGAGACGTACGACCTGACCTGGCACGACTTCGCCTCCGGGCCGCCGCTGACCGCCGAGATGATCGCCGGAAAAGTCCACATCGGATCGATGGGCGACTTCCCGCTCTCGGTCAACGGCGCCAAGACCGCCGAGTACGACGACGTCAAGACCAGCTGGGTGAGCGTCACCGGCTACAACCTCAGCGGCTCGCTGAACCAGATCGTGGTCCCGAACTCGTCCGACGCGACGACGCTCACCGACCTGGAGGGCAAGGTCATCTCGACCAGCCTCGGCTCGACCGCGCACGGCAACCTGGTGAGCGCGCTCGCAGCGGCCGGCCTGTCGCCCGACGACGTCGAACTGCTCGGCCAGGACCCGCCGGTCGGCGTCACCGCCCTGGAGTCGGACCAGGTCGACGCACTCGCGCAGTTCGTCCCGTTCCCCCAGCGCGTCATCTTCTCCGGTGAGGGCCGGCTGCTGCACGACGGCGACACAGGGGTTCCCACCTTCCACGGCGTGGTCGCGTCGGACGCGTACACCGATGAGCATCCCGAAGTGCTGCAAGCGTTCCTGGCCGCGCAGCAGGAGGCCGAGGAGTTCCTTCACGAGCATCCGCTGGAAGCCGCGATGATGGTCGCTGAGGCCACCGGGCTCCCGCCGGAGGTGGTCTACCTCTACAACGGCCCGAACGGGGCGGTCACCTTCGACATGACCATCAAGGACGTACTCGTCGGCGCGGTCGAGACCGGCCTGCCGTTCCTGCAGGAACTCGGCGCTCTCGAAACACTCGACCTCGACGAGTTCGTCGATGAGGATCCGCTGCGCGAACGCTACGGCGCGGCATACGAGGAGACCAAGGCCTCGCTGGCCAACCCGTCGGCGATCACCGGCCACGACGAGATCTGCGACCTCGACGTCGCCGACCCCGCCACCGCCTCCGAGGCCTGGCCCGCAGGCGAGGAGTCCACGCAGGTCGCCGCCACCCCGACCTGCCTGCTCCGACTGGTCGCGCAGGGCGGCGAGTACCGAGCGCTCTACGTCCCTGACACCTCCTCGGGGAACCGGATCTTCGGCGAGCACGCGACCTGGGTGAGCGACCCGAGCGCGGACGAGAACGCGACCCTGCTGCCGTTCGGCACCGTCGCCGACGCCGACGCGTACGCCATCGAACATGCCGGCTCGCAGGTCATCGATTACCAGACCGCTCTCACCAGCGTCTGACCGAGCGGAAGGAACCGAACCCCCATGACGACCACACAGGAACGGCCGACGGCCGATCTCCTCTCGACCCCCGAGACGACCGGGGCCCGGGCGGCGACGGTGCCGCCGAACCGCTCGCGCCTCCGGGCGATCCGCCGGCTCCTGCCGGCGGTCCCGATCCTCGCCGCCCTCGCGGCGTGGCAGCTGCTCACCCACCACGACGTGGTCGCATGGCTGCGATTCGACAAGCTGCCCGGCCCCGCGGAGGTCGGCGCCTCGATCCAGCTGCAACTGGAGACGCCGGTCTTCTACCGGCACGTCCTCGCCAGCCTGGGGCGCATCCTCACCGGCTTCGCGCTCGCCGGCGTGATCGGCGTACTGGTCGGGATCGCCATCGGACGGTCGAGAACGACCGCCGCATTGGTCCGGCCCCTGATCGAGGTGGCGCGACCGGTCCCGGCCATCGCGCTGGTCCCGATCGCCATCCTGCTCTTCCCGACCGGCGAACAGGGGATCGTGTTCATCACCGCTTTCGCGGCGTTCTTCCCGATCACGGTGGCGACGATCCACGCCATGAAGACACTCCCTCCGGTATGGACCGACGCGGCCCGGACGCTCGGAGCGAACCGCTGGCAGGTGCTCGTGCACGTGGTCTTCCCCGGCGCGATGCCGTCCATCTTCTCCGGACTGTCAGTGAGCATGGGCGTCGCCTGGATCTGCGTCATCAGCGCCGAGATGATCTCCGGCCAGTTCGGCGTCGGCTACTGGACCTGGATGTCCTACTCGCTGCTCGACTACGCGGGCGTGGTCACCGGGATGCTCACCATCGGCCTGCTCGGCTTCACGACCTCGTGGGCGATCGAGCGGATCGGCCGCCGGGTCAACCGGTGGCTGCCAGGGGAGGGCATGTGAGCACCGCGATCGCGACCGGGGCCCGCGTCGAACTCCGCGACGTGCGCATCGACTACGCCGACGGCCCCGCGGCCGAAATCGACCTCGTCGTCGAACCCGGCGAGGTGGTCATCCTGCTGGGGCCCTCGGGCTGCGGCAAGTCGACCATCCTCCGCGCCCTCGCCGGCCTCCAGCCCGTCGCCGCAGGCGCGGCCCGCGTCGACGGCGAACCACACGACCATCCCGACACCAAGTGCGCCATGGTCTTCCAAGAAGACGCCCTGCTGCCGTGGCGGACCGCGCGGCGCAACGTCGAGTTCGCGCTCGCCATGCGCGGCGTGCCCCGCAGACAACGGCGCGGCATCGCCGCCGGCCTGCTCGACCAGGTGGGCCTCACCGGATTCGCCGACCACCTGCCGCGGCGGCTCTCGGGCGGCATGCGCCAGCGCGTGCAGCTGGCCCGGACCTTGGCCGCCGAACCGCGAGTGCTGCTCATGGACGAGCCGTTCGGAGCGCTCGACGCCCAGACCCGCTTGGAGATGCAACGACTCCTCGTCTCGGTCTGGCGGCGCCACCGCACCACGATTCTGTTCGTGACCCACGACGTCGACGAGGCGCTCCTGCTGGGCGATCGGGTGGTCGTCCTGACCTCCCGCCCCGCCCGGGCGGCCCGCATCGTCGACGTGGCCCGCCCACGGCAGGCGGGCGCCCAGCTCGGGCCGGAGTTCGCCGGTCAGCGCCAGGAGATCCTCGCGCTACTCGGCCACTCCCCCGACCTCCCCCAGTCCTGACCCCAGAAGCCTTCAGGAAGGTTCCCTCCCATGACCTTTGTCATCGGTTCCGCTTGCGTCGACGTGACGGACCGGGCCTGCGTCGAAGAATGCCCGGTCGACTGCATCTACATCGGAGCGCGCAGCGCCTACGTCAACCCCGACGAGTGCATCGACTGCAGCGCCTGCGAACCGGTCTGCCCGGTGGAGGCGATCCTGCCCGCCGACGACGTCCCCGACGAGGAGGCCGAGTTCATCGCCGACAACGCGCGGTTCTTCCACGAGCTGCTGCCGGGCCGAAGCGAACCGCTGGGCCGCGTCGGCGGGGCGAAGCGGATAGGCGAGATCGGCGTGGACACGCCCTTCATCGCCGGATACGAGGCGTCATGACCACCATTGAGACCGACAAGGTGGTCGTCCGGTTCGCCGGGGACTCCGGCGACGGGATGCAGCTGCTCGGAGACCGGTTCACCCACCAGACCGCCGCCTTCGGCAACGACCTGGCGACGCTGCCCGACTACCCGGCCGAGATCAGAGCTCCTCAAGGCACCGTCCATGGCGTGTCGTCGTTCCAGGTGCACTTCGCCGACACCGACATCCATACACCCGGCGACGCTCCTGACGTGCTGGTCGCGTTCAACCCGGCAGCGCTCAAAGCCAACATCGGGGACCTGCGGGCCGGAGCGGTGGTGATCTGCGACCCCGACGAGTTCACCAGACGCAACCTGGCCAAAGCCGGGTACCCGACCGATCCGCTCGAAGACGGATCGCTCGACCACCTCACCGTGCATCGGGTCGCCATGGGCGCGATCACGCTCGGCGCCGTCGCACCTATCGGTTTGGGACGCAAGGACGCACTGCGGTCGCGCAACATGTTCGCCCTCGGACTGCTCTCGTGGATGTACGGCCGCCCGACCGCCGGCATCGAGGAAGCGCTGCAAGCGAAGTTCAAGAAGAAGCCCCAGGTCGCCGAGGCGAATGTGCTCGCGTTCCGCGCCGGCTGGAACTACGGCGAGACCACCGAGCTGTTCGCCACGACCTACCGCGTCGCACCCGCGGCACTGCCCGCCGGCGAGTACCGCCAGGTCAGCGGGAACGCCGCCCTGGCACTCGGCATCCTCGCCGCGGGCTGGGTCGCCGAGATGAAGGTCGTGCTCGGGACCTACCCCATCACCCCCGCCTCCGACATCCTCCACGAGCTCGCCCGACACAAGAACTTCGACCTGCTCACCATCCAGGCCGAAGACGAGATCGCCGCGATCGGCGCGGCCCTGGGAGCCTCGTTCGGCGGCGCGCTCGGCGTCACCACCACCTCCGGTCCGGGGATCGCCCTCAAATCCGAGACCATCGCCCTCGCGGTCATGACCGAACTGCCGCTGCTGATCGTCGACGTCCAGCGCGGCGGCCCCTCCACCGGGCTGCCGACCAAGACCGAGCAGGCCGACCTGCTGCAGGCGCGGTTCGGACGGCACGGCGAGTCGCCGGTACCGATCGTGGCACCTCGGTCCCCATCGGACTGCTTCGACGCCGCCGTCGAAGCGGCCAGGATCGCGGTCACCTACCGCACCCCGGTGCTGCTGCTCTCCGACGGCGCGCTGGCCAACGGCTCCGAGCCGTGGCTGCTGCCCGACGTAGCCGCACTGGCGCCGATCGACCCCGGTTTCGCGACCGGGCCCAACGCGACCGACGGCAGCGGCGACTACTGGCCCTACCTGCGCGACCGCGAGACGCTGGCGCGGTCCTGGGCGATCCCCGGGACGCCCGGCCTGCAGCACCGGATCGGCGGCTTGGAGAAGGCGGACCGGACCGGCGCCATCTCCTACGATCCGCAGAACCACGAGGTGATGGTCCGCACCCGGCAGGCGAAGATCGACGGCATCGCCGTGGCCGACCTCGACGTCGACGACCCGGACGCGAGCCGGCTGCTGGTACTCGGATGGGGATCGACGTACGGCCCGATCCGGGCCGCGGTGCGCCGGCTGCGGTCCCAGGGTCACACCGTGGCGCAGGCGCATCTGCGTCACCTGTGCCCGTTCCCGGCCAACCTCGACGCCGTCCTCGCCTCCTACGACCGGGTGGTCGTCCCCGAGATGAACCTCGGCCAGCTCGCGCTGCTGCTCCGGGCCCGCGAGAAGACCGACATCATCAGCCACACCAAGGTCACCGGGCAGCCGTTCAAAGCCGACGAACTCGAGGGCGTCCTGCTCGAACAGATGGAAGGGGTCCCGGCATGACCGTGGTCGACATCGAAATGCCATCCGGAGGACGTTCGGGGACCGCGCTGGTCCCACGCGATCCGAACCCGCAGAAGGCCGCCGACTACCGGTCGGATCAGGAGGTCCGCTGGTGCCCCGGCTGCGGCGACTACGTCATCCTCAGCACCGTTCAGGCGATGCTCCCCGAGTTGGGGCTGCGCAGGGAGAACATCGTCTTCGTCTCCGGGATCGGCTGCTCGTCCCGGTTCCCGTACTACCTCGACACCTACGGCATGCACTCGATCCACGGCCGGGCGCCCGCGATCGCCACCGGTCTGGCGGTGGCGCGGCCGGACCTCTCCGTCTGGGTGATCACCGGCGACGGCGACGCCCTGTCGATCGGCGGCAACCACCTGATCCACGCGCTGCGCCGCAACGTGAACCTGAAGATCCTGCTGTTCAACAACCGCGTCTACGGGCTCACGAAGGGCCAGTACTCGCCGACGAGCGACAAGGGGATGGTGACGAAGTCGAGCCCGGCCGGTTCCCCCGACGCGCCGTTCAACCCCGTCTCGCTCGCGCTCGGGGCCGAGGCGACTTTCGTCGCGCGGGCGATGGACTCGGACCGGGAAGGGCTCACCGAAGTCCTCCGCGAAGCCGCCGAGCATCGGGGAACGGCGCTCGTGGAGATCTACCAGAACTGCCCGATCTTCAACGCCGGCGCCTTCGACACCCTGAAGGACCCGGAACAGGCGCTGCATCGGCTGATCCGCCTCCGCGCCGGGGAAGAGGTCGAACTCGGGCCGGTCGGCGACGACGGCCGGGCCACGCAGGTCGTGGTCCGCGACCGGCGCGGGAGTCTGGCCGTGATGGCGCGCAGTGACGCCAACCCGGGGACGATCCTGGTCCACGACCCGGACGACGAGGACCCGTCCACGGCGTTCGCGCTCTCCCGACTCTCGACGCAGGACCTCTCGACCACCGTCACCGGCGTCTTCCGGAGCGTGTCTCGGCCCGCGTACGACGACGACGTCCGCGACCAGGCGGCCCTGGCCCGTGCAGCGCGGCCGCCGTCGATCGCCGATGTGATCGCCGGGCCCGAGACCTGGAACGTCCCCGAGAGGAGCGAGGCATGAGCAGTCTTCGAGATCGGATCGACGCGGCGCTGGAAACGGTCCACGACCCCGAGATCGGGCGGCCCATCACCGAACTGGGCATGGTCCGCGACGTCGCGCTCGACGGCGGAGCGGTCACGGTCACGGTGGCGCTCACCGTGTCAGGCTGTCCACTGCGGGAGAAGATCACCGGCGACGTGACCACCGCCGTGGAGCAGGTGGAGGGCGTGTCGTCGGTCGTGGTCGAACTGGACGTGATGACCGACGAGCAGCGGACCGACCTGCGGAAGCGGCTCAAGGGCGGAGGCGAGGAGCGAGCCGTCCCGTTCGCCGCCCGCGGCTCGCTGACCCGGGTCTACTGCATCGCATCGGCGAAGGGCGGGGTCGGGAAATCGAGCGTGACCGCGAACCTCGCCGCCGCCCTGGCGCTTCGCGGGCTCGCCGTCGGAGTGCTGGACGCGGACATCTACGGGCACTCGATCCCGCGAGCACTCGGCGTGCGGACCATGCCGATACAGGTGGAGCAGATGATCATGCCGCCGATCGGACACGGCGTGAAGGTGATCTCGATGGGGATGTTCACGGAAGGGAACGCCGCCGTGCTCTGGCGGGGACCGATGCTGCACCGAGCCCTGGAGCAGTTCCTGGTCGACGTCTACTGGGGCGACCTCGACGTGCTGCTGGTCGACATGCCACCGGGGACCGGAGACGTCCAGATCACGCTCGCGCAGCTGCTTCCCAGCGCCGAGACCCTGGTGGTGACCACCCCGCACCTCTCCGCCGCCGAGGTCGCCGAACGCGCCGGCACAGTTGCATTGCAGACCAAGCAGCGGATCGTCGGGGTCATCGAGAACATGGCCTGGGCCGACCTGCCCACAGGGGACGTCTGGGAGCCCTTCGGATCAGGCGGCGGCGCTCAGGTGGCCGAGACCCTCACCACGACGCTCGGCTACGAGGTCCCACTACTGGGGCGGATCCCGATCGATCCGGGAATCGGCACCGGTGGCGACGAGGGCATCCCGCTCGTCCTGAAAGAAGACGGCGGTTCGGCGGCTTCGGTGCTCCAGTCGGTGGGCGCCTGGATCGCGGACCGCCCGAGAGGGCTGGCCGGCCGGCGGCTCGCACTGGACATGGTCTGAGAAGCTGTCGCTGAGCCTGCGCGCCAAGGCAACGGCAGATCGGGCGAGATCGAGGACCTCTATCGGGCGGAGGAGGGCGAGCGAGTGCGGCCGCGCTTCGGCAGGACCGCCCGCCCCTCCGCGTCCGGCTCATGACCGGGGACCGAAACGGAAACCGCACATGGCGACAGCGATCCCCATAGTCTGGGGCGGCGGGCGCCCGGCGAGGCATGAACGCCGGCGCGTCGCGGGAACCGACATGAAGGATCAATCGACCGGGGGCCGACATGGAGTACTGGACAACGATTCGACTGAGGAAGCCGTTCGTCGACACGGTGGACCTGGTCCGCGAAGCGTTGCAGGAGCAGGGCTTCGGTGTCCTCACTGAAATCGACGTGCGGGCGACCCTTCGCGAGAAGATCGGCGAGGAGACCGAAGACTACCTCATCCTCGGAGCGTGCAATCCAGTCCTGGCCTTTCAGGCTCTCGAGGTCGACCGGCGAATCGGGCTGTTGCTTCCCTGCAATGTCGTCGTCCGCGCCGACGGGAACGAGACCGTGGTCGAAGCGGTGGCGCCGCAGATCTTGGTCGACGTCACCGGCGAACCGGACCTCGCCCCGGTCGCGGCCGAGGCCGGCCGGCGCCTGCGCGCCGCGATTGAGGGCATGCGCCCCTGAGCTGGAAGGACCGGTGCCTCTTCGCGGTCCTCCCCGGTGCCAGGGAACACGGCCGCGAACGCGATCATCACCGGCGGCTGCGCAGCATCGGAGCCCCATCGCCCGCTTCCGCACGCCTGCGAAACGATCATCATCCCGACGGCGACGAGCCATGTCGCGGACAGGAGCGGACGCGATTCCCCCAGCTTCGCCCCAGGACCCTCCACATCGATTGGAAGCCGTCCGGCGTCCGCGCGACGATGTCGGCGGCTCTTGCGGCGAGGGCCGTGGGGACGGAAAGCACCGCCCCGCCCCGCTGAGACGAGTCGCGGGACGAGGCGGTGAGTGAGCGGGTCAGCAGGCGCCGACCTCTTCCCAGACTCCCGCCATCCCGGGTTCCTGGTTGCGGGTCCACCACTCGGCACGCCAGCGCTTGCCATCGTGGACGGCCTCGGCGCCCTCCTCGTAGATCGCGGACGCGGTCCATTCGGTCAGCCGGTCACCGCCGCAGTACAGCGCGGTCCCGACTTCGGCCCAAGCCGAGTACGGCGACTCGCCCGGGACCTGGCCGCGCGTCCACCACTGGGCGACATAGACATCGCCTTCGTAGGCAACGCGCGCGCCGGCGGTGTACCTCGTCGTCTCGTCCCACTCGGGCACGTTCCAGACCAGGCCGTCGATCGCCGCGTCGATCGCTTCGGCGGCGGCGTCCACTTCGGCTTGGCCGGCGTCGTCGGCCAAGTCCTCACCGGTCGCGACGGCCGCGGCGAGTGCGGTCCACGAGTGCGCGGTCCAGTCGGCTTCGTCGAGGAGCTCGGCGCGGCCGAGGAGGAGGTCGACCAGCGTGCGGTCGACGGTGCGCTCGACGAACACGAGTTCGGCGACGTTGGCGAAGCCCGTGCTGGTCGAATACCGCAGGTAGCGGTAGGCGGTGCCGCTCTCGATGGCGACACTGCCCCATTCGGCCTTGGTCACTCCGGAGATCGTGGCGAGTGCGTCCCAGGTCGTCCCGTCGTTGGAACCCTGAATCTGGGCACCGTTCATGCGGAGGTGGTTCCCGGTGCGCGGCAGGTAGTTCACACCCGCGAGCGCGACTTCGCCCCCTTCACCGAGGTCGACCCGAACCCAGCCTGAGGCGCTGGTGGTGTCCGGAGAGGTGGTCGCGTCGCCGTCGAACGCGCGCCAGCCGTTCGCGGCGGCGTCGGCCTTGCCGTCCCAGGAGACGCTGGAGGCGGTCACGCCCGCGGCATCGGGTTCGACCTCGGGGAAGAGCGAGGTCTGCGGCACGAGGAGATCCGCTGCGGCGAGGAGCTGGTTCAGCAGGGCCGTCCGGTCGGCGCCCTCCTCGGCGAGTGCGGCACGGATTCGCGCGACCTCCTCCTCATAGGTGTAGGCGCTGGCGCGCGTCGCCGTCGAGCTGTCGCGGACGCGGGACTCGAAATACGCGTCGTCGTAGGTGAAGTCGCCGTAGAACTCGACTTCGGCGAGGTTGCCGTTCCAAGCCCCGGCGTTGTAGATCCGGAAGTGCCGGAAGTGCTGGTCGCCCGCAGCGTCGCGTTGGAGCCACTTGCCTTGTGCGGCACCGGTCAGGACCTCGGTGAGATCGGTCCAGGACTGGCCGTCGTCGGAGCCTTGCACGATCGTGCCGTTGGCCCGGGTGGCGCAGCAGGCCCTCGGCAGGAAGTACACCTCGTCGAGGCGGACACTCGCGCCTTCACCGAAGTCGAGCGTGTAGTAGGAGCCGCTGCCGGTGTTCAGGTCCCCGGCCGTGGTGCCGTCACCGTCGAAGAGGAGGTAGCCGACCTCTTCGGCGCTGAGCCCGTTGCCGGGCCACTGCTTGTCGGAGGCGGTCACGGTGGCGAGAGCGGTGACGTCGACCCGGTGGTCGCGGTCGCCGCCGAGGAAGAGGGCGGTGCCGTCGGTGGTGCCGTAGAACGTCGGTCCGGGTCGGCCGTTGGCGTCGGTGTAGCCGATCTCGAGGGTGACCGGACCTGGTTCTGCGCCGTCCAGCGGGACGGACGCGGTCCAGGTGAGACCGTCCTCGGAGGATGCTTCGACGACGTTTCCGGAGGCGGTGGCGGTGAGTGAGGCGAGCGGCTCCCTCGCGGTGACGGTGACATCGACGGTGTCGCCCACGGCGACCTTCCCGGCGACGGCCTGGTCGGAGGCGATCGAGGAGGCGGCGATCAGGTTGCCGATCTCGTGGCGGTCGCCCCATATGTGGAACTCGTTGACCTCGAACAGGTTTCGCACGATGCCGTACAGGACGTCGGGCTGGGGTTCGAGCATCTGGACCTTGATGTAGCGGAACTGGTCGTCCTGGAGCTCGGGGTCCACGTCCAGGGTGTTGAACTCCTGCGTGAACGCCGTGGTCCCCGGGGTGAGGCGGGTCCACTCGGTGCCGTCGTTCGATCCGAAGACGGCCGAGTTGGCGAGGCGGTCGGCGAAGATGTTGCTCTGGAAGCCGAACTTGCTCGCCGAGACCTTGAAGTCGGGCCCGAAGTCGATGGTGTGGGAGAGGTTCTGGGCCTGGCCGTACCAGGTGCCGGTCTGGTTGTTGCCGTCCACCCAGTTCCAGATGCTGGTGCCGGCGGTCGAGGAGGCCTCCAAACCCGGATAGTCGAGGCTGCCGTCCAGGGCGGATCGGGGCGAGACCAGTTGCAGCGCAGTCGTGGCGGCGCGGAGCTCGGCGAGGGCCGCGCCGAATTCGGTGTCGGTGCCCCTCTTCCTGAGTGCTTCGGCGGCGTCGTGGGCCGCGGTGAAAGCCTCCTCGGTGGCCTTGACGTAGAGGGCGTCGGGATCGTAGGCGTCCTCAGTGAGAGCGAGGGCCCCGGCCCGGTCGGCGGCGGCGTCCAGGGCGAGCCGCCGCGAGACGACGACAGTGCCGTCAGTGGCGGTGATCGTGACCGTGGCGGCGGCCTCGCCGGTCGGCGTCCAGGTGAGCTCCCCGGTCGCCGCGTCGAGTTCGGCGCCTTCGGGGAGTCCGGTGACGCTGTATGCGATCGGGTCGCCGCCGGTGTCGACGGCGGCGAGGTCGGCGGTGGCGGTGGCGCCGTCCCAGGCGATCACCCGGTCGGGTGCGTCGGCCGCGAACGACGGCGGGGTCAGCTCGACGGCGGCGTTGGTGTTGATGTGGTCCACGTCGACGGTCGCGCCGGTGGCCTCGATGAAGAGGATGTCGCCGATGGCGCGGTCGAGCATGACGTAGCGCCATGCCCCGCCGGTGTCGGGGACGATCACGTTGCGCGAGTCCAGTTTCAGGACCGCCCGGCCGTCGGTGCGGACGCGGAATCCGATGAGGTTCTTGGAGGTCGAACCGTTGAGGTAGGCGATCTTCGCGCCCTCGGCGGCCGCCGACATCCGGACGTAGCCGGTGTCGCCGTCGGCGATCGTCTCGACGTCGCCGGCCAGGTGGGTGTAGCGGTCTTCGACTTCGAGGATCGTGCCGCTGGCGGGCAGCGCGGGGACGGCCTCCCCGGCGGCCTCTGCCGGGGCGAACAGCCAGGAGTCACCGCCGCCGTCGCCCACGTTCCAGGCGTCGTTGACGTTGCCGCCGTAGTAGAACAGCGGCCCGGGCCGCTTCGCGTACGCTTCGGCGAAGTAGGGCGCGATGGCCTCGACGTCCTCCCCGCGTTCGAACGCGTAGTGATAGTAGATCTCCCAGAAGCTCGCGGTCACATAGCGGCCGCGGTAGGAGTTCGAAATGTGGTTGTAGGTGTCGCGGATCGTGCCGTCGGGCGAGATCGCGTAGGCGACCGGGGTCCACTCGGTGTCGTAGCCGAGCATGAACTGCCAGAAGTAGTCGGCGGCGGCGAGGATGCGGTCGCCCAGGAACTCGTACGGTCCCACGGCGTCGTCGGCGGTCGAGACGGTGCCCTCGACGGGGTCCACCTTCGTGCCCTGCCCGATCATCATCCGGGCGAGGATCGTCGCGTTGGTGATGTCGCCGCCGCCGTGGGCCTGGTCGCGGCCCATCTCGACGTGCTGCACATGGGGGTCGTCGATCGGTTCACCGGTGGCGTCGTTGGTGTCGACCCAGCGGAACAGGCGCGCGATGGAGCCGTTGAAGCCCTGGTCCTTCGCCGTCGCGTTGACGGTGAACCACTCCACCTTCTCGTCGTAGAGCGCCTTGTCGTCCATGAAGATCGCCCCGGCCATCGAACCGAGCAGCGGGTAGTTGTGCTGGTTCATGAAGTGGTCCGGGGAGGACATGAAAGTCGCGATCGAGGGCTCGATCAGGTTCTCGGTGAGCAGGCGCGTGTCCTCGTCGGTCCACGGGTGCGCCTCGCCCTCGCCGCAGCTGGTGTAGCGCAGCAGCTCGGCGGCGGTGAGCATGCGGTTCAAGGGGATGCCGGTGTGGATGTGCGAGTCGGTGAAGTACACGTACTTCGCGGGGTCCATCTGCTCCCAGATGCGGATGATGTCGAGCGCGTTCTTGCGATAGACCTCCTCACCGGTGAGCACGTACATGACCGACTGCGTGTAGGCCTTCAGCCCGTCGGCGATGAACCGGGAGTTGAAGCCCTGGCTGTTGAACGCGTCCGAGGCGGGCTTGCTCGGGTCGGTGCCGCTGCGGTTCGAGGACGTCACGTTGTCGGCGGCGGCGTAGGAGTGCTTGAGCGCTTCGAACGAGGAGGTCCAGGGTTCGGCGCCCGCGGCGATCTGGTCGCGGACGTTGGCGAGCACGGGCTCGGTCAAGCCGATACCGGGGTGGGTGAAGCCCGCTTCGGAGACGGTGGAGTGGAACTGCACGTCGCACGCTCCGGTCTCCTGGGCCGCGGCCGGTGCGGCCATCGGGGCGAAGGGGGCGAGGCCGAGGGCGAGCGTCAGGGCCGCAATGAGCACGAATGCCCTGCGGGCTGCGCCGCTCGGGCCGCGGGCAGGTACTGATGGGGTGTGCACGATGGACTCCTCTGTCGATTGCACATTGAACAGGTGACATGGATGGATATTTCGGGGCCGCAGTGCCCGGGGCGGCAGCGCACTGCGGTGGCTCAAGGGTGTTCGAAGGTCACCCCGAGCGGCTCCCAGAGGCCGCCGGGGACGCGCACCCGCGCATCGAAGCTCGTGTTCTGCGCGATCCCCTCCGGGACCGGGTAGGTGACCGGCTCGCATTCGGCGGTCGCCTCCTGCGCCGAAGCCCGGCTCGCGGCGGTCGCCAGGTGGCCCGCGACGGCGGAGGCGCCGCTCGCCGCGAGAACGATGTGTCGGGAGAGGACGGAGCGGGAGGGGTTGTCAGTCATGGCTCCTCCTTCGGTTATGCAGGGGTGTGCGGGGCCGGTAGGACCCGCCTCCGATCGAGGGCGCTCCGCGCTCAGCACCAACTCAAGGACCTTCACAATGATTCCCGTGAAGGTTCACGATATTGATAGACGATGATCTTGTCAAGATCCTCCGGAGGACCCGCGCGAAGTGCGCCGGGTAAGGCGTTGAGCAGGTCCGTGTCGCCCCCCGAAGTGGCCGACCACCACGCCACCTCGCCTTCCTTCCATCGAGGGTGCCGATGCCATGCACTGCGGTACCTGCTCACTTGGCGCCGATCTCGTACGTCCGGCCCGCCTCGGCCGGCCAACGCCAGCGCTCGCGACCGCGCGCGGCAGTCGCCTCCAGTCGCGGCTCGATCGGCTCGCCCGACGCGTCCGCGACCGAGAACGCCAGTCCCGCGTCCAGCTCGACCACCAGGTCACCGCCTATGGCGGTGCGAATCCGGGCATGTTCCAGAACGCCTGCGTCCCAGGCAAGGTCGACAGTGCGATCCCCTCGGGCACGCAAACCCGTCACCGTCCCGGCGTTCCAGGAGTCAGGCAGGGTCGGCAGCAGCGACAAGGCGCCGTCGTGGCTTTGGAGCAGCAGCTCCGCGATCCCCGCGATCGCGCCCAGGTTCCCGTCGATCTGGAAGATCATGCCGCCGGGCCAGTCGCCGTGCGGGTGCAGGTCAAGGAGCGATTCGGAGCTCAGCTCGTCGACGAGCGTCCCGAGCGAGCGTTCGGCGAGGACGCGATCACGGAGCCGCGCGGCGAGGCAGAGGACCCAGGCCTGACTCCAGCCGGTGTAGCCGCTCCCGTGCTCGAGCCGGTACACCAGTGCCTTTCGGACGGCCTCGAACGCGTAGGGATCCTTCGTCTCGGTGATGCGCGTTCCGGGGAAGGCCCCGTAGAGGTGGGAGAGGTGCCGGTGGTCGAGTTCGCTGGGCAGCAGCGGGCCGGCCCATTCGCTGAGCCGCCCCGCCGCATCGATCGCGGGGAGCCGCAAATGCGCGAGCGCTTTGCGGCAGCGCTCCGCGAGTCCATCGGCAAGGCCGAGCTGGGCGGCCAGCTGGAGGTACCGGCTCAGCATCTGGGCGGTGAGTTCCTGGTCGATCGTGGATCCGGCCGTCACCGTGCCGAAGTCGTCACCGGAGCGGAAGCGGTGCTCCGGTGACGTCGAAGGGCTGACGACCTTGAGCCCGTCGGCGTCCTCGACAAGCTGGTCCAGGAGGAACTCGGTGACGGCGTGCATGACGGGTGCCGCGGTCGATCGCGCGAAGTCCTCGTCCCACCGGTAGTCGAGGTGATCGCCGAGGTGCGCGGCGATCCACGCGAACCCGGTCTGCCAGTTCGCCCATTGCGGATCGCCGTGGACCGCCTCGGTGAACCGCCAGAGGTCGGTGTTGTGATGCACCGCCGAGCCGGCGGCCCCGTAGACGTTCGCCGCGGTGGCCCTTCCGGCGTCGGCGAGATCACGCGCCAGATCGAACAAGGGCTCGTGCAACTCGGGCAGCCCTGCGGCCTCGGCGCCCCAGTAGTTCATCTCGACATTGATGTTGGTCGTGTAGTTCGCGCTCCAACCCGGGCGGACGTCGACGTTCCAGATGCCCTGGAGGTTCGCCGCCTGCGTGCCCGGTCGACTGCAGGAGATGAGCAGGTAGCGGCCGAAGTCGAAATACCGCTGGGCGGCCAGCGCCGCCGGATCACCGGAAGCGGCGAGGTCGAGCCGCACCCGGTCGAAGAGCGCGGTGTAGTCCTCGACATGCCGCCGCCGAAGCTCAGCGGGCGCTTGGCCGAGCGCGGCGCGAACCCGCGACTTCGCCGCTTCCGCCAAGCGCGCGAAGTCCGCGCTGGGGCGCTCGCGGTGGCCGCGAAAGCCGCTCGCCGCCGAGACGACGATCCGCTTGCCGACTTGCGCCGCGGCGACCGCCCAGCCCATCCCGGCGGCGACGGTGCCGTCGGCCCCCGGCGAGTCCTGTCCGTACTGGACTGCATCGTCTTCCTCGACGTAGTTCGGCAGTACAAGGCTCGGGGCACGCCCGACTGCGATGAGCCATTCGACGCCCTCCGCTTCCCACGTCGACACCTCGACCCCCGAGTGCGGGGACTCGAATCCGAGTCCGATCGGCGTCTCCCCTGGTCCTTCGGCCTCGGCGACGAGCACGCCGTCCGGGGCGCTCACGTAAGCCTCCATGGCCGAGACACTGGTCTCGACCCGGGTGATCGCTTGCGCGAGGTCGAGCCTCCGCAGGTATGGTCCGGCGGTTTCGCCGCCGCCCCAGTGCCATCGGAGCCTTCCGAGCGGCTGGTAGGACTCGGTCCAGCCCTCGCCCTGGATCGCTCGTGCGAGCCGGTCGGCCAGATCGTGGTCGCCAGAGGCGATAGCCGATCGCACCTCGGCGAGAAGCACTCCGGGCGAATCTCCGATTCCCGGTTCGCTGCGGGGCCCACCGGACCAGACGGTGTCGAGGTTCAGGTCGAACTCCTCGATGCCGGGCCGCCCGTACACCGTCGCTCCCAACGCGCCGTTGCCGAGCAGGAACGCCTCATGGAACTCCTTCGCGGGTCGATCGAGTTCGATCGCCCTGCCCTCTGGAACTTGCGACTCATCAGCGGCCATAGAACACTCCTCGTAGCACCGTTCCGTGAAGGTTCACGGTAGCGTGACTACCTGCTGATGGCAAGTCTTCGAGACCGTCCCGCCCGACCTGCTCGCCGCGAACCTCCGCCGTGCCGAGCAGAAGTTCGGATGTCCGGCTGCCTGCCGGAGGGTGGGGTCGCGCGGCGTCCTCATCGCAGGACTCGGTTGACGCGCGTGGGGTCTGCCGTGTCTCGGCGGACGGTCGCGGGCCCACCTCGCATGGAGAAGACCCGCCGCCGACCGGCGTGGAGGCGGTCGGCGGCGGGTCTTCTCCATGCGAAACTACGTGCCTTCCAGGCTGGGGCCATTGAGGCCCACTGGGTCTTGGGCCAGGCCTGTCGAGCGGACCCAGTCGAAGGGGGCGTAGACCGCGGGGCCAAGGCCCAGGTTTTCGGCCACCAGTTCGCGCAGGCGATTCGAGGCGAAGGCTCCGATGACGTTCATCTGGGCGTCCCGGTAGAGACGTTCGACCTCGTGGCCTGCGGTGACGCCGGTGGCGCCATGAATCTGGACGGCGCGTTCAGTGACACCCACCGCCATTTCCGTGGCGTATATCTTCAGCATGGCGATGAGGCTCCGCGCCGGCCGGCCGGCCGTGCGCTCGGCCGCCGCACGGCGGGCAAGGAGGCGGGCGGCGTCGATCTCGGCCCGCGACAGGGCGATCTGCGCTTGGACGCCTTCCATGTGCGCCAAGGGCCTTCCGAAGGAGACCCGCGATCCGGCGTGCGCCACCGAAGCGGCCAGCGCCGATTCGGCGATGCCGATCGCGGCGACGGAAACGAGCAGCCAGCCCCAGGTCATCCCCTCTGAGAGTTCGTCGAGCGGGACGGGGATGACGTCGGCCTCGGCGACGAGTGCGTCGGTGAAGACGAGTCCGCCCCAGGGCATGCCGCGCAGGCCCATGTGCGGGATCGCGTAGCGGTGGACGCCGGGCTGGTGCAGGTCGACGAAGGCCAGGCACCAGTCGGGCCCGTCGTCGCCGGCGGCGCGTTCGCGGCGGGCCAGGACGACGGCGAGGTCCGCGTTGGGGGCGTTGGTGATGCGGGATTTCTCGCCGGTGATGGTGAACCCGGTGCCGGCGGGGCCGGCAGAGCCGGGCGGGCTGGCGGGCCGGACGGTGGTCTGGTAGGTGCCGGCGTCGCTGCCGGCGGCGGTCTCGACGACGCCGAAGGCCGCGAGGCGGCGGCCGGAGATGAGGGCGTGGAGCAGGGGCCGGTGGGTGCTGTCGCCGTAGGTCGCGATGAGCTTGGCGCACAGAAGGGATGAGACGGTGGCGGACCAGTAGGTGCTGGGGCAGTCGCGGGCGAGGGCTTCCATCGCGGCGACCTGGGCGTCGCTGTCGGCGCCGCTGCCGCCGTCCTCATCGGAGTGGAACAGGGCGCCGTAACCGGCGTCGGCGAGCTCCTTCCAGTTCTGGGCCGGGATGTGGCCGGTGGTGTCGGTGTCGGCGGCGCGGGCCGCGATGCCGGGGTGTGCGGTGCGGGGGTGGTCGATGCGGAGCATGGTCTCTCCTGTTTCAGCCGAGTTCGAGGACGGAGGCGGCGACGACGGCGCGCAGGACTTCGCCGCCGCCGCCGGTGGCGGCGAAGAACGCGGCGTCGCGGTGGGCGCGTTCGGCGAGGCCGTCGGCGCTGTGCAGGTGCGCCGCGGCGGCGGTGACGGAGCGGACGGCGGCGGCCGTGAAGAGCCGGGTTGTGGCGGCGTGCTCGTAGGAGGGCCTGGCCCCGGAGCGGGTGCCGACGTCGAATTCGGCGGCGGCGCGGTGGAGCATCCCGGCGGCGAGTTCGCATTGGACGGCCATGTCCGCCAGGTCGAGGCGCACGGACTGGGAGTGGGCGAGCGGGCGGCCGAAGCGGTGCCGGTCGCGGGCGTCGGCGACGGCGTCGCCGAGGAGTGCTCGCATCACGCCTATCCAAGGGGCGCAGGTGAAGACCCAGTCGAGGGCGGCCAGGAGGGGTTCGACCTCGCGGGCGGCCGCGCGCGGGGTGCCGAGGACGGCGTCATCGCCGAGGCGGCAGGAGTCGACGGTGAGGCGGCCCCAGAGGCAGGACGGCATGGCGCCGGACCCGGTCGGTTCGACCTGGAGGCCGGGGGTGTCGCGGTCGACGAGGAAGGCGGTGCGCTCTCCGTCGGGGTCGGCCGCGATGACGAGGAAGTGGTGGGCGGCGGGGGCGCCGGCGACGAGGTCGACCGTGCCGTCGAGGATCCAGTTTTTCTCGGCCCGTTGGGCGTTGACGGTGGGGGCGAGGGACGCGCCTTGGGTCTGGAGGAGTGAGACGGCGCCGGTCCACTCGCCGGAGGCCATGCGGGGCAGGTAGTGCCGCCGCTGGTCGGGAGTGCCGAAGGCGCGCATGGGGACGGTGGCGAGGACGGCGTGGGCGACGGCGGCGAGGCCCAGGCCGGGGTCGCGGGAGCCTTCACCGAATGCTTCGAGGAGTTCGCAGGTCTCGGCGGCGGACAGGCCGCCGCCGCCGAGGTCGAGGGGCACGAGCGGGCCGGCGAGCCGAGTGGCGGCGTCGGTCGGTGCGGTGATGATCGGAATTGCCATCGGATCAGTCAACTCCATTTCGATAGGAGTCGGCACCGGACGTCGAGAAGCGATGGTGGAAAACGGCGGTGCCGAGGTGATTGCCGGAATGGAAACGATATTAGCCCGAAGGACAACGGGGAGGAAGCATTGCGGTACGGTTTCATGAAGCAAAGCCGAAGATTGACATTGCATCACATTCCCTTACATACCATCGCAGGTTCCTTACACGCTCATGACCTGGCGATAGTGGTGTTCTCACAAGGTATCCGGTTAGGCTCTGCACGTCGTTTCAACCCCCTTCGATTTGCAGCGAATAGGAGGGAAGGCAATGCCGGAAAATGATTCCGCCACGCATTCCCGTATTGATGTACCGCATTTGTCCGACGCCACTCTGCGCGATTCCGCGCATATGGCGGGCGTCGAATTCAGTCCCGCCGATGCGACCTCGATCGCCGAGTTGCTGGTGAGGACCGGCATCGAGCTGGTCGAGGTCGGCATGGTGTCCGGGCCGGGTTCGAAGGACGCCCACTTGATCGAGGCCGTCCACGCGGCGGTCGGCTCCGAGCGCGCCATGACCCTGGTGGTCGTCCGCGACCGGCAGCAGGTCAAGCAGGCTCTCGACGAGGCCGCCGCCCTCGGCGTCCACCACGTCATGTACTCCATCCCCACCTCGGAGGAGCACGCGGCCATCAAACTCGGCTCGCCGAGCCCGAAGTTCCTCCAGACCCTGGCGAAGGCCGCGATCGGCGAGGCGAAGGACCGCGGCTTCCACGTCACCTTCAGCGGCGAGGACGGGGCTCGCACCCCGACCGAGCGGCTCGTCCCCTACGTCGCCGCGGGCTTCGCGGCCGGCGCGGACCGGTTCCGCCTGGCCGAGACCGTCGCCTACCTGACGCCCTGGCAGATGGAGGCCAAGATCGCCGAGCTCACCGCGATCGACGGCTCCGAGATCGAGATCCATTCGCACAACATGCTGGGCATGGCCGTGGCGAACTCGCTCGCGGCCGTCCGGGCCGGGGCCCGGTGGGTCTCGGCCACCGTGGGCGGCATCGGCGAGCGCGGCGGCAACGCCCCCCTGGCCGAACTGCTCATGGCGCTGCGGATCGTCCACGGCGACGAGCGCTTCGACCTGCGCCACCTCACCCGGCTCGCGCAGATCGCTCTGCGGGGCTCCGGCCTCGGGGACGCGTTCCAGTCCGGTCCGACCGCCCCGCACGCGTTCGCGTACGAACTGCCCGGCCAGCTCCAGAACCCGGCGGCATACGAAACGCTGCCGGCCGAGCTGGTCGGCAACGAGCGCCGACTCCGCGTCCGCACCCGCCTCACCACCGCCCTGGTCCGCTGGGCGCTCGACGAACTGGCCGATTCGGTCGACGTCGCGGACTTCACCGCCTGGCTCGCCGAGCGCCAGGCGGCGCAGGGCGGGCCGGTCCTCGACCGCGACGCGATCCGCAAGGCCGCCGTCGACTTCCCCGGCTGAACCCGCCGAACCATCCATCAACACCACTTTGGAGTGACCATGACCGCTGCCACCCTGACGGGCACCTGCCCCGAGTGCGAGACCGACCTGACCGTCCCCCCGATGGGCGAGGGCGAGACCCTGTCCTGCCCCGAATGCATGCTGACCCTCCGGGTCGAGGCCGTCGAGGACGGCCGCATGCACCTGCGCATGGTCGAAGTCGCGCTCCGCGACTGGGGCCAGTGAGCGGCGTGAGGGGACCTGCCGTGAACCTCCGCGTCGCCGTCGTGGCCGACCGCGTCAGTTGGGAAGAACGCCAACTGATCGCGGCCGCCCCCGACGCGAACCTCGAACTGACCTGGGTCAACGACGAGTCACTGTGTCTGGGGGCCGAGGGCGCGCCCGCGCTCGCCGCCTACGACGCCGTACTCGTCCGCAGCCGCAGCTACACCCGCGGGGGCCTCATCGCCACCGCTGCCGAAGCCGCGGGCGTCCGCGTCTGCAACGCCGCCAAAGCCATCCGCGCCTGCGAGAACAAACTCGAACTGCGCACCGAGATGCACCGGGCCGGCATCCCCGCCGCCGACCACCGGCTCGTCCTGTCCCGCCGCGACTTCGAACTCGCCCTCGGCCAGATCCCACCGCCGTTCGTGCTCAAACCGATTTACGGCGGCATGGGCAAACGCGTCACCCTCGTCCGCACCGCCGACACCGCCCAGTCCGTCTACGACTACGTCGAAGACCTCGGGCACGGCTTCGAGCAGGCCATGCTCGTGGAGCCGTTCCTCGACGGCGGCACCTCGATCCGGTGCTTCGTCGTCGGCCGCGAGATCGTCGCCGCCGCCGAGTTCGCCAGCGCGGGCGGGGACTGGCGCAGCAACGCCGCGCTGGGCAACCAGACGCGGGCGCTGCCGCGCGACCCCGCGCTCGCGAAGATCGTCGACGACGTGGTCGACGTGCTCGGCCCCGGCGTCTACGGCATCGACCTGTTCCGCTCGGGCGGCGACCTCATCGTCAACGAGGTCAACCACGCGCCCGCGTTCAGGGCGGTGGCCGAGTCGACCGGTGTGGACGTGCCGCGGGCGATCGTCAACCACCTGCGGGAGGAGCTGTCATGATCCGCGTGGGCATCGCGGGCGCCTCCGGCCTCGCGGGCGGCGAGCTGATCAGGCTCGTCACCCAGCACCCCGACCTGGAGCTGACGTTCCTGGGCGGGGCCTCGAACGCCGGAAAGCGGCCCTCCGAACTGCATCCGGGCCTGCGCATCGACCTCGACGGACTGGTCCTGGAGCCGGTCACGCCCGAGGTGGCCGACCGGGTCGACGTCATGTTCCTCGCGACTCCGGCACCGGTGTCGGCGGTGCTGGCGGCCGACCTGGCCGACACGGTGCCTTCGGTCATCGACCTCAGCGGGGCCTTCCGCATCCGCCGTCCCGAGCTGCACGACCGGTGGTATCCGGACGTGCATCGCGGCACGGAGCTCACCGACCGGTTCGTGTACGGCGTGCCGGAGCTGGTGGGCGATGCGATGCAGGGCGCTTCGCTCATCTCGCTGCCCGGCTGCTTCGCCACGGCGATGACGCTGGGACTCGCGCCGCTCGTCATGGGGCTCGGCCTCGAACTCGATCGCGTTGTGGTGGACGGCAAGAGCGGGTCCAGCGGCGGCGGTCTGAACCTGCGGGTGCCCGATCTGCACCCGTTCCGCAGCGGCGCGATCGCGCCGTACGCGCCGGCCGGGCACCGACACGCGGCCGAGGTGGGCGACTTCTTCGAGCGGGCCAAGCCGGGCGTGCTCGGACGGATCGCCATGTCGGCGTACGGCGTCGGGCACGTGCGCGGGCTCCTGGTGAGCGCGTACGCGTTCACCGAGGCGGAGGTGACCGAGCGGGAGCTGCAGCGGGCCTACCTGCGGTTCTACAAGGGACGACGGTTCGTGCGGGTGCGGCGGCATCGCGAGACGCTGCTGCCGATGCCGGACCCGCAGGCCGTGCTCGGCTCGAACTACTGCGACGTCACGGTGGTCCACGACGAGGAGGGCGGGCGGATCGTCGTCCTGGCCGCGCTCGACAACCTCGTCAAAGGCGCTGCGGGCCAAGCGGTGCAGGCACTGAACCACCGGTTCGGCCTGCCGGAGGAGACCGGGCTGACCATGCACCCGGTGATGCCGGCATGAGCGGGGCGGAGGCGACGGCGCTGGTCGTCAAAGTGGGCGGGTCCTGCTTGGAGGAGCTGCCGGACGCGTGGTGGGACGACCTGGCCGAGCACGGGCGCCGGCGGCCGCTGGTGCTGGTGCACGGCTGGTCGAAGCCGCTGCGGCGGTTCCACGCCCGCCACCGGGACCCGGCCGCGGTGCTGCGCGACCGCTACGGGAACCAGAGCCGCTGGACCACACCGGAGGTCATCGAGGACGTCAAGGCGGTGAGCCGCGGTATCGGGGACGGGATCTGCGACCGCTTGCGCGAGCGGGGCATCGCCGCGGACCGGATCCTCGGCAGCGACGGGCTGCTCCACGCCGGACCGGGCGAGCGCTGGTGGTGGCGCGAGAAGCAGCTCGTGGAGATGGCGAACCTGGTCGGTCCGGTAACCGGGGCCGACCCGACCCTCCTGAAGGACCTGCGACCCGGCATGGCGCGGCTGGTGACCCCGTTGGCCCGCAACAACGTCGGGCAGGAGGTGAACACGGACGCCGACCGGGCGGCCGCGGCCGCCGCCGCGGCGCTCGGCGCGGCCGAACTGGTGCTCGTCACCGACGTGGCCCACCTGCTCATCGACGGGCAACCGGTCGTCCAGATCGCCGCGCGGGCGGCGGCCTCGTTCCGCGACGCCGGCGCCACCGGCGGCATGCGCAAGAAGCTCAGAGCGGCCGGTGAGGCGCTGGAGGGCGGGGTGGGCCGGGTCGTCATCGGCACCGGCTCCGTCACCGACCTGCTCGCCGGGCGCACCGGCACCGTCATCAACCCTGATTGAGGAGGATCCCATGGGGCGACCCCGCGTGCTCGTCGTGAACAACGGCACCCTGTCCCTACCACAGCTCCGCGCCCGCTTCGAGACGCTGGGCGCCGAGGCCCATGCGGTCCCGGTGGCCGACGTACCATCCACAGTGAGCGGTCGATATGAGGCGATCGTGCTGAGCGGCACCAAGGTGCGAGCCTACGACACCGAGTTCTACCGGCCGCTCACCGACCTGGTGATGGGCGCCGACGTGCCGGTCCTCGGCATCTGCGGCGGCATGCAGCTCATCGCCGCCGCGGCCGGTGGCCGTCTGGCCGAGGGCCCGCAGCGCGTGGGCGGCCACAAGGCCCACGTCGACAAGGACGAACCGCTGTTCGCCCACGTCGAGTCCACTGTGACCGTGTTCCACCGTCACACGCTCTACCTCCAGGAAGCGCCGGAGGGCTTCCGGACCATCGGGCGCTCCGACCAGGCGCCCGTGGAGTTCCTCTCCTCCGACGACGGCCGGATCCTCGGCTCCCAGGCGCACCTGGAGTTCCGCCCCGACGGCCTGGAGATCCTCCGCGGCTTCGCCGACCGCTTCTGACCGCCCCAAACGAAAGGCAGCACCATGATCCACGACAGCAAGCCCGCGCTCACCGCGCACCTCAACGGCTCCGGCGGCGACATCGAAGGCTGGGTGGTCGTCGACTCGCTGGTCGACGGCCTGGCGATGGGCGGCACCCGCATGACCGCCGACGTCACCGAGGCCGAGGTCGCAGGCCTGGCGCGCGACATGACCCACAAGTTCGCGCTCGCCGGCCTGCGCATCGGCGGCGCGAAGGCCGGCATCGTCGCGAGCGGCGGCGACCGGGAGCAGGTCTTCCGCACTTTCGGGCGCACCGTAAAGCCTCTGTTGCACGGCGGCGTCCACCTCGGCATCGACATGGGCGTCACCCCGGCCGACCGGGCCGTCTTCTTCGAGGAGGCCGGCTACGACCCGCGGTACCGCCTCGGTGCGGCCGACATGCCGATGGACTGGCGCACCTACTACGAACCGCTCATCGACGCCACCGGCCACGGGGTCGGCACGGCCGTCGTCGCGGCCTTGGAGGCCGGCGGACGGTCCGGTCCTGCCCGCGTCGTCGTGCAGGGCTTCGGCGCGGTCGGCCGCGCCGTCGCCCGGTTCCTCGACGCGCGCGGGCACGTCGTCACCGGCATCGCCGACATCGACGGGACGCTCAGCGCGCCGAAGATCCCCGTGGACGACGTCGTCGCCGCCACCGACGAGTTCGGGCGCATCGACCGCTCGCGCCTGCCCGCGCACGTCAAGCGCATGGAGGGCCCGGAGGCCTGGCTCGACGTCGACGCCGACGTGCTGGTCCTCGCCGCGCAGCCGTACGCGCTCAACGCCGAGAACGCGCACCGGCTGCGGGTCCCACTGGTGGTCGAGGGCGCGAACCTCGCCTCCAGCGGCGAGGCCAAGGAGAAGGCCGCCGCCGCGGGCGTGGCCCTGGTGCCGGGGGTCATCGCGAACATCGGCGGCGCCGCCTCGGCGGCGCTCGCGGTCACGCGGGTCGTGCCGTTCGAACTGCCCGCCGCCCAGCGGAAGGCGTGGGTCTTCGACTGGGTGGCGAACAAGGTGCGGATCAACACGCAGTCGCTGCTGGCGATCGCGGCCGCCCAGCCGGCCGACGCCCTGTCGGAACTGCTCGACGTGCGGCTGAAGGAACTGCGATGACCGTCGCGACACCTATGTCCATTGAGGACACTTCTGTGCAGTACCGGCGGCGCGGGTGGTGGCGTGAGACCACGTTCCTCGACGACCTGCGCCGCCAGGCGATCGAGCGGCCCCGCAAGACCGCGATCGCCGGTCGTCGCCTCGACGGGGCCCGCACCGACCTCCTCGACTACGCAGATCTGGAACGGCTGGCCGACCGCTTCGCGGACGGGCTCATCGAACTGGGGGTGCGCCCCGGGGACGTGGTCGCCGCGCAATTGCCGAACCGCTGGGAGGCGGTCCCGCTCATGTTCGCCTGCATGGCGGTCGGCGCGATCCTCTGCCCGATCGCACCCGAATGCGAGGGCGAGGACCTGCGCCACCGCCTGGCCCTCACCGAGGCGCGGCTGTGCGTCACCGTCGCCGCATGGCGCGGGCGACCGCTCGCGGCTCAGATGTGCGCACTGCGGGACGAGCTGCCGCTGGAGCGGATCGTCGTCATCGACGGCCCGCTCCCGCAGGGCGGCATCGACTTCCACCGCCATTTCACTGGAAGGACCGGGGCGCGCACCGACCGGGACGCGACCGCGCTCGGCCCCGACGATCCGTTCGTGGTCCTGTTCACCTCCGGCACCACGGGCCTGCCGAAAGGGGTCGTGCACAGCCAGAACACGGTCTATGCGGGCATACGTGGCTACGCGGACGCGCTCATGCTCGACGACGGCCTGGTCGCGGCCGTGACGAACCCGCTCGTCCACTACTCCGGGTTCGCCCAGGGGATTCTCACCGGCGTCATGCTCGGCGGCACCGTCCTCTTCCAGGACGGCGCGGACCCCGCCGGGATGCTCGGCCTGATCGAACGCCACCGCGCGACGCTCCTCTACGGCCCGCCGCCGACCCACACGGCCATCGCCGCCGCGCAGCGCTCCACCCCGCACGACACGACCTCGCTGCGCCACAGCGTGGTCGGGGCGTCGCCCGTGGTACCCGAGCTCGAAGCGGAGCTGCGCACCACCTTCGGCACCCGCACCGCCTCGCTGTGGGGCATGTCCGAGTTCGGGCCGATCACCGTCAGCCGGCCCTGCTACGACCCCGACTGGGCCGCGCACAGCCACGGGCGGCCCATCGACGCCATGGAGCTGCGCATCGACGGCGACGCCGCGACCGGCCGGCTGCGGGTGCGCGGCGCGTCGAGGGCCTTGGGCTACTTCGGGAACCAGGACGCCTTCGACGCCCAGATCGACGGCGACGGCTGGTTCGACACCGGCGACGTGGCGCGAGTGGACGGTCGCGGCGGCATCCGCATCCTCGGCCGCGCCGGCGACGCGATCGTGCGCGACGGCGAGGTCGCCCCGGTGGCCGAACTGGAAGCGCTCGCCGCCCGGCACCCGCACGTGGCCGAGGCCGCGCTCGTCGGCGCGCCCGGCACCGCGTCGATCCTGCTCGCCGCCGTGCCGCGGGACGGAGTCGCGCCTGAGCTGGCATCGGTTCGCGCCCACCTGACCGAACGCGGCGCCGACCCGCGGTTCCTCCCCGACCGTCTGGAAGTCCTTGCGGCCCTGCCCAAAACGCTCACCGGCAAGGTCCGCAAGACCGCGCTCCGCAAGTGCTACCTCACCCTCCAGGAGACGCCGTGACCGCGCCCGTCGCGATGTCCGCGACCCTCGCCGCCGATGAGGCCCTGGAACGGCGGCGGCGAGGGGGCGAGCGGGTCCTGTCCCTCGCCAGCGGCGAGATCGGCCTGCCGGTGCCGCCGCTCCTCGAAACGGCACTCGCCGCGGCCGTCGGGCGCACCGCCTACGGCCCCGTCGCAGGCGACCCCGCGCTGAGAGACGCCGCGGCGGGCTACTGGCACCGCCGCGGCGTCCCGGCCGACCCCGACCTCGTCGTGTGCGGTCCCGGCAGCAAGCCACTGCTGTTCGCCGCCATGCTCGCGATCGGCGGCGACGTGGTCGTGCCGGTGCCCAGCTGGGTCAGCTACGTGCAGCAGGCGAGGCTCGCCGGGGCCGAAGCCGTCGGCGTGCCGATCATCCCGGGCCAGGGCGGCGTGCCCGACCCGGAGCGGCTGGCCGAGGCGGTGGCCCGCGCGCGGGCCTCGGGCCGGGACCCCCGGTCGGTAGTGGTCACCGTGCCGGACAACCCGACCGGAACCGTCGCGACGCCCGCGACGATGCGCCGCCTCACCGAAGCGGCCCGGGACCTCGACCTGGTCGTCATCGCCGACGAGATCTACCGCGACCTCGTCTTCGACCCGGCCCTCCGGCCGCCCTCCCCCGCCGATTCCGCCCCCGAGCGGACCATCGTCACCACCGGCCTCACCAAGCACCTCGCGCTCGGCGGCTGGCGGCTGGGCGTGGCGCGCCTGCCCGACGAACGGCTGCGCGAGCGGTTCACCGCCATCGCCAGCCAGATCTGGTCCACCACCGCCGCCCCGGTCCAGGCCGCCGCGGCGCTGGCCCTCCGGGAGCCGCCGATCATCGGCGCGCACGTGGCGGCCGCTGTGCGCCTCCACGGCACGACGGCGCGCGCGGTGGCCGAGCGCATCGCGACGACCGGCGCGGCGCTCGCTCCCGTCACCGCCACCTGCTATCTCTACCCCGACTTCTCGCCCCTGCGCGACCGGCTGCGGCGCAAGGGCATCGAGAACGGGCAGGGGATCGCCGACTTCCTCGCCGAGCGGCACGGCGTGGCCGTCCTGCCCGGCGAGGCCTTCGGCGAACCCGGATCGTCCCTGCGGATCAGGACCGCCACCGGCCGCCTCTACGGGGCGACCCACGCCGAACGCGCCGCCGCGCTCGACTCGGACGATCCGCTGCAGCTGCCCTGGATCGCCCGGTCCCTCGACCACCTTGAACGGGCACTCGCCGACCTCACCCGCTGAACCGTCCACCCAGAAGGAGCAAATCATGTCCATTGTGTTCGAATGTGAGTACCGGGGCCGCCGGTACGCCGGCCTGGGGATCCCCCGGCCCGGGCAACCCCTGACGCTGCACCCGGTCGCGGAGGGGCGGCTGCGCGCCGAGCTCGTCACGAACGGCTCCGCGGCCCTCGCCGATGCCGTCGCGGCCGTGGACACCGTGATCGAAGTCCCGGCCGACGACCCCGAGCTGCGATTCCTGCCGCCGCTGCTGCCGCAGGGCCCCGACGGGTCGATCGTCAACGGCTTCATGGGCACCCACCGGTCCAAATTCGACAACGACCCGGCCCCCGACGAGCCGTTCGTGCCGCCGAACTACTACATGAAGGGCTCCGGCTCCTGGCTGCGCATGCCGGGCGAGCCGATCACCGCCCCGGCCGACCCGGGCTGGATGATCGAGGAGCCCGAGGTGGTGCTGGTGTACGTCGGCGACGACGCGGGCGCCCCGCACTACGCCGGCTACACGTTCGGGAACGACTTCAACGACATCGGCGTCCACCTGGAGAAGCCCTGGGCGTGGACCCCGTACGCGAAGCTCGCCGAGACCTCGATCAGCCCGTGGCTGTTCCTGGAGCCGCCTCCGACGACCGCCAAGGGCACCGTCGTCATCGAGCGCGACGGCGCGAAGGCCTGGGAGGGCCCGTTCTCGTGCGGTGCGGACTCGCTGTTCCACAAGGTCGAGTCGATGGCCGACCACGTCTTCTCGTTCCCGATGCTGCGCCGGCCCGGCCTGGTGAACTACCTGATGCTCGGGGCCGACAAGGCCACCTACCACGACGGCTTCCGCATGGAGGACGGCGACCGGATCGTCATCGACGTGGCGACCCACGGGGTCGAGCTGGCCAACCCGGTCCGGTTCGGTCAGGCCTCCTGAGGCTCCGGCGCCCTCGCCCGCCGGACCGTGTCGATGTACCGGGAGATGGCGTCGCGGCTGCGCGTCAGGGTCTCGATCCGGTCCGACATGCTGTCGCGCTCGTGCTCCAGGATGCCGAGCGTCTCCGGGGTCGCCCCCAGGATGTGGATGATCCCGGGCTGCTTCAGGCACGGGAGGACCTGCTTGATGACCCGCGTCGGCATCCCGGCGTCGAGCAGGCCCCGGATCTGGAGCGCCCGGTCCACGCTCTGCTCGTCGTACTCCCGATAGCCGTTCGGGGAACGGTCGGGGATGAGCATCCCGGTCTCCTCGTAATACCGCAGCATCCGGCGGGGAATGCCGGTCCGCTCCGACAGCGATCCGATTCGCATATGACGCACCTCACTCGACCACGACTTGACCCTCACATCAATGTGACGGTTGGAAGGTATTAGACATGACGACAACGCACACCGATCGTATTCCCGATCCGGCGAAGTCACCAGAACGGGACCGACTGCCGCTCTTGCCGTTGCTGGCCCTCACCACCGCCGCGTTCATGGGAATCCTCACCGAGGCGCTGCCGGCCGGAGTCCTCCCCGAGATGGCCGCGAGCCTCTCGGTGAGCGAGTCGGCGGCCGGGCAGACCCTCACCATCTACGCCATCGCCACCGGCCTCTCGGCCATCCCGGTGGTGGCGGGGACGGCGTCCTGGCCCCGGCGGCGACTGCTGCTCACCGCCATCCTGACGTTCGCGGTCGCCAACGTCGTCACCGCGGTCTCAGACTCCTATCTGCTGACCATGACCTTCCGGCTCTTCGCCGGCGTGGCGGCGGCGGTGGTGTGGGCCGGGCTCGTCGGCTACGCACGCAGGCTCGCCCCGCCGCGCCTCCAAGGGCGGGCGATCGCCATGACCATGGCAGGCGTGCCGCTGGCACTGTCGCTCGGCATCCCCTTGGGCACCTTCCTCGGCGAGATCTTCGGCTGGCGACTCACGTTCGGCCTGGTCGCACTGATCTCGGCGCTCCTCATGATCTGGGTCCGAGCCTCGGTGCCGGAGTTCCCGGGCCAGCCGCGGGGCGAGAAGGGCGAGCCGATCCTCGGGGCGCTCAAGCTCCCCGGCGTCGTCGCGGTGCTGTTCACCGTGGCCGCGTACGTGCTGGCCCACAACATCCTTTACACCTACATCGCCACGTTTCTCGACGCGAACGGCATGGACGCCCAACGGGACCTGGTGCTGCTGGTCTTCGGCATCGCCTCGGTGGTGAGCATCTTCGTGACCGGGGCGCTGGTGGACCAGCGACTGCGGCTCCTCACGATCCTCAGCTCGGGCCTGTTCCTGGTCGCGGCCGGGATGCTCACGGTGCTCGCCGGAGACCCGTTCATGCTGTACCTCGCGATCGTCCTATGGGGCCTGGGCTGGGGCGGCGTGACCACGCTGCTGCAGACGGCGGTCACGGACGCGGGCGGCGACCGCGGGCAGGCGCTCCTGGTGACCACCTGGAACTCGTTCATGGCCGGCGGCGGCGCCGTCGGCGGCCTCATGCTGAGCATGTTCGGCCCCGAGTCGTTCCCCTGGGGGGTGGTCCTGCTCATGGTCCCGGTGGTGCTGGTCGTGATCGGCGCCCGTGCGCACGCCTTCCCGGCCAAGCGTCCCGGCATCGAGGGCCCCGCCTAGCGGCCCGGTGCGGTCCCCGGATCGGCGTCGCGATTGCGACGCCGGTCCGGGATCATTGCGTGTGTTCAACCAGTTCATGATCGTTAGTCGCAAATATGAGAAATATCACAGCATGTGCATCCTAGTTATCTTCATCCTATTGCGAACCGTGGTCACGTTTATAATTCTCTCGGTGACCGAGAGCGACGATGATGGTCTATCATGGACTGAGTCAGCTCTCCAGTGTCAGAACCCTTTGCACCGCAACGTAATCGCGACAACTCCACACTCACATCGGCTCTGCCCTTCCCCCTGTGGCCCGCAAGCTCCCCGCCAACGACGACGGGGTCCATTCGGGCCGTTCGCTCCAACCCCCGCAGTAAGGGAGCTTCACAGTGCTTGTATTCGTGGTCGAAGACCCAGCGGAGGCCGGTTCCAGCGTGCTGGACCTGCGCCGTATGGGATACACAGTGGACATCGTGAACACCGGATCCGAAGCGCTGCTCCTCCACGGGCGCGCGGACCTGGTGCTGCTGGACCTCGAACTCCCGGACATAGACGGGCTCGAGGTCTGCCGTGAGATCAGGGCCGCCAGCGCCACCCCGATCATCGCCCTTTCCAACCGCGACACCGAACTCGACCGGGTCCTGGCGCTCCAGTCGGGTGCGGACGACTGCATCGGCAAGTCGATCGGCCGACGGGAGTTCGTCGCCCGCATCGAGGCGGTGCTGCGGCGGTCAGCCCCCAAGCCCGCCGATCATCAGGTGATCGTCCTGCCGCCCTTGTACATCGATTCAAGTTCGCGAACTGTGCTCCTTGACGGCGAGGCGGTCCCGATCACGGCCAAGGAGTTCGACCTGCTCCATCTGCTCGCTACGCAACCCGACAGCGTGGTGACGCGCAAGGAGCTCATGGCGAAGGTCTGGGAAACCAACTGGCCGGTCTCCAGCCGGACGATCGACACCCATGTGCGCAGCCTCAGGCGCAAACTCGGGTCGAACGAGTGGATCCTGACGGTGCGCGGCGTCGGGTACCGTATGGGACGCTATCGATCGAACCTGGCAACCTCACCGGCGTCCTGAGCGAAGGCGAGCCGGGGGTGGGCCCGGCAACGCCATGTCGAGAAGAGCCTCTCCGCGGGTCAGGCCCATTCGAGTCAGTGCATGTCGACGGTATTGCGCTGAGAGGTTGGGGAACACGGGCGGCGAGCGGGTGGCCTTCGAACCGCGCTCGATCACCCAGCGGTGGCGGCCGAGCCGGGCCGGGGACTCGATGCCATGCGCGATCTGACCACTGATGCGCCTGACACGCTGGAGTGCGGTCGCGACCGTCGCCGCCGCCACAATGAGCTGTTCAAAGTCGCACCCGCTCCTGGATTCCGCCCGTTCGGAGCCGGACCTCATCGCTCTAGGCGATGAGGTCGTTGCCGTTCCAGCCGCTGTCAAGGGCGACGGCCGGGCGGAAGGACACCGCGCCGGTGCCCCGGTAAAGCAGCAGCACCCCGTCGGACTTGCGGCGTGAGATGAAGTCGATGTGGTTGTCGAGGTTCATGTCTCCGACCGCGGCGAGCGCGTCCATCCCCTCCCAGCCGCAGCCGACCTTCACCGGGTTCTTCACCCCGCCTGTGCCCTTGCCGCTGAAGAAGTACAGGCAGCCGTCGGAGCGGTGGATGGCGAGGATGTCGGGGTGTCCGTTGTGGTCGAGGTCGCCGACGGCCGTGATCTCCCTCAGCGTGTTCCAACCCGATCCGATCTTCACGCGCGGGCGCAGGGCGCCGTTCCCGTCGCCCGGGTAGAGCCACAGGTCCCCGGTGGACTTCTCGCGGGCGACGACGTCGACCTTGCCGTCGACGTTGAAGTCTTGTCCGGAGACGATGGCGCTCATCGAGTTCCAGCCGGTACCGATCTGCACACGGGTGCCGAGGCCGCCGACGCCGACGCCGGGGTAGAGGTACAGCGCGCCCGAGGCGCTGGTTCGGGTGATGAGGTCAGAGAAGCCGTCGCCGTTGAAGTCACCGGCTGTCTCCATCAGGTTCATGTCGGAGAAGTCCCCCCGCGAGGCACCGCGGCCCCAGGTGCCCATGCCGTCGCCCTCGAAGATCCGCACCTCCCCGGTGACGGCATTGCGCGCGACGACGTCGGCGAAACTGTCGGCATCGAAGTCGTACGTGCGGTCGGTGACGGTGGAAGGCAGGCGGTTCACCCCGCCCCAGGTGGCGGCGACGACCTCGGGCGCGTGCAGTGCCGAGCCGTTTTCGTTGAAGGAGTTGAGCACCAGCTCGTTGGTGCGCGAATCGATTCCGGCCAGGTCGACGACACTGTCGCCGTCGACGTCGCCGACGCCGGAGACCTGGCGGTACCGGTCCTCGGCTGCATCCGGCCAGAACCGCAGCCACGCCTCGGGATCGTCCTGGAAGAAATCCGTGCCCGTGCTGTAAACGCCGTACAAGCCGTATTGCCCGTCCAGGGCCGTCACATCGACCCAGCCGCCCTGCGGGTCGAGGATACCGAGGGTGGTCAGCGTATTGACGGTGCTCCAGCCTCTATGGGTATCGTCGAACAGGTCGCGGGCGGCGAACCTCCCGTTCCCGAGCCCCCGGTAGAGGTAGAGCTTCCCGTCGGCCCTGCCGACGGCGTAGATGTCGATCCTGCCGTCGTAGTTGAAGTCGCTCCCCGAGGTGAAGAGGCTGATGCTGTTCCAGCCCGAGCCTACGGTGATGCGGGGGCTGAAGTCGCCTCCGCCGTCGCCAGGGTACGTGTAGAGGTATCCGGTCCGGTTGTCGCGACCGAGCAGATCGGAGTTCCCGTCACCGGTGAGGTCGCCGGCCATGACGATGTCCATCCTGCCCCAGTCCGCACCGCGCGAGATGCCCCTCTGGTAGGTGCCGTCGCCCCTGCCCGCGTAGAACAGCAGGTTCCCGTCGGACTTGCGCACGGCCAGCAGGTCCTGGTGGCCGTCGTTGTCGTAGTCGAAGGACGCGAGGCACTGCCGCCACGACGGGCAGTCGTCGATCTGGGCTTGCGCGGCGGGAACGGACAGGAGCGCCGCGGTCAAGGCGGCGGCGATCCACACGGCCGAGCGCCTGACAGGACGCAAGCAGAACTGTTTGCGGGAGGCGTCGTTCATACGAAGGTTCCGCGAATATCCGGCAGGGAGGAAAGGTCTGCGTCGGCACCACCATTGGCGACATGCGCAGACAGTGAAGTCGGTTGCATACGATCCACTATCTCCCAGGGCGGAACGATCGAGCGGATTTCCGGCGCCGGTTCTGTCCAGAATTCCGTGCGCGCTCATCGCCGCCTTCAACGCCGGCACCAGCCAGCAACACCTCGCCACCGAATACGGCATCAGCATCCGAAGCGTCAAACGCCTCGGCGAGCGCGAAGAATCTCATTCGCCTCGCGTCGAGGTAGGTGGATCGGTGTTCTCACTTACGGTGACCTGTAACGCAGTTTTGAAGCGCAGTGAGTGGCGGGTATGGGATCGATCCATACCACCTCGTGGTGCGTTCAATTGGCTGGTACCGGGGCTCGAGGAATCTGCGCCCCTAATCACCCGCGACCGCGACCACCGGTCGGGCGTGGCTGCCGGCACCCCTCCCCTCCTCAGTCCGAGTCCGGCCATGGGTCAGCTCGCTTTGCAGCACGAGGGCCGCGGCGCCGATCGCTGCTGCGTCGGGGCCGTTGACCGACGGCATCACCCGCACCGGGTGTGTCCGCCAGGTGACGGTGCGGCGGTCCACTTCCTCCTGGATCACGGTCTGGTAGATAGAACCCGCCACCGCGAAGCTCGGACCGGCCAGGACGATCGCGTCCACATCGAAGAGGATGGTCATGGTGACGGCGGCGGCACCGAGGTAGCGGGCCGATCGCTCGATGAGGTCACGGGCGGCCGGATCGCCGGCGTTGGCTGCAGCCGCGATCCTCGCGAACTCGGAGAGGAAGTCGGCGGTGTCGGGGTCGGGCACCAGTCGATCGGCCAGCGCGGGCGTGGCCGCGGCCTGCCGGACCAGGGCTGACGGGCCGGCGTAGTTCTCCAGGCAGCCGACGTTGCCGCACGGGCACTGGTCGCCGTTGACGTCGATCGACATATGGCCGAGTTCTACGCTGTTGGAGGAGCTGCCTCGGTATACCTCGCCGGCGACCACGATCCCGCCGCCGATCCCGCTGGCCATGTAGATGCAGCCGTAGGTGCTTCGTCGGTCGACCGCGCCCATCCAGTATTCGCCGATCGCGGCGGCCGCGGCGTCGTTGTCGAGCAGCACGGGCAGGCCGAGGCTCTGCGCGAGTCGCTCCGCGACCGGGTATTCGAGCCATGGCTCGGAGGGCTGCGGGCTCAACAGCACCCCCGCGCGGCGGTCCTGCGGGCCGTAGCTGACCAGCCCGACCCCCAGCACCCGGTCGCGGTCGACGGCAGCCGTGGCCAGCAGGGCGTCCACCTGCGAGGCGATCATCGGCAGTGCCTGGTCCGGCGGCATCGACGCCACACCCTGGAACGAAGTTCGGGCCACCGGCCGGCCGGCCAAGTCGACGATGACGATGACGCAGGCGTTGCGCTCCATCTGGACTCCGACGCTGTAGCGGGCCCGGGGGTCGAGCTGCACCAGCGTGCGCGGCTTGCCGCCGGTCGGCGCACCTCGGCCGGCCTCGACGACCAATCCGCCGTCGATGAGCTCCCGCACGAGCTCGGAAATCGTGGCGCCGGTAAGACCCGTCGCCGCCGCGAGCTCCACCCGGCTGATCGTGCGGGCCGCACGGATGGCGTCCAGGATCAGACCCCTGGTCCTCGATCTGTTCGTCCACGTCGGGCTGAGCGCCACGTGTGCCTCCTTCGCTGTACTTCGCCAGGCCGCCTTACTTACCCGGCTGCCTGCCTTTTCGCCCGTTTCGCCCGATCGGCTGCACGATAATCCAAGCATAGATCTATATAAATGCTTGACTTTATTCGGGTGCCTAACTAAGGTGAAAACGGAAGCGCTCCCATACACCCTCACGAGAATCAAGGAGCTTAGATGCGACATCGTCAGACACTGTTGGTCGCCGGCGCCGTCGGCGCACTGGTACTGGGTGGCTTGGCAACGGCGACCCTTCCCGCCTCGGCGGCCACCTCGGGCTGCGCGGTCACCTATACCGTGCAGAGCGAGTGGCCGGGCGGGTTCCGCGCCAACTTGGACGTCACCAACCTCGGCGACGCGATGTCCGACTGGACATTGACCTTCGACTTCCCGAACACCGGCCAGCAGGTCACCCAGGGCTGGAGCGCCGACTGGACCCAATCCGGCGCCAGCGTCTCCGCCGCCAGCATGAGCTGGAACGGGTCACTGGACACCGACGCCTCCACCTCGATCGGGTTCGTCGGTACTTGGCTCGACGCCAACCCCGAACCGGCGTCCTTCGCGCTCAACGGCACGCCCTGCACCGGCTCGACGACACCTACCGGGGGCCCGACCACCACCCCCAGCGAGGACCCGACCACCTCCCCGCCGGACGGTCCGGCGCCGCAGCTCAACGTCTCCGGCAACCAGATCGTCACCGAGGACGGCGAGCCGTACCGGCTGCTGGGTGTGTCCCGGTCCTCCGCTGAGTTCGCGTGCGTGCAGGGCAAGGGCCTGTTCGACTCCGGCCCGGTCGACCAGGCGTCCGTCGACGCCATGAAGGCCTGGAACATCCACGCCGTGCGCCTCCCGCTCAACGAGGAGTGCTGGCTCGGCCTCAACGGCTCACCCAGCGGCGCCGCCTACCAGGAAGGCATCAAGGACTACGTCGATCTCCTGGTCGCCAACGGCCTCAACGTCATCCTCGACCTGCACTGGACCTGGGGCGCCTACACCACAGGACCGGGCTGGCATTGCACCGATGTGCACGCCACCTGCCAGAAGCCGATGCCCGACGCGCAGTACGCCCCGCAGTTCTGGGCCGGCGTCGCCGACACCTTCAAGGGCAACGACGCCGTCGTCTTCGACCTGTTCAACGAACCGTACCCGGACATGGCCAGCGACTGGGACAAGACGTTGGGCTGGCAGTGCCTGCGCGACGGCGGCACCTGCGCCGGCATCGGCTACGAGGTGGCCGGTATGCAGGACCTCGTCGACGCGGTCCGCGACACCGGTGCCACGAACATCCTCATGGTCAGCGGGCTTGAGTGGACCAACGACATGCGGGAGTGGCTGGCCTACATGCCGAATGACCCGCTGAACAACATCGCCGCGTCCTGGCATTCGTACAGCTTCAACCGGTGCGTGACCGAGTCCTGTTGGGACGGTGAGATTGCCCCGCTGATGCAGGAGGTGCCGGTCGTGCTCGGCGAGTTCGGCCAGGACGACTGCGGGTTCGACTACATGCAGGGGCTGGTGGACTGGGCCGACGCGAATGGTATGGGCTACCTGGCGTGGACCTGGAACCCGTGGGGCTGCACCAGCGGCGCCGTCCTCATCAAGGACTGGGCCGGCACTCCGGAGCCCGGTGTCGGCGAAGGCTACCGGAGCCACCTGCTCACCCAGAGCCCCTACCTGTGACCCGACGAGACGCTTAGAGAGCGTTTGGTACCGATTCGGTGAATCGGGGTTGACGAGCGAGTCTCATGCGAGGCTCGCTCGTCTTGCTTGATATGACAGGTGAACGCGCTGCTTATCCCAGTGATCTCTCCGATGACCGCTGGGCGCTGATCGAACCGATCGTCGCAGCCTGGCGGGCCGAACGGGCCGAACGGAGCATCGGGATCAACGCCCCGTGCACGACCTGCGCCGCATCACCGACGCGATCCCCTACGTCAACCGCACCGGCGTCCAGTGGCGGTACCTGCCCCACGACTTCCCGGCCTGGCAGACCGTCTACTCCTATTACGCCGCTTGGGAAAAGGAGGGCCTCACCGCCCGCCTCCACGAAGCACTGCGCGTCAAGCGCCGCCTCCAGGCGCGCCGCTCACCCCGGCCCCACGCCAACGTCCCCGAGACTGACCAGGGCATCGACGCGGGCAAGAAGATCAAGGGCCGCAAACGCCACATTGTCACCGACTTCCTCGGCCTGGTCCTGGCCGTGATCGTTACCGCCGCGTCCGTCTCCGACACCGCCGGAGGCCGCGCCCTGGTCGACCAGATCGCCGCCTCGCATCCGAGCGTGGCCGAGCTGCTGGTCGACAACGGGTACCAGCGAAGCGTCATCGAGCGCGGCGAAGCGGTCGGCATCGACGTGACCGTGACCCAAAAACCGGGCGGGGTCAAGGGATTCCAGCCCACCGTTCGATGGGCGGTCGAGCAGAACCTTCGGCTGGTTCATGCAGCACCGACGGCTCGTCCGCCACTACGAGACCCTGCCCGAACGAGCCGTGACACAAATCCAATGGACCATGATCGACCTGATGAGCAAACGCCTCACAGGACAGTCAGCGGCGTCCTGGCGACCACCCAACGAAACCGACACCGCGACCTGAACCAGAACTAAACGCTCGCTAAGAGCGCCAATCAGGTTGAGCAAGGCTTCCCACCCAACTCACGGCCGGCGCTCCCGAGAACATCAACCAGGACTTCATGCCCTTGATCGGATCCCTCTGAGTACCAGGCAATCCCGGCAAACATGGTCAAGGGATCTCGCGTGAGATGAGTGAGTCCATTCGGGCAACGGGTCATGTACGTTGAATGAGGATGAGGCGGCGGGGTCGCTCGATGATCAGCGGTCGCAGGTGGTGAGTGGTCTCAGGGTCGAGTCAGGAGGCGGGGAAGACGTAGTCCTCTATATGGACGTACACGTCCTGGCTTTCCGGGTCCTCGGTGATCTGGTGCTCGGTCTCGAGTTCGTCGGACACCTCGACCGACTCCGGGCATTCAGGATCAACTTCGAAAATCGCTTCCTCGATCGGCTCAGCCGTCCGTACCTTGTACAAGGTCAGCTCGAAGGAACGGCGGTAGAGGATCACCTCCACTGGATAGCCGTTCGTGCCCGGCGCGATCCGTTCGGCGTAATCACCGCAGTCTTGGACGTGCTCGCGGGCTCCGCTGCGCACGCATCCGACGAGCGCGGGCACCTCGTTGGCCCAGTCGTCCGGGTAGTCGGAGGGGAAAACCTCCTCGCCGCTGATCACCAGCCTGGTCTGATTGGCCGTGTCCGTGCTGTACGCCGGGGCCGCCTCCGCCGGTTGCGGGTCAGCACAGAACTCCGCCGGTTCGAACACGTTCGACGTCACTTCAGCGGTAGGGGAGGCCGACTCCGAGACATCTGAAGGCCCCGCCGACTTGCATCCCGTGACGGAAAGCATCAGCACCAGGCTACCGGCGAGCCCGATGATCATTGTTCTCAGCTGGACGGCTTCGATGGTCAATGCATCCTCCAAAGCTCAAGCATCGTGGGACGACACCGATCAGATCCGGACATCCACTGTATGCAACGCCCCAACCCTTCCGAGACCGTCCGCATACTGATTAACGCTAGAGGACAGATCAGGCCGGTACCCACGGCAATGCAACGGGGCGGAACGGAAGCTCACGAATCAATCGCCTAGGCGGGGTGGTCCTGAAACTCGGGCTCTGGCACACAACCCGTGGTGCAGCCCGGAGGTCTGCAAGCATCCGACCTGCGGAGGCGTTCGATCCTCTCAGAGAGGGTGCGGCAACCATGTTCACCGAGAGCGTCCACAAATTCCTACTCGGATGAGGATTAAGCGGTGCCCGAGGGCGTAAACGGTCGCACCACTCCTCGGTCCGCACCGAGGCGATCATGGCGATGACGAGCACGGAGACGAGGATCTGCATCAGGCTCCCCAGGGGGCTGGCCCCGAGACTGATGAGGGCCACGCCGATGCCCACGACCCCGACGACGATGGCGGTCTTCCGCGCCCAACCCCGTCGCAGGTGAATTCCGACGGCAGGGACCAGGTTCAGAAGCGTCATGATCCCCAGGACTATCGGGACCAGCATCTCGTCGAACTCACCCAGACCGCCGTGGTCGGCGACGTCTATCCACACGATCGCGCTGGCGAAAAGCAGGTAGGCAGTGACCACCCACAGCGCCGCCAATCCGATCACGGTCTTTCCGGGCATCTTCTGCGGCCGTTGTGCCGCTTTCGCGTTCATCGTTCGACACCGATCCCTTGGCAAGTCTCGTCACTGAGTGATATGCGGCGCACATGCTCCGAAGCATGACGATGGCGCAACCTCGAGAATCTTCTTATCAGAAACCTCCCAAGATCACCAGGGCCGCAACGACGTCTCACTCCTGCGGCCCTTGCGGGCGCCCCGATCGACCTCAGGCAAGACGGCAGGCACGCTGTGTGCGCATGACTGGTTGGGAGACAACGAAACCTCCTGGGAGAGACTGGAACTGATACGACAACAGTTCTGCCACAAGAGGGTTCGTTTCGTTGGGTGTCGCATACACCGCCTTCCTGCCTGTCGACCGCGCCGCATGCGACTTGGTTCGCCCACCGCCTAACCGCTCACCGCCACCGCATCGGAACCCGCAAACGCACCCGGCGGCTCACCCCCTGGTCGCAGGCGGTCTTCGTGCTCCGGTTCCTCATCGACGGCACGCGCATAGCCCAGCTCGCCGCTGATAACGCACTGGGCCGCACGACCGCCTACGACAATCTGTGGGAGGGACTCGACGTGCTCGCCGCGATCGCCTCGAGCCTGGCCGAGGCGATCGATGCCGCCCGGGCTGCCGGGGACGGGCACATCGGCCTGGACGGCACCCTCGTCCCCACCACTCACGCCCGGGTCGAAGGGCCGACGAAGGGCGTGAACCTGTTTTGGATCGGGAAGCACCTGCTGGTCCTGGTCGATCTGGGGTATGAGAAATTCCGGGCGTTCCCGGCCGTGGTCATGGGGCACAAGACTCCCAAGGGAGGCATCCTCACCGAGGACCAAAAGGAATGGAACCGGCTGATCGGCGCCAAACGCGCCCTGGCCGAGAAGGCCAACGCCGACGTGAAGACGCGTTTCCGCTGCTTGCAGAAGGTCTCGCTCAACCCCTGGCGGATAGGGACCATCGCCCGCGCAGGCCTGGCCTTCCACCGCATCGAGCGACCCCGCCGCCTCATCCTCACTCAACGCACATGAACCGTTGCTCGAAAAAGTTCAGTGCATCTCGCACAAGATCCCTTGCCGCACAACGAGCATGAATCCCGTTCGTATTTGTATATACATATGTCGGGCTAACACTCGCTTACTCGGACCCAAACCCCCAGCTAGACGGCCTGATCAAACGCCTATCCGGCCCGTTGCCCGCCCGCGGCCCAGAAACCGGGCCCATGACCCCCGGATCCCCCGACGAACCGCCCCCGGTCGCCTACCCGCCAACGCCCTCAATAACCCTCGAGAAGGGCCTCTCCGAGAGCCTCGGCGTCTCGCTCGGTCCGCGGCGGGAGGGGAGGCGCTGAACTCCTGAGGTTGCAGGCGGCCGCGAACGGCGTTCGAACCGCCGGTCCGGTGCGTCTCAGCGGAGAAGGCGCACGGCAGTGATGCCGGGTGTCGCCCTGCCGTCCGGGGCGGTGAACTCGAGAGTCCAGGCGGTCGGTGTCAGCGGTAGGCCGTAGTCGAGTTCGGTGTCGCCGTGCTCGTCCTCCCAGGTCTCCTCAGCGATGCGTATGCCGTTGCAGCGCACGGTGACCCCCGTCGACCCGCCCGCGTGGCGGAAGCCGATGCGCAGCACGCGGCCCGCTCCTTCGGAGTCGTTGAGCACGACCGACATGCGGGCGGCGGTGGTGCGGGCGCGGCGGCCTTGGGCGTCAACGGCGACCTGGGTCGCTTCGCCGTGGAAGGCGTGGTCGGTCTCGGGCTGCTGCTCGCCGAAGGCGACCATGTCGATGGTCTTGGCGTCGAGGTCGAGCGAGCCGCGGTCGGACGCGATGAGATCGATGCGGCGCTGGGCCGCCTCGCCTGGTGCGGCGATGGGCCAGTAAAGGGTGTAGCGGCTGTCGTGCACCTCGGAGAACGGCACGAGTTCGGCTTCGCCTGCGGGATCGGCGAAGCGGAGGCGATAGCGAAGGGGCGCTTCGCGCTCGAGGACGTCCGCGGCGTCCGCGTCGGCGATGATCGGGAGGTCGGCGAAGCCGAGCAGGGCGCCGTGGGCGATCTGCGCCCAGTCGACGTCGTCGGCGCGCAGCCCCGCGAGGTGCGTCTTGCCCTCACGGGAAGCGAGCAGGACGGGGCCGGCGAAGTACGCCTGCCACGGGGAGCCGTCGGGCAGCCGCTCGGCCCGAGACCGAAGTGGGAGCAGGAAGGTGACCGTGTCGCCGGGCCGCCATTCCCGCTCGACCACGACCGCGCCCGGAACGGGTTCGGCCGCGACGGGCCGGCCGTTGACCGCGAGGTCGACCGGGCCGTCGCATCCGGCGGGCAGGCGCAGCCGCAGTGAAAACGTGCGGGGCCCGTCGATGTCGAAGGTGAGGCTGACATGCTCGTCGGCAGGGAAGCCGGTCTCCAGCCGGAAGCGGCCGCCGAGCTCGGTCGCGTCGAGGACCGCGGGGGCGTACAGGTTGACCGCGAGGGCGCCGTCGTACTCTCCGAAGACGAACTCGCCGTACTTCGCCTGCATCTCGATGCCGGTGCCCACGCAGCACCACATCGTGTGCTCGGGCCGGGAGTAGACGCGGTAATGGCGCGGCCGCATGGGGGTGTGGTAGACGAGCCCGCCGTGCTCGGGATGCTGCGATGCCAACTGGTGGTTGTAGATCGCGCGCTCCGCATAGTCCAGATGGGACGGATCGAACGCGGTCTCGGCGAGCGCCTTCGTCAGCTTGAGCATGTTGTAGGTGTTGCAGGTCTCGGGGCCCGTGCGGTCCTCGATCATCGCCGAGAAGTCGTCGCGGGCGTGGAAGTGCTCGCGGACGCTGTTGCCGCCGTTGGCGACCGTGCGGTGCTCCACGACCGCGCGCCAGAAGCACTGGGCCGCGGCGAGCAGGTCCTCGTCGCCGCGGACCGCGGCCGCGGCCGCGTAGCCGACGGCCTTGGGGATCTGCGTGTTGGCGTGCTGTCCGGTCAGCTCGTCGCGGCCCTTCAGCAGCGGGTCCAGGATCGCGCGGTGGGAGAACCGCACGGCCATGTCCGCGTGGGCGCGGCGTCCGGTGATCGCGGCGAGATCCGCGAAGGCCTCGTTCATACCGCCGAACTCGGTGTCGAGCATCGCCTCGAAGGCCTCGTCGGCGATCCTCTCCGCGATGTCGAGCCACCAGTCGGCGAGCCGGACGACCACCTCGAGCGCCTGTTCGTGGCCGAGGAGGCGGTGCGCGTCGATCAGGCCGGCGAAGGTCTTGTGCACGCTGTACCAGGGCGCCCAGTGGCGGCCGAGCTCGCGGGCGGCCTCCACGCCGCCGCCGCGCAGATCCTCGAACAAGGCCGCGCCCCCCGTGACTCCGCCCAGATAGCCTGTGCCGCAATGGTTCTGGGCCCGGGCGAGTTCGGCGACCATGTAGTCGAGCCGTCGGCGCGGCTCAGCTTCACCGGTCGCTGCCGCGAGGAGCGTGAGCGCGGAGAGGCAGTGGCCGCCGATGTGCCCGGCAAGGACGGTGCTCTCCCAACTGCCGTAGTTCTCGGCGCGAGGTTCGAGACCGGCCTCGCGCAGGAACGGCGCGAGCAGGCGATCGGGCTCCCAGGATAGGACGTAGCCGAGGTCGGTGCGCACCGCTCGCGAGAACGGGCCCTCCAGCAGTCGCACGCGCGTGAGCGGGAAGAATTTCATCGGCAGGGGGCGAGGTGCGGTTGCCATGCGACGAATCCTACGGACCGCTGGCGTGTTCGGAGTGGGCCGCAGTCACCGTCCACTGGTCGATTTTCACCGGCGGACTCGCCACGGCACCGGCCTTCCTACCGTCAGATGAGGCCTCCTGATGTGAGGAGGACGCCCTGACCGCCTCGGCGCTGACCCGCCTCGCCGGCGACCGCGCGTACGGGCGCAATGCCCAGATCGAGGCGCGGTTCTCGGCGGTGACGGCGTGCCTGTCGACGCCGCTCAGGGCATCACCCACCACGATCTCGAAGCCCTCGACGTCGGCTCCGCGAAGCCTGAAACAGACATCATTGATGCATGCCCGAAGTGCTCGCTGAAGCGCATGCCTGGCCGGAAGCGACACAGTCATTTCCGCAGCCGACAGCCGCGATCTCTGACAGAAGGCGTTGGAGTACAGGGGATCATGCCCGAATGTCGTTTCTGAGGGTCGGCTAAGCGGTGTCCCGGCGGTGAAGCTCAGGTGCTCTTGGACGATTCGAGGATCTGGCGGATAAGCACCACTTCCCCTTGGTCGGCGCCGAGCTCGGCTTCGAGCGCGGGCAGAATAGCCTCGAACATCTCGACCGCTGCCACCAAGTCGCCGCATTTGATCAGCTGGAATCCGTAATCCATCCAGGCGAGGACCGTGATCCGCTCCTCGCTGCCGAATACCCGCGCGAAGCTCGGCAGCACTTTCTCGTATTCGCGGGCCGACTCCGCGTACTGATCCGATCTACCCAGGATGTAGGCGTAATTCCGGTGGGCGTGGATCGTCGTCTCAAGGTCCGCTCCGAGAGTCGCGACCATGTCGTCCAGGATCACCTTCACCGCCGCCGTCGGGCGCGTATCGACGAGGTCCATCACCTCGTTGTGCCTGTGGACGAGTGCGTCAGCGCTCTCCTGGGGGCGCTGGGGGCGGGGGCAGGCCGGTCAGGGCTTGATCGAGTTCCCTGAAGGTTCGGTTGGTGGCTGATGCCCAGGATCAGGAGGGCTCGTTCGGGTTCTTCCCAGATCGCCCTGGTGATCTTGGCGATGTTGACCGCGCCGAGGATCTTGAGGGTGCCGATGGCGAGGTTGCGGAACGCGGCCATGGCGCGGGGCGCGGTCCCGGCATGAACGGTCGAGGCGTCCTCGCCGAAGGTGACGTCTCTGATGTGGTGGCTGGAGTTCTCGATGCCCCACTCACCGCGGATGAACGCGGCGATCTGGGCGGGTGTGGCCTGGTGCGCGTCGAGGCTGGTCACGGCGTAGCCGGTCCGGCGGATCTGGGGCTTCCCGGCTTCCTGGCGGCGGCGGTGGAGCCGGATCGCAAGCTTCGCGTGGGGAAAGGCGATGCCGCCGAGCTCAAGATCCGCAAGCTGATGCAGAAGTCTCGTTCGGGTGAAGTTGTGTTTTCGTTGCCCTGGTTACCGACGGTGAGCGGCAGCGGGCTCGTGGATTCCTTGAGGTTGTGACGACCCAAAGCATCAACGAGCGACCGCTGCCGCGTTTCGAGCATAGGACCGGCCTGGATACCGAGCAACTGCTGCTCTTGGAGCGGGAGGTCGGGGTCCGGATCGGGTCGTGGCAACCCGAGACCGGCCGCCGCAAAACCCTGGAGTTGTTCGACGCGATCGTGGTTTGCCTGATCTACCTGCGACACAACACGGTTCAGGCAGCGCTCGGCGAGCAGTCACGGATCTCGCAGGCGACGGTCTCGCGGTATGTCGAGGTGCTGGAGCCGGTGGTCTCGACCTGCCTCGACCAGCTCGCATGGGATCTGCGTGAGCAGGCGATCCGCTCCGACCTGGTCGTCGACGGCTTCCTCATCCCCACCCGCGACCTCACCGCCCCGACGGGCCTGTTCTCGGGCAAACGCCACCGGCCGGGCCTGAACGCGCAGGTCATCACCGATTTGCGCGGACGAGTCATCGACGCCGGCCCGATAGTGGTGGGCTCGGTCCACGATGCGAAGGCGTTCAACGAATCCGGGCTGGCGAAGGCCTACGAGATTCACACGACCGGGGAAGGCCCGAGCCTGATCGGCGACCTCGGCTATCTGGGCGTGGTGCCGCTGACGCCGTACCGGAAACCGGAGTACCGCGAGTTGACCGTCGCTGAGCGGCTGTTCAACCGGCAGGTCAACGTCCGCCGCTGGGTCGTGGAGCAGGGCATCGCCCACTTGCGCTCATGGAAGGTCCTCGCCACCGGCTACCGCCGACCACTGCCGATAGCCGACCGGTCACTACAGACCGTGATCAAACTCCAGATGTACCGCCATCACTCACAAGCAGCTTTTGCATGAGCTTGCTGCATAGCAAAACAGGCCGAACCTTTGCAGGTTCGACCTGTTTCCGATGTCCTGAGACATCACAACGTCGCCTAACTCTCGCTTATTCGAACCCGAACCCGCAGCTAGACGGCCTCCTCGAACGCCTGTCAGGCCCGTTGCCCGCCCGCGCCGCAAACCCGGGCCCTTCGCGGACCGGCCGGACCGCCGCAGCCGGAGAGGTGAAGAGCAGCTACGGGCAGCCTCCACGGGCCCTCGACAAGCGGTTCTCCCCCGAGACCCGAGCGACTCTTGTCGCCGCCTTCGCCGCCGGCGTCAAACAGCAACACCTCGCCGAGGAGTACGGCATCAGCATCCGCAGCGTCAAACGCCTCATCCAACAGTCACGGAACGCCGAACCGACCCGACTCGACCGAGTGAACCCGGGCCAGGCAAACGCTCGCCACTCGGCCGTCAAGGTCGCGACCGCCAAGATCGGCCCATGCCTCGAAGAATCAGCGCATCCGCATCATCGGCGAGCGCCGCGAACAGATCGTCTTCCGCGCTCTCGCCGACCTCATCGTCGCCGCAGCAGCGCACAAGCCACGAGACGAAGCGGCGGACGAGACCGAATACGGATCCGTCCGCCGCCTCACCCCGCATCCCAGAGCCACGAAGCGCGCCGGCCGCTGACCAGCCTTGACCGAAGAAATTCACTTCTGAACGTGAACACAAGGACCGCAGAAGCCGCTAAGAACAGCGAAAACCCTGGTCACGAAAGTGACTGTGGCGAGCCGCCTGGAGTAGTTTCGGGAAGAAGTGGTGGGCCGCCTCGGACTCGATCCGAGAACCTCCCAGGTTCGGGAACGGGGCCTGGCCTGCCGCCAAGGCAGGCTGTCCACACGACTTCCACAGAACTCCGATACTGGGCGGCAGAATCCGGGGAGTGTCAGTCCTTCACGTCCCTGGACCGGAACGGACCTGCGGCGCAGCCCCGGATTTCAGGAGGCGGGCTCGCCGCACCAGGTGTGCAGGGCCCGTTCGATCTCACGGTGTCCTGAGGCCCCGGCCCAGGCGACGTAGCCGTCGGGCCTGACGAAGACGGCCCGCTCGTCTCCGGGGACGAAGTCGACGCGGTCGCCCCATCCGGGGATCGCGACGGCTCCGATGAGCGCGAATCGGCCGTTTCGCAGGTGCTCGAACAGGCGCGTTCCGTCGTCGAAGCGCCGGTCGGGCATTCGGGTGCCGACGATCCGGTCCTCCCCGGGACTGCGGCCGTACTCGATGCCGAGTCCGGAGATCTGCATGGTCGCCGTCCTGGTGACGGCGGCCGATCCCAGGAGCAGCGGGCCGATCGCGTTGCGCACGGCGACGGCCAGACGGGAGCGGGCCGACGCGATGCGGGCCATGCGTCCGCTGGATTTCAGCACCGCCGCGCCGACGGGGTGGCGCTCGGCGTGGTAGCCGTCGAGCAGTCCGGGGTCGGCGCCGCGGGCGACGGAGGCGAGGCGCCACGACAGGTTGGCGGCGTCCTGCATCCCGGTGTTCATGCCCTGTCCCCCGGCGGGCGTGTGGCAGTGGGCGGCGTCCCCGGCGAGCAGGACCCGTCCGACCCGGTATTCGGGGACCTGCCGCTCGTCGGAGTGGAACCGGGAGATCCAGCGCGGGGAGTGCATCCCGTAGTCGGTGCCCAACGCCTGCCGCGCGGCGGCGGCGATCTGCTCCAGGCTCAGCGGGGCGTCGTCGGCAGCCTGGTCGGCGCGGCTCCAAGCGGTGAGCCGCCAGTAGCCGTCGCCGAAGGGTGCGATGAAGGCGAAGCCGTGGCGGTTGGTATGGACGGTCGGCTTCTCGGGCGGGTCGGCCAGTTCGACGTCGGCGAGCATGATCCCTCGCATGACCGGGCCGCCGGGGAACGGAAGGCCGACCAGGTCGCGGACGGTCGAGTGGACGCCGTCGCAACCGGCGAGGTAGTCGGCTCGGAGCCGCACGACCTCTCCGCCCGGACCGGCGGCGGTCACGACCACGCCGCGGGCGTCCTGCTCCAGGCCGGTGACCTCGGTGTCGTGGCGGATCGCGACGCCGAGCTTGCCGAGCCGGTCGCGAAGGACCTGCTCGACGTAGGTCTGGGAGCAGATCAGCAGGTACGGGAAGGCAGTCGGCAGCCCCGACAGATCGAGCTCGGCGTTGCCGAACGCGGCGACCTTGTCCATTTTGTAGGACGCACGCGACAGCAGCTCCTCGGCGAGGCCCCGCATGTCGAGCACCTCCATGGTCCGGGCGTGGACGCCGAAGGCCCGCGAGAGGTTCGACAGGCCCGCCGAGCGCTTTTCGAGGACGGTGACGTCGAGCCCGGCCTCGGCCAGGTCGCCCGCCAGGAGGAGGCCGGTCGGGCCGGCCCCGACGACGATGGTGGATGTCATGGTGATTCCCTCCGGTCAGAACGAGTGAGGGCCGAAACGGCCCCAGGCGACGAATACGGCGAGCGACAGCAGCAGGGTGTTGACGGCGCTGAAGCGCACCTCTCCGCGGCGGAGGTGGACGATCGCGGCTCCGACCATGACGGCCACGAGACCAGCTGCGGCCCAAGCGGTCAGGATGGGCTGGATGTCGAGGATGGCGGGCAGGACTAGGCCGGCCGCACCAGCTGCTTCAAGCGCGCCGATGGTCTTGACGGCCGGTCCGGGGAAGTCCTCGACCCAGCCCATGCCCTCCTTGGCGGCGAGCGCGGGCCCAGGGCGGGCGATCTTCATCAGACCGGCGACGGCGAACAGCACGGCGAGTGCGCCCGCGACGGTCCAGAGAGCGGTGTTCATCAGGGTCCCTTCAATGTCGACGACGACTTGGTTGCCATGGAAACCATCAAAGCACAGATTAGTTACCATGGCAACCAATCTGTTAGTGTGGACACCGTGGATCCCGAGATGTCACTCGACGAACGCGAGCAGCGCACCTGGGCGGCCTTTGTCACCATGCGGCGCGACCTGGAGGCCGCGCTCGCCAGCAGCCTCGCCGACAACGGGCTCTCCGTCAGCGATTTCGAGGTGCTCGCCAGGCTCAGCCAGACTCCCGGCGGCGAGATGCGCGCCCGCGACCTGGCCGCCGCGATCGGCTGGGACAAGGCGCGACTGTCCAAGCATGTGGCCCGCATGGCCGGCCGCGGCCTGATCGAGCGGCGCGAGGCCGCCGACGACAGGCGCGGTCAGATAGTCGCGATCGCCCCTCAGGGGGAGCGGGTCATGGCGACCGCCGTACCGAACCACGTCGCCGCCGTCCGGCACCACTTCTTCGACCTGGTCGACGCCGACGAGCTCGACGTCCTCGAACGCGTCATGAAGCGCATCAACGCCCGCGCGACCGAGGAGCGATAAGGGCGCGGCGGCGTTCGAGCCCCGCTCCAGGCGACCGAAGACCTCACCGAAAGCCACCGATGACACGACGGTCGCCTTGATCGTCGAGCTACGCGAAAAACTCACCGCAGCGGGCCTCGATGCCGGGCCCCACACCATCGCCTGGCACCTGCAACAACACCACAGGATCACCGTCTCGACAGCGACCATCCACCGCCACCTCGCCAAGGCGGGCCTGGTCGAACCCGCACCGAAGAAGCGACCGAAGTCCTCCTACATCCGCTTCGAGGCAGCGATGCCCAACGAGTGCTGGCAGGCTGACTTCACCCACCACCGCCTCGCAGGCGGGCAGGATACCGAGATCCTCACCTGGCTCGACGACTGCACCCGCTACGCCCTCACCGTCACCGCACACGAGCGGGTCACCGGCCCCATCACCCGCGACACCTTCCGCTCCGCTTGCCAGACGCACGGGATCCCGGCCTCGACCCTGACCGATAACGGCCTGGTCTTCACCACCCGCCTCGCCGGCGGCCGCGGCGGCAAGAACGCCCTCGAAACCGAACTCGCCCGCCTCGGCGTGGTCCAGAAGCACTCCCGCCCGAACCATCCCACCACCTGCGGGAAAGTCGAACGATTCCAGCAGACCATGAAGAAGCACCTCGCCGCGCAGTCACCGCAACCGGCCACCCTCGCCGATCTCCAGGCACTCATCGATGCCTTCACCAGCGAATACAACGAGCGCCGGCCCCACCGGTCGCTCCCGCACCGAGCGACCCCCGCCGCGATCTACACCACCAGACCCAAAGCCGCCCCCGGCGATGCTTGCGAGACTGCCGAACCAGGCCGGATCCGCACCGACACCATCGACAAAGCCGGGTCGGTCACCCTGCGCCACAACAGGAAACTCCACCACATCGGCATCGGCCGCATCCACGAAGGCACCCGCGTCCTACTCATCGTCGAAGGCCTCCACATCCGCGTCATCAACGCCGCCACCGGCGCACTCCTCCGCGAATTCACCCTCGACCCCGACCGCGACTACCAACCCACCGGCCGACCCAAAGGACCCACCAGACCTGCATAGCAAAACAGGCCGAACCTTTGCAGGTTCGACCTGTTTCCGATGTCCTGAGACATCACAAAGTCGGGACGACAGGATTTGAACCTGCGACCCCCCCGCCCCAAACGGGGTGCGCTACCAAGCTGCGCCACGTCCCGAACACCGCCGCAAAGCGGCCTCAGCCAGGGTACAGCACTACCGCCTCAAGACGCCGTCAGGTATTCGCCGCCTCACAGCGCCCACCAGACCGGCCCACCGTCCCGACCAGTGCAAACCTGGTCAACCCGGTACCGACTTGAGGAGGGGAGACCGGTAGCGCTGGTGGCCGCTCGAAGTCTCATCCCCTCGAAGCGTGGGCGGCGTCGTACTTGGCAACCACTGCGTCCGAGATCTTCCCTCGAGCCTTGATCGGCAGGTGGTTTTCCTCAGCCCAGCGCCGGATATCCAGATTCCGCTCCCGGTCTCCCCGGTTCGAGGCCCGCTTCTCGACCGCCGGTGCAGCATTTCGAGTGTGGTAGCGACCCAATGACGTCCCGAACTCGCGATACGCCGTCAAACGGTCCCGCAGCTCCTCAGCGTGCGCGGACGACAGGTCAATGCTGTACAAGTACCCGTCGATCCGGCAGGCAACCGCGCACCTGTGACCTTCGCTGCGGAGTCGGCGTCGGAGGGCTTCCGTTGCGGCCTGCTGGCTCTGCGCCGCGCGGTGCAGATCGTTGAGGACGATCGTCATGTTGAGGCCGCTGTCGGCCGACCCGGAAATGCGTATGCCCGGATCGAGGGACGCGTCTCCAGTCGCCTGTCTCCGGGCAAGAAAAAAGGCCCCGACGCAACGAACAGAAACGACGAAACCTTAATAAATGACTTGAGGACCTTCTTTTGCTACCGCTTTTTCTTACTACAGACTATTTGTCCACAACATACACTAACTTTAAGTATCACCAAGACCTCTCAAGTATAAGGCCCGGACGCCTTGAGAGTCAAGGGGTCCGGGCCAGGTCACAGATCAATCAGCTGTTTAGCCGATGTCGAATTGCACCATCAGGTAAGCGCGTCGCACATCTTCGGGCAGCAGCGACCGGTAATCCGTCGCAACGGCCCGCTTGAGCTTCATCCGCCACTCCCCGAGCATCGCCGGGGCCGGCATCGGCGCCACCGAGGAATGCGGGGCACCGCCGAAACCGGGGTCGTTCGCGCCCGGCACTTCGCTCGACGACATCTGACCGGGCAGCCGCCAGGTGACGGTGAACGCATCGGTGTGGACGGTGTCGAGCACGAGGTCGGCCGCCGAGACCTTCACCGGGTCGGTCGCCGCCCGCACCTTCGCCCAGAACGGCAGGTGGTCCGCTGTCAGGTTGAACACCAGCTCCTGGTCGTCGTCCTCGTCGTTCGGGTGGAGCATCTGGAACCACTGGGTGCCGAACTGCTCTTCCAGGGCGAACAGGACCGCGCCGGAGGTCGGCAGGACGTCGTCGAGGTTGGCCTCGGCGAGCGCGATGAGCCCCGGCCCGCCCGCGCGGGCGGTGTAGTCCAGGTGCAGCACCACGTCCGTGATCGACGCCAGGTCGAACTGGTTGTGCGCCTTGGGGAGCGAGATCGTCCACTCGCTGACGGCGCCGGCGCCCTCGAAGGGCAGGAACCGCTCGTCGTCGAAGCGGAGCTCGAACATGCCGCGGTCGTTCACCGCGTGGCTCGTGGCGATGACCTTGGTCGGGACAGGGCTGGTCCAGAACCGCGCGTCCCCGCCCACGAGCGGGTCGCCGTAGCCGCCCGCGGTCGCGTCCGTCAGCCGCACCCCGTTGTTGGTGACCGCGAGCGTGCAGTTCACCGACGTGTAGGGACCGACGACGCACGGGACCGACAGCGCCACGGACTTGAGGCGGCGCCGGATGTGGCCGGGGTAGTCGAGGTCGAACATCCACTCCGGGAGCTGGATCTGGGCCTGCCCCGTGAGTTTGAGCGCCAGCAGGGCCAGCGGGTCGACCTGCGCGAGCGAGACGTGCTTGGTGATCTCCAGGTTCCGCTTGTTCTTCTCCAGATAGGACGACTCCATGCGCCGGATGTCGTTGGTGAGCCGCTCCGGTGCGAGCAGGCCCTTCTTCAAGGAGTCCCAGTACCCGAACTGGATGAACGAGGCGTCCGGCTCGGCCAGCTCGAACTGGTAGGACTGCTGCGCGAGCATCGCCATGTCGAACGCGATCTGGTACGCCTGGAAGTACACCGTGGACACCTTGCCGAGCATCCAGTCGTACAGCTGCTTGTTGGTGTACTTGGTGCGCAGGAAGTCCTCCACCGCCTCGGAGTCGGCGATCACCTGGAGGTGGTTCGTCAACTCGGCGGCGGCGATCTGCTCGCGCACCTGCGCGGCGATGATCTGCGCCTCCAGCTGCGCGAGGTCGTTCGTGGCGAGATCGCGGTTGAACTGGTGGTCCTCGAACTCGCGGGTGTAGCGGCCCTGGTTCTGGGCCATCCCCGCTCCCGTGTGGAGCATCCCGGCGAAGCCGTTGACCATCGCGCCGGTGTTCGACAGGTAGCCCGAGACGTTCGAGCCGCCGATCGACATGCTCACGTTCGGCGAGCCGCCGAACCCGGCGATGCCGATGCTGAAGTCGGGGATGAGGCTCGCCGCGCCCGCGACCCCGGACATGACCGCCGAGACCGCGTTCCCGATGAGCCCCAGGGTCTCCAGGACGACCCCGGCGATCTCCCAGCTGTTCATCCGCGGGATGCTCCCGTGGTAGGCGATGCGGGTGTTCAGCGCGTCCCGGCCAGCTTCGAGGGCCTCCCGTGAAGCGATCGCCTCGTCTCCTTGGAGTTCGCGCACGGCCTGGATCGCCTGGTTGATCACGACCTCCTGGCCCGCCCGCAGCAGCGCCAGCGACTCCGCGTCGCGCGTCTCCAGCACCCGCAGCAGCTTCTCGCCCAGGGCCCGCAGCTCCGAGCACAGGTCCACCGCGCGGGCGGCCAGGACGGGGAAGCGGTAGCGGGTGTCGGTGGCGGTGAACAGGCTCAGGACGGAGGAGAGGTCGGCGCCGGCGGCGGCGGCCTTCACGAGCATGCCCGGGTCGATCGGCGGCTCGAACAGCGGGAGCTGCCGGAAGACCCCCTCGATGTTGAGGCCGTTGCGGACCTTGAACAGGCGGTCGGCGACCGTGTCCCAGTAGCCGAGGAGCTTGTCGTTCACCGGGATCCCGAAGTACTTGACCTCCAGGTGCGGCAGCGGCTCGTCGGGTTCGGCGTCGGGGATGCCGATGTCCACGGGCGGGCCGAAGCCCTCCAGGACCGCGGCCACGTCCTGGTTCCCGAACGGGTCCAGCGCCGACTCGGCCGTCAGCTGCGCGTAGCTCTTGTCCGCCCGCTCGGGCGGCGGCACCTTCTCTGGGCGCCTGCCCAGGATCTCGGCGGCGAGGGAGTACAGCAGCACCGCCTGGTTGATCGACTCCAGGGTGTCGCGGCGGAACTCCTGGTCAGCCCAGCCGATGAGGTTGTCGATGTACTTCATGACGATCGTCTTCTGGTAGGCGACCGGGCGGTGGCGGGCGATCGTGTGCGGGGAGAACGGGTGGTTCTTCCAGGCGCGGAGCTCTGCAAGGTGGTTCCCGATGTCGCCGAGGATCGACTCGATCCGCTGCTGCCGGTAGTCCTCGCCGGAGTTCTCGAAGAACGGCTTCGTGATCCAGTACCGCTGCGGCGCCTCGGCCCCGTCGGTGCTCGTCGGGTCGAAGATCCGGTGGTACCAGCGCATCGCCTCCTCAAAGCGGTGCTCGGCGGTGAGCTTCGCGGCGATGAGCATAGGCGCGTGGAAGAACAGCTCCCAGTTGTAGGCCGCGTACGCGCCGCCGCGCGTGAAGTCCACGCCGCCTTGGGCGGTCGGGTCGATCACGTTCCCCGGCTGCGGACCGTACGAGAAGGTCGTCTCGTAGTTCGGTGCGATGCTCTGTTGCCCGCGGGTCACCAGGCCCTCGACGCCCTTGGTGTCCAAGGTCGCCAGGAAGTCCGAGGCGTACGGGTGCCAGAACGGGAACCAGCGGTGCCCGATCGAGGTCACCGGGACGTGGATGAGGGTCATCTTCCCGGGCGAGCCGTACCAGAACGTCACGGTCTTGGTGACCTGCGTGCGCTTGAGCCAGTAGGCCCGCTGGCGGTCCTGGTAGATGACCGGGCTGCCCGCGTCCTCGTTGTACTGGCGCGTGCCCGGGGTCATCACCAGCTCGGAAGGGGTGCGGGCGCTGGAGAGCAGCGCCCTCGTGTCGTCCCAGCCGATCATGACGTCGACCGCGGCGCCGACCGCGCCGAGGCGGCCGTTCGCGTAGCGCATCGTCCCGGGCTTGCGCAGCTTCGGACCGCGCTCGGAGGGCTCGAGGGACTTGATGCCCCGGCCCTTCTCCCCGAAGTTGGTGCGCACGTGCCACAGCGAATCGGCGGTGACCAGCGTCCCGCTCGAACGCTCCGTGTAGTTCCCGTACAGCGGCTTCATCTTGAGGTCGACGACCTCGCCGGTGAACACGAACGACGAGGAGTGCCACGGCCAGTACAGGACCGAGTGGTGGCGCTTGGTCATCCGCTCGTGCGAGTCGCTGAACTCGTCGTAGAACCGGCCGTCGTTGAACTCCGGCGACGTGGAGAGGTACACGTCGAGCCACAGCTGGTTGTTGCGCGGCCGCGGTTTGAGCGTGTACGAGGAGCGCGGGCGCGGCCACGGGTGGATGAGCTTCTCGCCGGAGGTGCGGCGGGCCGTCCAGCCGTCCGGGGTCCGCTCGGACCAGCACAGCTCGATCTCCAGGGTCCCGGCCGGGTCGGCCGTCGTCCCCGGCTTGTCGGTGATCTGCGCGGGGGGCTGGCGCTTGGGCTTCTGGGTCTTCTCCTCGAACTGGAGCCAGAACAGGTGCAGCCGGCCCCGGTAGACCACCGGTTGGACTTGGTCGGAGGCGATGTCGACGTCGATGCGCTCCCAGCCGGTCCACTCGCCGTACGCGACGTCGAAGGCGCGGTAATAGAAGTGGCTCGGCTGAGCGGCCGAGCGGGCGACGACGTGCACGCGGTTCGCCTCCGGGGCCTGCTCGTGGTAGATCCCGAGGGTCTGCATGTGCGCGACCTCGGTGAGCTTGCGCAGGTAGTCGCGGTAGGCCTTCTCGGCGTTCACGTCCGTCAGCTCCCCTTGGGCGAGCTGGTCCTCCAGCTCCTTGAAGAACGGGGTCTTGTCGTCGCGCAGCTCCGCCTCGATCCAGTTCTCCGGGTATAGGAAGACCTTCCGGTTCGCCTCCCAGAGGCGGTAGCCGCTCATCCACCCCCACTGGCTCCACGAATCCAGGGACGTGGTGTCGGCCATGGCGTCGGCGGTGATGCGCACCAGCGGCTGCTCGAGGTTGAGCAGGCACCGCTGGGCGAACATCTGCACGGCGCTGATGGCCTGCTTCAGGCGCGAGGTCAGCTGGACGGCCGTCATCTCGGTGTCGAGCAGGAACCAGCGCTGGAGGTCGTTGGCGTCCTTCCAGTGCTTGGGGTTCGCCCACTCCTTGCCCTCGGCGGCGATCGTCTCGGGCGTGGTGCGCAGCGAATGCTCGATGAGGTACGCGGTGAGCGCGTCCCGGCGGGCCTCGCGCAGCGGGTCCTGGAGGTCGGGCATGAGCGACAGCCACGCCCCGGTGTCGTATTTGGACTTCATGGTCTGGCGCAGGTGCTCGGTGGCGAGGCGCTGCGCGTGGGCGACGTCGTCGTCGCGGTCGACCCACTTGAGCGCGTCGGCGGCCGGGACGCCGAGGCGGCGCAAGGCGTCGGCGGTCACGCGGGCCTTCGCCAGACGGTCCACATCGGTGTAGAACGCGAGGTCGTTCCCGTCGAGGTCTTCCAGGTCGGCGGGGTCCCAACCGGTCAGGGCCGCGACCGCCGTGCGCGCGTCCGCGATCGGGTCGCCCGCGTCGGCGGCGTCGAAGACCTCGGGCCAGCCGGTCGCCTCGGGCTTGGGGTAGCGCTGCCGCAGGCCCATCCAGGCGGCGAGGCGGCGCCAGGCTTCGAGCGGGACGGCCGGGTCGGCGGCGGCCACGGGCAGCGCACCGGGGTGGAGCCAGCCGAAGTCGGCGGCCCGGTCCATCAGCCACGGCAAGTCCGCGGTGTCGATGTGCATGCGCCGCAGCAGGTATGCGGCCTTGTGCAGGAGCCGCCAGGCCTCGAAGAGCTCCCCGAACTGGGTCTCGGTGATCGGGTTGACGTACACGCCTTCATCGTCGGCCTCCATGAAGTCGGGGTCGGCGAACACGTCCCACAGCGCCTCGGAGGGGCGCAGCAGGTCCAGCAGCGTCACGGCCTGCTCGTCGGGGAGGGAGAACGTGGCCGCGACGGTGGCCGCGATCTGCCCGTTCACCTCGTCGGCGGGCGTGGTCCGCAGGCTCTCGCGCAGGGCGTCGAGCTGCTCGGCGATGGCCTCGACCCGCTGGCCCAGCGGCGATTCAGGCCGGTCGTTGAGGAGCCAGTCGACTTCGCCGACGGTAAGCCCGGCGGCCTTGACCTCAGCGAGGCGGTCGGCGAGCTTCGCGGTCGCGGCGGGCTCGCCGAACGGATTCGGCAGGTCGGACGACAAGTCCACAAAGGACAGCAGCTCGGTGATCGGCAGGCGCAGCGCGTTCGCGAGCAGGACGTAGCGCAGCGGCTTCGTCAGGTCCGCGACCGTGAGGTTCGCCCCCGTGCGCGCCAGCAGCAGCGTCAGGTCGGACTCGCCGACCTGCCAGGCCGCGCCGAGCGCCGGCAGGTGGTCGGCCATCGGCTCGGTCCCCGGCAGCGGCAGCGCGAACGCCGGGTCCACCGGGTCGAGGAGGTTCGGGTTGGCGAACAGGTCCGCGTACGGCGAGCGGGTGTCGTCCGGGCCGGGCTCGGTGCTCAAGGGCGCGTAAAGGATCAGGGCCTGCTCGGGCGTCAGGCGCAGGCGCTTCGCAAGCTCGGCGAACGCCGCGAGCCGGCGCAGGGCCGCCGCGTCGAGGGTCCCGTTCGCGAGCCCGGGCGCGCGCAGGATCCGGTCGAGCTGGACCTGGCTCCACGGCGTGTGCCGCCACAGCCGGATGAACCGGTGCACGCGGTCGTAGCGGGACGGGTTCAGCCCGGTGAGCGACTGCTCCTCCAGCTGGCAGGTGCCCTCGGGGCGGACCAGTTCGATCGCGCCGCCCGTGTGGATCCATTTGGTGTCCAGCAGGGTCAGCAGCTCCGTGTAGGTGATGCCCGCGTGGCGGAGGAACGGCAGCACGCCGACCTCGCCGTCCGTGGTGTCCAGGCCCCAGACCTCGTCCTGGGCGACCTGGGAAGGAGCGGCCGTGGTGACCAGTTGCACGTCGAGAGTGGAGAGTCCGAAGTACTCCCCCGCGGCGGACGTGCCCGCGGGCGCGGTGGCCGGTCCGAGCAGGCGCATGAGCTCGTGCCTGGGCACGCCCAGGTGCTCGAGGATCACCCGCGCCTCCTCCTGCCAGGCGTTGAACGCCCCGCGCAGCGGGAACCGCGCGGTCTTGACCTTCTCGTACGCGGGCGCGTGGAGGTGCTCGGGGACGGCGCGCAGCTCCGCGGCGGTGCGCGTCGTCTGCGGCTGCGGCGCAGCGACCCCGGTCGGCACGGCTCGCTCCAGCAGCTCGTTCACCAGGTCGATGTACGGCAGCGGCGTGTTCGTGTTGGGGCAGTTCAGGAGGATGTCGTCGATGTCGGGCCGCCGGGCCTGGAGCACCTGGAGGATCTTCTGCGGCGCACCGGACTTCGCCGGACGCGTCGACAGGAACCGGAGCAGGTCGGCCAGGTACGCGGCCGGCCCGTACACCGATTCGCAGTGGCTGCACTCGCAGTAGTCGAGGCCGCCGAACAGCAGCGCCAGGTCGGGCACGTCCCCGAGCACCCCCGTGGCGTCCGCGAGGGTGATGACTTGATTCGAGAACACCTGGAACTGCCCCGGCGCGTAGTCCGCCTGGAACGTCGCGAGCTGCGACAGGACGTACGCGTACGACATCTGCGCGGTCTGGTAGATCATCGCGACCGACTGGGCGCCGACCCCGTCGTGGACGCTCAGCCTCGCCGCCAGCTCGGCCCGGTCGAGGGACGCGATCTGCGCGGCCGAATGCAGCTGCTCCGACAGGAGCGCCGTCGCGGCCTTGTGGTCCGGGGCCAGGCGCACCGCGCGCTGCTGCACCCGCAGTTCACTGTGGAGGTCCGTGTCGAGGTCGATGCCGTTGGCCTGCACGTACGAGTCGAGACCCGTGGTCTTCAGTTCGAGGTCCGGGTGGTCGTCGAGGAAGTCCTTCGCCTGGTCGAGCAGGACCAGGCCGTGCCCGTCCGTGCGGGCGAGCTCCGAGACCAGCGCGAACGTCGGATAGTGCGCCGCGGCCGTGGCCTCCAGTTGCAGCGCGTACGCCGTCGCGGGGTCGTCCCCGGGCGTGTCCGCCGGGAAGCCGGTCGCCTCGACCACCGACTTCCACTGGTCCGTCGAGAAACCCGCCAGGTGGCGCGGGCTCGTCAGCGCCGGGACGTTCGGATCGTCGAGCTGCGCCTTCAAGTACGTCGCCGCAGGGGCGTGCCCCGACGCGATCGCGGCGGTCTCGATCGCGGCCGCGACGTCGGCGACGACCGCATCCCCGCCCAAATCCTCGGCCGCACCCGTCAGATCGGTCCAGAACGCCTCGCTCGCCTCGCCGTGCTGGAGCAGCAGCGCACCGACCGTGTCGTAATGGGCCGCTTCGAGTTTCGAGACGTCGAGCAGCGACTTCAGCGAAGCGTCCCCGCCCACGGGCGGCGCCTCCAGGACCGCGCCGACCGAACGCGCGGCCAGCGCCGCCAGCACCGTCTCCTCGTCGCGCACCAGGCTGATCGGGATCACGTTCTCGTCGGCGGCCCGCGCGAAGGCCGCGGACTGCTGCTCCGGGCCCAGCAGCAGGATCCCCGCCGCGATCTCGGCCGTCATCTCCTCGATGCGCGTCCATTCGTCCGTGGCCGTCAGGAGCTCTTCCGGGAGCGACCCGGGCAGCCCCTGCGCGATGAACCCGAAGTACAGGGCGGCACCGAGCGCCGGGTCCCCGACGTGCTTCGCGACGCGAACGGCCAGGACCAGGCGCATCACCTCGTACTGGGTCAGCCCGGCCTCCATCGCCGCGACGGTGATGTCGTTGCGGTCGCCGTCCTCCACGAGATCGGTGACCCCCAGGCTGCCGAGCACCGCGTCCAGGGCCGGGCGCTGGCGCTCGTACAGCGACGGGCCGCGGTACGGGCGGTCGCCGATGGTCTGGTTCGTCCACTGGATCGGTGTGGGGTTGAACAGGATCCGCGAACCCAGCGGGGCCTGGTCGGGCCCGATGAACTTCACGATGAGATGCAGTGGCTTGGCGACCTCGCCCGTCTGCGCGTCCCGCGGCGGGTCGTACGCGATGTCGTAGAAGCCCGCCTCGCTCGTCACGCGCGTGGCGATGAGCTTGCCCTCGCCGTCGATCGAGCGGAACGACAGGCGCACCTGGGCGCCCTTGACCGGGCGCCACAATTCGTCGCGGACCGATCCGCGCAGCCGGTAGTGCGGGGCGGCCTTCATGTCGTCGGGCTGGGCGTTCGCGATCTTGAAGTTGAGGGCCTTGAGGGTGCGCCCGTCGAGCTGCCCGGTCGCGGGCAGGAACTTGTCGGCCTGGAAGGCCAGCACGGCCAGGCGGGTCGCCTTGCCGTAGCGGGCCTCCCCGTGCTCGGACATGGGGATGGCGTAGCCGAAGTGGGCGAGGGCCTGCTGGGCAGCGGCCACGTGCCCGCCGCGCATGTTCAGCTTCGCCTGGCGCTTCAGGGGCACGAGCGCCAACGCGGACTTCACCTTCAGCTGCTTGGCGGGCAGCGGCTTCGAGGCGGCCACGGACTCGATCTTCTCCATCGTGGCCAGATCGAACCGGCCCGAGACCGGCAGCTTGTACTTGGTCTGGAAGGCGCGCAGGGCCGCCTGCGTGCCGGGGCCGGGCTGGCGGGCGCTGAGCTCGTCGGCCGGGATGGGAGCGTCCAGGCTCGCGATCTTCATGGCGCGCAGGAGGGTCCGCTGGGCTTTGCCGAACTGGTTGCGGGAGCCGAGGCGCGCCTGGAGCTCCTCGGAGCGCAGGCGCTGCACGAGTCCCTCGTCGACCCACCAGGAGACGCCGCGGGACTTGGTGCGCTGGCGGAACTGCGTGAGCGCGGCGGCGGTGGTGGGGCCGACCTTGCGGCCGGAGAGCTCGTCGGGGTCGATGCGGTGGCCGAGGGCGGTGAGGAGGCCCTGGATCTTCGCGGCGCGGTGCGGGGCGGCGGTGAAGTAGCGGTGCTCGAGTTCGCGTTTGATCTGGGCGGCGGTCTCGGGTGTGACCATGCCGGTGGGCATGAGCCCGGCCGAGACCTGGATGCGGCGCACGGCGTCGCGTGTGGACGGTCCGAGGCGGGAGGCGCCGACCTCGGCCGGGTCGACCGGCTGCTTCAACTTAGCGAGCGCGGCGTGGAGGGCCGCGACGGGTTTCCCGGTGGACTCCTCGGGGTGGCGGGGGACGTGGATCGCCATGGTCCGGTCCGGGTCGCCGCCGGGCATGGCCGGGGCCGCTTCGACGGGCAGCGCGAGCTTGCGGACTGCCTCGGGGTTCAGGTGCCGCTGAGCGGCCTGCCGCTTGGGCTGGTTCATGATGCGCTTCCCTTCGGTCTTGCGGCGGTACCCGGGCGGATCTCGCTGCGGTGGTGCAGCCGTGTCCTGCTGTTTCATTCCCTTATGAATTTGTCGCCTCTACCAGAGGTCGAACAGGCCGCCTAGGTGGTAGAGGCCGACGCCGATGGCCGCGGCGACGCCGACCGCGAGCAGCACCGGGGCCCCGGCGATGCCCAGCGCGATGCCGGCGGCGCCGGCGGCGATCGCGAGCCCGGCCCCGACGCCGACGGCTCCGGCGACCGTGCCCGGGATGTCGCCGCGCTGGTAGGCGCGGTAGCCGCTGATGCCGGAGGTGACGGCGATCCCGAGGCCGCCGACGACCAGGCCGACGGTCATGGCGCTGGCTCCGGCGACGGTCGCCCCGGGCACGGCCAGTGCGTACAGCTCGAGGCCGCCGCCGACGGTGCCGAGGGCGTCGCCGACGCCCATGGCGTAGTCGCCCTGGTAGATGTCGTTGACGAGGGCGGCGGCGGACAGGGCCGTGCCGATGCCGGTGAGGGCGCGGCCGACGCTGCCGGCGCGGCCGGGGAAGCCGCGGATGTGCTCGGGCGGGAGGGCCCCGGGCGGGATGCGGCGTCCGCGTCCGGCCTGGGTGGCGGAGGCGATGTCAGCGGAAACGGTCGCGGCGACATCGGATTCCGTGATGATGACGGCGCGCGGGTTGCGTCCGGCCAGGGCAGGGTCGGCGGCGATGGAGCTGGCGGCGTCGCGGGTGGCTGAGCGGGCGATATTGCCGACCTTGCCGAGTTGGCCGGTGGACTTGATCTGCCGGACCTCGGTGGCGGTGACGGCGTCGTGCCCGGCGGTGTTGTCGCGCCAGGGCACGCCCGCGAGCCATTCGAGGATCTGGCCGCGGCGCGAGCCGGCGACGCCCTCGTTGGGGAAGCGGAAGTTCCAGATGAAGCGTTCGGCGGCGGAGGGCACGAGGCTGCCAGCAGTACCGAGGGTGCCGGGGGTGCCTTCGCCGTCGCCTTCGCCGTCGCCCGCGCCGGTCCCGGCGCCGGAGCCCGTATCGGTTCCCGTGCCGGTGCCGGTGGTGCCGGCCCCGGTGCCCCCGTCGCCGCCGGTCCCGTCCGTTCCGGTGGCGGCCGTTCCGGTTTCCGTGCCTGTTCCGGCGCCGGTGCCGGTGCCGGTGGTCCCGGTCCCGGCGTCGCCGCCGCCATCGCCCGTGTCGTCGCCTTCCCCTGGTCCGTTGGGGAAGAGCGGTTCGGGGAACACCCACATGCCCGTCGCGGTGTCCCAGGTGGGCAGGGCACGCAGGTGCGGGAAGGACCGCTGGGCCTCGCGGAGCACGTCGGCGGGCGCGGCGTTGGGGTTGTCGAGGATGTTGGGGGCCGCACCGGGGACTTCGCCGACCTGGTGGTCCTCGGTGCCGTTGGGGTCGACCCGCCCGGAAGGGTCGTTGCCGCAGTAGGCGTAGAGGTTCGGTCCGGCGGTGGTGCCGACGGGGTCGGCGCTGATCCAGCGGCCCAGCCAAGGGGCGTAGGAGCGGGCCCCGTAATGGTAGAGGCCGGTCTCGTCATCTCTTTCCTTGCCGTGGAAGCGGTAGCGCTTGAGGCTGTGGTTCGTGCCGGGCTTCGCGGAGCGGTAGGCGGTGGAGCCGTACGGGTGGTATTCCTCGTAGGAGACGGGTGCGCCGTCCTCGTCGGTCTCCAGTGTGGCCGAACCGATGTGGTTGCCGTGCTGGTAGCGGGCGACGGGGTCGCCCACCGTCGCGCCGTCGGTCCCGGCGGTGTCGGTGACGAGGGTGTCGATCTGGACGAAGCGGCCGGTCTCGTCGGAGAGGTGGACGGTGTGCCGTTCGAGCCGCAGGACGTCGTTCATCCACTCGCGGTAGATCTCGACCATGCCGATGTAGCGGCGCTCGGTGCGCAGGCCGCCCTGACGCTGGACGACTTTGCGCAGGCGGGTGCCGCTGCCGTCGTAGCAGTAGTAGGCGGTGCCGCCGCCGCCGAGGTCGACGACGCGGGGCTGGTCGTTCTGGGTCCACTGGAGCTCGGCGAGGTGCGGGGCGGAGATGAGGTTGCCGTAGTCGTCGTAGGCGTAGTTCAGGCTGTAGGGCCCGTCGGGGTCGTCGGTGGGGACGCTGGTGGCAGTGAGGCGGTTCTGGCGGTTGAGCGCGTCGGTGTCGTGGAGGTACCGGTAGTGGCGGGTCCAGCCGCCGCCGCCGTTCGCGATGTGGCGCATGCTCTTGAGGTTGCCGAGGTCGTCGTACGCGTACTCCTGGCGGTAGAGGCGGACGGCGGCGGTGTCGTTGGGGTGCGGCAGGGGCGCGCCGACGGCGTCGCCGGGACCGGTCTGCTCGCCCGCGGCGATGCCGGCGTGCTCGCGGCCGCTGGCCTGCACGAGCTGGCCGAGGGCGTCGTGGCGGAAGCGCATCCGCGGCGATACGAACGCGCCGTTGAAGAACAGGGACTGCTGGGCGGAGTCGTCGGCTTCGACGAGGCGGCCGGCGGCCTCGTACACGAAGTGGAGGTGCTGGAGATCGACCGGGGAACCCTCGGCGGCGGTGCGGATCCCGGTGACCCTGCGGCTCAGCGGATCGTAGGTGTACTCGCTGGTGAGTCCGTTGCCGTACCGGGAGACGGTGCGTCTCCCCAGGGGGTCGTACTCCTGCCCGGCCATGTAGGTGCGGACCGGGCCAGTGCCGCCGGGTTGGGCGCGGAGTTCGGCGAGCCGCCCGGCCTCGTCGTAGCCGGGTTCGACCATGGTGCCGTCGGCGGCGGTGACGGCGAGCGGCCGACCGAGCGCGTCGTAGCCGGTCTCGGTGCTGATGGCGTCCAGTGCCGGTTCGAGCAGGGGTGCAGCGGCGGCCATGACGGCCGCGGGGTCCTCGATCCCGGCGAGGAGGGACCAGTCGGGGTCGGCCGCGTAGTCGGCGCACATGCGCCGCACGACTTCGAGCGGGGCGCCCTTGTGGTTGTAGCGCTCGGTGACGACGGCGCCCCCGGCGTCGAGGACGATGTGGATCTTGCCGACCAGGTTCCGTTCGGCCGCTTCGGGATGGGCGTCGCCGTAGACGATGCGGGTGAGGGTGGTCTCCTCCTCTCCGGGTTCGGTGCCGAAGACGGCGACGGGCCGGTGGGCGGCGTCGTGCTCGAGGCGGGTGGAGCGGCCGTGCTCGTCCCAGGCGCGGACGAGGCGGCCGATGACGTCGACCAGGTGCCAGCGACGGCCGCGCTCGGCGCTGTCGCCGCGGACCGGGTCCCCCGCGAGGTTGGCGACTCCGGCGGTGAACTCGCGGTCACGGGCGTCGAACTGCCGGGTGACGCTCCCCGTGGAGTCGGTTTCGCCGCGCATCGCGCGGAGGTCGCCGCTCCCGTTGTCCGCCAGGGAGTAGACGACGCGGCCGAACACGTCCAGGTAGGAGGCGGCGGGCGTCCCGGCGTGCTGGGCGGCCAGCCAGGCGGCGCGCTCCTGCGGGTCGGCCGGTTCGGGGCCGAGGGGGTCGGGACTGCCGCGCTCGGCGTACCAGGCGCTGTCGAGGACGGTGTCGTCCTGGTCGTGGGCGGTCACGGCCCACGGTCCGGTCTCGGTGAGCGTGAGCGTGCCGTCGGGGAAGTCGGTGCGGAAGACGCGCCCGAGCGGGTCGTAGCGGGGGATCGCGGTGACGCCGAGCTCGACCAGAGCCGCCTCGGACTCGTACTCGTGCGTGGCCGAGAAGTACGGATCGTACTGCTTGACCGGCAGCCCCTTGTTGTTGATGATGGTGCGGCCGTTGCCGACCCACCTCGGGTCGGCGTCCACTTCGGCCGCCGTCTCGGCGACGGGGTCCCATTGCAGGGCCGGACCGGGGGCGACCCGGCTCTTCGTCAGGACCAGCGAGCCCGAGCCGTCGAAGTAGGCGAAGGACTCGTGCCAGGGGGAGGCCGGGTCGCCGTGGCGCTCGCGGCGGTTGCGTCTCACCCGCACGGGTCTGCCCTCGTCGACCCATGCGAATAGGTCGTACTCCAACGTGGTGGTCGGGTCGTCGAGCGTGTCCATGCCGGGCTCACCCGGCTTCCCGAGGAGCGCGGAGGCCACCGGCACGCCGAGCGCGTCGAAGCGGACCGCGGCGCGGTTCCCGGCCGGGTCGGTCGCGGCGCGCGGGGCGAGCACCCGGTAGTCGTGCTCGATGTGGACCTCGTGCCCGATGACGTCCCGGACGGTGACGATGGCGAGGTCGTGGACGTCGCGCTCGACCTCGGTGGTCGCCCCGAACGGGTCGACCGATCCCGAGGGCAGGTAGAAGTGGTCGGCGGCGCCGGGCGCGTAGGCGGCGACCCCCGAAGGGGCCCACCAGCCCTCCTCGAAGTGCTCGTACCCGGCGGCGGTCAGCTCGCCGGCGGTGACCGACCCGTCGTAGTACCCGGCGACGAGGCCGTCGGTGAGCGTCAGCCGCCGGGTGTGGTGCTCCAGCCCGAGCGCGCCGTGGACCCCGAACGGGAGCGGCCCGGAGAGGTCGTCGGCCCGGAAGAACGCCTGGGTCCGCCCGGTCAACCGCAGCACCGGACCGCCCGTGACGTCCACGGTGCCGTCCTCGCCGACCGCCTCGAAGGGCACGAGATCGGCCGCCGCCACGTAGCCGTCCACTTCGGATGCCGTGAGGTGTCCGGCGGGCAGCCCCGCCAGCTCGAACGAGTGCGTCTCGCAGACGGTGCGCAGCCGCCGCGCGTCCGGTTCGTCGATGTCGGCGGTGTAGCCGACCACCCGGTAGCTCGCCCCGGTGCGGGCCTGCGCCGCGCGGACCGGCTGCGGCAGTGAGAGGTCGACCGCGGGGCGGCCGTAAGCCAGCGAGGCGGTACGGATCGGCACACCCAGGTCGTCGGTCTCCAGCACCAGCGAATGGGCGATCCGCGGATCCCCGGCCAGGCGGTCGTACGTGTAGGTGATCGCCTCGGTCGGCAGCAGCTGGAACACCGCGAAGCGCCTCTCGCCGAGGGGCTGGCGCAGGACGATCCCGTACGCGGCCTCGTTCACCGAATAGGGCACTGTGGCATCGGGGCCGTCGTCGAGACCATAGACCTCGGTGCGCAGCGCCGTTCCTTTGAGGGCCCGGCAGGCCTGCCGGTACTCCTCGCCGCTCAGGCCAGCGGGCAGATCCGGCTCGGGCAGCGCCTGCTCGGGCAGCACCGTGTTCTCCCAGTACTGCGCCCGGCGGGTGTGAGCGATACGCTCCCCCGCCGCCGCGGCCGCCCCGGTGTGGAACCAGGTGCGGGTGAGCACGGGCGGCTGGTGCAGGTCCGCGTCCCCCGTGTTCGAACCCTCCGGCAGGACCTCGAACGCCTCGGTGTCGACCGTCTCCACCCGGCCGAAACCGCGGAACTCCCGCTCCACCGGGTCGAAGTAGCCGTCGTGGTAGCTGGTCGTGCCGGTGAACACGGTCTCGCGGATCCGGTCGGTGCGGATCACGCGGTGGGCGCATGAGACCGGGAACGGTAGCTTTCCCGGCCACGGCCGCCCGGCCTGCTCGTCGGCCTGCGCGAAGTAGGTGGAGGGCTTGTACTCGACGCGGACCTCGCCGCCTGTCCCGTTCTCGTACGCGGTGAGCAGATGCGGGCGGCCCGCGCTCATGAGGTCCACGTAGCGCATCGCCGCGGCGGTGCCGTGCGGGAGGGACGTGGACCAGACCAGGCAGCCGGTGCCGGTGCCGCGCAGGTCGACCAGGCCCACCCTGCGCCGGTTGTCGGTGCCGGGCACACCGGGGAGGAGCACGCGGGGGGAGGCCCAGGAGTCCCCGGAGCGGTTGGTGTACAGGCGGACCCCATCGTCGGCGAGGTACACGAGGTCCGTGCGGCCGTTGCCGTCCACGTCGCCGAGGAGGACCCGGCGGGGATCGAAGCGGTCGGGCGGGTCGAACCACGGCGAATCGCCCATGTGGACGGCGGGACCGAAGCGGCCGTAGCCGAGGTTGGGCCGGAAGGCCACCGAGCCGTTCGCGATCCGCACCAGGTCGGGAAGCCCGTCCCCGGTCATGTCGGCGAGCTGGACGGCCACGGTCGCCGTCGCCTCCAGGAGCGAAGGCCGTTGGAGCTCCGGGCCGTCGAGCGGGCGGGGTGCGCCGAAGCCCGCGGCGCCCCGGCCCTCGCACCAGAGGCCTCCGGCGGGATCGGCGATGAGCAGGTCCGCGAGCCCGTCGCCGGTGAGGTCTGCGAGATGGAGGTCGGGAGTGCGGAGGTCGATGTTCGGGTACTCGGCGAAGGGCGAGAACGCCCCCCAGCCGCCGGACTCGTCGCGGGCGGCGCTGCCGGGAACGGGGGCGTCGATGCGGACCAGGTCGGGAAGGCCCGAGCCGTCGAGATCGATCAGGAGGTCGCCCCCGGGATCGTGCACCCCGCCGCTGGGGTGGGCGGCGACCGGGTTCGCGGCGGTGAAGGCCACGTCGTCGTCGGTGAGGGGGCTGCGGTTGCGCAGGTAGTACCAGGCGCCAGAGCGCGAGGCGAGGACGCCCGCGACGCCGTCGCCGTCGAGGTCGACCCACGTGTAGTCGACGAGATCGATGCCGGCCGGGAGGTTCTCGGCGCGGACCTCGCGGACCGTCGGGTCGATCTCGGCGGGCGCGTAGTGGAGGGTGAGCGGCGGGGTCTCGGCGCGCAGGTACGTGCCATCTTCGCGCACATAGCCGCAGGTGCGGACCGAGTCGAGGCGCGAGTCGCCGCTGAGGGGGTCGGTGTCGTAGGCGAAGTCGACGGAGCCGGTGAGGACGGGCTCGTCGCCGAGTTCGGGGATCTCGTGGAACATGAGGGCGCGGCGTCCGAGCCGGTGGGTGCGGACCTCGAAGCCGGGGCGGCAGGTGCGGTACGGGTCCGGGCGGGCGGGCCAGGGCCGGTCGGCCTCGATCCCGGGGGCGTCGGGGTCGTGGTCGCCGTAGTCGAGGACGAGCGTGAACAGCCAGGCGACGGGCCGGGACGCGGGGCCCGGAACGGGGAGGTACGGGACGGTGTTGCCGTAGCGGACGCGCTTGAGATGCCTTGCGGCGGTTCGCGACTGCTCGGTCCGTCCGGCTTCGCAGACGGCGCCGGTGTCGACACCGACGGAGTCCTCGGCGGCGTACTCGTAGGCGACCGCGTTGCCTTTGTCGTCGTGGCTGAAACTGATGAGCCAGCCGAAGATCCGGGACGGGTCGGCGGGGTCGGCGATGCGGCTCTCGGGGCCTTCGCCGAACCAGGCGGTGTTGTTGTCGTCCGAGAGGGTGCGCCATTTGCAGTCGGCGCGGTCGGCGGTGGCGGTCCAGCGCTCGATGCGGGTGAGGCCGGTGTCGACGCGGGGCCGGAAGCGCTCGACGCGGTACTCGGTCCCGGCGACGGTGCGGAGGGTCGCGGGGGCGGCGTCGGGCACGAGGTCGTCGCCGCCGCCGAGGAACACGTCGGCGTCCTCGTACTTCGGCAGTCCGCGGTCGGTGCGGCGACTGATCTGCGGGACGGGGAGGTCCCAGCCGTATCCGAAGAGCCCTGCGCGGGCGCCGGAATCGTAGCCGACGGCCATGGAGGGCGCGCCGCGCCCGGCACTGAAAGGCAGCGGGATCGACATTGAGGCCGAGCCGGTGACGGGGTTGGTCTGGAAGGTCTCGCCGAGCCGGGCGGGCGGGTTGCCGACGGCGGGCAGCGCCGGGGCGGCCGTCGCTCCGGGCGCCGGCGCAGGCTCATGCCCGGGCCGCTCGGACCCCGCTCCACCACCCCAATGTGCATCCACGATCGCGGCTCCCTTGCGGCAGAAAGGCGAAGAAAGGCACCTGTGCCAGCGCCTGACTACGGAGCGTAGACCGAACGCGACACCAGCACAATTGACCGGAAGTACTAATTCGAGTGCAGCACTTGGAAACTGATCCTGCTAGAATCCGTCGCCATTCAATAGCACATGAGGCTCAACGCAAGCGCAAAATAGACACAAGTGCACTCCCACGTAAGACCGTGCGCCAATGGCACTTTCGCCACTCGCGAAGTGGATCAGAGTCGGCGATTCCCACCACCGGCACAACCTCCCGCAAATGCGGTCCGAAGCGGATAACCGTCCCATCCGAGGAATGCGCACACCCTGTCCACGGCACTGCGGGCGCAGTGCTGATCGGCATGCTGGGGATCGGCTCGGCAGAACTCAGCCTCGTCGCGGACGGGGTGCCGGTGTGGGCCGCGCTGGTTTCCCGACATTGAGGAGGAGGCTTCCAAACTGCGGGGGCTGTGGGTCGAGTTCCGCGGGGAGGACTGGGGCGCGGGCGGACAGGGCAAATAGCGGACTGGCCGCGCCCTCCCCGTGGCATCCGGCCGCTGAATGGCCGGATGCCACGGGAAGATCTATGGCGCGCAGGACTAAGTCCTCGACGATCGATCAGAAGTACTGGTAGTACCAGCCATCGGGATCCTTAAAGCACGGTGTGGTGTCGTATCCCATGGACTCGGCCGCCCTCCGGTCAGTATTGCAGTAGTCCCATCTGGGGAAGGGCCCCTCGAACGCTTGGATGCTCACGGTGCCGTCGGTTCCCGCGGGCTCACTGGCAACAGCCGGTGCCGCCGAGAGCGCGCTGCCCCCCAGCACGAGACCAGCGGCGATCGCGATGGTGGAAACTGCGCGCGTCAGGCGCCGCCCCCTCGGCCGATCGGGCCGAAGCCGAGTCGTAATGGTAGCCATGGTGCCTCCTAAGAGTTGAGGAACCGAAGTGCTCACATGAAGACCACATCGGTTCATTCTGATAGACCGCTCTGACCGCAAGCGGGCCGCTTTCGGGATCAGTCTGGCGATGGATGGCGGCCTTTAACAGGCGGAGCACCGGCAGAACAGAGGCAGGAATACCAAGTGCATGAATTGTTCACCTTGTGCGCCAAGGGCTATGAAGGCCTCGACCACGGCCTGGTGGCCACGCCGTTCAGTGGGAAGGGGAAGCCGGTGTTGATACAGACTCATTGTTCACTGCGTTTCGGCCCAGGTTGCCAGGGCTTGATCAAGTTCCCTGAGGGTCTGGCTGGTTGCTGATGCCCAGGATGGGGAGGGCTCGTTCGGGTTCTTCTCGGATTGCTCTGGTGGACCTTGCGGGAATCGAACCAGTGGCCCGCAATGGACCGGGGGCCAGGAGCCATCCCGGTTCTGCTGAAAACTTCGGCACGTATTTGGCACGGTCCTGCCGGATTTTACCAAAGTTAGCCGGACCTAACCGGATCACATCGGACAGTTAGGGTGACATCACTAGTGCAGGTAGATAGGCGTTCCTGCAGGTAAGGGTTGCATTCTTTGGTTACGAGGCTGGGGTCCCCAAACGGGGTGCGCTACCAAGCTGCGCCACGTCCCGAACACCGCCGCAAAGCGGCCTCAGCCAGGGTACAGCACTACCGCCTCAAAACGCCGCCAGGTATTCCCGCAGTTGCAGACGTCGCTCGGGGGCTGTACCACCAACTGACCTGCGCAAACCGGCCATCATGACGCTGCAGACAGGTCGATGCTGTACAAGCGGCCATCGATACCGAACTCGACGCTCTCAGCGGGTTCGCTGCCGTCGAGATCATCGGTCAACAGGATCATGGCGAGATTGCAGCGCCCGCCGTACGGATCCGATTCGCACCAGGTGATCCAGTAGCTCGGCCTCGTGCTCGTTCCGCCCCGTCTGCAGAGCTTGACGTTCTGATCGGAGGTTCCGACCAGGGTCGCGGACGCCGGGACGGCTCCGCACTCCTGCAGGCAGCAGGCGGCATTCGTCTGCCCTCGCATGAGCGGCGCGACACCCGTGTCCCAACGCTTCGGTCGATGTGTTCGATCCCTGCATGTTCCACGTGACGATGTTCAACGGTCGACTCCTTTCAAGGAGATCAGATGGGCGGGGCCGCCCAGATCGGGCGGCCCCGCCCGCATCGCGGGAGTGCGGCCAGCAACTCCCCCAACGGTGTTAAGGCTCGTTCGGCGGGTAGGACGGCACACCTCCCATCACGTACGCCACCTGCTGCTCGATCGGGATCGTGCCGCTCGGCTCGGGTGAGCCGAAGGTGACGGTGACCGAGCCGTCGCTGGAGCTCGTGTCCACCTTGTTCACCGAGTAGTTCGCCGAGGCCGAACCGACCCGGAACAGTCCGAACAGGTCCACCGACGCCGTCGCGCCGACCTTCATGTCGCTGGTGACCTTGCTGGCGTTGCCGCCCTTGAAGGTCATCGACATCTCCGGTTGGCGGGAAACGACGAAGGTCTTCAGGCGCGAGAGCTTCCCGCCCTCCCCGAACAGTTCGTCCACGTTGAACTCGCTGCTGTGGAGCTGGTACCCGGTCGCGTCCTTCCCGGTCTTCGATGCGATCTCGCCGAGCATCTGCTCGTCGTACCAGCCCACCGTGCCGTCGGGCGCCAGGGCCGTGGGTGCCGAACTGATGATCGTGACGCCCTTGTACTTGAGGTCGATCGTGACGGTGGACGAGCTCGACGTGTAGGTCGACAGGTCGTAGGACGAGGACGCGCCGAAGTTGATGCCCACGGCGTCCATGACCGGGACCGAGAACCCCACCTTGCCCCCCACGCTGAGGTCGGTCGACTTCGAGGAGAAGTTCGACAGCTCCAGGTGGAGCGACACGGCGTTGCTGTCGGTCTGGAGCTGCCCGAGGAGCTGGTTCGCGCTGGGCAGCTTGTCGGGTGTGTAGCCGACGTAGAACTGGCCGGGGCCGATCTCCTCGCCGCCGTTGGCCGCGCTCGCCTTCATGATGTTGGCTCGGGCGGCTTTGAGCCGGTCGGTGGCCTCGAAATACTTGCGGTGCAGCAGGATGCTGTTCGCCGCCACCTCCTTGTAGCTCGCGATGGCGCTGTAGAGCGCACTGAGCGAGTCGGGCAGGTTCTCAAAGGAACCGTATCTCGCCAGGAGCTGGTCGAAGACGTCCTGGAGCTTCCCGCCCAGCGGCAGCGGGTTGGTGTAGGTGCCCCCGGCATTGGTGAACTCGGTCAGGATCGACGCGATCTGCGCCGAGGCGGCCGTGTCCTCCTTGTTCATCGTCTCCTGGTCGGCCTTGGAGAAGCCGAAGATGGTCGCCCCCAGGATGTTGCGGTAGAGCGTCGAGAAGCGGTCGGTGCCGATCTGGAGCTGGCCGCTGCTGGAGGTTCCCAGCAGCGAATCGAGGTCCTGGAGCGTCGCCGCGTTGTAGTACGCGTTGGGACCGTATGTGATCCCGTAGTTGAAGCCGGCCGGGTAGGACACGGTGCTGAACTTGCCGTCCAGCTTGGTGCCGAGGAACTCGCCGATCTTGCCCTGGAGCTCGTCGGAGAAGGCCTGCTGCGCGGCGGTGGGGGGGGGGGGGCCCGCCCCCCCCCCCCCCCCCCCGCGGGGGGGGGGGGGCGGGGGGCGGCCGGGGGGGGGGGGGGGGGGGCGGGCGCCCCCCCCCCCCCCCCCGACGCCGCGGAGGGTCGCATTCCCGGTGCGGCTCAGGTTCTCGTACAGGTAGGAGCAATTTTCCCAACGAGTCGCCTGGCTCGCCGGGAATCTGCTCTTGAAGACCATGAAGGCCGCCTGCTTCGCCCTTTCGTCGTCAACGGCCCAGACCGTCGTCTCGCAGGAATCGGAGCGGTAGCTCACCCTGACAAAGTACTTGTCCATGATGTTCCTCCTTCTCGGATGGGCGACCGAACCATGATGTTCGATCGCGTTCCATCCAGAATCCGCAGCCACACCGGCTTGCGAGGCCGCTCGCGGATTCCCGTCCGAAGCCGATACGACAGCCGCATTTCGTGATTCTTATTATTGAAATATGCCCAATGATGTTGTCCCACAGGAGATCACGGACTGGCGTTCACGATTGGACGAGCTTTTCTCTACGGTGGCGGGGTTGTTCGGGAGAGTCGAATTGCGACGAAGAGCCAGGTCCTATCTGGTCGGCCTTTTGGCGCCGGTGGAGCGCAAGAACGGCTGGCAGCTCGCCGAGGCCGCCGGCGACGCGACGCCCGCACAGGTGCAGCACTTCCTGAGCCGGGCCGTGTGGTCGGCCGATGCGCTGCGCGACGCCCTCCGGGCCTACGCCGCGGCGAACCTGGCGAGCCCGAGCGGGGCGCTGGTGATCGACGAGGTCGACTTCGTCAAACGCGGCCCGGCCTCGGTCGGCGTGCACCGGCAGTACTCGCGTGAGGCGGGCAGGGTCGAGAACTGCCAGGTCGGAGTGTTCCTGGCCTATGTCGGCGAGCGCGGCGAGGTGCTGATCGACCGGGAGCTGTACGTGCCCGCCTCGTGGATCGAGGACCCCGAGCGCTGCGCGGCTGCGGGAGTCCCCGCCGAGCGGGTGGACCTCGGGGCACTGGAGAAACCGCGCCTGGCCGAGGCGATGATCGCCCGCGCGGTGGCCGCCGGAGTCGAGGCCGGGTGGGTGGCCGCGGACGCGACGTACGGACGCGACAGCGATTTCCTGGCGTTCCTGGCCGCGCGCCGCCTCTCGTACGTGGTCGAGGTGCCGCTCACGCAGACGGTGCCGGAGCTGGAGGAGGGCGGGCGCGTCGACGCCCTGGTGGGCGGGGCTCCCGCCTCGGCCTGGCACCGGCTCGCGGCGGGCACGGGCGGGCGGGAGCGACGCGAGTACGACTGGGCATGGGCGACCCTGCCCGCCCTGGTCGGCCTGCCCGCCGGGTTCGTCCGCACGCTGCTCGCGCGGCGCTCGGTCGAGCGCCCGGCCGAGGTCGTCTACTACCTGTGCTTTCACTCCGATGCTTTGGCGCGCAAGGACATCGTTCGCACTGCGGACACTCGGCCAGCCACAGCGGCGTGCTTCCGGGCCGCGAAAGTCGAATGCGGACTCGACCACTACCAGGTCCGCAAGTGGGAGGGCTGGTACCGGCACGTGACCTTGGCGATGCTGGCCTACGCCTTCGTCGTCGTGACCGCGGCGTCCGGGACGGGGGTCGATGCGGACCTGAACGGCGATTCCCCGGTCGTCCAGGCGGTCCGCTGGCGTTGAGCGAACCGCCCCGGAGGCGATGGTAACGAAATACGACTGTCGTGCCGTCGGAAACGGGCCTTTCGGCCCCGGCGGGCGCCTGGGTCGCGGTTCACGTGCCCTTTCCGTCGGTGTCCGGCGAAGTGGCAGGTGACCGTTTCAGGGGGTGCTACGGGGGCCTGGTCACCGGGAGCACGCTCACCATCCCGCGCTGCCGACCGGCCTTGACAGGGCGTGCTCGGTCTGGGAGTCGAGGGCGGCAGTGGGTTCGTCGAAGAGGACGAGCGGCGGGTCCTTTCGCATGCGGCCGCGGCCGATCGCGAGCTTCTGCCATTGGCCGCCGGAGAGGTCGGTGCCGTCGTCCCAGCGCGCCGAGACGCGTGTCGAGTCCGGCGGCGCCTTGGCGCGGTCGAAGCGGCTGGCCGCCGGGGCGGCTTGCGTTGTACGGTACGTTCGCCGGGAAGGGGTGGCGATGGCTGGTGCGCGTGAGGGCTCGGGGGCTGGATCGCAGATCGGGTTGAGTCGGGCGCGGGTGCTGCGCGGTGCCGTGGCGATCGCGGACGAGCGCGGGCTGGCGGCGCTGACGATGCGGAGCCTGGCCGAGTCGCTGGGTGTCGAGGCGATGTCGCTCTACCACCATGTCGCCAACAAGGATGCGGTGCTCGACGGACTGGTCGAGGTCGTCATGGCCGAGATCGAGGAGGCCGTGGCGGGTCTGGATGCGCCTGCGCCCGAAGACGACTGGCAGCGGGCGATGCGAATGCGCGTGCTCGCCGCCCGCGGGGTGCTGGTGCGGCATCCTTGGGCGCCGAGGGTGTTCGAGACGCGGGCCGGGACGAGTCTGGCGGTGGCGCGGTACTTCGACGGGGTGCTCGGGCTGATGCGGCGCGGCGGTTTCAGCTACGAGCTGGGGCATCGCGCCTTGCACGCCTTGGGGAGTCGGGCGCTGGGCTTCTCGCAGGAGCTGTTCGAGCCCGACGGTATCGAGGCTCCCGAGGCGGCGATAGCGGCGATAGCCGAGGAGGTGCCGCACCTGGTGGCGATGATCGCGGACGCGTCTCATGGCGGCGCGTTGCTCGGCTGGTGCGACTACCAGGCCGAGTTCGAGTTCGGTCTGGATCTGATCCTGGACGGCCTGGAGCGGCTGCGCGCCGCCGGTTAGGCCGTTCTTCCCTGCTCACACTGATAGGTTCGGCCCTTGACAGGCTTACGATGTAAGTCTATGTTGACTTACAACGTAAGATTGTGGAGGAGGCGGCCGTGAGAGCCATCGTCCAGGAGCGCTACGGGCCACCCGTGGAAGTGCTCAGACTCAAGGAGATCGACCGGCCGACGCCCGGTCCTGAAGAGGTGCTCGTCCGCGTACGGGCCAGCAGCGTCAACACCCCTGACTGGATCGCCGTCACCGGCGTCCCCTACGCGCTGCGCCTCCAAGTCGGCAGACTGCCCTCGAACGTGGTGCGCGGCAGCGATGTCGCCGGGACCGTCGAGGCGCTCGGCGCGGGCGTCACGGATCTCGCCGTAGGCGACGCGGTGTTCGGGTCGCTGTGGACGAGCCGGTTCGTGACGGCCGGGACGTTCGCCGAATTCGTCGTTGCGCCCGCCGCCCAGCTCGCGCCGATCCCCTCCGGCGTGGCATTCGAGGAAGCGGCCGCTTCAGTGATGTCGGGAGTGACCGCCCTGTGCGCCATGCGGGACACCGTGAAAATCCGAAATGGAATCAAAGTCCTCGTGAACGGCGCTTCCGGCGGCGTGGGGACGTTCGCCGTGCAATTGGCCGCGCATTTCGGCGCCGAAGTGACCGGCGTATGCGGTCCCGGCAATGTCGAGATGGTCCGCGGACTCGGTGCGCGCCATGTCATCGACTACACCAGTAGCGATTTCACACAGGGAAGCGAGCGCTATGACGTCATTCTCGACAACGTCCTGAACCACCCGCCGCGCCGCACGGCCCGGGCGCTGGCCCCAGGCGGCGTGCTCATCCCCAACAGCGTCGGGAACAGCGGCGGGTTGCTCGCCGGGCTCGGCCGGATGGCCGGCGCGAAGCTGCTCGGGATGACCCGGCGGGCCGACGTGCGGTTCTCCCCCTCGGAGGCGGCCCGCGAGAACCTCACGGCCATAGGCGAACTGCTCGCCTCGGGCGAGATCAAGGCGGTCATCGACCGCGCCTATCCCCTGGAGGAGACACCGGAGGCCGTGGCGCACATGTTCGGCCACCACGCCCGCGGCAACATCGTGATCACCGTGGATTGACCCCCGGACACCATGAAAGCCGCTGTCCTTCGATGAAGGGCAGCGGCTTCGTGTTTAAGAGCTGTGGAGGCTAGAGCGCGCGCAGGTTAGCGGCCTGCGGACCCTTGTTGCCCTGCTCGATGTCGAACTCGACGCGCTGGTTCTCTTCGAGCGACTTGTAGCCGTTGCCGGTGATCGCGGAGAAGTGAACGAAGATGTCGGGGCCGTCGCCCTCCGGAGCGATGAAGCCGAAGCCCTTCTCCGAGTTGAACCACTTAACGGTGCCTTGCGCCATGCTGAAATATCCTTGGTGTTGATGCTCAGACCGACGGTTTCGCAATCCGGGTTTTCACGCCCCGATCTTCAGCCGCCATAGGGTCTGATATTGCCGCCATTGCTGGCGCTTCACCACTCCGGTTCGCATTGCTTTGAACCGAGGTGACCCCTGGACACTACATCACCGCCGCCTCATTGCACCCGGCCAGCGCGGAAATTATTCTCGCATTTGGCCGTTTGTCCGGTAATGTCCCAGGATTTTGCGCAGATTGGTGCCCAAGGTCATGTGCGGCGGGGGCCGTTCCCGGGCGCGGCGACGATGCTGACTACCGGTGAGGAGCGTCTCGATCGCGCGGGCGACGCCGTCGTCGTCGTTCGATCCGCAACGGTCCGTGGCGGCCTCGACGGCCTCGGGGTGGGCGCCCGCGACGGCGAAGGAACGGCCCGCCCAGCGCAGCATCGGCACGTCGTTGGGCATGTCTCCGAAAGCGGCCACCTCGGCGGGATCGATGCCGCGAGCGGCGCACCAGGCGGCGAGCGCGGTGGATTTGGAGACGTCGGCGGCGGTGATCTCCAACAGGCCTTCGCCGCCCGAGTGGGAGACGTGCACGCCCGGGAGGGCGATGTCGCGGGCGGCGGCGAGCATCGCGTCGGCACGGCCGTCCGCGTCGTGGACGAGCAGTTTCACGATCTGGGCGGCGGTGGTGAAGATCTGGTCGAAGGCGTCGACGAAGACGCGCCGGTCGCCGACGCTGTCCACTTTGCGGTAGCCGGGTTCGGCGACGACCTCGAATCCCGTCTCGACCGCGGCCTTGACGCCGGGGAGGGCGGCGCGGAGTGCCTTCGCCGCGGCCGCAGCGGTTTCCGGTTCGAGCGTGCGGGTCGTCTCGGTTTCGCGGCGGGAGAGGGAGTAGACGATGGCGCCGTTGGAGCAGATCGCGGCGTCGAGGGAGGCGGCGAGGTCGGGCCACGCGTCGAAGACCCGGGGCGGGCGGGCCGTCACCGCGAGCACGGCGACGCTCTGGGCTCGTGCGGCTTGCAGCGCAAGGCGGGAGCGTTCGGTGAGGACGCCGCCGGAGGCGAGGAGGGTGCCGTCCAGATCCGTGGCGATGACGCGGGGTCGGTTCACCGGGCCAGTCTCGCAGGGCGCGTGCGAGCGCCGGGCCCGATCGCCTGGCGGGGCGATCGGGCCCACTCGGGTTACGGGCGGTTGTCTTCGGGCCGGGCCCGGTCGCCGTCGCGCTTGAGCGGCAGCGGCTCCGCGGTGCCGAGGCGCTGGCGCAGTTCGGAGAGGCCCTTCAGGGTGATGCGCAGTTGCGGTGCGTCCAGGAGGAGTTCGCCGGTGCGCGGGTGGTGATGGGACTGCGGGATCTCGGTGAGCCAGCCGGCGTCGACGGCGGACTGGCGGGCGCGCCAGGCGCGGTCGCGGCGTTGGCGGTACGCCCAGTGGAGGTCTTCGAGCGTCCTGAACAGACGGTTCTGGCCGAGGGCGATGGCCGGGTCGCGGGAGAGGATCTTCGCCGCGTCAGCGGCGGAGAACGTGCCGCGCGCGGACGCGAGGCGGTGCCAGGACTCGGCGGCGGGCGCGAGCGCCTCCAGGTGCGATTCGGCGGTGTCGGCGCGGTCGGCCTCTTCCAGGACCATGAGGGCGAGATCGCGGTTCGTGAGACCGCGGGGGTAGCGGCGGTCGGTGCGCGGGCTTGGGGTGACGTTCATGCATCCACTCCGTTCGTCGTGCTCTAGGTACGACTCTAGACGGGGGGTACGACATTTCCGTCTCGCCGCGAACCGGCGGATCCACAGGTCAGCGGCCGAATCTCCGGTAGTTCAGAGGGTCGCCAGATAGGACTCGAGGGTCGCCGCGTAGGCGGCCGGGTTCTCGTTCCAGGACGCGGTGTGGCCGGAGGCGGTCTCCATGACGGTGGTCTGCGCGGGGTCGAGCAGGTCGGCGAAGTCGAGGGTCGCGGTGTGCTCGACCGTCTCGTCCGCGGTGTCCACGAAGACCAGGATCGGGAGGTCGAAGTCGTCGGCGAAGTTCCGCTGGTCGAGGTCGTCCAGGTCGATGTCCGCCCGGAACTCGACGATCCGCTTGGCGGCCCAGGTGATCGGGGCGATGACGTCCCGGTCGGCGGCCTGCATGTCGAGGGTGGAGTTCCAGTCCATGACGGGCGAGTCGAAGACGAGGCCCTTGACGACCGAAGGGTCGTCGAGGTGGCGGTAGGCGGTGGCGACGACGGCGCCGCCCATGGACCAGCCGTGGAGGATCACGGACTTCGCGCCGCCTGCGATCGCGTAGTCGACGGCGGCGATCACGTCCTCGCTCTCGTACGCGCCGAGGCTGTGCCTCCCGTTGGGGGCCTGGGGCGCGCCTTCGTCGTTGCGGTAGGTCACGGCGAGCACGGGATGGCCGTGGTCGGCGTAGATCCCGATGCCGCGGAGGGTCTCGGCCGGGGCGGCGTTGCGGCCGTGGACGGTGATGACCCAGGTGTCGCTGTTGTCGGAGGCGCTGTCGTTCGGGACGTACCAGGCGGGCATGTCCCCCAGTCCGGTCGGGACCTGGACGTCCTCGAAGGCGAGCCCGAGGCCGGTCTTCGGGTCGTCGCGGAAGGTCCACTTGTCGATGCGGGCCCGCGTGCCCTTGGCGAGGTCGCCGAAGAGGACTGCGTCGATCGCGCGGGTCACCGTCCGGTCGTTGCTGTCGAGGACCTCGCCGAGCACCGCTTGGCCGTCCTCCCACTGGAGTCCCCAGGTGCCGGGTTGGGAGGAGGCCTTGGTGAGCGGGAAGGTCACGGTGGCGTCGTCGACGGCGAGGACTTCGAGCTCGTACGGGTCGTCTTCGTGGACGACGTTGATGACTTCGCCGGAGAAGTACCAGCCCGCCCCGCCGATCCCGCCCACGGCGAGGACCAGGAGCACGCTGAGCACGATGACGACCGGGCGCAGCCAGCGCCGCTTGCGGGCGGGGGCCTCAGTGTCCAGGGGAGTCTTCACAACGCGTCCTATGCGGTCGTCGGGAGGAGGTGACCGCTCGATCTTAGTGCGCGGCGTCCCGCGCGGCCTCGGACGCCGGTGCTAGTCCTCCAGGGTGAGGAGGCGCTCGCGGGCGTCGGCCGCGGCCGCGGCGTGGTCGTCGATCCGGGCCCACGGGTCGGTCTTGCGGGCGAGGCGCCTGCGGATGGACGCGGGTCCCTGGCCGTTCGGGGTCGAGCGGCCGAGCTCGTCCCAGTCCAGTGGCGTGGCCACCGGGGCGCCGGGGCGGGCGCGGAGCGAGTACGGGCAGACGAACGTCTGGCCGTAGGCGTTCCGGTTGCAGTCCAGGAAGATCCGAACGCCCCGCCGCTGCTTGCGTTGCGCGGTGGTGAGGTGGTCGGGGTCGGCGGCCGCGAGTCGGTCGGCGAGTTCGGAGGCGAGGTCGCGCACGAGGTCGAAGTCGGCGGAGCGGTCGAGCGGTGCGACCACGTGGAAGCCGCGGCCGCCCGTGGCCTGCACGAACGGTGTCAAGCCGACGTCGGCGTACAGGTCGCGGGCCCGGCGGGCGACGTCCCTCAACGTCGCCACCGGGGTGTCGTCGGGCGGATCGAGGTCGATGACGAGCCGGTCGGGGTTATCCGGCTTGTCGACAGTGGAGGTCCACACGTGGAATTCGATGGCGGCCTGGTTCGCGAGGTAGACGAGGTGGGCCTCGTCGTCGCACACGACGTAGTCGACCGTCCCGCCCTCGGCCCGCATCGTCTCGGTGCGGACCCAGTCGGGGAAGTAGTCCGACGCGTGCTTCTGGAAGAACCCGGAGTCCTCGATGCCGTCGGGGAAGCGGCGCAGCGTCAGCGGCCGGTCGGCCAGGTGCGGGAGCATCGCGTCCGCGACCGCCCGGCAGTGCTCGACGATGTCGCCCTTGGTGACGTGATCGCTCGGGTACAGCTCCTTCTCGATCCTGGAGAGCTCGAGGTCGTGGCCGTCGATGTGCAGGGTCTGCGTCGCCATGCGCGGGAGGTACCCGCGGCGGGACGCGCGGAAACCGTCACGCCGGGAGGGTGAGCGTGTTGCGCCAGCCGCCCTCGGGCGTGGCGGTCCAGGTCAGGGTGCCGCCGAGGAGGGCCGCGCGCTGGTGGAGGCCCAGGAGGCCGTGTCGGGAGCTCGGCAGCGGCACGGTGGGGCGGGTGGGCGCGGTGCTGGTGATCGTGACGGTGACGCCGCCGCCCTCGTGGACGAGTGCGACCTCGGCGCTCGCGCCAGGGGCGTGCTTGCGGACGTTCGTCAGCGACTCCTGCACGGTGCGGTAGATCGCGCGTTCGGCCGGCGGGCCGAGCTCCGGGTGCGGGCCGATGCGCAGGGTCGCCTCGATGCCGCTGCCGGCGACCAGGTCCGCGAGCTGAGCGAGCGTCGGCTGCGGGGCGAGCTCGGTGGGGCCGGAGCCGCCCGCTCGCAGCACGTTCACCATGTGCCGCAGCTCGTCGAGGGTGCGCACGCTCAGTTTGCGGATCGTCCCGGCCGCCTCCTTCGCCTCCGCGTCGGTGGTGCTCACCTGGAGCGCGCCCGCGCGGACCGCGATCAGGCTGACCTGGTGCGACACGACGTCGTGCATCTCGCGGGCGAGCTGCGCGCGTTCCTCGGCGAGGACCTTCTGGGTGGCCATGAGCTGCTCGTGCTCGCGCGCCTCGGTGATCTCCGCGAGCCGCGCCGAGAGTTCGTGCCGGATCTGCACGAACTGCCCGAGGAACGCCGCCGCCGCGGCCGGGGCCAGCGCGTACGCGGCGTCCGCGAGGAGCCACGAGGAGACCGGAAAGTCCGCGATGCGGGTGCCGACCGGCCAGATCATGCAGATCGCGAGCACCACGGTGCAGGCCGCTAGCAGTCGGCGCCGGTGGGTGCGGGACGCGAGCGTGAACAGCGCGATGAGCGGGGCCGCGGCCGGGCCCATGAAGTACGCGGTCGGCAGCGTCAGCAGGAACACCGCCAGAGGCCAGCGGCGGCGCAGCAGGAGCGCGATGACGCCCGCGCCCATGAACCACAAGTCCCAGGTCGTCTCGCCCCACCAGAAGACGAACCAGACGTCGAAGGCGCTCACCGCGACGAGCAGCACATCGGTCATCCAGGGGCGCCACCAGCGCCGCAACCGGTTCACCGGCGGTCCCGCAGGAGCCCGGCGCGTTCGGCGGCGAGGGCGGCCTGGACGCGGCCGGAGACCTCGAGTTTCGTGAGGATCGCGCTCACGTGGTCCTTCACGGTGCCCACGCCGAGGTAGAGCCGGGCGGCGATCTCGCCGTTCGAGAGGCCGTCCGCGAGGAGCACGAGGATCTCGCGTTCGCGGGCGCTCAGGCGATCGACGAGGCCGCCGGTCGGCGCGCGCCCGGCGAGGTAGCCGTCGACGACGGTGGAGGTGACCTTCGGGGAGAGGACCACGCCGTCGGAGGCGAGCGTGCGCACCTGGAGGGCGAGGTGCTCGGGGTCGGTGTCCTTGAGGAGGAACCCGGCCGCGCCCATGCGCAGGGCGGCGGCCACGTACTCGTCGGTGTCGAAGGTGGTGAGCATGGCGACCACGGGCGGCCTGGGGAGGGCGCGGAGGCGTTCGAGCACGGTGAGACCGTCCACGTCGGGCATGCGGATGTCGAGCAGCACCACGTCCGGATGGAGGCGCCCGACCTCGGCGAGGGCCCGGCGGCCCGAGACGGCGGCGACCACCTCGATGTCGCCCGCGGCGTTCAGGATGTGCTGGAAGCCGGTGCGGATGAGGGCCTCGTCATCGACGACCAGTACCCGGATCATGTACGGCCTCCTCTCGTTCGTCGCTGTGACGATTGGTAGCACGTTCACGCCGCTTCCCGCCTCCCAGGAAGCGGCCGTTGTGGGCAAGACCCGCCGATCGACGGGTGCGTTCCGGCCGGACGGCGGATCGGTTGCCGCCCGGCGGCGGGCAGGGACCCGCGCATCGCCGGATGGGAACGGGCCGCGGACCGCCGCACGCTGGCGTCATGACCAACATCATCGAGTTCAAGCCGCGCGCGGTCGCGGCCGAACCGGAGGAGCCGCCCGCCCGGGACGCGTCCCTCGGCCGCATCGTCGGCCTCGACGCCGCCCGTGCCCTCGCCGTGTTCGGCATGTACTACTCGCACGTCGGGCCGTGGGCGGAAGCGTCGGGCACGTGGAAGAGCTTCCTCATGGAGATCCCCCACGGGCGCTCCTCGGCGCTGTTCGCGACCCTCGCCGGGCTCTCGCTCGTCCTCATCGCGGGCGGGAGCCGCCCGAAGACGGGTCGGCCCATGCGCCAGGCGGTCGTGCGCATCGCCATCCGCTCGGTCCTGCTGCTGGCGCTCGGCTCGTGGCTGGTCGCGATGGGCACCTCGATCGTGGTGATCCTCGCGTACTACGGGCTGTTCTTCCTGCTCGCGCTGCCGTTCATCAAGCTGCGGGCGCGGACGCTCGCGATCCTCGCGGTCGTCGTCGGCATCGTCGGGCCGATGATCATCCAATGGGCGTGGTCGTCCGACACCTCGTGGATGGGGGCGATCGACGCGAAGGACCCGCTCGCGATGTGGAGCGGTGAAGGTGTGACCTCGCTCCTGGTCAACGGCACCTACCCGGGCATCGCGTGGATGGCGTACATGTTCGCGGGCATGGCGATCGGCAAGCTCGACCTCACGAAGCTCGCGATCCAGTTGCGGCTGTTGATCATCGGTCCGGCGCTGGCGTTGCTCGGCTACGGCGGGGCGTGGCTGGTCGGGAAGTTCCTGCCCTCGGCGGAGGCCGCGGGCACCTCGGCTTCGGACGCGAGCTGGAAGGCCTTCGACCAGGCCATGTCGCAGGCGCTGGAGGGCACGGACTCCGAGAACTGGACCAAGGAGGAGTGGAAGGCCTTCGACGCGGAGCACGCCTCGATCTGGGAGCTGGCGCCCGACGACAAGTTCACGAGCGGCGGCGGCTTCGACTGGACGAGCCTGGTGGCGGCGAGCCCGCACTCGAACATGCCGTTCGAACTGGCCGGGAACATCGGCGTCGCGTTCACGGTCATCGCCGGGCTCGTGTTCCTCCTGGGACGTTTCGGGAAACTGCGGTTCTGGCTCGCGCCGCTCATCGCGGTCGGATCGATGTCGCTCACGGCCTACGTCGCCCACATCGCGGCGGTCTGGTACCTGATCGACCACCCGGCCAACGAGGTCGGCTACGCGACCGGCTGGAGGATGTGGGCGGTCTTCGTCGTGGCCATGCTCGTCTTCGCGCCCATCTGGAAGCGATTCCTCAAGCGCGGCCCGCTCGAATACCCCATGCACTGGGCGACCCTGCCCGCCAAGCTCGTCAAATAAGACCGCACACCGCGAGAACGGGCGGACCGGCGCGAACTGGGGGTTCCGCGCCGGTCCGCCGCCCTCCGACGCTCGCCGCCTACCGATCCGCTGTTCTGGTCGCGGCGGTGATGAAGTCGGTCAGGGCGGCGGTCGGTCGCCCTGTTCTCGGCCAGGCCAGGGCGACCGTGCTCGCGGCGACGCCGGTGACCGGGCGGTAGGCGATGTCCGGTCTCGCGTAATAGCGGGCGGCGCTTTCCGGTGCGAGGGCGATGCCGTCGCCGTTCGCGATGGCGGTCAGCCAGTCGTCCGGTTGCTCGGTGATCGCGCCGATCTTCACCGGATGGCCGCCTCGCGCCTCCGCGCCGATCCAGTGGTCGCGGAAGGCGCCCGTCGCGGCCGGGGCCGCAATGAACGGTTCGTCGAGCAAAGCGGCGAACGCGAACGTTTGCTCTTGCGTCAGCGCATGATTCGCCGCCATCGCCACGCAGCGCGGCTCGGTCAGCAGTTCCAGCAGGTGGAAGTCCTCCTGGTTCGGGAACGGCACCCGCATGAACGCGGCCTCCACTTCGCCCGAGGCCAGCGCCGCGGCCGGTGCGCCCCAGCTCGCCTGGCGCAGTTCCACCCGCCAGTCGGGCCTCCGTTCGCGGAAGGCCGCGATGATCGGCTGGGTCTTCTCGTTGGCGGCACTGGCGAGGAAGCCGATTCGGAGCACTTTGGACGCTTCGGATTCGGCGGTGCGCACGGCGCGTTCGGCCCGGTCCCAGGCGTCGAGGACCGCGTCGATCGATTCGGCTAGCGCCGCACCGGGTCCGGTGAGGGCCATGCCGGATTTGGAGCGCTCGAAGAGGGTCGCGCCGAGTTGGTCTTCGAGTTGGCGGATCTGCTTGGTCAGCGCCGGTTGCGAGAGGTAGAGGCGTGTCGCGGCCTTCGTGAGGGTGCCTTCCTCCGCGACGGCTCGGAAGTAGCGGAGGAGCCTGGTGTCCACATCCATAACCGCAGGTTATCGATGCATGTATTGGTCGGCGTGCGCGGAGCGTCGGAGACTGGAGGGGTCAACCGGAACCGTTTCAGGAGCCGCCGTCATGGTCATCGCGCTCGTCACCGTCACTCTCGTCAACGTCCTGCTCAACGCGATCGAGTCCGTCGCGAACTTCATGAGGGCCGATTGGGTGAAAGCGAACTCGCACGCCGTCGGGGTCCCGGATTCGCGGCTGCCGTTCCTCGGGTTCGTGAAGGGCGCCGCCGCGGTGGGGCTCGCGGTCGGCTTGCTCTGGCGGCCGTTGGGGATCGCGGCGGCGGCGGGGCTCGTGGTGTTCTTCGTCCTGGCGACGGCGCTCCACATTCGGCACCGGGCCTTCCACAACTGCTATGGGCCGTTGCTGTTCCTGGCGCTGAGCGTCGCCGTGCTCTGGCTGATGATCGTCGCCTGAGCGCGCGGGCGGGGGGGGGGGGGCCCCCCCCGCCCCCCCCCCGGGGGGGGGGGGGGGGGGGGGGGGTTTGGTCCCCCG
>NZ_JAERMK010000004.1:121263-243214 GCF_016918015.1 Glycomyces sp. YM15
CGCGTGGCCGGGCGGTGGGTGATGCGGGCCGGCTGCGCGCGGGGGGGGCGGGGGGCCCCCGGGGCCCCCCCCGGCCTGGCGGGTCAGCTCTTTCGGGTTCTGTTCAGCCCGCTGGCGATGGCGCTGACGAGGGCGCCGTCGCTCGTGTCGCCGGAGAGTTCCCAGGCGAACGCGCCGCCGAGGCCCTGGCTGTCGGCCCAGGCCGTCTTGGTCGCGATCGTGGCCGGGGTGTCGTAACTCCACCATTCGCCGTTGCAGTAGGCGTAAGCGGTGCCGCCGACGGTTCCCGTTGCGGGGCATTTGTTCACGAGGACCTTGTAGTCCTCGATGCCGGCCTCGTAAGTGCCCGTCGCAGGGCCCGTCGCCGATCCTCCCGGCGTCGATTGGGTGACGCCGGTCCAGCCTCTGCCGTAGTACCCGAAGCCGAGCAGGAGTTTCTCGGAGGGGATGCCGAGGGCTTTGAGCTTGGCGATGGCGGTGGCGCCGTCGAAGCCCGCGATCGGCTGTCCGCTGTAGCCGTTCAGCGGCGAGTGGGGGGCGGTCGGTCCGTCCTTGTCCCAGGCGCCGAAGTAGTCGTAGGTCATGACCATGTAGAAGTCGACGTACTGGGCGGCCTTGCCGTAGCCGCCGAGGTCGATCTTGCCGCCCGAGGTGCCGTCGCCGGTGATCGCCGAGGTGACCAGTTCGTCGCCGAACTTGGTTCTCAAGGCGCTCATCAGGTTCGGGTACGCGTTCGTGCCGCTGGCGTCGCAGGTCAGGCCGCAGGCGTTGGGGTATTCCCAGTCGATGTCGATGCCGTCGAACACGCCGTTCCAGCGAGGGTCGTGCAGCAGGTTGTAGCAGGACTCCGCGAAGGCCGCCGGGTTCTGCGCGGCCTGTCCGAAGCCGCCGGAGTAGGTCCAGCCGCCGAAGGACCAGAGGATCTGGAGGTCGGGGTACTTCTCCTTGAGCTTCTTGAGCTGGTTGAAGTTGCCGCGGAGGGGCTGGTCCCAGGTGTCGGCCTTGCCGTCGACCGACTGGTCGGCCGTGTAGGCCTTGTCGATCGCCGCGTACGAGTCGTCCATCGTGCACTGGCCGTTCTTGACGTTGCCGAACGCGTACACGATGTGGGTGAGGTCCTCGGCCGAGCCGGAGGAGACGATGTTCTTGACGTGGTAGTCGCGTCCGTACACGCCCCACTCGGTGAAGTAGGCCGCGTTGATCTTGCCGCCCTGGCCGGGGTCGCCGGTGGGCTGCTCAGTGGGGGTCTCGGTGGGGCTCTCGGACTGGGTGGGGTCGGTGTCGCCGCCGCAGGCGCCCTTGGACTCCCAGACGCCCCATTCGCCGGTGGTGCCGGGGGTCTCGCCCTGGGTCCACCACTTGGCGCGGTACTCCGTGCCGTTGTGGCTGGCGGTGTCGCCGCCGACGTAGACCTTGGACGAGGACCATGCGGCGGAGCAGGCGGTGGCGGCGGAGGCCGTGAAGGGGTTGGCGACGGTGTAGATCACTCCTGCGGTCATCACGGCCAGGGCCGCGGTGAGCGCTGCGATCATCCGTCTCGTTTTCAGTCGTCTCAACGTTCCTCCCGAAAAGTAAAGAGACTTAACTAAAAGGTCTCTTTATCATTGCGGGAACGTCCAATGAAGTCAAGTATCTGGATTGAAAAATTTCAATAGCCCGGTAGGTCTGAAATGGGAGCGTTCTATTGCAACGCAGCGCGACCATTGCCTCCACACTTTCGTTTCGCGCGGCACCGCTACAGTGGTCTGCGAAGGCAGGCAGGGCCAGAGGGGCGGTGGCCTCGCGGCGGCACTCGCGAGTCGAGCGCGGACGCGACGGCACCGCCCCTCGCTCGTCTCCAAAGGGCGCGTGCGCGGTGCGGTGCCTCAGAGCCAGCCGTTGCGCCGGAAGCCGCGGTACAGCAGGACGCAGACGGTCACCATCAGGAGCAGCGCGAACGGGTACCCGATCACCCAGTGCAGCTCGGGCATGTCCTCGAAGTTCATGCCGTAGATCCCCGCGATGATGGTGGGCGCGATGGCGATCGCGGCCCAGGACGAGATCTTCTTCGTGTCCTCGTTCTGCCAGGTGCCGATCTGTCCCTGATGGGCGGTGAGCACGGTCGTCAAGAGGCTCATGCAGGTCTCGATCGCGGCGTCCACGCGGATGAGGCGGCCCGCGACCGTGCCGAATCCCTTGTGCCGCAGTGCGCCCGCGCCGTCGCGCCGCTGCTTGAGCGAACGGGCGAACGGCACGAGCGGGCGTACCGCGTTCTGGAACTCGAGGGTCTCGCGGATGAGGAAGTAGATCTCCTGGTTGCGGTCGATGCGCTCGCCGGAGAAGACCGCGCGCTCGAGGTCGCCCACGTCGTCGGCGAGATCCTCGACCGCGCCGTCGTACTGCTCGACGATCGCGTCGAACAGGGCGTGGACGAGCCCCGGCAGGCCCTCGGCGCGGAACTCGGGTTCGGCGGCGTAGCGGCGGCGGACGCCGGGAACGGGATCGACGACGCCGCGGCGGACGGTCACGAGCGAGCGGCCGTCGCTGTAGAAGGTGAGGTCGCCGGTCTCGACCTGCCGGGTCTGCTCGATGTACCAGACGGTCTTCACGAGGACGAGCACCGCGTCTCCGACGGTCTCGACCTTGGGGCGTCGGTGGATCGGGTGCGCGGGGTCGGTGCTGAAGCGGTCGAGTCCGAGGGCCTCGAGAGCGGCGTTGAGCAGTTCGGAGTCGGGGGCGTCGAGCTCGACCCAGACGAAAGTGCCCTCGGAAGCCGCGGCCGCGCGGAGGTCCTCGGCGCTGCCGCGCTCGTCCACGGCCCCATCGGGACCGATCACGGTGTACTCGATCATCCGCACCTCCGATCTCGGCTCGCGGCAATTGCCGTCCACAACCCCCGCCCACCACTAGAGGGGAAGCGAGTCGTCTGCCGCGATCATGTCGCGCCCGACCGACGAAAACCGCCGCCGAACGAACCCTAGCGGCCGAAGTTCACCGGATCGAGTGAAATCCGAGTCTCGGAGCCGATCGAGTGCGAGAGCGGGTCGGTGAGGGCGAACGGCCCGGCCGTGCGAGCGATCGGGATCGGGATCGGGTGAAGAGTGGGGCCGGCGAACGGCTCGGGCGCTCAGGCGATCCGGCTCGAGCGGACGACCGGCGCCGTTCCCCGCTCAGGACTCGTAGACGATCCGGTGCGCCGCGTCGTGGGCGCGGCGGGTGAGCCTGCGGTAGTGGTTGAGGAACCGCTCGGTGTCCTCGCCGAAGCCGAGGGTCTGCGCCAGCGCCGCGAGTTCGGGGCCCGAACGCGGCAGGTCGTCGCGCGGGACGCCCCGCGCGAGCGTCATGTCGTTGCGCACCCGTGACACGAACTCCCAGGCCTCGCGCAGCGCCGCCAGGTCGTCGCGACTCAGGTACCCGGCCACTGCGGCGGCCTCCAATGCCGGCACCGTCCGCGTCGTGCGCAGCGAGACGTCGGCCCCGTGTTCGAGCTGCAGCAGCTGCGCGGTCCACTCGATGTCGACCAGTCCCCCGCGGCCGAGTTTGGTGTGGCCGTTGGGGTCCGCGCCTCGCGGCAGCCGCTCCGAGTCGACGCGGGCCTTCACCCGCCGGAACTCGATCCGCTCGGCTTCGGTCAGCCCGCCGGGCCGGTACCGGACCTTGTCCGCGAACGCGATCCAGGCCTGGCACAGGTCCGGATCTCCGGCGACCGGCCGCGCCCGCAGCAGCGCCTGGCGCTCCCACAGTCTCGCCCGGTCCGCGTAGTACCGCTGGTACGCGGCGAAACTCGGCGCGATCGGGCCGCCCTTGCCCTCGGGCCGCAGGTCGAGATCGATCTGGAGTGGAGGGTCGGCGGTCGGGGCGGCGAGGAGGGTGCGCACCGATTCGACGATCTTGGTGGCAGCCCTCGGGGAGCCTTCGCCCTCTCCGGTGTGGATGAATACGACGTCGGCGTCGGAGCCGAAGCCGGTCTCCCGTCCTCCCAAGCGGCCCATGCCGATCACGGCGATCGGCGGGGCGTCGGGGACGTCTCGTGAGGCGATGTGGAGGGCCGCGTCGAGCACCGAGTCGGTGAGGTCGGTGAGCGCGAGGCCGACAGCCTGGTCGTCGAGGAGCCCGAGGAGGTCGGCGGCGGCGACGCGGATGAGCTCGCGGCGGCGGATCGCGCGCACCGCGCCGATCGCGGCGGCCGGCTCGGCGTGCCGCGCGGCGGCCTGGCTCATGCCCATCGCGAGTTCGGCGCGCGAGCGCGGCGTGAGGTCGGCGTTGTCCGAGAGGTACCGAAGCGATTGCGGCACATGGAGCAGCAGACTGGTGAAGTAGCGGGAGGTGCCGAGGAGCCGGGCGAGGCGCACCGCCGCCGGGCCGCCGTCACGCAGCAGCCGCAGGTACCAAGGGGTGGAGCCGAGCTTGTCGGAGACCTGCCGGTACGCGAGGAGCCCTCGGTCGGGTTCGGGCGAGTCGGCGAGTTCGTGGAGCACGACCGGCAGCAGGGCCTTCTGCACTGTGGCCGTGCGGGAGACGCCGGCGGTGAGCTGCTTGATGTGGGTGAGCGCGCTCGCGGGGTCGGCGAAACCGAGCACGGCCAGACGCGAGGCGGCCTCGGATTCGGTCATGCGCAGTTCGTGGGTGGGCACGCGCGTCACGGCATCGAGCAGCGGCTTGTACAGCAGTTTCTCGTGCAGGCGGCGGGCGGTGGCCGCGTGGGCGCGCCACGCCGCGAGGAACGCCTCCTCGGTCTTGTAGCCGAGGGTCCGGGCGAGGTGGTGGAGCGGTTCGCCGCCTTCGGGGACCCGGTGGGTGCGCAGCAGCCGCTGGAGCTGCAGTCGGTGTTCGACGGTGCGCAGGAAGACGTAGGTGTCGGCGAGCTCGTCGCCGTCGCGCCGGGAGAGGAAGCCCGCGGCCACGAGGACTTCGAGTGCTTCCAATGTGGATCGGACGCGGAGGGTCGCGTCGCCGCGGCCGTGCACGAGTTGGAGCAGCTGCACCGCGAACTCGATGTCGCGAAGGCCTCCCGGGCCGAGTTTGATCTCGAAGCGGCGCTCGGCGCTCGGCACCGACTCGGCGACCTTGCGGCGCATGTCGCGGATGTCGGCGACGACGCCGGGCCGGTCGGCCGCGCCCCAGATGAACGGCTGCACGGCCGCGAGCCAGTCGAGCCCGAGCTGCAGGTCACCCGCGGCGGGCCGGGCCTTCAAGAGCGCCTGGAACTCCCAGGTGCGGGCCCAGTCCTTGAGATAGGCGAGGTACGAGTCGATCGAGCGCACGAGCGCGCCGTGGCGGCCCTCGGGCCGCAGCCCCGCGTCGACGGGCCAGGTCGCGGGCCCGACGATCTGGATCATACGGGCGGCCCGCCGGGTGGCGAGGTCGAGGTCGCCGTCGGCGACGAACACCACGTCCACATCGGACACATAGTTGAGCTCTTCCGCGCCGGTCTTGCCCATGGCGACGACCGCGAGCCTGGTCTCACCGGGGAGGTCTTCGCGGGCGAGTTCGAGGCCGCGGGCGAGCACCGCGTCCGCCAGGCGGGACAGGGCGGCCGAGGTGGCGCGCAGGTCCGTTCCGCCGGTGAGGTCGCGCGCGGCGATCCGCAGCAGGTTCGTCTTCCACGCGGCGTTGAGCTCGAACGCGCCCGCCTCGCGGATGCGCGCGAGCCCGGACTCCTCGTCCTCGGTGAGCGCGGCCTCCGTCTCGGGGTGGGCGCGCATGAAGTCGCCCAGCGCGTTGCTCGCCTCGATGACGGCGAGTCGTGCCTCGTCAGTGTTCGCGCTCTTCTCCGATTCAGGCATCGAGTACCGGCAGCGCCTTCCGCTCGCCCGCGGTGACGCGCGCGAACCGCTGGAGGATCGGCTTCCAGGTGGCGACGATGTGCTCGTCCACCGCCGCGGCCTTCGCGAGGGCGGCCTCGTCGAAGGCGCCGAAGCCCGCGAGCTGCTCGGGGGTGAACTCGAAGTGGGACTGGACGCCCCAGGCGGTGTCGCCGATGCGGAAGACCTCGAGTGCACCCTGCGGGGAGGCCGCGAGGAGCGTGGCCTCCGGCGGGAGTTCGACGAGCTCCTGGCGACGCCAGCGGATCACGTCGAGGGTCATCGGCGCGGGGCCGAAGATGAGGTCGCGTCCGGCGGCGTCGCGCTTGGCGAGCATCCGGGGCCCGAAGGGCTCATCGCGATCCTCGACGGTGCCGCCGAAGGCGGTGGCGAGCATCCGCGAGGAGGAGCAGACGGCGAAGACGGGGGTGGTGTCGGCGACCGCGGTCTCCATGAGCCCGGTGAGGTCGTCGGCCCAGTCCTTGCCGCGGCCGCCGCCGAGGGCGATGAGGGCGTCGTGCCCCCCGGCGGAGTTCGGCACGGCCTCACCGAGGTGGGGCCGCACCGTGTCGAATTCCATACCGGCTTCGGCGAGCCATGAGGCGGCCCGCCCGAGCCCTTGCGCGGGATCGTTCTCGACGACGAGTGCGGTGGTCACTCCCCCATGCTAATCCGTCGCGTGATCGCCACGTCGCGCTCCACCGCCACCGCCCGTCCGGGTCGGCGGCGGCAGGTGCGCGGCCCGGCGCCCGCGCGGCGGATTCGATAACGATTCGGTCGCTTTTGTGTCGAAAGCCGTTGCGCGCGTGCGAAACAGTTTTGGTTCTTCGCCAATTCGCCGCCGCCCGAGACTCCGCGGGGGCCTCGTCCCCGCAGGTGGGAAACCCAGCAATCACGAATCGATATTCACACGTGCACATATAGTGCGTTCGAGTGGTTAACCGATGTTTCAGAGAACTGTGCTAAATATTGCCTTCTTCTCGGATCATTCCCCCACCCACCAGGAGATCCCTTGACCGACACCGAATCCGGGGAGCGCTCTCACAACAGCTCCTGCGGCAACGTCTCCGTCATCACCGCCCCCGGGCGGTTCCCCGAGATCGCGCTCGCCGACGGCGCCGAACGCCTGTACACCCGCGATCTGGCCGAGCTCATCGCGACGACCGCCCGCGCCGCCGCCGACGCCGACCGGGCCGCCGCCCCCGCACCCGAAGCCGCGCCATCGGTCGAGGACACGATCGCCGTGCTCGCCGGACTGCGCGGCGACCTGCGCGACAAGGGCCTGCAGGCGACCATCGAGCAGCGACGGGACGAGGCCGTTCCCCCCGGCGAACGCGACCACCGCGACGAGCGGCTCACCGGCGGCCCGACCGGTCTGGCCATGCCCCCCTTCGCCGACGAACTCCTGTCCGACTCCATCGCACTGCTGGAGCGCTTCAGCAAGCGGCCGCCGGGCAGCGGGAAGGACGACCAGAACCCCGAGCCCACGGGCACCGCCAAGAGCGAGAGCAAGCTCGTCGCCATCGAGTCCACCATGGCCTACCCCATCGCGAGCGTCTGGCTGAGCAAGCGCGCCTTCGAGATCGGCCCGAGGGCCCTCACCCGGGAGTTGAACGAGACCGCCGCGGCGGCCGCCGCCGACCTGGCGACCCGGGAGGACGACTACTTCTCCGGCCTCGGCCTCCCCCTCAGCCCCGGCGACCTCACCCCGCTCGCCGAGGAGAACCAGGCCCGGAGCGACCGGGCCTCGCAGGACCTCGCCACGCTCCAGGACCAGCAACGCCACATGACACGACTGTTCAACCAGGGAGGCTACTTTGCCTGAGATCGACGGCGCCCGCATCGACCGGCTCGGCGACGACATCGAGCGCGAAGTCGGCGACATCCTCGTCGAGGCCAACGAGATCATCCCCGTGTTCCGCACCCTCGACCAGACGCTCTACACCTCCGTCGACGTCTCGCTCGCGGTCGCCTACACGCTCGCCACCAGCTACATGAGCTCCATGGTGCAGGGCGCCGCGGAGTGCTTCACGGGACTCAACGAAGACCTGACCGCGTCCGTGCAGGCCTGGAACGACGCCGACGACGCCGCCGCCAAGGACCTCACCTGACCACCGCCCCGCCTCCCTGAGGAGCTTCACCGCATGTCCTACACCGCCCCGGATCCCGCGCAGTTCGCCGGAATGGAACAGGCCTACTCGTACATGGCGCCCCTGGCCGCCGTCCAGATCGTCATGCCCGCGTTCACCTTCGCGGGACCCACCACCCAGATCTCCCGCATCATCTACATGAACCAGTGCAATCCCGGCCTCATCATGCAGGTCGGCGCCTCCTGGCTCCAGCTCGCCGAGAAGTACCTGGCCGCCAGCGCGAAACTCAAGGAGAAGACCGGCGAGATCACCGAGCAGGACTGGTCGGGCGACGACCGCACGGCCTTCGACGACAAGGCCGACAAGATGGACGCCCAGCTCGTCATCATCGCCGCCTTCGCAATGCACGTGGGCATCTCGCTGTTCATCATCGCCGCGATGCTCGCCGTCATGGTCCCCCTCATGCTCGCCGTCGCCACCTCGCTCATGGCGCTGTCGGTCTTCTACCTGGCCGTCAAGTTCGTTCCCGTCATCGGGTTGGCGGTGTCCGAGAACGTCCGCGTCATCGCCACCACCGTCGGCATGAGCTGCCTGGCCGTGCTCGAGACCCTCGACAAGGCGATCACCGCGGCCGCGCAGACGCTGGCGGCCTTCATCGGCGGCAACATGACCGCCTCCTGGGGCGCGCTGGCCTCGAAGGGCAACATGATCAACCCCCTGGACACGATCGGCTCGACCGGGTTCAGCCTGCTCCAAGGGCTCTCGCAGATGGCGCTGCGCAACCTCATGGCCCCCGGCCGCACCGGCACCGGCACCATCGGCAAGTTCTCCCCCAAACTCGACGGGATGCTGGCGAAGGGGAACCCCGCCCTGACCAACTTCACCGGCGGCCAGGGCGTCTACAACATCGGCAACAACATCAACGGCGACGTCAACCCCGAAGGCGACGCCGAGCGATGGGACCGGCAGACCGGCGTCGACTTCGGCGGCCTCGACTTCATGCCCAACACCTTCGAGGAGCGGGCCCGCGAGGACGACACCGCTCCCCAGTGGCGCGACCCCGACGAATACCCCGAGGACGAGGCGGAGGAAGCCTGAGCATGGCCGAGAGAACGATCGACCCCGAAGCCCTGGAGGAGTACCGAGCGGTCATCCGCGAGCAGCTCGACCTCCTCGACGCCATCGTCGGCAGGCTCGAGAACGGGCAGCCGCTCGGCCGCCTGCCCGCGTTCGGCCAGCTCGACGGCGCCGTGAGCGCCCGGCAGCACTACACGACCTTCCACGAGACGACCTGGACCAACCTGCAGAACCTGCGCGAATCCCTGCACGGCATGATCACCACCCTCAACGACTCCGCGGAGCTCGCCGAGGAGGCCGACACGGACGCCGAAGCCGAAATGCTGGACTATGAGTCGCAGCTCTGACCGGTCCCGGCGCGCGCCCCACAGCCGCGGCGCCCTCGCGGCGGCCGTACTCGCGGTGACGCTGGCCGCGACCGCCGCCTGCGGCGGCGAAGCCCCCGCCACCGGCGACACGCCGCCCGGATCGCTGGCCGTGATGTCCGATTGGGACGGCTGCGACGTGTTCGCCGACCTCGCGGCGATCCAGGACCGCCTGGGCGTCACCGCGATCGACGGCGAGCTCCAGAGCGACGGCCTGGGCGAAGGCATCGACGCCGAGGCCGCCGGCTGCTCCGGACTGTTCGACCTGGCCACCTTCGAGGACACCCAGGGGACGTTCGAATACCGGTCCACCGGGGACGCCGCCGTCCGCGCCGGACTCGCCCCCTGGAGCACCGAGGCCGAAGCCGAGGCGAACTTCTCCGACCGCGTCGACCAGCGCCGCCGGAACCTTCCCGGCATCGACTACCTCGACGAGGTCGAAGGCGCACTCGGCGGCGCATGGGACGAGAGCCTCACCATCACCGCCGAGACCGAGCACCGCACCTACCTGGACGTATACGGCCGGTACGGGTCATGGGTCGTCTACGTGTCCGTCGACTACCTGCACGATCCCGGCGTCGGCGCCTACGAGTCCGCCCCCGAGTTCTACCCGGACTCCAGCGCCGAGCAGCTCGCCGTGTACCCCTTCACAACCGCACAGTTCACCGACTGGCTCGCGCAGGAGCACCTGCCGCAGATCCAGACCGACATCCTCGACCGAGCCGGAGGCGAGTAGCGGCCATGGCCGAAGCAGACGACTTCGAACGCACTGAGTACGGCAAGACGACCGAGGGCATGACCGGCTCTCAATACCAGGTGGCCGAGAACGCGCTCCTGGTCCAGCCGCAATGCGGCACCGACTCCTGCACCTGCAAGACCGAGGAGCCGGCCGAGGCGGCCTGGGTCAAACTCATGTCGGCCGTCCCCCAAGCGAACCAGATCAACAACCTGCGGGCCGCCCGCGAGGGCACCATGATGCTCCCGGAGGGCCAGACCATCCAGTCCATGGTCTCCTCGATCCGGCCTCAGCCCGAGGCCGACTACGCCCTCGACACCATCCGCGACGAGTGGAAGGACTTCTACGAGGACTTCCGCGTCATCGGGCCGAAGCTCCAGCAGGGCCTCACGGCCCTGTCGAGCGCTTGGAAGGGCGACGATTTCGACGCGTTCGAAGAGCAGGCCGAGACCGTCGTCAAGAACTGCCAGACCCTCCAGGACGACATCGGCGGCGAGGACGGGACCGAGGGGATCATCAAGATCCTGGACGACAAGCAGCTGGAGATCTTCGAGCAGCAGGGCGGGACCGCGTGCGTCTACCCGGCGCCGAAGTTCTACATGGAGGGCACCTCCTGCGGTTCGCACCGCATCCACATCAGGCCCCCGTTCTTCAAGAACTGCGTGATCGAGGCCAACGACGAGATCAAGCACGCCGTCGAGCTGGCCGGATTCGACCCGACCGTGGTCGACGAGGTCCAGGAGGGCCGCCAGTCCACCTACGACCGGTGGATGGAGTACGTCACCGCCAATCCCGACTACGAGCAGAACGGGCTCAAAGGCGAGGCGCTGGCGCGGTCGAAGGCCGACGAGTACGCCGACCGGCAGCTGGTCGCCATGGGCGCCAAGGGCTCCGATCAGCTCGAGGAGCAGGCCGCGATCGTCAACGAGGAGGTGACCGAGCGGCACTCCAATGTGGAGGCGCAGGTGACCGAGATCCAGCCCGACGCGAAGCCGAGCGAGCCCACGACCTTCAACGACGGCCAGACCGACCTCCCCGACACCGGCGGGCTCGACATCGGCGACGGCGGCAGCGGCATGCCCGACCTCGGCGGCGGCGGTGGCGACCTGGACGGGATGGGCAAACCCGAGGACCTCACCAGCCTCAGCACGGACGGCCTCGGCGGTCCGGGCGGCCAGTCCGGCGGCGGACCCACCCCCGACGCGTACAGCGGCGGCGACCTCGGCGGCCTCGACGAGGAGAACCCGTTCTCCTCCGGCGTGACCGACCCCGACGACCTCGGCGGACAGCCGCACGGATCGTACGGCGGCCCGGACCTGTCGACCACCGGCGGCAACCCGCCGGGGTACACCGGCAGCACCCCGGGCGAGTACACCGGCGGCGGCGACCTCGGCGGCCTCGACGACGACCCGTGGACCTCGAGCGAACTGCCCGATCCGGACGACGTGAGCGGCGGTCTCGCCTCCGGCGGCGGCGGCCAGATCCCCGGCGGTGTCGGGGGACCCAACAGCCTCGGCGGCGGAGGCACGGGGCTCAACCCGCCCGTGGGGCTCGGCGGAGTCGGCGGACGCACGCCCTCCACGCCGGCCGTCCGCGGGTTGACGACCGGAGCCAGCGGTCACACTTCCAAGCGTCCCAGCAGCATCGGCGGCGGGCTCAGAGGCGGATCGGGGTCGGCTCCCGGCGGCGGCCGGACCCCGAGCGGTCTCGGCGGCGGAGTCGGACGCGGCGCGGGCGGCATGGGCAGCGGAGCCGGAGCCGGACGCAGTGCGGGCGGAATCGGCGGCGCGGCCGGTCGCACCGCCGGCGCCGCGGGCGCCGGTGCGCACGGCATGGCGCCCGGCGTCGGCGCCAGGGGCGCCGGCGCCAACGAGGAGACGAAAGGCACCGAGACCTGGCTCGTGGAGGAGGACGACGTCTGGGGCGGTATGCCCGAAGACGAGGACGACGACCCCTACGCGTAGGCCGCGCCCTGGTCGGATCCCGGCCCTCCCGGCGAGGCGGCGAAGCCCGCGCCGGGCCGGGATCCGCTCCGCGACCAGCGTTCAGGTGCGGGCGGCCGCACCTGAACGCCTCCGCTCACGACTCGGGCCGGGGGGGGGGGGCCGGGGGGGGGGGGGGGGCGGCCGGGGGGCCGGGGCCGGCGGCGGGGGTGTGGCGCCCCGGCGGGCCCCGCGCCGGGCCCGGCGGGGGCCGCCCGGCCCGTCGCTTCGTGTATCCCCCTCAGGAGGGGAGGCGGTCACAGGTTGATGTACCGCTTGCGTTCGAGAGGCGTCACGAACGTGCGGTAGTCCTCCCACTCCTGGCGCTTGTTCTTCAGGAAGTAGTCGAACACGTGCTCGCCGAGGACCTCGGCGACGAGCTCGGAGGACTCCATCTTGTCGAGGGCCTCGGAGAGGTTCGCCGGGAGCGGCTGGTAACCGGCGGCGGTGCGCTCGGCGCTGGTGAGCGCCGAGACGTCGTCCTCGGTGCCCGGGGGCAGCTCGTAGCCTTCTTCGATGCCTTTGAGGCCGGCGCCGAGGAGCACGGCGTAGGCGAGGTACGGGTTGGTCGCGGAGTCGAGCGAGCGGATCTCGACGCGGGCCGAGTTCGGCTTGCCGTAGGCCGGGACGCGCACGAGCGCGGAGCGGTTGGCCTTGCCCCAGGAGACGTACGAGGGCGCCTCCGAGATCTGGCCGGGCTGCGGGCTGGTGAACAGGCGCTTGTACGAGTTGACCCACTGGTTGGTGATCGCGGTGTACTCGGGCGCGTGGCGCAGGAGCCCGGCGATGAAGGCCTTGGCGGTCTTGGAGAGCCGCTGCTCGTCGCCCGGGTCGTGGAAGGCGTTGTCCTCGCCTTCGAAGAGCGAGAGGTGGCTGTGCATGCCGGAGCCGGGCTGCGTGTTGTACGGCTTGGGCATGAAGGAGGCGGTGACGCCGGAGGTCAGCGCCACTTCCTTGATGGTGTGCCGGAACGTCATGATGTTGTCGGCGGTGGTGAGCGCGTCCGCGTAGCGGAGGTCGATCTCCTGCTGGCCGGGGGCCACCTCGTGGTGCGAGAACTCGACGGAGATGCCGATGCGCTCGAGGGCGAGGATCGCCTGGCGGCGGAAGTCGCGGGCCACGGAGTGCGTGGTGTGGTCGAAGTAGCCGCCGTCGTCGACGGGCTCGGGCTTGGCGCCGGTCTCCGGGAAGATGTCCTTGAACAGGAAGAACTCGATCTCGGGGTGCACGTAGAAGGTGAACCCGCGGTCGGCGGCCTTGGAGAGCGCGCGGCGCAGCACGTGGCGCGGATCGGCCCAGGACGGTGCGCCTTCGGGGGTGAGGATGTCGCAGAACATGCGGGCGGACTCGCCGATGCCGCGGCCCTCGAACGGGAAGACCTGGAACGTGGTCGGGTCGGGCATGGCGACCATGTCCGACTCGTAGACGCGCGCGAAGCCCTCGATGGCGGAGCCGTCGAAGCCGATGCCCTCGTCGAAGGCGGATTCGAGCTCGGCGGGCGCGACGCTCACGGACTTGAGCGTGCCGAGGACGTCCGTGAACCACAGCCGCACGAAGCGGATGTCGCGTTCTTCGAGCGTGCGAAGCACGAACTCCTTCTGGCGTTCCATGGTGTGTCCTCCTAGGTCCTGGGGCCGCAATTGTCTCACCTGTTTATGTCACCGACGTTAACCGGACTTGGCGAGCGTGCGAGGCATAACCGTGCTCCGCGGATGGCTGCCGAAACGTGAGGCTGGGTACATTGGTGAGCATGTTCGCAGGCGAGATCAAAGAGTTGTGGCGCTACCCCGTCAAGGGGCTTCGGGGCGAGTCGCTCCGGTCGGCGGTGATCGATTTCGACGGGCTGGCCGGCGACCGGCTGTTCGGGCTGTTCGAGCCGGGCTCGGACAAGTCGGTGTGGGGCGGCAGCCACCCGAAGCTGATGGGCTGGGAGGCGGCCTGGCCCGCGCAGTGCGGCTGCGCCGACGCGGTGTCGGGCGAGCCGGTGCTGTACGAGCCGGGCGGGGCCGCATGGGGCGCCGACGAGGCCGGGCTCCCCGAGCGGCTGGCCGAGACCGTCGACGCCGAGAAGGGCGTCGAACTGCGGAAGGTCAAACGCGACTACGGCCGCATCCTGGTGGTCTTCGAGGCCAGCGTGCGGAGGCTGAGCGAGCAGCTGGGCCGCGAGATCGAGGCCTCCCGGTTCCGACCGAACGTGATCGTGGACGCCGACCTGGCGCCGTTCGCCGAGTACGCGATCGAACGCGGCACCGGGATCCGGCTGGGCGACCACGAGTTCACGGTGCAGAAGCCGTGCGAGCGGTGCGTGCTCCCGAGCTGGGACCCGGCCGGGGCCAATGTGCGCGACATGGAGCTGCACAAGCACATCATCACCGAATTGGACAACCACTTCGGCATCTACCTGCGGATCAGCGATCCGGTGACGGTCAAGGTCGGCGACGCGATCGCCGCGTGAAGCGCCGCTGAACGAAAGGACGCCCTGAGCCGGGGATCGGTCGGCTCAGGGCGCAGTCCCAGCATAAAGCGTGGGTGCGACAAGCTGGGTTCACGCGCTGCGCTTCCCGGCGGACGTCACTCGCGCTCGGTCACCCAGCGGTGGATGAACGGGTACAGCTCCTCAAGGGACACAGCCGAGACCGTGGCGCGCGGCCACGGCCGCCCGTAGTGGTCGATGTACGCGGTCGCGCAGCCGCGGTCGGCGGCGGGCGCGAGGTCGTTGCGGGGGATGTCGCCGATGCTCAGCAGCGCCTCGGCGGGGCGCTCTTCCAGCAACTCGTCGATGATCGCGTCGAGGCCTTCGGGCTTTCCGGCGTCGCCTATCACGTGATCGAAGAGACCGTCGAGCCCCAGTCGCTCCAGGGTGTCCTCCAGTCCCGCGGCGGGGGCGTTCGTCACCAGCGCCACCTCCACGCCGCGCGGCAGGCTCCAGATGAACTCCTGGAAGCCCTTCGGGGCCCAGATCTCGAAATCGCCGGCGGCCATGCGCTTGCGCGTCTCGACGTAGGCGTCGTGGCGGATCGCCTCGTCGACGCCGTACTCGCCCGCGAGGCGGCGCACCGCGTTGTCGGCGTCGTAGGCGTCGAAAGTGGAGGCGGTCGTGGGCTTGCCCGCGACGAACGCGGCGTGCGCGGCCAGGAAGGCGCGCTCGTCCGCGGCGTCGAGGTGGGAGGCCACGAGACGGGCGTAATGGGTCGCGTGCTCGGAGCCGAGCCGCACGGTGCCGTCGTAGTCGAACAGCAGGATCGCGTCGTTCACGTACTGAGACGCTACGCGAAAGGTCGCCTCGCCCAAAGGGCAAGGCGACCAGACTCACGACTTATTCGAAGCTGTGGGCCTTCGTGGGGAACTCCCCGGACCGCACCTCGTCCGCGAACGCCTTCGCGGCGTCCTGCAGCACGTCCGCGACTTCGGCGTAGCGCTTGACGAACCGCTGCGGGCGGCCGCGCCGGAGACCGGCCATGTCCTGCCAGACGAGGACCTGCGCGTCCGTGTCGGGCCCGGCCCCGATGCCGACCGTCGGTATGGGCAGCTGCTTGGTGATCTCGGCGGCCACCGAGGAGGTGACCATCTCCAGGACCACGGCGAACGCGCCCGCCTCGGCCACGGCGTGCGCGTCGGCCTCGACCTCGGCCGCTTGGGCGTCGCGGCCCTGCACGCGGTAGCCGCCCACCGCGTGCTCGCTCTGCGGCGTGAACCCGATGTGGCCCATCACCGGGATGCCCGCGTTGGTGAGGGCCCGGATCTGGGCGGCCATGCGGCGCCCGCCTTCGAGCTTGACCGCGTGGGCCCCGGCCTTCATGAACCGCACGGCGGTCTCGAGGGCCTGGGCCGGACCGGTCTCATAGGACCCGAACGGCAGGTCGGCGATGACGAGCGTCCGCTGGGTCGAGCGGGCGACGGCCGCGACCAGCGGCACGAGCTCGTCGACCGAGACCTGGAGGGTCGTCTCGTAGCCGTAGACGTTGTTGGCCGCCGAGTCGCCGACGAGCAGCGCCGGGATGCCGGCCTCGTCGAAGAGGGCGGCCGTGTACATGTCGTAGGAGGTCAGCATCGCCCATTTCTCGCCGCGCTCTTTGGCTTCGACGAGGTGGCGGGTGCGGACGCGCTTGACGTTCTTGCCCGGCCCGTACAGGCTCGGGATCTCGTCAGGGGAAGAATTCGATGAGGACGTCATCGTCGGTGCTCCAGAATCTCCTCGTGGCCGGCTGCGCCGGTCCCCGGGTAATACCGATCCAAACTAACGCTCATCGATGTCCCTGTCATCCGGCGAAGCGCTTGCTGTGACAAATTCCCCCGCTCGGCCGAGCTTGCGAGCCGCGAATCGGCACGGCTACGCGCCCCCGCTGCGCTTCCCACGGCCGGGCTTCCCACGGAAGTGGTTGGTGATCGGCAGGCGCCGGTCGCGGCCGAACGACTTCACGGTGATCTTCGTGCCCGGAGCGGACTGGCGGCGCTTGTACTCGGCGCGGTCCACCAGCCCGGCGATCCGCTCGACGACCTCGGCGGGGTAGCCCTGCTCGACGAGGTCCTCGCGTCCCGCGTCGCCGTCTACATAGCCGACGAGGATGCCGTCGAGCACCGCGTAGTCCGGCAGCGAATCGGAGTCGAGCTGGTCGGGCCGCAGCTCCGCGCTCGGCGGCTTCATGATGATGTTCTCGGGGATCGGCTCGGTCTCGCCGAGGCTGCGGGCCTTCTCGTTGCGCCAGTTCGCGAGCTCGTAGACGAGGGTCTTCAGCACGTCCTTGATCGGCGCGAAGCCGCCGCAGGAGTCGCCGTACAGCGTCGAGTAGCCCACGGCGTACTCGCTCTTGTTGCCCGCCGCGAGCACCAGGTGCCCGTGCTGGTTCGACAGCGACATCCAGATCACGCCGCGCACGCGGGCCTGCAGGTTCTCCAGGGCGAGACCCGAGACGGCTATCTCCGAGAGGTACGCGTCGACGATCGGCTGGATCGGCTCCACGACGTGGGTGATGCCGCAGCGCGCCGCCAGGTCGGCGGCGTCGTCGAGCGAGTGCTGCGACGAGAACTGGCTCGGGTTCGCGACCGTGTAGACGCGATCGCCGCCGATCGCGTCGCGGGCGAGGACGGCGGTGACCGCCGAGTCGATGCCGCCGGAGAGGCCGATGAGCACCGACGGGAAGCCGTTCTTGTTCACGTAGTCGGCCAGGCCGAGGCGCAGGGCCTCCCAGACCTCCTCGTGGCGGCTGAGCTCGGGCGCGAACGACGGCTCGATGCGCGTCTCAAGGGCCTTCGGCTCGGCGGAGAGGACGTGGAGCGAGGTGCTCATGAGCGACGAGGAGTGATTCGCGATGTCGCGACCGGACGAGGCCGGGCATTCGACATCGGTGACGAGCAGCTCCGAGGCGAAGCGCTTGGCGCTGGAGAGGATCGTGCCGTCGGCGGCGCAGATCATCGAACCGCCGTCGAACACCAGGTCGTCCTGGCCGCCCACGGTGTTCAGGTACGCGATCGGCGCGCCCAGCCCGGCGGCCCGCTCCTTGACGACCGCGAGCCGCCGCTCGTGCTTGCCCTGTTCGTAAGGCGAGGCGTTGATGTTGACCACGAGGCCCGCGCCGGCCTCTTCGGCGACGGTGAACGGCACGCCGCCCCACACGTCCTCGCACACGGTGAACGCCACGTCGACCCCGCCGATGCGCGCGAGGTGCAGTTCGTGGCCCGCGACGAACCAACGGTCCTCATCGAACACCCCGTAGTTCGGAAGATGGTGCTTGTAGTAGCGGAACAGGACCTTGCCGTCCTGAAGCAGCGCCAAGGCATTGCGGATGCCGTGACCTGTGGTCGAACCGATGGGTCCGTCCGCGTCCAGATATCCGACGGCGACGGGCAGCGATCCGTTCCCGTCCGCGGCGATCTCTTCGGCGAGGCGGACGAGGCGGTCGCGGCTGGCTTCCACGAACGAGTGGCGCAGCGCGAGGTCCTCGACCGGGTAGCCGGTGAGGGACTGCTCGCCGGTCGCGAGCAGGTGCGCCCCGGCGGCCGTGGCCGCGGAGGCGGCCCGGCGGACGAGGTCGGCGTTGTGGTCGAGGTCGCCCACGATGGGGTTGTCCTGGGCGAGTGCGATTCGGAGCGTCGGCATACGCCTATTCTTCCGCGCCCGCGGTCCTCCCGTCACGGGAGTTCCGGGAAGTGGTCTGGATCAGAGTGAGCGGACCAGCAGGACCGCGGAGAGCACGAGACCGTAGACGACGATCGCGATCCGCAGCGGCCGTTCGGGAATCCGCTGGAACACCCGAGCGCCGATGTACCCGCCGATGAACGTCGCGGGCACCAGTACGCCGATCGCCCCCCACGCGACGTCGGCCCAGACCCCGTACATGACGCTGGTGACGACGCCGACGAGCATGGTGCAGAAGTTCTTCAGCGCGCCCACGCGGCCGAGCGTCTCGGAGACGCCCATGGCGATCACGGCCATGAGGATCAGGCCGAGGGCCGCGTTGAAATAGGAACCGTAGAGGCACCCGGCGAACACGCCGATGTGGAGGACCACCGGATGGAGCGCGCGGCCGCCGTTGAGTTCGGTCACCCTCCGGTTGACCCACGGGCCGATCGCCATGAGCAGCGTCGCCGCCAGCACCAGGAACGGCACGATCGACTCGAACACCGAATGCGGCGTGTTCAGCAGCAGCAGCGCGCCGCAGACCGACGCGACCAGCGCGGTGGGGATGAGCATCAGCGCCCGGCGCTTCTGGCCGCGGAGGTTCTCGTGTGAGCCGACCGCGGCGGCCGCGTAGGCGGGTGCGACCGCGATGCCGTTGGTGGCGTTCGCCTGGAGCGGCGGCACCCCCACGGCCATCAGGGTCGGGTAGGTGATGAGCGAGCCGCCTCCGGCAACGGCGTTGAGCCCGCCGCCGACGAGGCCGGCGAGAAGCAGGGCGGAGACCTGGAGCAGATTCATGACTCAGGCAGCGTACGCTTGAGCGCTGGAACGAGATGGCCAGGCGGTCGCGGCGGATGCGGGAGACCACATCCGGCGAGGAACGTCCGGGCTCCACAGGGCAGGGTGGTTGCTAACGGCAACCCGGGGCGACCCGCGGGACAGTGCCACAGAAAGCAGACCGCCGGTCTTCGGGCCGGTAAGGGTGAAACGGTGGTGTAAGAGACCACCAGCGCCGTCGGTGACGGCGGCGGCTCGGTAAACCCCACCCGGAGCAAGGTCAAGAGGAGCCGTGAGGCTCTGCGCGGAGGTTCGAGGGCGGCCCGCCCGAGCTCGCAGGAGCGCCTTCGCGGGTAGACCGCTCGAGCGCGTCAGCGATGGCGCGCCTAGATGGATGACCGCTCAACGACAGAACCCGGCGTATCGGCCATCTCGTTCCCAGTTGCCGCACGGCAGGATGGCCGTATGCAGATCTCCGCGTTCTCCTCGCCCGGCGGTGGCGCCCCGAATGAGGATCATTTCGTGGTCTCGGCCGAGTCGGCGGTGGTGCTCGATGGCATCACCCGGTATCCGGACGACGGTTGCGTTCATGACGTGCCCTGGTACGTGCGGCGGCTCGGGGCTGCGGTCGAGCGGCGGATCGGGGTGGTGGGGAACGGGTTGCGGCGGGTGCTCGCGGAGGCGATCGCGGCGACCGGCGAATCGCACGGTGCGGCCGGGACCTGCGATCTGGGCAATCCCGTGACGCCGGGGTCGACGGTGGGGATGGTCCGGCGTGAGGGGGATCGGCTCGGTTGGCTGCTCCTCGGCGATTGCACGGTGGCCTGGCGTGATCGCGAGGGCCGGGTCGGGTTCCGGTCGGACGACCGGTTGGCGCGAATCGCCGGTGTGCCGGCCGAGTCGGTGGGCGGGGTGCGGCGCTGGCCGGTCGCGTTTGTCGAGTCGGTGCGGAATCGTGAGGACGGGTACTGGGTGGCGGCCGCCGATTCCAGGGCCGCTTCGCAGGCGCTCAGCGGGTCGCTGGCGTTGCGCGAGGTGAGCGAGGTACTGCTCTGCACCGACGGGTTGACGCGGCTCGTCGACCGGTACGGCTACTCGTGGCCGGAGTTGTTCGAGCGGGTCGCGGACGGCGGTGTCGAGGGCCTGGTCGAGCTCGTCAGGGAGTGCGGGGAGCGGGATACACGGCTCCACCCGGAGGCGAAGCGGCATGACGACGCGACCGGGGTGCACGTGCGGTTCTAGTCCGCCAGCGGGCCGAGTTCGTAGTGGGCCAGGAGTTTCGCGGTGGCGCGGGTCATCTCGGGGAGGTTGTCGACGGAGTGCCAGCCGGCGTCCCAGACTTCGTGGCCGTCGACGAGGATCTGGGTGGTCTCGGGGTCGCGTTCGAGGTGGAAGACGTTGTCGACCCAGCGGCCGGAGGTGTGGACGACCGCGCAGGGGTTCGCGGGGACGAGCTCGTCGAGTTCGGCCTCGATGCCGGTCTCCTCGGCGAGTTCGCGGCGGGCCCCTTCGATGGGCTGCTCGAGGCGGTTGAGCAGGCCCGCGGGGAGGGACCAGCGCTTCCCGGGTGGCTGGCGCAGCATGAGCAGGCGCTCGCGAGGCTCGTCCATGACGAGGACGACGGAGCCGAGCGTGTACGTGGGCGTGGCGATCCGCACGATCCGGCGCCGCATCGGGTGCGGCAGGTTGTAGAACACCACTCCGGCGAGGCGCCGCAGCAGCGGCGCCTTCCGGCGCTGCACAGAGGGAGTCACCGCCACACCCTACCCAGAAGGTCCGATCGCGCCTGCGGGTGGCGTGGCGAACCCCTTGGGGCGCGGGAGGACACGACGACGGCCCGGCGCCGAAGCGCCGGGCCGTCGTGCGGAGCGTGTTACTGCGGGCCGAGCTTGCGCGTGCCCGTGTAGTACTCGAACGTCAGGCCGCCCACGGCGAACAGGATCGCGACGCCGCCCGCGGTTATGAGCCACGGGAGCCAGAACACGACGCCCACACCGGCGAGCACGGCGGTGAGCGCCAGGCCCAGCGGCCAGTACGAGCCGGGGCTGAAGAAGCCGACCTCGCCCGAGACGTCGGAGATCTCGCCGTCGGGGCGGTCCTCCGGGCGCGGGTCGATGCGGCGGGAGATCACCCAGAACACCAGCCACACCATGCCGGTCAGCAGACCGGAGAAGATGAGGGCGACGGTGCCGACCCATTCGACCTGGTTCGGCACGCCGTAGGCCGGGTTGTCGTTGATCCAGGTGACGTATCCGTAGATGGCCGCGAAGATGAACATCGAGATCATCACGATGAAAAAGAGGCGGTTCTCGGTCTTCATGGCGGTCTCCCCTAGCTCGCTTCGCCAGTGGCCTGGTCGGTGTCGAACGGGTGGGTGGTGGTCGCGTACCTGTCGTCGCCGGTGAAGCCGATGAGTTCAAGCGCTTCCGGCGTGGTCATGCCCTCGACGCGGGCGTTCACGAAGGTCTCGTAGTCCTCCGGCGAGACCACGCGCATCTCGAAGTTCATGAAGGCGTGGTAGGCGCCGCAGAGCTCGGCGCACCGGCCCACGAAGGTGCCCTCGGACTCGAAGTCGACCTCCCAGCGGGTGGTCTGCGCGTCCGAGCCCGGGATGAGGTCGCGCTTGAAGAGCAGGTCGGGGACCCAGAAGGAGTGGATGACGTCTTCGGCGTTGCCGACGAAGCGCACGTCCTCCTGGTTGGGGACCACGATGATCGGGATGTAGTCCGAGTCGCCGGTCTCGGTGACGGGCTGGCCGTCGGCGCCGATGAGCGGCTCGCACTGCTCGTCGGAGTAGGTGAACTGCCAGTTCCACTTGAACGCGGTGACGTTCGTGCAGTTGCTGGGCTCGTCGCTCATCTCGGTGACGTTGTCCTGCACGATGACCGTGTAGTAGAACAGGATGCCGATGAGCACGAACGGCAGCGCCGTGAAGGTGAGCTCGGCGGGCAGGTTGTACTTGGTCTGGCGGGGCAGCTCGGTGTCGCTGTCCTTCTTCTTGTAGGCGGCGATGCACCAGAAGGTCAGACCCCACACGATGACGCCGACCGCGAGCGCGGCGACCGTGGAGCCGATCCACAGATCGAACATCTGCTCGGACTGGGTCGTGGGGCGCGTGCGCGGCCAGCCCAGGTAGAACGCGTCGTCAAGGCTGCACCCCGCGAGCACGATCGGGAGCAGCGCGGCGATCCCGGTGAGACCTATCGCGCGGCGGGCTCGGCCGCGACGTACTCGGGACGGTTTTCCGACCACCTGTCTCATGCCTTTCTCAGCGCTCGGCTCCGCGTCCGCCGCCGGGCGGGCGGCAAGGCGCAGATCTTGACGGCAAGAGCCTACTGCTTGGCCCGGGCCCGGAAGTGCAAGGGGTTGGGTTCGCGGCGAGATGTCTTCTACATTTGACAGGTGACCGACACGTACTTCGACGGCGCGACCGCGCAGCCGCCCCATCCGGCGGCCCGCGATGCTTATGCTGCGGCTTTGTCGGAGGGCTGGGCGGGTCCCGGCCGACTGTACACATTGGGCCGGAGGTCCCGGATGCTCCTGGAGGCCGCCCGCCGGTCGGCGGCCGCCTCCTTGGGCGTGAGTCCTGATGAGGTCACTTTCACATCGAGTGGGACACAGGCCGTACACGCTGGCGTACTCGGCGTCATCGCGGCCCGGAGCGAGCCGGGGCCGCTGGTGCACAGCGCGGTGGAGCACTCGTCGGTGCTGCACGCGGCAGCGTGGCACGAGCGGTCGGGCGGGACGGCGGTGGCGGTCCCGGTGGACCGGCTCGGGCGCGTCGACGCCGATCCTCTGGCCGGGGTCGAGGACGCCTCGGTGCTGGTCGTGCAGAGCGCGAACCACGAGGTCGGCACCAGGCAGCCGATCGCCGAGATCGCGGCGAACGCGGGCGGCGTGCCGCTGGTGTGCGACGCGGCCGCGAGCCTGCCGTGGGAGCCCGTACCCGAGGGGTGGTCGGTGCTGGCCGCCAGCGCCCGGAAGTGGGGCGGGCTGTCCGGGGCCGGGATCCTCGTGGTGCGCAAGGGGACGCGTTGGCGGAATCCGTTCCCCGGGGAGGACTCCTCGATCCGGGAGGCGATCGGCGAGATCGACGTGCCGGCGGCGGTGGCGGCGGCGGCGTCGCTGCGTGCGGTGACCGCTGAGCGTGACGCGCTGTCGAAGCGGGCGCGGGCGATGACGGAGCGGATCAGGGAGCACATCGCCGAGACGATTCAGGAGGTGGAGCTGCCGGGCGATCCGGTGGACCGGCTGCCGCACATCGTGACGTTCTCCTGTCTCGGGGTGGACGGCGAGGTGCTGCTGACGGAGTTGAACCGGGCCGGGTTCGCGGTGTCGTCGGGTTCGGCGTGCGCGTCGACGCGGTTGCGGCCTTCGCATGTGCTGCAGGCGATGGGCGTGCTCAGTCACGGGAACGTGCGGGTGTCGCTGCACCGGGAGACCACGGAGGACGAGGTGGACCGGTTCCTGGAGGTGCTGCCGGGCCTGGTCGAGGGCATTCGGCGGCTGTCGAGGTAGCGGCCCGGGGCTCGGTGCGGTCGCGACCCCGGCGGCGCGAATCGGATTGCCGTGCCGGGCGGCTCCTGGCAGGATGCGGGCCATGTCGGCCCCCTCACGCCAGATCCGCGCCGTCTTCGACGCGGACGCGATCACCGTCTACCAGGCGTACTCCCCCGCGATCGCCGAACCGGCGCTGGCCGCGCAGCGGTTCGCACCGCCGTTCAAGCGCGAGCGCATGACCTGGATCAAGCCTTCGTTCCTGTGGATGATGTACCGCTGCGGCTGGGCCTCGAAGCCCGGTCAGGAGCGGGTCCTCGCGGTGCGGATCGCCCGGGAGGGCTTCGAGTGGGCGCTGGCGCATTCGTGCGGCAGCCGGCCGGCCGAGGGCGAGACCGTAGCGGCCTGGAAGGCCCGGCTCGCCGCGTCGCCCGTGCGGATCCAGTGGGACCCCGAGCGGGGTCCTGGTCTGGAGCGGCTGGAGCACCGGTCGATCCAGATCGGCCTCTCGGGCGAGGCGGTGGACCGGTATGTCGACCAGTGGATCACCGCGATCGAGGACGTCACCGATCTCGCCGTGCGCGCCGGTGCGGCGGCCCGGGCAGGGCGCGGCGAGGAGGTCCGCCGACTGCTGCCGGTCGAACGGGCGTATCCGCTGACGGCGCGGCTCGCCGTGTTCGCGGGCGCCTCGGATCAGGCGAGGCCGTAAGCGTCCAGTAGGGAGTCGAGCATCGCCTCCTGGGTCTCGGCGCTGTAGGACTCGGGGTCGAAGCAGGCGAGTTGGGCCGCGCCTTCGGCGGCGCCGACGAGGGCGAAGGCGGCGGCGCGGACCCGGGCGGGCCCCCAGTCCGGGGCGGCGTCCGCCACGAGGCGCTCGACGCGGTCGCGCCAGGCGCGGTTGTTCTTGCGGTGCAGGGCGATCAGGTCGTCGTCGCCCACTGAGGCCGCGAGGAATCCCATCCACACCAGGGCTTCCTGCGCCGAGTCCTCGTTCAGCGCCATGCCCTGGGCGAGGATCGCGCGCAGTGCCGCGCGCGGCGTCCCGGTCTCGGCTTCGAGGCGTTCGACGCGCACTCGGGTGCGTGCGTGCAGCAGGTCGCGCGCGTGGGCGAGCAGTGCCTTGCGCCCGGGGAACCGGTGCATGACCAGGCCGGTGGTGCAGCCCGCCTCGGCCGCGACGGAGCGGATCGTCAGGTGCTCGATCCCCTTGCCCGCCAGGATGCTCCAGACCGCCTTCGAGATGCGCTCCTGCTGCGCCCCGTGATCCGCCCTGCGTGCGATGGCCCGCTCCCCTCGTTGTCGTAACAAGTGTTACCGTAACATCTGTTACGACACTCCCGACGACGAGGACCCGCCATGCCGACCACCGCCACCTGGACCATCGAGGCCCGCGACTGGGAAGACCCGCAAGGCGTCGCACTCCGCACGAGCCAGCGCGCCGAACTCGACGAGCGGTACGGCTGCGACGACCACGAACCCGGTCCGCTGCCGTCCGCCGAGGACGTCTCGGTATTCCTCATGGCGTTCGGCCCCGACGGAGCGGCGATCGGGTGCGGTGCGCTCCGCGAACTCGACGCCGAGTCGGCCGAGGTCAAGCGCATGTACGTCGTCCCCGGGTCGCGCGGCTCCGGCGTGGCCCCGGCGCTGCTCGCCGCACTGGAGGACGCCGCCCGCGAACGTGGCTGGGTCACGGTGAAACTCGAGACCGGCGTCGCCCAGCCCGACGCGATCCGCTTCTACGAGCGCGAGGGCTACCACCGGATCCCCCGCTTCGGGCACTACGCCGACTGGGACCTCTCGGTCTGCTACGCGAAGTCCCTCGCGTAGAAATCCTTGCGCCGCGGGCAACCCGGCCGCGGTTTACCGCGTATTCCTCTTGCACCCCTTTGCGCTCGAGAGGAACCCCCGATGCGACGGTCCCCCATCACACCGTTGAGAGCCGCGGCCGGAACGGCCGCGATGCTGACGTCCCTTGCGGCCCTGGGCGCCTGCACGGAGGGCGGGCCCGAGCGGGAGCAGCCGCCGGAGGAGACGAAGGTCGACCTCGTGGCGCTGCTGAACGAGAACGACCGGCTCTTCAAGGAGCTCTATGAGATCGAACCGGACATCACCCGCGCGTGCCTCGAGAACGAGGGGTTCTCGGTGCACGACGAGATGGCGCTGTACCAGTTCCAGGTGATCGGTGTCGATGAAGGCGGGCTCCAGGAGGACTACTACAGCTTCAGCGAATGGCTCCCCGAGCCCGACCTGGCCGCCCAATGGGGCTTCGGCCAGTGGGTCTACCAGGCAGGGGAATCGGACGACCTGATCACCGAGTACAACGAGCTTCGGTACCCCGAGGAGCCCCAGCCGGTCGAAGAGGAGTACCCGGACAACTCGGCGTTCGAGGCGCTCGACGCCGAGGACAAGATCGCCTGGTACACGGCGTTCATGGGCGAGGAGAAGATGACGTACGAGGACCGCGCCTGGCAGTTGCGCAACCCCGACGCGTCTGACGAGGAGGTCTCGCAGCGGCTCTCCAAGATCCAGAACCGCGAGGACGACGGCTCCATCGGAGGCGACCTCGAGATCATCCCGCCGAAGCCGGGCGGCTGCGAACTCGCGACGATCGAGGCGCTGTACGGCGAGCCGCAGCTGATCGAAGAGGACTTGGGCGAGGGTGTCGAGGAGGGGCTGGCGATCTTCACCTGGAAGTTCCGGCCCGAGGAGCCCCCGGTCCCGCCGACGGACCAGGCGTCGATCGACGCGGCGACCGCCGACGTGTCGGCCGCGTTCCTGACCTGCGTCGCCGAGGCCGGACACGGCGAATGGGAGTTCCAGGAAGGCGGCTGGCTGCCGGTGTCCGAGTACTTCTACCGGGTCTACCTGGGCGAGGACCACGAAGAGCGCTATGAGGAGGGCTTCGAACCGCCCGAGGTGACGATCCCCGACCCGCCCGCCGACCTCCCCGGCGATTTCGAGGGCAAGAAGGCGTACGAGATCGAGATGGCCGTCGCCTTCAGCGACTGCTCGGAGGAGGTCGGGTACCGCGAGGCGGTCATCGCGGCGATGGACGCGGAGGAGCTGGCGTCGTACGAGGCGATCGAAACGGACCTGTTCGCCTACCAGGACCGGCTCCGCGAGGCGCTGAAAACCGCGCAGGACCTCCTCGAAGCCTGAGTGCCCGCCCCGCGGAGCGCCTAGGCTCAGCGGTGGGCCGCCCGCCGGGCGGCCCACCGAGCAGACGGGAGGTCGAGCATGGGACGGCAGGAAAGGCCGCGACCCGAGGACGCCGAGAACCGCCTCGACGACGAGGGCCGCAAGACCGGGCTGTGGTCGGAGGAGGACGCCCGCGGCGGCTTCGTCGTCGGCGAGTACGTCGCGGACCAGCGCGAGGGCATCTGGCGGCACTATGCGAGGGACGGCCGCCTCCGGTCCGAAGGCGGCTACGCCGACGGCCTCCTGCACGGCCAGTGGACCTGGTGGCGCGCCAACGGCCAGGTCCTCCAGCGCGGCGACTTCGACCACGAGAAGCGCGAAGGGCTCTGGGAACGGTGGACCGCCGACGGGGCCCTCATCGACAGCGGGCGCTACGAGCAGGACAAGAAGGTCGGCGAGTGGCACTACTACAACCCCGACGGCACCCTCAAGAAGTCCGTGAGCCACAAGCCCCGCAGGTGAGCGCAGCCGCCTTACGCCGCTTGGCGATAGGGCTGATACGCCGTCCTCCCGGTCAGCCGCGCCTCCATCGCAAGGCCGAGCCTCGCACGGTTGAACTCCCCGCAGCGCGCCATCGCGGCCGCGGGGGCGAGGAACTCGAACGCCTCGATCTCTCCGGCTCGGGGCCGGATGCCTCGAGGGTCCGCGACGACGCCGGCATCGAAGAGGTAGAACGTCATCGGCAGCCCGGCGTAACCGGGGTCGGGCAGCCAGTCGAGGACGAGCAGGTCGCCGACCGTCAGGTCGAGGCCGATCTCCTCCCGGATCTCGCGGGCGCAGGCTTCGTGGGGCGACTCGCCGCGGTCCACCCAGCCGCCCGCGAAGCCCCACTCGTCCCGGTACGTCGCCTTGACCAGCAGCACGCGGCCTTCGGCATCGGTCATGAACGCGCCCGCGACCGTGGCCGAGACGGCGATGCGGTCGCTGAGCGCCCGACTCGGGGCTTCACTGTTCGTCATGCGCCCGAACGTATCGGACTCCGGCGACATCGCAACCGCAATTCGAGGCAGTGGTCACGCGCGGAAGGCCGCCTCCACCGCGTCGAGGTTCGCCGTCCACCAGGTGATGAGCCGGTGGTCCCGGAAGAACAGGTCGTCGCACCCGGCGTCGTCGCGGTCGTAGTGGAAGTCGAGTTGCCAGCAGTGCGCCAGGATCTTCCACCAGCGGAGGCGGGAAGCCCTCGCCAGGTCTACGGGGTCGATCGGGCGGACGCTTCGGTAGCCGGCGAGGAAGGCGGCGACCTTGGGCAGGTCGATCCGGGCGTCGGGCGTGCAGAACTGATAGGCCGCGGTGCGGGCGAGTTCCTCGGCGTAGGAGCCGACCCGGACGCGGTCCCAGTCGATGACGGCGCCGATGCGCCCGCCCGACCAGACGAGGTTGTAGTTCTGGCAATCGCCGTGCGTCCAGCCGCCGGGGCCGGTGGCCGCGTCCGGGCCGGGGCGGAGGTGAGCGTTGGCGGCGATGAGGTCGAGGCGCTGCTGGAGCACCGGGACGGCGGCGCGGTCGAACTCGTTCTGAGAGGGGCGCTCGGCGGCGAGTTCGAGAAAGCGTCCGGTCTCGGCGAGGGCCGCGTCCGGATCGGAAACGTCCGTCGGAGACTGCTGGGGCGCGGGGAGACCCGAGTCGGGGTCGGCGAGCGCGTCATGGATGCGGGCGATCACGGCGCCCATGTGCCCGGCCTGGGCGAGGGACAACTCCGCGCCGGGGTGAGTGCCGTCGACCCATTCGCAGAGGTAGTACGCGTTGCCCTCGATCTCGTGGACCAGGTCGCCGGTGCTGTCGGCGACGGGCGCGGCGACCGGGATGCCCCCAGCGGCAAGGCGTTCGAGGAGGCCGAGGTTGCGGCGGACCGCGGCCGGGTCGCGGTCGGTGAGGTGTTTGAGCGCGAAGCGGCCGCGGTCGGAATCGAGGTACCAGTTCCGGTTCATGCGGCCGTCCGTGAGGTGACGGATCTCGCGGAGCCCGCCGAGCAGGTAGGCGGAGGCCAGGGCGTCGAGGTCGGTCGGGGCGGCGGGGTAAGGGTCCTGGTGCACCCGAGCAGGGTAGACCCGGGACCGCTTCGCGGCCACGAGTACTGGCAGCGCGGAAGCCGCCGACATCGATGTCGCGGGGGGGGGGGGGGGGGGGGGGGGGGGGGGCCCCCCCCCCCCCCCCCCGCCGGGGATCGATTATTTCACGGCGTGCGTGACATCCCGCTCCTCGGCGTAGAAGCAGGCCGTCGGGTGCGTTCCCTTGTCCCCCACCTCAAGCGAGGGCATCTCCTCCGCGCAGTGGTCCGTGGCCTTCCAGCAACGGGTGCGGAACCGGCAGCCCGAGGGCGGATTGATCGGGGACGGGACGTCGCCCTGCAGGATGATCTCGTCGCGCTGGCCCCGCAGGTCCGGGTCCGGCACGGGCACCGCCGAGAGCAGGGCCTGCGTGTACGGGTGCCGGGGGTGGTCGTAGATCTCACGGCCCGTGCCGCGCTCGACCACCTTGCCGAGGTACATCACCGCGACCTCGTCGGCGATGTGGCGCACCACCGAGAGGTCGTGCGCGATGAACACGTACGCCAGTCCGAGCTCGTCCTGCAGGCGCTCGAGGAGATTGATGACCTGCCCCTGGATCGATACGTCCAGGGCGCTCACCGGTTCGTCGCAGACGAGCACCTGCGGGCGCAGCGCCAGCGCGCGGGCGATGCCGATGCGCTGGCGCTGCCCGCCGGAGAACTGGTGCGGGTAGCGGTTCACGTGGTCGGGGCTGAGGCCGACCATGTCGAGCAGGTCCTTGACCTCGGCGGCGCGCTGCTGCTTCGGGATCACCTCGGGGTGGATCTCGAACGGCTCGCCCACGATGTCGCCCACGGTCATCCGCGGATTGAGCGAGGTGTACGGGTCCTGGAAGACCAGCTGGATGTCCCGCCGGAACGGCCGGATGCGGCGGGCCGAGAGATTACCGATCTCCTTGCCCTGCAGTTTGATCGAACCTGAGGTCGGGGTTTCCAGGCCCACCAGGAGCTTCGCGAGCGTCGACTTGCCGCAGCCCGATTCGCCCACGACGCCGAGGGTCTTGCCCGGGTAGAGCTTGAGGTCCACGCCGTCGACGGCCTGCACCTGCCCCACGGTGCGTTTGATGACGACGCCCCGCTGGATCGGGAAGTGCTTGACCAGGTCCTTCGCTTCCAGGGCCGGCTCGGTACTCGTGTTCGCTTGGCCGAGTTCAGCGTTCATCGGCGTAGACCTCCTCGGCGAAATGGCAGCGGCTGCCGTGCCCGTCGGCCGGCTCGAGCCAGGGCGGCACGTCCGTGACGCATTCGTCTTCGGCGGCGAAGCAGCGCGGATGGAACGGGCACCCGCTCGGCAGGTTCGCCGGGTTCGGCGGGAGCCCTCGGATGACCTCGAGCTCCTGCCCGACGGTGTCGACGCGCGGGATCGAGCGCAGCAGGGACTTCGTGTAGGGGTGGGCCGGGCGTTTGAACGCGTCGCGGATGCCCGCGCGCTCGACCACCTCCCCGGCGTACATGACGGCGACCTCGTCGGCGACGTCAGCCACCACCCCGAGGTCGTGGGTGATGAGGATCAGGCCCATGTTCCGCTCGGTCTGGATGTCCTTGAGCAGCCGCATGATCTGGGCCTGGACGGTGACGTCGAGGGCGGTGGTCGGCTCGTCGGCGATGAGGATCTCCGGGTCGAGCGCGAGCGCCATCGCGATCATGACGCGCTGGCGCATACCGCCGGAGAACTGGTGCGGGTAGTGCCCGACGCGGCGCTTCGCGTCCGGGATGCCGACGAGGTCGAGGAGCTCGATCGCCTTCGCCTTCGCCTCGGCGCGGCTGAGCCCGCGGTGCACGCGGAACAGCTCGCCGATCTGGAAACCGACCGACCACACCGGGTTGAGGGCCGAGAGGGCGTCCTGGAAGACCATCGCGATGTGGTTGGCGCGCACGCCGCGGCGGGACTCGGCGTCGAGTTTGAGGAGGTCGACGCCCTGCAGCCGCACCTCCCCCGCGGTGATCCGCGCGGGCGGCGTGTCGAGGATGCCCATGACGGCCTGGCTCGTCACGGACTTGCCGGAACCGGATTCGCCCACGATGGCGAGGGTCCGGCCCAGTTCGAGCGTGAAGCTCGCCCCGCGCACCGCAGGGATCCTGACGCCGCGCAGCCGGAACTCGACGTGCAGATCGTCCACTTCGAGCAGCGGCTGGTTCTGGTCGATGCCCGGCAGCGTGTCGCCGATGACTCGGATTTGCGTGACCATCGCTCGCTCACCTCAGTTTCGGGTCAAGGGCGTCGCGCAGGGCGTCGCCGAAGGTCGCGAATGCGAACACGGTGATGAGCAGGAACGCCATCGGCCACAGCAGCAGGTACAGGTACCCGCCGGCGGCCCAGCCCGTGCCCTCGGCCAGCAGGATGCCCCAGCTCGTCGCGGGCGGGCGGATGCCCAGGCCCAGGACGGCCAGCACCGACTCGGTGACGATGATCCCGCCGACGGTGGTCGGCACGATCGCCGTCACCGGAACGATCGCGTTGGGCATGATGTGGCGGAACATGATCCGCCGGTCCCGGGCGCCCAGGCAGCGCGCCGCCGCCACGTAGTCGAGGTTGCGCGTCTCGATGGTCGCCGCCCGCACGTACCGGGCGAACTCCATCCACCCGAACACCGCCAGCGCGAGCGCCGCCGGGGCCACCGCTGGTATGAGCTCTTCGGAGCTGCTGCGCCCGCGGAACAGGGCCAGGAGCAGCAGGGCGCCGAGGAGGAACGGCACGACCATGAACACCTCGAGGGCGCGGGAGATCACCGCGTCGGTCCAGCCGCCGTAGTAGCCCGAGAGGATCCCCATGACGAGTCCGATGAGGACGCTGAGGACGATCACGGAGACCGCGAGGAGCAGGGTCGGCCTGGTGCCGTATACGAGTTTGGCGGCGAAGTCGCAGCCGAACGCGTCGGTGCCGAGCGGGTGGTCGCCGGTGAACCAGGTGTCGGGGCGCTGGCGGGCGAGGCGGCCGGAGCAGCTGCGCGGGTCGGCGTCGGTGAACAGGGTCGGGAAGAGCGCCATGGCGACCGCGACGAGGATGAGGAGCGCCGCGATGATGACGTCGACGCGGCGGACCATGCGGTGGAAGGCGTCCTTCCACAGCGAGGCCTGCGGGGCGTCGGGGCTCTTGACGGCGCCGGGTACGGGCTCGGGGAGGGGTTCGGTGCGGTCAGGCATAGCGAATCCTCGGGTCGAGTAGGGCGTACATGAGGTCCACGACGAGGTTCACGGCGAGCACGACGACGGCGATGACCACGAACGAGGTGATCACGATGCTGACTTCGGTGCCGAGCAGCGCGTTCCACAGCAGTTGGCCCATGCCGGGGATCTGCATGATGCCCTCGGTGACGACGGCCCCGGTGAGGATGAACGCGAAGTTGTAGCCGATCGCGGTCACCACGGGGATGAGCGAGTTGCGGACGATGTGGACGTTGGCGACGCGTCTTCTGCTGAGGCCCTTGGCGTGTGCGGTGCGCACGAAGTCGGCGTGGTAGTTCTCGAGCTGGCTGGCCCGTACGAGGCGGGTCATGCTGGCGAGCCCGGCGGTGCCGAGGAGCAGGCCCGGGATGATGATCGTCATCCATGGATGGTCGACGTCGTAGGTGGGTCTGAAGAGCTGGCCTATGGCGGAGTCGCCGCCGAATATGCCTCTGACCCAGCGGGTCAGGGGCACGGCGATGAGCGACGAGTAGATCAGCATGATGAGGAAGACCGGCACCGAGTCGACGAGGATGGTGCCGCCGCGCACGAAGTGGTCTTGGAAGCGATTGCGGTGGCGGGCGGCCCAGGAGCCGAAGACCATCGCGAGCACCACGAGGGTGACGATGGAGAAGGCGAAGAGCCGCAAGGTGTTCGGGATGGAGATGGCGAGGAGTTCGCCGACGTCCCGGTTGCCGCGGAGGGTGGTGCCGAAGTCGCCCGCGGCGTAGGCCTGGAGCCGTTCGATGAACGGGGCGATGCAGGGGTCGCCGGTGCGTTCATAGCACGGGTTGTCGAGGTTGTACATGGCTTCGACCTGGGCCAGTGCGGCGGCGTTGGGCGTGCGGTCGCCGAAGAAGAGGCGGGCCGGGTTCCCGCGGACCTGGACCGAGAGGGCCATCAGCCAGTGCATCAGGAAGAGCACCAGGCCCAGTGTCAGGAGTGCCTGCAGCAGGCGGCGAATGACGTAGCGTCCCATTGAAGTTGTTCCCGTTCCATTGGGGCGGCACGGCCGGGTTCGGGGCGGGCGGGTCCCACGGACGACGGAGGCGTCGTTCGTGTGGACCCGGCCCGCTTCGGCTGTGCCGCAATCCGTTCGGCTACTGGACTACCGTGATCTCACGGAGCTCGCAGTCGCCGCCGGGGGCGACATAGATCGGGTTGAGGACGACGTTCTCGACGTCTTCGCTGTAGAACACGTTGTCGGAGGAGTAGAGGACCGGTGCGGCCGGCATGGCGTCGGCGATGAGCTTCTCCGCCTCGGCGTAGAGCGGGACGGCCTCTTCGAGGGTCGGCGCCTGGTCGGCGGCGAGGATCGCGGCGTCGAACTCGGGGCTGGCGTAACCGAAGACGTTCATGGCCTCGCCGCCGCCGTAGACCGGCGTCAGGAAGTTCTCGTTGAGGTTGTAGTCCGGTCCCCACGCGTAGCGGAACGGGCCTTCGACCGTGTGCTCGTCGCGGGCGGTCAGGAACTCGGGCCAGTCCAGCGGGACGAGCTCGTACTCGATGCCGAGGGTCTCCTTGATGGAGTCGCCGACGGCCCGGAACAGTGTCTGGTTGTCGGCGGATTCGTTGTACCAGAGCTCGAAGACCTCGCCCTCGGGCCAGCCGCCGGCCTCCTCGAGGAGCCGCTTGGCCTCCTCGGGGTCGTACTCGCAGTACTCGCAGCTGCCGGTGCCGCCGCCGAAGATCGATTCGGGGATGAAGCCGTCGGCGGGGACGCCGCGGGCCTGGCCGATGACGGTGAGCACGGCTTCGCGGTCGATGGCGGTGGAGAAGGCGCGGCGGAGGTTGACGTCCTGCCATTCCTCCATCCACAGCGGGAACCCGAGCGCGGTGAACGTGGTGCCCGGCTGGCTCACGAGGCGCTCGGTGAGCTCCGGATCGGCCATCGCGGTCTCGAAGTCGGCCGCGCGGGGCGAGCAGACGTCGATGTCACCGGTCTTGAAGTCGTTCCAGCAGTCGGACTCGCCGAGGTAGGGGTGCCAGTTGACCTTGTCGATCTTGGCGGGCATCCCGCCCTCGTAGTCCTCCCAGCGGACGGCGGAAGCACCGGCCTCAGGGTCGTATTCGCCTTCGAGCATGAAGGGGCCGTTGCCGATCGGGTTCCACATGCAGGCTTCGAGGTCGGCGAGGCATTCCTCGGCCATCGGCAGGAAGGCCGCGTAGCCGAGCATGGTGGCGAAGCCGCTGAACTGCTGGGTGAGCTTGACCTCGATGGTGAGGTCGTCGATCGCGGTGACGCCGGAGAGGGTGTCGGCCTCGGGTTCGGGGAACTCGGGGACCTCCGGGTCGGCCCACTGGTCCTCGGGCAGCGGCGCGGGGTTCATCTCGGCGTAGCCCTGGAAGCGGCCGAAGAAGTAGTTGAGGCCGGCCACGTTGGGCCCGTAGGCGGTGTTGTTCCAGGAGCGGATGAAGGCCTCGGCGTCCACCGGCTCGCCGTTCTGGAACTGCAGACCTTCCTTGATCGTGATGGTCCAGGTCTGGTTGTCCTCACTGGTGATCGCTTCGGCCACGAGGTTGATCGGCTCGCCGGTCTCGTTGTCGTAGTACACGAGGCCGTCGTAGATGTTCTTGACGATGCGGTAGCACTCCGAGTCGTCGCAGTCGCTGACCACAAGGGTCGGAACTTCGCCGATCTGCATGTCGACGGTGCCGCCGCCGTCGCCGCCGCCGTCTCCTACGTCGTTCGGGTCGCCTGTGCATGCGGTCAGTGCGAGTGCGGCCGCCGCGCAGACGGCGGCCGCTGTCCGGATTCGTTTCACCAGGGTCTCCAGAGCGTGTGAGTGGGTCGTGGGATAACTCACACCATGGCGTACAACACCCCTAAAAGATAGAGTGCGTTGTGAAATCGTTACCGTGCAGACGGTTGGCAGAGACCTTGGGCTGCAATTGTTTCGTCCGTATTGCCTCTGTAATCCCAATTTCTGAGACGCGTGTTTCCTCTGAACATTCAAGAGGCGCTTGGGGATCACTCCGGCAGCAGGTACGCGGAGGCCTCGGCCGCGGCGGCCGGGCCGTAGGACTGCTCCAGCCGGTGCACGAACTCGACCGGGTTCACGGCATAACCTTGCGGCCCTATGGATTCGAGGGCGAGCGCGGTCATCTGCGAGCCGACCTCCGCCGCACGGCGCAGGCCCATCCCCCAGCCCAGGCCGGCCAGGAGGCCGGCGGTGAAGGCGTCGCCCGCACCGGCGGGGTCGATGATCTCGCGGGCGCGCGGGAAGGGCACGCGGACGCGTTCGATGTCGTGGCCGGCGATCTCGACGCCGTCCTGGTCGAGTGTGGTCACGCGGACGCGCACCCGCTCCAGGATCTCGTCGTCGCTCAGGCCGGTGGTGGCCTGCAGCAGCTGGTACCGGTCCTGGCTCGTGACGAGGAACTTGGCGCCGGTCAGGAAGTCCACGGCCTCTTCGCCTTCGAGCTCGCCGGGGTCGGCGCTGAACTCGAGGCCGAGGTCGCGGCACTGGTCGGCGTAGGCGTGCATGGCTTTGGCCTCGCCAGGCCCGATGTGGACGAGGCGGAGGGTGCCGCCGCGCTCCATGACCTCGATGAGGTCGAGTTCTTCGCCGTCGATCACGACCGGCGCTTGGCCGAGTCGGCTCATGCCGTGGCCGACCGTTTCAGCGGTCGATCCGGTGACGGCGGTCTTCATGCCTTGCACGACAAGTGGCACTGGGAGAGTCCTCGTTAATGGTCGGGGACATGCGGAAAGCGACAAACAATAACGCAGCCCGGTCGACGCAGAGCGTGCGACCGGGCTGGAGTAGAACGGCGGTCGGGTCACCAGCCGGGCCATAGGGGGCTTCTGAGTGGAAGACTGGCAAGGCTTCGTAGCGAAGCTCGTGCTTTGAGCGAAGCGGCACGTGCGAGGCGTGAACCGCAGTCCAGTTCTTCTCTCAGGAGTCCCTGCCGGGCCACAGCGGACCCTTACCCCTTAGTGGAAGGAGTCGCCGCAGGCGCAGGAGCCCTGGGCGTTCGGGTTGTCGATGGTGAAGCCCTGGGCGTCGATGCGGTCGGCGAAGTCGATGCTGGCACCGATGAGGTAGGGGATGCTCATCTTGTCGACCACGACGCCGAAGCCTTCGTAGTCCTGGACGGTGTCGCCCTCGCGCACGTCGGTGTCGAAGTACAGGCCGTAGCGCAGGCCGGAACAGCCGCCGGGGCTGACCTCTACGCGCAGGCGCAGGCCTTCCTCGCCTTCCTGCTCGATCAGGGCCTTGACCTTGGTGGCGGCCGCTTCCGTGAGCACGACGCCGACCTTGGTGGCGTTGTCCTTGACGTCGTCGGCCTGCTGGGTGGCGCTCACTGGCAACTCCCTCGTGTGTGTGCGAGATCCAAGTCGATCGGGTCTCTTCGACAGGTCAACAGTACCCAACGGCTTCGCGTGTGTCGTTATTCCGGAGGTCACATACCCGGAGGTGTGACGTGTCCTGATGACCAGTCCTCGACCGTACCTACTCCTGCCATTCCTCCGCCACCTTCTCGGCGAGTGAAGTGAGGCCCTGCACGGGTTCGCGCATGGCGGCCTCGGAGCTGCCGAGGAGGTCGGTGACCGAATGGACGCCCGCGAGGTCGGGGTGGCCCTCGACGTCGGACCGGCCGGCCATGACCAGGCAGGGCTTCCCGTGGGCGCTCGCGCCGGAGGCGACCTCGGCGGCGAGCTTGCCGCGCAGGCTCTGGGCGTCGAAGGAGCCCTCACCGGTGATGACGAGGTCGGCTTCGGCGATCTGGGCGTCGAGACCGACTGCGTCGCAGGTGAGGCGGGCGCCCGATTCACGGTGGCCGCCGAGGAGGAAGAACGCGAAGCCGAGCCCGCCGGCGGCTCCGGCGCCGGGCAGCTCGGAGGCGCCGACCGGGCCGAGACGGCGCTCGGCGAGTTCGGCGAAGGACGAGAGGGACATCTCCAGGAACGGCAGCGCGTTGCCGCTCGCGCCCTTCTGCGGGCCGAACATGTAGGTCGCGCCGTGGGGGCCGAGGAGCGGCGAGTCGACGTCGGTGGCCGCGACGAACTCGACGCCGCGGGTGCGGGCGTGGCCTTCGATGTCGGTGCAGGCCGAGAGCACGCCGCCGCCGTAGGGCAGTGCGGCGCCGGTCGAGTCGAGGAGGGTGAGGCCGAGGGCGGTGAGCATCCCGGCGCCGGCGTCGTTGGTGGCCGAGCCGCCGAGGCCGACGACGATGCGGCGGGCGCCGGTCTCGATCGCGTCGGCGACGATGAGGCCGAGCCCGTAGGTGGTGGTGCGGCGCGGGTCGCGTTCGGCCGCTTCGAGGAGGTGGAGTCCGCAGGCGGCGGCCGATTCGATGTACGCGGTCTCGCCGTCGCGCAGGTAGTCGGCCTTGACGGGGCGGCCGAGCGGGTCGCAGGTCGCCACGGTGCGGCGGAGCGCGCCGGGGATGGCGTGGGCGAGGACGTCGACGAAGCCGGGGCCGCCGTCGGCGAGCGGCAGCGTGACCGCGGTGTCGTCGGGCCGGGCGCGGCGCCAGCCCGCGGCGACGGCGTCGGCGGCTTCGGCGGCGCTCATGGTGCCGGCGAACTTGTCGGGAGCTATGAGGATGCGCACACCAAGAGCCTAGTGGATGCCCCGAACCAGGGTGTAACCGCTTGCCGGGTGACCGGAGAGCCCAGCCTGTGGACGGCTTGTCCGCATGGCGGATTCAGGGAGACCGGGAAGGGCTCGAAAAGGTTTACCATTGCCGCCATGACGGGCTTCAACGAACCTGCTTCCACTCAGACCGCGCTCCTGCTCCTGGGACGCGGCACCGACTCCGGCTCCGAGCGCGGCGTCGACTGCCCCGGTGAACTGCCCGCGCCCTCCGACCCCGACCTGGTCGAACGCGCCCGCGCCGCCAAGGAGGCGCTCGGCGGCAACGTCTTCATCCTGGGCCACCACTACCAGCGCGACGAGGTGATCCAGTTCGCCGACGTCACCGGCGACTCGTTCAAACTCGCCCAGCAGGCCGCCGCGCGGCCCGACGCCGAGTACATCCTGTTCTGCGGCGTGCACTTCATGGCCGAGAGCGCCGACATCCTCACCGGCGAGCACCAGCAGGTCATCCTGCCCGACCTGGCAGCGGGCTGTTCCATGGCCGACATGGCCACCGCCTCGCAGGTCGAGCAGTGCTGGGAGGACCTGGGGCGCATCGGGATCGCCGACGTCACCGTGCCGGTGACCTACATGAACTCGACGGCCGCGATCAAGGGCTTCGTGGGCCGTGAAGGCGGCCTCGTGTGCACCTCCTCGAACGCCGAGCGGGCGCTGCGGTGGGCCTACGACCAGGGCGAGAAGGTCCTGTTCCTGCCCGACCAGCACCTGGGCCGCAACACGATGGTCCGCGAGATGGGCTATTCGCTCGAGGACTGCGTGCTCTACAACCCGCACAAGCCGAACGGCGGCCTCACCGACGAGGAGCTGCGGAACGCCAAGATCATCCTGTGGAAGGGCCACTGCTCGGTCCACGGGCGCTTCACGCTCGAGTGCGTGGAGGAGATGCGCCGCCTCGACCCCGAGGTCAACATCCTGGTGCACCCCGAATGCAAGCACGAGGTCGTCGAGGCCGCGGACTTCGTGGGCTCGACCGAGTACATCATCAAGCAGCTCGAAGCGGCCGAGCCGGGCTCGTCGTGGGCCATCGGCACCGAGCTGAACCTGGTGCGCCGCTTGGCGAACCAGTTCCCGGACAAGAAGATCTCGTTCCTGGACAAGACGGTCTGCTACTGCTCCACCATGAACCGGATCGACCTGCCGCACCTGGTGTGGGCGCTCGAGGAGCTCGTGGCCGGGCGGGTGCCGAACACGATCACCGTGGACGCCGAGACCGCCGGTCACGCGCGCGAGGCGCTCGACCGGATGCTCGCGCTGCCGTAGCGCGAGTGCCGTCACAAGTGCAACCGCCGACGCGGGTCGCCGCGTGTCCCTGGAGGGGCTCGCAGCGGCCCGCGTCGGGCGTTCACCTCGGCGCCGCTTCCCGGCCATGAAGCGCCGCTTCCAAGCCATGAATGAGCGGGGGCTTCGCCGGGTTCGCGCGTTGCGGCGTTTCCGGTGCGCATGATCACCGTGGGTTATGTCGCTACCTGGGCGTTTTCCCCGTGCCCGTTCCGTTATCGTTGGTCCGCCGAGTGCAATCGAGGCGTCCACCGCCTTACGATTCACTCCCAGTTCCCGGCTTCAGTCCCAGAACTCCACCCACCGAGGAGACCTCTTGAGCAGCACCGACGCCACCCCTGAAACCGCGCCCGCCGAAGACATGCTGATCATCCACGGCGGCACCCCCCTCGACGGCGAGGTCCAGGTCCGCGGTGCGAAGAACCTCGTCTCCAAGGCCATGGTCGCCGCCCTGCTGGGCACCTCCCCCTCAGTACTGCGCTCGGTGCCCGCCATCCGCGACGTCGAGGTCGTGACGGGGCTCCTCCGCGTCCACGGCGTCGACGTCGATCTCGACGGCGACACGCTCTACATGGACCCCACCTCGGTCGAGTCCGCCGGCGTGGAGGAGATCAACGTCCACGCCGGGACGAGCCGCATCCCGATCCTCCTGTGCGGGCCCCTCCTGCACCGCCTCGGCCGCGCCTTCATCCCCGACCTGGGCGGATGCAACATCGGTGGTCGCCCTATCGACTTCCACCTCGACGCGCTCCGCAAGTTCGGAGCGGTCGTCGAGAAGGGCGCCGACGGCACGCACCTCTCGGCCCCCAACGGCCTCCACGGCATTCGCTACGAGCTTGAGTTCCCGTCCGTCGGCGCCACCGAGCAGGTGCTGCTCACCGCCGTGATGGCCAAGGGCACCACGGAACTGCGCAACGCCGCGATCGAGCCGGAGATCATCGACCTCATCTGCATCCTGCAGAAGATGGGCGCGATCATCAAGGTCCACACCAACCGCGTGATCGAGATCGTGGGCGTGGAGGAGCTCAAGGGCTACTCGCACCGGGCCCTGCCCGACCGCATCGAGGCCGCCTCGTGGGCCTCGGCGGCGCTCGCCACCCAGGGCAGCGTGTTCGTGCGCGGCGCGCAGCAGGCCGACATGATGACGTTCCTCAACGTGTTCCGCTCCATCGGCGGCGCGTACGACGTGAACGACGACCCGATCGAGGGCGGCATCCGCTTCTGGCACCCGGGCACCCCGCTCAAGCCGGTCGCGCTCGAGACCGACGTGCACCCCGGGCTCATGACCGACTGGCAGCAGCCGATCGTCGTGGCGCTGACGCAGGCCGACGGCCTGTCGATCATGCACGAGACGGTGTACGAGAACCGTTTCGGCTACACCTCCGAGCTGCGCCGCATGGGCGCGAACATCGAGCTGTACTCGGACTGCCTGGGCGGCACGCCGTGCCGCTGGGGCCGCCGCAACTTCCTGCACTCGGCCGTCATCGCCGGGCCCTCGAAGCTGCACGCCGCCGACCTCCAGATCCCCGACCTGCGCGCCGGGTTCAGCCACCTCATCGCCGCGATGGCCGCCGAGGGCACCTCGCGCGTCTACGGCGTCGACCGCTACATCACGCGCGGCTACGAGAACTTCGAGGCGAAGCTCGTCGGTCTCGGCGCGAAGATCGAACGGCCGGCCTCGGCGACGCTCGCGTAGCCGAGGCCGAGCACGTCGGCGAAGCTCGCGAGCCGCGATCGAACACCCTCTGCGCGGCTTGCGGGCCGTAGCCGATCGCCCTCGGCACAGTCCGCAAGCCGTAACCGAGCTGAGACCGTCCGGACGAGCTGAGCCGGAGTCAGGCGAATCCGCGTAGGTATGCTTGGAGGGCAGCATCCCGCAGCGAGTCGAGGAAGGCCTTAAGTCCGTGGCGAAGAAGTCCGTGCAGGCGGAGACACCTGCCCCCGAGGAAACCCAGCCGGCTTCCGCCACCGACAAGAAGGGGAAGGCCACTCCCAAGCGGCCCAACCAGTCCAAGGCGCGCCCCCCGGCCAACCCCCCGCTGACCGCGAAGGAGAAGCGGGAGGCCCAGAAGAAGGCCGGGCCGCTCACCAAGGAGCAGAAGAAGCAGGCGAAGGACGACCTCCGCGCCGAGCGCTCCCGCATCGCCGAGGGCCAGTGGAAGGGCGACCCGCTCTTCGACAAGTACCACCTGCCGCGCGACCGCGGAGCCGAGCGGCTCCTGGTGCGCGACATCGTGGACTCGCGCTGGTCCGTCGGCCAGTACTACATGTTCGGCGCGTTCGCGATCCTGATCCTCTCCACCGGATCGGTGCAGCTCCAGAGCTACCTGTTCATCGCGCTCCTCGTGATGACGGCCGTCATCGTGTTCGAATCGGTCCTGCTGGCGCGCCGCGTGAAGCGGATCGTGACCAAGCGCCACCCGAGGACCGAGCAGCGCATGGGCGCCCTGTACTGGTACGCGATCCAGCGGAGCATCATGCCCCGCTCGATGCGCAACCCGCGGCCGCGCATGAGCTACAAGGCGAAGGAAGACGACCTCGGCAAGGTCGTCAAGTAGGACGGGCGCGGGCTGCTCCACGACTCGCAGGCGTCGTCGAGGGGCTGTCCGCTTTGCACCGGTCCGGCCCGGGATCGTTCTGCTGTCGTTCCCGGGTCTCCCATGGCCTACCCTCGAATTGTCGTAGCCCTCTCTGACCCCGGAAAGTAGTCAACGTGGTGGATGTCGCGGCGGACTTGCGGGCGGGGCTGTTCCGCGCCCTCGGCCCACTCGATCGCGCCACCATGCGGCACGCGATCGCCGACACCGTCGCCCTCCAGCAGATCCGTGAAGAGGCGACCATGCGCCTCGCCCGGTCCGCGGTCGAGGCCGACCAGTCGCGGCTGCTCGGCGTGCGAGCCGTGATCCTGCGCGTGCTCGGCGACTTCGACGGCGCCGAAGTCGACGCCGCCGCGGCCGTCAAGTACGCCGAAGCGGTCGGCGCCGACCTCCTGCTGGCCCCCGCGAGGGCGCGGCTGGCGCAGGTGCTGCGCGTGCGCGGCCGCTTCGAGGAGGCCGACCAGCTGTTCGCGCTCGCCGAGGCCGGAGAGCTGCCGAGGACGCTCACCGGCGCCGTGCGGGCCTACGCCGGCCTCTCCTGCATCGCGCAGGGGCGCATCACCGAATCGCTCATCCACGTGCAGCGCGCCTCCGAGCAGAACCCGCACGGGTTCGTCATGCAGATCGTCGAGACCGCCCTCTCGCTCATCGAGGAGCACGCCGCGAAGGCCGGCTTCGGGCCGCCGCCGCGCGGCTGGCCCGAACGCGCCGGGCACCCCGCCCCCGACCGGTTCCAGGACCCGCAGACCGGGCGCTTCGGGTACCTCGGCGTGGACGGACGGCCGGTCGTGCAGGCCGCGTTCAGCCAGGCCGGGGACTTCCGCGGCGGTGTGGCCGCCGTGCGCCAGGCCGACTGGGGCGCGATCGACCGCACCGGCACCGTCGTCGTCCCGATGCTCTACACCTCCATGGAGACCCCCACCGCCGACGGGCGCACCGTCACCGGGTTCGTCAACGGCGTCGCCGTCGCCGCCCAGCGCGGGCGCGTGCTCGTCGTGCACAAGACCGGGCGCGTCGTCGTGCCCCCGCGCTACCAGCGCGTCGAGGTGCACCCCTCCGGCTTCCTCGCCTCCGACGGGTACTCGTGGGGCGCACTCGGCTTGGACGGCAACGAGATCGTGCCGCTGCGGGCCGACCGGGCCGAGGCGCTGCGGATGCTCGACGCGGCCGTCTCGATCGACGACGGGCCGCTGTAGCCGCACCGTCCGTTCGCCTGCCTGTGACACTCGAGTCGTTGACGCTAGCCGCGCGGCAGGTAATCTCTTGGACATGGAGTTTCGTCATCTCGGCCGTTCAGGCCTCGTCATTTCCGAACTGGTCTACGGCAACTGGATCACCCACGGCAGGCAGGTGGAAGAGGACGCCGCCGTCGCGTGCGTGAACGCCGCCCTCGAAGCCGGCATCACCACCTTCGACACCGCCGACGTCTACGCGCAGGGCGCCGCTGAAGAGGTCCTCGGCCGCGCGCTGAAGGACCAGCGCCGCGACGGGCTGGAGATCTTCACCAAGGTCTACTGGCCGATGGGCCCGGGCAAGAACGACCGCGGCCTCTCGACCAAGCACATCAAGGAGTCGATCGACAACTCGCTGCGGCGCCTCCAGACCGACCGCGTCGAGCTGTACCAGGCCCACCGCTGGGACGTCGAGACGCCGCTCGAGGAGACCATGCAGGCGTTCGCCGACGTCGTGCACTCCGGCAAGGCCCATTACATCGGCGTCTCCGAGTGGACCGCCGACCAGATCCGCGCCGGTGCGGCGCTCGCCAAGGAGCTGAAGATCCAGCTCGTGTCGAGCCAGCCGCAGTACTCCGCCCTGTGGCGGGTCATCGAGGCCGAGGTCGTCCCGGCCTCCGAGGAGCTCGGCATCGGCCAGATCGTCTGGTCGCCGCTGGCCGGCGGCGTCCTCTCCGGCAAGTACAAGCCGGGCCAGGACGCTCCCGCGGGCTCGCGCGGCGCCGACCCCAAGTTCGGCCGCTTCGTCGAGGGCTGGATGAACGACGACGTGCTCACGCGCGTTCAGCAGCTCGGCCCGATCGCCGAGAAGCAGGGCCTCACCATCGCGCAGCTGAGCCTCGCGTGGGTGCTGCAGCACTCGAACGTGTCCGCCGCGATCATCGGCGCGACCCGTCCCGAGCAGGTCGTCGAGAACGTCAAGGCCGTCGGCGTCAAGCTCGACGCCGAGGTCATGGACGAGATCAACAAGCTCCTCGAGCCGGTCGCCGTGACCGACCCGAAGGAGACCACCGCCCCGAACCCCCGCGCGTAACGAGCGCTTCGCGACGCCCGACCGCGACTCGATCGTCGCGAGTGCGAGCGGTAGGAGCTCAGGAACGGCCGCATCGAGCCACTCGATGCGGCCGTCTCTTCTGAACCAGGAGCGCTGGCGGCGCACGAAGCGGCGCGTGCCCTGCACCGTGAGACGGAAGGCTTCGGCTTCGTCGTATTCGCCCGAGAAATGGGCGAGGACCTGCTGGTAGCCGAGGGCGCGGGACGCGGTGCGGCCTTCGCGCAGGCCCCGTGACTCGAGCGCGCGGACCTCGTCGAGGAGCCCGGCGTCCCACATGTGCCGCACGCGGCGCTCGATGCGCTCGTCGAGGACCGCGGTGTCGAGGTCGACGCCGATGCGGATCGCCTCGAAATGGGCCTTCGGCACGGGCAGGCTCGCGGTGAACGAGCCGGTGAGCTCCACGACCTCCAGGGCGCGCACGACACGGCGGCCGTTCGAGGGCAGGATCGCCTTCGCGGCGGCGGCGTCGAGCGCCTTCAGGCGCTCCCAGAGGGCCGCTGGGCCCTCCCGCTCCAATTCGGCCTCGAGCCGGGCCCGGATCACCGGGTCGGTGCCGGGGAAGTCCATCTCGTCGAGCGCGGCCTGCACATAGAGTCCGGAGCCGCCGACGAGGACCGGGCGCTTCCCGCGGGAGCGGATGTCCGCGATCGCCTCCCGGGCGAGGCGCTGGTAACTGGCCACATCGGCCGGTTCGGTGACGTCCAGGACGTCGAAGACATGATGGGGGACACCGCGCTTCTCGGACTCGGTGATCTTCGCGGTCCCGATGTCCATGCCCCGGTAGAGCTGCATCGAGTCGGCGTTCACCACCTCGCCGTCCAGTGCTTCCGCCAGCGCGACCGACAGCGCGGTCTTCCCCGCCGCGGTGGGGCCTACGACGGCGATCACCGGCGGCTGTAGGGTGGGGAGGCTGCCGGCGTGCGTTGCAGAGCCCAACTGAACGACCCCTTCGGTTCGAGCGGCGACCACCCGGCTGGCGGAGACCCGTCAACCACCGTAAGGTACGGGAAGTACGTCCCTAAGTTCGTGTGAAGGATTTGAGATTACCGCGATGAGTGACCTCGGAGACTGGACCAGCTTCGGCCGCGTTGACGCCGACGGCACGGTCTATGTGAAAACCTCCTCCGGCGAGCGCGCGGTCGGCTCGTGGCAGGCCGGCTCCACGGAGGAGGGCCTCGCGCACTTCGCGCGCAAGTACGCCGACCTCGTGGTCGAAGTCGATCTCATCGCCGCCCGTCTGAACTCGGAGTCCGCCGACGTCGAGCAGGCCGCCTCGCAGCTGCGCAAGCTCCGCGAAGGCCTCGACACCGCGGCCGTGGTCGGGGACGTCGACGCCCTCGCCGCGCGCCTCGACGGCCTGTCCAAGCACGCCGAGGACAAGCTCGGCGAGTTCAAGGCCGCGAAGGACGCCGAGCGCGCCGAAGCGGTCGCCGCCAAGGAGGCCCTCGTGGCCGAGGCGGAGGAGCTCGCGGCGAAGGACAGCCACTGGAAGGCCTCGGGCGCCCGCTTCTCGGAGATCATCGAGGAGTGGAAGGCGATCCACGGGGTCGACCGGAAGACCGACCAGAAGCTGTGGCGCCGGTTCTCCGCCGCCCGCGACACGTTCACGCGCCACCGCGGCGCCTACTTCTCGCAGCTCGACGCCGAGCGCAAGGTGATCGGGCAGAAGAAGGAAGAGCTGATCGCGCGCGCCGAGGCGCTCTCGACCTCGACCGACTGGGGACCGACCGCCGACGCGCTCAAGGGCCTCATGGCCGAGTGGAAGGACGCCGGGCGACTGGCGCCCGACGCCGAGCAGAAGGCCTGGAAGCGGTTCCGGGCCGCGCAGGACGTGTTCTTCAACGCCCGCTCCGAGGTCTTCTCGGCCCGCGACGCGGAACTCGAGGCCAACCAGGCCGCGAAGGAAGAGCTCCTGAAGCAGGCCGAGGCGCTGGACATCGAGGCCGACCCGAAGGCCGCGCAGAACGCGTTCCGCGAGCTGCAGGCCGGCTGGCACGACATCGGCGCGGTCCCGCGCAAGAACCAGGCCAAGCTGCAGCGGCGCCTGCGCAACGTCGAGGACAAGCTCCGCGACGCGCTGGACACCGCCTGGCGCAAGGTCCCGGTCGAGAAGAACCCGCTGCTGCTCCAGATGCGCCAGCAGGTCGCCGAGGCCGAGGAGAAGCTGGAGCGTGCGAAGGCCGACGGGAACGCGAGCCGCATCAAGAAGGCGGAAGCGGACCTGGCGAGCAAGAAGCAGTTCCTGCAGCTTGCGGAGGGAACCAAGTAGGCGAAATCTGCCGTTGTCCCGGGATTCGCGGGAACGCGTGAGCGCGTTCGCCGACGGAACGGGATAATGGGACAGGGCTACAACGGCGTGGACCGATCCGGTTCACGCCGTTCGCTTTGCCCGCCGTTCCCCGCCGCGCACCCCGTCGAAAGGAAGGCAGTCGCCCATGGCCATGGATAACACCGCACTGGAGACGCTCCCCCCGCAGTTCGTCCCGACCGAGAACGTGTTCAACCTCCGCGATGTCGGCGGCTGGAACGCCCTGGGCGGCAAGAAGGTCAAGACCGGTCAGGTCTTCCGCTCCGACAACTTCGGCAACGCGACCGAGGCCGATATCGACCACGTCGTCAACCACCTCGGCGTGAAGCACGTGATCGACCTGCGCCGGGCCGAGGAGTGGGACGAGTCCGGCCGGTTCCCGGACCTCGACGGCGTCGATTTCCACCACTTCGAACTGCTCCACATCAAGTGGGAGCAGATCGGGATGCGGGTGAACGGCGTCTCGGACGAGGCCGAGGTGATCGAGTTCCTCCGGCACCGCTACACCGGGATGATGGAGTCCGGGTACCTGTCCGTGCGCAACTCGCTCGAAGTGATCGCGAGCGGCGAACCGGTGGTGTTCCACTGCATGGCCGGGAAGGACCGCACCGGGATCGTCGCGGCGGTCCTGCTCTCGATCCTCGGGGTCGACGACGAGGACATCGCCGCGGATTACGCCCTCACCTCGTTCGGCTCGGCGCGCTGGCGCGCATGGCGCGACGAGAAGTTCGGGAAGCCGGAGGTCGAGGGCGGCCTGGCCACCCCGGCCGAGGCGATGCTCCAGACCATCAGGGAGATCAACGCCCGCTTCGGTTCCATGGAGCGGTACGCCGAGGCGACCGGGTTCAAGGGCGCGGACGACCTGCGCGACCTGCTGCTCCAATAGGACGCGGACCGTTCACCTGCCGGCCGCCTACCGGTCGGCAGGTGAAATTCGATTGCCCGGTGTCATACCCTGCTCGTACGGTGGATGAGTGGGCTCAGAGCGGTTGAAAACTCCAGAACTGTCCGAAACAGACGATCTCGAGCCGCAGCGTCCGGCACCTGCCCGTACGACGGCGCTGACGAACCTGTGGCGCATCAAGAAGTACCTGTACCCCTACCGGTTCCGGCTGGCGCTGCTGTGGACGATGGTGCTCTTGAACATCGCCTCCGGCCTGGCCATCCCCCCGCTGGTCGGCAGGGCCATCGACGGCCCGATCGCAGACCGCGACATGCGGGGCCTGTGGATCATCGTCGGCGTCATCGCCCTCCTCGGCGCGGCCGACGCGATCCTCCAGCTCTCCCGGCGCTACATGCAGACCACGACCGCGATGGCGATCGAGGCGGACATGCGGGCCGGGCTCTACGAGCACCTCCAGCGGCTCCACACCGGCTTCCACGACCGCTGGCAGACCGGGCAGCTCCTCGCCCGCGTCACCTCCGACCTCGGCATGATCCGGCGGTTCTTCGCCGGAGGCCTGGTCTTCGCCATCACCTCGATCGGCATGATCGTGATCATCATGGGCCAGCTGCTGTTCATCGAATGGCGCCTGGCCCTCATCGTCGCGGCCTCGGCCGTGCCGCTGTTCCTCATCGGCCGCAAGTTCTTCAAGGGCTACCTGCCCGCGGCCAGGTCCGAGCAGGACCAGTCCGGCGAGGTCTCCAGCGCCGCCGAGGAATCCGCGCTCGGCATCCGCGCGATCAAGGCGCTCGGGCGCGGCCCGCTCATGGCGGCGCGCTTCGAGAAGGAGGCCGCCGAACTGCGCGACCGGGGCATCCGCAAGAGCCTCATCGCCTCCCGTTCCTGGTCGGGCTACGACGCGATCGCGACCGCCGCGATCGGCGCGGTCCTCGTCTTCGGCTCGGTGATGGTCGCCGAAGGGCGAATGACCGTGGGCGACCTGACCGCGTTCGTCATGCTGCAACTGGCGCTGCTGTGGCCGATCGAGGCCTCCGGCTGGGTCATGGCCCACGGCAACGAGGCCATGACCGCCGCCGACCGCGTCTACGAGGTCTTCGACACCGAACCGGCCATCAAGGACCGGCCCGGCGCGAAGGCGCTCGACCGCGGCCAGGTGCGCGGCGAACTCGTCTTCGAAGGCGTGCGCTTCGGCTACGAGGACGACTCGCGCGACATCCTGCGCGGCGTCGACCTGCGGGTCAAGCCCGGCGAGACCGTCGCGATCGCGGGCAAGACCGGATCGGGCAAGTCGACGCTCGTGTCGCTGCCGTCCCGGTTGAACGACCCCACCGGCGGTCGCATCCTGCTCGACGGCACGGACCTCCGCGACCTGCAGCTCGCGAACCTGCGATCCGTGGTGACCACGGCCTTCGAGGAGGCGACGCTCTTCTCGATGAGCGTGCGCGAGAACCTGGCGCTCGGCCGCCCCGACGCGGACGAGGCCGATCTCCAAGAGGCCCTTCGGGTCGCGCAGGCCGAATTCGTGCACGACCTGCCGTACGGACTCGACACCCGCATCGGCGAGCAGGGCCTCTCGCTCTCCGGCGGCCAGCGCCAGCGCCTCGCGCTCGCCCGCGCCGTGGTCGTGCGGCCCGCGGTGCTGGTGCTCGACGACCCGCTGTCGGCACTGGACGTGCACACCGAGGAGCTGGTGGAGAAGGCGCTGGCGCAGGTGCTGCGGGAGACCACGGCGCTCGTCGTGGTGCACCGGCCGTCGACGGTGGCGCTCGCGGACCGCGTTGCGCTGCTGCACGAGGGCCGCATCGCCGCGTTCGGGAAGCATTCCGAGCTGATGGCCACGAGCCCCGAATACGTCGAGGTGCTCTCTGCGGAGTCTGAGGAGATGGCGGCGTGACGATGACCGAAGAGACCGCTGGCAAGCCTGCTGACAAGCACGTTTCCTGGCGGGGACAGGCCGAGTCGGCCGAGGCCGATCGCACGAGCGCCGAATCGGACGACGCGGCGTCGATCAAGGAGCTGCGGAGCCGGTCGCGGAAGCTGCTGGGTTCGATGATCCGGCCGCATAAGAAGGCGATCGCGTTCCTGTGCGGGATCCTGCTGGTGCAGAACTTCACGAGCATGGCCACGCCGCTGCTGGTCATGTTCGGGATCGACAACGCGATCCCGGCGATCCGCGACCGCGGGGACTATTCGGTGCTGATCGGCATCGCGGTGGCGTTCGCGGTCGTCTCGGTGCTCAAGTACGTGTGCGTGCGGCTCTACATCGCGCAGTCGGCGAAGGTCGGCAACGCGATGCTGTTCGCGCTGCGGGGCAGGGTGTTCCGCAAGTTCCAGGACCTTTCGGTGTCGTTCCACGAGCGGTTCACCTCGGGGCGGGTGACGGCGCGGCAGAGCTCCGACATGGAGTCGATCCGGGAGATGACCGAGAACGGCGTCGACGATCTGGTGCTCGCCGGGCTCAACGTCGTCACGATCACGGTGGTCATGCTGGTGATCGACCCGCGCCTGGCGGCGGTGACGCTGTTGACGTTCCCGTTGATGATACTGCTGGGCCGCTGGTTCAACCGGGTGTCGACGCTGGCGTACCGGCGGGCGCGCGAGACCGTGGCGCTCTTGATCGTCTACTTCGTGGAGTCGATGGGCGGGGTGCGCGCGGTGCAGGCGTACCGGCGCGAGGAGCGCGACCGGGAGCTGTTCGCGGGTCTGAACACCGACAACCGGTTCGCGCAGGCCAGGGGCCACCAGCAGAACGCGTTCATGTCCGGCGGGATGCGCGGCATCGGGCACCTCGCCACGGTCGTGGTGCTGGTGTTCGGCGGCTGGCAGGTCATGCAGGGCAACACCGAGGTCGGTGTGCTCGCGGCGTTCCTGCTGTACATGAAGCGGTTCTTCGACCCGCTGAACGAGCTGGTGCAGTTCTACAACGTGCTGCAGTCGGCGACTTCGGCGCTCGAGAAGATCTCCGGTGTCCTCGACGAGGAGGTGGAGGTCGCCGAACCGGAGGAGCCGCGCACGATCGAGCGTCCTCGCGGGGAGCTGCGGTTCGACGACGTGCGCTTCCAGTACCGGGAGGACCAGGTGGTGCTGCCGGGCCTGGACCTGCGCATCCCGGGCGGCCAGACCGTGGCGCTCGTGGGCGCCACGGGCGCGGGGAAGACGACGATCGCGAAGCTCGTGAGCCGCTTCTACGATCCGAAGGCCGGAACGGTCTCGCTCGACGGGGTGGACCTGCGGGACCTGACCGAGCGAGACCTGCGCGAGCACATCGTGATGATCACGCAGGAGAACTTCCTGTTCAACGGCACGATCGCGGAGAACATCGAGCTCGGCAGGCCGGGGGCGAGCCGGGAGCGGATCATCGAGGCGGCCGAGGTCGTGGGGGCGCACGAGTTCATCGACGCGCTGCCGGACGGCTACGACACGCACGTGCGCAAGCGCGGCGGGCGGCTCTCGGCCGGGCAGCGGCAGCTCGTGGTGTTCGCGCGGGCGTTCCTCGCCGATCCGCGGGTGCTGATCCTGGACGAGGCGACTTCGTCGCTCGACATCCCCTCGGAGCGGCTCGTGCAGCGCGCGCTGCGCACGATCCTGGCCGACCGGACGGCGATCATCATCGCCCACCGGTTGTCCACGGTGGAGATCGCTGACCGGGTGCTCGTGCTCGAGCACGGCCGCATCATCGAGGACGGCCACCCGGACGAGCTCATCGACCACGGCGGCGAATACGCGACCCTGCACCGCCAGTGGGAGGACAGCCTCGTCTGAGTCCCGGGCGGGCCGCGGCCCGCCCGGGTCTTCTCTGTCCCGCCGTGCGCTTCCCGGTGGCGTTGTGGCTCGCGGAGGGCCGGACGGTGGTGTTCGACGGCGCGGGCGGCGCCGGTTCGCTTCCCGAACCGGCGGTGAGGCGTCAGCGATCCGGTGGGGCGGCGCTCCGCCTCACCGGTGACCGGTGACGAGGTAGTAGTCGACCCAGCCGTTCTCGTAGCAGCGCAGCCAGTTGCGGCCCCACGAGTCGCGGTACTCGGTCTGGGCGACCCAGCGGTCGAACTGGCGCCACACGTGCTCGCCGATCGCGGTCACGGTGACCTCGAATCCGGCTGCGGTGAGGTCGGCGGCGAACTCCCCCACCGGCCTGATGATGTCGACGCCGGAGGCGACGGTCTCGAGGAGATCGACGACCGGCACGGTGTCCGCGCCGTCGGGCGCGAAGAACGTCGCGGCGGCGAATCGCCCGCCCGGTTTGAGGACCCGGTGCGCTTCGCGGGCGACGGCGGCGAGGTCGTCGACGTGCTGGAGCATCTCGACGGCGTAGACGCCGTCGAAAGACCCGTCACCCCAGGGGATTTCGGTGACCGATCCCCGGTGGAACGAGAGCCGGTCGGGCATCTCCTTCAAGGTGAAGTCGTTGGTCTCGGCGGCCCGGGCGAGCTGCGCGGCCGACCGGTCGAGCCCGGACACGTGCACGCTGAATTCGCGGGCGACGAGCGCCGCTCCGACGCCGAGGCCGGATCCGAGTTCGAGCAGCGCCTCCCGCGCGCGGGGCTCGAGCCGCGAGACGACCTGCCGGTACAGCTCGGCCTGGCTGGCGGTCCGCTCCTCGATCGAGATCTCGCGGGCGGGGTCGAGTTCGCCCCAGTACCCGTAGTTGATGAACGACCCCGAGAAGATCGAGAGCGAGCCGAGGTCCAGCTCGCCGTACATGAGATCGCGCTTCGCCTGAACGTCGAGTTCCTGTTCCATACCGTCTGATTCTGGCACGAATCCAACCGTCGTTCCACTGTCGCTCCGGTGGCTCAGGTGTCCTCCGAAGCCCGGCCTTCGATCACTCCGGCGAGGGCGGCGGCGGTGCGGGCGACCGTGCGGTCCGCGTCCTCGGTCAGGTTGCTCAGCAGTGCCAGGGCGATGGGACTCGGCAGTTCGGCGAGGGCCTGGACCAGCCGCATCCGAACCGCGTGGTCCGCTGACGGGGCGGCGAGTTCGCTTGTCAGCGCTTGCGTGATCGGTTCCGCCCGCTCCGGGTCGCTTGCCAACGCCCCCAGCACTTCGGCCGCTTCGACGTCGTTCTCGCCGGCCACGATCATGGTGACGAGAACGGGCACGGCCTCGGTGTCGCCGCGTGCGCCCGAAGCCAGCGCGGCTCGCCAGCGGACCTGAGGGTCCGGGTCGGCGAGCGCGTCGGCGAGGATCGCGGTCGCTTCATCGCCGGGGATCTCGGCGAGCATCTGCACCGCGCGGCGGCGCACCTCGATGTCATGGCTCGCCAGGCCGAGCGCGAGATCCGACACCACGTCGTCGCCGACTCGGGCCAGCGCCCAGCGGAGGGCTCCGGCGACGTGGGGATCGGGTTCGTTGAGGACCGCCTCGGCCAGCACCGGGGCGGGCATGTCGGACGCCGGAGCGAGGACGGCCTGCTGTCGTCTTGCGGCGCTTGGTGAGCCGAGGCCTCGCAGGAGTTCGACGATCCGCAGGACTCCTTCCCAGCCCGCGGGTTCCGACGCGTCGACCGCGCGGAGGCGCCTGAGGAGTTCCTGTTCGCGGGCCAGGCGCCGTTCGGTCTCGCGGATGAGGTCGCCGATGAGCGCGGACGGGGTGAACCCCGGGTCGTCGAGGACCTGGCCGATCTGGCGCAGCGACAGGCCCAGGGTCCGCAGGCTCTCCACGTGGAAGATCCGCTGGATGTCCGCGTCGGCGTATTCGCGATATCCACTGACGGTGCGGCCGGTGGGCCGCACCAGCCCGAGGGTCTCGTAGTGCCTGAGCATCCGGGCGCTCACCCCCGAGCGTCGTGCGACCTCACCGATGAGCATCCGTCAGCTCCGTTCCCCACCGAGGGCGAAGATCCGCTTCGCCGCCTTCACGGCCGGTTCGAAGGAGGCGTCCGGGTCCTCCAGGAGCCGTTCCGTGGCGGCGGCGTGGGCTGCGACGACTGGGTCGTCGCTGGTCGAGGCGCGCTGAAGGATCGGCTCGATGACGGTGCCCAGCTCGATCATGGCCCGGCTCAGGCTGAGCTGCACTTCGCGCTCGCCGCGACCGAGCTGCGCGGCCAGTTCCTCGGCCAGGTCCCGCATCTGGTCCTCGGGGACGACCGCGACGGCGGCGCGCCAAGCGGCGCGGGCGACCTCGTCGTCGGGGTCGCGTATGAGCGCCGGGGTCATCGCCGGCCAGGCGCGGAGGTCCCCGATCTTGGACAGGGTGTGCAGGGCCTGGCTCCGGGCCTGCGAGCGGTCCGAGTCGAGCTCGGCGAGCAGGCGCGGGACCGTGAGGTCCGCCGGGAGCCGGGTCAGGGCCCAGGTGAGCATGTCGCGCACGTAGAAGTCCGGTTCGATGGCGCAGCGGGCCACGAGGGCCTCGAGCACGGCCGGATCGGCGTCGGTGCCGATCGTGAGCGCGGCCTTGAGCCGCGTCGACGAGGCGCCGGCGGCCAGCGCCTCGGTCAGCTGCGTGGCCTGGGCGTTCGTGCGTTCCGTGTTGATGGGAACCACCTCCTGCACACCAGTGAACGCCTTGACATCGTGTCAATGTCAAGCATGGGGTGATCCACGCATCCTCCACCGATGCCGCGTACCCGCAGCCAACGATCCGATATCTACGTGAGTCAATTCACGATATCGATCAATCTTAAAATGAAATGTCGGCAACACGACATAAGCGGTCGAGACACGCGCTCGCGGTAGGTATGCTTGGGCCTCACACACAGCTACGGTGAGGGGGTGAAAACAATGTCACGAACAGTCATCAACCTCGACGACGATCTCTGCGCCCAGGCGGCGGAGATCCTCGGAACCTCGACGAAGGTCAGTACCGTCAACGCCGCGCTCAAGGAGATCGTCGACCGCCGGCGCCGCCAGCAGTTCCTGGATTGGCTCGCCGAGGGCGGCCTCGAATTCGAAGACCACAATGAGCTGCGGAGGCAGGCGTGGGGGTAGCGACGCACCTCATCGACACCAGCGTGCTCAGTCGCATGAGGAAGCCGGCTGTGGCCGAACGGGCCGTTCCCCTCGTGCAACGCGGGATGCTGGCGCTATGCCGCCCGGTCGAAATGGAGATCATCTACGGCGCGCGAAATCCCGACCATTGCGCGTCGCTCAAGGACTGGCTGCTGGGTTTCGAACTGCTTCCCATGACCGACCAGATCATGGAACGAGCCGTCGAGGTGCAGACCGCGCTCGTGCCTTCGGCCGAGCACCGCACCGTCCGGATGCCGGACCTCCTGATCGCCGCCACCGCCGAGCGATATGAAGTGCCCCTGCTTCACTACGACCGCGACTTCGACCGGATCGCGAAGATCACCGGTCAGCCCACCGAGTGGGTCGTTCCCCCAGGAGAAGCGGACTGACGCTCCCCCGCGATCGTCCAGCCCATCGGCGGTGCGCCGGTGGGCTTTCTTGCCGTTTCTTTGTTGCCCTTCAGACGAGGGTGAAGCCCCGCAGTTCGGCTACGGCCGCCTGTTCCTTGTCGCGGGAGGCGAACGCGTAGGGTTCGCCGGCGGCCAGGTCGGGGAGCAGGAGCGTGGCGGTGGCGATGTGCCAGGCGTCCATGGCGCGGATGCCGTGGGTCGCGACGATCTCGAAGGCCTCGCCTTCGACGTCGTCCTGCGGGGCGGAGATGACCGTGATCGGGCCGTCGGGACCGGTGTCGGCGCGCCAGATGTCGAGCAGCTGGTCCTTGTCGCGGCGCTTGGCGCGGGCCGTGCGGACCAGGGCCCCGGCCACTTCGATGCGGGTCCACGAGCCGGTGACCACCAGGATCTCGGGGTCGCGCAGGAGTTTCAGGGCCTCGGCGTGGCCGCGTTCGTCGGGCAGGTACGAGCGCGCGAGCACCGACGAGTCGGCGTAGACGATCACAGGAGGCGGTCCCGGTCTTCCTCGAAGATCTGGTCGATGATCGGGCCGACGCCGCGCATCGAGTCGAGCACGCGGGCGCGCAGCGCTTCGACGTCGCGGACCGGTGTCGGTTCCTTCGCGACCTTCAGCGGCGGCGCGAGCATGCCGAGGGCCGCGGCCTTCGCCCGGACTTTCTCAGTCGCGGTGCGGCCGTCCTTCTCGCCGATGACGGAGAGGATCTCGTTCGCGATCGCGTTGACCGAACGGTGCTCACGCTTCGCCCGTTCGGTGAGGCGAGCGTGAAGATCGTCGTCAACGCGCAAGAGCAGCTGTTTCATACCTCGATGATAGCACTATTGGAGGCCTGATATCACTTGCTCAGCAGGCGCAGCCGGGGCCTTCCTGCTTCGGGAGGGGCTTCTTGCCGATGCTCGGCATGCCGAGGCTGACGCCGGGGAGCTTGGTGGCCTTGCCCGCCGCCCAGGCGTCGCCCGCCCTGGTCTTGCGGTGGGTCAGGACCTCGCCGTCGGCGACCAGGTGGTGCGGCGCGCCGTAGGTGACCACGGTGGTGACGACATCGCCGGGGCGCACGCCTTCGGCGTTGCCGGCCGGGTCGGTCTCGCTCGGCGTCACGTTGAAGTGGACGAGGCGGCCGTCGCGGGCGCGGCCCGAGAGGCGGCCGGTGGCGGCGTCCTTGCGGCCGTCCCCGACGGTGACGAGGACTTCGACCTCGGTGCCCTCGAGCTTGCGGTTCTCCTCCCAGGAGATGCGCTCCTGAAGGGCCACGAGGCGTTCGTAGCGCTCCTGGACGACGGCCTTCGGGATCTGGTCCGCCATCGTCGCGGCCGGGGTGCCGGGGCGGATCGAGTACTGGAAGGTGAAGGCGCTGGAGAAGCGGGCCTTCTCGACCACGTCGAGGGTGGCCTGGAAGTCCTCTTCGGTCTCGCCCGGGAAGCCCACGATGATGTCCGTGGTGATCGCCGCGTCGGGCATGGCCTCGCGGACATCGGCGATGATCTGCAGGTACTTCTCGGAGCGGTAGGAGCGGCGCATCTCCTTGAGCACCCGGTCGGAGCCGGACTGAAGCGGCATGTGGAGCGAGTGGCAGACGTTCGGGGTCTCGGCCATCGCGGCGATCACGTCGCCGGTGAAGTTCTTCGGGTGCGGGCTGGTGAATCGCACGCGCTCGAGGCCCTCGATCGCGCCGCACGCGCGCAGGAGCTTGCCGAACGCGAGCTTGTCGCCGAACTCGACGCCATAGGTGTTGACGTTCTGGCCCAGCAGGGTCACTTCGGTGACGCCTTCGTCGACGAGGGCCTGGACCTCGGCGAGGATCTCGCCGGGACGGCGGTCCTTCTCCTTGCCGCGCAGGCTCGGCACGATGCAGAACGTGCAGGTGTTGTTGCAGCCCACCGAGATCGAGACCCAACCGGAGTAGTTGGAGTCACGCTTGGTGGGGAGGGCGGAGGGGAACGTCTCGAGGGTCTCGAGGATCTCGACCTCGGCCTCCTGGTTGTGGCGGGCGCGTTCCAGGAGCACCGGCAGCGAGCCGATGTTGTGGGTCCCGAACACGGCGTCGACCCAGGGGGCGCGCTTGACGATCTCGCCGCGGTCCTTCTGGGCGAGGCAGCCGCCGACGGCGATCTGCATGTCCGGGTTCTCACGCTTCGCGGGGGCGAGGTGGCTGAGGTTGCCGTAGAGCTTGTTGTCGGCGTTCTCGCGCACCGCGCAGGTGTTGAACACGACGAGGTCGGGCGCGGCGTCGGCGGCGACCGGCACGTACCCGGCCGCTTCGAGCAGGCCCCCGATGCGCTCGGAGTCGTGCACGTTCATCTGACAGCCGTACGTCTTCACCTGGTACGTCTTCACCGCTTGGTCAACCACCCACCTAGCTTAGCCAGCACCCCCCTGGCGCTCCATCGAGCGACCGGTGCTCACTGCCACAGTGCCTCAGCCGGCCGCCTCCATGTTCTTCATGACCGCCTCCATCGTGCGATTCAGCTCCTCGGTGGGGCTGAACTCGACGAGTTCGGTGCCGTCGTAGAGGACCGGCGTGTGCCCGGGGCCGACATGGTAGGCCTCCCCGCCCACGAAGGTCTCGTCCCCGCCGGCGGTCTTGAAGGTCACCTTGCCCTTGAACACGTAGCCCCAGTGCGGGCACTGGCAGCGGTCGTCGGGCAGGCCCTTGAAGAACTCGGCGAGGTCGGCGTCGGCGGTATAGGTCTCGAAGGCGACCGTGTAACCGGTGTCGAGCTCGGTGAAATGGCCTTCATAGCCCTCCATGACCGCCGTTTCGGCGGCCCCGGCCTTCGATGTCTTCGGCATGATGCTGCTCCTCCCTGTCCGGCCGGAGCACGCGCCGCGACGCCTGGCGATCGGTCGAAGGCCTCGTCACTCGCCTCGCGCGTTCCCGGCCGCGATGGCGCGGGTATCCCTCAATCATCGCCGGGTGCGGGGCGGCCGGTCCGCGATCGGGGAAATCGCGGCCCGGCCGCCGCGCGTCAGGTGGAGAGGAGCGGCGGGTTGAGACGGGCGAAGCCCTCCTGGATCTCGTACGGGTAGTAGGGGTAGGGCGCGGTGCGGGCGCTGGCCTTGTCGAGGCGGGCGACCTGGTCGGGGGTCAGTTCCCAGCCGATCGCGCCGAGGTTGTCCCGCAGCTGGCGCTCGTTGCGGGCGCCGACGATGACGGAGGCGACGGTGGGGCGGCGCAGGAGCCAGTTGAGGGCGATCTGGGGGATCGTCTTCCCGGTCTCCTCGCTGAGCGCGTCGAGGACGTCGACGACGTCGTAGAGGAGCTCGTCGGCGACCGGCGGGCCCCACTGCGCGGTCTCGTGGAGGCGGCTGCCTTCGGGAAGCGGCTGCCCGCGGCGGATCCTGCCGGTGAGGCGGCCCCAGCCGAGGGGGCTCCAGACGACCGCGCCGACGCCCTGGTCATGGGCCAGCGGCATGAGCTCCCACTCGTAGTCGCGGCCGACGAGGGAGTAGTAGACCTGGTGGGCCGCATAGCGGGTCCAGCCGTGCGCGTCGGCGGCGGCGAGGGACTTCATGAGCTGCCAGCCCGCGAAGTTCGAGACGCCGATGTAGCGGAGCTTGCCCGCGCGGACGAGGTCGTCGAGGGCCGCGACGGTCTCCTCGACGGGAGTGCCCGCGTCGAAGGCGTGGAGCTGGAAGAGGTCGATGTAGTCGGTGCCGAGGCGCTCGAGCGCGGACTCGACGGAGGCGACGAGGCGTGAGCGGCCGGTGCCCGCGTCCTGCGGCCCCTCCCCCATCGGGAGGCCCGCCTTGGTGGAGATGAGGGCTCGGTGCCTGCGTCCCTTGAGGGCCCGGCCGAGGACGCGCTCGGATTCGCCGTCGGAGTAGACGTCGGCCGAGTCGAACATGGTGACTCCCGCGTCGAGCGCCATGTCGACCATGCGGCGGGCCTCCTCGGCGCCGGTGTCGCCCCAGGCGCTGAAGAGCGGGCCGCGCCCGCCGAAGGTGCCCGCGCCGAAGCTGAGGGCGGGGACGTGGAGGCCTGAGGCGCCGAGCCTGCGGTATTCCATGACGGTTCCCTTCTAAAGGTTCTGGAGTTCCGTTAAGAACTTCGACTAAGCTAACTCGCGAAGCACCTTTAACGCAACTGGAGTCCCGTTATGAGTGACGAGCGTCCCGAACCCGGCACCGTCAGACCCGGCGGTCGGACCGCGAAGGTCCGCGAGGCCGTGCTCCGCGCCGCCGGGGACGCCCTCGCCGAGGACGGCTTCGACCGCCTCGACCTGGCCGAGATCGCCCGCCGCGCCGGAGTCGGCAAGACGACGGTGTACCGGCGCTGGGGCACCGTGCCCGGGCTCGTGGCCGACCTGCTGACCGAGATGGCCGAGGAATCCCTGCCGCGCACCGAGACCGGTACGCTCCTGGGCGACCTCACCGCGCAGGCCCGCCTCGTCCAGTCCACATTGAGCGACACAAGGCAGGGACCGCTCTTCAAGGCCCTCATCACCGCCGCCGCCTGCGACCGCCAGACCGCCGACGCGTTGCACCGCTTCTACCGCATCCGCACCGAGGAATGGGCGCCGTGCGTCACCGCGGCGATCGAACGCGGCGAGGTCCCCGAGGGCACCGACCCCGCGGAAGTCATCCGCGCCGTCTCAGCGCCCCTCTACTACCGCCTCCTCATCGGCGGCGACCCCATCGACCGGGCCGCCGCCGACCGCGCCGCCCTCGCAGCCGCCACCGCGGCCCGAGCCGGGGCCTTCGCCGTACGAACCGCGAACGGCTGACCCGACGGATCCCCGGCCCGATGCAATGGCGCCCTCGTCCTAGAAGACAGCGGTCGTCCACTCGGCCGCCCCAGGACTCGAAAAAGGAGGGGAGCCGGATGACCACCACCACGATCCGCAACGGGATCGACGTCGACCAACTGCTCGCGACCATCGGCGCGATCGAGGACGACGGCGCCCTCGGCGCGTTCACGTTCCGCGCATCCAGCAGTTGGAAGGACGGCACCCACAACCCGCCATGCCCACCGACACGCAGCGCCTCCTTCAAACGTTCATCGACGGACTCGAGGACTAGGGAGTTCGCATGGCCCAGGACCTGATGTTCCAGGCGGAGATCCGCCACGTCATCCGCTCGACCTACGGGCGGCTGCCCAACGGGGCGGGCCGCACCATGGCCGCGCGGCTCTACCGCGACGACCAGCTCGACGGGCTCCCGGACGAGGCGATCGACTGGTCGCTCGGCGTCGGCAACCCCGTCGCGCACGCCGCGCTGCGGCCGGGCGAGCGCGTCGTCGACCTCTCGCCGCGCAAGAGCCGGGCGCTGGCGGAGGCCGCGCGGGTGCTGCGCCCCGGCGGGCGCCTCCGCATCGCCGACTTCGTCGTCAACGACGACCTGCCTCCCGAGGTCCTGACCTCGGCGGCGGCCTGGGCCGGCTGCCTGTCCGGGGCCCTGTCGGAATCGGTGCTGGTCAAGAAACTCGCGAAGGCCGGCTTCACCGAGATCGAACTGGGCGAGCGGACACCGTTCGGCATCGACGACATCGCCGTCTACCCGCTGTTCGACGACGCGGTCATCGAGCTGATGCGGCGAACCGTGCCCGCCGGGCAGCAGCGGCGGATCGCCACCAGCGTCATAGCGAAAGCGCGGTTTCCCGGTTGACGCAACGGACGGCACCGCCCGGTCGTCCTCACCCATGACCCCATCCGGGCCGAGGATTGGAGGAGACCATGAAGACGCTCATCGACACGGGCCCGCCAGTCGACCCCGAGCGGCTGCGCGCGTCCGTTCGCGAGAAGTACCGGGAGGTGGCGCTCAATCCGAACGGCCGCTTCCATTTCCACACCGGGCGGGCCCTGGCCTCGCGGCTGGGGTACGCCGAACCGCTGACCAGCGCCTTTCCCGACCGGGCCGTGGCGTCCTTCGCAGGGGTCGCGAACCCGTTCGGGTTCCACCCGGTCGGTCAGGAGGACCGGCTCGTCGACATCGGCAGCGGCGGCGGCTTCGACGCCTTCGTCGCGGCGCGGCTGGTCGGCCCGAACGGCCGCGTCATCGGCGTCGACATGACACCGGAGATGCTCGCCAAGGCCCGCGAGACGGCGGTCCGCCTCGGGCTCCTCAACGTGGAGTTCCGGGAGGGCATCGCCGAAGACCTGCCCGTCGACCGTGGCTGGGCCGACGTGGTCATCGCCAACGGCGTGCTGAACCTGGTCGCCGACAAGGCCACCGCGCTCGCCGAGGCGTGCAGAGTGCTGCGACCCGGGGGCCGGCTGCAGTTCGCCGACATCGCCGTGGGCCGGACGCTCCCCGAGGCCGCCACGTGCGACATCGGCCTGTGGACCGACTGCATCGCGGGCGGACTCTCGCTGGACGAGTGGCGAACACTGATCGAGGCGGCCGGCTTCACCGGCGTGCGGATCGGACCCGCGGTCGACACGTTCGAAGGGGCGGCGGGCGAGCGCAACGCCCGGCGCTACGAGGTCCTCGCCCACGTCTTCTACCCGCGCAAACCGGAATGACCAGGACCGGTGGCCCGGAACCGCGGTGCGGTTCCCGGCCGCCGGCGCTTGCGACCTGGTCGGCCTCAGGGTGGAACCGGAGACCCGTCATGAATGACGCGCGCCCCGAATATGGCCGCCGATTCACTGCCGCGCGCGATAACCGGATCGCTCCTGGGCTACTGACCGCGCCGACCCGACTAGTTCCGTCCATATTGCACTTATGAGCGACCGCGACCGCCACTCCGGGCACTCATCGGTGCGGCGAACCGCGACCGGCGGACGCCCGCCGCGCCGCACCGGTGTCACCGCGCGCGGACCGAGGAGTGGGCGCCGTGCGCCAGGGCGGCGGTCGAGCGCGGCGCGATCCCCGCGAGGACCGACCCCGACGATGTGATTCGCGCCGTGTCGGCGCCCCTGCGCCACCGAGCGCTGGTCAGCGGCGGGCACCGGCGGCGGTGGCGGGCGACGAAGGGAGTCGTGCTCACTCGCCGAACATCGCGACGCACGATCAGTATGCCGATCTTGCGTGACTATTCGGTATATGGCCTGGTCCACCTGGGACGGGCAGAAATGTGACCGCCCACAACGAGCGCCCCGGAGACCCGGAGGCGAACCCACCGCGACCCTTCGATCGCCCACAGTGCACAGTTCGTCGGGAGAACGACCGTAACATTTCACTGAATGAGATGCGTTCTCCCCCAATGTTTCCGGGGAGGCGAGCCATTCGCGGAAACTAATTCTAGTCCGCTCTTGTGCCTCACTGGTGGTCCTTATAAGGTGACCACCGTGCCGCTGCGTCCACGACCGGACGCCGGCGCGCCCCACCGATAGACCCCCGACTGCCTCATCACTCAGGGAAGTACATGCGCCTCAAGACCTCCTCCGGCGCGGCCTTGGCCGCAGCCGCCCTGCTCGCGACCGCCGCGTGCGTCTCCGAAACCGGTGCCGACACCACCAGCGACAGCGCGCTCTCCGGCGCCGGCGCCGGCGAAGAGTGCACCATCGACGAGACCGTCAAGCTCGGCGCCGTCTTCAGCCTCACCGAGGCCGCCGCGTTCGCCGGTGAATACCAGAAGCAGGGTCTGGAACTCGCCGTCGAAGAGCTCAACGCCGCCGGCGGCATCCAATACGAACTCATCCTCGAGGACGACGGCACCACCCTCGACGGCTCCACCGTCGCCTTCGAGAAGCTCATCAATCGCGACGAGGTGAGCGCCATCATCGGCCCCACCCTCTCCGGCATGGCCTTCTCGACCTACACCGACGCCCAGAGCGCCGGCGTCCCCGCCCTCGGCGTCTCCACCACCGCCGAAGGCATCCCCGAGATCGGCGACTACATCTTCCGCGCCTCGGTCCCCGAGCAGGTCGCGCTGGCCGCCAGCATCCCGGCCGCCAAAGCGACGCTGGACATGCAGAAAGTCGCCGTCCTCCACGACAGCGCCGACGAGTTCACCGCCTCCGCCTACAACACCATCACCGACGAGCTCCGCGACCAGAACATCGAGATCGTCGTCGACGAGAGCTTCGGGACCACCGACACCGACTTCTCGGCCCAGCTCGGCAAGGTCCTGGAAGAGGAGGTGGACGCCGTCATCCTCTCGGCCCTGCCCGGCGCCACGGTGCCGCTCGTCAAGCAGGCCCGCGACCTGGGCATCACGGCCCCGATCGTCGGCGGCAACGCCTTCAACTCCCCCGTCCTCGTCGGCGCCCTCGGCGACGCCGCCGAAGGCCTCATCGTCGGCGGCGCCTGGAGCGCGGCCTCCGAGACCACGGGCAACGCCGAGTTCATCTCGGCCTTCACCGCGAAGTACGACCGCGAGCCCGACCAGTTCGCCGCCCAGGCCTACACCGGTGCGTACCTGATCGACCAGGCGATCCGCGCCGACTGCGACGCCAACCGCGAGTCGATCAAGGACAACCTCGGCCAGATCCTCGAGTTCGACTCCATCCTCGGCCCGATCTCGATCGACGAGGGCGGCGAGGTCACCCAGACCCCGGTCGTCCAGATCATCCGCGACGGCGCCTTCACCATCCTTTAAGCACCACCGATCCCGGTGGCTCTCGTCCCAACCTCCTTACAGGGAAACCAGAGATGGCACAGCAGTTGGCGAACGGCGTGTTCGCAGGCTCGATCTACACGCTCTTCGCGATCGGGTTCACCCTCGTGTTCGGGATCCTCCGACACCTGAACCTCGCCCACCCCGCGATCTTCACCGCCGGCGCGTTCGTCGGCATCGAAGTCGCGACGCGGACCGAGATCCCGGTGTGGATCCTGTTCCCGGTCATCGCCGCCTTCGGCGCGCTCGCCGGAGTCCTGGTGGAGCGCATCGCATTCCGACCGCTCCGCGGCCGGGACGACGAGCACTTCGCGGGGCTCATCTCCTCGGTGGCCCTCGGCGGCGTCGTCATCGCGCTCCTCCAAGCGCGCTACGGCACCGAACCGCAGAGCTTCCCGCAGGAGTACTTCCCCAACCAACTGTTCGAGTTCGCCGGGATCCGCGTGACCCTCACGCAACTGGTGACCCTGGGCCTGGCCCTGGTCCTCATGCTCGGACTCGCATGGCTCGTCTCGGCGACACCGCTGGGACGGGCCATGCGGGCCGTGGCCGAGAACCCCACGGCCGCGACCGTGGTCGGCGTCAACGTCGGCCGCGTCACCGCCGGGACCTACGCGCTGTCCTCCGGCCTCGGCGCCATCGCCGGGGCCCTGCTGGCGCTCAACCTCGGCCAGGCCGGACGCGAACTCGGCGCCTCGATCGAGCTCATCGGCTTCGCCGTCATCATCCTCGGCGGCCTCGGATCCCTCTGGGGCGCCATGGCCGCCGGGGTGATCCTGGGCCTCGCCGAGGCCCTCACGATCCACCTGTTCGACTCCACGTGGAAGAGCCTGGTCGCCTTCGCGCTGCTGTTCGCCGTACTCGTGCTGCGCCCGCGCGGCCTCTTCGGACACGTCAAGGTCAGGGAGGTCTGATGTTCGCCGGATACGAGACGCTCATCACCACGATCGCGCTCGGCGCGATCCTGGCCTACTCGTTCCACGTCGTCCTCATGGCCGGGCAGCTCAGTCTCGGCCAAGCCGGGTTCGCTTCGCTCGCAGCGTATGTCGCCACCCTCGTGGTCCCCACCGAGCCGCTGTTCGGCTCGCTCTCCCCCGTCATCGTCGGCCTCCCCGTGGGCGCGGCGGTCGGCGCGGCGGCCGCGTTCCTCGTCGGGATGCCGGTGCTGCGCCTGCGCGGCGTCTTCCTCGCCATCGGCACCATCGCCTTCGGCGAGATGGTCCGCGTGTTCATGAACAACGCCGAATGGACCAACGGCGCGCTCGGCATGCGCGTCGAGAAATGGGTGACGTTCGACTTCGCGTGGATCGTCGTCGCCGTCCTGGCCTACCTGTTCTGGCGCCTCGGGCCCTCGCGGACCGGACGCGCCTTCGCCGCCGTGCGCGAGGACGAACTGGCCGCCAGCTCCATGGGCGTCAACGTGGTCCGCACCCGGATGCTCTCGTTCACCGCCTCCGGCGCCATCGCCGGCGTCTACGGGGTCATGTTCGCGTACTTCTACGGCCGCATCACCCCCGCGACCTTCGACTTCGGACTCACCGTCGACGGCCTCATCACCGCCGTCCTCGGCGGGTACCTCGTGTTCTTCGGGCCGATCCTCGGCTCGGGCTTCCTCACCGCCGTCCCCGAGATCCAAGACGCGGTCGGCCTCGAAGCCGGGTGGATCCACCCGCTCGTCACCGGTCTGCTCCTGCTCGCCGTGATCCTGTTCCTGCCCGGCGGACTCTCCACGATCTTCAACCGGCTCCGCCGCGTCCCCGCCGCACCCGACCCGGGCCGCACCCCACCCGACGGACTCGACCCGCTGCCCGACAGGGGCACCGAGATCGCCAGACTGCGCGGGCTCGGCAAGGCCTACGGCGCGGTCCAGGCCGTGCGCGACATCGACCTCGAGATCCGCTCCGGTGAAGTCCTCGGCGTCATCGGCCCCAACGGCGCGGGCAAGACGACACTGGTCAACATGATCAGCGGACTCGAGGCGCCGACCTCGGGCGAAGGCGAAGTCCTCGGCGTCCGCCTCGCCGCGACCGGCGGCGCGCACCGCTTCGCACAGGCCGGCGTGAGCCGGACCTTCCAGCACTCCAAGCTGTTCGACCGCCTCACCGTGCTCGACAACGTCCTCGTCGGCACCCACGCCGTCAGCAAGTCGACGTACCTGCGCAGGCTCCTGTGGCTCCCCTCGGCCCGTCGCGACGAACGCCGTGCGCTCGCCCTCGCCTGGGCGCAACTCGAACGCGTCGGCCTCGCCGACCGCGCGAACCTGCGGCCCGGCGCCCTGTCCTACGGGGACCAGCGGCGGCTCGAGATCGCCCGCGCCCTCGCCGCCCACCCCACCCTGCTCATCCTGGACGAGCCCGCCGCGGGCATGAACCACGTCGAGGCCGCCGAACTCTCCGGGCTCATCCGCGGCCTCGCCGAAGACGGCGTCACGGTCCTGTTCATCGAGCACAACGTGAAGATGGTCCTCGACACCTGCACCCGGCTCGTCGTCCTCAACTTCGGCGAGGTCATCGCCGAAGGCGATCCGAGCGAGGTCGCCGCGGACCCGGCGGTCGTCGAGGCCTACCTCGGCACCGAAGACATCGAAGACGGTGAGGTCGAACATGTCTGATCACGAGCAAGCGGCTCCGATCCTCGAAGTCGAATCGGTCAACGTCGCCTACGGACGCGTCCAGGCCGTCCGCGACGTCTCCTTCGCCGTCCCCGAAGGCGGCCTCATCGCCCTCGTCGGCGCCAACGGCGCCGGCAAGAGCTCCGTGCTCGCCGCCGTCTCCGGACTCGTACGGCCAGGATCGGGCCGGATCCGCCTGGAAGGCAACGACATCACCCGCTGGCCCGCGCACAAGCGGGTCGGCGCCGGACTGGTCCTCGTCCCCGAGGGCCGCCAGATCCTCGGCACTCTCACCGTCGCCGAGAACCTGCTCCTCGGCGCCCACCGGCGCCGCCGCCAGGCCGCGTCCGAAACCGAGATGTACGAGCTGTTCCCCGTCCTCGCCGAACGGCGGGCCCTCCCCGCCAGCGCGCTGTCGGGCGGCGAGCAGCAGATGTTGGCGATCGCGCGCGCGATGATCGCCAAACCGCGGGTCGTCCTGCTGGACGAGCCGTCGATGGGGTTGGCCCCCAAGATGGTGGACGAGGTCTTCGCCGTCATCGAGCGGATCCGCGCTTCGGGCGTCACCGTGGTCCTGGTCGAGCAGAACGCCCGCCGGGCGCTGCGGGCGGCCGACACCGGGCACGTCCTGGAGACCGGGGCGATCGCGCACAGCGGCCCCGCCGCCGACCTGCTGAAAGACCCCAGAGTCGTGAAAGCCTATCTGGGCGTCGAGTAGCGCTCGCGCCCCAATGAAGGAACCCCTGAGATGAACGATGAGCCAGTCGTCCAGCCGCCATCGGATGCGAGGCGGCCCAATCCGCGCCGCCGGATGTGGTCGAGCGTCAGGATCCGGACCAAGCTGACGGTCATGCTGCTCGTCCCGGCGCTCACCCTCACCGGGATGGTCGTGCTGCGGCTGGTCGAATCGGCGCAGGAGGCCCGGGAAGTCGGGGCCACCGCGAACGCGGTCGAGCTGGCCGGTGACGTGAGCGACGTGATCGCCGCGATCCAGGCCGAGCGTACGAACGCGGCGATGCTGGTGTACTTCGAGGACACCCAGATGGGGGACTCGGCGACCTTGGTCGCCTCGTTCGAGGAGCACGAGGCGGCGACCGGGGCGGCGCTCGATGCGCTGACGGCGACGCGGGAGGAGCTCGATCTCGATGAGGAGGACATCGCGCTGCTGGGGCGGGCCGACACCCCGCTGGAGCGTCTCTCGACGGTCCGGCAGGCCGTCCGGGAAGGGACGGTCGAGGCGGTCCACCTGACGGTGTACAACTCCGTGGTGTCCCGCCTGACGGCCGTGCTCGACCACGTCGTGGACGACGCGGGCACCGCCGACCTCACCCGGATCGTGCGCACCGCGAGCCTGCTCGCGGGCATCGACGAGTACTCCGAGCAGCTGCGCCTGCTGATTCTGTCCGCTGAGGACGGCAAGCCGCTGGCCGCGAAGCACCGCATGTTCATGCGGCTGTCCGCGGCCCGCGAGGAGTCGCTCAACGAGTACCGCCGGATCTTGGCCCAGACCGACCCCGACGCCGCGGTGTTCAAGGTCGGCGGCATCGGCGACGCCGAAGCGCGCCCGGCGAACGCGTTCGAGTCGGAGGTCGCCGGTTCGCGTTCGGACGACACTCAGACGGTGGACCACGCCGCCCTCATGCCCGCGTACGACGCCAGGCACGCGGCCACGGTCGCACTGGTCGGCGATTCGCTGGACGAGGCGAGATCGCAGGCGGAGGCGATCACCACCGCGGCGCTCCAGCGCCTGGCGATCGAGGGCCTCATCGCCGTTGTGGCCCTGGCGCTCGCGGTCCTCATCGCGTACGGCATCGGCCGCTCGGTCACGCGCGGTCTGCGGGACCTGTCGGGTTCGGCCCGGCGCATCGCGATGGTGGACCTGCCGCAGGCGGTCAAACGGGTCGACCAGCAGCAGGGCCTGGGCGGGCTGAGCCCGTTCGAGTACGCGGCGCGCACGACCCCGCCGCTGCAGGTGCAGGGTGAGGATGAGCTGAGCGAGGTCGGCGAGGCGTTCAACATCGTGCACCGCGAGGCGATCCGCGTTTCGGCGCAGCAGGCGCTGCTGCGCTTCCACGTCGGCGCGATCTTCGTGCGGCTGGCCCGGCGCGGCCACTCGCTGACGGGCCGGCTCACCGCCGAACTCGATGAGGCCGAACGCAACGAGCAGGACCCTGAGCGGCTGCAGCGGCTGTTCCGGCTCGACCACCTGGCGTCGCTGATCGGCCGCGCGAACGACTCCCTGCTCGTCCTCGGCGGTTCGTCGGCGGCGAAGGTGCGCACCACGGACGCTTCTCTGGACGAGGTGCTGCAGGCGGCGCAGAGCCGCATCGAGTACTACACCCGCATCGAGGCCGCGGCCGACGACGGCGCCTGGGTCAAGGCCGACATCGTGGATGACGTGGTGCAGCTGCTCGCGGAGTTGATGGACAACGCGACCCGGTATTCGGAGTCCGCGGCCGAGATCACGGCGCGGGTCCTCACCGGCAAGGTGATCATCCAGGTGCGCGACCACGGTATCGGGATCGAGCCCGAACGCCTGGAGCGCTTCAACGAGCGCCTGCGCCGGGACACCCCGGTCGACCTGGAGGCCATGCAGGCCATGGGGTTGACGGTGGTGGGTTTCCTGGCCGGGCGGCACGGCATCGAGGTGGAGCTGCGGCCTTCGATCGGCGGCGGCGTCGTCGCCGAGGTCGCGATCCCCGGTTCACTGCTCTCGTTCACTCCGCCGCCGCGTGTCGAGCGGCCGCCGGCCAAGCCTGCGGTGATCGCGGCCCCCGTGCCGCAGCCGCAGCCGCAGCAGGTGCCTGCGCCGCGCCAGCGCGAGAACGCGCCGCTGTTCGCCCAGAACACCGCGCTTCCGCAGGTTCCCGTGCAGCGCAACCCGGCACAGCAGAACCAGGTGCAGCGGCCCCTTCCTCCCGCGCAGAGAGCGCTGCCGGCGGGCCCGTCCGGCCCCAAGGTGATCGAAGGGGACACGCGGCCGCTGCCGGTGCTCTCCTCGGCCGCGACGGCGTTCCTCTCCGAAATCCCCGAGATCAAGTTCGACATGACCGTGGTGCACGCCGACCCGTCCTTGCGGGCGGGCCAGCCGCTGCCACGGCCCGAGTCGGCAGTGCCGTTGAGCGGGCCTAACGGCCTGCCCAAACGGCAGCCGATGTCGAACCTGGTGCCCGGCGCGATCGCGCCCTCTCCCGGCCAGGAGGGCAAGGCGATCGAACGCAATCCGCGCAGTATTGGGGCGACGTACTCTGCGTATGCCCGCGGCCTCACCGGCAGTAGGACGCCTCAATCGCAACATGAGAAATGACCCGAGGATCGACCATGACCACTAGCGCTCAACTGGATTTCCTACTCAACGACTTCGTCGGCCGGGTGCCGCACGTGACGCACGTGCTCGCGGTGGCGGCGGACGGGCTGCTCATCGCGTCGAACAACTCGCTGCCGCGCGACGAGGCGGAGCGCCTGTCGGCGATCGCCTCCGGTCTGACGAGTCTGCTGGCAGGCGCCGCGCGTTCGTTGCAGGCGGACCCGGTGATCAGCAACCTGACGGAGATGAACGGCGGCTTCATGTTCTCGATGTCGGTCTCCAGCGGCGCGAGTCTCCTCGCCCTCGCCGGGCTGCATTGCGACATCGGCCAGGTGGGCCACGAACTGGCGAACCTCATCAACCAGGTCGGCCCGGCCCTCACTCCGGCGGCCCGCCAGGTCGCCGCCGCCCAGTACCGCCAGTAGACATACGACACGCGATGAGAGGCCGGGCCCCTGACATGGTCCCGGCCTCTCTTTGCGCCGGTGTGGGGCTCGTGCCGGTGACGCGGGGTCCGATGCGGCGGGGCAGGTTGGGCGGCTTGCTGGTCGGTCGTTGTCGCGGTCAGAGCGGGCGGCGACGAGCGGTGGCTGGAGGGGCCGGGCGGACTCGGCGGTCTTCCGGTCCGCTGGGGTGCTGCGCCTGCTCGGAGCTTGGAGGGCACGGGGAAAGGCCCGGACCGCAGGGGTCCAGGCCTGAGCGCCTTCGATGGTTCGGCCCTGTCTCTTGCCACCTGGGCCTTGGTGTGCTGCGCTGCTTGCTTTCCCCGCCGGGATTGCCGCCCCGGCAGGCTGCCTAAGAAGGGAATCAGGTCCTCTGCGGAGCCCCTTTCGCCGTAGCAAGGTGGCGGATCGGTGACCGGAGTTTCGCGGATCTTGAGTGGTTCGTCATCTTCAAAGCGGAGAGCCTTGGGTTGGTAGCCACGGCGGTTGATGCCGTGTTCGAAGTAGCCGCGGGCCTCGTCGACCTGTTCGGCGATCCATTCGAGGGCGGGCGTCATCGCCTCGGACCACTCGAAGGGGAACAGGCCGGTGGGGAAGAGATCCTTCTCGTCGCCCTGGACCATGGCCTCCATGTCGGCGTCGCTGCGCCAGTCGGAGCACCCGCATTCGCCTGCGGCATCAGCAGGGGCGGTCGGGTCGATGAGGCCGTCGGCGCTCTGACCGCAACGGGTGGAGGCCCCGCGGGAGCAGCCGTCCTCGTGGTGGACGATCAATGCCCGGCCGGGGCCGGTCTTGGTCACGGTCCAGCCGGCGGTGTGGATGCGGCCATGATGGAAACGGCACAGCAGGATCAGGTTGTCCGCATCGGTGGAGCCCTGGTCGGCCCAGTGGACGATGTGGTGGGCCTCGGTCCACGCGACCGGGCGGTCGCAGCCTTCCCAGGCGCAACCTTCCGGTTGCTCGAGCTCCAGTTTGCGGCGGAGGGCCGCGTTGGGCAGGCGCAGGGCCCGACCGAGTTCGACCGCTTCGCCGGTGGCGTAGTTGAACACGGAGGGGAACACGACGGCTTCGCAGGCCAGGAGCCGGGCCCGGGCGAGGCTGATCGGCTGGCCTTCCAGGAGGGGGAGGCGGCCGGTGTCCCTGCCTTGCAGGGTCTCGATGTCCACTACGAGATCGAGAGTGGCGGTGTGGCCGTGCCGGGTCGCCGCCTGCGGGGAGGCCCCGTAGCCGGCGAGGAGCTGGTGAAGGGCCTCGGCGTTTCGGGTCGCCTGGGGCGGCAGCACCCCGTAGGCGTCGACCTCGTCCTGGCGGGGCGGGGGGACGGCGGTCTTCAAGTACTTGTCGAGCAGCATGCCCGTGGTGGAGGAGAGCACTCCCGAGAGCGTCCACATGCCGCCGTCGAGGTCCTCGGTCAGGTCCAGGCGCTGCAGAGACGCTTCACCGAGCGAGTCGAGGAGTTCGGCGTCCTCGGCGAGATTCGCGTGGAGTTCTTCCAAGTGCCGCTTCAGCGTCTTGAAGGAGGCGTGGGCGGCGTATTCGGCGACCAGGGCTTCGGGGGTCGCGCAGAGGGTCTCGGCGTCGAAGGGGGAAGGTGCCGGCGCGTTGAAGGGAGTGCGGGCGAACAGGGCCGCCGCCGTGGTCCGGTTCAACTGGTTCATGGCGTAGGCGACCTGGTCGATCCGCGCAGACCCAGACAAGGCCGCCTCGGACAGGACACTGAACTTCTTCGCGAGCTTGGCGATCGAGACGATGTTCCCTGCGGTTTGGAACGGGAAGTCGAAGTGGGAGAGCAGCCAGTCACGTTGGGCCGAGAAGCCATCCACGTCACGGTGGATGTTGGCTTCGAAGGCGTCCATCACGATCCGCAGTGCCGTCGCGTTGTGGGCGTTGATCACCGCCGCGGTGTCATCGAGGAGCATCCGAGTGGCCAGGGCTCGCCCGCGCTGCTCTTCACGCGCCTCAGGAGTGGTGTTGCATCGGGCCACTGGATCTCACCTCCTCGCTGATCCTCGAATACCTGTCTTGTTTTAGACTTCTTGTACTAGATCAATCATGACACGGCAATGCTCCCATTGCATCACTCGATAGGGTGAATATTCCATTGAGGAGTATCGATGCGTCACCTCGGTCGAACTGGGCCGCAACCGAACTCGGCATCTCCGCCGCCACCAGCCCGCGCCATCCGCACACCTCTTCATCGCCGCCGCCTGAACCGCATGCAAGACGGCGCGGGCATGCACGGCGAAGGCCGGGAACCGCGGTGCGGTTCCCGGCCTCTTACGACACTCGCTGCTTAAGCGGTCTCGGTGATCTTGCGCTGGACCCAAGGCATCAGAGCGCGCATCTTGGCGCCGGTCTCCTCGATCTGGTGGTCCGACTGCTCCTGCTGGAGCTTCTTGTAGTTCTCGCGCTTCTCGGACTCGGCGACCCATTCCTTGGCGAAGGTGCCGTCCTGAATCTCGGTGAGGATGCGCTTCATCTCGGCCTTGGTGTCGGCGTTGACGACGCGCGGGCCGCGGGTGAGGCCGCCGTACTCGGCGGTGTCCGAGACGGAGTACCACATGTTGGCGATGCCGCCCTCGTAGATCATGTCCACGATCAGCTTGAGCTCGTGCAGGCACTCGAAGTACGCGGCCTCGGGGGCGTAGCCCGCCTCGACCAGGGTCTCGAAGCCGGCCTTGATGAGCTCGGCGGCGCCGCCGCACAGCACGGCCTGCTCGCCGAACAGGTCGGTCTCGGTCTCCTCCTTGAAGGTGGTCTTCAGGACGCCCGCGCGGGTGCCGCCGATCGCCTTCGCGTAGGACAGCGCCACCGCCTGGGTGTCGCCCGACGGGTCCTGCTCCACCGCGACGAGCGCGGGAACGCCCTTGCCGTCCACGAACTGGCGGCGAACCATGTGGCCCGGGCCCTTCGGGGCGACCATGGCGACGTTCACGTCCGCGGGGGCCTGGATCAGGTCGTAGCGGATGTTGAAGCCGTGGCCGAAGAACAGGCTGTTCCCGGCGGACAGGTTCGGGGCGATCTCGTCGGCGTACAGCTTGGCCTGCGCGGTGTCAGGGACGAGGATCATGATGACGTCGGCCCACGCGGCGGCCTCGGCCGGAGTGAGCACCTTCAGGCCCGCCTCCTCGGCCTTCGGGCGCGACTTCGAGCCCTCCTGCAGGCCGATGACGACCTCCACACCGGAGTCGCGGAGGCTCAGCGAGTGGGCGTGGCCCTGCGAGCCGTAGCCGAGGACGGCGACCTTCTTGCCCTGGATCAGGGCCAGGTCGGCGTCGTCGTCGTAGAACACTTCAGCGGACATGTACTGCTTCCTTCGTTACTAGCTGTTCGGAGAGACGTAGCGAGACAGCGACGCCATCGACTTGGCGCCGCGCCCGAGCGCGACGGTCCCCGACTGGACGAGCTCCTTGATCCCGAACGGCTCGAGGACTTCCAGGAACGCCTCGATCTTGTCGGAGTTCCCGGTGACCTCGAAGGTGACCGTGTCGGGTGTGACGTCGACCGAGCGGGCTTTGAACAGCTCGGCGGCGGCGATCACCTGGCCGCGGGTGGCGGCGTCGGCGCGGACCTTCACCAGCAGCAGTTCGCGCTGCACGGAGGAGCCCGCTTCCAGTTCCACGATCTTCAGGACGTGGATGAGCTTGTTGAGCTGCTTGGTGACCTGCTCCAGCGAGCCCGCCTCGACGTCCACCACGATGGTGATGCGGCTGACGCCGGGGTGCTCGGTCTCGCCGACGGCGAGGGAGTCGATGTTGAAGCCGCGCCTGGAGAACAGGGCGGCGACGCGGGCGAGGACGCCCGGCTTGTTCTCGACCAGGACGGAAAGGGTGTGGGTACTCATCAGATCTGCCCCTCGTCGTCGAAGTTCGGGCGCACGTCGCGCGCGTAGAGGATCTCGTCGTTGGAGACGCCGGCGGGGACCATCGGCCACACCATCGCGTCGGGCCCGACGGTGAAGTCGACCACGACCGGGCGGTCGTTGATCGCGTTGGCCTGCTTGATGATGTCGTCGACCTCATCGACGGTGTCGGCGCGCAGGCCGACGCAGCCGAGCGCCTCGGCGAGCTTCACGAAGTCCGGGATGCGGGGCGAGGCCTCGGAGTGGTGCGTGGACAGGTTCGTCTGCGAGTAGCGCTTGTCGTAGAACAGGGTCTGCCACTGGCGCACCATGCCCAGGTTGCCGTTGTTGATGACGGCGACCTTGATCGGGATGCCCTCGACCGCGCAGGTCGCGAGCTCCTGGTTGGTCATCTGGAAGCAGCCGTCGCCGTCGATCGCCCACACGGTGCGGTCCATCCGGCCGAGCTTGGCGCCCATGGCCGCCGGGACGGCGAAGCCCATGGTGCCCAGGCCGCCCGAGTTGAGGAACGTGCCCGGCTGCTCGTACTTGACGAACTGGCTGGCCCACATCTGGTGCTGGCCCACGCCGGTGGTCCAGATCGTGTCCTCGGGGGCGAGGACGCCGAGGCGCTCGATCACGTACTGCGGCGAGGTCAGGCCGTCGTCGATGTCGGCGTAGCCCAGCGGGTACCGGCCGCGCAGGTCGTCGAGGGTCTCCCACCAGGTCTTCAGGCGCTCCTTGCCGCCGTCCTCGTAGGCCTCGATCATCGCCGAGATGGCGGCCTTGCAGTCGCCCACGATCGGCACGTCCGCTTCGCGGTTCTTGCCGATCTCGGCCGGGTCGATGTCGACGTGCACGACCTTCGCCTCGGGGGCGAAGGACGAGAGCTTGCCGGTGACGCGGTCGTCGAAGCGGGCGCCCAGGGCCACCAGCAGATCGGACTTCTGCAGCGCGTGCACGGCCGGGACCGTGCCGTGCATGCCGGGCATGCCCAGGTGCTGCGGGTGCGAGTCGGGGAAGGCCCCGCGCGCCATCAGCGTGGTCACCACGGGAGCGCCCGTGAGCTCGGCGAGCGCCAGCAGTTCGGCGTGCGCACCGGACTTCACGACGCCGCCGCCGACGTAGAGCACGGGCTTCTTGGCCTCGGCGATGAGCGCGGCGGCCTCGCGGATCTGCTTGCCGTGGGGCTGCGTCGTGGGCCGGTAGCCCGGCAGGTCCATTTTGGGCGGCCACACGAAGGGGGCCTGCGCGTTGAGGATGTCCTTGGGGATGTCGACCAGGACCGGGCCGGGGCGGCCGGTGGCGGCCACGTAGAACGCCTCGGCGAGCACCCGCGGGATGTCCTCGGCGTCGGTCACCAGGTACGAGTGCTTGGTGATCGGCATCGTGATGCCGCAGATGTCGGCTTCCTGGAAGGCGTCGGTGCCGATCGCGGAGGACGCGACCTGGCCGGTGATGGCCACGATCGGGACGGAGTCCATGTGCGCGTCGGCCAGCGGGGTCACCAGGTTGGTCGCGCCGGGGCCGGAGGTGGCCATGCAGACGCCGACCTTGCCCGTGGCGAGGGCGTAGCCCTGGGCGGCGTGGCCGGCGCCCTGCTCGTGGCGGACGAGGACGTGGCGCACCTTCTCGGAGTCCAGGAGGGGGTCGTAGGCCGGGAGGATCGCGCCGCCCGGGATGCCGAAGACGCCCTCGACCTCGAGCTCCTCGAGCGCGCGGACGACGGCCTGCGCGCCGGTGAGGACGGGCGCGGCGCCGGGGGCGCCGATCGGAGGAGCCGGCTTGGGGGCCTTCGGCCTCGCGGGCTGAGCTTTGGCAGCCTGCGGCCCTGGCTTCGGTGCCTTCACTGGTGTGCTCATGTCCTTCGTCCAATAGGGAGATGTGGCTGGTTCGACATGTGGCGTCGTTCCCCGGGCAGAAAAAATCGCCCGCGTGCTAGACGCACGGGGCGAGCGCACCGTCGGAGAACGACGGTGCGCTAGATAAGTACTACGACGAGCGGCCGCGCGGCGGGCGCGGTCGCGATGCTCTGGTCGTAGTTCTGCTTCGGCACGCTCCCCAGGATGCCTGATTCCGGCCCGTGAGTCAACTTTTCTCAGACTTCGGGACGTCGTTCGGCGTGTCGCCGGTCTGCGGGGCCTCGGCCGCATCGTCCGGGACGGTCACCGGCGCGACCGGCTCGGCGGGCGCACTCTGCGCCGGGAGCGCCGGCGGCAGGGACTTCGGGTCGTCGGCGAGCCAGCGCGTCAGGTCGTCCGGTTCCATCGGTTTGGCGAGCAGGTAGCCCTGGACGAGCGGCGCTTCGGCGGCGATCATGGCGTTGAGCTGCGTGTCGGTCTCGACGCCTTCGGCGATGACCTCCATGCCGAGGAGGCGCCCGAGTTCGACGGTGACGGCGGCGAGCGGGCCGACGCCGCCGTCGTCCTTGGCGACGAGGTCGCGGTCGATCTTGAGGATGTCGACCGGGAGCCGGTCGAGTTGGCCGAGCGAGGAGTAGCCGGATCCGAAGTCGTCCAGGGCGATCCGCACGCCCGCGCCGCGGAGGGCGCTGAGCTGGGCGACGAGCGTGTTCATCTGGTGGGAGAAGTCGTGCTCGGTCACTTCGAGGACGAGGCGGCGGGCCGGGACGCCCGCGGCGATGAGCGCGGTGTTCACTTCGGTGGCGAACAGGTGCGTGTGGAGTTCCTTGACGGAGACGTTCACGGAGATCCAGGCTTTGATCCCGGCGGCGGCCCAGGTGGCGAGCTGCTCGGCGGCGCGGTTGACGGTCCAGACCGCGAGGTCCTGGGTGAGACCGGACTCGGTGGCGGCGGGGATGAACTCGCCGGGGCTGACGTGGCCGAGCCGGGGGTGGTGCCAGCGCATGAGGGCTTCGGCGCCGACGATGGAGCGGTCGGCGGTGGCGAACACGGGCTGGTAGACCAGGCGGAGCTCGTCGCGGCGGATGGCGCCGCGCAGTTCCTGGGTGAGCTCGTTCCTGCGGCGCACCTTGCGGTCGAATTCGGCGTCGTAGGTGGCGTAGCGGTTCTTCCCGGCCTGTTTCGCGGCGCGCAGGGCGAGGTCGGCGTTGCGCAGGAGGATCTCGGGGTCGCCGAGGCCTTCGGCGGCGGTGGCGATGCCGACGGAGCCGGTGGTGAAGACGGTGGACTCGTCGTGGAAGTCGTAGGGCTCGCCGAGGCGGGCGACGAGGGCTTTGCCGGTGGCGACGGCTTCGGACCAGCTGGCGCGCAGCAGGATCGCGAATTCGTCGCCGCCGAGGCGGGCGCCGACGTCGGTGGGGCGCAGGAGTTCCTTGATGCGCCTGGAGACTTCGACGAGGAGTTCGTCGCCGAAGTCGTGGCCGCGGGTGTCGTTGACGTTCTTGAAGCCGTCGAGGTCGAGCAGGAGCAGTGCGGTCTGGTGCTCTTCGGCGCTCACGCCGTCTTCGAGGCTCTGGAGGAGCGCGCGGCGGTTCGCGAGGCCCGTGAGCGGGTCGGTGTAGGCCATGCGGGCGAGTTCGGTCTCGAGGCTGCGGCGGGCGCCGACGTCCTCGACGCGGGCGACCAGGCCCCGTACTTGGGGTTTGCCGCGGAGGTCCGTCACGACGGTCTCGGTGTGCCGCCAGCGCCGGGCGGAGTCGCGCACGCGGACGTTGAGGGAGACGTGGCGGGTGTGGCTGATGCCGTCGAGGAGGGCGCGGAGGTCCTCTTCGGCGCCGCGGCGGTCGTCGATGTGGACGAGGTCGAGGAAGGACGCGCCGACGCAGCTGCCGGATTCGGTGGCGGGCCGCCAGGCGGAGTCCTCGGGGTGCCAGGTGACGGTGAGGTCGGGGTCGAGGACGAGGACGGTGTCGGAGGCGACTCCCACGATGGCGGAGAGCTTGCGCTGGCGGGCGGCGGCTTCGCCGGTGACGCGGCGGACGTCGAAGTAGGTGAGGACGAGGCGGGCGGCGAGCGCTCCGGCGGCGGCGAGGGCGAGGAGCGCGGCGTCGAGCGGGAGGGCGCCTGCGTGGGCGCCGTTGAACAGCACTGCGGCGGCGGCGAGTCCGGCGGCGCCGCCCATGACGGTGTAGTGGACGCCGGGGTAGTTCGGTTTGTCGACGGGGGCGGGTTTCTGGGTGCGGGCGAGGTAGGTGACGCCGAGGAGGGCGGCGCAGGTGGCGACCCAGGCGACGGACCACCAGAGGACGCGTTCGTCGGGGCGGTTCCACTGCCAGGTGATGAAGGTGGCCATGGCGGTGAGGTGGACGGCGAAGACGGCCATGTACGCGAGGGCGTGGCGGCGGCGCCACCGCTGGATGCGGAAGGTGGTGGTGAAGCCGACGCCGAGCATGATGACCCCCATCATCGCGGGGATGACGATGGCGAGGTCGCCGTCGGCGAGGTGGCCGCGGTACTGCTGGAAGAGCGGTCTGAAGGCGAGGAGCCAGAGGGCGAAGAGGAAGCAGAGGCCGACGAATGCGCCGTCGACGAGGCGGCGCTGGACGGCTTGGGGGTCCCAGCCGTTGTCCGGGAGCCGGAGCAGGGCGAGGGACCAGATGACGACGGCGGTGCTGAAGCCGAGGCCCGCGGTGACGGAGGCGGCGCCGCCGGGGAGCCAGCAGGAGGCGGCGATCGCGGCGGCGATGGTCTGGATGCCCGCGGCGAGGAGCTGGTAGGTGACGCGGCGGCCTGGTGCGATGCGTCCGGCGGCGCGCCACATGAGGAGTCCGGCGCAGGCGGCGCCGATGCCGCCGAGGACGGCGGCGGAGGCGGGGTCGATGCGCGGGAAGGCCGAGTGCGCGCCTACGACGATGACGGCGGTGAGGACGGAGCACCACACTGCGGCGGTCGCGATCCATGACAGCAGCTGCCGCACGCGGCGGGGGGTTGGCGCCATCCACTGACCCAATCGTAGGAAACTTCGTGCTTAACAGGATGCCGCATCCTCGTACCGATGCGTATCGGGCCCTCCGCAAGTGCGGGCGGGGGTGCCGCGTGGGCCTGCGGGAGTCCGACTTCGCCGGGATCGCGGCTTACGGAGCCTTGCGGCCCGCGAGCGGGTCATCCGTTGAGCGCGTCCGGGCCGGGTTCGCTGAGCGCGTTCGGCGTCGGTTCGGCGGGCAGTGCTTCGCGGAGGCGTTCGAGGGCCGCTCCGGTGGCGAGGCCGTGCTCGGTCGCTTCGCGTTCCTGCCGTTCGGCGTCCTTGCGGGCCTTGACGAGCGCGGTGCGGATCTCGGCGAGCTGGTCGTCGCGGCGCGCGCGGTCCTTCGTCGCCTTGCCCGCGTCGCCGCGGTACTTCCAGATCGGGATGATCGCGGCGGCGGCGAAGAGGACGGCGGCGAACCACTGTCCGAAGAGGATCATGAGGACGCCGAGGAGGCCGAGTGAGGCCGCGATCGCGATGGCGAGGGGCTTCGAGGGTTCGGCGGCGGCGAAGGCCTGGTCGACGCGGCGTTCGACGGCGGCGAACTGCTCGGGGTCGTGGCCGTCGCTGGTGACGGCGATGTACTCGCCGCGGCGGCGGACGGTGACGGTGACCTCCCCGGTGGTGCCGAGCGAGGCTTCGAGGCGGTCGAGGCGCGAGCGGAGGATCGGTGCGGTGAGGTCGAGGGCGAGGCGGCGCAACGGGACCGGGGCCTCGGGGTCGAACAGGTCGCGGCGGACGAGTTCGGCGAAGGTCCCGGCCGGGGCGGCCCATGAGCGGCGGTCGGCTTCGCGCCCGTCGGGAGCCGGGTCGAGCTCCGCCATCCGCCGTACGATCGGCAACTCGGCGGGGCTCGGCTCCTCGATGAGTTCCTGCAGGTAGCAGCGCCAGGCGGTGTCGTCGTAGGGCGGTTCGTCGCGGCGCCGTCCGCCGGTCTCGGCAGTGGTGCCGTCAGGATTCGCCTCGTCTTGCGGCGGCTCGCCCGCGTTCGCGGCGGCTCGGTTCGCGGGGTCGGGCTCCGCCGTGAAATGCGCTTCGAGGGCCGCGAAGGCTTCGGCGTGCGTCGCGCCGAACTGCTCGATGGTCTCGTCCCAGTCCGCGAGGGTCTCCTCGTCGAGCGCCGCCGCATCGAAGCGTTCGCGCAGCAGCGAGGCGATCTGCGCCTCGGCGCCCGGCCCGAAGGCGCCGAGCGCCGACTGCTCCCACAGCGTCCGCCAGCCGTGGGCGACCTGGCCCGGTTCCACGACGCCGAGATCGGCGGACTCGGTCAGCAGCCGCAGCACTGCCGCGTCGATGAACGCGGGCTGGCCGAAGCAGCGGCCGACCGCGAGGCTGAACAGCTCGGTGCGCACCGCGTCCCGCTCGCGCGCGTTCTCGAGCCCGGTCTTGAGGTCCGTGAACGCGTTCCCGGTGCTGCGCTGCTCCGGCACCCGGTCGCGCAGCACCAGCGGCAGCACCGCGGCGGCCGCGGACGGCAGCCAGTAGCCGGGCACGTCCTCGAAGCCGTGCAGGAGCGGCCGGCGGCCCTCGGCGATGGCCCGGACCGTGTTCCGGATCGCCTTGCGCGCCTGGTACTCGTCGAATTCGACCTGCTGGAACCGCAGCTCGGTCCAATCGAGGACCGCTTCGATCCGCTCGGAGACGGAGTCGAGCTTCGAGTCGACCTGCTGCTTGAGCTGCTGCTGGGCGTCCTCGAACCGCCGGGCCTGGCGGGTCCGGGCCCGGCGTTCGGCGGACAGTTCTTCGTCGAGGTCGTTGATCGCGCTGGTCTGGGACCACTCCTGCGAGAAGTCCGACCAGTTCCATTGGCTCACACGGGCCATCGGGCACACTCCGGGGGAATCGCGGGGTTCGGGCGCTGTTCATTGTGCCCGGAACGCGCCAACGGCGGGGTCCCCCGAGAAAAGGGGACCCCGCCGCCGGCGGTGAAGCTAGTTGACCTTGCGGACCGCGCCGTCGCTGGCCGGGGTGGCCATCGAGGCGTACGCCTGCAGGGCGCGGGAGACCACGCGGTTGCGACTCACCGGAGTGTAGGGCTGCTCGCGCTTCTCCTGGGCCACGCGGCGTTCGGCCAGCACGGCGTCGTCGACCCTCAGCTCCAGCTTGCGCGCCGGGATGTCGATCTCGATGATGTCGCCGTCCTCGACGAGGGCGATCAGGCCCTCGCCCGCGGCCTCGGGGCTCACGTGCCCGATCGAGAGGCCGGAGGTGCCGCCGGAGAAGCGGCCGTCGGTGATGAGCGCGCACTTGCGGCCGAGGCCGCGGCCTTTCAGGAACGAGGTCGGGTAGAGCATCTCCTGCATGCCGGGGCCGCCCTTGGGGCCCTCGTAGCGGATGACGACGACTTCGCCCTCCTGCACGGACTTGTCGAGGATGCCCTGCACCGCGTCGTCCTGCGACTCGAAGACGCGCGCGGGACCGGTGAAGGTCCAGTTCTCCTCGGGCACGCCCGCGACCTTGACGACGCAGCCGTCCACGGCGAGGTTGCCGAACAGGACCGCCAGGCCGCCGTCCTTGGTGTAGGCGTGCTCGACGGAGCGGATGCAGCCTTCCCGTGAGTCGGTGTCGAGGCTCTTCCACCGGTTCGAGGTGGAGAAGGCCTGCGTGGTGCGCACGTTGCCGGGCGCGGCGTGGTACAGCTCGATCGCCTCGGGGGCGGGGGACGCCGCGCGGATGTCCCACTTGCCGAGCCAGTCCGCCATCGACGGGGAGTGGACGGTGTGCACGTCGTCGTTGATGAGGCCGCCGCGGTACAGCTCGCCGAGGATCGCGGGGATGCCGCCGGCGCGGTGCACGTCCTCCATGTGGTACTTCTGCGAGTTCGGGGCGACCTTCGACAGGCAGGGGACGCGGCGCGAGATCGCGTCGATGTCCGCGACGTTGAAGTCCAGCTCGGCTTCGCGGGCCGCCGCGAGCAGGTGCAGGATCGTGTTCGTGGACCCGCCCATGGCGACGTCGAGTGCCATGGCGTTCTCGAACGCCTGCCGAGTGGCGATGTTGCGCGGCAGGACCGACTCGTCGTCCTGGTCGTAGTAGCGGCGGGCCAGGTCCATGACGACGCGGCCGGCTTCGGTGAAGAGTTCGCGGCGGGCCGTGTGCGTGGCGAGGGTCGAGCCGTTGCCCGGCAGGGACAGCCCGAGGGCCTCGGTGAGGCAGTTCATGGAGTTCGCGGTGAACATGCCCGAGCAGGAGCCGCAGGTCGGACAGGCGGACTCCTCCATCTTGAGCAGCTGCGCATCGGAGACGTCGTCGTTCGCGGCGGCGATCATCGGGTCGATGAGGTCGAGCTTCTGCGTGACCACGCCGTTGACGTCGATCGTCTTGCCGGCCTCCATCGGGCCGCCGGAGACGAAGACGACCGGGATGTTCAGGCGCAGCGCGGCCATGAGCATGCCGGGGGTGATCTTGTCGCAGTTGGAGATGCACACGAGTGCGTCGGCGCAGTGCGCGTTGACCATGTACTCGACGGAGTCGGCGATGATCTCGCGGCTGGGCAGGGAGTAGAGCATGCCCGCGTGGCCCATGGCGATGCCGTCGTCGACGGCGATCGTGTGGAACTCCTTGGAGACGCCACCGGCTTCGGCGATGGCCTCGGCGACGATGTCGCCCATGTCCTTGAGGTGCACGTGTCCGGGGACGAACTGCGTGTACGAGTTGGCGATGGCCACGATCGGCTTGCCGAAATCGGAGTCGGTCATGCCCGTTGCGCGCCAGAGCGCGCGAGCGCCCGCCATCTGGCGGCCGTGAGTGGAAGTGCGTGAACGTAGCGCTGGCATGGATCAAGTCTGCCACGTTCCAGATATTGGAATGCGTCGCCCGAACCTTAGGATTGACTAAGGCGATGCCGAGGGATGATCAGCTGAAGCCATGATATGCCCGATATATCCCCTTCAGGGCCCGTCCGCGGCGAAGCGTGCGAGCCATGAAGGAACGGAGCGCAGGAGCACCCGGACGGGGTGACACCGCCGATACGGTCAGAACTCGCGAACCATCGTGCCGAAGACGGCCGCCGCCGGGCACGGCCCGTGGCGGCGGGAGTCCTCCCCCGCGGGGTTGTCGCCGAGCAGGAAGTAGTGCCCGGGCGGGACGGGATCGCCGGAACCGGGCATGGGCTCCCCCGGCCCGGCGGCGACGCGCTTGATCCACCACGGCCCCTTGGCCCGCTTCGTCTCCGACCAACCGAGATCCGGGTCCGGCGCGGCGACCACCACGATGTCGCCAGCGGCGATCCGCCGCGTCCGCTTCGCGAGGACCTCATGCCCGTCGCGCAGCGTCGGCTCCATCGAGGCGCCCTCGACCTTGACCAGCACCCAGCGCCGACGCAGCTGCCGCACCGACTCGGCCATGAGCGCGGCCACGGCGACCAGCGCCAGCATGGAGAGCCAGTCAGAAGAGGTCATCGATGCCGCCGTCTTCGGTCTCTTCCTGCGGCTTCCTCCGGAAGCGCTCGAAGATCGAGAACGAGGTCAGGCCCAGTGCGGCCATGACCACGACCACCCCGTAGACGAAGCAGGCCGCGACCAGGACGACTACGAGGATGTTGAGTGCCACGAAGCCCGGTGCGGAGCCGTCGACGTTGATGGGGTCCATGCCCAGACCCTACGGCAGGTCGTTGATGATGTCGGTGATGGAGCGGCGCTTTCCGGTATAGAACGGGATCTCTTCGCGCACATACAGTCTCGCGCGGGAGGCGCGCAGTTCGCGCATCAGGTCGACGATCCGGTGCAGCTCGTCGGCCTCGAACGCGAGGATCCACTCGTAGTCGCCGAGCGAGAAGGCGGGGACGGTGTTCGCGCGCACGTCCGGGTAGTCCCGCGCCATCTGGCCGTGCTCGCGCAGCAGGTCGCGGCGCTCCTCGTCCGGGAGCAGGTACCAGTCGTAGGACCGCACGAACGGGTAGACCGACACGTAGCCCTTCGGGTCCTCGGTGAGGAACGCCGGGAGGTGGCTGCGGTTGAACTCGGCGGGGCGGTGCAGGGCCATGTTCGACCAGACCGGCGCGAGGTGGCGGCCGAGGGCGGTGCGGCGGAAGTCCGAGTAGGCCTTCTGGAGCTGGTCGCTGGACTCGGCGTGCCACCAGACCATGAGGTCGGCGTCGGCGCGCATCCCGGTGAGGTCGTAGGTGCCGCGCACGGTGACGCCCTGGTCGCCGCAGTGTTTCGCGAAGAACGCCTCGGTGTCGCCGGCGAGGTCCTGGCGGATCGACGGCATGGGCTCCTGGACGCGGAACACCGACCACAGGGTGTAGCGGATGGTCTCGTTCAGTTCCTTGATGCGCTGCGCGTTCGGGTTGTTCCCATGGTGTTCAGCCACGTTGCGGCCCTTCTCGTTCGAGTCCTTCAACTGCTTGTGCTCAGTGACGGTTCACCGAGGCTGCGATCGCGTCCGCCGCGCGCTGGCCGGAGGCGATGCACGCGGCGATGCCGACGCCGTCCACGGCGGCGCCGGCGATCGCGATGTCGCGATGCGCGCCGAGCGCTTCGCGGGCGGCGGCGATGCGGGCGTCGTGGCCCGGGGCGTACTGCGGGAGGGCGCCGCCCCAGCGGTCGATGCGCTGCTCGAGGGGGTCGGGCAGGCGCCGGCCGAGGTGTTCGCCGAGCTCGCGGAGGGCGGTCTTGGCGAGGGTGGCGTCGTCGTACTGGAGGAGGGCCTCCTCGCCGATGCGGCCCATGGAGACGCGCACGATCTGGCGGCGGCGGCCGAGGTGCGGCCACTTCTTGCTGGCGAAGGTGGCGGCCTTGACGGTCTTGCCTTCGGACGCGGGCGTGAGGAAACCGGAGCGCTCGGGCAGGTCGATCTGGTCGAACGCGAAGGCGGCCAAGGCGACCGAGGCGTAGGCGACGCCGGAGAGTGCGGCGGCGGCCTGGGGCTCGACGTCGCGCAGGAGCACGGCGGCCGGCGAGGCGGGGACGGCGAGGATGACGGCGTCCGCTTTGATCTTGATCGGGTCGGGCACGGGCCCGGCGATGACCTCCCAGCCGTAGGGGGTCTGGCGGAGTTCGCGCACGGTCATGCCGAGGCGGATCTCTGCGCGTGCGGTGGCCGAGGTGGCGGTGACGAGCCGTTCGAGGCCGCCGTCGATCGTGGCGAACACCGGCTTGCGGGGCCCGTCGCCCGGGGGGCGCTTGATCTCGTTCACCGCGTCGGTCAGGCGCGAATGGCGTTCGAGGGCGGCGGCGAGCTGGGGCATGACCGCGCGGACGGAGAGCCGGTCGACGTCGCCGGCGTAGACGCCGCCGAGCATCGGGGCGACCAGCCGGTCGAGCACCTCGTCGCCGAGGCGGGAGCGGACCAGCGCGCCGACGGACATGTCCGCGCCGGGTTCGAGGATCGGCAGGCCGTTGTCGGGGCGCTCCTTGGCGTTCGCGATGGCCGCGACGTCGGCGGGGTCGCCGGGGATGCCCATCATGTGCCCGGCCGGGAAGTCGAGGAGTTCGCCGCCGATGCTCAAGGCGGGTTTGGCGGCCGAGGGGTGGACGAGCGCGTCGCCGAGGCCCACGGCCCTGGCGAGCTCGATGGCCTCGGGCCGGGCGGCCAGGAGCGATTCGGCGCCGGTCTCGACGGGGCGTCCGGCGAAGTCGACGGTGTGGATCTTGCCGCCGAGGCGCATGGCCTGTTCGGCGACGACGATCTCGGCGTCGGGGCCGAGGTGCTCGCGCAGGCGGTGCGCGGCGGCGAGGCCGGTGATGCCGCCGCCGACGATGAGGACCCGGGTCCGGCCGGGCGTGCCCGTCAAGCGGGCGGGCGTCATCGGGCTCATCGAGCGGTGGCCCCGTGACTGGACCTTTCATGAACACGGTCGACCACGAGCTTGAGCTTCGCGGGGTCGGAGTCGGGGAGGACGCCGTGGCCGAGGTTGAAGATGTGGCCCTTGGCGCCTTTGGCGGCGTCGAGCACGGCGTCGGTCTCGCTGATGAGCGCCTCGTCGTCGGCGAGGATCAGGGCCGGGTCGAGGTTGCCCTGGAGGACCTTGTCGGGCAGGCGCTTCGCCGCCTGGTCGAGCGGGATGCGGAAGTCGACGCCGCTGACTTCGGCGCCGGTCTCGGTCATGGCTTCGAGGAGGTGCCCGGTGCCGACGCCGAAGTGGATGCGCGGCACGGAGTTCGCGACGCCCGCGAGCGCGGCGGTGGAGTGCGGCAGCGCGAACTCGCGGTAGTCGGCCTCGGAGAGCGCCCCGGCCCAGGAGTCGAAGAGCTGCACGGCCTGCGCGCCGGCCTCGACCTGGACGCGGAGGAATTCGCCGCAGATGGCGGCGAGGCGTGAGGCGATGCCGTGCCAGACGTCGGGCTGGGACTTCATGAGCGCCTTGGTCTTCGCGTGGTCGCGGCTCGGGCCGCCCTCGACGAGGTAGGACGCGAGGGTGAAGGGGGCTCCGGCGAAGCCGATGAGCGGCGTGTCGCCGAGTTCCTTGACGAGCAGGCCGATGGCCTCGGTGATGTAGGGGACGTCGCACGGGTCGAGGTTGCGCAGGCGCTTGACGTCGGCCGCGGTGCGGAAGGGCTCGGCGACGACGGGGCCGACCCCGGGGACGATCTTGACGTCGACGCCGATGGCGGCGAGCGGTACGACGATGTCGGAGAAGAAGATCGCGGCGTCGACGCCGTAGCGGCGCACCGGCTGCATCGTGATCTCGGCGACGAGCTCGGGGGTGCTGCAGGCTTCGAGCATCGTGGTGCCGGCGCGGGCCCGCTTGTACTCGGGCAGCGAGCGCCCGGCCTGGCGCATGAACCAGACGGGGGTCCGGCTCGGCGCTTCACCGCGGCAGGCCGCGAGGAACGGGGACGCTGTGGGTACCGCTGCTGCATTCGACACGGTCCAATCCTGTCACGCCGACCGCACGGTCGCCCGCAGCGGCGAGTGCGATGTGGCCCGCATCGGTGCGACCGCTTTCCGTCCGTGCCGCTGCGATGTGGCCCGCACTCGCGCTTGAAGTGTGGCGGACGACCCTTCGCATGGCCGTCCATTATGGAGTGCAAAATAGGCGATTGACCCACTATCGGGTGGAAATCGGTCTCCAGCGCGGCGGGGCAGTAGCGCGGGCAGGTTACCTGGCCGTACGGTGAACAAGTGACCGATCCCCAGCCCGAAGTCGAAGCCGAACTCCTCACCGAGCCGCGTGAGGGCATGCCGCCGCTCATCCAGACCTCCGCCGAGCTGGCGGAGGCCGCCGAGCGTCTCGAGGCCGGGTCCGGTCCCATCGCCATCGACACCGAGCGCGCCTCCGGCTTCCGCTACTCGGGTCGCGCGTATCTCATCCAGCTGCGCCGCGCGGGCGCCGGGTCGGTCTTGGTCGACCCCATCCCGATCGAGGACCTCGCGCCGCTGCGCCGCGCGCTGACGGGCCCCGAGTGGATCCTGCACGCCGCCAGCCAGGACCTGCCGTGCCTGGAGGAGCTGGAGCTGCGGCCCACGAAGCTGTTCGACACCGAGCTCGCGGCGCGCCTGTGCAATTTCGAGAAGGTCGGGCTCGCCTCGATCACCGAGCAGCTCCTCGGCTACCGCCTGGAGAAGCAGCACTCGGCGGCCGACTGGTCCTCGCGCCCGCTCCCCCACGACTGGCTCGTCTACGCCGCGCTCGACGTGGAGCTGCTCACCGAACTGCGTGGGAAGCTCGCGGCGGAGCTCGCCGATCAGGGCAAGTCCGAGTGGGCCGAGGCCGAGTTCGAGCACGTGCGCCTCGCCGGTCCGCCGAAGCCCCGCAAGGAGCCGTGGCGGCGCACCAGCGGCATCCACAAGGTGCGCGGCGCCAAAGCCCTCGGCCGGGTCCGCGCGGTGTGGGAGGCCCGGGACGACCTGGCCCGCAAGCTCGATCGCGCCCCGGGGAAGGTCCTGCCGGACGCGGCGATCGTCGAGGCCGCGACCGCGGACCCGACCGACTTCGCCGAGCTGATGAGCCTGCCCGGTTTCCGACGCCGCGGCGGGCGCACGAACGCGCGCCTGTGGCTCGCGGCCCTCGCCGACGCCCGCGAGGTTCCGAGCGACGAGCTGCCCTCGACCACCCCGCCTCAGGACGGCCCGCCCGCCACGCACCGCTGGGCCGACCGCGACCCGGTCGCGGCCGAACGCCTCGCCGCCGCCCGCGAGGTCGTCACCGCGACCGCCGAGGAGCACAACCTCCCGCCCGAGAACCTCATCGCGCCCGCCCTGGTCCGCGGCCTCGCGTGGGAACCGCCGAAGAAGGTCTCCGAGCAGCACATCCGCACGCTGCTGGCCGAGAACGGCGCGCGGGAATGGCAGATCGGCCTCCTGGCAGCAGGCCTGGCGAAGGCCCTCGAGGCCTGAGCGCGAACGAAAAGGCAACGGCGGGAACGCCGCTGCCCTGATCGGTCGCGATAGAGCGGGGTGCCGGTCAATCCTTCCAGGGGTCGATGAGCGTAATGCCGACCTCGTCGAAGTCCTTGGTGTTCCGGGTTGCGAGCATGGCCCCGCGAGTGAGGCAGATGGCCGCGATCATGGCGTCCTCCATGGTGATCGGGCGACCGAGTCCATTCCGCTCGGAGATCACCCTCGGGATCATGTCCGCTGCGGCGAGGTCGAAGTCTTCGATGCGATCTCGGAGTTCCTCCCTGACGAGCCGGTCGATCTTCGATTCGAGTTCGACCCGCTTGTGTCCTTGGGCCATACCCGCCGTGCCGATGCGCAATTCAGCCACTGTGATAGCGGTAATAGCGATCTCGGCCCGCCCGACCGTGCGAAGCCAGTGTTTGACTCGTCTATCCGGTTCAGGCCGAAATCGCTCGGAGACGACGTTCGTATCAAGGATGATCATCAACCGAAGTCCACCGGCCTGAACTTGCCTTCGCGGCGCGGGATCACGAACTCGCCGAAGCCTTCGGAGTCGCCCATGATCTCCTCGAACATCGCCTCGGCCGAGCTGTCCCCAGCCTCGTCGGCATCCTTGATCCGGAGGATCATCGCTCGAAGCTCCGCTTGCATGGAGCGGTCGTGTTGGGCCGCTCGAATCTTCAGCCACGTGTAGGTTTCCGGGTCTAGACCTCTGAGGTAGACCGCCCTGGTTGCTTCTGCCATCGTTGTCACCCCCTGACGATATCGATGCTACCGCGAAGAACCTGGGAGCGACACACCTTCGGGGATCCTCCGGTTCGATCGGGCCGGGCCGCCCTTCGCAACAGACGGCTTCGCCGCAGGCAAGGACGGCGCCGGAAGCGCAGGTCGCGTCCTCGACGCTGGTCCACCGGACGACGAGGCCGCCCGAGGCGGGGAGGGTGAGCGCGACCGCGACGAGCGGCACCACTCGGGGCACGAGGGGTTCCGGGACCGGATCGCGGGGTTCGCTCACGCGGCACACCCTGGTTCTGACGTGCCGGGACGGCCGTCCGTGAAAGCATCGGGAAGTCCGCCCGGGGCGGGCCGTGACTTCGAACTTACTTGCGGGTAACATTCGTTGTGACGTTGCACTCTCAACGCTGCATACCCAAAGGAGGGGCTGGCGTGAACGACACCATCCGCGATGTCGTCTTCGTCGACGGGGTTCGGACCCCGTTCGGCAAGGCGGGGAAACTCTTCGAAGAGACCCGCGCCGACGACATGATCATCCGCTGCATCAGGTCGCTGCTGCGCCGCAACCCGGGGCTGCCGCCTGAGCGAGTAGACGAAGTGGCCCTCGCGGCCACCACGCAGATCGGCGACCAGGGCCTCACGCTCGGCCGCACCGCCGCGCTCCTGGCCGGACTGCCGAAATCGGTGCCCGGCTACTCGATCGACCGCATGTGCGCGGGCGCGATGACGGCGGTGACCAGCGTGTCGTCCGCGATCGCCGCCCGACAGTACGACATCGCCATCGCCGGGGGCGTCGAGTCGATGTCGAACCACCCGATGGGCGAGGGCGTCGACCCCAATCCGCGCATCATCGCCGAGAAGCTGGTCGACCCCGAGGCGCTCAACATGGGCAACACGGCGGAGAACCTGCACGACCTCTACCCGCACATCACCAAGGCACGGGCCGACGCGTACGCCGTGGGCACGCAGCAGCGCTACGCCGCCGCCGTCGAGCGGCTCAGCGCCGACGTCACCACGATGGCCGCGCGCTCGACCGACGACGGCTGGACCGTCGCCACGGCCGACGAGCTGCCGCGCCCCGGGACGACCCTGGAAGGCCTCGCCTCCCTGCGGACCCCGTTCCGCCCGCACGGCCGCGTCACCGCCGGCACCTCCGCGCCGCTCACCGACGGCGCCACCGCGTGCCTCCTGGCCGACGCCGAGACCGCCGCAGAACTGGGGCTGCCCGTGGCCATGAAGATGGTCGGCTTCGCGTTCGCGGGCGTCGACCCCGAGACCATGGGCTCGGGTCCGATCCCGGCCACCGAGAAGGCCCTCGCCCGCGCCGGGCTGTCCATCGAGGACATCGACCTGTTCGAGATCAACGAGGCCTTCGCCGTCCAGGTCCTGGCGTTCCTCGACCACTTCAAGATCGCCGACGACGACCCGCGCGTCAACCCGTGGGGCGGCGCCATCGCCATGGGCCACCCGCTGGCCTCCTCGGGCGTGCGCCTCATGACGCAGCTCGCCCGCGAGTTCGCCGTGCACCCCGAGGTGCGCTACGGCATCACCACCATGTGCGTCGGCCTCGGCCAGGGCGGCACGGTCATCTGGGAGAACCCGAACTTCAAGGGGGCCAAGTAATGTACGCGACTCCGCTCGACCTTCCCGATTTCGAGGAAGAGGTCGTCACCGAGGCCCACGTCCGGTACCTGCGACCGCGCGGGCTCGGCGGCAAGGCCGCGCTCATCACGCTCGACAACGGCTACGACCACACCAAGCCCAGCTCCTTCGGACCCGGCGGGCTCAAGAACCTGTGGCGCGCACTCGACGAGGTCGAGTCCGAAGAGGACGTCAAGCTCATCGCCGTCACCGGCAAGCCGTTCATCTTCCTGGCCGGGGCCGACATCAAGCTCATGCCGAGCCTCGAATCCCGCGAGCAGGGCCTCATGCTCGCCCAGGCGGGGCACGCGGTCTACAAGCGGCTCAAGGACTCCGCCGTCCCCACGTTCGCCTTCATCAACGGCGTCGCCCTCGGCGGCGGCTTCGAGCTGGCGCTCCACTGCCATTACCGCACGGTGAGCACCAGCGCCAACGGCCTGGGCCTGCCCGAGGTCTCGATCGGGCTCATCCCCGGTTGGGGCGGCTCGCAGATCCTGCCGAACCTCATCGGGGTCGAGAAGGCCGCGCAGGTCATCGTCGGCAACCCGCTGAACCAGAACAAGATGCTGCGCGGCACCGACCTCGTGCCGATGGGCATCGCGGACGCGCAGTTCGAGGGCGCGGACTTCCTCGAGGAGTCGCTGGAGTGGGCCGTCAAGGTCGTCTCCGGCGAGACCGCGGTGGAGCGCCCCGAGATCGACCGGGACGTGTGGCCGGCGGTGATCGCGGGGGCGCGGCAGCTCGTGGACGAGAAGGTCCACAACGCTTCCGCTGCGGCCGTGCGGGCGCTGGACCTGCTGGAGCTGGCGCGGACCGCCACGTTCGAGGAGGGCTCGCTCGCCGAGGACGAGGCGCTGGCGGATCTGGAGGCCGGACCGCAGTTCCAGTCGAGCATCTACGCGTTCAACCTCGTTCGGGCCCTGGGCAAGCGCCCTGAGGGCGCGCCGAGCCCGGGGCTGGCGAAGGAGATCGGCAAGGTCGGCGTGGTCGGGGCCGGGCTCATGGCCGGGCAGATCGCGCTCATGTTCGCGCGGCGGCTCGAGGTGCCGGTCGTGATGACGGACCTGGACGAGGACCGGGCCCAGAAGGGCCTGGCGTACGTGCGGGCCGAGATCGACAAGCTCGAGGCGAAGGGCCGCACGTCGAGGCTCAAGGCCGCGAAGCTGCGCTCGCTCGTGTCGGCCAGCGCGGACAAGTCCGTGTACGCCGACTGCGATCTGGTGATCGAGGCGGTGTTCGAGGAGCTGGGCGTCAAGCAGGCGGTGTTCGCGGAGATCGAGCCGATCGTCTCGGAGGAGTGCCTGCTGGTCACGAACACGTCGGGGCTGTCGGTCACGGCGATGGGTTCGAAGCTGGCGCGTCCGGAGCGCCTGGTGGGGATGCACTTCTTCAACCCGGTGGCGGTCATGCCGCTGGTGGAGGTCATCGCGACCGACAAGACGGACGACGAGACGCTGGCGACGGCGTACGCGGTGGCGAAGAAGCTGAAGAAGACCGCGGTGGGTTCGGCCGACCGTCCGGCGTTCATCGTGAACCGGCTGCTGGGCCGGATGCTCGCGGAGGTCACGGGTGCCGTGGACGCGGGCACGCCGATCGAGGTCGCCGATGTGGCGCTCGACGAGCTGGGGCTGCCGATGCGGCCGTTCGCGCTGCTGGAGCTCGTGGGGCTGCAGGTGGCGTGGCACTTGTGCCAGCACCTGAACGAGGACCTGGGGCCGCGGTTCCCGGCGTCGCAGAACCTGCGGCGCATGGCCGAGGCCGCCTTCCCGGTGTTCGACGCCGCGGCGAAGGGCAAGGGGCGGCTGACCGAGGAGGCGAAGGGCCTGATCGAGCTGGGCGACGAGCCGTCGTCGGCCGAGGAGGTCAAGGAGCGGGTGCTGCGCGGTCTGGCCGAGGAGGTACGGTACATGCTCGATGAGGGCGTGGTGCCCTCGCCGAAGCAGATCGACCTCGCGATGATCATGGGCGCCGGATTCCCGTTCTGGCTGGGAGGGCTGACGCCCTACCTTGATCGGGCGGGGATTTCGTCCGCGGTGTCCGGTTCGGCGTTCGCGGCGGCAGGCTGAGTGTCGCCGGTCACGTTATCTTTCAGGCGAGTCCGGTCCTGTCCGTAAGGATGAGGCCGGACTCGTCTCCTGGACCGGCGGGGTCGGCGCTAACACGGCAGGAATGGACAGGAAGCCGAACGGGAGCGGTATACCGCAGCTTCCCGGCGAATCCCCCAAGTCGAAACGCCTGGGTCGTGATTGCTTTCCGGGTTGGGCTTCCTTTGAAGTGACCGGTTTTTGGCTGGCTATTTCTGCTCTTACGTTTGGCCGGTGCGAAACCGCCAGACGAATGAAGGCGTGACTGGCTTCGCCCAGAGCGCCGCCCTCTCCATCCGTAAACGACTGAAACCGCTGATCAGCGGGGTGAACGAACGGTTCCAGAACTGGAGCTCCCGCCTGGGAGCGCTCCTGGCGGCCCTCGTGGTGTTTCTTCGGGACACCGCTGCTCCGGCCGCGGCGACCCTCCTCGGACGACTCCGTGACTTCACGGCTCCCGCCGTAGAGCGGGTCCGAGCCGCCGCGATTCCGGCCATCGAGCGCGTCAAGCCGCTGATCTCCTGGACGCGCCGCCGCCTCCAGCCCTGGACCGCCCTGCTGCAGGACGTGGCCTTCGTCGTCGCTTCGAAGGTCGCCGACCTGGCAAGGCCGCTCGTCTCCAAGGTCGTCGACCTGGTGAAGCCGCTCGTCTCCAAGGTCGTCCACCGATTCGGCCTGCGCATGACCGTCATGGGCACCGCCACCGCGATCTTCATCGGCTCCACCGGCGGCACCGCCTGGGCCATCACCAGCATGGAAGAGCCGACGACGGGCCAGTCGTCCTCGAGCACCGTCCTCGCGGCCGAGGTCGAGCTCTCCAAGGAGTCCGCAGCGGCCGCCGCGAACCAGATCTCAGCCGAGCAGCGTGCGGCCGCGGAGGCCCAAGCCGAGGCCGAGGCCAAGGCTGCGGCCGAGGCGGCGAAGAAGGAAGCGGCCACGCCCAAGCCCGTCGGCGGGCTCAGCAAGCTCCAGATGGCCAACGCCGTCGCCATCATCGAGGCCGGCAAGGACGAGGGCCTGGGCCGGGACGCCTGGGCGGTCGCCCTCGCGACGGCCATGCAGGAGTCCAAGTTCCGCAACTACGCGAACGTGAACGTCCCGGAGTCCTACGACTACGACTACCAGGCCGAAGGCTCGGACCACGACTCGGTCGGCCTCTTCCAGCAGCGCCTTTCCTGGGGCGAGGTCGAAGACCTCATGAACCCGAAGAAGTCGGCCTCCAAGTTCTACAAGGCGCTCAAGCGGGTCGACGGCTGGGAGCACATGTCGGTCACCAAGGCGGCGCAGACCGTCCAGGTCTCGGCATTCCCCGACGCCTACGCCCAGTGGGAGGACCTGGCCTGGGACATCATCGAGTCCTATGAGAAGGCCAAGTCCTAGCACACGAAGAAGCTTCTCTTCCGCCTCCCGAAGGAACGGGCCTCGCAGCTTTGCTGCGGGGCCCGTTCCCGTACGCGCCGCAGGCGTAACCAACACGTTCCGTCACCATTCGACGACTCCGGTGACATGAGCGCGATCACATCAACATTCGGTGGTTTCATTTTCATCCGACAGGCGCCGACGCCCCCGCCGAATGGCGGAGCGGAACACGCCAGGATCACCGGGATCGCGCACGATTGCCGCGATACGGCCGCTGCCGGGCAAATGCCGTGGTCCTACCGACCAGTAGAGAAACCCCTTTCCGACCTGGGAATTCCCTGAGAAGCCCGCCCTTGACCTGGGCTTTTCCGTCCCTACGGTTGCCCGGTGCATTTTGCCAAGATCTTGGAAGGCGTGACCGGCACGGTCCGGAGCGCCGCCGCCGGTATCTTCCAGCGGTCGAGCAATTTCCTCTCCGGCGAGGGCGAGCACCACCGGGTCCGCCGCCTCGCCGTCGTCGGCATCGCAGCCGCCGTCTTCACCGGCACCGGCGCCACCGCCGTGTGGGCCATCAGCAACACCGAGGAGCCCCTCGTCGAGACCGCCGCTGCGGCGCCCGCCGAGACGACCGAAGCCCCGGCGACCACCGCCCCGGCCCCCGCACCCGCACCCGCACCCGCACCCGCACCCGCACCCGCACCCGCCACGACCGAGGCTCCGGCCACGACCGAGGCCCCCGCCGCCCCCGCCCCCTCCCCCGAGAAGGCGCCCGCCGGGCCCGTCGACATCGACGTCAGCGACATCGACGACGAGCAGGAGGCCAACGCGGTCACCATCATCGAGACCGGCAAGGAGATGGGCTTCGACGAGCAGGGCTGGGCCGTCGCCCTCGCCACCGCGATGCAGGAGGCGAAGCTCTACAACGCCGCCTCCGAGGCCGTCCCGGAGAGCTTCGAGTACACCGACTCGGACGTCACCTACTCCGATCACGACTCGGTCGGCATCTTCCAGCAGCGCACCTCGATGGGCTGGGGCTCGATCGAGGAGCTCATGGACGTCTCGACCTCCGCGAGCAAGTTCTACGGCGCCCTCGAGGACGTCGACGGCTGGCAGAACATGTCGATCGCCGAAGCGGCCCAGTCCGTGCAGATCTCCGCCTTCCCCGACTACTACGCCCAGTGGGAAGGCCTCGCCTGGGACATCATCGACGCTTACAAGAGCGCGAGCTGAGGCTTTTCCCACCTCCCGATGGAACGGGGCCCCGCTGCTGCGACCAGAGCCGATGCACGGCTCGCAAGCGTCGCCGAGGGGGTCCCGTTCCTTATTTTCTTGCGCGGGAACCGTTTAGAGGAATCCACGAAATACCGGGGCCCTGACCGGAGCGCGCGTCCCCGTAGTTGTGCAGGCCCCACAAAGCGCGTCCGATTCGCCCCATTCACGGTTTGACAGCGCTTCGACACTGACCGTATGAACCGAACCGCCACTCCTCGGCCCGGAACCGAAGGCCCGCAGCCCTACCCCGACCCTCCTTCGCGAGACGTCCCTCCCGCCGGACGCGCCGAGCGGCGCGCCGAACTCACCACCAAGTCCGTCCAGATCGTCCTGCTGTGCCTCGGCGGGCTGCTACTGACCGCGGGCATCATCGTCTTCACCGCCGTCGCCTGGCGCCAGCTCGGCGACGGCGGCCGCCTCACCATCCTCGCCGGAGCTACCGGCCTGCTGCTCGCGGTCCCGTTGGCGCTCACCAGGTTCCGCCTGTGGGCCACCGCCGAGACCCTCGCCGCCACCGCCACGCTCGCCCTGTGGTGCTCGGCCCTCGCCGGGTACTACCTGTACCTGCCGAGCGGCACCGGGCTCACCGCCGTCGCGGTCGCCCGCTGGACCGCCCTGGTGCTCGTCGCCGCGATCCTCTACCGGATCGCCGCCCGAGTCAGCGCCCCCGGCTGGGCCCTGCTCCCGCTCGCCGCCACCGGAACGGCCTTCGCCGCGTTCGGCGAGGCCGTCACGGCGGCGCTCCACATGGGGCTCATCGGCGCGGTGCTCGCCGGTGCCGCATGGACCGTGAAGGCCGCCCCGACCCGCCACACCGCCTCCGACCAGTGGTCGGCCCGCGTGCTCATCGCCGCCGGGATCACCACCGCGTTCCTCGCAGGCCTGCGCGCCGCCTTCGGGCTCGACGCGGCGCTGCTGCCCACCGTCGCCGCCGTCGCCGGCCTGCTCGCCGCCGCCACGCTCCTCGCCCACGTCCACGCCCACGGCACCGGCACGGCCCGCCCGGCCGTCCTCGTGCTCGGACTGGCCGCCGCCACGCTCACCGCCACCACCTGGATCCTGGCCTTCCGCGCCGAGGAACCGCAGCTGGCCGTGCCCGCGTTCGGGCTCGCGATCGCCGCCATCGTCGCCTTCGCCTCCTGGAGCGACCGCGACGAGACCGTCGCCTGGATCGCGCCGACCGCCACCGCCACCGTCGCCATCACCGCCGTCGCCGCGCTGGGCGCGGTCACCACCGACGCCTCCACCCTCACCGCCTACGCCGGGGCTACCGCACTCGCGCTCGCCGCCGCGGCGACCTTCCCCGCCCCGCTGTCCACCGCCATGCGCCGCGCCGCCTCCACGGTCGGTGTCGTCGTCCTCGCCTGGTGCGCCGCCTTGAGCCTCACGGCCTTCCCGGTCGCCTTCGGCGCCGCGCCGGTCGACCTGCTGCGCTGGGAGATCCCCGCGACCGCCGCGGCATGCGCCGTCGGCGCCACCATGATCCGGTCCGGCTGGAAACGCGACTACCTCGCCCTCGTCACCGCCGTCGCCGCACTCGGCGCGGGCGGACTGCTGGACCGCCCGTGGGCGCCCACCGCGTCCTTCACGGTGGCCGCGATCGCGGCGCTCACCGTCGCCTTCGCCTCGCCCGGCCCGCGCCGCCGCGTCCTCGGATGGATCACGGCGCACCTGTGGATCGCCGCCACCGCACTCGCCGCCGCGTACGAACCCGCCCGCAACGATGTCGACATCCAGCCCGCGTTCATGGCCGCTGCGGCAGGCGCAGCCGCGCTGCTCGCCGCCGTCCACGCCAGGCCCCCGGCCTCCGCGATGGCGCGCACCGCCGCCCGCGCCTGCGCGCACGCCGCGATCGGCGTCTACCTGGCCGCCCTCGCGATCATGTGCGCCATCGACGGCGTGAGCCTCTTCGCTCCCCTGGCGTTCCTCGCCTACGCGGCGGCGCTCGCCGTCGCCGCACTCGCCGACGAGCGGCACCGCCTGGGGCACGTGCTCGGCTCATGCGCCGCCGCGATCGCCGCACAGCTCCTGCTCACCGCCTACAGCAGCACCGACACGGTCGAGTACTACACGGCCCCGCCGGCCGCGCTGCTCCTCGGCGTCGGCCTCTGGCTGCTGCGCCGCGACCCCGACACCGGGTCCTGGACCGCGCTCGCCCCCGCACTCGTGCTCGGCTTCGGGCCCTCCCTGGCCCTCGCACTCGGCCCGGACGGCGAACCGTGGCGGCGCGTCGCCGTCGGCGCCGCCGCCCTCGCGGTGCTGCTGCTCGCGGCCAACCGGCGCTGGCAGGCCCCGCTCGTGCTCGCCGCGGTCGTACTGACCGCATTGGCGGTCAACGAGATCGTGCTCGTGTGGAGCCTGGTGCCGAAGTGGGCGCCCCTGTCGGTGGGCGGGGCGATCCTGATCGCCGCCGGAGCGACCCTCGAGCAGCGCCGCCGCGACCTCGCCCGCCTCAGCCGCTCCCTCAAAGCCATGCGGTAGCGCCGCGATGGGAACGGGCGACGCGGAGCCCGACCGCTATCGGTTTCCCGGATGCACCTCCGTCCTTCAGGGCGGAGGTGCATCCGGGCGATCGCCTGCTCGCAGTCCCGCGTTCGAGCGACGAACCCACCCGTGGACGGAACGTCAACGACGAACCGCAAGCCGGGAATCTCCGCCCCTTCAAGGCGGAGAGGATGTCAACGGGCGATCTTGAAGTTGAAGCGGTTGTGGCCCAGGGCCATCCGCACCCGCAGCCAGAACGCGAGCGCGGTCTCCGCACCCCGCGCGGACTCGATGCCGCCCAGATCGAGCACGTCGGTGTGCCCCAGCTGCTCCAAGAGCGCGGTCGCGACCCGCTTGGCCTCGGCGTCCTCACCGGAGACGAACACCGTGTGGTCGCCGCCTGCCACGAGCGCCGGATTCGCCATGACCTCGAAGTTCATCGTGTTGAGGGTCTTGACGACGCGTGCGGAGGGGAAGGCCCGCTGGATCCGCTCGCCGAGCGAGGCGGTCTCGTTCGCGCCGACCAGCGGCAGGCCGTCGGACGGGGTCATCTCGTTGGCGACGTCGAGGAGGACCTTCCCGGCGAGATTCGCCTCACCGACCGACGCGAGCACGGCCAGCGAATGCGCGCCGGAACTCGCGTTGACGACCACTTCGGCGCCCGCCGCCGCATCGGCGAAGGCCGCGAGGGCGATGCCCGGCCGCTCCGCCGCCCAGGCCGCGTAGTCGCCGCGAGCGAGCGTCGCCGCCGGGTCGCGCGTGCCGACCGCGACCTCATGGCCGAGCTCGGCGAACCGCCCGGCCAGCGCTCGCCCGACCGATCCGGTCCCCAGTACTGCGATCTTCATGTCGCCGCCCTTCAAGTCGAACGTCGATTCAATCAGACCCGCGGTGGCGATCCGTTTAGAGGAATCCTGAAAGAATGGGAGCCGGATGCGGGCCCGCACGCAGTGCCCGTTGTGGCAGGTCTACAAAGCGCGTCCGTTTTGCCCGAATCACAGGTTGACAGGACCAGCACACTGTGCACATGAACACGTACAACTGCCCCCGCTGCGGCAGTCCCTCGACGGCCGAGCGGTGCCCGGCGTGCGGGCGCGGACGCGAACCGCTGCTCGAACGACTCGGCGAACTCGACGCCGTGCTCGCGGCGATGCCCACGACCCTGCAGAGCCGCGCGGCCGTCGAAGCCGAACGGCGCGGCGTGCTCGGGGACCTCACGAAGGTGGCCGCCCGCTACCTCGCCGAGGCGGAGCGCCGGGCCGCCACCGCAGAATCGTCGCCCCAGCCCTCGCCGCAGTACCAGCTGACCCCGGCTGGCCCGGTCACCGCCCCGCAGGCCGCGCCGCACACTCCGCCCGGCGGCGCGCCGCCCGTGCCCCCCGCCGGAGGGATCCGGCCGTACCCGCAGGCCGGGCTGACCCCGCCCGGCGGCGCGTACCCGCCGCCGGCCGAACGCGGCGAGGTCGGCACCAAGACCGTCCAGACCGTGCTTCTCAGCCTCGGCGGGCTCCTCGTCGCCGCCGCGCTCATCATCTTCACCGCCGTCGCCTGGCGCAACATGGGCAACGGCGGCCGGGCCGGCGTCCTCGGCGGCGTCACCCTCCTGCTCCTCGCGGTTCCGTTCGCGTTCAAGCGGTTCCGCCTCTGGGCCACCGCCGAGACCTTCGCGGCCCTCGCCGCGCTGGCGCTCTGGTGCACCACGCTCGCCGGGTACTACCTGTACCGGCCGCCGGGCGCCGACTTCGGGCCGGAGACGGTGGGCGCGTGGACCGCCGGCGTCCTCGTCGTCCTCGCCGCCTACCGGGCGTTCGCGAAGCTCACCGCGACCAGTTGGGCCATGCTGCCGCTGGCCCTCGTCGGCGCGTCGTACGCCGCCGCCGGGAGCATCGGCACCGCGATCGCGCTCATGCTCGCCATCGCCGCGACGCTCGGCGCCGCGGCCTGGGTCACCGGTAAGAACGCCAGCCACTACACCGACTCGGACCTGTGGGCCGGGCGGCTCCTCACCTGCGCCGCCGTCGTCGCGGCCTGCTCGGCGGGCCTGCGCGCGGCCTTCGGCGTCGCCGACCCCGTCGTCCCGGCGATCGCCGCCGCCGTCGCGGTCCTGGCCGCCGCCAACCTCATCGGCGTCCACCTCGCCCACCGCCTCGGCGTCTCGCTCACCACGATGCTCATCGCCGGTTCCGCCGCCGGGTCGCTCGTGCTGTGCGCGTGGGTCCTCGCGGGCCGCTCCGACTCGCCCGAACTCGTCATCCCGTCGCTCGCGCTGCTCGCCGCCGTGTTCACCCCGCTCGTGGCCGGCAAGGCCCATCGGAGGGCATGGGCGTTCAACACGGCCGTGCTCGCCGGGCTCTGCGGACTGGCCGCGTTCGCCGCCGTCACGTTCAACGCACCGGACCTGACCGCGTACTTCGGGGCGTTCCTCGCCGCGCGGCTGCTCGCCCCGGTCCTCGCGGAACCGCTCGGCGGCGCCTTCCGCACCGCCTCCTATCTGCTCGGCACCGGCACGGCAGCCGTGGCCGCCCTGATCGCCCTCTCCGGCCTCGGGTACCTGTTCTGGGGACACGATTTCGGCTGGCCGCTGTACGACGCCGAAGTGCCGCTGGTCCTGCTGGGCTTCGCCGTCGCCTCGATGCTGCTGCTGCCGCAGCGGTTCCGGTTCAACGGGGCGGCCCTCGCCGTCTCGTTCGCGATCGCATCCTCGGCGATCCTCCTGTGGGACCAGGATCAGGCCCGCTTCGACGCGCTGCCCACGATCGGCCTCATCGTCTGCGCCGCGATGGGCCTCGCCTCGGCGCTGTTCTCCGGGACGCTCACCGGCCGCTGCTCCGGCTGGGTCGCGCTCACCGTGTGGGCCCCGCTCGCCGGGGCCGCCGCCGCGAACAGCGACACGCTCTACCCGGGCGAAGGCTGGATCCCGCTGTGGCTCACCGTCACCGCCGCCACCATGCTCGTGGTCGCCGTGGGCGCTCCGCGTCGCAGCCGCCCCGACCGGGTGCTCGCCGCGGTCCTCGCCCACGTGCTCGCCGGAACCACCGCCGTGATCAGCGGACTCGTCAACGTCTTCGACTGGACGTACGACGACGGCGCCGACCTGATCCCGGCCGCCCAGTTCGGGGTCTACGCGCTCGCGCTCGCCGGGGCGGCGATCATGGCGCCGGTCCGGAAGTGGGGCTATGTGATCGCGGCGCTGTGCACCGGCACGCTCGGCTGGTGGTCGATGCTCGACGCGCTCGAGGTGCACACCCTTGAGTTCTTCACCGCGCCGCCCGCCGCGGTCGTGTTCCTCATCGGACTGTGGCGGCTGGAGAAGCGGCCGGACGTCGGGTCGTGGTCGACGCTCGCGCTGCCGATCCTCGTGGGCATCGCCCCGAGTCTGATACTGGCGCTCGAGGGCGGGAACGAGATCCGGCGCGTCGGCGTCGGGGCCGCCGCGATCGCGGTGATCATCGCCGGTCTCACGCGCCGCTGGCAGGCGCCGCTCGTGCTCGGCTCGATCGCCTTGGCGGTCATCACGGTCAACGAACTGCTGCTCCTGCGGGGCCACATCCCGGTGTGGGTCCCGCCCGCGATCGGCGGCGCGATCCTCATCAGTGTGGGCGCCACCTTCGAACGGCGCCGCCGGGACCTGCGCCGCATCAGGGAAGGGCTGAAGGCGATGCGTTAGCGGCGCAACCGGATGCCTCAGTCCAGGCGTCTTACGGAGAGCACCGGGCGTGGGGGGGGGGGCCCGGGCCCCCCCCCCCCCCCGGGGGGGGTTGGGGGGAGGGGGGGGCGGTGGCGCACGCCCCCCGCAGGCGCAGCCGCCGGGGCGTCCGCGCGCGGCGGGGGGGGGGGGGCCCCCCCCCCCCCCCCCCCCCGCCGCTGTGTCGAGACTGCGATGGAAGGGCGACGGATGCAGCCAGGACTCCGAGGACTCGCGATGGTCGCGGCGACGGTACTCGCAGCTTTCTGCGTGTCGGACGCCGCCACCCTGGAACCCGCCGATGAGCTTGTGACCGTGGAGATCACGGGATTCCGGGCGGCCGGTGGCGACGATCCCGAGTCGGCCGTGGCCGTCTACGAGTACCGCGTGGAGAACCACGCCGCCGACGAGCAGATCGTGCAGATGATGATGGAAGCCTTTGCAATCACCCCGGAGGTCTTCGGCGAGCGGGAGTATGCGGACCTGGCCGCGCAGGCGATGGATTCGATCGCCGCGGGAGAGCTGGGTCTGCAGTGGAGTGTCGAAGTCCAGGCGCTCGACGCCTCAGGCGAAGTCCTCGACGTCTCCTACATCTACACCGAAGGCTGCGGTACCCGTGGCGGCGAGACGCTCGAGCACCGCGACTACATCCGGCGCTACGAGGACGATCCGGTCTTCACCGCGGACGACGTCGCCGAAGTCGTGGTCGACACGGCGACGCTCGAAGTGCTCCCCCTGTTCCTCTCCGAGATCGACGAGGAGCGCTGCGCCGAACGAATCTCCGGCGACCGCTAGTGGTGGTGCGCTTCGGCTTCGCCGCGGCGGTGGACTTCGGCGGCGAGGCGGTCGGCGATCGCCTCCGGCGTCAGGCCGAGGTCGGCGAGGAGCTGCGCGCGGGTGCCGTGCGGGTGCCAGCCGCGTTCGACGGCGAAGTCCACGAGCGGGGTCTCGTCGCCCGAGTCGCGCAGGGACTGCGCGAGCGCGTCGCCGAAACCGCCTGTGCGGATGCCGTCCTCAAGCGTCGCCACCAGCGGGTACTGGCCCGCGAGCTTCACGAGCGCGTCCGGGACCGGCGAGATCCAGCGCGGGTCGACGACGGTGGCGCGGATGCCCTGCTCCACCAGGAGCTCGGCGACCGCGACCGCAGTCGCGGCGAACGAGCCGCAGGCGACGATCAGGAGCTCGTCGTCCTCGTGCTTGACGAGCAGGTCGAGTCCTTCGTGGACTTCGACCGCCGCTATGTCGTGGTCGGGGATCGCGCCGGTCGGGAAGCGCAGCATCGTCGGACCGTCGTCGACCGAGAGCGCCTCGGCGAGCTCCTCGCGCAGTGAGGCCGCGTCGCGCGGCGCGGCGATGCGCAGGCCGGGCACGACGCGGAAGATCGAGGTGTCCCAGATGCCGTAGTGGCTCGGCCCGTCCGGGCCGGTGATCCCGGCGCGGTCGAGCACGAACGTCACCGGCAGCTTGTGCATGGCGACGTCGAGCACCGTCTGGTCGAACGCGCGGTTCATGAACGTGGAGTAGACCGCCACGACCGGGTGCATGCCGTTCATCGCCAGGCCCGCAGCGGAAGTGACCGCGTGCTGCTCGGCGATGCCGACGTCGAAGACCCGCTCGGGGTGGCGCTTCATGAGCTTGTCGACGCCTGTCGGCCCGGGCATCGCGGCGGTGATCGCCACGACCTCGGGGCGGAGGTTCGCCTGCGCCACCAGCTCGTCGGCGAACACGCCGGTCCAGCGGCGCTTCGAGGCATTGAGCGGTTCGCCCGTGATCGGGTCGAACGCGGCCGAAGGCGCGTGCATCTGCTCGGCCTCGTCGGCGCGGGCGGGCGCCCAGCCGTGGCCCTTCCGGGTGAGGGCGTGGACGATCACGGGCCCGCCGAAGCGCTTGGCGCGGTCGAGGGCCTCGGTGAGCTCGGCGATGTCGTGGCCGTCGACGGGGCCGACGTACTTGATGCCGAGGTCCGAGAACATGCCCTGCGGGGCGAGGGCGTCCTTGAGGCCGGTCTTGGCGGCGTGGAGGCCCTGGTAGGCGGCGCGACCGAACACGGGGATGCGTTCGACGATCTCCTGGATCCGCTTGAGCGCGGGCTCGTAGCCGGGGTTGAGGCGCAGGCCCGAGAGGCGCTTGGCGAGGCCGCCGACGGTGGGCGCGTATGAGCGGCCGTTGTCGTTGACGACGATCACGAGCTTCAGGTCGTCGCGGTCGGCGATGTTGTTGAGCGCCTCCCAGCACATGCCGCCGGTGAGCGCGCCGTCGCCGACCAGGGCCACGACGTGCCGGTCCGCTCCGCTGAGCGCGTGGGCCTTCGCGAGGCCGTCGGCGTAGGACAGGGAGGTGGACGCGTGCGAGTTCTCGACGAGGTCGTGCGGGGACTCGGCCCGGCTGGGGTAGCCGGTGAGGCCCCCGCGCCCGCGCAGTCCGCCGAACTCCCCGGCGCGGCCGGTCAGTGCCTTGTGGACATACGACTGGTGGCCGGTGTCGAACACGATCTGGTCGTGCGGGGAGTCGAAGACCCGGTGGATCGCCATGGTCAGCTCGACGACGCCGAGATTGGGGCCGATGTGGCCGCCGGTCCTGGCGACCGCGTCGACGAGGAATTCGCGGATCTCCTCGGCGAGCGCGGGGAGCTCGTCCTCGTCCAGCGACTTGAAATCGGCCAGCCTGCCGATGCCGGACAGCAGCGGGCCCATCTCGGGCAGCGAATGCGAACTCATAAGGCCGAAGTCTATCGGTGGCACGGTGCGCGCGGTAGCTGCGCGAGTGCGGCTGGGATGTGCCTCATGGGCCCGCGGGGACCGTGATCTGCGCGGCCGGCCTTGGGAAGCGGCGGTCACGGTCCGCGCGGGCGGCGGTGACGAGACCGGACGGTGTTCGATCTCCGCTCGCGCGCACCGGAAGTTCATCCGCAAGAGGGACGGCTGCGAGGATTTCCGGGTCGCGGGCGCCGTCCGCAGACCCGACTGTCGGATAGCGGTCAGTCCCCGAAAGGGACACGCCGGGCGAAAGCCGGGCCGCTTCGTGATCGAAATGTGATCATCCCAACATGGACCTCATCGACCTGCACCAGAACACGGAATGGCCCGCGCGCCTCGATCAGGTGTTGAGCTCCTCCCCGGTGGACTGGGCCGACCGGCGCGAGAGCGTGCAGGCCGCGGCCCCTCCCGGACTGGCGCGGCTCCAGCGCATGTCGGCCGTGCCGCGGTTCGACCTCGACGCGGTGGCCCCGGAGGTCTACGAGGGCATCCTCGAAGACGCGCTCGTCGCGGCCGCGCGCGGCGGCGCGGTCTACACCGAGCTGCGGCTGCCGCAGGAATCGGTGGTGTACCCGCAGTTCATGGAGCGGTTCGCGGCGGCGTGCGCACGCGTGTCAGAGGCGTACCCGGGCTTCGACGCGGGCGCCGTGCTGAGCATGAACCTGTGGGACCCGATGCTGCGGGAGCTGTGCGACGCGTTCGCCGACGCGGCGGCGGCGGGCCTGGCGGGCATCGAGATCATCTACGTTCCCTATGCGGCCGAGGCGGACTGGACGAGGGGCCGGATCGTGGCCGAGGCGGCGGGCGCGGCCGGCCTGGGGGTGACCGTGCCGGCAGGGGCGTTCAACGCCTCGAACCTGGCGTCGCTGGCGGAGATCGAGCAGATCGGGAGGATCGGGCACGCCGTCGGCGCGGCGAGCGACCCGGGGATCATGCGGCTGCTGGCCGATCGCGGTGTGACCGTGGAGGTGTGCCTGACCTCGGCGGTGGTGCTGGGGATGGTGGCGAAGCTCGAGGACCACCCGCTGCCGCGGTTCCTGGAGGCCGGGATGGCGGTGGTGCTCGGCACGGACTCGCCGATGCGGATGGGCACGACCATCGCGGGCGAGTACGAGAAGGCGCGGGCGCTGGGGCTGAGCGAGACGGACCTGGCGGTCATGACGGCGCGGGCGAAGACGGCCCGCCTCTGAGGCCCCGCCGGGCGCTATTCGATGATGCGGCGGCGAAGCGTCACGAATAGGCCTCAGCTTGGTCTCCGCGAAGCGTCAATTCTTCAGAACATCGGATTGTAGACAATCGAACCAGCCTTCGTTTGACATCCTTGATCGAGGCGATGAGCTGCTAAAACGCTGCTCTCGTACGTTTCGTGTTGATCTTCTCACGCACTGCTCGGGTTGAAAAAACACAGGCGTTGACTAGTGTTTCACCGGTTCCCGCCCCCAACCGGAACCCCCTGCTGCGAAAGGACGAGATGTCAGCGATAGCAGTTGATTCCCTGTACAAGGTCTTCGGCAAAGGCGCCCGAAGCGCCGTCGCCCAGCTGAAGAGCGGCACCCCGCGCGACCAGTTGACCACCAAGAGCGTCACGGCTGCGGTGATCGATCACAACTGGTCGATCGAGCCCGGCGAGATCTTCGTCGTCATGGGCCTCTCCGGCTCCGGCAAGTCGACGCTGATCCGGATGCTCAACGGACTCATCAAGCCCACGTCCGGCACGATCCGCATCGGCGGCGTCGAGCTCGGCTCGCTCTCCAACCGCGAGCTGCGCCGCCTCCGCCGCGAGAAGATCAGCATGGTCTTCCAGCACTTCGCGCTGCTGCCCCACCGCACCGTCGTCGAGAACGTCGCGTTCGGCCTGGAGATCAAGGGCCTGAGCAAGACCGAGCGACTGGAGCGCGCCAGGGAGGTCGTCGAGCTCGTCGGCCTCTCCGGCCACGAGGACAAGCTCCCCGCCCAGCTCTCGGGCGGCATGAAGCAGCGGGTCGGCCTGGCCCGGGCCCTCGCAGCCGACACCGAGATCCTGCTCATGGACGAGGCCTTCAGCGCCCTGGACCCGCTCATCCGCCAGGAGATGCAGGACCAGTTGCTCGACCTGCAGTCGAAGCTCGGCAAGACCATCGTGTTCATCACCCACGACCTCAACGAGGCCATGCGGATCGGCGACCGGATCGCCATCTGCGACGGCGAGGTGAAGCAGCTGGGCACCGCCGAGGACCTCCTCATGCACCCGGCCGACGAGTACGTCGCCGAATTCACCGCCGACGTCGACCGCTCGCGCGTGCTCACCGCCGAGGCCGTCATGGAACCGTGCGGGACCCGGGACACCAGCGCGTTCCCCAAGGTCGAATCGGACGTGCCCGTGAACGAGCTCTATGAGTCGGTCTTGAGCTCCAAGGCTCCCTTGCTGGTCGTGGACGACAACTCGGATCCGCTCGGGGTCGTCACGCCCAGGTCCATCATCAAGTCGCTGTCGCCCGACCTCGCCGGCGACATCGAAGGGGAGCGTCAGCCCGCATGATCGAATACCTCCGCAACTGGTTCTGGACCTATATCTGGAAGCCCTTGCCCGACATGCCGTTCGGCGACTGGATGGAATCGTTCGTACGCTGGGTGCGGGACGCCTGGTCGGTGTTCTTCGACGGCACCGAGACCTTCCTCGAATCGCTCTACACCGGCCTGACCGAGGCGCTGCTGTTCCTGCCCTCGGGACTGATGGTCCTGATCTTCGCGGGGATCGCCTTCGCCACCAAGGGCTGGAAGCTGGCCGCGACGGTCGGCGTCGGGATGTTCATCGCCGCGTGGACGCCGTACTGGGACGAGACCATGCAGACCCTGTCGATGGTCCTGGTCGCGGCGTTCTTCGCCACCGTCCTCGCCATTCCGCTGGGCATCCTGGCCTCGGAGAACCGGGCGGTCTCGACGGCCATGCGGCCGGTGCTCGACTTCATGCAGACCCTGCCGGGCTTCGTCTACCTGCTGCCGGTGGTCATGTTCTACGGGATCGGCGTGGTCCCGGGCATCATCGCGACCATCGTGTTCTGCATGCCGCCCGGCGTCCGGCTCACCGAGCTGGGCCTGCGGCAGGTCGACCGCGAGGTCGTCGAGGCGGGGCAGGCGTTCGGCGCCTCGCCGGCCGCGATCCTCGCCCGGATCAAGCTGCCGCTGGCGCTGCCGACCGTGATGGCCGGGCTCAACCAGGTCATCATGCTGGCCCTGTCGATGGTGGTCATCGCCGGGATGGTCGGCGGCGGCGGCCTCGGATCGGTCATCGTCTCCGCGCTGGGCCGCGTCGAGATGGCCAAGGGGTTCAACGCCGGACTGGCCGTCGTGATCCTGGCGATCTTCCTCGACCGGGTCATGCAGGGCCTGGCCGATCGCACCCCGGTGGCCAAGGCCGCCGCGTTCGCCCGATGACGTCGTGAACGCACCGAAAAGCAAGGTACGACCCCGCACCCCCATCACTGGAAAGTAGGACAGCATGCAACGTCGTCTCATGATGAAGAGCGCTCTCGGTATCGGCGCGGTCTCGGCTCTCGCGGCCTGCTCGGTAGAAGAGGAAGGCGGCTCCGACGGCGCCGCCGAGGTCGACGGCGGCCTGGCCAAGGGCTCCGGCACCGTCAACATGGCCGTCATCCCCGGCTGGGACGAGGGCGTGGTGGCCACCGAGCTGTGGCGCCAGGCGCTCACCGGCGCCGGATACACCGTGAACGTGCAGGAGATCGCCGAGGCCGGACTCCTGTTCGAGGCCCTGGCAACGGGCGATGTCGACCTCTTCCTCGACGGCTGGCTGCCGGTCACCCACAAGTCCTACATGGACGAATACGGGGACCGGATCGAGCAGATCGGCACGTGGAACGAGAACGCGGCCCTGACCATGGCGGTCCCCGCCTACGTCGACGTGAACTCGCTGGCGGAGCTGAACGCTCAGGCCGACCTGTTCGGCGGCAAGATCGTCGGCATCGAGCCCAGCGCGGGCCTGACCGAGGCGGTCCTGAACAACACCATCCCGACCTACGGCCTCGACGGCCTGGAGCTCCAGACTTCGTCCACCGCGACCATGCTCGCCGAACTGGACTCAGCCATCGCGGCTCAGGAGCCGATCGTGGTCACCCTGTGGCAGCCGCACTGGGCCTACGCCAAGTACGAGCTGAAGAACCTCGAAGACCCCGAGGGCACGCTGGGCGACGTGGAGACCATCAACACGCTGGGGCGCACGGGCTTCACCGAGGAGTTCCCCGACGTGGCCGCCGCGCTCGAGACGTTCAGGCTGAGCGACGAGCAGCTCGCGAACCTGGAGAACACGGTCTTCACCGACAACGGCGGCGACGTCGAGGGCGGCGTGGCCGCTTGGCTGAAGGACAACGAGTTCTCGGACCTGGTCGCTTAGTCGACGGTGCCGGGACCGCGCCGCGGTTCCGGCACCCGCGAACCACCCCCGAAGACCGCGCGGAGCGCGGGCGGTGCCGGGGCTCGTCGCCCCGCGGCAGGAACGAGGACTCAGCCGACCTCTAGCGCTGCCCTCGCCCGTGCGCGTCGGGCCGTTCCCCCCACAGGTGGCGGTCCCGGGGGGGGGGGGGGGGGGGCGGGCCCCCCCCCCCCCCCGGGGGGTTTTTGTTTTTTGTTGTTGGGGCGCGGCGGGCCGCCCCCCCCCCTGGGGGCGGCCCCGGGGCGGCCCGGGGCCCCCGGCCCCCCCCCGACCCTGTTCGTTATTATTGATATTCGTTGATATTTCGTTTAATATGGCGTATGGCACCCGGTTCCCGAACCGGCCGCCACAGGTAGCGGTGGCATTCCCCGGCATCGCACACCGCATGGCGCAACGGAGCACCATGTCGCACGACAACGAGTTCACCCACCACCCGACATCGACCGCCCCCGCACTCCCCCGCCGCCGACTCTTCCAGGGCGCGGCGGCCGCAGGCGGCCTCGCCGCCTTCGGTGCCGCGAGCCCCGCGGCGAACGCGCAGACCGGCGAGATCGGCGTCCAAGCCGTCCACCCCGGGATGCTGCACACCCAGGCCGACATCGACCGCATGTACGCGAGGGTCAGCACCTACCAGGAGCCGTGGCGCAGCGGCTGGGAGAGGCTCATCGCGAACGGGCACGCCCAGTCCACTTGGGTCGCGAGGCCGACCGCGACCATCATCCGCGGCGGCGACGGGCAGAACTACCCGCAGCTCTACAACGACGTCCACGCCGCCTACCAGTGCGCCCTGCGCTGGAAGGTCTCGGGCAACACCGCCTACCGTGACAAGGCCGTCGAGATCCTCAACGCCTGGTCGGGCACGCTGCAGGAGGTCACCGGCAACGCCGACCGGTTCCTCGCGAGCGGGATCTACGGCTACCAGTTCTGCTGCGCCGCCGATCTCGTGCGCGGCGCTCCCGGGTTCGACCTCGGCGCGTTCCAGGACATGATGACCAGCGTCTTCCTGCCGATGAACGACCACTTCCTCACCAACCACAACGACGCCTGCGTCACGAACTACTGGGCGAACTGGGACCTGTGCAACATGGCGAGCAAGCTCGCCATCGGCATCATCTGCGACGACTCGGGCATCATCGACGCGGCCGTCGACTACTTCTGGAACGGCGAGGGCAACGGCTCGATCGAGAACGCCATCCCGTTCGTCCACAGCCGATTCCTCGCCCAATGGCAGGAGTCCGGCCGCGACCAGGGGCACTCGATCATGGGCATCGGCCTCATGTCGAGCTTCATGGAGATGGCCTGGAACCAGGGCATCGACCTGTACTCCGCCCGCGACCTCGCGTTCGGCAAGGCCGCCGAGTACGTGGCGCGCTACAACCTCGGGTACGACGACCTGCCGTTCACCAAGTACACGTGGGGCACCGGCCAGAACTGCGCCTACCGCGAGCACACCGCCATGGGCACTGACGGGCGCGGCCAGCTGCGCCCGGTGTGGGAGATGGTCTACAACCACTACAGCGTCAGGCGCGGACTGCGGATGCCCAACGTCGCCCGCATGGCCGCCCTGGTGCGCGCCGAGGGCGGCGGCGGGGACTACGGCACCACCTCGGGCGGGTTCGACACCCTGGGCTTCGGGACGCTCGCACACACCAGGCCCACCCCGGCGGTCGTCTCCGGCGGCGTGTACTCGCTCATGTCCGAGCGCTCCGGGAAGTGCCTCGACAACGGCTCGGTCACCACCGAAGGGGCCCAAGCGATGCAATGGGCCGACAACGGCGGGGTCCAGCAGCGCTGGCGGATCACGGATGTCGGGAGCGGGTACTGGAAGCTCGTGAACCTCCACTCGGGCAAGGCACTCGACAATTTCTCGCTCACCGCCGACCGCGGCAAGGTGGTCCAGTGGACCGACAACGGGGGCGCCGCGCAGCGGTGGCGGATCACCGACGTCGGCGGCGAGGCCGTCAAGCTCGTGTGCCAGCACTCGGGCAAGGCACTCGACAACGGCAACGGCGAGGCGAACGGCGGCCTCGCGATCCAGTGGGCCGACAACGGCGGGGTCCAGCAGCGCTGGAACCTGAAGCGGATCGCTTGAGCCACGCGTGCGATGGGACCGGGCAATGGCCCGGTCCCATCGCGGGGATGTTGGTTTCGCCTGGGAGGCGGAGCAGGCTGATGACGAGGTTCCGCAGCGTGGCCATGATGCGCGGCCCTGTGCCGGTGCGGATCTGGAGGCGGTCCTCGCCGAAGGTGACATCGCGGACCCGGTGCAGGCGGTTCCCCGCGTTCGCCAGGCACTCAGCCGCCGGTGCCCGCACAATGTTCTCATCGACCATTGCCCGGATACGCCTGCCGGGCATTCAGGAATGCGAGGGAAGATGACCGTCAGCATCGAAGTGTCCGAGGTCGTTGAACGGCCGGTCAGCACGGTCTTCACCTTCTACGCGGACGATCATGTCCAGAACCATCCGCGTTGGGATCCGAACATCGAGCTGTGGCTGGACTCGGACGAACCCCTCGATGTCGGCATGGTCATCCAGAGACGGAACAGCCGGTTCGGCACGCCCGTCGAAGGAACCATGGAAGTCGTCGAGTTCGAGCGCGACCGGGCGTTCGGCGTCTTGATCACGGACGGTTCGATGCAGATCCCCGCTCGTGCCGTCTTCGAGTCCCTGGGACCGAGCACCACCAAGCTCACCGTCAGCGCGGACTTCCCGGTCGACGACTCGCTGGAGGACCAACTCTCGACCGGGATGCATCGCAGCGTCACCAATATCAAGCGCATGGTGGAAGCGAGCGGAAGCTGACGTTTCAGGCCGGCTCGCTGAGCGTGCAACCCACCTCACGAGCAACCTGCTTTCGCGTTACGCCCCAACGGGATACCCCACCCTCCCTCACGCCAGGGCTTCGCACCGCCGAACGTTCAGCGCCCTCGCCGGCGCCGACAGCCCCGAAGGCGGCGGCGACTACGGCCCGATCTCCGGCGGGTTCGACACCCTCGGGTTCGGCACGCTCTCCCACGTGCGCCTCACCTGGGACGAGCCGCCCGACGACCGACACCGACCCGAATCTGATCGGGCCGGCGCCTGTCCGTGCCACGCCCTGTTCGATTTCGAGCATTCTCGGTGATGTGTGAGAATTGTGGCGGAAGCATTGCGGCTTCCGCGACGACCACCCTCCCGGCAGCGGCACTCCCCGGCACGCGCGCTGCCCCACCGCCAGGAGCACCATGTCGAAGCACCGCGCGAACAACGTGAAACGACGCCGCATCATCGTGGGCGCCGCCGCCACCGGAGGCCTCGCCGCGGCGAGCGCCGCCGGATACTGGCTCACCCGAAGTGACGACGAACCCGCCACTCCCCCAACGGCAGAGGAGTCCGCGTCGCCCACCGCCGAGCCGTCCGCCAGCCCCAGTCCCGAACCCGACGGCGAGCGCGGCGCGGCGAACAGCACGAAGGACGGGGCCCTGCCCGGCAAGGGCGGACACCCGGGACTCCTCCACACTCAGGATGACTTCGACCGCATGGCCGAGAAGGTGTCCGCGGGCGAGTCGCCCTGGATCGAGGGCTGGAACCGCTTGACCGCCAACGGCCGCTCCCATGCCGACTGGGGGGCCCGGCCCACGGCGGTCGTCATCCGCGGCGGCGACGGGTCGAACGTCGGGGTCCTCTTCACCGACGTCCACGCCGCCTACCAGAACGCCCTGCGCTGGAGGATCAGCGGCGACGAAGCCCACCGCGACAAAGCGGTCGAGATCCTCAACGCCTGGTCGGCGACCCTGACCGAGATCAACGGCAACGCCGACCGGTTCCTGGCCGCCGGGATCTACGGCTACCAGGCGGCCAACGCCGCCGAACTCGTCCGCGACGTCGACGGCTTCGAGCTCGGACGGTTCCAGGACATGCTGGCCGACGTGTTCTACCCGCTCAACGACCACTTCCTCACCAACCACAACGACGCCTGCGTCACCAATTACTGGTCGAACTGGGATCTGTGCAACCTCGCCTCGGTGATGGCGATCGGCGTGTTCAACGAAGACCAGAGCCTGTTCGATCGGGCCGTGGATTACATGTACAACGGCGAAGGCAACGGCTCACTCGACAACGCCATCCCGTTCGTCCACGACGGAGGCCTCGCGCAGCAGCAGGAGAGCGGGCGCGACCAGGCGCACTCGCTCATGGCCACCGGCCTGCTGGGTGCGATCTGCGAGATGGCCTGGAACCAGGGGGTGGACCTGTACGGCTACGACGACGGCAAGGTCGCCAAGTGCGCCGAATACGTGGCGCGCTACAACCTCGGCAGAGACGTCCCGTTCACGACCTACCAGTGGGGCCACGGCCAGACCTGCGCCCCGCGGGAGCAGACGGTGATCTCCGAAACGCAGCGCGGACAGGTCAGGCCGGTGTGGGAGTCGATCTACCACCACTACGCGGGACGGCAGGGAAGGGAGATGCCGAACGTGGCGGACATGATCGCCCAGAACGGCCCCGAAGGCGGGGGCGGCGACTACGGCGGCGGTTCCGGTGGCTACGACGCACTGGGTTTCGGCACCCTCGCCTTCGCCCGCTGAACCGGACGGGCCGCGTGGGGGGCGGTCGCACGGTTCGCGAAACACCTCAGAATTCATGCGTATGTGCTAATATATGAGAGCGCTTCGCGGGCCGCCCCCCTCGCTGAGCGCCCAACCGCCCTGAACGCCTCCCGCACGCGACCGCCGGCCGCCCGCGCACGGCGGTCGCGTTGCGTCCCACGGGCGTCCGGCCCGGTCCCACCGTAGCCACCGCGTTGCGCCCCACCGCTACCATCTGCGGAGAACGCCCCCAACGGCGAGCCGCGACGCTCGTTGCGGCCGCCGTCGAGCGCTAGGAGACCACTTGTTCGGCATGCTCGCGCCCTGCCCCTCCCGCACCCCCGACGACCTCAAACCCCGCTGGATGGGACATTTCTGCGGTCTGTGCCTGGAACTGCGCGACGACGCGGGCCAGTTCGCCCGGCTCGCCACCAACTACGACGCCCTGGCCCTCTCCGTGCTCGTGGAAGCCCAGCAGGGCGACGAGGCCGACAGCCGCAACGCCGGCCCCTGCGCCCTGCGCGGCATGCGCCGCCAGCGCATCGCCACAGGCGGCGGCCCACGCCTCGCCGCGACCGCCTCGCTGCTGCTCGCCTCGGCGAAGATCCGCGACCACGTGGAGGACGGCGACGGCCTCGCAGCGAAACCCGGAGCACGGGGCATCGCAGGGTTGACCGCAGACCGCCTGCGCGCCAAGGCGACCGTTATCGGGAACTCCATCGACCTCGACACCGCCGCGCTCGTCGCCTTGATCGAGGGGCAGCGCGGGATCGAGGCCGACTGCGGACCGGGCACGCCGCTCACCGCGGTCACCGCCCCGACGGAGGCGGCCACGGCCGAGCTCTTCGCGCACGCCGCGATCATCGGCGGCCGCCCGGAGAACGCCGGGGCGTTCCGGACCGCGGGCGCGGCGTTCGGTCGCCTGGCGCACCTGCTCGACGCGGCGGAAGACTTCGAGGACGACGCCGAGCGCGGCGCGTGGAACCCGCTGGCCGCCACCGGCTCGGGCATCGAGGACGCTCGGGCGCTGGCGAAGGTCGCGCTGGCGGACATGAAGCGCGCCTTGGACTCGGCCGTGATCGTCGACGCGACGCTGACCGAGCTGCTGCTGGACCGCTATGCGCGCCATGCGTTCACGAAGACCTTCGGGTCGACGTGCTCGACGCACCAGACCGCGGAGCGCCGCGGCTACCGGGAGCGGCGCGACTACCGCCGGGAGCGACGGCACGAGCGGCGGAGCCGCTACGACTACGGCTATCACCGCCCTGAACCGCGGAACTTCTTCGCGGGGCTGTGCGCGTTCACCGTGCTGTGCTGCACGTGCCAGATGTGCTGCCGCGAGGAGTACGAAGGGCCGTGGTCGCGGAAGCGCCGCGAGGGCTGCTGCCGCGACTGCGACTGCTGCGACTGCTGCCCCTGCGACGGCGATTGCTGCGGTTGCGGCTGCGACTGAGGCGGTTCGCTACCGCGGCGGCTGCGGCCAGCCTTGGGGGGCCGTCGGGCCTGCAGGGCCGGGGGGCGGCTGGTTCGCCGGCGGTGCAGGCGGATTGAACCCTCCCGCCGCGGGGCCGACTGCGGGCGGCTGCGGCGCGGCGTCCCTCCACTGGGGAGGCGGCGGCTGGTAGCCGGGGAACGGGTGGTCGTCGGCGGCCGAGCGCTGCTCGGGGACCTTCTTGGACTGGTTGCCGGGCCGTTCGCGGAGCCATGCGGCGACGGGCTTGGTGAAGACCAGGCCGAGCACGCCGAGGACGGCGAGGAGCTGCACGAGCGCGAACGGCACCCTGAGCGCGCCGATGAAGCCGCACAGGGAGACCAGCCCGAGGAACCCGAGTCCGATGTAGAAGACGAGCTTCGGATCCTGGAAGCCGAAGCGGCCCAGGTTCTCCCGGGCGATCGCCCAGATGAGCACCAGGGTGACCGCGGCGACGAGCAGACCGAACACGAGGTTGAGCACGAGCCCCACGCCGGAGCCGAGGAACGAGGCGAGCATGGCCGAGAACGCCAGCGACAGCAGCGTGAGCAGCACGGCGGCGGCCAGGTAGATCCACAGGAGCTGGAGCATCCACGTGACCTGCTTCGGACGGTCCTCCATCGGCAGGAGGCCCCACCGCTGCGCGAACGTGGGCGCGGGCGGGAGCACCGGGCCGGTCGGCTGCCCGGGAGCGAAGGTCCCGTACGGGTCGTGCGGCCGGTACTGGAAGGACGGTGAGGCGGGTCCGTTCCGCTGGTGCGGATTCGGCTCGCTCGCGGGCCCCGTTGCGTAGGGAGGGTTGGTCATCGATCGGCTCCGAGGAGTGCGGTCAGGTGCGGCAATCAAGTTATCGCAACGCGCGCGGTGACGAGGCCCCGGTCAGTAGTCGACGAGCTCGAAGAGGGCGATCGTCTCGAAGTGCTGGGTCATCGGGAACGCGTCGAAAGCGCGGATCCGGGTGAGCTCGTACCCTTCGATCGCGAGGTCCTTCGCGTCCCGGGCCAGCGCGCCGGCGTCGCAGGCGATGTAGCAGATCGCGCGCGGGCGGGCCTCGCCCAGGGCGACGACGACCTCGGGGCCCGCGCCGCTGCGCGGCGGGTCGAGGACGACGAGGTCGACGGAGCCGAGGTTGGGCGTGATCGAGGCGACGTCGTCCTCGATGGCCCCGGCGTTCTTCCAGGCGCTGAGGTTCGGGGCGGTGCGGGAGGAGGCCGCGTTCTCGACGGCCACTACGCGGCCGGTGTCGCCGACGGCCTCGGCGAGCCCGGCGGCGAAGAGCCCGGCGCCGGCGTACAGGTCCCAGGCGGATTCGCCTTCCTGCGGGTTCAGGAATTCGAGGGCGCACGCGAGGAAGGCGGGCGCTGCGGCCGGGTGGACCTGCCAGAAGCCGTCGAAGGCGATCTCGAACTCGTTGTCGCCCACCTGCTGGTGCACGAGTTTGGGGCCGCTCTTGTGGTGCGGGCGGGCGGTGCGGCGCAGCTGGGTGTAGACGGCGAGTTCCTCGTCGTTCGAGTCGACGACGCCGACGGCGCCCATGCCGTCCCAGGTCTTGGTGAGGATGTCGGCTTCGCGGATGCGTTCGGTGGCGATGGCGCACTCGTCGATGTGCACGAGGTCGTGGGACTTGTGCACCCGCAGGCCGGGCTTCCCGTCCGCGTCCACCGCGTACTGCATGCGGGTGCGCCAGCCGAGCGCGCCCTCGTCCCAGGGCAGCTCCTCGACTTCGACGCCTTCGAGCCTGGCGGGGTCGACGCCGCCGATGCGGGTGAGCTGGTCGAACAGGACCTTCGCCTTGAGCCGCCGTTGCGCTTCGGGTTTGGCGTGCTGGAAGTCGCAGCCGCCGCATTTGCCGGGCCCGGCGTAGGGGCAGGGGGGTTCGACGCGGTCGGGCGAGGCCTCGATGACCTCGACGGCGTCGGCGAACGCGAATTTCTTCTTGCGCTCGTTGACTTCGATGCGGACGGTCTCGCCGGGCAGGGCGTGCCGGACGAAGTAGACCTCGCCGTCGACTCGGGCCACGCAGTGGCCTCCGGCGGCGACGTCTTCTACGGTGACGATCATCGTCTTCATCCTCACGGTCTGCTCTCGGCGCCGGGCTCGGCGGGCCGCACGTCAGGGTACAGTCGGCTTCCTCGCCTCTCCGAAGGGAGGCGGTTCCCGGCTAGCGGCTCGCGGAACGAGCCGGGTCTCTTCACGCCTGATGTTGACCTCCGCGTTGCGGTCCCGGTCATGGACCACCCCGCACCCGCAACGCCATTCCCGGACTGAAAGGCCTTCGAGCCCTTTCGGTCCGGTCAGCGCCCCGCTCCCGCCGGTTCTTGATGACCTCATGGACCTTCGCGACCTTGACCCGGGCTTTCGCCCGGTTCGCCGAGCCCTTCACTTTGCGGGAGAGTCACCGCTGCGCTCGCTTCAGTTTCCGCTCCATCTTGCGGAAGAACTTCGGCGACTCGATCACCCTCGGTCAGGTCAGGTCGCTTGCGGCCGGGCTGCATTTAGGGCTGCGCGCTATTTGCGGACGCGGCGCAGGGGCGGCGGCTCGGTGCTCTCGCCGAGGATCCACGGCACGATGCAGATCATGACGCCCGGCTCGTATTTGAGCTGGCGGCGGATGGCCTTCGTGGTCTGGTTGTGGAGCAGGGTCGTGGACCAGTTGAAGTAGCCGCGTGAGAGCCGCCCGGGCTGCGGGCCCTGGCCGACCACGTATTCGGGCAGGTAGACGGTGACGACATCCCGTGGGGCGTCGCGGCGCTGGGCCTTCACGTAGTCGACGATCGGGCCGGTGATCTCGCGGTAGGGGGAGTCGACGACGGTGAGCGGCACCTTGATGCCGCGCCGCTCCCATTCGGCGAGGAGCTGCCGGGAGGCGGCGGCGTCGACGTTCACGGAGAGGCCGGTGATCGTGTCCGGGCGGGTGGCCTTGGCGTAGGAGAGCATCCGCATGAGCGGCAGGTTGACGCTGGAGACGAGCACGATCGCGTGGTTGCGGGCGGGCAGGCGGGGTTTGCCCTGCGGCAGCTCGATCTCGTCGCGCACGGCCGTGTAGTGCTGCGCGATGAACCGCATGAGCAGGTAGCAGCCGCCGATGATGAGCACGGCGATCCAGCCGCCGCGCCGGTAGTCGGTGAGCGCCACGATCACCAGGACGATGCCGCAGGCCAGGACGGCCAGCAGCGCGGTGGCGAGGGCGCGGCGGGCCCGCGAGCGGCGGGCGGCGTCGCGTTCGACGTCGAGGACGCGCCGCCAGTGGCGGACCATCGCGGCGTTCGCGAGGACCATCGAGAGGAACGCGCCGACGATGTACAGGCCGATGAGCCCGTAGGTGCGGCCGTCGAAGAGGACGACGAGGATCGCGGCGGCGACGGCGAGGATGAGGATCCCGTTGGAGTAGACGAGCCGGTCGCCGCGCTTGTGGAGCTGGCGGGGCAGCAGCGAGTCCTCGGCGAAGACCGAGGCGAGCTGCGGGAAGCCCACGAACGCGGTGTTCGCGGCGAGGAGGAGGACGCCGGCGGTGGCGAGCATGATCGGGGTGACGGCGGCGGGCGAGGCGTCGAAGACGGTGTCCGCGAGCTGCGCGAGCAGGGTGCGCTCGAGGTTGCCGACGGTGCCGGGTTCGGTGGCGGACTGGGCGCCGACGAGGTAGGCGAGGATCACGAGGCCGGCGAAGAGGGCGACCGTGGTCCCGCCGACGGAGGTGATCGCGGCGGCGGCGTTGCGCCCGCGCGGGGGCCGGAAGAAGCGGACGCGGGTCGTGAACGTCTCGATGCCGGTGACGGCCACCGATCCGGCCGCGAAGGCCCTGGCGCACAGGATGAACAGGGCCGCGGAGGTCAATTCGCGGTCTTCGGCGGTGGCGGCCTCGGCCGTGGCGGCGGTGAGCTCCTCCCCCGCGCCGATGCGGATGAACCCGACGATGAGCAGCGCGGCCACGCCCGTGACGAACGCGACCGTGACGGCGGCGGCGAACCGGCCGGAGACGCGCAGGCCGCGCAGGTTGAACGCGGCCAGGACCGCGATCGCCGCTACGGCGACCCATTCGCGCCAGGGTCCCAGGCCGGGCACGAGCACGTCGAGGGCGGCGACGGACGCGGAGGCCGAGACGGCCACCGTGAGGATGTAGTCGAGGACGAGCGCGGCGGCGGCGAGGCGGCCCGCGCCGGGCCCGAAGTTCGCGGCGACGACCCGGTAGTCCCCGCCGCCGCCCGGATACGCCTGCACCGTGTACCGGTAGGAGGCGATCACGGTGAGCATGACGGCGGCGACGGCGAGACCGGTCCACACCGAGTACGCGTAGGCGGCCGTCCCGGCCGTGCCGAGGACGAGGAAGACCTGCTCGGGGGCGTACGCGAGCGAGGAGATGGGGTTGACCGCGAGCAGCGGGATGGCGTAGCGCTTGGACAGCGCCAGCGAGGGCGGGCGCTGCCCGGAGGCGAACGGCTCGCCTACGAGCAGCCGTTTGAAGACGGACAAGGACCGGGTCACAACCTTCGACCTTACCCGCCGGGGCGGGTTCGCAGGACCGACGGCCGCCATGGACCGGGACCCGTGTGTCGGGCCCCGGCCGCCGTGGTTCGGCGTCAGTCCTCGACCGCCGCTTCGATGGTGAGCGTGCCGGCGTCGGTGTCGAGGACGGCCTCGGTGCCGAGCGGCATCACGCGCGGGTCGAGCCCGTGGCCGACCTTGAGCCCGCCGAGGACGGGAATGCCGAGTCCGCCGAGGCGGTCCATGAGGACCTCGTTCATCGTCCACTCGCCGGGCTTGTACTCGTCGTGCTCGTCGGGCGTGAACTGGCCGACGGCGATCCCGGCGAGGCCGTCGAGGTGCCCGGCGCGGATGAAGCGGGTGAGCATCCCGTCGATCCGGTAGCGGGCTTCGTCGGTGTCCTCGATGAAGAGGATCGCGCCTTCGGAGTCCGGCAGGTGGTTGTCGTCGGGTTCGGCGTCGAGCAGGGAGAGGTTGCCGCCGTAGAGCGGCCCCGAGGCGGTGCCGGGGACCTCGACCGCGGCCGTCGGTTCGCGCGGATCGCGGGTGAGGACGACCGGGTCGGCGGTCATGAGGGCCGTCCGCAAGGACTCGGCGGTGGCGTCGGTGTTGTTGGAGGACCAGGCGACCATCGGGGAGTGCAGGCTGGAGAGGCCGGTGTGGTGGCGCGCCGCGAGGTGCAGCGCGGTGATGTCGGAGTAGCCGACGATGAGCTTCGGGTGCCGTTCGAGGCCGTCGAAGTCCACTTCGTCGATGATGCGGGTGGTGCCGTAGCCGCCGCGGGCGGTCATGACGGCCTTGGCCTCCTCATGGTCGAGCGCGTACTGGAGGTCGGCGAGGCGGTCCTCGTCCGGGGCGGAGAGCCAGCCGTACGTGTCGAGGGCATGCGGGGTGAGCTCGACGCGCAGGCCCCAGCTTTCGAGGATCGCGATGCCGCGCGCGACGGCCGCGGCCGTGGTGGGGCCGCCGGGGGCGGGGACGACGACGAGGTCACCCGGGGCGAGTTTGGCGGGTTTGCACGCCTTGGGCTGCTTCGCGGATGCGGGCGCGGCAGGGGAGGCCGCGACGACGGCGCCGACGGCGATGCCGCCGATGAGGGCGCGCCGGGAGAGGCGGGGAAGGGAGTCGTGACGCATGGGGCTCCTTCGGAGTTGTCTGGTTGGTCGCTTACTAGACGCTTTGGACGGTTGTCTTCCATGCCCGCGCGGGCGGTTCTTCCGAGCGTCCACCGGACTCGAAGCGTCCCGGCCGGGCGCGGTCGCCAGCGCGGTATGGTCACGGGATCAGCGACTGAACGAGGGGTGGAGCCGGGTGCATGTGGTGATCATGGGCTGCGGCCGCGTGGGTTCGTCCCTGGCGCGGAGCCTGGTGGAGCGCGGGCACACGATCGGGATCATCGACCAGAACCCGAAGGCCTTCCGCCGCCTCGGGCCCGATTTCGACGAGACCACGGTGCGCGGCGTGGGCTTCGACCGGGAGGTCCTGGCCAAGGCGGGCATCAACCGGGCCGACGCGTTCGTCTCGGTCTCCTCGGGCGACAACTCGAACATCATCGCCGCGAGGGTCGCCCGCGAGAACTACGGCGTCCCCAACGTGATCGCCCGCATCTACGACCCGCAGCGCGCGAGCGTCTATGAGCGCCTTGGCATTCCGACCGTGGCGACGGTGCGGTGGACGGCCGACCGGCTGCTGCGCCACCTGCTGCCGGAGGACCAGGAGCCGCTGTGGCGCGACCCGACGGCGACGCTGTCGATGGTGGAGATCCTGTGCGACGAGGCCTGGTACGGCACCGCGTTGACCCGTCTGGAGCAGGCCACCGGCCACCGGGTCGCGTACGTCACCCGCTTCGGGCGTGCGACGCTGCCGACCCCTTCGACGGTGCTGCAGGACGGCGATCAGGTGTACATGCTGGTCGCCGATGGTGACGAGGGGAAGATCCGTGAGATCGCGGGCGCCGCCCCGCAGGGAGGTGCGGTATGAGGGTCGCCATCGCCGGGGCCGGGAACGTGGGCCGGTCGATCGCCGCGGAGCTGGTGGGCAACGGCCACCAGGTGCTCCTCATCGAGCGCGACCCCGATTCGATGCGGCCCGAGCGGGTCCCGGAGGCGGAGTGGCTGCTCGCGGACGCGTGCGAGCTGGAGAACCTGCGGCAGGCCCATTTGGAGGGCTGCGACGTGGCCGTGGCCGCTACGGGTGACGACAAGGTGAACCTCGTGGTGAGCCTGCTGTCGAAGACCGAGTTCGCGGTGCCGCGCGTGGTCGCCCGCGTGAACCGGGCCGAGAACGAGTGGCTGTTCAACGAGGAGTGGGGCGTGGACGTCTCGGTCTCCAAGCCGCGGCTGCTGGCCGCGCTCGTGGAGGAGGCCGTGAGCGTCGGCGACCTGGTGCGGCTGTTGAGTTTCCGCCAGTCGCAGGCGAACCTCGTCGAGATCACGCTGCCGCCGGACGCGCCGCACGTGGGCAGTCGCGTGGCCGAGGTGTCGCTGCCGCACGACGTGGCGCTCGTGGCGATCATCCGCGGCCGCCGCGTCATCGCGCCGAGCCCGGACGACACCCTGGAATCGGGTGACGAGCTCGTGTTCGTGTGCAATGAGGACGCCGAGGAGTCGACCCGGTCCGTCATCCTGGGCAAACGCCGGTAAATCCTGCCGCTTCAGGCTTTACAGGCGCGAGCGCCGCAAGATACATTGAAGGTTCTCAATGTTCCTATCATTTTGGGAGCGCTTTCATGATGTACCTCAAGAGATTCGGCCACCGCGCCGACCCACCCGGCGCGACGCGGCGGCGGCGCGGCCTCCGCAGCCTCATCGTCCTCATCACCGCGCTCGTCGCGGCCGGGGCCGCCGCGGTCGTCTTCATCCAGCCCGCCTCCAGCCACGGCACCGCCATCGGCCCGTCCTCGCGCCACTACGGCTGCTGGGAGCGCTGGGGATCCGACTTCCAGAACCCGGCCATGGCCCAAGAGGACCCCATGTGCTGGGCCGCATGGCAGAACGACCCCAACGCCATGTGGAACTGGAACGGCCTCTACCGCGAACAGGTCGGCGGCGACCACCAGGCGGCCATCCCCGACAACCAGCTGTGCTCGGGCGGACGGACGGGCGGCACCCGGTATGCGCCCCTCGACGACCCCGGCGCCTGGAAGACCACCCAGGTGAACGCGAACTTCACGTTCACCAACTGGGACCAGGCGAACCACGGCGCCGACTACTACCGCATCTACGTCACGAAACAGGGGTACGACGCCCAGACGGACGCACTCGACTGGGCCGACCTCGAACTCGTCGAGGAGACGCCGAGGATCCTCCCGGGCGAGGGCCGCACGCCCCCGTCCGGCGGCGGCACCCTCGTCGACATCGACGTCTCCGCGCCCGGGCGCACCGGCCACCACATCGTGTACATGATCTGGCAGGCCAGCCACTTCGACCAGTCCTTCTACTCCTGCTCGGACGTGTGGTTCGGTGAGGGGATGCCCACCGACCCGCCGACCGACCCGACCTCCGAACCGACCGACGACCCGACCAGCGACGATCCCACCGAGGAGCCCACCACGGGCGGCCCCGCCGGGATCGCCTGCGCCGCGACGGCGACGATCGACAGCTGGGGATCGGGCGCCACGGTGACGGTCAGGGTGACCAACACCGGCACGCAGGCCATCCACGACTGGATGCTCCACTGGCAGTGGCCGGACGGCGTGACGCTCGGCAACATCTGGAACGCCACGCATTCCACGATGGGCGCCATGGAGATGGCCGCTCCGGTCGACTGGAACAAGGAGATCCCCGTCGGCGGCTCCGTCGAGTTCGGACTCAACGTCTCCGGTTCGCTCACCAGCGCGCCGACGTTCGAGTGCTTCCCGAGTTAGCGAGGAGGGGGCGGGGGCCCCGGGGCCCCCCCCCCCCCCCCCCCCCCCGCACGGCGCGCGCGGGGCGGCCGCCCCCACATA
>NZ_JAERMK010000004.1:243224-288745 GCF_016918015.1 Glycomyces sp. YM15
CGCCGCGGTTCGTGTGGTTCCCGTGTTTGCGCGGTGGGCGCGGCGCACGATGCGCCGCGCCCTCACCGGAGTCGCCGTCAGGTCGCGCTCGGAGCGGCCGCCTCGACTTCCTTCATCCGGCGGCGCACCGCCCAGATCGTGAAGGCCGTCAACGCGATCGTGACGGGCCAGCCGCCGAAGAGGGTCAGCAGGCCCAGCGCGTTGTCGTAGTCCAGGTAGTACAGCCAGATGCGGGCGGCGTTCTTGACGATGAAGACGACGCCCCACAGGATCGTGATCCGGCTCAGGATGTCCACGAGCGGCTTGTTCTCACGCCATTCCTTCTTGCCGCCCTGGGCGACCACGGCGTAGATCCAACCGATGATCGGATGGCGCACCAGCGCCGAGACGATGAGCAGCACGCCGTAGACCGAGCCCTGGATGATCCCCGGCAGGTAGAAGTTGCGGGCGTCCGTCGACCGCCAGGCGAGGAACGCGCCGAGGGCGATGCCGAAGAGGCCGTTGAGCGCGTGGCGGATCGACTCCCTGCGCGCGGCGCGCCAGCCGGCGATCGCGAGCGCGCTCGCGGCCGAGATGAGAATGGCCCACTGGAGCCCGCTGAGCGGCCCCATCCGGTCGGGCAGGAGCGGGTTGAGCACCACGAACAGGGTGATCGGGACCGCGGCCTCCACGACGCCCTTGACGCCGCCCAGTTGCTGCGAGAGCTGCTCGGTGAACGGCGGGAGCTCGTCGGACTGCGCCTCCGGCTCGCGAAGCTCGGCGGATTCGCGGGATTCGGGGGTCTTGCGGGCCTCGGCCTGTTCCGGCGCGATCTCGTGGTCGTGGGCCGGCGTCTCGGTGCTCAATGCGGGCCTTCCAGGTCGTGTGGCTGGTCCGCGCTCAGGGGCGCAGTTCGTAGTTCGGGTTGTAGACGACGAGTCGGCCGTCGCCCAGCTGGGCCACGCGGCCGCGGGCGACGAGCCTGGTCCCGGCCTCAAGGCCCACGATACGCCGTCGGCCCATCCAGACCAATCCGACCTGACCGGTGCCGTCGAACAGTTCCGCCTCCACGGAAGGGGAACGGCCGTCGGTGCGCAGCACCACGGTGCGGAGCCGGCCGGCGACCACCGCGAGCTGCCGGGGTCGGAGCAGCTCGATCGGCGTCGTGTCGGGGTCGGATTCGCGGCGGATCTCGTCGGCGAACAGCTCCTGCGAGGGCGCTGCGACGCGCTTGAGCCAGCCCTTCACCTTCCCGCGTTTGCCGGGGTTCGCTCGTGAGGCGTCGATCGTCCCGGTCCCTACCGCTTGGGGCGCGGCGAGGGCTTGCGGCGGACCTGGGGACGAGGGGTGTCCCCGGCCGCGATGATGGCGCGGTTGCCGTCGCCGCCTTCGGCCTTGCGCTGCGCGATGCGCGCGGCGGCCTCCTCGGCCATCTTCGGCGGGAGTCTGAGCGGCAGCGGCTCGCGCACCGGCATGGCCACGCTGCCTCGGTCGATCACGAGGAGGCGCAGGGCCTCGTCGAGCTCGGGGGCGGCGTTCTCGTCGAGCGCCCGCTGCCCCTGGAAGGTGGCCTGCACGAACCAGCGGGGGCCGTCGATGCCGCAGAAGCGCACCGAGTTGGTGCCCTTCTTGGAGGCGACCTTGGCGAGGAGCTCGGTGCCCCAGCGGCCCTCGACCTCCTCGACCTGGCCGCCCTGGCCGGTGACCTGCGCGGTGAGCTCGCCGCGGAACTCGTCCCAGATGCCCTCGCTGCGCGGCGCGGCGCGCACGAGCAGCTGCAGCGCGGAGGCGCCGGTGGTGAGCAGGACCTGGCTGATGTTGCCCTTGGCGTCGGTCTGCGCCTGGAAGCCCACGCCCTTGGGGACGGGGAGTCGGATCGCTCCCAGGTCGATGCGGCGGACGTCGTCGTCGGGGGCGTCGGTGACGTCGAAGGGTCCTTCGGTGGCCTCGTGCTCGAAGGTCTCGCCGCTCTCGGCCAGGGAGTCGAGGACGGCGCCCTCGGCGGGGCGCTGCTTCTTCGACTTTCGCCGCTTAAACACGTTCGCTCTCCTCTGCAAGTCGGCGGTGCCCGCCGGTGGAACCGTGGCCGCTCGCGCCGCGCTGCGTCGGCGCGAAGTCGTCGACCTCGGTGAAACGGGCTCGCACAACCGGTTGGACTACCAATTGTGCGACACGGTCGCCGCGTTCGATGACGGCGGTCCGCTCGGGGTCGAGGTTCACGAGGTTGATCTTGATCTCACCGCGGTATCCGGAGTCGATCGTGCCCGGCGCGTTGACGATGGTGACGCCGAGGCGGTGGGCGAGCCCGGAGCGCGGATTCGTGTAGCCGACGTGCCCGTCGGGGATCGCGACGGCGACGCCGGTGCCGACGAGCGCCCGCTGCCCGGGGGCGAGCGTGACGCCCTCGGCGGCGTACAGGTCCGCGCCCGCGTCACCGGGGTGCGCGTAGGCGGGCAGCGGCAGGTCGGGGTCGAGCCGCCGGATGGCGACCGGGACTTCGGCGGTCATCGTCGTCGGGTTCCTCTCACTCGCGGAAGCACGGCGCGAAGACGCCGCGAGTCGCTCAGCAAATCTACGGTTCAGCCCCGGCTTCCACCGTGAGCCTCGGCATGCGGCCGAGTTCGCGTCGCCGTGACGGGGATATGGTCTCAGACATGAGGAGTGGGGAACGGTACGCCGAGCGCATGGGTCTGCCGGTGGCGGGTTGGCTCGCCGTGACCGCGGTGGCGGTGCTCGCCGGCGCGCTGTCGAACTTCGGCGACATGCGCTGGTGGCGCGTGGCCGCGAGCGTCACGCTCATGGTCGCGGTGTTCGCGGGCGCCTGGTGGCTGGGCCGCCTGCGGGTGAGCGTCGAAGCGGCCGTGGACGAGGTGTGGCTCCACGTCGACGACGCGAAGCTGCCGATGTCGGCCGTGGCCGAAGTGCAGATCCTGGAGCCGATCGCGTACGCGGACGCGCTGGGCGTGGCCCAGCATCCGCTGGCCTTCGCGGTGCAGCGGCCGTGGATCAACCGCGGGCTGCGGATCGTCCTCGACGATCCCGACGACCCGACCCCCTACTGGATCGTCGCATCACGGCGTCCCGAGCGGCTCAAGGCGGCTCTGACGGGCGCACGGGAGCCGGTGGAGGCTTAGACCCCGGACAAGCGAGACGGCCCGCAGGAGGCATCCTGCGAGCCGTGCGCTATCCGAGGGGCGACGTTCGGAACTGCTCGCCGAGCCGGGAGGCGGCTCGATGGCTACGCGCAGTCCTTGCAGATCGGCTGCCCGTTCTTCTCCTTCGCGAACTGGCTGCGGTGGTGGACCAGGAAGCAGCTGGAGCATCGGAACTCGTCCTGCTGCATCGGCAGGACCTTCACCGAGAGCTCCTCGTCACCGAGGTCGGCGCCGGGCAGCTCGAAGTTCTCGGCGACCTCGGCCTCGTCGACGTCGACCGACCCCGATTGATCGGTGCGGCCCTTCGCAAGGGCGTCAATGCCGTCGGTGCCGGCGTTCTCTTCCTTGTCGCGGCGCGGGGCGTCGTAGTCGGTTGCCATCGTTTTCCACTCCCATTGGTTGCTTTTGCGGCTCCGGAACCGAGCGCGGCGGGTTGCCGCTGGAGTGTTCGGGTGACACAGCGGCCCGGCTCGGGTTCCTGGCGGGTTCCGTTCCTGCAGGCGGCGTACCTTACCGCGTGCAGTCCATTCCTATACACGATGCCACCGGGTTTTTCATCCCCATTGTGGCGAGAAACACTTCTGTGTCGAAGGCAGCGAGTGTACCGCCTCTCGCCCACGGAGACGACCCGCGCACGATAGCCTTTCGCATGGCAACGTTTGCGGGCCGTCGGCTCGTCTAAGTGCAGACATCCGTTTGCGCTTTTTGGAGACTCGGGGAGGCAGCCGTGCGTATCGCTCGTATCCGCGCTTTGACGGTTCTGTGCGTATTGGCACTGGTAGCTGGCTTGATAACGCTCTGGGCGATCCGGAACGACTCGCAGACCTCCGCGAACGAATCCTGCCCGCCCGGCGCGGTCGAGATCAAGACCGCCCCGATCCCCAAGCCGGAGGAGATCGAACTGGTCGTCCTCAACGGCACCGATCAGGACGGACTGGCAGAGCAGGCCGCCGCGCAGCTCGAGGACCGCGGGTTCATCGTCACCGAGACGGGGGACGCCGACGAGGCCTACGACGGCACCGCGCTCGTGTACTTCGGTCCCGACCTGTATGCGGCCGGCATCCACACCCACGCGTACTTCTACCAAGGCACCCAGGCCTTCGACCTCGACTGGGACAAGCCGATCACGATCGTGCTCGGCGACGACTTCGCGGAGGTACGCTCGGCATCCGACGCGCGCCAGTCGTTCGCACAGGGCGGCATCGGACCGGCGCCCGAAGGCACCTGCACGGTAGAATAGAGCGCCGTCACACCCCACGTGCTGCGACACATTGACACTGAAAATGCGGAAACACAGCTCGAATCGGCACCACGGACGGGCCGCAGGCGATTTTCGGCGCTACAATTCACGCCTGCCCGGTCGTTGTGCCGACCTGGGCTGCCGACCCAATATCCAATGCTCACCCGCTATGGAGCCCGGCTGCGCCGTGCCCGCCATTGCCTCGGAAGGTTGCTCGTGACTGACGCACGTCCCACCGGCACAGACGTCAATTCCCTGACCGACTCGCTGCTCGCTCTGGCCCGAGAGAGCAACGGGCAGCTGACGTCCGCGACGGTCGCCCAGGTTCTGGAGTCGGTGCAGGCTTCCCCCGCCGAAGGCAAGAAGGTGCTCCGCGCCTTGGCCGAGGCCGAGGTCACCGTGGTCGTGGACGGCTCCGCCTCCACGCGCAAGCGTGTTCCCGCCGCCCGCACCGCCACCTCCTCCCGGACCACCACCGCGAAGGCCGCCAAGAAGACCGCGGTGAAGAAGACCGCCGCCAAGAAGGCCGCCGCTCCCGCCGCTGAAGAAGCCGGCGAAGAGGCCCCGGTCAAGAAGGCCGCCAAGAAGACCGCGAAGAAGGCCGCCGCCAAGAAGGCCGTGAAGAAGGCCGCCGCGAAGAAGCCCGAGAGCGAAGAGCCCGACGAGGCCGACCTCGCGGCGGTCGACGACGACGCGCTCGCCGAAGCCGCCGCCGCCGCGCCCGCCAAGAAGGCGACCCGCAAGAAGGCCGCCAAGAAGGCCGCCGGCCGCGGCAAGTCCAAGAAGGACGGCGACGACGACGAAGAGGGCGACGACTTCGAGTGGGACGAGGAGGACTCGGAGGCGCTCAAGCAGGCCCGCAAGGACGCCGAGATGACCGCCTCGGCCGACTCCGTCCGCGCCTACCTCAAGCAGATCGGCAAGGTGCCGCTCCTCAACGCGGCCCAGGAGGTCGAGCTCGCCAAGCGCATCGAGGCCGGCCTGTACGCCGTGGAGCGCCTCAAGCTGCTCCGCGAGGCCGGCGAGGAGATCCCCACGCAGATGCGCCGGGACCTCGAGTGGATCGTCCGCGACGGCGACCGCGCCAAGGACCACCTGCTCGAAGCCAACCTCCGCCTCGTCGTATCGCTCGCCAAGCGCTACACCGGCCGCGGCATGGCGTTCCTGGACCTCATCCAGGAAGGCAACCTCGGCCTCATCCGCGCCGTCGAGAAGTTCGACTACACCAAGGGCTACAAGTTCTCCACCTACGCCACCTGGTGGATCCGGCAGGCCATCACCCGCGCGATGGCCGACCAGGCGCGGACCATCCGCATACCGGTCCACATGGTCGAGGTCATCAACAAGCTCGGCCGCATACAGCGTGAACTGCTGCAGGACCTGGGCCGCGAGCCCAGCCCGGACGAACTCGCCAAGGAGATGGACATCTCCCCGGAGAAGGTCCTCGAGATCCAGCAGTACGCGCGCGAGCCGATCAGCCTCGACCAGACCATCGGCGACGAGGGCGACAGCCAGCTCGGCGACTTCATCGAGGACTCCGAGGCCATCGTGGCCGTCGACGCGGTCTCCTTCTCGCTCCTCCAGGGCCAGCTCCAGCAGGTGCTGCAGACGCTCTCCGAGCGCGAAGCGGGCGTCGTCCGGCTCCGGTTCGGCCTCACCGACGGCCAGCCGCGCACCCTCGACGAGATCGGCCAGGTCTACGGGGTCACCCGTGAACGCATCCGCCAGATCGAGTCGAAGACCATGTCGAAGCTGCGGCACCCGTCGCGCTCGCAGGTCCTGCGCGACTACCTCGATTAGTCCGTTTCGCTCCCGGCGTAATGGAACCCGAAGGCCCAGCACGGCTGTAAGCAGCGGTGTATCACCCGAACGGGTGGGTACTTACCACTTGTGCCGGCTTGTCGATCGGCGTTCCGTGGGCTACGGTGTGGAACAACCATCGCACCGGCGTACCGAGTGAGACCAGTCTCAGTCGGGAACTGTCGGGAAGAGGTAGTACAGTGCAGGCGTTGAACGGAACGAGCCGGTCAACAGGCCGACCATAGAGATTCATTGCTGTGCAGACGCACAGTGGACCGAACGCAGCGGAGGACCTGGTATGACATCCACCCTGACGCCCCCGCCCCAGACGGAGGAACGTCCCATCGCGGGCGAGCGCTGCGATCGGTGTAGCGCCGCGGCAAAGCTTCGCGTGACCCTGGCCGAAGGCGGCGACCTCGTCTTCTGCGGCCACCACGCGAACCAGTTCGCCGAGAAGCTCGTGCCGATCGCCATCGACTTCACCGCCGACCCCGAATTCGAGTGGCGCGGCACCGACCTCATGGCGTCGGAGAACTAGCGCCCACAGGCTTGAGCAAGGGCCCGAGCGGATATCCGCTCGGGCCCTGATTCGATTCCACGACGTTGCAATTCGACAACGGTGGGCGGTCCATTCGGACCGCCCACCGTCATGCGTTCGACGCCGTCACAAGGAGCGGATCACCGCGATCCGCTCCTCCAACTGCTCGATGGTCGCCTGCGCGCTCGGCGGACCGCCGCACTTGGACCGGAGCATCGCATGGATCTTCCCGTGCGGCTCGTTCGTGGCGAACGAACGCGCACCCACCAGCGCGTTCAACTGCTTGCGGAGCTTCAACCGCTTCTGCGCGTTCGTCATCGCGGGTTCGGCCGGCGGTCGCTCCACGGTCTCGGTGCGGGCGCCGGACTTCTGCTTCGCCATCTGCTCGCGCTGGCGCTTCTGCAGCAGCAGATGCACCTGCTCCTGGGTCAGCAGGCCCGGCAGGCCCAGGTACTCCTGCTCCTCGGCGCTCCCGGCCTCCACGGGCAGGCCGAACGAGCCGCCGTCGAAGATCACCTGGTCGAGCTCCGCGTTCGACTCGAGGGTCTCGCGCTGGCCGCCGAGTTCGGTGCCCTCGTTGAGGACCCGCTGTGCCTGCTCCAGGAGCAGCTCGGGGTCCTCGTCCTGGGACTTGGGTTTGATGACGTGGTCGCGGTCGGCCTCGAGGTTCTCGGCGAGGCTCAGCAGCGGGATGACGCTCGGCAGGAACACCGAGGCGGTCTCGCCGGGCCGCCGCGACCGCACGAATCGGCCGATGGCCTGCGCGAAGTACAGCGGGGTGTGCGCGTTCGTGGCGTAGACGCCGACCGCGAGGCGCGGGATGTCGACGCCCTCGGAGACCATGCGGACGGCCACGAGCCATTCCTCATCGGACTCGGCGAACTTGGCGATCTTGTCGGAGGAGCCGGCGTCGTCCGAGAGGACGATCGCGGCGCTCTTCCCGGTGACGCGCTTGAGGATCCCGGCGTAGGAGCGGGCGCTGTTCTGGTCGGAGGCGATGATGAGCCCGCCGGCGTCGGGGATGCCCGCCGCGCGCAGCGAGGCGAGGCGCCGGTCGGCGGCCCTGATGACCTGCTTGATCCATTCGCCCTCGGGGTCGAGCGCGGTGCGCCACGCCTGGCTCGTGAGGTCCTTGGTGAGCGGTTGGCCGAGTCGCACGGCCAGCTCGTCCCCCGCGCTCGTGCGCCACTTGGCCTGGCCGGAGTAGGCCATGAACATGACCGGTCGCACGACGCCGTCGGCGAGGGCGTCCCGGTAGCCGTAGAGCGCGTCGGCGCGCGAGCGCTTGGTGCCGTCCGGGTCTTCCTCATACTCCACGAAGGGGATCGGGTTGTCGTCGCTGCGGAACGGGGTGCCGGTGAGGCACAGGCGTCGCTCGGCCTCGTCGAAGGCGGTCTGGACGCCCTCGCCCCAGGTGCGGGCGTCGCCGGCGTGGTGGATCTCGTCGAGGATGACGAGGGTGCGGCGTGAGAGCGTGCGGCGGCGGTGCACGGCCGGGTCGGCGCCGATCTGGGCGTAGGTGACGACCACGCCGTGGAAGTCGGCGGCACTGTGGACGGAGGCGTTGCGGAAGGACGGGTCGAGCTGGATGCCGAAGCGGGCGGCCGCGCCGGCCCACTGGGTCTTGAGGTGCTCGGTGGGGGCGACGACGGTGACGGTGTCGACCGTGCCGTCGGCGAGCAGGTCGTAGGCGATGCGCAGTGCGAACGTGGTCTTGCCGGCGCCGGGCGTGGCTACGGCGAGGAAGTCTCGCGATTGACCCCGGTGGTAGGCGACCATGGCCTTGCGCTGCCAGACCCGAAGCGACGGAAGCGTTTCGGGTGGGGCGGCCGGGATCATGCGGGCTCCTCTCGGACGGTGGCGGACCGGGTTGATTTTAGGCCGCGGGGAACGTCGCGGTGTCCGCTTGCCGGCCGTGAGTCAGAGCGGCCACGTTCACCGCTCCAGGAGGATCGTGTTGGGGCCGACGTTGACGCTGCGGACGAGCATCATGGCGCCGAACCTGCCGGTCTCGACGCGCGCGCCGAGGCCGCGGAGGTGGGCGGCGACCGCCTCGACCAGTGGTTCGGCCACCGGCCCGGGCGCGGCGCTGTTCCACGACGGGCGGCGGCCCTTGCGCGTGTCGGCGTACAGGGTGAACTGGCTGACCAGCAGGATCGGGGCGTCCAGATCGGACGCCGAGAGCTCGTCCCGCATGATCCTCAGCGACCAGATCTTCTCGGCGATCCAGGCGACTTCGGCGGGTCCATCCGTGTGGGTGACGCCGAGGAGGACCAGGAGTCCTTCGCCGATCTTGCCGACGCTCTCACCCGGCTCCACTGAATCCACATCTCGCGAGCTTCGACGAGGAACGGTGACTTCCGCTTCGCTGACGGTCTGCACGACTGCTTTCATGCCACAGATCCTGCCGCACCGGCCAGGCGTAGGCTCGAAGGGTGGCGAGGCGTGAGAAGGCGACCAGCATCACCGATGCGACGATGTCCCTCGAAGAGGAGCGGCGGTACCGGACGATCCGGTATGTCGTGATGATGTCGATTCGCGCCATGCTGGTGATCGTGCTCGGCATCCTGGTGATGGCCGAGGCGCCGCTCCTGTGGCTGTGGCTGCTGCTCGGCGTGATCGGGATGGCGCTGCTGCCGTGGCTCGCGGTCATGCTCGCGAACGACCGACTGGCGCGCAGACCGGGCGTGTTCACCAGGCACGAGCGCCGGGCGAAGACCCTCGAAGCGCCCGAGCACCCCATGATCGACTCGGAATGAGCGGCTCGGGCCGCTCGCGGGTCGCGATTTCGCGAAGACGTGGCAAGATTGACGGGATCTTGCGCGCTAATGAGGAGTGAGTTGCCGTGAGCGAACTTCCCACCACCGGAGGCTCCGACGGGGCCGGCGGTTCTGGTTCGACCCTTCTGGAAGAGCAGACCCAGACCAACCCGAACTACGTGTTCGAGGACGGCGACGAGGAGCGCTTCTCGCACTACGTGCCGAAGGACAAGCTCATGGCCGCCATGGTCGACGGCATCCCGGTGAAGGCCCTGTGCGGGAAGATGTGGGTGCCCACGCGGGACCCCGACCGCTTCCCGATCTGCCCGAACTGCAAGGACATCTACGAGAAGATGAAGGGCTGACGCTGCCGCGCGGCTCTCATCGTTGCGACGAACAGCGGTGTGATCCAGCACTGCCTGCTATAACGCACGAGTGGACCCTAGTGAATTCGACCCGAGCTCGCTGATGCTCGTCGCCGAGCTCGTCGGCACCGCGGTGTTCGCCGCCTCCGGCGCGAGCGCCGCGGTCGGCAAGCGCCTGGACCTGTTCGGCGTGGTCGTCATCGGGGTGCTCTGCGCGTTGGGCGGCGGCGCCACCCGCGACCTGCTCATCGGTTCCGATCTGCTGCTGCTCACCGACTGGCGCTATCCGCTCGTGGCGCTCGTGGCCTCCATGATCGTGTTCTGGTTCCACCCCGCGCTCTCGCGGATGCGCCCCACGATGCTGGTGCTCGACGCCGCGGGGCTGGCGCTGTTCACCGTGGTCGGGACCGAGAAGGGCCTCGATTTCGGTCTCGCGGTCTACGCGGCTTGCATCGTCGGAGTACTCTCCGGAATCGGCGGGGGCATCCTGCGCGACGTCCTGGTCCAGGAGATCCCGGCGGTGCTCCGCGAGGACTTCTACGCGATGGCGGCGGCGATCGGCGCGGTCATCGTGGCGGTCGGGGCCCGATGGGAGTCGATCATCGGGCACTGGACGCTCGCGCTGACCGCCATCGCGACCATCTTTGTCGTACGGCTGCTTGCCATCAGGTTTCGGTGGGAGGCCCCGAAACCGAATTTCTGATCGTGTCTCCCGGGTTCGTGCCACCCTTCGATCTGGGGGATCAGAAACCGCGAAATCACCTGCAAGCTGGTATCCCGACGCCCGGTGCCCACCGGGTCAGGCGCGACTCAACCCACGCGCCGAGGGTCCGCAGCGAAAGGCGAATTCGATGGCACCTGTCGACAGCATCCGCCAGCGTCCGGCGAGGCGACCGGCGCAGCGCACGACCGAATACTCCGGCGACCCCGTTCGCGCCTATCTGAACGGCATCGGCAAGCACCGGCTGCTCACCGCCTCCGAGGAGGTCGAGTGCGCCAAGGCCATCGAGGCCGGTCTCATGGCCGAGTGCCGCATCAGCGAAGTCACCGACCCCGACTTCCGCAGCGACCTGGCCCGCATCGCGGCCGAGGGCCGCGCGGCCAAGCAGCGCATGCTCGAATCGAACCTGCGCCTCGTCGTCTCCGTGGCGAAGCGCTACTCCGGTGCGGGGCTCAGCCTGCTCGACCTCATCCAGGAGGGCAACCTCGGCCTCATCCGCGCCGTCGAGAAGTTCGACTACCAGAAGGGCTACAAGTTCTCCACGTACGCCACCTGGTGGATCCGGCAGGCGATCAACCGGGCCGTCACCGACCAGTCCCGCACGATCCGCGTCCCCGCGCACACCGTGGACCAGATCAAGCGGATGAACCGGGCGCGCCAGGACCTCATGGTCGAACTGGGCCGCGAGCCGCGCTACGAGGAGATCGCCGCGGAACTCGACGTCACCCCGGGCAAGGTCCTCGAGCTCATGTCCTACGACCGCGAGCCGGTGAGCCTCGACCAGACCGTGGGCGAGGACGACTCCACCGCGCTGGGCGACCTCGTGGCGCACCTGCCGCGCGAGCACGGCGGCGACGACGCGGTGTCGTACGCGCTGCTGCGCCGCCACATCGCGAACGTGCTGGCCTCGCTGCCGGAGCGGGAACAAACCGTGCTGCGGCTGCGTTTCGGCATTGACGACGGGCGCCAGCGCACCCTCGAAGAGGTCTCCGCGGACTTCGGCCTCTCGCGCGAGCGGGTCCGCCAGATCGAGAAGAACGCGCTGCACCGCCTGCGCCAGCCCGACTACGCCGGGCGCCTCGCCGAGTATGTGGCGTGACCGTCCCTGACGGCCCGGTTCACCGGGTCGCTTTGGGGTGCGGGCGCGCTGTACGTCCGGATGGCTGATTGAGGCCGCGGCGGTTCGGCCGTATATCATTGGTGGTGACAGGGGGTCTGGCGGCTACTCGACCCACCCCGCTCGGTGCCCTGCGGGCGGACTAAGTGAAGGAACGAAGCTGTGACCACGGACCTCGTCGATACCACCGAGATGTACCTGCGCACGATCCTCGAACTCGAGGAGGAGGGCGTTCCCGCGCTGCGCGCCCGGATCGCCGAACGGCTGGAGCAGAGCGGGCCGACGGTCTCGCAGACCGTGGGCCGGATGCAGCGCCACGGGCTGCTCAATGTCAAGAGCGACCGGCACTTGGAGCTCACCGAGGAGGGCCGCAGGCAGGCGGTCGCGGTGATGCGCAAGCACCGGCTCGCGGAGCGGCTGCTGGTGGACGTCATCGGCATGTCCTACGTGGAGGCCCATGACGAGGCCTGCAAGTGGGAGCACGTCATGAGCGACTCGGTGGAGAAGCGCGTGTACGAGCTGCTGGAGCACCCCACCCGTTCGCCGTACGGCAACTCGATCCCCGGGCTCGAGGAGTTGGACGCCTCGGCGGAGGCCGACGGCCGCGATGCCGACGAGCGGCCTTTGAGCGTGGTCTCCCCCGGTTCGAAGGTGCGCGTGACGCGCCTGTGCGAATCGGCTCAGACGCACCCGGAGCTGCTGGCCTCACTGCACGAGGCGGGCGTGGACCCGGGCGCCGAGGTCGCTATCGACCGGCTCGACGGTGCGATCGCGGTGGCCTCGGGTGCGGCCACGATCCGGCTCTCGATCGACGACGCGGCGAAGATCTTCGCCGCTCCGGTCGAATAGCTCGACTCCCGAGGCGTCTTGCGCGCCTTGGGGAGTCCGTGCTTCTCACGACTTGACCCCGGCCTTACCGGGGAGTAGTCTGAGCAAAGTGCTGCAAACGTTTCCATTCATCCCACATAGGACTGACCGCGGGAGACGTCTGTGCCCCATGACCGCACTCCGCACCTGAGCGCCCTCCTCGCACCCCCGGCGAGGAGGGCGCTCTTTTTCGCGACACGAACGCGAAACCCTCGACAGGTTCCCTCAGATTCGCCTATCTTTACTTTATGGTCGAGGAGGTAAAGAAGCAGAGACGGAGGAGCGGCGTGACAAAGGTGTCCTCCAAGCATCAGATCACCATCCCGGTCGCGGTGATGCGCGAAGCGGGGTTCGAGGTCGGCGACGAGTTGCTGGTACGGGCGGACAGTGAGGGCCGGGTCGTGCTGGTTCGGGAACGCGACAGGATCACCAGGTCAGCTGGGGCCTTCCCTGGACTCTCCGCGGCCACCGACCTGGAAGGGCTGCGCGACGAATGGGAAAGGTAGTGCTGGACAGCAGCGTGCTGCTCGGACACCTCGACGCCGAGGACGCTCTGCACCATGCCTCGAGCGGAGCGCTGGAGCAACGAGCGAAGGCGGAATTCGTCATTCCCGCGAGCGTGTTCGCGGAGGTCATGGTCGGTGCGCGGAAACTCGGTGACAGAACCGCGAAGCGGCTTGAAGAGACGATCGACGACCTCGTCACCGAGATCTACCCGATCGATCGGGAAGTCGCCTGGGCGACCGCAGGAATTCGCGCGCGGCGCAAAGAGATCCGGCTGCCGGACGCACTGGTGCTGGCCACGGGGGAGGTTCTCGATGCCGAGGTGCTCACGGCTGACAAGCGCTGGAGGAACGAGCCCGGCCATGTGACCGTGATCGAGGCCTGAACGCCTTCGTACAAACCAGATGAAAGGCCGCCGGGCATCAGCCTGGCGGCCTACTTCATGTCCGCGGTCAGCCGGCCTACTCAGCCATGGCGAAGCGTGCGAGCCATAATTCAGCTCCGTGGGCGGCGGCGATGCCCTTGGCGAGGTCGGTGAAGCCCGCCACGAGGCCGTTCACGACGGCCGGATCGGTGTCCACCGGTGTGGTGTAACGCATCTCGAAGATGGTGCCGCTGTCGTACCAGCCCATCTCCATGGCCGGGCCCGCGCCGGTGTCCTCGGTGTGGACGATCCAGTAGGCGGCTTCGCCGAGGCCGTCGATCGCCTCGGTGCCGTCGGCGAGCTCCTCTTCATAGATCTCGACGGTCGCCTCGGTGCCGATGACGAAGAGGGTGAGGTCGGGGTAGGCGGCCTCGCCGGTCTGGACGGCGCAGGTGAGCTGGGCCGGGGCGTCCTCGCCGTCGGCGGCCTCGCCGGGCCCGCCGGAGGCGAAGCGGAAGTCCTCGCCGGTGACGGAGTTCAGGGTCGCGGAGTCGATGAGCGGGCAGGCGCCCGCGGCGTCGGCCAGGTCGAGTTCGACCGGTTCGGGCGGGGACGACTCCTCGCTCGTCTCCTGCGCGGCGGTGTCGACGGGCTCCTCGCCCGAGGGCGCGCGGTCGTCGCTGCAGGCGGCCAGCGCCAGCAGGAATGCGGCCGGGACCGCGATCAGTGCGCGTTTCATCGTTCCTCCCCCTGTGCCGATGCGCGGCCCGCGGGCGACCTCGGCGAAGCTTGCGGACCGTCGAGCGGCGTCGCCGAGGTGGCGACGTCGCGACCTCGCGAGACCCAGTCGCTCCATGAGCCGATGTACACCGGCGGTGTCGGCAGGCCCGCGGCGGTGACGGCGAGCGCGGTGCGCGCCGCACCCACGCCGGAGCCGCAGTAGTAGGCCGCTTCGGTATGCGGCGCATAGCGTTCGCGCAGTTTGTCGGTGTCGGTGAGGTCGTCTTCGCCGAGGAAGAGGTTGATCGCGCCGGGCACGTGGCCTGCGACGGGGTCGACCGGTTCGCTCTCGCCGCGGTAGCGCTCGGGGGCGCGCACGTCGACCAGTTCGCGGGTCGCGGCCCAGTCGGCGGCGGATTCGGCGTCGAGCACCGGGAGGTGTCCGGGGCGGACGGTCACGGTGCCGGGTTTCGGCTCTGGTGTCCGCGTCTCGAGCGGGAGTCCGGCACCGGTCCAGGCCTTGATGCCGCCCTGGAGGACCTGGACGTTGTCGATCCCGGCCCAGCGGAGCGTCCACCAGGTGCGGGCCGCCGCCATCCCGTCGCCGTCGTCGTAGACGAGTACATGGGAGTCGTCGTGGATGCCCGCGGCGCGCAGGACCGCTTGCAGCGCTAGGGGTTCGGGCAGCGGATGGCGTCCGCCGACCGCTTCGACGGGGCCGCACACGTCCCGGTCGAAGTCGAGCCGGACGGCGCCGGGCAGGTGCCCTTCGGCGAAGTCGGCGTCCCGCGACGGTCCCCCGAGCGTCCAGCGGACGTCGAGCCGGACCGATTGGTGCAGTTCGGCGGCCGCCTCGGCGCCGATCAATGGGCTCATGGTCTCAGATTAACGGAGATGCGCATTGGGGCGTTCGGCCGCGTCCGCGAATTCGGGCATCACGGCGACAACCACGCGGTTCTCCCGCAGGATCGCGTCGCCGCCGGGCGCGTCGACGAAATTGAGCGGCTCGCCGAGGGCGTACACGACCCTGGCGACGCCGGCGGCGATGAGCAGCCGGGCGCACGGGTCGGGCCGGGAGGCGCGGTGGCCGCAGGGTTCCATGGAGGAGTAGGCGGTCGCGCCGCGCGCGGCGTCGCCCGCTTCGCGGAGGGCGACTTCTTCGGCGTGGTCGTTCGGGTCTTCGGCGCGGGACCAGCCTTCGCCGACGACGCGGCCGTCCGCCACGATCACGGCGCCGACGCTGAAGGCGGTCGTGGAGGGCGGGCAGCGTTCGGCCAGTTCGACGGCGCGCGCCATCCAGCGCACATCGTCCTCTGTGGAATAGTCTTCGGCGTTCGACACGGTCCCACCGTACCGCCGAAGGGCGCCACTCCGACGCCACGAGGCGGTAGTCACCGGTCGTTGCCGGGGGCCGATACCATGTGGGAGTCCCCCGACACTCCAGCCACGTCAGACGTGCGCGCGGCGAACGAGTCCAGAGGCCCGCGGGTCGCCGATCAAGTGAGGTGCAGTAGTTGTCCGTCCAGTCCCCTCCCGCTCCGACACAGGCGCCCAGCGCACCTGCTGCAACCGGGCAGCGACGGTTCGACCGCGTGCTGGCCGCGCTGCGGTTCACGCCCGGGCAGCTGCGCGGCGTGCTCGCCGTCGTCGGCGCGCTCATCCTCGGCGCCGGGATCACCGGCATGACCGCGATCCTCGCGAAGTCGGCCGTCATCGAGGAGACCACCAGCCAGTCCGGGCGGCTCTCCGTGGCCGCCCTCTCGCTGTACCAGGCGCTCTCACAGGCCGACGCGACCGCCGCGTCCTCATACCTGACGGCCGGTACGCCCTCCGATGAGATGAACCAGACCTACCGCGAGGCCATGCGCGATGCGACCGTGGCACTCGCAACGGCCGCAGGGGAAGTCAAGACCCAGGCGAACGCCGAGCTGGTGGCCGAGCTCAACGCGCGCCTGCCGGTCTACACCGGTCTGGTGGAGACCGCCCGCACGTTCAACCGCCTCGGCGAGCCGGTCGGCGCGACCTACCAGGAACAGGCCTCCACGCTCATGCGCGAGGAGATGCTGCCGAAGGCGCACGACCTCCAGGAGAACTCGCTCGCGCAGCTCAACGAGTCGCGCGCGGACGCCGCGGCGTTCCCGTGGGCGGCCGCCGCGTTGAGCGCGGCGGCGCTCGGCACCCTCGTGTGGGCCCAGATGTGGCTCTCGCGCAAGACGAACCGCGTGTTCAACCTGGGGCTCGTGGGCAGCACCGTGCTGCTCGTGGTCTTCGCCGGATGGCTGGCGATGGCCTCGCTGGCGTCCGCGAGCCACACCAACCGGTCCCATGAGGACGGTTCGGCGCCGCTCGAACTGCTCGCCGAAGCCGAGATCACCGCCCAGCAGGCCCGCGCCGAGGAATCGCTCCTGCTCATCGCCCGAGGCGAGGACCCGGACGCCGCCGAACGCTTCGACGAGCACTTCAAGGCGCTCGCCGACCCCGGCGAGCTGCTCGACCGGCTCGACGAGGCGTTCGCGGACGACCCCGAGCTCTCCGCGAACATCGACACCGCCCGCGAGGCCGCCGACACCTGGCGGGCCGGGCACGACGAGGTCGTCAAACTCGCTCAGGGCGGCCAGTACACCGACGCCGTCGCGCTCGTCGTCGGCGAGAGCGACACCAGCCTGTGGGCTTCCTTCACGACCCTCAACGACGCCTTGACCGAGGCGACCGACGTCAGCGCCGACCGCTTCGCCGAGGCGACCAACGACGCCCAGCGGTCGCTCTCGGGCGCGGCGGCCGGGCTCGCGGCCCTGGCGCTCGGCGCGCTCATCAGCGCCGCGGTCGGCATCCAGATGCGAGTGGCGGAGTACTACGCATGATTCGACACCAGATCCGACTCGCGGCCGCGGCCGCCGCCTGCCTCGTCCTCGCCGCCTGCTCGCAGCCGGCCGACATGGGCCCGCCGCAGGTCGACGTCCCCACGCCGCTTCCCGCCGGGATCGACTTCTCCCCCGAGATCGCGACCGATCCGGTGGACGAGAGCTGCCAGCCGCTCGCGTCCTACAACCCCGGGGCCGTCACCGTCGACGCCGCCAAGGCGCAGCTCGACAGCCAGGACCAGATCAACATCGGCGTCAGCCAGTCCACGAACCTCATGGGCTACATCGACCCCGAGACCAACACGCCGGCCGGCTTCGACATCGACATCGCCACGGCGATCGCCCACTCGATCCTCGGGCCCGACGCGACCATCCGCTGGGTCCCCATGACCTCCAAGCAGCGCGAGGACGCCGTCAACACCGACCGCGTCGACATGGTCGTGCGCACCATGACCATGAACTGCGACCGCTGGGCCAACGTCGAGTTCTCAGCCGAGTACTACCACGCCGGGCAGCGCCTCCTCGTGCCCGCCGCCTCCGGCATCGAAGGCCTCGCCGACCTCGCGGCGGACCACCTCGTCTGCACCGGCGAAGGCTCGACCTCGGTGCGCACCATCGCCGAGCAGTCCGCGGCCCAGGCCGTCACCGTGCCCGACTTCAACGACTGCCTGGTCCTGCTCCAACAGGGCACCGTCGACGCCATCACCAGCGACGACACGATCCTGGCGGGCATGGCCGCCCAGGACCCGACCCTCCGCGTCGTCGGCGAGGCGTTCTCCCAGGAGCCCTATGGGATCGCGTTCCAGAAGGGCAACACCGACCTCGCCCGCTACGTCAACAAGGCCCTCGCCGAGATCATCGCGAACGGCACCTGGCAGACCGCCTACGACAAGTGGCTCAAAGGACCGCTGGGCGTCGCGGGCGCCCCGCCGAGCCCCCAGTACCGGGATTAAGGGAGCGCCATGAGCGACCAGCAGCCGCCTCCAGAGCACACCCAGCGGTACGTCCCGGGCGCGTACCAGCCCGAGGCCGAGGCCACCGACACCGTCAGCATCCGCAAGCGCCTCAACACGCCGCCCGCCGTGCCGCCGCAGCCGGGCTTCGCGCCTCCGCCGCCCGGCCCGCCAGGGACCAACTCGATGCCGTCGGCACCGCCCGCGCCGCCCGGTATCGCCCCGAACTCGGCCCCGCCGATGCCCTCGCCCGCAGCGCCGCCGATCGCCCCGCCGCTGCCGCAGCCCGGGACGCAGGGCATGGTCCCCGCGGGCGTCGTCCAGTCGCCGCCTCCAGCCCCCTACCGGGCCCCTGCCGCGCCGCTGCCGCAGCCGATCACCGGCCCCGTCACGCGCTCCACGACCACCAGCGCCCGCCAGCGCGGCGGCCTCTCCGACATGCCGCCGGTGCCGCCCCGCGACCCCGCCGAAGCGGTCATGGAGCACCCGCAGGTGCCCGAGCACAAGCGGTTCTGCTCCGCGTGCGGCAAACCCGTGGGACGGCCCCAGGCCGGCCGCGCGGGCCGCGTCGAGGGCTACTGCGCGCACTGCCGCACCCGCTACTGGTTCACGCCCGCGCTCAGCCCCGGCGACGTGCTCTCCGAGCGCTACGAGGTGCTCGGCGCGATCGCCCACGGCGGCCTCGGCTGGATCTACCTCGCCAACGACAAGAACTTCGCCGACGACCTGACGCAGCGCTGGGTCGTCATCAAGGGCCTCATCAACACCTCCGACGAGGACGCGATCGAGGCCGCGATCAACGAGCGGCGCTTCCTCGTCGGCATCGACCACCCGAACGTGGTCGACATCCACGACTTCGTCACCGCCGCCGACCCGCGCTCGGGCCAGCTCCAGTCGTACATCGTCATGGAGTACCTGGCCGGGAAGTCCTTGCGGGACATCAGGGACGCGGTCGACGAAAACGGCGAGCGCCACCCGCTGCCGCTGGAGCAGGTGCTCACCTACACCGCCGAGCTGCTGCCCGCGTTCAGCTATCTGCACGACCGGGGCCTGCTGTTCTGCGACTTCAAGCCGGACAACATGATCCACGTCGAGACCTGGCTCAAGCTCATCGACCTCGGCGCGGTGCGCCACGTCGACGACATGGAGTCGGCGATCTACGGCACCCCCGGCTACTCGGTGCCGAACGACGAGATCCTCTCCGTCGGGCCCTCGGTGACCTCCGACCTGTACACGATCGGCCGCTCGATGGCCGTGCTCGCGCTCGACTTCAAGGGCTTCACGAGCACGTACCGCGACAAGCTGCCGCCCGCTTCGGAAGCGCCCGTGTTCAACGAGTTCGGGTCCTTCCACCGGCTGCTGCTGCGGGCCACGAACGCCGACCCGCGCTCGCGGTTCCAGGACGCCGACGAGATGCGCACCCAGGTGCGCGGCGTCCTGCACGAGGTGCAGTCGGTGCAGAAGGGCGAGCCGCGCTTCGAACCGTCCACCTTGTTCAGCGGCGAGCAGGCCGTGTTCGGCGAACCCGACGTGGAGTACGACATCCACGCCGTCGGCGACCCGTTCGACGTCGCGCACGCGCTGCCCGCGCCGATGGTCGACCTCGCCGACCCGATGGCCGCGTTCATGGCGACGCTCCAGGCCACCGACGCCGCCGGCATCCTCGCGGAGCTCAACGCCGCGCCGGTGCAGAGCCCCGAGGTGCAGCTGCGCCGCGTGCGCACCCTCGTCAACGCCGGGGACCTGCACCAGGCCAACGCGGCGCTCGACCAGTTCGCGCAGCGCGAGGGCAACACCTGGCAGGTCACATGGCTGCGCGGCACGATCTCGCTGCTGGCGGCCGACTTCCACACGGCCGCGGCACATTTCGACGCCGTCTACTCGCACCTCCCCGGAGAGCTGGCCCCGCGCCTGGCGCTGGCGGCGTGCGCGGAGATGGCGGGGCGCCGGGACCTGGCGCTGCCGCACTACACGCGGATCTGGACCTGCGACCACCGGTTCGTCTCGGCCGCGTACGGTCGGGCGCGGCTGCTGGACTTGGAGGGCAATTCGACGGAGGCGATCTCGACGCTGCACCAGGTCCCGAAGACCTCGGCGCAGTACGGGATCGCGCAGACCGCCGCGATCCAGACGGCGCTGCATTCGCGGACGTCGCCGCCGTCGCTGCTCGACCTGCACCACATGGCAGGGCGGCTCGACGAGCTGAAGCTCGAGCCGCGGCGCCGGCACCTGGTGTCGACCCGCATCCTGCATCTGGCGCTGGACACGGTGCTGCGCACCGGGCCCGCGCACGAGCCGCGCGTGTTCGGCGCGCAGCCCGAGGAGCGGGAGCTGCGACTGGCGCTGGAGCGGACGTACCGTGACCTCGCCCACGCCTGCACCCGCAGGGAGGACCAGGTGTACTACTTCGACCTGGCGAACGCCCACCGCCCCCGCACGATGCTGTAGCGAAGGAGCCCTATGCAGCCCTCATCCACCTTGGGCGCCGCGAAGCGTTGCACCGCTTGCGGTCTCCCCGCCGACGTCGGCCGCTACTGCGAGGCTTGCGGCGGCGACCTGGAGGAGTTCGCGGTCCCGGCCGAGGAGGCCCCCTGGCGCTCCTCCGTCGCCGCGGAGGAGAACACCGACCACCCGGGCGGGTCCGACGACCACACGTCGTTCCAGCTGCCCGGTATCGGCGCGGCCACCGATGTGGGCCACCGGCACCACTACAACCAGGACTCGATCGCGATCGCGGTCGCCGACGACGGGCGGAAGATCGCCGTGGTCTGCGACGGGGTCTCGGGGGCCTCGGATTCCGAGCGCGCCTCACTCGCAGGGGTGGAAGCGGCGGTGACGGAGATCCGGGCGGCGCTCGGCGAGGGCCTCACCGCGGAGGACGCGTCGCGTCGCGGCGTGGGCGCGGCGCACTCGGCGGTGGCCGCGGTCGGGAAGCAGTACCCGAACTCGCCGCCGTCCTCGACGTACGTCTCGGCCGTGGTCGAGGGGAACCAGGCGGTCCTGTGCTGGGTGGGCGATTCCCGAGCGTACTGGGCCGGCGAGAAGGAGGCGAAGTGCCTCACGGTGGACGACACGATCCAGGCCAGGCTGGAGTACCAGGGCGTGGATCCGGCCGACGAGCGGTACAAGAACCCGTACGCCAAAGCCCTGCTCGCGTGGCTCGGCGCGGACGCTCCGGCGCTCAACCCGAACCTCCTCCGGGTGGAATTGGGCGGCGGGCATGTCGTAGTGTGCAGCGATGGTCTGTCGCGCTATTTCAATGACGATCACGACCTTCTGCCACTGCCGGACGGCAGCGTTGGCGACAAGGCGGTAGCGTTGACACGACAAGCGCTCGCCAACGGCGGGCACGACAACATCAGTGTCGCGGTGGTGGAACTCGAATCCCCCGGTTCGGTCCAGGCTGAAGGGCATGCGCAGGAGCATGCCGGCCAGGGCGTCCAGGATCAGGGTGACGGGTCCGCCTCGCTGCCTGGTGTCGTCACCGAGGCCGAGTACACCCAAATGCTTGGAGGGGGACGACCTTGACCTACCAGCCGACCTACGGCGGTGCCCCACAGCCGGGCGGGTACCAGTGCGCCTGCGGGGCTTTCCCGCAAGCCCAGTTCTGCGAGCAGTGCGGAACGCCCAACCCGGCGTGGCAGCAAGGCCAGCCCCCGCAGTCGCCGGCCTTCGGCCAGGGCTACGCGCCGAACGACCCTTACGGGCAGCAGCCTCAGGATCCTTATGCGCAGCCGCAGCCGCAGCAGGGCTACGGGCAGGACCCGTACGGCCAGCCGCAGCAGCAGGACCCTTATGCGCAGCCGCAGCAGGGCTATGGCCAGGACCCGTACGGGCAGCCGTCCCAGCCCCAGCAGGACCCTTACGGGCAGCCGCAGCAGGGCTACGGGCAGCAGGACCCCTACGGCCAGCCGCAGCAGGGCTACGGGCAGGACCCGTACGGGCAGCCGTCCCAGCCCCAGCAGGACCCTTACGGGCAGCCGCAGCAGGGCTACGGGCAGCAGGACCCCTACGGCCAGCCGCAGCAGGACCCGTACGGGCAGCAGCCCGGCTACGGCCAGCAGGACCCGTACGGGCAGCCGCAGCAGGGCTACGGCCAGGACCCGTACGCCCAGCAGGCGTACGGCGCCGCGCCGACCTCGGCCCCGCCCGGACCGCCCCCGGGCGTCCCGGCCGCGCCGTTCGGCGCCCCGACCTCCGCGCCGCCCGCGACGGGGACCGGCGGGTTCTCGATGCCCGACGCGCAGCCGAGCGACCTCGCCTCGAACTACGCCCCGCCCGGCCAGGCGGCCACCCGCTGGGGTGTCGCCGTCACTGCCGACCAGGGCTACTTCAACAAGGTCGCGGCCTCCGACGGGGCCTCGCAGCTGCAGTACCCGTCGTTCGCGAAGCCGCGCCGCTTCCCGCTCGACAAGCCGGACCTCACGATCGGCCGCTACAGCGCCAAGCGCGGCGTCACCCCGGACATCGACCTGTCGGGCGACGTGGCCGACCCGGGCGTGAGCGCGCAGCACGCGAAGCTGTTCTCCAAGCCCGACGGCTCCTGGACGATCATGGACGTCGGCTCCTCGAACGGCACGTTCCTCAACGGCTCCGACGAGCCGCTGGCACCGAACGTGGAGTTCCCGGTGGGCGACGGGACCTACATCAACATCGGGGCGTGGACGCGCCTGACGGTGCACTACGAGGGTTAAGACGCACGAGTAAGGGCCCGGTCCGAGGACCGGGCCCTTACTCGTCTCCCTCACTCGGCCAAGAAGTTCCTGACCCGGGAGCTGACGGCCGGGTTCATCAGGACCTTTCGGTGGCCCAGGCCCGTGGTCGCCATGAGCTCGGCGTTCGGCCAGGCCTCGGCGAGCGCCCGGCCGTGGCGGAACGGGTTGGGCCGGTCGCCCTTGTCGTGGACGATGAGCACCGGGGCGTCGAGTTCGACGCCGCGCAGCGAGAAGTCGTCGAGCCTCACCCCGGACTTGGCCTCGCCCAAGGGCACCAGCCGCTCGAAGATTCGGGGGCCGACCGGGACGATCGCGCCGATCGTGTCCTTGAAGCCCTCCTGGCCGCCGATGAACGGCGCGAGCATCGCAAAGCGCACCCCGGTGACGTCGACGTCGCCCTGGAGCAGCCCGTGGACCGAGCTGAGCGCGCCCATCGAATGGGCCACAACGCCATGGGGGGTGCCGAACTTCTCCAGGACCACGTTCATCGCCTCGATCAGGTGGAGGCCGTTCGCGTGTCGCTCGCCCCACGGGCCGGGACCGGAGTTGCCGTGGCTCGGCGCGTCGAAGGCGACGACGCGGTAGCCGGAGGCGACCAGGTTCGCCGCGATGAACTTGAAGTCGCCCGTCGAACCGCCCCAGCCGTGCACGAGGTAGACGAGCGGGGCCTCGCCGGTGGCTTCAGGAGCCCAGTCGAAGCCCCACACGCTGGTGCCGAGGCACTCCAGCTCGAACACGTGCGAACCGGCCGGGGCCTCGCCGCGCAGGCGCTTCTCCGGACCGGCCGGGAGGCGGAACCACAACTCGCACAGGACCTTCGCGGCCCGGTCGGGGGCGACGCGCTCGGCGGCGGCGAAGCCGGAGCGCACATACCAAGGAGCACGAACGGTCGTGCTTTTCTTTTTGACCACGGGGGTCGAGGCAGTGGACGCCATGAGCAGGCCTTCCTGGTTAACTCTGGAGACTGTCGATCAGTCGGTTGAACGCCGTCCACGCGCGGTCGGCGGCGTCGGGATAGGACAGGATGCGACTCATCCAGTTGTAGGACAACAGAATGCCGAACACCTCCTGCGCCACCTGGAAGACATCGGTGTCTTCGGGGAACTCGCCCTGAGCCACCGCCGTGGAGGCGATCCGGGCGAGCGTCTCGAGCAGCTCGCGCTGCTCCGAGGCCATGAAGTCGTGCAGCGGCCCCGGCAGGTCGTCGAACTCGGCGGCGGCCGCCAGGAACAGGCAACCGCCCGGATGCGAATACCACTGCATCCAGTACTCGACGATGGCCTGCAGACGCGTGATCCCGCGCGGCTTCGCCAGCGCGGGCCGGATCACCTCGTCGATGAACTGCTCCCCGTTGCGCTCCATGCAGGCCAGCTGGAGCGCCTCCTTCGACTTGAAGTGGGCGTACAGGCCCGACTTCGACATGTCGGCGGCCGCGGCCAGCGATCCGATGGTCAGCCCGGACAGCCCCGAGTAGCGGGCCATCCGGACCGCTTCATCGAGGATCGCCTGCCTCGTCATCTCGCCTTTGCGCACGACCTAAAAATAGCACGATCGTGCTGGAAATTCCACGGCGAGCGCTACGTGTCGCACTGGCTCGCGTCACCCGAATACGAGAACGTCACCGAGACCGACTCCGACAGCGCCCGCGTCGACCCCGCCGGCGGCGACTGCTCGATCACCTCGCAGTCCTCATGCGACCAGTCGAAGACACCCCGCTCCTCCCCCGACTGCTCCATGCCCGCGAAACCCGCGTCCTCCACCGCCTGATGCGCGTCCACCGTCGACAACCCCACCAGGTTCGGCACCGAACCCGTCGGCGCACTCTCCGTCGTCGGGCCCTCCTCCGGCGACACCTCGTTCTCCGCCGGCTCCTCAGGACCCTGCTCGCCCGCATCCGGCGTCGGCGACTCCGACGGACTCGCACTGGTCTCCTCGACAGGGCTTTCACCGGCCGTGGGCGAGGACGACGCGGCCGTCTCCGAGGCCGTCGCGGACGAAGCGCTCTCGTCGGCGCGCACCTCGTCCCCGGTGGAGTCACCGTCGCCGAGCTGCGACCCGAACGCGGCGCCCGCGCCCACCACGACCAGCAGCGCCGCGGCGAGCACGACCGTTCGCCTCTGGCCCTTGCGGCGCGGCGGCTCCTCCTCCTCGTCGACCAGCGGCAGCTCCCGCGTCGCCACCGGAGCCGCTTCGGCCGCAAGGACCTTCGCGTGCGGCGCGGCCAGCACCGGTTCGACGCCGAACCGGCGGCGCAGCGTCGTCCCCGTCAGCGGCGTGCGCGACGCGCCGCCCGCCATCAGCAGGCCCGCCAGCTCCGCCGGATGGACCCCCGCCTCGGCGAGCACTTCCTCCAGGATGTCGGCGGTCGACTCGACCAGCTCCTGTACGCGGGACTCGAACTCCTCCCGCGTCAACGGCATCTTGATGTCGGCCGCGGGCACGTTGACGACCGTGAAGTCCCGCTCGGACAGCTGCTCCCGCGCCTGCGTGATCTTCTCCATCAGCAGGGCGCGCAACTGCCGGTCGGCGGCCTCGGACGGGTCGGCGATGCGGGACCAGAGGCGGACGCCGGCGTCGGGATGGCGGCCCGACAGGTACGCCAGCAGCAGACCGTCGAACTCGGCACCGCCGATCGGCTCCATGCGCTCGGCGACGACGACATGCCGGCCCTCGACGCGGCGGACGACGGCGGCGTGGAACGAGGACCGGCCGAGCCGGTAGACCGCGAAGGCGGCGCCGGGGGCGAGGGAGCCTCCGGTCGAACTGATGAGACTTGCCGCGGCGGCCCCGGGGTCGATCCGGACCGATGCGGCCGGGGGGACGTTGTGCATAGAGGCGAGTCTATGACTATGGAGCGGAACGCTTTCCAACCGTCTTGTCTTGTTTTGAAGCGCTTACAGAACGCGACTGCAAACGGGGCCGGACGTTCGCCCGGCCCCGCTGCACGATCGCTTGCCCGCTAACTGCAACCGCTGGTCGCACCGCAGCCTTCGCAGGCGTAACAGGAGCCTGCGGGGCGCATCGGCGTGCCGCAGTTCATGCACAGCGGCGCATCGGCGCTGCGGGCCTGGACCGAATCGAGGAGGTCCTTGCGCGACCGCCTCGTCTCGATCTGCACCCGCTCGGTGGCGGCCTCCTCGATCGGCGCCGACGTCCGCAGCGCGTCCAGGTCGACCTCGTGGACCTTCGCGGGGTCTTCGCCGTTGACTTCGGCCGTGCGCTCAGCGGTCGTCAGGATGCCCAGCGCGGCGCGCTCCTCGTACGGCAGGTAGTCCAGCGCGAGGCGCCGGAAGATGTAGTCCACCAGCGACGAGGCCATCCGGATGTCCGGGTCGTCGGTCATCCCCGCCGGCTCGAACCGCATGTTGGTGAACTTCTCGACGTACTTCTCAAGCGGCACACCGTACTGCAGCGCGATCGAGATCGACACCGAGAGCGCGTCCATGACGCCCGCCAGGGTCGAGCCCTGCTTCGACATCTTGAGGAAGACCTCGCCCAGGCCGTCGTCCGGGTAGGACGAGGAGGTCATGTACCCCTCCGCGCCGCCGACGCTGAACGAGATGGTCTGCGAGGGACGCTTCTTCGGCAGCTTCCGGCGGACCGGCCCGTGGGCCGCGACAGTTTCAATGGCCTTCTCCACCGCCTCCTCGACCGCCTGCTCGACTTCCTTCTTCTTGACGGACAACGGCTGCCCGACCTTGCAGTTGTCGCGGTAGACCGCGAGCGCCTTGAGACCGAGCTTCCATCCCTGGTAGTAGACCTCTTCGACATCCTCGACCGTGGCGGACTCAGGCAGGTTGACGGTCTTCGAGATCGCACCCGAAAGGAACGGTTGGACGGCCGCCATCATGTGCACGTGGCCCATTGGCGCAATCGACCGCTCACCCATGGCGCAGTCGAACACCGAGTAGTGCTCCTCCCGCAGTGCCGGAGCACCGATGACATGGCCGTGTTCGGCGATGTACGCCACGATCGCGTCACGGTCGGCATCGTTGTAGCCGAGGCAGGTCAGGGCGCGCGGCACCGTCTGGTTGACGATCTCCATAGAGCCGCCGCCGACAAGCTTCTTGTGCTTGACAAGTGCAAGGTCCGGCTCGATGCCAGTGGTGTCGCAGTCAAGTGCGAACGAGATAGTGCCAGTCGGCGCGAGCAGGCTCGCCTGCGCGTTGCGCCAGCCGTTGACCTCGCCGAGCTCGTTGCCGCGGCTCCACTCTGTCTTGGCTGCCTCGATGACAGTGGCATCGACATCGCCAAAGGTCTGGACGGTCTCCGCCGCTGCGGCGTGTTTCCACATGACCCGCTGGTGTGGTTCGGCATTGACCTCGTAACCGGCGTAGGGGCCGACGACACCGGCGATCTCAGCGGAGCGCCGGTACGAAACCGCGGTCATCAACGCGGTGATCGCGGCGGCCAGAGCACGGCCATCGTCGGAGTCGTAGGCGTGGCCTGAGGCCATGAGCAGTGCGCCCAGGTTCGAATAGCCGATGCCGAGCTGGCGGAAGTCGCGGGTGTTGCGGCCGATCGCCTCGGTCGGGAAGTCCGCGAAGGAGATCGAGATCTCCATGGCGGTGAAGACGAACTCGACGGTCTTGGTGAACATCTCGACATCGAACGAGCCGTCGTCACCGAGGAACTTCATGAGGTTGAGGCTCGCCAGGTTGCACGAGGAATCGTCGATGCTCATGTACTCCGAGCAGTTCGCGACGACGACGCCGCCGACGATGTACGAGTGGTTGCGCGGCTCGGTGAGGTTGTAGGTGGTCTCGAACCCGACGCTCTTCCGGCTGGTCATCCGCACGGTCCGGTCGGTGTTGTACCGGGTCTTGTAGTCGAGCATCGAGGCCAGCTTGTCGCGTTTCGCGGGCAGGCTGAAGCTGATGAGCGCGGCGAACTCGACCATCGACGGTCCCGAGATCCGCAGGTCGAAGAACGGGCCTTCGGACTCGTACTCGACCTCGGTGCCGTCCTTCTTCGTGTACTGGAACTTGGCGTCCTTGGACTCGGTGCGGTAGATCCGGGCGCTGATCCCGAGCGACGACAGGGTCTCCTGCACGCCGATCAGCAGCTCCTCGGACTTGCTGCCGAGACCGATGTAGCGGGTCCCGTTGTCCTGCTCGACAACGCAGCCGTCGGCATCGAAGAGGCCCTGCAGAAATTCCACGAGGGTTTCCTCGTCGGCCTCGAAGAGCGCTTCGGGGAGCACCTTTTCGGCGGCGCGGCCTATCGAGAAGCCGAGCGCTTTGAAGAACTCGATCAGACCTGCATGTCCGGCACGCAGCTGCTGCGTGCCGTTCGCCTGCACGCTCGGCTTGCCCGCTTTCCCAGTGAGGCGCTCCAATAGACGCTGATGGCGAGGCAAGAGTTCCTGCTGTTCTGCCTCAGTGCCATAAACGGTAACGACCCGGTTCTCGGTCACGCAGCCGTCGCCGACGAGCCAGCCCATGAAGTGCGCGAGGTCGGGGTCCTCGTCCCACTTGTGCGGCAGCCGCAATGTCGAGCCGGTCGCTTCCGCGGCCGCCAGCGCGGCGAGCGGAACTCGGGTGTTCGCGGCGGAGCGCGGCGCGTACTGGTTGGAGCGGACGACTTGGTCTTCGGGCTGCAACTGCTCGGCGTGGACCCAGCCTCGGTTCTTCGTCCAGACCCGGTGGTTCGGGGTGCAGCGCAGGCGGGAGCCGTCCGAGAATCGGAGCTCGATGATCTCGTTAGTGCCGGTGACCATGTAGCGGACCGGGTTGGTCGCTACGACGCGATCAGCGGCGTCGCTCTCGGCGGTGACGTCGTTGGTGAAGACCGCGAACGTCTCGCCCTCGGCGGAGCGGCGCACCAGGTCGCCGATCTTGATGAGGCCCTTGTCGGTCACGACGCGCTGGTCAGCCGGGAAGCACGGGTTCGAGGTGCGAATCCGGTCCGTATTGGGGTTGGTGTGCCAGTCGTTGATGATGTCGTCGTACTGGATGCCCGGGTCAGCACATTCCCAGGCGGCCTCGGCGAGCTTCCGGAAGATCTTCCGGGCGTCCTTGCGGGCCATCTCCTTGCCGTCGAGTCGTCCGGTCACGGCGTAGTCGCCGCCGTTCTCGAAGGCCTTCATGAACTCGTCGGAGACTCGGACCGAGTTGTTGGCGTTCTGGTACTGGACGGAGACGATGTCCTTGCCGCCGAGGTCGACGTCGAAACCGGCGTCACGCAGGGCGCGGATCTTGTCCTCTTCGCGGGCTTTCGTCTCAATGAACTCTTCGATGTCGGGGTGGTCGACGTCGAGGATGACCATCTTCGCGGCGCGTCGGGTCGCGCCTCCGGACTTGATGGTTCCGGCGGAGGCGTCGGCGCCGCGCATGAAGCTCACCGGGCCAGAGGCGTTGCCGCCGCTGGAGAGCAGCTCGGAGGAGGCGCGGATCTTGGAGAGGTTGACCCCGGCGCCGGAGCCTCCCTTGAAGATCAGGCCTTCCTCGCGGTACCAGTTGAGGATCGAGTCCATGGTGTCGTCGACACTGAGCAAGAAGCACGCGCTGACCTGTTGCGGCGCAGCGGTTCCGACGTTGAACCAGACCGGGGAGTTGAAGCTGAAGTACTGGTGGAGGAGGAGCCAGGTGAGCTCGTCGGCGAAGATCCGGGCGTCTTCGGCGGTGGCGAAGTAGCCGTGCTTCTCCCCTGCCTTGTGGTATTCGGTCACGACGCGGTCGATGACCTGCTTGAGGCTGCTCTCGCGCTGCGGGGTGCCGACGGCGCCGCGGAAGTACTTCGAAGTGACGATCTGGGTGGCGTTCTGGCTCCAGAACTCCGGGAACTCGACGCCGCGCTGCTCGAAGTTGATCGAGCCGTCGCGCCAGTTGGTCATGACGACGTCGCGGGACTCCCACTTGACCTCGTCGTAAGGGTGCACTCCGGGCGTGGTGAAGACGCGCTCGACCTTGAGGCCCCCGCCGGGAGCCTTGGCGGTCGTCTGCTTCGCGGTGGTCCTGGCGGTGCCTTCGGCGGCCTTGGTGGTCTTCGGCATGTTCCTCGCCCCTGTCTGCTCATGCCTGGTCATGGGAATCGGATCGGTGCTGGTGGTGCCCGGGGACTAGCCGCTGTTCCTGGCGGCGTGCTCCTCGCGGAGTTGCGCGATGGCGGCCTCGAAGTCCTCGAGGGACTCGAAGTCCTGGTAGACGCTGGCGAATCGGAGGTACGCGACCTCGTCGAGCTGGCGCAGCGGCTTGAGGATCGCCAGGCCCACTTCGTGGGCGGGGACCTCGGCCACACCCTTGGAGCGGATCTCGTCCTCGACGGCCTGCGCCAGCTTGGCCACGTCGTCGGCGTCAACCGGGCGGCCCTGGCAGGCCTTGAGGACGCCGGAGGCGACCTTCCCGCGGCTGAAGGGTTCGGTCGCACCGCTCCGTTTGACGACTGCGAGGATGGACTCCTCGACGGTGGTGAAGCGCTTCTCGCACTGCTGGCAGACCCGGCGGCGGCGGATGATCTTCCCGTCCTCGGCCTCGCGGGAATCGACTACGCGGCTGTCGGGATGGCGACAGTACGGGCAACGCATCGATAGTCTCCTTACGTAAGCCATCGTCTCGCTGGCCTCGGCGACGCCTGCGAGCCGTAGATTGTCACGGGCCGACATGCCTTGAGGGGTTCCATCGCGCGATGGCGGTGCGCGGGGAGGGACAGTCTGCCCCTCGCCGCTCCGGTAGGTGCGGAAACCCCAACACCTAGTGAGAAACGATACAACAAACCACAAGATCTTGTGTCAAGGATAGCGCAGAGCGGGCTGCCGGATCAGCACGGAGTTCGGGGACGGGCTCCAGTGCACCGACGGACGGCGAAGTATCGTTCACCCGTACGGGTGAACCTTGGTCAAAACACATTCCCAGCAGCGCGGCGACACGCCGGAGTCGCACGAATGTTTGACTTGACACCGCACCTGAGTTACATTGTCGGAATCAGACATACCGTCCCATTTGTCTAACGGGAGCCTTCTGTGGCTAGCGAGACCACAACAGCCCGACCGAAAACGCGCAAGCTCACGCGTCGGCAGCAGCAAGTCCTCGAGTACATCGAGGAGTTCATCAACAACAAGGGCTACCCGCCCAGCGTCCGGGAGATCGGCGCCGAAGTCGGGCTCGCCTCGGCCTCGTCCGTCGCGTACCAGATGAAGCAGCTCGAACGGAAGGGCTACCTCAACCGCCTGGCCGGCCGGCCGCGCGCGGTCGGGGTCCGCCAGTCCACTCCGGGCGGCGTCCAGACCTGCTCGCAGCACCCTCGGCCGCGGTACGTGCCGATGGTCGGCGAGATCGCCGCCGGGCAGCCGATCCTGGCCGAGGAGCGCGACTACGACGTCATGCCCCTGCCGGCCGAGTTCGTCGGCGAAGGCGTGCACTTCCTCCTGCGCGTCAAGGGCGATTCGATGGTCGAAGCGGCCATCACCGACGGCGACTGGGTCGTGGTGCGTCAGCAGCCCGACGCGCTGAACGGCGAGATCGTGGCCGCCATGATCGACGGCGAGGCCACGGTGAAGACCTGGAAGCGCAAGAACGGCAAGCCGTGGCTGCTCCCGGCGAACTCCCTGTACGACCCGATCGACGCCACCGAGGCCGAGATCCTCGGGCGCGTCGTCGCCGTCCTCCGGAAGATCTAGCACCCGGCCTGCGGGCCGCGGTGTTCACCGCTGCGCTCGGGAGCAGTGCGACATGCGCTGCTCCGGGCGCCGCAGCGTCTCAGGGCCCTTCAACGCCCCCGGCCGTACGTGCCACCTTCAGACGGGCCCCAGAAGCCGTCCTCCGGCTCCGGGGTCCGTTCGTCGTTTCCGGCCCCGTAGACGCTCCCCTGCGAGGCTCCGTACGTGTTCCCCTTCCCGGCGGGCGGGGCGGCGGCGCGGGCGCCGTAGACGTTCCCTGAGGGCTCGGGACGGGCCCCGAAGTCCTGGCCCGGACCGGCGTTGTCGTAGACGCTGCCGTGGCCGCCGCGTTCGAACGCGCCGTACTGCGGTTCCTCTCGGGCGCCGCCGTAGACGGCGCCCTGACCGGCGGGCGGGGTCGCGGGGCGGGCGCCGGTGGGCGCGGCGGCGGGGCGGGCGCCGGTGGGCGCGGCGGCGGCGCGGGCGCCGTAGACGTTCCCCGAAGGCTCTTGGCGCGCACCGCCGTAGACCGAACCGGTGGACTCGGGCCGGGCCGGGCTCGCGCCGTACACGTTGCCGGAGGGCTCCGGCCGGGCGCCGCCGTAGACGCTGCCCGAAGGCTCGGACGCGGCGCCGCCGTAGACGCTGCCCGAAGGCTCGGACGCGGCGCCGCCGTAGACGCTGCCCGAAGGCTCGGACGCGGCGCCGCCGTACACGCCGCCGCGGGCGATCTGGCCGAGGTCGGGATCGGGCTGGCCGGAGTCGAGGCCGAGGTCGATCGGGTCGTCCTCATATGCGCCGCCGCGGTCCTCGCCGAATACCGGTTCCTCGCGGGCGAAGCCCATCTCGGTCCCGTCGTCCTCGCCGGCGCCCTCGGCCTGCTTGCGGTACCTGCGGATGATGATGATGCCGAAGACCATCGTCGCCATGCCGAGGATGGCGATGGCGGCCAGGATCTTCACGATCGTGCCGAAGCCCAGGTCGAGGACGCGGTCGAGGAGGCTCGGGCCCGCTTCCTCCGCCGCGCCGCCCGCGGCGTCCTCGCTGGCGGCGGGCTCTTCCGGGGCCGCGGCGGCCGGGGTGAAGCGGTAGATCGCCGCCGGTGACGCCTCGTCGCCGGTCTGCGCGACGGTGAGGAAGTTGCCCTCGGCGTCGTAGGCGATGTCGTTGCCGCCGTCGTCGAGCGCGGTCACGCGCGGTTCGGCGGCCGTCATGGAGGCCACCGGGTCGCCGTCGGCGACGTCCCATTCGTAAGCGGAATCGCTGGTGCGCAACACGACCTTCGTCGCATCGGCGTTGAGCGCCGCGCCGGTGACCGCGCCGGCGCCGTCGGGGAGGGTGACGGTGCCCGCGAGGTCCAGCGGGGTGCCCTCCTCCTGGCCGGGGCCGTCGGACGTGTACAGCTCCGCGGTGCCCTCGGTGGAGGGGATGAAGACCGGGCTGCGGTCAGGGAGCAGGAAGTACGCCTCGGCGTCCTTCATGCCGTCGGGGTAGACGTAGCGGGTCATGTCGAAGTTGCTCGCGTCGTCGACCGCTACCTGAGTGAGCGAAACGCTCTCGCGGTCGCCGGTGTCGCCGATGTCGGCGACCCAGAGGAAGCCCTTGTCGGGCTCGATCGCGATGTCCTCCGGGTCCTTCGGCAGCCAGTTGATCGCGAGGCTCCCGGCCTCGGTGTCGCGCACCGCGCAGTCCGAACCGACGCGGCGGATCGTCAACATGCCGTCGGTCTGGCCCTCGCCGTCGGGCAGGACCCACCAGCCGTCGCCGTCCGAGGCCTCCACGACTCCGGTCGCAGTGGCGACACGCGGGTCGTGGATCTCGCACACCACTTCCCCGCCGCCCTCGTCCTGGGCGTACACGGGGGGCGCGGCCACCACCAGGACAGCCGCTCCGGCTGCCCCGGCGACGATCCGCGCAGGCAGGGCCCCACGGCCCACACGGCGCTCTCGCATCAGGCAAGTGTTCCAGAACACGGGGTGTACCGGCCAGGCCCCCCGAGGGACATGTTCAGGACCACTGCTATTCAGTCGGTTTCCAGGACGAACGGCCGCAATTCACCGGCCAGCGCGTCGTCGACGCGGGCGGTGATGACGGAGCCGTCGCCGCGGTGCTCGGTCGAGAGGACCTCGCCGCGGGAACGCATGCGGGAGACGAGGTCGCCGCGTACGTAGGGGACGCACACGGTGAGCGTGGTGTGCGGTTGCGGGAGGGCCTGTTCGATGGCGGCGCGGAGCTTGTCGACGCCTTCGCCGGTGTGGGCGGAGACGAAGACGGCGTCGGGCCAGTCGGAGCGGAGTTGGAGGACGTCGTCGGGCGCGACCAGGTCGAGCTTGTTGACGACCACGAGTTCCGGGACCTCTTCGGCGCCGACTTCGGCGAGGACTTCGCGGACCGCTTCGGCCTGGCCGAGGGGGTCGGGGTGCGAGCCGTCGATGACGTGGACGATGAGGTCGGCTTCGGCGACTTCCTCGAGGGTGGAGCGGAAGGCCTCGACGAGCTGGTGGGGCAGGTGCCGCACGAATCCGACGGTGTCGGTGACGGTGTACTCGCGGCCTTCGGCGGTGCGGGAGCGCCGCGTGGAGGTGTCGAGGGTGGCGAACAGGGCGTCTTGGACGAGGATGCCGGCGCCGGTGAGGGCGTTGAGCAGGCTCGACTTGCCGGCGTTGGTGTAGCCGGCGATGGCGACGCCGGGTACGCGGTTGCGGGTGCGGGAGTCGCGCTTGGTCTCGCGGGTGACGGTGAGTTTGGCGAGTTCGCGGCGGAGTTTGGCGACCTTGGCGCGGATGCGGCGGCGGTCGGTCTCGAGTTTGGTCTCGCCGGGGCCGCGGAGGCCGACGCCGCCGTTGGAGCCGCCCTGGCGGCTCATGGCGTCGCCCCAGCCGCGGAGGCGCGGCAGGAGGTACTGGAGCTGGGCGAGTTCGACCTGGGCCTTGCCTTCGGCGCTCTTCGCGTGCTGGGCGAAGATGTCGAGGATGAGGGCGGTGCGGTCGATGACCTTGACGTTGATGGCCTTTTCGAGGGCGATGAGCTGGCCCGGGGACAGCTCGCCGTCGGCGATCACCGTGTCGGCCCCGAGGGCTTCGACGGTGTCCTTGACCTCTCGGACCTTGCCGGAGCCGATGAAGGTGCCGGCGTCGGGCTTGGAGCGGCGCTGGATGAGGCCGTCGGCGACTTCGGATCCGGCGGTTTCGGCGAGTTGGGCGAGTTCCGCGAGGGAGTTCTCGGCGTCGTCGATGGTGCCTTCGGTCCAGACGCCGACGAGGACGACCCGTTCGAGGCGGAGCCGGCGGTATTCGGCGTCGGTGACGTCTTCGAGTTCGGTCGAGGCGAGCCCGGCGACGCGTCGCAACGCTTGGCGGGCTTCCAGGTCCAGTTCGCCCGTGGAGGGGGCGGCGGTGGACGGGAAGTCTTCTTGGGAGTTCATGTGCTCTTCGTGCATCACCACAAGCTTGACACGAGCGTGTGACGGCGGCGAGCGAATATCGCGCAGAGCGTAGTCGTCGGCGGGTCGGGCGGGGAGTGGCGGGGCCGATGGCGGATACGGGGCTGAGGCGGGCTTGCGCGCGGCAGTGGCATCATTCAAGGCATCAGGCTCGGCCGATTTACGGCTCGCAAGCTCGCCGAGGCGGCGCGTCTGCGGCTCGCAAGCGATCTTGGCGAAGTTTGCGGGTCGCAGGTGAGCGGTCTCGGCGAAGCTCGCGAACCATGAGCGGCCTTGGCGAAGCTCGCGAACCATGAGCGGCCTTGGCGAAGCTTGCGAGCCGTAGATGAGCGGCCACGGCGAAGCTTGCGAGCCGTAGATGAGCAGCGCCGAGCCGGGCGTCCACAACGAAGTGCACCACATAAGGAGCGGCATGACTGCAGCCCGTCTTCCCAGCGCCGGGTTCTCCATCACGGTCCGGCTGGCCCTCTCGGCCGACCCGGGCGCGGCGGGGCGCCTCGCCACCGTCGTCGGGCAGGCCGGTGCGATCGTCACCGCGCTCGACGTCGTCGACTCGGACAACAAGCGCATGACCGTCGACCTCACCTGCGACACCTCCGACGCCGCGCACGCCGAGCAGGTCACGAACATCCTCGAGGCCATGCCGGACTTCGACGTGAAGAAGGTCTCGGACCGGACCTTCCTCGTGCACCTCGGCGGGAAGATCGAGGTCACTCCCAAAGTGCCGCTTCGTAACCGCAATGACCTGTCGATGGCGTACACGCCGGGTGTGGCCCGGGTGTGCATGGCGATCGCGGAGAACCCGGACGATGCGCGGCGGCTCACCATCAAGCGCAACACGGTGGCGGTCGTGACCGACGGCTCGGCGGTGCTGGGCTTGGGCAACATCGGGCCCGCCGCGGCGATGCCGGTGATGGAGGGCAAGGCGGCGCTGTTCAAGAAGTTCGGAGACGTGGACGCGTGGCCGGTGTGCCTGGACACGCAGGACACGGACGAGATCGTGAACATCGTGGCGGCGCTGGCGCCCACCTACGGCGGGATCAACCTGGAGGACATCGCGGCGCCCCGCTGCTTCGAGATCGAGGCGCGGTTGCGGGAGCGGCTCGACATTCCGGTGTTCCACGACGACCAGCACGGGACCGCGATCGTGGTGCTGGCGGCGCTGACGAACGCGCTGCGCGTGGTGGGCAAGGAGTTCAAGGACGTCCGGGCGACCGTCGTCGGCTGCGGCGCGGCGGGGACCGCGATCATGCGGTTGCTGGAGAAGGCCGGGATCGGCGACATCATCCCGGTGGACCGCGACGGGGCGCTGCACAGCGGCATGGACACTGAGAACGAGACGCATCAGTGGCTCGGCACGCATTTCAACAAGGGCGACTACTCGGGGGACCTGTCGGGGGCGGTCGAGGGCTCTGACGTGTTCATCGGCGTGAGCGCGCCGAACATCCTCAAGGGTTCGGACGTGGCGAAGATGGCGAAGGACCCGATCGTGTTCGCGCTGGCGAACCCGGACCCGGAGATCAGCCCGACGGAGGCGGCGCGCTACGCGGCGATCGTGGCGACCGGACGTTCGGACCAGCCGAACCAGATCAACAACGTGCTGGCGTTCCCGGGCGTGTTCCGGGGTCTGCTGGATGCGCAGGCTCGGGATTGGAACGACGATGCGGCGCTGGCCGCGGCGACGGCGATCGCCGACTGCGTGGGCGCGGAGAAGGTGAACGCGACGTACATCGTGCCGAGCGTGTTCGACCCGAATGTGGCCCCGGCGGTGGCGGCGGCGGTCAAGCGGGTCATGCGTTAGGTCCGCGCCAGGCGAGTGACGGGATGAACGCCCCGGGGACCGCTGGTTCCCGGGGTTTTCCGTCGGTTCGGCAATGCCGGGGGGCACGGTCCCTACTTGGGAGGGTGGGGGTTGTGGACGGCCTGGTGCCGACGCGCCTCACATGGATGTTCGCGCCATCGAGGTGCGTCGGCGTCAGATCCGGAAGACGCCTTCGGCGACGATCACGGCGGGGCCGGTCAGGTAGAGGGTCTCGTCGGTGACGGTCACGGTGAGCGTGCCGCCGGGGACGTCCACTTTGCACTCGCCGGTGTCGAGCCCGGCGTGCCTCAGGGCGACCGCGCCGACCGCGCACGCGCCGGTGCCGCAGGAGGCCGTCTCGCCGACGCCCCGCTCGTGGACGCGCATCCGCACGTGCGGGGCCGCACCCACCACGAACTCGACGTTCACGCCGTTCGGGAACACGCCCGCGTCGTAGCGCGGCTGGTGGAAGAGCTCCAGCGCCTCGAGCTCCGATTCGTCGCCGAGGTGGCAGACCAGGTGCGGGTTCCCCATCGACACGGCCTGGCCGGGCCAGGTGAAGCCCTCCACGGAGGCCTGCGAGGTCGGCCCGAACGCGGCCGCGCCCATGTCGACGCGCAGCTCGTCGCCTTCGACGCGGACGGTCTTGATCCCGGCGCGCGTCGCCACGGGGATCTCCGGGCCCGCCGCGAGGCCCTTCTCGAGCAGGTAGCGGACGAAGACGCGCACGCCGTTGCCGCACATCTCGGCGATCGAGCCGTCCGCGTTGCGGTAGTCCATGAACCACTCGGCCGCCGGGTCGTCCGAGGGCGCGACGCGCAGCAGCCCGTCGCCGCCGATCCCGAACCGGCGGTCGCACAGCAGCGCCACCTGGGCGTCTTTCAGCGCCAGCGCGTCCTGGAGGTCGGGCACGATCACGAAGTCGTTCCCGGTGCCGTGTCCCTTGGCGAAGTCGATGGTGGTCACTAGGCAATTGTGCCCCACGGCTCCCGCGCTAGCCTTATGCCGTGACTGAGACGACCGACGGGCCCCTCGCCGACCTGAAAGCGAAGTTCCCCAACGGGGTGTGGACCACCCGCGCCAACGCGCGGCTGCAAGACGCCCTCATCGAAGGCGCCGGACTCGGCCGCCTCCAGCCCGCGGTGGGGTGGGCCGCGCGCATGCAGGCCACCGACGCGCCCGTGCCGTTCGCTACGCCGCAGATGCTCCTGTTCGCCGGCGAGTACCCCGACGGCTGGGACTCCGGCGACTACGCGCCCGTCGAAGCGCAGGCCGACGCCCTGGAGAAGGGCGAGGGGCCGCTCGCCGAGGAGGCCGCCCGCGCCGGGCTGCCCGTCACCGTCGTCCGCACACCCGCCAGCGAAGGCGTCGAGGGCCCGCTCCTCGACGAGACCGAGCTGAACGAGGCCCTGCGCCTGGGCCGCGAGACCGCCGACCGCGCGATCGACGCCGGCGCGGACCTCCTCCTCATCGCCGGGCTCGGCGCCGGCGCCGCGACCGCTTCGGTCGCGGTCTGCTCCTTCATCGCCAAAGAAGACATCACCACGTACCAGCCGCAGCTGCGCGCCCCGGGCGGTACGGTCCACGACGCCGCCTGGATGGGCCGCATCGCCGCCCTGCGCGACCACCTCGCGTTCAACCGCGGATTCAAGCGCAGCCCCGAAGCGCTCGTCTCGCGCCTCGGCGGCGCCGAACTCGGCGCGATGGCCGGCGCCATCTTCACTGCCGCCACCCGCTCCACGGCGATGCTCATCGACGGCCCGGCCGCCATGGCCGCCATGATGATCGCCCGCGACTTCGGCCTCGCCGCCCCCAAGTGGTGCTACGCCCCGAACCGCTCCGCCCACCCGGTCGTCGTCAAACTCGCCAAGCAGGGCGGCCTCGCCGACGACCTCGGCTTCGAACTCGACCTCCCCGACGCCGCGGCCCTCCCCCTCGGCTGGGACCTCCTCCAGACGAGCCTGCGCCTCTCACAGGCGCTCCCGATGCCCGCCAAGGAAGAACCCGAGCCGGAACCCGAAACTCCGGCGGACGCCGGAGAACCGATCCCCGAAGTCCCCGACGAGACCTCGACCCCGGAAGCCGCCGAAGCGCCTGCGGTCGCCGAAGGACCCGCATCAGCCGAGGCCGAATCCGAAGCGGGCGAGGAGAAGCCGACCGACGCATGAGCGGCGCGGAGCCCGGGCGCTCACCGTCCTCGGGCGGCTCATCGAGCCCTGCGCCGCCGGCGACCCGGTTGCCCTGGCCGCCACAGTCCGGCTCCTCGCCGACCAGTGCGTGACCAGTGGGAACGAGTGCCAGACCGTTAGACTCGGGTCACATGAGCACCGCCCGGCTCCTCCGCGCCCTCGCCGACCTCGCGCCCGCCTCGCCGCAGACCAAGCAGGACCAGCTGGGCGACCACCTCGGCAAGCAGCACGTGTGGAGCCCCGACCTCGGAACCGTCAGGGGCGCGGCCGAGCTGGCGAAATATGACGAGCTGCACAGCGACGAGCGGCTGCTCCGCCAAGGCTGGGGCATCGTCGTGGGCCGCACCGACATTGACGGCAAGCAGCGGCGCGTGCGCATCCCGCTCGTCAACCGGCCGGTGCGACTCCGGGCGGCCGCGGCGGGCTCCGACATCCAGGAAGTGATCGCGGCCGGCGACATCGCGGTCCACGAGGCGCTGGCCGGGACCGACTTCGCCGTGCAGCTCGAAGCCGTGTTCGATCCGGGGCGCAGCGCGGCGGTCCTGGAGGACCTCGCCTGGCTCCCGCTGGCGGCCGAAGCCGCCGGGTTCCCCGATGCCGCGGTCTGGCACATTCCGCCGCAACGCGATCGGGACCGACTCCTCGTCGTCGTCGAAGCGGTGATCTACATCGCCCCCGACCAGGCGCCGACACCGCTGGCCTCCGGACTGCACGCTTGGGCCGAGCGACCGGGGCTCGACGCCACGGCGTTCGCCGCGATGTACGACCCCGCCGACGCCGAACCCGAGGACGACCCGCAGCCGCCGCGCTCCCCGCTGCCGCTCAGCCGCGAGCAGAGCGCGGCCGTCAGCCAGGCCCGCACCGCCCCGGTCACCGTGATCGCCGGCGCGCCCGGCTGCGGCAAGAGCCACACCCTCGCCGCGATCGCCTTGGACGCCATAGCGAACGGGCAGTCCGTGCTGATCGCCACCCAATCCGTGCACGCCGCCGACGTCCTCGCCGAACTCCTCGACCGCCACCCCGGGCCGCTGCCGGTCCACTTCGGCGACTCCGAACGCCGCGACCGGTTCCTGACCAGGCTCGGCACCGGAACCGGCAAGGGCCGCAAACGTCGCGAAGTCGAACGGGAGCAGGAGGCCGCCGCCGAAGCGGTCGAGTACGCCGCCCGCATCGAGGCGGAGATCGCGACCTGGCTCGACCTCGAATCCCGACGCGGGCGCGTCCAGGACCTGCCGTTGTTCCTCCTCGACGACTTCCCCGGGCTCCGCGACGCCGACCTCGACGAGGCCGAACGGCTCCTCGACCGCTCCCGCCGCGACGGCGGATGGCTGCAACGGCTGCGGGCCCGCCGCGCCGCCAAACGACTGCGCCGGCTCGCGGGCGCCGACGGCAGCGCCACTGCGATCGCCCGCGCCCTCCGCGCCGCTCGCGACCAACGCGACGCCGCCCGCCTCACCGCCGCCGGAGGGCTGCGCCTCGCGCCGCTTTGGAAGAGCCTGGAAAGCGCAGAGACCGAAGCGGCCCAAGCGATCGGCCGTTCGCTGCGCATCGAGACCGGCTCGACCGACCGGCGGGACGCCGCCGCACGCAAGGCTTTGACCGAGCTGGGCACCGCTCTGCGCAGCGGCAACCGCCCGCAGCGCCGCGCGCGGCTGCAGCGCGTCAGCGCCGCGGCCCTCCTGCGGGCCATGCCGCTGTGGATCGGCACCGTGGCGGATGTGGAGGACGTGCTCCCGGCCCGCGTCGGCATGTTCGACCTGGCGATCCTCGACGAGGCCTCCCACATCAACCAGTTGCGGGCCGCTCCGGTGCTCGCCCGGGCCCGCCGGGCGGTCGTCGCGGGCGACCCGCGGCAGCTGCGGTTCGTCTCGTTCGCCAGCGCGGCGAGGACAGAGGACGTGCTGGCGAAGCATGGGCTGTCGGATCGCTCGGGGCAGTTGGACATCGGCAAGGTGAGTGCCTACGACCTCGCGTGCGGGGCCGGGCCGGTGGTCGAGTTGACCGAGCATCATCGCAGCGTGCCGCATTTGATCGGATTCTCGGCCGCGAAGTTCTATCACGGCCGGGTCAAACCGATCACCACGCATCCGCGCAATCACGAGGCGGACGTCATCGTGGTCCATCGCGTCGATGCGAAGTCCTCTAGGGACGGCGTGGTGGAGGCTGAGGTCGCGCGGTCGCTCGATCTGCTCGCCGAACTCGTGGACGCGGGGAAGACCGGTCTGGCCGTGATCTCGCCGTTCCGGGCGCAGGCGGATGCGATCGAGGCGGCGATCCTGCGGCGCTTCGATCTGGAGACCATTCGCCGGCATCGGATGCGGACCGGGACGGTGCACGCGTTCCAGGGCAGCGAGGCGGACACGGTGGTCATCGCTTTGGGTGTGGCCGAGGGCGATACGGCGGGCCGCAGGCGCTTCGCGGCCGGGGCGAACCTCTTCAACGTGATGGTGACGAGGGCGCGCGAGCACTTGCACGTCGTCACCGCGGTCGGTGAGACGGACGGCCCGATCGGCGAGTTCCTGCGGTACGCGGATCGGCCGCCGCGTTCACCGGGGGACGGTGATGCGGTCGGGAAGTGGACGGCGAAACTCGCCGATGCGCTCGAGGGCGCGGAAGTGCCGGTGCGCCAGGCGTATCCGGTCGGTCATTGGGCGGTGGACCTGGTGGTGGGCGATGCCGAGCGGGCGATCGGCGTGATCGCCCAGGTCCATCCGGACGGACCGAGCGCGCATGTCGCCCGCCATCGTGCGCTGCGGCGGGCGGGCTGGCGGATCGAGGAGGCGTTCGCGTCGGCGTATGGCGACGATCCGTCAAGGGCCGCCATCGACCTGCTCGCGGCGTTGCGGGATCACTGAGCGGCGTATTTGATGGCCTCGACGACGGCATCGGCGGTGTGCGTCGGAGCGTATTCGGACTGGGCCCATTCGCGTCCGAGATGGAGCCATACGCTGCGCAGGCCGAGCCGGTGGGCTCCGAGGATGTCCGCGTCGTCACGGTCGCCGATCATCCAGGCGCCCTCGAGGGGTTCGCCGGCGGCTTCGGCTGCGGCGTGGAAGATCCCGGGTTCGGGCTTGCGCGAACCCGCGCCTTCGCTCACCACGGTCGCGTCGACGAGGCGGTCGAGGCCTGAGGCGGTGACCTTCCCCAGCTGCTGCCACTCGACGCCGTTGGTGACGATCACGACCCGGTGCCCGGCTTCGCGGACCTCCCGCAGCGCATCGGCGGTGTCGTGGGTGACGCGGGCGTGCTCGCGCGCCCCGCGGCGCAGGAAGTCGACGATCTCCGCTTCGACGAGGCCGACCGGGTGCCGCTCGATGATCGCCTGCGCGACAACGGAACGCGGGGCGTACCCGGAGGCGTCGACGGTCATGATCCAGTCGACGTCCGATGCGGGGAGCTCGTGTGCGGCCAGGAATTCGGTCACGCCGAGGCGGAAGGCCGCGTCGCGGTCGATGAGCGTGTTGTCCAGGTCGATCATGATGAGCGTCATGCCCGGGATGCTACGGACCGCACCGAAACTGGGCAAACGCGTTCCCAAATGGTCGGCCGAACCGGGTAGCGTCTTCCCATGGCCCAACTCCCCCAAGCGGTCCTCGACGGTTTCGCGAGTTCCTACGCCGTGGCGTGCGCCTTCGTGACCGATCCCGAAGGCCGGGCGCTCATCGTCAAGCCGACGTACAGCGAAGACTGGCAGTTCGTGGGCGGCATGGTCGACCGGGGCGAGGCACCGCACGAGGCGTGCGCGCGGGAGGTCAAAGAGGAGATCGGCATCGACCTCCCGGTCGGCGACCTGCTGGCGCTCGACTACGTCACGAACCACCCGTTCGTCTCGGCCCCTATGGCGATCTACATCTTCGACTGCGGCACGGTCGGCGACCCCGCCCAGATCCGACTGCAAGAGGACGAACTCGAGGCCTTCGCGTTCCTCCCCGTCGACGAGGCCGCGTCCAGATTCCACCCCGCCAACGGCCCGCGCTTCAATCTGGCCGCAGAGGCTCTTCGTTCCGGTCGCACCTCATATGTGCCGCAGGGCTTCTCACCGTCCCGCTAGGGTCGATGCCATGCCGCACCAGGATCAAGTGACGCCGAGCGAATGGCTCGAGGGACTCCCGAAGCACCTCGCCGCGGCCGGTGCCCTGTTCACCGACACCGAGGGCCGAGTCCTGGTGGTCAAGCCGAACTACCGCGACCACTGGCTCTTCGTCGGCGGCCAGCTCGATGAAGGCGAGACGCCCGAACAGGCTTGTCGCCGCGAAGTCAAGGAGGAGATCGGCCTCGACGTCGAACTCGGCGGGCTCCTGGTGATCGACTGGACGCAGCCGATTCCCAGCCGACCACTCCCCCTGATCGTCTTCATCTTCGACGGTGGCACCATCGACCCCGCTCGCCTCCGCCTCGACAGTGACGAACTCTCCGAGTTCCGTTTTCTCCCAGTTGAAGAGGCCCTGCCGCTGCTCTCGTCCAATGGCCGCCGTCGAATGCCGACCGCTCTCGAAGCGAAGCGAACCGGCACGACCCGCTATCTCTCCAGCGGCTCCTACCCGACGTGAACGACGGCAGGTCCATTGAGTGTTCGACGATAGAGCCAGCGATGGCGACGAAGCGGACTGCACAACCTGGCCGTGCTGTCCGGCATTAAGCGCCGTCTCGGTTGAGGTTCAAGCGGGCGGCGACAAAAGGGTCGCATGGTGGTGGGGTGTGCGGTGCGGCTGCCAGGCAGCGCCGTGGCCGGGGCGGCGGAGGCCCATTTGGCCCCTGGTTTGCTTTGCGCCCCAAGAGGAGCGAGTGTGAGGCGTGAGTGTCCCTCATGGAATGTTCACCCGGTTGGGTGATGACACCGGCACGGCATTCTGTCATCATTGAACTACGAACAAGGAACCGAAAACAGGCAGGACATTCGAGAACAGGGAAGGGAGGCGAAGGAACCATGAGCCACTGCACCAGCACCAGTCACAGCCCCACCATCCCGGTCGCTCCGGTCCTTCCCGCCGCCTCGCTCCTCTCCGCTTCCTCTGACCGCCGCTCCCAGGCTGCGGCGATCCGCTCGACTCTCAATGAGGCCGCCGCTGGGATCAACGCCTTTCACGCCCGGGTCCTGTCTGCGGTGATCGCGATGAAGGAGGCGAACCTGCACCGCTCCGAGTTCGGGTTCTCCGCCCTCCGCGACCTGCTCCTGTCCCAGTTCGACTTCACCTTCAACACCGCCAGCGCCATCGCCGCCATCGCGCGGCTGTCGGGGAAGTTCCGTCTTCTTGCTTCGGCGGCGGTGTCGGGGAGGGCTCGGATTGACCAGGTCGCTTACGCTGTCCGCCAGCTTGACCAGACCCCGGCGATGCGCGTGTTCGCCCGCACTCCTTTCACCGCCCCGGTCGTCTCCCCCTTCGACCCCGAGACCCTCTGCGCGACGCCGGAGGCGATGGTGGTCGAGTACTGCGCTCATGCTTCCTTCAAGGACCTGCGTCGTCACCTTGAGGGGCTGTGGGCCGCGATCGCCGGAGAGACCGAGCTTCTTGATGGGCTCGGCGAGCAGTCGATGCAGCGCCTGGAGTTGATCGAGTGCGGCAACGGCATGTGGGCGCTGGAAGGGCACCTCTCGAATGCGACCGGGCGGATGCTCGACAAGTACCTGCAGACCGCCTGCCCGCCACCCCGCCAAGACGACCGAGGGGCCGACCCCGACGATGAGGGTCTGTTGCCGCCGCAGGCGAACCGGCATGCCGAGGCTCTCCATCAGCTCCTGGCCGGGTACGGGTCCTCCCCGCAGGCGGCGACCCGGCACGGGCACACCGCCACCCTCGACCTCACCGTCGACATCGAGACGTTGCAGGGCAAGGACACCGGGCGCCTCCCCCTCCTGGAAGGCCAACCGATCAGCCTTGCGCGGGCCCGGCTCCTGGCCTGTGAAGGCGTCATCATCCCCTCGGTGTTCAACTACGCCAAGGGTGAAGCGGTCGAGCTCGGTCGGGCGCTGCGCCTCCCGAACGCGGCCCTGCGGCGGAAGCTGGAGCTTGAGCAGCCAGGCGGGTGCGTTTGGCACGGTTGTGACCGGCCCATCGCCTGGACCGAGGCGCACCACATCACCCACTGGGCCGACGGCGGCCCGACCGTCGCGGAGAACCTGATCCTGCTGTGCCGGTTCCACCACGGCCGCATCCACACCCCGGGCTGGTCGGTGGAGAAGACCGGGCCCGGCCAAGCGCTCATCACCCACCACGACGGCCACGAAGGGCACGAAGGCCTCCACGGCCTCCACGGCCAGGGCGGCACCGCCGGTGGCTCGGCCGGTGCCTCGGGCGGGTGCGGGTGCGCCGACTGGCGCACCGATGCCGACATGGACGCCGAGCATGCAGGCTCGGACTGGGATGTGTTCCCCACCGGGCTCTACCGCACCGAATGGTCCGAGACCTTGAAGCCCGACCTCGACGGGATCGCCGAGATGATCGACCGCGACCGGGCGGTCAAAGCCATGCGAGACTCGAAAGCGCAATGCCGAGCCAAGTTCAGCATCAGCCAACCCCCGGGGGCCGAGGAAGCAGTCCAGGCACCCGCACCACCGGCATCGACAGCGACAGCGACAGCTGCAGGGTCAGCGACCGACGACTACGGGGACCCGCCGTTCTTAGGCTGCCCCAGCAGGCGACTGCTGGGGGAAGCGCCGCACACACCACGCAGCGCCACCCGAACCCCAACAGGGGCCGGGCCCCTCAGGGGGCTTAACCCTTTGACGTTGACACCTTGATCTCCCGGGCCGGTAGGGTTCGGGTTGCAAGGAGTGAAGAGTGTCGACCTCGAAGTATCATCGCCGGTTTCCCGAGGAGTTCAAGGCCGAAGCGGT
>NZ_JAERMK010000040.1 GCF_016918015.1 Glycomyces sp. YM15
GCCGCGTGCACTACCCCCCCGCTTACGACAAGCTGCACGGCTAAGGCGCCCCGGCCGGGCCGCGACTGGTGTCGCGGCCCGGCCCCCTCGTCCCCGCACAGGTACTCACTGACTGGAATTCACACAAGCGATGGCAGCTCTCCAGACCTCAGCGCCCCCGGCTTCGCCTCCGGGCCAGGACCGCCGCGTCATTCTCAAGCGCAAGCGGACCGTGGCCCAGCGGTTCCGGTCCGACTGGCCGCTCCTGCTCATGACGCTCCCGGCGATGGCCCAGCTCGCGGTGTTCTTCTACTGGCCCTCGGCCTGGAACGTCATCGCGTTCATGGACTACAGCCCGCACCGGCCGTTCTGGGAGAACCCCATAGTGGGCTTCGCCTGGTTCCAGCGGCTGTTCGACAACCCGTACTTCATGCCGGCGCTGCTGAACACGCTGAAGTACTCCTTCGCGAACCTGCTGTTCCTCTTCCCGCTCTCGATCGTCCTGGCCCTGATCATGCACAGCGTGGTCTCCACCAAGGTCCGCAGCGTCTTCCAGTCGATCGTGTACCTGCCGTACTTCTTCTCGTGGGTCCTGGTCGTCACCGTGTTCGTCCAGACGCTCGGCTCCGACGGCCTGGTCTCCAACTGGCTGCTCGGCCTCGGCGGCGACCGGCTGTCGTTCACCTCGAACCCGGACTCGTTCCTGTTCCTGGCCTGGCTGCAGTGGGCGTGGAAGGACGCCGGCTGGGGCATGATCATCTTCCTGGCGGCCCTCGCCTCGATCAATCCGAGCCTGTACGAGGCGGCGGCCGTGGACGGCGCCAGCCGCTGGCGGCGCATGTGGCACATCACGCTGCCGGGCATCCGACCGGTGATCGTGCTGCTCTTGATCCTCCACATCGGAGGCATCCTGACGGTCGGCTTCGAGCAGTACCAGCTGCAGCGCGACGCGATCGGCTACCAGACCACCGAAGTGCTCGACACCTTCATCTACTACCGCAGCGTCATCGGCACCGAGGGCGCGTCCTTCGGCACCGCGGCCGGCCTGTTCAAGGGCGTGATCGGACTGATCCTGGTCCTCATCGCCAACAACGTCGCGCACCGCCTCGGAGAGCAAGGGATCTACCAGAAGTCATGACCGCCATCGACACCAAGCTCAAGCCCCGCCGCAAGCAGGCGCGCCCCGTCTGGGACGAGGAGCCCACGTTGGCCGCGAAGATCGTCAAGGCGCTCTTCCTGATCTGCTACGGCGCGGCCATCGTCCTGCCGATCTGGGCGGTCGTGGCCACCAGCTTCGCCAGCGAGGAGTCGCTCGCCTCGGCGGGCGGGAACCTGCTGCTGATCCCGACCGACTTCAGCGTCGCGGCCTACCAGGAGATCTTCGACGGCGGCGCGCTGACGAAGTCGCTGATCCTCACCATCGGCCTGACCGCCGGCGGCACCGCGCTGAGCATGATCCTCACCATCGGCGCGGCTTACGGCCTCTCGCGGACCGGCTCGCTCCTGCACCGGCCGCTGCTCATGCTCGTGCTCTTCACGTTCCTGTTCGCGCCCGGCCTCTACCCGAGCTTCCTGGTCGTGCAGAAACTGGGCCTGTTCAACAACTACCTGTCGATCATCCTGCCGATGGCGTTGAGCGCCTTCAACCTGATCGTGCTCAGGGCGTTCTTCATGAACAGCGTCCCGACCGAGCTGCTCGACGCCGCCCGAATGGACGGCGCCGGAGAGTTCCGCACGCTCTTCAAGATCGTGCTGCCGATGTCGAAGGCGATCCTCGCGGTCATCGCGCTGTTCTACGCGGTCGGCTACTGGAACATCTACTTCTCGGCGGTCCTGTACGTCCCGGGGCTGGAGACCCAGCCGATCCAGGTCGTGCTGCAGCGGATGCTCATGTCGACGCAGGGCCTGCCCGGCGCCGCGGCGAACGTGAGCCAGTACCAGTCCTCCGCACCGGACGCGGCGCTGAAGATGGCGGTCGTGGTCTGCACGATCATCCCGATCGTCATCATGTACCCGTTCATCCAGAAGCACTTCACGAAGGCCGTCATCACCGGCGCGATCAAGGGCTGATCCGGGTCTCCCCCCGGTGCGAAGGGCCGTCTCCGCAAGCGCGGAGGCGGCCCTTTCACGTGCCCGGAGGGTAGCGTCTCGGTCCCGTCCTCGTCGAGGACTCGTATCCGGTCTTTCCTGCCGCGCCGGGGCGTTCGGGCGGGACCGGCCCCGGCGGCGGCCTGCGGACTCCCCAATGGAATCTGCTGCTTGCATGAACAGGTTGTCACGGCATATCAGGGTCTTATCGGTGCTTTTCTGTCAGGTTCCCGACTGAATCGAACATACGGCCCGAGCGCGCACGTACTGTCGTTCACAAAACCCGGAAGCAGTACGTCCCCCCATGTGAGGTGCGGTGTCCGCCATGGCGATCAGTCTCGATTACGAGCACAATGCTCTGCCGCCCACTGCCGAGTCCCGCGACCCGGAAGGAGAACCACCCATGAGCCCTGGCCCCGCAGGCGCGCATATCGCCGGTTATTGCGTCGAATTCCGGCTCGAGACCCGGGACAACGGGACCCGGGTGCTGCTCGCTCAGGACCCCGACGGCGTGGCGGCCGCCGTGGCCACGATCGTGGCCGCCGATCTGGTGCAGGTCGCGACCGCGCTCGTGCGCGACCGGCCCGGCTACGAACCCGGCGGACGGCCCGACCACGGTCTCAAGATCATCGCGGACAAGTCGGCGGAGGTCGGAGCGCTCGCCTATTACGGTCCCGGCGGCGAGGACTACGGTCCGGGCGCCTGGGTCACGTTCTCGAACGAGCTCCAGGCCCCGCATCTGCGGCTCTTCCGGGACATGGACACGGCGAGCATGTTCCCGCCCGACGCGCACATCGCCTTGAGCACCCTGGCTCGCGCGGTGGAGGACTTCCGGGCCACGGGCGGCCTGCGTCCTTCCGGCTGCATGTGGCGGCCGAGCACGGTGTGGTGACGTTCATGTGACCTGCATTCGCAGCGCGGGATCGCAGCCTGGCACCGGTCCCTCCGGCGGATAATGTTGTCGATCATGAGCAGCAGTGACACGCCCCCGGACCTGGTCGCCGTGCGCTTCGCCGAGTCCTCGGACGCGGCCGCGTTCGCCGCGATCGTGAACCACTACATCGCCCGCAGCACCGCGAACTTCCGCACCGAGCCGCAGCCCGCCGCCGACTGGGAGCAGGAGCTGGCCACGTACGGCGGCCGCTATCCCTGGCTCGTCGCGACGGTTTCCAACGGCACTGTCGAAGGCGAGGTCGTGGGCCTGGCGTACGCGAAGCCGTGGAACGCCCGGCAGGCGTACGACTGGACGGCCGAGGCCACGGTGTACGTCGCGGACGGCCAGCGGGGTCGCCGCGTGGGGTCGACGCTGTACCGGGAGCTGCTGAAGCGCCTTGAGGCCCAGGGATTCCGGAGTGTGATGGCGCTGGTGACGAGCCCGAACGAGGGCAGCGAGGCGCTGCACGCGTCGTTCGGTTTCAAGTTGGTCGGCACGATCGACGCCGCCGGGTACAAGCACGGCGAGTGGCATGACGTCGGCATCTGGCAGAAGACCCTGGCCGCGCCGGCCGATCCGCCCTCGCCGACGGCGCCGACGGCGCCGACCGACCGCTAGCGCACCATGGTCGGCCTCGCGGCAGGGCTGCGGGACCGCAGTCCGGAGACGGACGATTGGATCTAATGAACCTCTAATGGTTCTCGCGTGGAACGCAGAGCCCCCGGCCCTAATGTTCAGTGCAAGGGGAAATCTCCTGAGGGGTGACAAGCCGCAAGGCGAGTCGAATCCAATTGATGGGTGTGGGGTAGCGATCGGGCCCGGAGCGGAAGCTCCGGGCCCGATCGCATGCTCGCCGTCCGGGGAACACCGCGGCGGTGTTCGAATCCGAGCCGGTCGCGGCCGTCCTAGCGAACGCCGTAGAGGTGTTCGAGGGCGAGCTGGTCGAGGTGCTCGAACGCCATGCCCTTGGAGGCGAGGCCTTCGACGTCGACCTTGACGTCCTTGAGGTCGGCCCAGGTCTCCCCTTCGCTCAAGGTGGGGGTCGCGAGCTCGTCGACGCGGGCGGCCTTGAGGGCCTCCTGCACTTCGGGGTCGGCGCGGAAGGCGCGGACCTTCGACTGCAGGATCTTGTAGTTGCGCATGCAGGCGGCGGCCGAGACCCACACGCCGTTGTCGTCTTCGACTCGCGGGGGCTTGTAGTCGAAGTGGACGGGGCCGGTGTACTGGCCCTTGGCGATGCCCTCTTCGACCGCGTCGACGACCCAGAAGGCGCCGCCGACATTGCCGGCGCCGAAGCGCAGGTCCTGGTCGAAGCGCGGACCGGTCTGGCCGTTGAGGTCGATGTGGTAGAGCTTGCCGTGCCACAGGGCCTGGCGGATGCCGGCGGCGAAGTCGAGCCCGGCCATCTCCTCGTGCCCGATCTCGGGGTTGATGCCGACCAGTTCGGGGCGCTCGAGCTCGTTGATGAACGCGAGGGCGTGCCCGAGGGTCGGCAGCAGGATGTTGCCGCGGGGCTCGTTCGGCTTGGGCTCGATGGCGAAGCGGATGTCGTAGCCCTGCTCGGTGACGTAGTCGCCGAGGGTGTCGAAGGCTTCCTTCATGCGGGCCATGGCGGACTGGACGTCCTTGGAGCCGCCGAACTCGGCGCCTTCGCGGCCGCCCCAGGCGACGTAGATCTCGGCGCCGAGTTCGGCGGCGAGGTCGATGTTGCGCATGACCTTCGCGATGGCGAAGCGGCGCACGTCGCGGTCGTTGTGGGTGAAGCCGCCGTCCTTGAAGATCGGGTGGCTGAACAGGTTGGTGGTCGCGGTGGTGACCTTGAGGCCGGTCTCGTCGAGGGCCTTGCGGAACGCGCCGACCTTGGCGTCGCGCTCGGCTTCGGAGGCGTCGAAGTCGAACACGTCGTTGTCGTGGAAGTTGACGCCGTAGGCGCCGAGTTCGGCGAGCTTGCGCACGGCGCGGTCGGCGGCCATGGGGGCGCGGGTGGCCGAGCCGAAGACGTCCTGAGCCGCCCAGCCGACCGTCCAGATGCCGAAGGAGAACTTGTCCTCGGGCACCGGTGCGTATTTGTCGGTCATGATCGTTCCTTTTCTCATTGGTGTGCGGCCCAAGACGAAGTCTCGTCCCGGAGGGTCGCGTACTGCTCTGACACCTTCGCGGCCGCAGTGCCGGTGAACCGCTCGGTGTCGCCTGTCTTCCACTGTGGCGGGTTCTTGGAGCCGGAGAGGGCCCAGGCCGCCTGCTTGGCGGCGCCGAGGGCCACGTACTCGGCCGTGGGGGGCACGTCCACGTCGACGCCGAACACGCCGGGGGCGACGCGGCGCACGGCCGCGGAGGCGGAGGCGCCGCCGATGAGGAGGACGCGGTTCGCGCGCAGGCCTTGGGCGGCGAGGGCGGCGAGGCCGTCGGCCTGGGCCGAGAGCATGCCTTCGACGGCGGCGCGGGCGAGGCTTTCGCGGGTGACTCCCGTGGTGAGACCGGCGATGACCCCGGTGGCGCTCGGGCGGTTGGGGGTCCGTTCGCCGTCGAGGTACGGCAGCAGGGCGAGGCCTCCGGCGCCGGGCTCGGCGGCGAGCGCAAGGCGGTCGAACTCGGCGTGGTCGACGCCGAGGAGGGCGCGGAAGGTGTCGAGGACGCGGGCGGCGTTGAGGGTGCACACGAGCGGCAGGTACCGGCCGGTGGCGTCGGCGAACCCGGCCACGAGCCCGGAGGGGTCCGCGGCGGGCACGTCGGAGACGCCGAAGACGGTGCCGGAGGTGCCGAGGGAGACGACCACGTCGCCGGGCCCGAGACCGAGCCCGAGCGCGGCACCGGCGTTGTCGCCGGTGCCGGGGGCCAGCGCCGCGCCGTTGGCGGTGCGGCCGACGATCTCGTTGGGGGCGGCCACGCGCGGGAGGGCGAGTTCGCGGCCGAAGGCCTGGACGAGTCGGTCGCGCACGTAGTCGCCGGTGGTCGGCGACCAGTATCCGGTGCCGGAGGCGTCCGAGCGGTCGGTGGTCGCCTCGGCGGCGGTCGCCCCGCGGAGCTTCATGGTGAGCCAGTCGTGCGGGAGCATGACTGAAACAGTTTTCGCCGCGTTCTCGGGCTCGTTCTCGGCCATCCACGCCAGTTTCGTGGCGGTGAAGGAGGCGGCGAGGACGAGGCCGGTGTCGGCGGCCCAGGCCTCGGGGCCGCCGTGCTCGGCGGTGAGCCGCTCGGCCTGCGGGGCCGAGCGGGTGTCGTTCCACAGCAGGGCGTCCCGCACGACCTGGTCGTGCTCGTCGAGGGCGACCATGCCGTGCTGCTGCCCGGCGACGGCGACGGCCTCGGCGCGGTCCAGCAGGCCGTTGCCGGCCTCCTGGAGCGCCTCCCACCAGGCTTCGGGCGGGCACTCGGTCCCGTCCGGGTGGGAGGCGCGACCGGAGTCGACGATCTCGCCGGTCTCGGCTTCGACCAACAACACTTTCGTCGACTGCGTCGATGAGTCGACTCCGGCCACCAAGGTCATCTAGTTACGCTCCAGCTCCACGTTCGCGGGCTTACCCGCAACATCTACGACGCTCACATTAGCGATGTCCGCCGGTCCTGTCGACACCAGGGTCACAACAGTTTCTGAAACTGTTTCAAGAGACACGGTGGTGTCGCCGTCGACGTCGGCGATCGTGATCCCGCGGTCGGGCGTGCCCCACACTTCGAGGGTGATGCCCTCGAACGCGCCGTCGCCGATCTGGAGGCCGGGCGCGACGCGCGGCAGGATCGCGCCGTAGCGCACGAACACCGGGAAGGTCGCCAAGCCGTGCTTGGTGTCGATGTAGCGCCCGCCCTCGTGGACCTCCTTGGTCCAGAAGTCGATCCACCGGCCCTCGGGCAGGTACACCTTCCGCTCGCCCGACGGGTCGTTCACCGGGGCGACGAGGAGGTCCTTCCCGAAGCGGTACTCCTGGTCGGCGTTCCACGCCACCGGGTCCGAGGGGTTGTCCACATTGAGTGCGCGCAGCACCGGCTCGCCGGTGCGCGAGGCGTGCACGGCCGCCGAGTAGATGTAGGGCATCAGCGAGTACCGCAGCCGCAGCGACTCGACCGCGAGGCGCTCGGCCTCCTCGGAGAACTCCCACAGCTCGCGGGTCGTGGTCCCGTGGTAGCGCAGCAGCGGCGAGAGCGCGCCGAACTGGGCCCAGCGGATGTACAGGTCGTCGGTGGGCGTGCCGTTGAACCCGCCGGTGTCGTGCGACCAGAACGGGACACCGGAGAGGCCGTGCGAGAGGCCGCCGCGGATGGTGCCGCCAAGGCCCGCCCACGTGGTCTGGACGTCGCCCGACCACTGCGCGGAGTGGCGCTGCCCGCCCAGGAACGACGAACGCGCCCACACCAGCTCGTGACCGTTGATCTCACGGGTCACCTCGACCACCGCGTCGTTGTACAGCAGCGTGTACACGTTGTGCAGCTCGGTGCCGGTCATGCCGTTGTGCGCCACCGCGTCAGCGGGCACGCCCTCGGCGAAGTCGGTCTTGTACAGGGCCGCGCCGGCCTGCAGCGGACCCCGCAGCAGATCCTTCCACCACGCGACCGCGTCGGGGTTGGTGAAGTCGACGATGCCGCTGGCCTGGTGCGAGCCGTGCCAGACGTCCGCCACGTAGGTCTCGCCCGTGGCGTTCTTCAGGAAGTAGCCGCGCTCGTCGCCCTCGGCGAAGACCGGCGACTTGTGGGAGATGTAGGAGTTCATCCAGAGGCAGACCTTGAAGCCCTGCGCGGTGAGCTCGGCGAGCATCCGCTCGGGGTTCGGGAAGTTCTCGGCGTCCCACTGCATGTCGGACCAGTGCGGCTCGTGCTGCCAGAACGTGTCCAGGTGCAGCACGTCGCAGGGGATGCCGCGCTCGCGGATCTTCTTGGCCCGCTCCATGACCCGCTCCTCGGAGTCCACGAAGAACCCGGAGGAGATCCAGGTGCCGAAGGCCCACTTCGGGGGGAGCGAGGGGCGGGAGGTGAGGCCGTCGAAGCGGTCCAGGACCTCGACGGGGGTGCCGCCGAGCACGAAGTACTCGAGCGCGTCGTCGGGCACGATGAACTCGACGGCCGCGTGGGTCTGCTGCGCCATGTCGAACTCGACCGGGGCGCCCGAGTTGACGACGATCCCGTAACCGCGGTCGGAGACGTAGATCGGGGCGTTCTTGTACATGCGGATCGACTCGGAGCCGAACGCGTCGAAGTTCCACATCAGCGGGCGCTGGCCGCGCGCGTTGAGCGGCGCGAAGCGCTCGCCGAACCCGGCGAAGGCCTCGTCCGGCGCGGCCGTGAACGACTCGTGGTAGGCGACCGGGCGGCCGTCCACGAGGGAGCGACCGAAGGGCAGTGTGCGCAGGCGGCCCGAGATGTCCTCCTCGCCCGGGTTCTGGGAGACGAGGGTCTTCCCGGCGGCGTCGGTGTACGTCAGGGACCAGGTGTCGAGGGTGGCGACGGCGCGGACCGATCCGGCGTCGACGACGACGGTGCCGTCCTCGACCGAGACCTTCGCGTCGCCGTAAGCCCCGGCGTGGACCAGTTCGATGATCTTCTCGACCGAGGGGCGCGCGGCCGGGTCGGCCGACAGGCGGGCGCGGATGACGCCCTCCGCGACGGCGGCGAGGCCGACGTACAGCTCCTCCCCCGCGCTCGTCACGGCCTTGAGGAGGACCGAGGCGGGGCCGGTCTCGGCGACCTCGGCGCTCGTGACGGCGGAGAGACCCTGCTCGCCGACGGCTCGCTGGGGAAGCTCCGGGGGGTCGGCGACGAAGAACTCGCGGGCGACCAGCGGCGGGCGGTAAGGCATTGGATGCTCCTGCCTGTTGAGGGTTCGTACGACAGCGCGCGAGCCGGGTGGGGCGGCACGACGTTCATTAGTTTATCGACTATCCCAACAAATTGCGACCGGGGTCCACGGGATTCCACCCGGTTTCCATTTTCCGCCGAGTCGGCGGCGACCGCTCCTTTTCCGCTGCGCAATGCCGCGTATGCCGCATCCCGCACCCCCTGGCACGCCCGGTGCGCCGAGTCGCCTGCGCCATGGGCGCGGGAAAGCTACCCTGGGCGGTGCGACCGACCGATCTCACCGTCGCGCACCGCTTTTCACCAGCAGCCACGAGCCCAGTCCGATGCGAGGTACCGAGATGTCCACCGTCCGCTCCAGTCTTTCCGACGAGAACCGCGAGATCACCGCGAAGGCCCTGCAGGGCGCGCTCGTCGACCTCATCGACCTCTCCCTCGTCGGCAAGCAGGCGCACTGGAACGTCTACGGCAAGAACTTCCGCTCCCTGCACCTCCAGCTCGACGAGATCGTCGTGTCGGCGCGCAACGCCACCGACCTCGTCGCCGAGCGGGCCATCGCGATCGGCGTCAGCGCGGACGGGCGCGCGAGCACCGTCGCCGAGACCTCCTCGGTCCCCGGGATCCAGGACGGCCAGATCAGCGACACCGAGGTCGTCTCGCTGTTCATCGAGGCCTACGCCGCGATCATCGCGAACATGCGCGAGCGCATCGAGGTCACCGAATCGGCCGACCCGGTCACCCAGGACCTGCTCATCGGCGTCACCGCCGAGCTCGAGAAGCAGAGCTGGATGTTCCAGGCCGAGCTGGGCTAGCAGCGGTGGGCGGTCGGGGCCGGGCGGGAGCGGCTGATCGGTGGGTGCGGCGAAGCCGTCCTCACCAGCCGTTCAAGCCCGGCCCCGACCTGTGCGAAGAGTGAGGTCCTAGGCGGGTGTGCAGGTCACCGTGGGGGTCGACGCGGTCGAGCCGTCGGCCTTGGTGATGTTGAAGCCGAACGTGGTCGACTGGCCCGCCGCGAGCGTGCCGTTGTAGCTCTCGTTCGCGCCGTTCACCGTCGCACCGGTGAGTGTTCCGGTCACGCTCCAGGCGTTGGAGATCCGCTCCGAGCCCGGCCAGGTCCACGTCACCTTCCAGCCGTTCAGGTTCTGATCGGCCTTGACGGTGGCCGAGTAGGTCGCGCCGGTGTTCCACGGGCTCGAGACCGAGAGGGTCGCGGTGCAGCCCGAACCGGTGGGCGGGGGCGAGGTGGTCGCCGGGTCCGAGGTGGCCGGGGTCGTGGTCGGGTTGCCCGTGCCGCCGCCGCCGAGGGCGTTCAGCACCGCGGTGTAGGCGGGCTTCTTCGAGTAGTCGTCGTTGAACAGCAGGGGCGCGCCGGTGCCGGGGAAGGTGCCGGGCACCCACGAGTCGCCGTCGCGCAGGCCCCACACGGTGACGCCGGAGCAGTCGAGGAGCTCGGCGCACATCTCGACCACCCGCTGGTAGTCGTTCGCCTGCTGCTGCAGCTTGGCGCTGTCGGCCGGCAGGTTCATGCGGATGTCGAGCTCGGTGATGCGGACCTTGAGCCCGAGGTCGACGAAGCGCTGCAGGTTCGCCTCCATCGAGGAGGGCACCTGGCCGAGGATGAGGTGCGCCTGGAAGCCGACGCCGTCGAGAAGGTTCTGCGACTTCAGGCCCTGCGCGATCCGGTAGACCGTGTCGGACTTGGCGTTGATGCCGTCGATCGAGTAGTCGTTGATGTAGAGGTCGGCGTTCGGGTCGGCCGCGCGGGCGGTCTGGAACGCGGTGGTGATGTACCCCTCGCCCATGGTGCGCAGCCAGAACGAGTCACGCATGGCGCCGTTGTTGTCGCTGACGACCTCGTTCACGACGTCCCAGGAGTCGACCCGGCCCTCGTAGCGGTTCGCCACGGTGTTGATGTGGTCGACCATGGCGGTGCGCATGGCCGTCGCGTTGAGGCCCTGCACCCACGACGGCGTCTGGGAGTGCCAGACGAAGGTGTGGCCGTGCACGGACTGGCCGTTGGCCTCGGCGAAGTCCACGATGGCGTCGGCCTGGGAGAAGGTGTAGTTGCCGTCCTGCGGTTCGGTGGCGTCCCACTTCATCGAGTTCTCGGCGGTGAGCGAGTTGAACTCGCCGGCGACGGTGTCGCGGTAGGACGCGTTGTTCACGAGCTGGCTGTAGGAGACGGCGACGCCGATGTCCTTGCCGATCGCGTCGGCGGCGCCGCGAAGCGTGGTGGCCTGGGCACCCGCGAACTGGGTCGAGAGCCCGATGCCGAGGGCCGCGGTCGCGACGGTGACGGCCCCCGCGATCACCGCGCGACGGCGTTGACGGTTAAGCAGCACGAAAAACTCCTCAAGGTGGTGCCGCGCCGTGAGGGAACGAGGCCGTGAGATGCGGGAGCGGAGCGCTCCCAAGTGTGCCGACAGCCTATCGAACACATTGATGTGCGTCAATAGAACTACCGGCCTCCGCCCCGCGAACACGGCCCGGCCGGATCACCGCCGCCATAGGATCGAGATGTGGACCGCGGCGGATCAGCGCCCGCGGCACCGGCCCGATGGCCGGTGCCGGTCGTCATCGCGCTCGCGCTCCTAGTGCTGCTCACCCTCGCCAACGCCACCGGCACCGTCAGCGCCTGGGCCGAATACGGCGACCGCGTCGAGAACGGCCGTCCGCTCGCCTCGGCGCTCCTGACCGCGCTCGTGGCCACGGTCATCGCGGCCGGCAACGCGGTCGCGGCCCTCGGATTCCTCCGCCACCGGAACTGGGCCCGGATCCTCGGCCTGGCCGTCTGCGTGGCCGCGGGCGCCGGCGTGCTCGCCACCGTCGTCACCGGCCCCGAACCGTACGGGCTGATCGGGGTCGGCCTCTACGTCGCGCTGCTCGCCCTGCTCCTCACCGGTGCCGCGAAGACATGGTGCGGCAGACCGACGAGGAAGCGCGGGACGCGGACATGAAGGCCCGCGCCCCGCCGCGGTCACTTCGCGACGATCGAGACCATCTTGCCCGCCACCACGATGACCTTCTTGACGTCCTTGCCCGCCAGGTTCGCGGCGACCTTCTCGTCGGCCAGCGCGGCGGCCTTCACGGCCTCCTCGCCCGCGTCCGCGGCGATCTCGACACGGCCGCGGACCTTGCCGTTGATCTGCACCGGGTAGGTGACCGTGTCCTCGACCAGGTGGCGCTCGTCGGCGACCGGGAAGTCCACATAGGCGATGCCGCCCTCGTGGCCCAGGCGCTCCCACAGCTCCTCGGCGATGTGCGGGGCGATCGGCGCGGCCATGGCGACCAGCGCCTCTGCCGCCTCGCGCGGCACCGGGTTCACGCCGGTCAGGTGGTTGTTGAACGTGATCAGCTTGGCGACGGCGGTGTTCATGCGCAGGTGCTCGTAGTCCTCGCGGACCCCGGCGATGGCCTTGTGCATCTCGCGCAGCGTCGCGGCGTCGGGCGCGGTGTCGGCGACGGTGACCTCACCGGTCTCCTCGTCGACGATGTTGCGCCACAGGCGCTGCAGGAACCGCTGGGAGCCGACGATGGCGCGGGTCTCCCAGGGCTTGGAGTCGGCCAGGGGCCCCATCGACATCTCGTAGACGCGGAAGGTGTCGGCGCCGTACGAGGCGCAGACCTCGTCGGGGGTGACGACGTTCTTCAGGGACTTGCCCATCTTGCCGTACTCGCGGTTCACCTTCTGTCCGTTGTAGGTGTAGACGCCCTCCGACTCCTCCCGCACCTCTTCGGCCGGGACGTAGACGCCGCGGTCGTCGGTGTAGGCGTACGCCTGGATGTAGCCCTGGTTGAACAGGCGGCGGAAGGGCTCGCGGCTGGAGACGTGGCCCAGGTCGAACAGGACCTTCTGCCAGAAGCGGGCGTACAGCAGGTGCAGGACGGCGTGCTCGACGCCCCCGATGTACAGGTCGACGCCGCCGACGTCCTCGGCGTCCTGCGGGCCCATCCAGTACGACTCGTTGGCCGGGTCGGCCAGGGCCGCGGCCGACTTCGGGTCGGTGTAGCGCAGCTCGTACCAGGAGGAGCCGGCCCAGTTGGGCATGGTGTTCAGCTCGCGGGTGTAGGTCTTGGGCCCGTCGCCCAGGTCCAGCTCGACCTCGACCCAGTCCTTGGCGCGGCCCAGGGGCGGCTCGGGGGCGGAGTCGGCGTCCTCGGGGTCGAAGGTCTTGGGCGAGAAGTCGTCCATGTGCGGCAGTTCGACCGGCAGGTGCGACTCGTCGAGGGCGACGGGCAGGCCGGTCTCGTCGTAGACGATCGGGAAGGGCTCGCCCCAGTAGCGCTGGCGGCTGAACAGCCAGTCGCGCAGGCGGAAGGTGGTGGCGCCTTCGCCGCGGCCGTGCTCGGCCAGCCAGTCGATGATGCGGGCCTTGGCCTCCGGGACGCGCAGGCCGTCCAGGATGCCGGAGTTCACGGCGACGCCGTCGCTGGTGTAGGCGCTTTCCCCGTCCCAGGGGGCCTCGCCGGAGATGACCTGGCGGATCGGCAGGTCGAAGGCCTTGGCGAACGCGAAGTCGCGCTCGTCGTGGGCGGGCACGGCCATGATCGCGCCGGTGCCGTAGCCGGCCAGCACGTAGTCGGCGATGAAGACCGGGACGGTCTCGCCGTTGACAGGGTTGGTCGCGTAGCCGCCGGTGAAGACGCCGGTCTTCTCCTTGGCGTCGGCCTGGCGCTCGACGTCGGTCTTGGCGGCGGCGAACGCGCGGTAGGCGGCGACGGCCCCGGCCGGGGTGTCGTGCCCGCCGGTCCAGGAGGCCGGGACGCCGGCGGGCCAGGACTCGGCGGTCAGGGCCTCGACCAGCGGGTGCTCGGGGGCCAGGACCATGTAGGTGGCGCCGAACAGCGTGTCGGGGCGGGTGGTGAAGACGCGGATGTCGCCCGCGTAGGTCCCGAAGTCGACGTACGCACCAGTGGACTTGCCGATCCAGTTGCGCTGCATGGATTTCAGGGACTCGGTCCACTCCAGGCCGTCCAGGTCGGACAGCAGCCGGTCCGCGTAGGCGGTGATGCGCATCATCCACTGCTTCAGCGTGCGCGTGTAGACCGGGAAGTTGCCGCGCTCGGAGCGGCCCTCGGCGGTGACCTCCTCGTTCGACAGCACCGTGCCCAGGCCCGGGCACCAGTTCACGGGGGCCTCGGTGACGTAGGCCAGCCGGTGGCCGTCGATGACGCGGCGGCGCTCGACCGCGCCCAGCTCCGCCCACGGGCGGCCGTCGGGCGTGGCCCGCTCACCGGATTCGAACGCGGCGATCAGCTCGTCGATGGGCCGGGCCTTGTCGGCCTCGGTGTCGTACCAGGAGTTGAAGATCTGCAGGAAGATCCACTGCGTCCACTTGAAGTAGTCGGGGTCGGTGGTGGCGAACGCGCGGCGGTTGTCGTAGCCCATGCCCACCAGGCGCAGCTGGCGCCGGTACCGGTCGATGTTCTCGGCGGTGATCTCAGCGGGCTGGCGGCCCGTGGCGATCGCGTACTGCTCGGTGGGCAGGCCGAACGCGTCGAAGCCCATCGGGTGCAGCACGTTGAACCCGGCCATCCGCAGGTAGCGCGAGTACGCGTCCGTGGCGATGAAGCCCAGCGGGTGGCCCACGTGCAGGCCCGCGCCCGACGGGTACGGGAACATGTCCATCACGAACTTCTTGGGCGCTCCGGCGCGCGGGTGGCCCGGCTCGGCGAGCGACCCGGCCGGGTTGGGGGCGCGGAAGGTCTGCTCGGCCTCCCAGCGCTCCTGCCAGCGCGGTTCGATCTCGTTGGCCAGCTTGGCGTCGTAGCGGTGTGCGGGTTCGGTCATGGCTCGTCCTGTGGTCCTGTGATGGCTTCTGGGTTCGGGCTGCGGGTTCCGGGTAGACCCTAGACAGCAAAAAACCCCTGGCATGCAGGGGCGGCCGTGCTGGTTCTCTCCAACACGGCTATCTAAGGAGCGCGGAACGCCGGGACATGCGTTCAGTGTAGCGGAGGCCCGCCCCGGTGGCGCGTGACATAGGCGCTGGGCGCGTCCGAGTAGGATGGCGGACAGGCGACCGTAACGCGGAACGGCGTATCAGGTCGCGCATTCCCACAGACTTTCTCCCGGGAGGACCATTGACCTTCGAGTCGTCCCCAGGCCAGCCGCCTCAGTCCCCGGCGCCGCTCTCCCCCCAGGAGTTCAAGGCGACGGCCGAGGGCATCCTGACGAACGTCGAGTGGGTGATCGAGGGCAAGTCCCACACGATCAAGCTCGCGATCGCGGTGATGCTCGCGGAAGGCCACCTGCTGCTGGAGGACGTGCCGGGGGTCGGCAAGACCCAGTTGGCGAAGGCGCTGGCCCGCTCGGTCGACTGCTCGGTGCGGCGGATCCAGTTCACGCCCGACCTGCTGCCCTCCGACGTCACGGGCGTGAGCATCTTCGATCCGGAGAAGCGCGACTTCGTGTTCAAGCCGGGCGCGATCTTCGGCAACCTGATCCTCGGCGACGAGATCAACCGCGCCAGCCCCAAGACGCAGGCCGCGCTCCTGGAGTGCATGGAGGAGCGGCAGGTCACGGTCGACGGGAACACGTACAAGCTGCGCAGCCCGTTCATGGTCATCGCCACCCAGAACCCGGTGGAGATGGAGGGCACGTACCCGCTGCCCGAGGCGCAGCGCGACCGGTTCGCGGCGCGGCTGGCGATCGGCTACCCGGACGTCAACGCGGAGCTGGCGCTGCTGGACCGCCGCGAGGAGTACAACCCGCTCGACGCGCTGCGGCCGGTGGCCGACGCGGAGATGATCGTGCGGATGATCGCGGCGGCGCGGGCGGTGCACCTGGCGCCGGAACTCAAGCGGTACGTGGTCGACCTGGTGGCCGCCACCCGCACGAACCCGCAGGTCCGTCTGGGGGCGAGTCCGCGTGCGACGCTGCAGCTGCTGCGGTGCACGCAGGTGCTCGCGGCCATGGACGGGCGTGATTTCGCGCTGCCGGACGACGTGCAGCAGTTGGCCGTGCCGGTGCTCGCGCACCGGCTGATCCCGACCACGGAGACGACGATGGGCGGCGGCGACACGAAGGCGATCGTCTCCGACATCCTTCGGCACGTCCCGGTGGTGTCCCACCCGGGGAGGTACTAGGCGTGGAGCTCACCGGACGCGGCAAGACGCTGCTGGCGGTGAGCGTGGCGGTCGGCCTCGTCGCGCTGCTGGTGGGCGAAGGCGATCTGCTGCGCGCGGCGGTCCTGGCGCTCATCGCGCCGCTGGGCGGGCTCGTGCTGCTGCGCTGCTCGCGGCCCTCGCTGGAGTCGAACCGGGTGCTGAATCCGGCGCAGGTCGAGGCGGGGCAGTCCACGCAGGTGCGCCTGGGCATCCAGAACATCGGCCGCAGCCGGCCCCCGGCGCTGATGCTCGAGGACCGCATCCCGTACCGGCTCGGCAACCGCCCGCGCCTGGTCCTGGAGCGGCTCGCGCCGGGCGCGCGCAGCGTCGTGAACTACACGATCACTCCGGGGACGCGCGGCGCGTACGAGCTCGGCCCGTTGACGGTCCGCACGTCGGATCCGTTCGGCCTGGCCGTCTCGGTGCAGGAGTTCCCGCTCACGACCGAGCTCATCGTGACCCCGCGCATCCAGCCGCTGCGCAGCCTGCTGCTGCCGGGCGGGGCCGGGATGTCGTCTGGGGAGTCCGCGGCGCACGCGGTCGCGATCACCGGCAACGACGACATCGCCGTGCGCGAGTACCGGCACGGGGACGACATGCGCCGCGTGCACTGGAAGGCCAGCGCCCACCGCGGCCAGCTCATGGTGCGCCGCGAGGAGCAGCCGTGGGAGAACAACGCGGCGGTGCTGCTCGACGTGCGCCGCGGCGCGCACCGCGGGGAGCTCTCGAGCTTCGAGTGGATGGTCGACGCGGCCGCTTCGGCGACGGTGCGGCTCTCCCGCGACGGCATCGACCCGTGGCTCATCACCGCGCACCGCGACTTCGAATGCCGCCAAGGCGATTACAGCCAGGCCATGCGCTACCTCGCGACGGTGGCCGCCGCCCCCGAGGCCCCGATCTCGCATCTGGTGGAGAAGGCGCAGCGGTCGCGGTCGGTCTCGGGGATCGTCGCGTTCCTCGGGCACGTGATCCCGGAGGAGGCGGCCTCGCTGGCGCGCCTCGCCAAGCGCGGCGGCGCCTGCACGGCGCTCGTGGTCGACCCGGTGCGGTGGATCCCGAAGGCGCCGACGAGCCGCCCCGACCCCCGCGAGCAGGCGTTCGCCGAGCAGCACATCGCGGCCGTCTCGACCCTGTCGAACGCGGGCTGGCAGGTGATCCCGGTCGTCGCCGGGACCGAGCTGCGCCGGGTGTGGACCCGCCTGGGCGCGTGGAGGACTCTCGCATGAGCGGACAGCGGCACGCCACCATGGTCGCGGCGGCCACCCTGGCCTTGACGCTGACGCCGCTCATCGGCATCTTCGAAGGCGTCGGGTGGACGGTCCCGGTCCTGTTCACCATCACGGTGATCGCCACCGCCGCGTCGCTCATGCGCGCGGCCGGGCGCGGGCAGGGCCTGCAGACCGTCGCCATGTGCGCGGGGCTGCTGGTGGTGCTGACCGCGGGATTCGGCGACGGCACCGCGTTCCTGTTCATCATCCCGATGCCCGGCACGTTCGAGCATTTCGGCGCGCTCGCCGACGAGGGCGTCGCGGGGATCGTGAGGGAGGCCCCGCCCGTGGCCGCCGAGGGCGGCATCCTGTTCCTCACCCTGCTCGGGATCGGGCTCGTCGCGATCCTGCACGACATGTTCGTGGTCGGCCTGCGCACCCCGGCGCTCGCCGGGCTGACGCTCCTCACGATGTACCTGGTGCCGGTCTCGGTCGCACCGGACGCGACGGCCTGGTTCTGGTTCATCCTCCCCGCCGTCTCGTACCTCTGGCTCCTCGCCGACGACAACCTGCGGCGCGTCTCGGCGTTCGGGCACCGGTTCACCGGCACGGGCCAGCTCGTCTCGCAGCGGTTCCCGTCGCCGCTGGCGCGCACCGCGCGCTGGTCGGCGCTCGGGTTCATCGTGGTCACGCTCATGTCGCTGACCGTGGTGCCCACGAACACCTCCGGGTTCATCGACCGGGTCGCCGAGGACTTCGAGGGCGGGGGCGACGTCGGGCTCGGCGACGTCAACCCGTGGGCGCAGCTGTCCGGATCGCTCATCCGGCCCGAGGAGGTCGACGTCCTCCGCGTCTCGACCGACGATCCGAGCCCGCCCTACCTGCGGATGCACGTGCTCGACGAGCTCGACTCGGACGGCTTCGGCCCCAACGACTACGAGGAGGGCGAATCGGTCGACTCCCTCGACCCGCCCGACAGTCCCGGAGCGGTGTTCACCGCCGAGGTCGAGAACCTCGCGCTGCGGGCGCCGGTCGCGCCCTTCTACGGGAGCCCGGGCGGCTTCGACATCGACGGCGACTGGACCGTCGACGAGGACACCGGCGTGATCGTCGGCGACGGTGCCGACATGGGGGACGTCGACTCGTACTCGTTCTCGTACGTCGACCAGGAGCCCGACGCCGAGACGCTCGCGAACGCCGACGGCATGCCCCCCTCCGACGAGCGGTGGGAGGCCAACACCGCGCACCCGGACGTGCCCGAGCTGAGCGCGCTCGTCGACGACCTGCTCGGCGGCGCGGGCACGGTCCACGAGAAGGTCCTCGCCGTCTACCAGCACCTGTCGATCAGCAACGGCTTCCGGTACTCGCTGCAGACCACCGACGCGGGCAACGACGAGGCGATCCTCGACTTCCTGCAGACCCAGGAGGGCTACTGCCAGCAGTACGCGGCCGCCATGGCGTGGATGCTGCGCGAGGCCGACGTCGCCGCGCGCGTCGTCATCGGCATGTCGCAGGGCACCAGGGACGGCGACGAATGGGTGCTCACCAGCCACGACTACCACGCGTGGGTCGAGGTCTACTACGACGGGCCCGGCTGGGTCATGTACGACCCGACGCCGGCCGCGGGCGTGCCCGGCGCGTTGGCGAACCCGTGGGCGACCGAGCCCGAGGTCGAGGACGAGCCGACCCTGGAGCCGGGCGCGACCGCCGAGCCCAGCGAAGCCCCCGGCGACGCGACCCCGTCCGCCGAAGAGGGCCCCTCGGCCGGCGCCGAACAGCCCACCGACGGCACCTCCGCTCAGGCGGCCGACGACGCCACCGGCGGCGGCGCGGGCTTCAACCCGGCCTGGCTGCTCCTCCTGGTGGTCGCGGCCCTCCTGTTCCTGCCCGCCCTCCTGCGCGGGCTCCTCCGCCGCCGCCGGCTCGATCCGTCCCGCCTCACGGCCGCGACCGCATGGGACGAAGTTCTCGACCTGGCCCTCGACTACGGTGTGGGCCTGAGTGATTCGCTCACTCCGCGGCAGGCCGCCGGGGTCCTCGGGCAGGCCGCGCCGGGCGCGCGCGAGGCCGCGACCGTCCTCGGCTCGGCCATGGCCCGCCACCGGTACTCCCCCAGCGGGGCCGACCCGACCGGACTCGCCGACGCCGTGCGCGACCTTCACTCCGAACTGGACAAGAACGCCGAGCCGCGCCGCCGCTACCGGGCCATGTTCTGGCCCGCGTCGCTCCTCGCGAAGGCGAGCGCCAGGCAGGCCGAGCAGAGCGCCCGCCTGGCCCGGCGATCGGCCCGCGCCACGGACCGGGTCCGCTCGGCCGTGCGGCGCCCGCGACGTTCGAACAGTCGCGAGAACCGGTCTGTCACAGGTCGCCCCTAGGGTGGCTTACATGTACAGAAGCGGCGCTGCCGAAAGCGACAGTGCACTCACCGACGGCGCGTTCAACGAGAGCGGCTTCACCCAGCCGACCCTCGACAGCCTGGGGACCCCGCTCTCGGAGGTGACGTTCTGCGTCGTCGACCTCGAGACCACGGGACTCGCCGCCGACGCGTGCGGCATCACCGAGATCGGCGCGGTCAAGGTCAGGGGCGGCGAGGTCATCGGCGAGTTCGGGACCCTCGTCAACCCCGGCGAGTCCATCGACCCGCGCGTCACCCGCCTCACGGGCATCACCGACGAGATGGTCGCCGACGCCCCCGGGATCGAGGCGGTCCTCCCCGCGTTCCTCGAGTTCGCACGCGGCGCCACCCTCGTCGCCCACAACGCGGGCTTCGACATCGGGTTCCTCCGCCACGCGTGCGAGCTCACCGACACGCGCTGGCCCCGCCCGCCGGTCGTCGACACCGTCGTCCTGGCCCGGCGACTCACCGAGAAGAGCGAGGTCCCCAACCGCCGGCTCGGCACCCTCGCGCGGTTCTTCGGCTCGCCCGTCACCCCGAACCACCGGGCCCTCGACGACGCCCGCGCCACCGTCACGGTGCTGCACGGACTCATCGAGCGCGCCTCGGGGCACGGCGTGGTCACCGACGCCGAACTCGTCGAGTTCTGCCGCGCCATTCCCTCTGAGCTGCAACGCCGCAAGAAGCACCTCGCGGACGGGCTCCCGCACGCCCCCGGGGTCTACATCTTCCGCGACGCCGACGACCGGGCCCTGTACATCGGCGTCTCCGTCGACGTCGCCGCCCGCGTCCGCAGCTACTTCTCGGCCGCGGAGCAGCGGCGGCGGCTGCGCGACATGCTCGCCTCGGCCGAGCGCGTCGAGGTCGTCGAATGCGCCCACCGGCTCGAAGCGGGCGTCGCCGAACTGCGGCTCATCTCCGGCGGGAAACCGCCCTACAACCGGGCCGCCAAGTTCCCCGAGCACCGCTCCTGGGTGCGCCTCACCGACGAGCCGTACCCGCGCCTGCAGATCTCCCGCAACCCGCCCGGCCCCGGCACGCCGCGCCTCGGCCCGACCTCCGGCACGCAGGCCCAGGCCGCGATCGGTGCGATCGAGACGGCCCTGCCGATCCGGTCGTGCCGGACCCGCTTGTCCCCCAAGCGGATGTCGCCCTCGTGCGTGCTCGGTGAGATCGGGAGGTGCGTCGAGCCGTGCCGCCACACCGTCAGCGTCGAGGAGTACGCGACGGTCGCCGAACGCGCCGCCAGGGCCATGGACGGCGACCCGGCCCCGATCGCGGCGGCCGTCACCGAGCGGCTCACCGAACTCTCCGAGGCCGAGCGCTTCGAGAGCGCCGCCGAACGCCGCGACGAACTCGGGGCGTACCTCCAACTCGCCGCCGCCACGCACCGCACCAGGAGCCTCGTGGCGGCCGGGGAGATCGTGGCCGCCGGTCGCGCCAAGGGCGGCGGCTGGGAGATCGCCGTGATCCGCCACGGACTGCTCGCCGGGGCCGCCCGCACCCCGCCCAGAGCCGATCCGATGCCGCACATCGCGAAGCTCCGCGAGATCTCCCGCATCGTCGAACCGCTCGGCGACGTCGCCGACGCCGCCCACGCCGCCGAGACCCGGCTCCTCCTCGAATGGCTCGCCCGCCCCGACGTGCGCCTCGTCATGGTCGAGCACCCGTGGGCCAGCCGCATCGACGGCGCCGAACGCTGGGACGGCGCCATCCCCCACGACCCGTCCCCCTGGCGGCGATCCAACGGCGAACGCTGACCACATACTGGGACATGACCGCGAACCCTCCGCTGTCCCAATGGAACCCACCGTGCCATCCCCTGAGACGAGCCAATCCAGCGAATCGGACGTGAGTCGTCTCGCATCCATTTGCGGCGCTTGGGGTCTCCGCCGATCGCCTCACGCAGGTACTGTGTGTCATCCGCCGATTGCGGCGGCCCCGCCGAAATCCGACAGTGTCTAGTGTCGATTCTCTCCAAGAATCGTTGTACATCTAGAATGCGGTCAACCTTGGGCATCGGAGGCTTTCATGTTGCGCGCATTGCTTTCGGCTACTCGGTCTGCCAAACCTGACGATCCGTGGGACCTCGCGGGGAAGGTGGCGCAGCTCGAAACGGCGCACCGCGCCCACTTCGAGCAGCCCGACATACTCCTGGTCCGCCGCGCCTACCGCATCGCCGAGCAGATGCACCGCGGCCAGGCCCGCCGCTCCGGCGAGCCCTACATCACCCACCCGATCGCCGTCTCCACCATCCTCGCCGAACTCGGCGTCGACACCGCCACCATCGCGGCCGGGCTCCTCCACGACACCGTCGAGGACACCAGCTACTCCCTCGAGGCCCTCCGCGGCGACTTCGGCGACGAGATCGCCGTCATGGTCGACGGCGTCACCAAGCTCGACAAGATCCACCTCGGCTCCGCCGCCGAAGCGGAGACGTTCCGCAAACTGGTGCTCACCGCAGGACGCGACATCCGCGTCATGGTCATCAAGCTCGCCGACCGCCTCCACAACATGCGGACCATCAAGTTCAAGAAGCGCCCCAGCCAGATCCGCATCGCCGAGGCCACCAAAGACGTCCTCATCCCCCTCGCCGACCGCCTCGGCCTCTACGTCATCAAGCGCGAGCTCGAGGACATCGTCCTCGAGACCCTCGAACCCGAGGTCTTCCAGGCCATCCGCGACCATCTCGGCTCCGACACCGACCGGAAGCGCCAGGTCGCCGTCATCGCCCCGCAGGTCCGCAAGGCGCTGCGCGAGTTCAAGGTCGCCGCGACCCTCCACGACCGGCCCCGGCACCCGTACTCGATCTACCGCGAGATGCAGAAGCACCCCGGCACCGGCCCCGCCGACCCGCCGCGCCTCGTCATCGTCGTCGACGGCCCCGCCACCGACTGCTACGCCGCGCTCGGCGCGATCCACAAACTCTGGAAGCCCATCGGCGGCAAGTTCCGCGACCTCATCGCGGCCAAGAAGTTCAACCTCTACCAGTCGATCCACACCGCGGTCGCCGGCCCGGGCGGCACTCCGGTCGAATTCCTGATCCGCACCAAGGAGATGCACGAGACCGCCGAGGTCGGCATCGTCGCCGGGCTGCGCCAGTCCGGCGCCAACCCGGTCGAGATCCAGCTCCCCTGGCTGCAGCGCCTCCTCGACTGGCAGAACGAGGTCGCCGACTCCGGCCAGTTCCTCGACTCGCTCCGCTGCGACCTCGCCGACCAGGACATCCTCGTCTTCACCCGCGACGGCGACCAGCTCATGGTCCCCAAGGCCTCCACCCCCGTCGACGTCGCGTACTGCTCCGGCCCGTCCAAGGGCCACCGGCTCATCGCCGCCTACGTCAACGGCGAGATCGCCCCGCTCGCCCGACCCCTGCGCGACGGCGACACCGTCGAACTCGTCCTCACCAACGAACAGCCCTACGGCCCTTCGAAGCAGTGGCTCGACCACGCCAAGACCCCCGAGGCCCAGCTCCACATCAACGACTGGTTCGGCTCGGTCGAGGACGTCGACTCCACCGGCGAGCTCCCGATCATCCCGATGCAGCGCTTCGAGGACGAACTCAAAGCCGGAAAGAACCGCCTGTGGCGCGCCCTGATCGCCCGGGGGCGCGGTCTCTCGGGGGAACAACCACTGCACGGCGTCGCGTCCTCTCTGGGCTTCCCAGACCTCGACTCGCTCTACCTCGCCCTCGCCCGCGAGAAGCTCGACCCCGACGAGCTCGCGGAGAAACTCATCACCACCGTCGACCGCTTCTGACCCGCACCCGCGCCCGCGCCCGTCCACATCGAACGTCGAGTTCACGATCTCAGTCGAAGTAGGGGCCTGGCAGGACTCCTTCTCCGGATACGGGCTCACATGGCCCCCTCCCGGAGAACTCGCTGCGCCTGAGGCAGGTCAACAGATCATCGGTTCGATCACCGGCACCTCCACAAATGCCGGGCTCACCCATGAAGCCTCCATCGGAGTGGGAGGAGCCGGGATCACCGGCTTCAAATGCGTCGTCCAAGGGATCAAGGACCAGGCTGCGACCGAATCGTTCTTCCAAACCTGCTGGGCTGCAGCGAAGATCGAAGGCGCCGATATTGCGCTCGGCAGCCAATGGGTGACAGAAGCCGTCGACGCCATCTACAACCCGGTGAACGATGCGGACTTCAACCGGCATGCCGAAATCGTGTGTCCGGCCGAGCTCACCATGTTGTCTGTCGGCAGCTCCGACGCGGCCCCGTGGCTCACCTTCAACATCCTCCCGTCCGCCACCAAATGCGATTCAGCGACCAGCGACTAACCCGCGACAACATTCGAGCGCCCGAGGACTCCGGTTCTCCCTTTGCGACGGCAATGAGCTCTGCGCAGACTTGTCGAAGCTTCGCGGCTGCCAGTCGGGACATTGCCTGCAGTTCAACCGGGCAGCGATAACAAGGACCGAGGAAGCTCAAGTCCTTCTCCGGCCTCCCGGCCCCATCGAACCAAGGTTCAGGCGGGCAGCAACCATAGGAGCGTCAAAGAGGTAGGGGTTGGGCTCGAGTCCGTCTCCGGCTTCCGGCTCGGTCGGGCCGAGGTTCAGTCCGGCAGCGACGACAGGGTGGGTGGGCTCGGGGTCCGTCCCCGGCCTCCTGGCCCGGTCGGGTCGGGGTTCGGGCGGGCGGGCGGGCGAGCGGCGATGGTGGGGTGTGCTGGGGTGGGTTTCCTGGTCTGGGCATGCCGAGGGCCCGAACCCTCGCTTGGGGTTCGGGTGGCGCTGCGTGGTGTGGCGGCGCTTTCCCCCCAGCAGTCGCCTGCTGGGGCAGGGTAAGAACGGCGGGTCCCCGAGGTCGGCTGTCGCTGATCCTGCGGCTGATCCTGCGGCTGCGGTTGTCGGTGGTGGGGGCGCCTCGGCTGCCGCTTCGGTGCTTGAGGCTTCGCGTATTTCGCGTATGCCGAATGTCGCTCGGCATCGCGCTTTCGCCTCTCGCATGGCTTTGATCGCCCGGTCCCGGTCGATCATCTCAGCGATGCCGTCGAGTTCGGGCTTCAACGTCTCGGACCATTCGGTCCGGTAGAGCCCGGTCGGGAACACATCCCAGTCCGAGCCTGCATGCTCGGCGTCCATGTCGGCATCGGTGCGCCAGTCAGCGCACCCGCACCCGGCCGAGCCACCGGCCGAGGCACCGGCGGTGCCGCCCTGGCCTTGGCCGCCTCGGAGGCCGTGGAGGCCTTCGTGCCCTTCGTGGCCGTCGTGGTGGGTGATCAGGGCCGTGCCGGGGCCGGTCTTCTCCACACTCCACCCGGGGGTGTGGATGCGGCCGTGGTGGAAGCGGCACAGCAGGATCAGATTCTCCGCGACGGTCGGTCCGCCGTCGGCCCAGTGGGTGATGTGGTGCGCCTCGGTCCAGGCGATGGGCCGGTCACAACCGTGCCAAGCGCACCCTTCCGGCTGCTCGAGCTCGAGTTTGCGTCGCAGCGCGGCGTTCGGGAGGCGCAGCGCCCGACCCAGCTCGACCGCTTCCCCCTTGGCGTAGTTGAACACCGAGGGGATGATGACGCCTTCACAGGCCAGCAGCCGGGCCCGGGGGACGCTGATCGGCTGGCCCTCCAACATCGGGAGGCGGCCGGTGTCCTTGCCCTGCAACGTCTCGATGTCGACGGTCAGATCCAGGGTGGCGGTGTGCCCGTGCCGGGTCGCGGCCTGCGGGGAGGACCCGTACCCGGCCAGGAGCTGATGGAGAGCCTCGGCATGCCGGTTCGCCTGCGGCGGCAGCAGACCTTCCGCGTCGGCCTCATCCTGGCGGGGTGGCGGGCAGGCGGTCTGCAGGTACTTGTCGAGCATCCGCCCGGTCGCATTCGAGAGATGCCCCTCCAGCGCCCACATGCCATTGCCGCACTCGATCAACTCCAGGCGCTGCATCGACTGCTCGCCGAGCCCATCAAGGAGCTCAGTCTCTCCGGCGATCGCGGCCCACAGCCCCTCAAGGTGACGACGCAGGTCCTTGAAAGAGGCATGAGCGCAGTACTCGACCACCATCGCCTCCGGCGTCGCACACTCCACCGCCGGGTCGAAGGGGGAGACGACCGGGGCCGTGAAAGGAGTGCGGGCGAACACGCGCATGGCCGGGGTCTGGTCAAGCTGGCGGACGGCGTAAGCGACCTGGTCGATCCGAGCCTGCCCCGACACCGCCGCCGAAGCAAGAAGACGGAACTTCCCCGACAGCCGCGCGATCGCCGCGATCGCGCTGGCGGTGTTGAAGGTGAAGTC
>NZ_JAERMK010000041.1 GCF_016918015.1 Glycomyces sp. YM15
GTCGAATCCGGCCCACGGCGAGCCCCAGATGCCCTGGACCACGTTGTAGTCCTTGAAGGCGATCACGTTGTTCGCCATGGGGATGTACTGGAATACCACGAAATACGCGACCGGCAGGACCAGCAGCACATACAGCTGCCAGTGACGGCGCAGATTCCGCCTGCGGGTCCTTCGGCTGCGCTCACGGACGGTGGCCGGGGCCGGCGCGTCCAATGCCGCGGTCACCGCTTCGCCTCTGTCCTCATGCGCCCCATGTGGCGGCGCTCCCCGTTCAAGAACTGCACCATCGCTCCTTCGCGATCAATTACGTGAACCTTCACGGTCAACCCGTGAAGGTTCACGGTAGAGAGAGAGTTCGATCTTGTCAAGCGCCGGAAACCGGAACTTTCAGATCAGGCGGACTCGCGCCACAGCATCTTCGAGCGGACGCTGCGATGGATCGGGTCAATCCTGGCGAAATCCGCCTTGGCGAGCGTCTCGACGATGTCGAGAGTGTTCGAGGCCAGGCTCTGCTGGTCAAGAGAGATGGTGGTGAGCGGCGGGTCGACCGCGTCGCCGAGCGCCAGGCCGTCCACGCCGACGATGCGGACCTCGCCGGGAACGTCGACGCCGATCGAGTGCGCGCCCTGGATCGCGCCGAGCGCCATCAGATCATTGAACATGAGCACCGCATCGATGTCAGGGTGCACGCGCAGCAGCTCCGCGAACCCCCGCCCGCCGCCGGAGATCGTCTCTTCGCCGACGACCACGCCGACGAGCTGGTCGCCGACCGCCGCCTCGAACCACTCCCGCTTGGGCGAGGGCTCGTAGACGCCTCGGATCCGTTCGGAGTACGCCGAGTCCACCATGCCGAACCGCCGGGCGCCGCGCTCACGAAGGGCGCTGACGGCGTCGGTGATCCCTGACGCTATGTCGATCTCGACCGAGTGGACTCCGGGCAGCTCGCTCCGCGACTCCAGCAGGACGACCGGCAGTCCCTGCGCGGCATCCCGGACTTCGGCATCGGATTCCCCGAAGTGGCCGGCGATCACGTCGACCTGGGTGGACAGCAGCCGGAGGGCCTCGACGGCCTCGCCTTCCGAGGCCGCGATCATCAACTGCCACCCCCGGGCCGTCGCCTCTGAGAGCATGTCCGCGGCGATGTCGGTGAAGTAGGGGTTGCGCAAGGAGGCCACCACGAGCCCCAGTGCGTGGGTCTTCTGCCGGTTGACCAGGCTCCGGGCGTGCCGGCTCGGCCGGTAGCCGAGCTGCTCGGCGGCCTCGAGGACCTTGCGCCGCGTCGACTCGCTGATGTCCCCCATGCCGTTCATCGCCCGCGTCACCGTCTGCCTCGAGACCCCGGCCGCCGCGGCCACATCGAGGATCGTCACACGTTTGCCCACTGGGCCACCATTCCCTTGTACTTGCTCATGCTGTTGACCGCCTGCGGCGCGGCGAACCCGACGCCGGAGGACGCGGTGCGCCGCGGCTGGCGGGGCTCGAAACTCGTGAAGGTTCACGGTATCGATACCAGCTGCATAACGCAAGTTCCTTTCCGGTGCCGCTCAATCCCAAGCGGCACTGAGCCGCGCATACTCCTCAGAAGTGACCGGCAGCACGACGCCATGGCAGGGGTCCTTCGGGAGCCGGTAATCCTCGCACCGCGTCCACCGGCCGGACGCGAGGTCGGTCGTCTCGAAGGGGACGTAGCGGCGTTCGGTGAACTCGTCGATCCAGAGGAACCACCGCTGCTCGGTATTCGACTTGTAGACCAAGGGGCCCTCACCCTGGGAGACCGAGTCGAGGCCGATGCCTTCGGCCAGAGGCCGCCAGTCCGCTGCGGTGAGCGACGCCGCGGTCTCGGAGAAGATCGACTTGCCTTGCGGCGCTTCACTACTGCGGCCACGCTCGTCCTTGAGGAAACGGTAGTAGGCGCCATCGTGGTCGATCACCGTGGCGTCGATCGTGTTCCATCCTCGGTCGACCCAGACGCGCGGTTGCGAGAACTCGCGGAAGTCGCGGGTCGTCGCGCACATGATCCGGTTGTAGCTCTCGCCTTCGTGCCGGGCGTCGCGGTAGAGCTTCGACGACCAGTGGACGAGGTAGGCGCCCTGATCAGGGTCCCAGATCGCCTCCGGGGCCCAGGTGTTCCCCGCCTCGGGCGGGGCGACCTCGACGAGCCGTCCCTCACCCCAGTCGACGAGGTCGGTGGACTCCCAGACCATGATCGAGCGGCTGCCTCGGCGCTGGATCTCCTCCCAATCACCATTGGCGTGCACCCGCAGGTCGGTCGCGACGAGGAAGCACCGGTCACCTTCCGGGGAGCGGACGAGGTGCGGGTCCCTGACGCCGCGTTCGCCGATCGTGGAGTACAGGACGGGCTTGCCGCCGTTGAGATCTTCGAAGCGGAGCGGATCGTCGCCGTCGCTCAAGGCGAAATGGATCTGCTCGCCGTCGACCGACTCGCGCTTGAAATGCACATACAGGTACCCCGTGAAACTCGGGTTCATCAGCCCACCGATTCTTCTGAAGCGTTCGCTCGACATGTCCGACGGAGCTCGGCGCCGGTCCCGATGAAGGGAGGCCGACACCAGCGACCGCGCTCCGATCCGTGAAGGTTCACGGTAACGTTGGGAGAGCGCTGCGGCAAGTGTCACCGCTTCCGACGCGCAGCGCCCGGCGCTCCGCCGCATCCGCCCCCGGGCCGATCCGGTCGACCTAGTTGCCGAGAATCACGGACTTCTGGTTCATTTCCGTGGAAATGACCGGCGCGGGCAGCAGCACAGAAAACGCATACAGGAGGATTGATCATGAAAGTCGTGGTTCATTTTCGGGATGCATGAGATAACGCTTCGCCTCGACGACCCGCCCGAGGTGGTGAACGCGGGCTTCGCCATCCACGGCCTGAGCACCCTCGAGGACCATTTCCGCCTGCCTGACCTGTGGCAGTTCCATCTCTACCAATACGAGGCCGAGCTGGAAGTCGACGGCTCCCGCCACCACATCAAGCCGGGCCGCGTCAGCCTCATCCCCGCCGATACCGACGTGCACTACCGCTATCGGGGACGCTCAGAGCACTTCTACGTGCACTTTCGCCCTTCGGCGAGAGGGACCCCGCATACGCTCCCGCTCATCCAGAACTCCGGTTCCGCCGGCCCGGCGCTCGCCGAGATGTTGCGCCAGGCGGTCACCGCGGGCGCCGATTCCCCAGCGAACGCCTCAGCCGAGGTGTGGGCCGCATTGTGGAGAACGGTGCGATTGCGCCCGAGCGCGCCCGGAGGCGGGGAACACCCGGCGGTGGCCGCGGCCATCGCCTACATCGAGCAGCGGCTACCGCGTCCGATGACGGTCCCGGACGTCGCAGGCGCGGTCGGGATCTCCCACAATCACCTCACCAGGCTGTTCAAGGAGGCCACCGGTTCCACATTGGTCGCGTACATGCGGCATCGCCGGATGGTGCGGGCCGGGCATCTGCTTCGCGAGTCGACACTGTCGATCCCAGCGGTCGCCGCGTCCGTCGGCATCCCCGATCTCCAGGCGTTCAACAAGGCCTGTCACCGAGAGTTCGGCGCATCGCCCCGCGCCGTCCGCGCCTCGGCCGAACCCTGACCGCGATGGCGCAACGCTCTAGCCCATTTTCATCAAATGAAGGAGCTATGCAAATGACGACCGAAATGTCGTAACTCGGGCTAAACGGGCATGTTGCGTCGACCTCCACGATGTGGCATGTTGAGCGCGAAGACGAAACATTCGATCTTTCCCTGGCCGGGGTTCCGCCTGCACCCGGATCGACAGCAGTGCCGCCGACTCACGCGAGAGACCACCGGGCTCGAGTTTGTTTATACATATATAACTATTTACATACTCGAGTTCAACGGCGGACCATCCGCTGAGGGTTCCAGCGCAGCGCCCCGACCCCGTATCACCGCCAACCCTCTAGGAGTGACATGCAATCCATCCGACATCGAGGCCGACGGCGGCTCGCCGTGATCACCGTCGCGGCCGCCACCCTGACGGCCGGGCTCAGCGCCGTCATTCCCGCAGTCGCCCAATCAGCCGCAGGCTGCGAGGTCGACTACCAGGTCAGAACCGAATGGCCCGGCGGCTTCGTCGCCGACGTCGAGGTGACCAACCGGGGCGAGGCCAAGAGCGGCTGGGAACTCAAGTGGGACTTCCCGTCCGGCCAGAGCGTCACCCAGGCCTGGAACGCCGACATCACCTCCTCCGGGAGCGCCGTCACCGCCAAGCACGCGAGCTACAACAAGGACCTCGCCGCCGACGAGTCGGTGAACTTCGGGTTCGCCGGCTCGTTCGGTGAAGCCAATGAGGCCCCGACCTCGTTCACCCTCAACGGATCCGCCTGCGCCGTCCCCGGCGGGGAACCGACCGGCGAACCGTCCGAGGACCTGACCCCGATGGAGACCGTCGCCGCGATGCAGCCGGGCTTCAACCTCGGCAACTCGCTCGACGCGATCCCCGACGAGACCTCGTGGGGCAACTACCCGATCAACCAGGCGCTCGTCCAGGACGTCAAGGAGGAAGGCTTCAACAGCCTCCGCCTCCCGGTCACCTGGAACGAGCACCAGGGGGAGGGCCCCGACTACGCCATCGACCCGGCATACCTCGACCGTGTCGAGGAAGTGGTGGACTGGGCGCTCGAGGCGGACCTGTACGTCCTGCTGAACACCCACCACGACTCGTGGATCTGGCAGGCGGACATGAAGACCAACCGAGAGGAGATCCTCGCCCGCAACGACGCGCTGTGGACCGCCATCGCCGAGCGCTTCAAGGACCACCCGGACGAGCTCCTCTTCGAGAGCTTCAACGAACCGCAGTTCTACGACGCCACGGACGAGGAGAAGTACCAGTACCTCGACGAGCTGAACAAGCAGTTCCACGAGATCGTTCGCGGCACCGGCGGCGGCAACGCCGACCGGGTGCTGGTCCTGCCGACGCTGCACACCAGCGGCGACCAGACCCCCGTCGACGAGCTGACCCAGACGTTCACCGACCTGAACGACCCGAACATGGCCGCGACCATCCACTTCTACGGGTACTGGCCGTTCGCGATGAACCTCGCCGGGAGCCCCACGTTCGACCAGTTGACCAAGGACAACATCCACGACGCGTTCGACAACGTGCACGAGGCGTTCGTCGCGAACGACATCCCGGTGATCATCGGCGAGTACAGCCTGCTCGGCGGCAACGTCGAGGGCAAGGTCGAACGCGGCGAGATCCTCAAGTTCCTGGAGTACGCCGGCTACTACGCGAGGGAAGCGAACCTCACGACCATGCTGTGGGACTGCGTCCCCGGCTACGACCGCGACAACCTGCAGTTCCGCGACGCCGAATACTGGGGCATGTACCAGGCCGCATGGACCACGCGTTCGGGTGTCGCCGAGACCGACCAGCTGTTCATCGAGCGATCCGGTGAGATCACGGACGAGACCGTCGCGCTGGAACTCAACGGCCTCGAATTCGAAGGCCTGCGGCACGGCGACACGCAGCTGACCGAGGGCGCCGACTACACCGTTTCGGGCAGCGAGCTCACCATCAAGGCCTCGCTGCTGACGACGCTGCTCGGCGACCGCGAGTACGGCAAGAAGGCCGACCTGCACGCCGACTTCTCGGCGGGCCAGCCGTGGCGGATCAGCCTGATCAGCTACGACACACCGCAGATCGCCGACGCGACCGGGGCCGCGGACACGTTCGCGATCCCGACCGAGTGGAACGGCGACCAGATGAAGACCATGCAGGCCGTTTACACCGACGACGGCGGCAACGCCGGCCCGATCGAGTGGACCTCCTGGAAGGAATGGGGCGAGGGCTTCATGCCGGACTACGCGGCGAACGAACTCGACCTCGGCAGCAAGTTCTTCAACGACGTCCAAGACGACCGGCAGGTCGAGCTCACCCTCTACTACTGGAGCGGAGCGACCCTGACCTACTACGTCACCGAATCCGGCGGCACCGTCACCGGCACCGTCGGCTGACGCCCGACAGCATGAACGCGGTCCCGGCCCCGATGGGCCGGGACCGCGTCCGGAAGGGACCGATCCGTTGCGACTCCAGGCGTCAAAGCCGCGGTTCGCCGCACCGCCGGCGCTGGCCATGCACAGCACTCATTCGGGTGGTGCGAACGCCTGGAAGAAGAGGGGCAGGGTCCCGAGGAGACCGAGGCCGATCAGGATGAGCGAGATCGCGAGCTCTTTGCGGGATTCGACCTCCTTGCCGCGATACAGCAGATGCAGCACGATCCAGGCGGCCAGCCAGACGGCCACGGCTCCGATCGTCTTGCCCGAAAGCGGTCCGACCGGGTCGTAGAAGTTGAGGAACTCCTTGACCCGCTCGTTGGCCTCCGCCAGCGTGGTCAAGAGCCCCAACGCGAAGGAGCCGATCCCGGCCGCGAGGACGGCCGCCGCGATCGGGCCCTCGGGTTTGTCGGTGTAGTCGCCGAGCTCGGGTTCGGTGGCACCGGCGTCCGCATTCGAGGTCATGTCGCAGCACTCCTAAATCAAGGGGGCGGTCTTGGTGATCAGCGCCCCGAGGATCCCCGCGATCGCTGCGATGGCGAACGCGAGCACGAACAGCGCCAGCGTGGTCCGGCGCAGCCGCTCGTGGAGGATGAGGCCGGCGCCGTAGTAGAGGACGATGAAGGCCACGAGCGTCGCCAGGATCGGGCTGATCCACGCGATGTGCTCCTTCCACTCCATCCCGAAGTGATGCCACTGCTCTTTGGCCGGATCGGCCAGCAGGACCGACCGCGGACTGTCCGGGACGTCCTCGCGGTACCACGGGTAGACGATCCAGGTGCCGGTCAGCACCGTGCCCCACGCGGCGACGGCCATGGCGGTCGTGCCGATCTTCAGCCGCAGCGCCCGACCGCGAATGCCCTCGGCCGTCATCAGATGCGGCCGCAGGCTCCACAGCCCTTCGAGGCCACCGGCGAACCCGAGCAGGAAGACCGCACCGAACACCATCCCGTGGACCAGCGTCCAGAACTCATGGTGCGTCAAGCTCAACGAGCCCACCACCTCTCGAATAGCGATCTCTGGAGTCGAACAGCTCTACTCCGGACCCTAGACGGAAGTCTCGGAACCGTCCTGATAATTCGGACGTCCGAGGCCGGACGGATCCGCGTCGAGGCGCTTGCCTGAGCGGCGGGCCGCGATCTCGGCGGAGCCGTCGCCGACGTCGCGCAGGCGCCCCTCCTGGTCGGCACCGCCGTGCCGGTGATGCCGGTTCCCGGTTGCGGCCCGCCAGAGTCGAAGGCGCCGCCCCGCGTCGTGCCGGCGCGGGGCGGCGCCTTCAGTTTCGTGCCTCGGCGGCTACCGTCGTTCGAGGATCCAGACGGCGCTGTCGTCGGTGGCGCCGGTGTTCCACCGCACCTCACCGGTCGAGGTCGCGTAGAGGTACGACCGGTCCGGGGCCTCGTTGTTGAGCCGGAAACCGCCCGGCGCCGGCTCGATGCTCCACTTCGTGTCGGGACCGATGTAGCCGTCGTTCCATTTGACGACGTTGTTCGGTTCCGTGTCCAGATACGACCGACCGGACCTGGCATTGTCGATCGTCCAGGTGCCGTCGGAACCTCGGGTGAAGATCCAGTCCTGGTCGTCATAGACGGTCCCGGCCTCCATACCGAGGCTCCCCGCGCTTCCCGAGTCCAGGTACTCCCCCGTCGCCGCGTTCCTCAGCCTGTAGGTAGCGCCGCTCACCGGACCGGCGAGCTCGGCCAGCTTCGCGGTGAGCACCGGCACGAAGAACTCGGTGATGCCCGCGATGTTCGGGTGCGTGCCGGTACCGCCGGTTCCCGGATAGGAGTTCACCAGGTCGTCGAACGTGTAAGCCACCCGATGGCTCTCGATTCGGGTGTCGAACGCCGAGTCCGCGAAGACGTCGGCGACCGCGATGCCCCACTTCTGCGCGGCGTTCAGATTGAGGTCGCGAAGGGCGAGCTGGATGTCCCAGTCACGCGAGCCCAACTTGTGGACGGGCACGTACACGATCTGGGCGGAGGGCCACTTCCGCTGCATCTCGTAGATGGTGGCTTCGAGCGATCCTGCGTAGGTGCTGGTGTCGAAGGTCGCTGGATCCTTTGAGGCACTGAGGGAGCCGATCTCGTAGCCGGTCCCGAGGAGCGGGATGGCGTCGTTCGTGCTGCCGTCGAAGACCACGAAATCAGGCGCCACGGAGCTTGCCGACTTGACCTGCGTGAGGATCTTCCCGACGGGGTCACCGGACACCGGTCCCACCGTCGCGCCGTTCACCGCGTACTTGGTCAGCGCCATGCGTTCGCGTTCGGCCACGAAGTCGACGAAGCCGCGCGAGTACTTGTGCCCGCGAACGATGCTGTCGCCGAATGCGTAGACGGACGAGCCTTCGAGGATTCCTTCAGCGGTGTGATCGGGCCGGTCGAGCCGGAAGTTGTCGATCGACTGCACGCCGGTGCCGTAGTAGTTGCAGGCGACGAGCTTCGCAAGGTTCGTCCCCGTGATACTGCCGGTGCCGGAGGCCCTCACCACCGGGGACGCCTCCTTGCTGGTGATCGAGTACTGGACCGTGCCGACGGTGAAGTCCATGTGCAGATCGACCGTGTACCACTTGGTACGGTCGAAGCCGGTCTTGATCCAGGTGGGATTGAGCGAGTCGGGGGCCGAGGAGGAGTCCGAGTCGGGGCCCGTCACCGCATAGCGCAGTTCAGAGGCGGTCGCGGCGATGGCGAAGACGAGGCGTCCGCTGCTGTCGCGAAATTCCAGACCGGTCTTCATTCCGTCGCTGGCGATCGCCGTCTTCCAGTCGAATTGCAGGTCGATCGTCTTCTCACCCAATGTGGATGAGGAGAACTCCCGCACTGACGAAGTGTAATTGTTCATGTTCTCCGTGACGTTGAGAACGCCGTTGCCGATGCTCGCTCCCGTTGGGAAACCGAAGTTCGGGGGGTCGGTCTGAGCGTCGAAGGTCTCGTCGATCAGAACTTCGGCGGCTGCGGCCGAGTTGGGGGCGATGAGGACTGAGACGAGCAGGAACCCGGCGATGAGCGCACCGGCCCACTTTCGCAGCCGAGAGCCCGCGTCTTCCAGAGGGATATTCACGTCGATCTCCTTTGATCTGTTGGTAATTCGTTCTCGGCCTGCGAAACGAGCGCGTCGCCGCTGCCAGATCGACCGGGACTGCCGGGCTCCGAGCGAACCGCTCGGAGCCCGGCCGCCGAGCCGGAGGTCCAGTTCCTACTGCAGTTCGAACGTCCAGACGGTGTTCGCGTCGGCGGCTCCGGCGTTCCAGCCGACCGATCCGCCCGAACCGTAGAGGTATCCGCGCCCGCTCTGTTTGTTGTCGATCCGGAAGCCGCCGTCCACCGCTTGGATCGCCCAGAGCGTGTCGTCGCCGAGCCATCCCTCGTTCCAGATGACCACGCCGTTCGGATCGGTGTCGAGATATTCGCGACCGGTTCGGACGTTGTCGATCGTCCAGTACCCGGGCTGCTGCTCCTTGAGAATCCAGCGCTGGTCGTCGTAGACGCTGCCCGGTTCCAGTGCGACGGCGCCGTCGGCTCCGGAGTCGAGATACTGCCCGGTCGATGCGTTCCTGATGCGATAACGCTGTCCGCTCTGCGGAGTCGCCGCTTCGACGCTCACGTCGTCGACGTGGGCCGAGCCGCGCTCGCTGGCGTTGGCGTACCACGCGATCGTCGCTACGCCGGGCATGGCGTTGCGGAACGCGGCGTCGGTGAGCACTCGCTGGCCGTCGACATCGAGGCTGTAGCGCTGGGCCTCGGTGTCGAGGGTGATCGCGATCCGATACCACTGGCCCGATTGGTACGAGCCGACGACGCTCGAGGAGTTCCCCTGGTACGCGATGATGTTGCCGTTGGCGAAAGCGACGCTGATGGCCTGCACCCCGTCTGCGTTGTACACATAGGGCAGGCCGAACCAGCCGCCCTCGGTGTCGTTGCGCATCACGCTCGCCTCGACGGTGACGATGCCCTGCAGCGGGTTGGCGAACACGCGGGCGAGCTTGGTGCCGTCGACGCCGCCGCCGTTGGCGGTCCGGGCCAGTCTGACGCTCTTGTTGCTCGAGGACGGGTTCGCGACGACGTCGACCGCGTTGTTGGCCGAAGTGACCCGCCAGCCGTTCGTCCCGCTGGACAGCGGCCCGGCCTGAAGGCCGTTGAACGACTCGGACACCCTGTACACCGAGGTGCCGGCCGCCTCGAACGCGCCGATGTCGGTGGCCGTTCCCCTCGGCACCGCCGCGCCGACGAAGTCGCGTGCACCGTTGCCCGCGACCTCGACGCCCGCATCGATGAACGCCGAACCCGCGCGGAGCGCGAAGTTCTCGGCGGTGTCCAGGCGCGGCCCGTTCACGTCCCCATACGGCCCCGTGACGCCGGGGTTCACGAACAGCGGGTCACCGACCACGCCGTCGCCCTCGGCCGACGGCGGCGTGAGGTTCGAGGAGTAGCCGTTGTTGTGGTAGATCAGGTTGCTCGGCTGATCGAACCGGACGTCGGAACGTGCCGAGGAGAACAGGTTGTTGCTCAGTGTCGCCGTCCCGCCGACGGGGCCGGTGACCATGTTCGGCGCGGTGGTGCTGTGGAAGACGTTGTTGTAGATCTGGGCGGTCGTGCCGGACTGCTGGGAGAAGTGGAGGTTCCACCGCGTCGAGCCGGTCACGACGTTGTAGCGGACGATCGCGCTGCCGAACCTGTAATTGCTGTTGCAGCCGCACAGGAGGATGCCGTCCTCGTTGTCGTGCAGGTAGTTGTACTGGAACAGCTGATTGGTGGTGGCGATGTCGGGGTCCATGCCGTTGCCGTCGGCGCTGCCGTTGGCCCGTTCGGTCCCGAAGATCTCGTTGAACTGGACGGTGACGCGGTCGGCGGTGAAGGTCTCGATGCCGGAGACGCCGACGTTGTCGACCACGTTGTCCTCGACCAGGCCGTCTCGGACGTTGGTCAGGTAGACGCCGTTGGCGCCGAACTGCGTGTCCTTCTGCGTGATGTAGTTGCCGCGGATCACGACGTCCGTGTGCGGGGCGAAGCGCGTGTCGCCGGCGGTGCGGCGGGTGCCCCAGCCGGTCGGCACCGCGCCGGGAGCGTCACCGGTGTACTGCTTGACGGTGATGCCGGCGAACGAGGTGTTCTTGATCGTGGAGTTCTCGATGGCGATGCCCGCGAACACGGTCGGACTCCCCGGAGCGGTGATGTCGGGAACCGAGGTGAGGAAGATGATGCCGCCGGTGTTCTTCGAGCGGTCCCAACCGGTGCCCCAGTTGATGCCCGGGCTGTCGTTGGCGGAGTTGCCGCCGATCCAGTTGATCTCGCCGGTGACGTCGTGGACGTCGACCGAGTCGATCACGAAGTGGCTCAGGGTCTGGCCGTTGTCGCCGTGGACGCCGACTCCGCGGAAGTCGCCGAGGTGCCCCCCGGAGGTGCTGGTCGGCGGCGCCGTGTTCGAGACGTCGAGGTTGCGGATCTCCCAGTGCTCCTGGTTGAACAGGCGCACGGCGTCGGCGACGAGACCGGCGCCGGCGATCCGGGGTTTGACGCCGGTGCCATAGCGGTCGATGGTGATCGGGGAGCCGGCGGAGCCGGAGCCCTTGGGCCAGAGCTGCCCCGTCCAGGTGTCGCCGGACCGCAGGAGAATCTTGTCGCCGGGACCGAACGTCGTGCCGTTGACCTTTGCCAGCGTCCGCCAGGGCTGCTCCTGGCTGGTTCCGGTATTGGCGTCGCTGCCGGTGGCGCTGACGTAATAGGTGGTGTTCGAGGCGGCGGCCGGCGCGGCGCTCAGTACGACGGTCGTGAACGCGACCGCCAGCGTGCACACCACCGCCACGACGGCCCGGGCCAGTGAGCGAAGCAAGCGGTCTTGGTTGGGGGGCATGGATTCGTCCTCATCATTGAAGTTCGCGGTATGGGTCATTCAGCTGTGGGCATCGGTCGGGACACTGAGGCCGTCGGGCGCCATGGGCGCCTTTCAGGTCCGAGCAAATAGTGATCGTTCACCATATTCGATCCCTTGAAAATAGTGATCGTTCACCACTTCGTCAATATGTTGAACGGAATCAATGCGAGAAATTCGAGAAATGACCGAACGTCCGACGGCGGACGCTCCCCATCGTGAAGAAGCCGCGAGGATCGGCGGACTCGTGCGACAGTCCGAAATGCCTGCCTGGGCCTCGTTTGCCCGGGAGCACGCATTTCGGCGTCTCCGATCCCAAGAGGTTCCGCTCACGGTCTCGAAACCGGCCCGTCGGCCCTCGGCCCACCCCCGAGCAGCGCGTCAGCCTCAGTACGCCTTCCGTACGGGCGCCTACACCCAATATGACCTCGCCACCGGGGCCGGGACGGGCGGCGGCGGCCGGTTCGACACCTGCTGATCACTGTGGACGTTCCGGTCGCGGGTGCGCCGCTGCGCGACAAGCGCAACGGCTTCGCGATCCCGCCGGAAGGAGTGGTCCGGGAAGCTCGTGGTCAAGGGCGTCCCGACCGTCGCGGACGCGAAGCCGGACATGGGCGTCGACGGCATCACGCTCTCCAACCACGGCGGCAGCCGGCCCGACCGCCACGATCCCGTTCCACCTGCTGCCCGAGGTGGTGCGCGAGGTCGGCCGGGACACTGAAGTAGCGGTCGAACGCACGAGAATGAGCAAGCGCAGACGACCGTGCCGGAGCCGGCCACCGTTCACTAGCGGTGGCCGGCTCCGGCACGGCGCGAGGCGCAACATCACGGACGTTCACGCGCTCAAGATGGGAGCGCTGACTGGATCCGTTTCCTACATGATCGTTTGAGGCGACCGTTCATCATGGCCGCCTCGGCGGGCTCATGCGGGATCGGCGGAGCGGGCGGTCTTCTCCCAGGCCCGCCAAGTGTCCATACGCCGTTCGTGGGCGGCGAGGACCAGGTCGTATCCCTGCGAGGCGAGGATCAGGCGGGTGGGCGGCTCGGCCGCGTCGACGGCGGCGAAGAATGCTTCGATGCTGTCCTCAGCGGTCGGCGCCGGTCCGTTGCTCCAGTTGGCCATCGCGTCGCGCAGCGGCTGGTACAGCGAGTTCGGCTGCGAGCGGCTGGCGGAGGCGCCTGCCCAGTCGGTAGCGAAGCCGGACGGTTCGATCAACGTGGTCTTGATGCCGAATCCGGCGACCTCTCCAGCCAGCGCCTCGGTGAGTCCTTCCAGGGCCCATTTGGAGGCGTTGTAGACGCCCAGCCCGGGGAACGCGGTCACGCCCCCGATGCTGGAGACCTGGACGATGTGCCCCCCGCCCTGCTCGCGGAGCAACGGGATCGCGGCCTGAGTGATCCACAGCGCACCGAAGAAGTTGGTCTCCATCTGCGCGCGGGCCTCGTCTTCGGTGACCTCTTCGGTGGTCCCGAAGTGGCCGTAGCCGGCGTTGTTGACGACCACGTCGAGGCGGCCGAAGTGCCGGTGCGCGGCTTGGACGGCGTTGATGTCCGCGTCGCGGTCGTTGACGTCGAGTCGGATCGTCAGCACGGCGTCGCCGAAGCGGTCGCTCAGCTCCGTCAGCGTGTCGACGTCGCGGGCGGTGGCGGCGACCCGGTCGCCGCGTTCGAGGGCGGCGGTGGTCCAGGCGCGGCCGAAGCCGCGGGAGGCGCCCGTGATGAGCCATGTCTTCGACATTGGAAGTCCCTTCTCTCCTCCGGCGGGAGCCGGAGCGATACGGCGCCGGCGACTTGCGGCGACGTCTTCGATGACTTCACTATACGCCTAACATGTCTCAGTGTGTCAAGTCAGGCCTTGTGTGCTCAACACAACTCTTCGTGCCAGACGGTGTACGCTGTCCTCATGGAGGAGCCGAAAGTGGGACTGCGCGAGCGCACCCGCAGCGTGGTGCGCGCGGAGCTGGCGCAGGCGGCCCTGAAGCTGTTCGTAGAGCAGGGCTTCGAAGCGACGACAGTGGAGCAGATCGCGGCCGCGACAGGCCTGTCCCGCCGCAGCTTCCACCGCTACTTCGCCAGCAAAGAGGACGTGTTCGGGCAGTGGTTCGTCGAAATGGGCGGGCAGCTCGCCACGGCCCTGGAATCACGTCCGACACAAGAGCGCCCGTGGCTCGCACTGCGCCGGGCCTTCGACGACCTCGTACAGGGCATGAGCGAGCGGCCGCAGTCGCTCCAGATCACCCGGATGATCATGAACACCCCTGCACTGCATGCCACTCACCTGCTCAAGCACGCGCTGTGGCGGGACGCGCTGGCCGACGTGTTGCAGCGCCGCCTGTCCGAGGACGGCCGCGAACTGGGGCGGATCGCCGCGGTCGCACTCGTCGGCGCCGCCCTGGCCGGCCTCGACTCCGCTCAGTCCGCATGGGCGTCCGAGGACAACAAGCAGTCGCTCGGCGCGCTGCTGGACGAGGCCATGAACGCCATCGCACCGCTGACGGAACCGGCACCCCTCGCACGCCCGCACCCGGCGTTACCGCCTCGCGGCCCGGAGACGGCCGTTTCCGGCGATACGGCCCCGGCCATAGCGGCCGAGTTTGCGCATCGAAGAGATCTCCAGCCGCCGCTCACGGGACCCGGCCTCAACCAAGACCGACAACGGCCTGACCTTCACCACCCGCCCGAAAGACGGCCACAAGCCAGGCAGGCCGTCGCGCGTCGACACCGCGCTCTGGACCCCCGGCCGAATCTGCCGCCAGACGCGGAGGGTAACTGTCAGCGGCGGTCCAACCGGGGCGGCCGGTGGTCATTCCGGCATTAGAGCGGCTTCGAGGCGCCCTGCAACTGAGAAGACCTAGAAGCTCGCCAAGCCATGATGTGTCCCTAAATCGCCTGATCCAACGTGCCAAAACCGTTATCTAGATATCGACAGATTCAGTTGACATGATCTGGAACCGTTGTCATTCTGGATCGCGAGAGGGCCTTCGCCTCGGAATGAGTACCGCGTTTGGCTCCCCGGCGGCCGGCAGGGCCCGCCGATCGGGAACCGGGTGTGACTTCGCAGGGTCTCTTTCCGTTCCAGGCCATGGGACCAGCCTCTCGGCGGGCACCGGCAACGCGCATCACCTCGAGCCCGGAGCGCCCGCACCATCCGCTAGAAGGACAACCATCAAAGGAGATGACCCATGGCATTCGATCCCGACAGCATCAGACTCGGTCGCCGCGGCCTGCTTGCGGGCGGTGGCGCCCTGGCCTTGTCGACGTTCGTGGCGGCGCCAGCGTCCGCGGCGGAGATGCCGCCGAACCCGCTCGAGAAGCCCGGATGGATCCTGGACCGGAACGACGAGTTCAACGGAAGCCTCGACTCGAACCTGTGGGTGACGAAGTACCTCGAGTCCCGAACCACCGCAGAGCGGGCCTCGGCCCGCTACGGGTTCCGCAACAACGCCCTCGTACTGCGCATCGACGACGACCAGCCCACCTACTACTCCGACAACCCCATGAAGGTCTCCAGCATCCAGACCGGACAGAAGACCGGCCTGCACAAGACTGCTCCCTTCGATCACAGCATCCCCACAGATTGGAAGTACGCCCCGAAGTACGGATACTTCGAGATCCGCGCCAAGACCTCGGCACGCAGCGGGATCCACGCCGCGTTCTGGACGCTCGGCTGGGAGGACACTCCCGAGCACAACGCAGAGATCGACATCATGGAGGACCCGGGTCCGAATCCGGACAAGTTCCTGTTCAACCTCCACAAGTGGTCGGATCCGAACGTCATCGAGAACTCCAACACCATCACCGCCGGATTCGACCTCACCAGCGAGATGCACATCTACGGCCTTCAGTGGGATCCGAGCCAGATCAAGCTGTTCGTCGACAACAACCTGGTGAAGACGATCAGCTCCTCCCCGGCGTACAACATGGTGTTCCTCTTGAGCATCTATGAGAACGCCGGGTGGACCGGCACCGTCGATCCCACCGACACCCGGCCGAAGGAATTCGTGATCGACTACTTCCGCGCCTACAAGCCCGGGGGCCCGCAGAGCGGTCAGACCTACCGGCTCCGCAACGTCGCGACCGGGCAGTACCTCGACTCGGGCGCCGCCGGCGCGGTCGCACTGGAGCCGGGAAGCATCTACGACGACCAGCAATGGATCCTCAAGGAGCAGCAACCCGGGTACTGGACGATCGACAACGTCCGGGAGGGCCGCAAGTACCTGGACACCCAACCAGACGGCGTGGTCATCTGGAACGACGGATGGTACGGCGACGACACACTCTGGTCATTCGAAGCCGCTGACGGCGGGCTCCGGATCAACAACAAGCAGAGCGGGCGCGGGTACCTCTACGGGTCGGGAAGCTCGGTCGGCTGGAACACCGGAGCCGCCGACGCGAACACCGTCTGGACGCTCGAACCGCAGTAGGAAGGCAGCGCCTCGGCTTGGCGGCCGGGCCCCGGGAAGCGCCCGGGGTCCGGCGGCCGATGCCTTTCGAGGAAGTCGGCTACGACAAGCAAGTCCGGACCGACCCGGCCCTGCCGCCGGCCCGGGTCCAGCACCTGACCCAGGCCATCCCCACCCGAAACTGGGCCGCCGGAGCAGGCTCCCGCAGGCAACGGGTTCACGAACGCGGCCGCGAAGCGTCTCATCTTGCATCAGCTCATGAACACGTGGACTGCGCCTTCGGCATACGTCGACACTTGCCCGAGTTTCGGCGCGCTCGTGTCGACATGCGTCTTCGAGACGTTGACGCACCGACGGGCTCAGCTGGCGCGCAGGGGGCCGCGGCTGCGGCCCCGGCCTCCGGTTCGGTCAGGCAGCACGGAGCTTCCCGCGCAGCCACCAGGCGATCTGGAGGAGCACACCCAGGGCGATCGCCCCCATGAGGACGTACAGCAGCACCTCGTCCGCGATGGCGATCGCCGATTCCAGGTGCGCGCCGGTCCTCCACTGCGGTACCTGAACGCTGATCGCGAAGACCGCGCAGCCCAGGGCGGGCAGGCCGTAGGCGAGGCGGCGGCCCGCCAGCGGCCAGGCGGCCGCGATGAGTACCGCCGCGGCGGCGGCGAACGCCGCGGTGAAGCCCGGTGACGCCGTCTCGCTCGGATTGCCGGCGGGCAGGAAGTACACGGCGGTGACGAAGAGCGAGAGCAGCATCGCGGCCAGGGCGCCTCCTTCGGCGAGGTACGTCTTCACGCGTGGGCGCGGCATCCGCCATGAGGCCCAGAGCAACCAGGGTGCAGGCAGAGACAGGACCGCGATGCCGAGTGCGGTCTGGACCGGGCCGGACAGGTCCCCGTCCGAGGCGAGCCAGCTTAGGAGAAGGAAGAGCCATGCGAACGGGGCGAGCCCCCAGATGACGGCGGGCACGATGCCCTTTGCAGCGGTGGTCTGCGGTGTCGTGTTCATGAGGCCAGTGTCGCTACCATGCGCAAGCACCTCACTACCGAATTCGCGACTCAGTTGTAGCGTTCCTACAACAGATCCCGGCGATCGGTCCGTGATGCCCTCGTTTTTTCTCGGGTTTCCACAAACGGTCTGCCGTGGTCGTCCGGTCAGGCCCTTCGGCATTTGGCATGGAAGAAGCAGTACCGCTTGGTGACGCAGAAGGCCGCCGCGGCTATAGGGAGCGAGCGAGGCCCTGGAGCAGTCGCGGCTCAGGCCGTGGTGTTTCCCATCGGGTGACACTATTCGCGCCTATGCTAATCGTGTCGGCTGATTTGTCTGGCTTGGAGACTCCGAATGCGACGAATACTCTTCACCACCTTCGCCGCGGTGGCGCTGGTGTTCGGTGGCGCCGCGGTCGCGTCGGCGCAAGACACCGATGTCACGGTCACGGTCGAGCAGGGCGCCCTGGCGATCAGCGTGCCGACTTCGTCCGATCTCGGCACTGGTACTCCGGGCACCACGGCGACCGGTCAGATCGGAACAGTCACGGTCACAGACAACCGCGCTCTGCTGACCGCCACCTGGACCGCATCGGTCTCTTCCACCGCGTTCACGACAGGGGGTGCAACGGGCGCTGAGACCATTCCGAACACCAGCGTCCGGTACTGGTCGGGCCCGGCGACCGCCACCAGCGGCACCGGTGTGTTCACCCCCGCCCAACCGCTCGCTGCGAACGCGGTGACCCTCAGCGCCGAGCAGACTGCGTTCACCTTGACCGCAGGCGTCGGCAGCAACACCGCCTCCTGGAACCCGACCTTGCTGATCGACCTCCCGGCCGCCGCCGTCGGAGGTCTCTACACGGGCACGGTGACCCACACTGTCCTCTAGGCTCCAGCTCTGGCTGGTGCTCATGTCGGCGATGATGTTGGCCGCAGTCCCGTCCGACGGCACAGCGCAGGGCTCGACCGAAGGCTCCGGGAGTATCGGCGTCCGGCTCGTAACGCACGGCGGGCCCTCGGACGATCCGCGCTCGGACGCGTACATCGTCGATCACGTCGAACCCGGCGCCGTCCTTGAACGCCGCATCGAGGCCAGCAACGCCTCGACCGAACCGCAGCGGATCGACCTCTATGCGGCAGCGGCAGGGGTCGAAGACGACGTCTTCACCGCTTCCGAGGGGCGAGGCCGGAACGATCTGACCGACTGGACTCTTGTGGAGCCGTCGAGCGTGGACTTGGCGCCGGGTGCGACCGCATCGGTCGACGTCACCATCGACGTCCCCGAACACGCTTCGCGAGGCGAGCGCTATGCGGCGGTCATGGCGGAGGCCGCCTCCGTAGACGGCAGCGGCGTCCGGCAGATCCACCGAGTCGGGGTCCGGGTATACCTCAGCGTCGGCCCTGGCGGGGAGCCGTCCACCGACTTCCGGATCGACGACCTCGAACTCGCCGGGAGTGCTGACCGACCCGCTTTGGTCGCTCGTGTGACCAACACCGGCGAACGCGCGGTGGATCTGGCCGGGTCGGCGACACTTGCCTACGAAGGCGGCACGCTCACCGCCGGTCCCTTCGAATTCCAGGCCGGCACCACGATCGTTCCCGGGGACTCGGGCCGGGTCGCCGCCGAACTGGACGAGCCGCTCGCCGCCGGACCGTGGCTCGCGACGGCGGTCCTGCGCAGCGGTGATGTTGAACGCACCGCCCAGCTCACCCTCGACCTACCCGGAATCGACGCCGACGCCGAACCTGATTCCCCCTGGGCGGCAATTCTCATCGCCCTCGCCGCGGTGCTCGCCGCGATCGTGCTGATACGACACCTCTCCCACCGCAAATCCGACGCACCCTGACCAGCCCGACATCCCCGCTCGAGCCGATGGGCACGCCATGCGTCGCAGAAGGCGCCACCGCAGGTAGACGTCATGCTCGTACGCCTGTCCAGCCCACTGACGGGCGATGGCGACGCTTCGGGCCCCTCAAGACGCACGGCCTCAACGGCAGAATTCACGATTGAGAGCGTCACGGAGCGAAGTCCCCGCCCGCTCCACCGACGCCTCTCCCCCGCCCAACGGACGACTCTCGTTACCGCATACGAGTCCGGCGCTAGACAGAAGGATCTTGCCATCCAGTATGGCGTCAGCGTTCGCAGCGTCAAGCGCCTCATCGCAAAGGCCCGAGCATCACGATCTGACTGGAGCGGTTCTCCGAACTCGGGCCATCTGAGTGAGGTCCTTCCGTGTTCCACGGCCAAGGAGGTTGTTGGTGTAGACGACTGACTTGTTGCCGTTGCTCAACCCGCTTGGAGAACTTCGATGAGGTGGACGGTGTCTGTGAGGAGCGGCAAAGCAAGGATGAACTCGTCCAGGGCATCAGGCAATTTGGACCGGTCACGGATCTCAATGGCTTCAAGGCAGATTTGGACCCCGCTGCCGACCTGTTCCAGGGACTCATCCCACAGCACCTGAGCTTCGGCGTTCGGGATCGCGAAGTAACGTCGCGCGTCTGTCACATGCTCGCCAATCAGCGCGCAATATGTCTCAAGCCGCTGCCAGTCCAGATCTTCGATTATCGGCCTATGCTCAATCCCTGTCTCGAACCCCACGATTTCGAGGTTCTCACTCAGGATCGGACCCTCAACTACCGTAAACGGCAGGGTCGCGAGGGCCGAATCCAAATAGTTACGGTCTTCGTAGAGGTTCTTGTACAGACCGTCGACCAACTCAAACCCGCCATACTCGAGCCACGAGTAGATCTGGAGGGCCTGCACCTCCGGAGACGCCGGGGCATAGCGGTCCGCCGCCACGAGTTCGGCCACCTCCACATCGATGATGCCGGAGTCCGTCTCGGTGGCAGCGACGGTTTCGGACCGGATCGCGATCCCTGCGATCGGCACGCAGACTGCCACGACGCCCCAGACCCGGACACGCCGCACCGCGGCGGCACGGGTAAGTGGGCACAGCCGAATCAACCGTCTGCTCGGGAACCGACGGAGCATCCTCTGGATGCCGCCGACCAGCGCGGCACCCGCAAAGCCGACGATGGCGGCGAGGACCAGGCACGGGAGCGCGTCGGTGTTGAACAAGTTCACCGCAGCCCCGGGAGTCAGGCCGCACGTGTCTCGGAATACATTCAGCGATCCAAGACAACCGTCGGCCATATTGAGCGCGAACGCCATCGAGAGGCTCATCCAGGCCGCGAGCTGTGCGCTGATGACGGCGAACAGCAGACGATAGCGTCCTGCCAGAGCGCTCGCGACCATCGCCGCTGCCATGGCGCCTAGCGCCACAGCCGTCACAATACCGGTGGAGTGGACCTTCAGGTGCAGACCACCCGCATCGTCGATGAAAGCGGGCGCCCACGGCGCCATCAAATCCCTGACCGTCAAGATCGCGGCGAATGCCACCAGCGCACCGAGCACGACTGCACCGGTGAGCCTTCGCGGCGGAATCAGATCAGTCGTCGCCTTCGGCCGCATCTGACCGAACCGCGCTGTCCAGGGCCGTTCGCCGTCGCCTCCAGGCACCGACCATGCCAGGAGCGGAAGGAGAAGTACCCCCAGTGCAGTCCAGGTCAACGGAACCAGATGCAGCGTCCGAAAGAAGACAGCGATTGAGGAGATCGCGGAGAGCACCTGCCCATAGGAATCGGACAGGTCAGATGAGCGTTCCTCCATCAAGGACCGCTCGATGAAGATGATGTCAGTCATGTCGCCGAAGGTGAATCCGAGCCCGCCCTTGATCCACCATGTCAGCGCTACTCCCAGGAGTATTCCGGACCCGATCAGGTTCCCGAGCATGATCGGTCCGATCCGCTTGCCCGGCCAGCGTTCGGTCCAGATCCGGGCGCTCTGGGACACCCAGCAGGTGAAGGCCGTCGCCATGGGCACCAATATCAGGTAGACAGGCGGATAGTCGGGGAGCCATTGGATATGAAATCCGTCGTTGACGCTCACGAACTGTCCGAGGACCAGGCCTGCTCCTAGCCAGCATCCTTCGGTCGCGCCGGTCGGCGCCGCTCTGTCGTGCAGTACGGCGTGGATGGCGGCGTTCCACAGCGAACTACCGACGACGATGGTCACCAGCGCGACCGCGGGTGCAACGAGGAACAAATCAGTCCAGGTTGTCGGCACTTTGAGGAAGTGCAGCATTTCCCTTGGAACTTGATCGGTGATGAGCATGGCCGCGGCCCCGCTGAGGACCAACATGAGCGGCCGAGGTCTGTAGAGCATCGCGTGGTCGCTGAGCACGGCGTACCGCGACCGCGGGCTGGGATGGGTCTGCCACACCTGGCCCAACCACCGAAGCAGCCGGTGTCGGTTCGTCTGCTCGGTGAGTTTCCCGAGCGCACGCGGATCCGCTCCCGATTCGATGGCGACTTGATCGGCGTCGAGTTCACGACGGCGAAGAACCTCAAGCCTGGCGAGGTATGTCATGAACACCAGAATGATCCCGAGACTCAGGTTCGCCAGGAGCAGCGGCACCAGATCGGGAGCAAGACCCTGAGCAACATTGGGCAGAGCGATGGACTGGGTGATCAGGTAAGGGATGATCACGAGGACGACGAACACTCGCCAAAGCGCCACCGAGGCGTAGGTGAGGGTGATGTCACGATTGCGGATGTGAGCCATCTCGTGCAACAGCACCGCTTCGAAGACTTTCGGCTGTGATTGCCGCTCCCTGATTGCCGCTCCGTTGATGCGGATCACCGGTTTGCGGTTGCTGCCGAAGACGACGGCACCGATGGTCGGTTCGACCAAGTCGATCACGATCTTGGGAGTCGTTCGCAAACCCACCCGCTCAGCCAGTTCCTCGATCTGGTCGCGGATGGCCGTGTCGTGTTCGGGAAGCACCGCGACGTGGCCGCGGCGCGTTCGCCAAATCGGCAGGATCAGGAAGAGGATCCAGGCGGCGCCGACAACGAGCAGCACCCCCAATGGACCGATCCATATGGGAGGGAGGCTCACATGTTCGGCGACGCAGTCGTAGTGGGCCTCTGATCGGTTGAGGATCGCCAGGTTGCTTGCACTGGTGCTGATCTTGAGCTGCTGTGGGTCGAACCCGCCCGCGAGAAGGCAGCCGAGGGCGTGGGGCTCAGGATCGGGGTCGAGTCCTTCCAATACCGACGCGGCCATCGCCAAGCTCGCAAGCAGCATGAGCACGATCATCTGGATGAATCGGGCGATGGAGTCGGCGCTACGTGAGGGCAGATCAAGCAGGGTCTGCGTCGGCCGCGCCGGGTGCATCGGACTGGTCAGTCTCCGCGCTCGATCGACGGGGGCTCACCGGCTCGGCCCCTCGCAATCCTCGAGACCAACGCGTCCGCGATCTCCGCAGCCCGATCTTCCGAAAGGCCCTTGTGTTGCGCGATTGCCCTCACCTCGTCCCTCAGAAGCTCGAGCTGCTGCGATTCCATGACCGGAAGCCGCACTTGGCGACGTGGCCTCCGCAGCACCCGCCGGGCACCCGCGGACAACTTCTTCACAGCAGACTTGACTCCCTCGGCCACGATCTGCTTGAGCGCTTCATCGAGTGCAAGCCAAAGGATCGGGGCTATGAGAACGACGATCTCTGCGGTGCCGAATCCAAGTTGCTCCCGTTTGCGGGGACGCCGCTTCATGAGCTTCACGACCTGGCGGTGGTCCAGCTCAAGCAGGCCGTCGACGATCGGCAGCTCGCTCGGTTCGACTTCGGCAACCACGTCACGGACGATCGTTCCGATTGGTTCACCGTGCCGGACAATCGATTCGGTTGCGTTCTCCAGCGTGTTTCGGGGGTGCATGGCGGCGATCGTAACAAGCAGAAGCATTCTCATTGGGCATCTTGACCTGCGAGTTCCCAGGTGGACCCGCATATGTCAGAATCCCGACAAAACTTCACTCAAAGCTGCCGCCGAGGAGGATCGGGTCGACGCAGAGCAGGTCGCAGACGTTCGTGAGCGCGACCCCGAGCGCGCTCAGCGCCAAGGCAAGCCGATGGGCCTGCGGCTGCTGCCCTCCCGCGCCTGACTGGAGCTGGTCGCAGTCGCCGACCGACTTACCGCGGCCAGCAGAGACAGCGAGGCCGGGCGCAATCGCGAGGTCGTGCCCGGCCACGGCCGTTCACATCTATCACAACCGGTCACACGCGTTCACACGCGGTCACAAGTCGGGACGGCAGTGTCCTCGTTCAGGACATAGGAAACCCATCTCTCGGGTGTGGATGGCGTATCGAAAGGATGGGTCTCCAAGCTCATCAGCCGATACCGCCATGAAGGCGCCGCCCCACCGCCTAGCCGGCGGTCGAGGCGGCAAGAACGCCCTCGAGCACGAACTCGCGCGACTGGGCGTCACTCAGAAGAACTCCCGACCCAAAGCCGCCCCCGGCACCGACCTCCAGGCCCCTGACCCCGGGCGTATCCGCACCGACACCATCGACAAAGCCGGATCCGTCACCATGCGCCACAACGGGAAACTCCACCACTTCGGCGTCGGCAGGATCCACGAAGGCACCCGGGTCCTCTTGATCGTCGAAGGCCTCGACATCCGCATCATCGACACCATCACCGGCGAAAACCTCCGCCAACTGACCCTCGACCCCACCCGCGACTACCAACCCACCGGCAAACCCAAAGGACCTACCAGACCTGCATAGCAAAACAGGCCGAACCTTTGCAGGTTCGACCTGTTTCCGATCTCGGGGCTTAACCCTTTGACGTTGACACCTTGATCTCCCGGGCCGGTAGGGTTCGGGTTGCAAGGAGTGAAGAGTGTCGACCTCGAAGTATCATCGCCGGTTTCCCGAGGAGTTCAAGGCCGAAGCGGT
>NZ_JAERMK010000042.1 GCF_016918015.1 Glycomyces sp. YM15
GGCGCGAGGCGGCGAGCGGCCACAAGGTCGCCTGCCACTTCGACCTCTGACGGCGAACGAGAAGGCGCGGACGGCATTTGCCGTCCGCGCCTTCAACGTTCAGCCGATAGGAAGCTATTCCGAACCTTGGGTCGGAATTCCCAGTCTGCCACGATACGGGTGCGGGCGTTTCCAAGTCGACTCCCACAGGTGCAGTTCGCCGTGGAGGCGCGGAAGGTCGGGGCGGTAGACCCGGACCGCCCCTGGCGGGAGTGGCCGGGACAGGAGCAGCACCGCGAATTGTTCAAGGGCCTCAAGGGCGATGTTGAACGGCACCTCAACCCGGCGGTCGTCGAGGAAGAGGTGCTGGACGATCACTGACTGCTTGGTGATCACCGCGCTGTGTACCTCGCCCGGATAGACCTCGCGGGCCGATCGGCCCGTTGCGACGTCGTCGAACATCTGGAGCGCGTCGAGGCAGCGCGCGAAGCTGTAGTTGATGTCGAGTTGAAGGAACGCGGCATAGATGGCGTAGGGGCCGTAGTCCTCGATATCGATCGACCCGGTCTCGTCCACGAAGATTCTCATTCGGTCGCCTTCCTACGGCTGGTCGAAGCTTGGGAATCCGTGACCGATGTTGCCGGTCGACGGATCGTACCAGCCTTCGATCTTGACCACCTTGCCGTTGTCGTCGGTGTAACTGCCGGTCCAGGTGCCCTTGTCGGGGTTCTTGGTCGAGCCTTCGAACGCATTCGAGGTGGCGCTGTCGACCTTCTCGGCCGACCAATGGTCGGGAAAGAACGCGCTGGTGCCGTCACCCTGCTTCGGAATGTAATCGGGCGGGGGACTGCCGTTCTCGAACTCGACCTTGCCGGAGTAGACGCCGTTGGGATGCGTTTCAGAGATCTCGGTGGTGCGGCGGCCCGCGTGGTCCTCGCCGCCTGGTCGGTGGTGGTAGCCGCTGCCGTAGCGTTCGCCGGTCTCGCGGTTGGTCTTGATCTCGCCGCGTTGCTGGTGGTTGAGTTCCTTGCCGCGCATCTGGCTGCCCCGACCGGGGCGCGCCTTGAACTTGTCGAGGAACTTCACGGCGAGTTTGATCGGGGTGGCCCCGGCACCGCCTGACTTCTTCTTGGCCATTGGTCGGGGTTCCCTAAGCGACGAGCTGGAAGACGGCCTCTTGGATGAGGTTGCCGACGACGGTGCGGGCGAGCTGCTGGAAGATGGGGATCTGCAGCAGCGAGGCGCCGAAGGTCACCGCGGCTTCGGCGATCGCCAAAGCGATCTGGACCGCCAAGATCACCAGCTGAACGATCACCATGATCTTCAGGCAAAGGACGATGATCGCGCAGACGATCAAGCCCACCCCGGCGATCATGGCGCCGACAGCGCCGTTCTCGATGACCTTTCTGGGACTGTCCTCGCCCTCCCACCAGGTCTTGAACGCGTCGATGTCCTTGCCCACCTGGTCGGTCCACGCCTGCGCGGACGCCATCGCGGCGTCGGCGCCGACATCCTGGAGGTCCCCGCCGAAGTCGAGCCAGCTCTGGCCGAACTCCATGAGGTGAGACTCATCGGACTCCGGATAGTCGTATCCGAGCATGCTGAGGACGGAGATGAGCTCGGAGGGAAGCTGAAGCCCCATCAGGAACCACCCAGTTCGGAGGACAACTGCGTGAAGATCTGTGCGATCTCATTGTCGGCGTTCAGGTGCTGGGTCGCGAAGTCGCGCACGTCGAAGCCGGCGTCCGCGATCCCCTGGGCCGCATCCTGGAAGCACTCCCTGGCCCACTCGAAGACCTCGGTGTGCGCCTGCTCGATGAGGCCGCCGATCTCGTCGCCTCCACAGGCGGCCGTGACGCCTTCGATGCTACCTGCGAAACGGTCGACGGCGGCGAAGAAGCTCTCTGCGACGGCTTCGAGCGCCTGCCCCGCGCCGTCGAGCGAGTCCGGGTCGATCTGCAGATTCGTCATCGGTCAAGGCCCTTCGCTTCGGAGGCGGTGCGGACGATCTTCGCCTGCGAGTCCACCAAAGTTGACATGAACGAGGAGAGTTGGCGCATCGACTGCTGCTGGATCTCCTCGACCTTCTCGTTGAGCGCGGCCAGATCGATGGCACCCGGAAGCCCGGCCTGCTCCCGAGCCGCGTCGAGCGCGGCGTTGACGCCCTTGGTGATCTCCTCGCTCAAGACCTCGACACCGAGCCGGGCCGAGCGGGGATCGACGAGTTCCACCGAGACCTTGCCGGCCAGGGTCGCGGCCACGCGGATCATGCCCTCGGCGACTTCCACCTCGACCGTCTGGTTACCGGCCTCCTGCTGCGCGCGTTGACCGTCCTGCGCGACATGGAGTGCCTTGGTGAGGGCATCGGTGATGCCGGATGCGTCAGGCGCAGTGCTCATGAAACTCCTCGGAGACGTCTTGGCGCAGGTGGCCCCGCAGAACTCCTCGAAGTTATCAGGCCAATGCCAATGCTGCGATTCACGGAAGATCCATGGAGTCGGGTGCCGGCCGGTTGATGTCAGAGGCGGTTGGACTTGCTCGTGCCGTCCTGCATGATCAGCTTCAGGTTCGCCTCCGGGTCGGTGAGAACCGCGAGGTCTTCGAGCGGGTCGCCTTCCACGACGAGGAGGTCGGCGAGTGCGCCCGGGACGACCTGCCCGAGGCGGCCCTCCTCGCCGAGGAGCTTCGCGGCGGTGACGGTGGCGGAGCGGATGACGTCGGCGGCGGGTATGACGGCTCCGCGGATCGTGAACTCCTCCAACTGGTGTCGGCGCATGCCGCCGAGGAGGTCGGAGCCGTAGCAGAGGTTGACGCCCGCGCGGTGGGCCGTTTCCAGGGCGCGGAGGCCCGCGTCGAGGACGATGGGGTTCTTGGCGATGCTCTCGGCGGGGAGCCCGTGCCGGGCGCCCTCGGCGGCCATGCGCTGGTAGGTCACCAAGGTGGGCACCAGGAACGCGTCGTGCTCCAGGAACAGTTCGATGCTGGTCTCGTCGATGAGGTTGCCGTGCTCGATGGATCGGACCCCCGCCGTGAGGCCGCGGTTGACGGCCCGCGCGGTGTAGGCGTGCCCGGCGACGTACCGGTTGGCGGCCTCGGCTTCCTCGACGACCGCGCGGATCTCCTCGAGCGAGAACTGCGTCGAGTCGATCCTGTCGGTCGGTGAGGCGACGCCGCCGGAGAGCATGATCTTGACGTGGAACGCGCCGGTGCGCAGCTGTTCCCTTGCGGCCCTGCGGACCTCGTCGACGCCGTCGCAGACGGTGCTCAGGTCGGGGCAGCACCGGTGGTCCTCGCGCACCCTGCGGCCGCGCGGGCGGCCGTCGCCGTGCCCGCCGGTAGAGCGCCTTGCCGCCGAAGTAGAGGCGCGGGCCTTCGATCACGCCTTCGGCGAGGGCCTCGTGCAGCCCGAAGTCCGCGCCGCCGGGGTCGCGAACGGTGGTGAAGCCGCGGTGCAGCATCTCCCGCATCTCGTTGGCGGCCTTGAGCGCCACGTAGGCGGGCGACTCGTCGGCCAGTCCGGCGAGGTTCGCGGTGTGGGCGTTGACGTGCGCGTGGCAGTCGATGAGCCCGGGCATGAGGGTCTTGCCGGCGAGGTCGACCACCCGGGCGTCGGGCGCTTCGAGGTCGGGTCCGACGGCGGCGATCGCATTGCCGCGCACCAGCACGCGCTGGTCGCGGATCAGTGCCCCGGCGGCGGTGTCGAGCACGGCGGCCCGCTCGAACAGCACGGTCTCGGTCATCGGCTTCTCCCAACGCGACTCGGCGGCCCAACTGGCCGCACGGCTAGTGCACGCACCAATATGCCCGATCGAGGACGCGGCTCGGCGGGTGAGGTCGGCCGTGAGCGTGGCGGCACGCCGGTTCCGGGCCCGCTGTACGCGCGAGGGCCGGACGGTCGCACCGTCCGGCCCTCGCGTCGCTATGCGTCCCTTAGAGGTTCTCGATGACCTCGCGCATGAGGCGCGCGGTCTCGCTCGGGGTCTTGCCGACCTTGACGCCGGCGGCCTCGAGGGCCTCCTTCTTCGACTCGGCGGTGCCGGCCGAACCGGAGATGATGGCGCCCGCGTGGCCCATCGTCTTGCCCTCGGGGGCGGTGAAACCGGCGATGTAGCCGACGACCGGCTTCGTCACGTGGCTCTTGATGTACTCGGCCGCGCGCTCTTCGGCGTCGCCGCCGATCTCGCCGATCATGACGATCGCCTTGGTCTCCGGGTCCTCTTCGAACGCCTTGAGGCAGTCGATGTGGGTGGTCCCGATGACCGGGTCGCCGCCGATGCCGACGGAGGTCGAGAAGCCGAGGTCCCGCAGCTCGTACATGAGCTGGTAGGTCAGCGTGCCCGACTTGGAGACGAGGCCGATGGGGCCCGCGCCGGTGATGTCGGCCGGAGTGATGCCCGCGTTCGACTTGCCGGGGGAGGCGATGCCGGGGCAGTTCGGGCCCACGATGCGGGTCTTGTTGCCCTTGGCCTCGGCGTAGTTCCAGAAGGTCACGGAGTCGTGCACCGGGATGCCCTCGGTGATGACGATCGCGACCTCGATCTCGGCGTCGATCGCCTCGATCACGGCGGACTTGCAGAACGCCGGGGGCACGAACACGACGGAGGTGTTCGCGCCGGTCTCGGCGATGGCCTCGGCCACGGTGGCGAACACCGGCAGGCTCACGCCGTCGACGTCGACCTTGGTGCCGGCCTTGCGCGGGTTGACGCCGCCCACGATCTCGGTGCCGGCCTTGAGCATGCGGCGGGTGTGCTTCATGCCTTCGGAGCCGGTCATGCCCTGGACGATGACCTTGGAGTTCTCGTTGAGGAAGATCGCCATTGGACTAGGCCCCCTTGTTCGCGAGCTCGGCGGCCTTGTCGGCCGCGGCGTCCATGGTCTCGACCACGGTGATGAGCGGGTGGTTCGCCTCGGCCAGGATCTGGCGTCCGGCCTCGGCGTTGTTGCCGTCGATGCGGGCGACGAGCGGCTTGGTGACGTCCTCGCCGCGGTCGGCGAGGGTCTTGAGGGCGCCGAGGATGCCGTTGGCGACCTCGTCGCAGGCGGTGATGCCACCGAAGATGTTCACGAACACGCTCTTGACCTGCGGGTCGGACAGGACCACTTCGAGGCCGTTCGCCATCACGGCGGCAGAGGCGCCGCCGCCGATGTCGAGGAAGTTCGCGGGCTTGACGCCGCCGTGGTTCTCCCCGGCGTACGACACGACGTCGAGGGTGGACATGACGAGCCCGGCGCCGTTGCCGATGATGCCGACGGAGCCGTCGAGTTTCACGTAGTTCAGGCCGGAGTCCTTGGCGCGCTGCTCGAGCGGGTCCACGGCCGACTTGTCCTCGAACTCGGCGTTCTCGGGGTGGCGGAAGTCCGCGTTCTCGTCCAGGGTGACCTTCGCGTCGAGCGCGAGGATCTTGCCCTCGGGCGTGCGCACGAGCGGGTTGACCTCGACGAGCGTCGCGTCCTCGGACACGAACGCGACCCACAGCTTGACGAACACGTCGACGAGCTGGTCGCGCAGGTCCTCGGGGAACCCGGCCTTGGTGACGATGTCGTCCGCGATCTCCGGGGTGACGCCGACGCCGGCGTCGATCGGGAGCTTCACGACCTTCTCGGGCGCGGTGTGCGCGACCTCTTCGATCTCCATGCCGCCCGCGGTCGAGGCGATGCACAGGAAGGTGCGGTTCGCCCGGTCGAGGAGGTAGGAGAAGTAGTACTCCTCGTCGATGTCGGCGGTCACGGTGAGCATGACCTTCTCGACGGTGTGGCCCTTGATGTCCATGCCGAGGATGTTCGTGGCGTGGGTCTTGACCTCGTCGACGTTGTCGGCGAGTTTGACGCCGCCCGCCTTGCCTCGGCCGCCGACCTTCACCTGTGCTTTGACGACCACCCGGTCACCGAGGCGCTCAGCGAGCTCCACGGCCTCCTGCGTGGTGGTGGCGACGCCGCCGTCCAGTACCGGCACGTTGTGCCGGGCGAACAGTGCGCGGCCCTGGTATTCGTACAGATCCACTGTAGAGTCCGCTCCACTAGCTAGTCTTCTTTGACCGGACGGCCTGGCCGCCCCGCCGGTGGGCGGGGTCTGGGTACAGGTGCCCGTTCTCGCAGGGTAACCCTTAGCGAGTGGGCGTGGCCTGCGACGGGCGACCGGTGTGACGAGATCGAAGATCGCACGGGAGGCGCGACGGATCGTGCGCTCGGTGAAGCGGGGCGGACGCATCCTGAGGCCGGGCGTGCCGCGGGATGCGGGGCATAGAGGCGGGGACCGGACGCACCCCTCAGGCGTCCGGTCCCCTTAGCGAGAATCAAGCCCACCCCTCAAAGGCTTGACTCCCTTAGGCACGATGCCCTATCGCCACCCCTCAATCGACAGGGCATCGGCAGTTTGTGGCACAGCTCTATGAACCGTGCGATATTGCCGCGATCCGGCCGGAAGTGAACTTCCGGTGCCGCGGCGGCCTTTCTCAATAGCGGCCTTATCGAGCCGCTGCCGATGCGTCTTCCGCCGTATTCCACTGCGTCCGACACTATTAAGAACGAGGGCGCTCGCGGCCGGTTACGGTCTTCTCAGAGAATTTTTTGGGCCCGCCGTTTTCGCAGGTGGATGCCTGTCATACGGCTGCGGGACGGCCCTGATCGGGTGAGGCCACTCCGGGTGACGGAACATGCTCGCGCACCCATTCGGCGATCACCTGCGTCGAGGCGCCGGGGCCGAATATCGCGGCCACTCCGGCCTCGCGCAGTTGCGCCGCGTCCTCGTCGGGAATGATGCCGCCGCCGAAGACGATGATGTCGCGAGCGTTCGCCTCGTCGAGTAGTCGCAGCACTCGCGGGAACAGCGTCATATGCGCGCCGGAGAGAATGCTCAGGCCGATCGCGTCGGCGTCCTCGGCGAGTGCGGTGGCGACGACCTGCTCGGGGGAGTTGTGCAGGCCGGTGTAGACGACCTCCATGCCCGCGTCGCGCAGTGCCCGCGCCACGACCTTCGCGCCCCGGTCGTGCCCGTCGAGCCCGACTTTCGCGACGACCACCCTGATCGGTGTGCCGGTAGCGGACATAGATGTACCTCCTCGTACAGGAGGCCGCGGCACCCACGGCGCTCTTGGCGAACCGTGCGTGCCGCGGCCGTTGCTTACGAGTGAGCTTAGTCGCGTCCGGTGTGAGGCGGTAGTGCTAACCGCCGTAGGGGGCCTGCGGCGGCTGCTGGCCCTGCTGCGGGTAGCCCGGCGGCGGCGGCGGGTACGCGCCCGGCTGCTGCTGGGGCTGCTGCGGCTGGCCGTAGCCGGGAGGCGGCTGCTGCCCGTACTGCTGCTGCGGCTGCTGCGGGTACCCGGCGGGCGGGTAGCCGCCCGCCATGGCCGGGGCGCCCTTGATGAAGTCCTTGACCGCCTGGTCCTTGAAGTAGATGAAGGACGCGTACCCGAGGACGCCGGCGAGGATGAGGCTCTGGATGAGGCTGATCGCGCCGAGGGCGGGGAAGATCGCCATCGTTCCGAAGGACGTGAAGATGCCGATGATCGAGAAGCCCGCGCCGATCATGATGAGCACGATGCCGGTCATGCGCAGGCCACCGGAGGTGATCTTGCCCTTCGGCAGCGCCCAGCCGTACCAGCCCCATGCGGCGGCGAACAGGATGCCGATGACGGCGAAGCCCGCACCCAGCGGGTTCATCGCGATGGAGATGATGTTGGCGAGCAGGCCGAGGCCTGCGGCGATCAGCACCATGAGGCCGATGCGCTTGATGCCGTCGGGCGCTTCGCCCTGCGGGACACCGGTCTGCGCCTGCGGGTAGCCCGGCTGCTGCTGCGGCGGCGGGCCCGGGAAGGGCTGCGGCTGCTGGCCGTAGGGCTGCTGCGGGGCCTGGGGCTGCGGGATCTGGCCGCTGCCGAGCGGGTTCGACTGCGGCGGCTGCGAGCCGGGCTGGAAGCCGGTCTGCGAGCCGCCCTGCTGCGGCATGACGGTGGTCTCGGCGAACGAGGCGACGTTCGGATCCGCAGGTCCGGTCGGGTTGCCGAGCGGCGAAGGCGGCGGAGGCGGGGTCGATGCACCGGCCGGTGCGCCGCCCTGGCGCTGGATCTTCATCGTGCGGTCGAGGCCGGACTCGTCGCCGGACGGGGCGGGCGCCGGGGCGCCGCCTGCGGCGCCGGGCTTCAGCTTGAAGGTGCCGCCGTCATCGTCGTCGGGTCGTTCGTTCTCTGGGGGAGTCATTGCATCCACGCTCCACGGGCCGGATCGGTTGTGACTGCTCTCGCGTTCACCATACCGACCGAGGCCGGGGGTCGGGGAAAGCCGTCCAGCCCGTAGCGGGAACGCCACGCGCCCAGAGGCACTGCGCTAGGAGCAGGCCTCGGCGCGCTTGGAGGAGCCCGGGTCGGTGAGGTGCTTGACGAGGACGGCCCGGTGGGTGGGTTTGGCGGCCTCGAAGCGCTCGCGGCCCGAGGGGGTGAGCATGAGGAAGTTGGCGCGGCGGTCGAAGTCGCAGGCCGCGCGCGTCACGAGCCCGGCCTTCTCCAGGCGGGTGACGGTGCGGGAGAGGGCGCTCTGGCTGAGGTACATCTCCGCTTCGATGTCCTTCATCTTCGCCTTGCCCCCGGCCTGATCGCCGCAGGTGCGGCCCAGGATCAGCAGCACCTCGAACTCGCTGAGCCCCAGTTCGTGGCGGGACTGCAGCTCGTTCTCGAGCTCGCACGATGTGTTGTGGTACACGCGCAGTGTTTCAGACCACTTGGCGCATACGTCTACGTCTGATCCAGCCTCCATGACCAGGAGATTACCATGTCAAGGCATTTAATGTCCACTCATTAGATGTGTTGACATCCAATGCGCGTGCATGTAAGTTTCTCGGCATGACGATCACCGAGAACCAACCCCGCACCACCGCACTCCCCGACACCCCTGATCCCGAATCACACGCCCCGAGCAGATGGGGACCAAAGCTCTGGGCCGTGCTGTTCGTCGCCGGCCTCGCGATGTTCCTCGACGCGCTCGACGTCTCCATGGTCGGCGTCGCGCTCCCGTCCATCGGCGCCGAACTCGGCCTCGAGACCAGCTCGCTGCAGTGGATCGTCAACGGCTACATCCTCGGCTACGGCGGCCTGCTCCTCCTGGGCGGACGCATGGCCGACCTGCTCGGCCGCCGCCAGGTCTTCCTGACCGCGCTCGTCGTCTTCGGCATCGCCTCGCTCGTCGGCGGCCTCGTCGACAACGAGGGCCTCCTCATCGCCTCGCGCATCGTCAAGGGCGTCGCCGCCGCGTTCACCGCCCCGGCCGCGCTCTCGATCATCACCACCACGTTCAAGGAAGGCCACGACCGCAACAAGGCGCTGTCGATCTTCACCGTCTTCGGCGCCACCGGCTACGCCTCGGGCCTCATCGCCTCCGGCCTGCTCACCAGCATCGACTGGCGACTGACCTTCTACGTGCCGACCGTCGTCGTCGCGGGCGTCGTCATCGCCGCCTTCTTCGTGGTCCCCAAGACCTCCGACCGCGAACGCGGCTCGATCGACTTCGCCGGCACCGTGACGCTCACCGGCGGCATGCTCGCCGCCGTCTACACGATCGTCACCGCCCCCGAGACCGGGTTCACGCCGCTCGTCACCACCACCACGATCGCGGCCGTCGCCCTGCTCGGCGCGTTCTTCGTCATCGAGAACAAGGTGGCCCACCCGCTGGTCCGCCTGAGCATCTTCAAGGTCAAGTCGATCGTGCGGGCCAACCTGGCCGCGCTCGCGATCTTCGGCTCCTACATCAGCTTCCAGACGATCGTGTCCCTGTACCTGCAGAACACGCTCCAGTGGGAGCCGATCCAGATGGCGCTCGCCCTGGCCCCGGCCGGCATCATCGTCGCCTTCCTCTCGCCGAGCGCCGGCAAGTTCATCGACCGCTACGGCACCAAGTCGATGATCATCGCCGCGTTGAGCTCCTTCGTCCTCGGCTACCTGTGGTTCATCCTGCGCGGCGGCAACCCCGAGCCGAACTACTTCGCCGACTACCTGCCCTCGTTCCTGCTCCTCGGCCTCGGGTTCGCCATCGGCTTCTCCGCGGTCATGGTGCAGGCCACCGAAGGCATCGCGGACGACGAGCAGGGCCTGGCCTCCGGCCTGGTCCAGACCTCCGGCCAGATCGGCGGCGCGGTCGTCCTGGCGATCGTCACGGGCCTGATCTCCGGGGGCGTCGCCACTGACCTCGACCAGTACCGGCCCGGCCTCTACATGGTGACCGTGGTCGCGATCGTCGGCCTCCTCGCCAGCGCCACCGCGCTGCTGGGCCGCCGCACCGCGGTCGAAGCCGCCTGACCCCAGAGCAACACCCGCGCAGTGGGGGCCGCCAATCTCGGCGGCCCCCAAGGCGTTTCCTGGTGTTCCGGCTTATTCGGCGGCCGCCACCAGCGTGGTGAGCGGCAGCTTGAGCGCCTTGCGGGTCGGGATCGCGATGGCGGCGCTCGCGACGAGTGCGGTGAGGGCGGCGACGGCGGGGACCACCCACAGCGGTCCCTGCGGCCAGGGCTCGCCGAGGAAGACCAGGCTCAGCAGTGTCATCGGCAGTACCGAGACGGCGAGTCCGGCCCCGATCGCCAAGGCGCACAGGAACCGCGTCTCCCGACGCATCATGGCCCGCACTTGGCGCGGAGTCGCGCCGGCCGCGCGCAGGCCCGCGAACTCGCCTCTTCTGCGGGCGGTGGCGGCGACGAGGCTGTTGGCGGCGCCGAGCATGACGTAGCCGCACAGCACGAGCGTCACCATCACGTTGAGCCACTGGTCGGGGGTCATCCCGGTGGCCGTGTACGGGACCGTCGCGCCCGCCTCGACGGCGAGTCCCGGGGCGGCGGCGGCCCATGCCGCCACGGCCGCTTCGTCTCCGGTGGCGAGCGCGGCGTCGTAGAAGCGCGGCCCGGCGTGGCCGGTGACGAGGTCGGCGGCGAGCACTACGGTCCCGAATCCGAAGCCGCGCCCGTAGGTCGCGGCGACTTCGGCGTCCACCCGGGTGCCGTCGGCGAGGATCAGGCCGATCGTGTCGCCGACGTCGGCGCCCCAGACGCGGGCGGTCGCGGCGTCGAGGGCGACGGCGTCGCCGGTGAGGTCCGCCAGGTCGCCGTCCCGCGGGTCGAGGTCGGCCACCTGCTCGATCCCGGGGCTGAAGGCGAACGCCGGGATCGGATCGGCCGCTTCGTCGCCCGCGAGGTCGTAGGTGCGCAGCACGGTGGTCTCGATGACGCCGACAGCGGCCTCGACACCGCTCTCGCGGTCGAGCGCGGCGAGGTCGTCGGCGCTGATCGGGCCGGTGACGGTGGCGTCCGCCCTTGCACCGTCGGCGATCTCGGCGGCGGCGGTCTCGCTGAACGTGGACTGGGCGGACACCTGCGTGATCGTGAGGCCCACGGCCAGCGCCAGCACCCCGGCGGCCCCGGCGGTCCGCCGGGCGTAGGCCCGGCTGTTGTTGGCCGCCAGCCATGAGACCGCGGTCTCGGAGCGCCGCTTGGTGAATCGGAGTGCGACCCGGACGATGGCGGGTCCGGCCAAGGCGAGGCCGACGACGGCGGTGAGCGTGGAGGTCGCCGCTGAGGCGAACGCGGCCTCGCCGGGGACGAACAGCGGCATCAGCGACTGCGTCAGCGCCATGGCGAAGACCAGGAGGCCGATGCCGGTGCGGACGCGGCCGGGTTCGCGCGGCTCGATCCGGGATTCGGCGACGGCGGCGGTGGCCGGGACCCGGGAGGCGCGCATGGAGGCGGCGCGCGCGGCGATCTGCACGGTCGCCAGCAGGAGCGCCGCGGCGATGAGTCCGCTGATCGGAGTCATCGCGACCGGCAGGCCCTCCGGCATCGTCCCGGATTCGGCGAGGAACGCCGTGAACCGTTCGGCGAGTAGGTATCCGACGGCGATGCCGGGCACGAGTCCGAAGGCGGCGACGATGGTCGCCTGGGCGGCGACGAGCCGCCGCACCTGGCGCGGGGTGGCGCCGACCGCTCGCAGCAGTGCGAGGTCCCGGCGCTGGCCGGCGACCGAGACGCTGATCGCGCCGCCGGTGATGAAGCCGACGAGCAGCACGATGGTGGAGGCCAGGGCGATGGCCAGTTCGAGGAGTTCGCTGCGGGCGGTGCCTCCCGCGAGGGTCTCGGCGTCGCCGCGCGCCTCGCCGGTGACGACTTCGAACCCGGTGCCGGACAAGGCGGTTCGGAGGTCGGCGGCGACGGTCTCGGTGTCCGCGGCGACGTCGACGGCGATGAGGTCGGCCTGGCCTTCGCCGTGCCCGGCGAGGGCGCGCGCGGTCGCCGCGTCCGTGTAGAGGCCCTGCCCGGGCAGGTCGGCGACGGCACTGGCGGTGTATTCGGCGGTGCCGTTCGCGGTGGTGAGGGTGATGCCGTCGCCGGGGCCCAGCCCTGCCGCCTCGGCGGTCTCGGCGTCGAGGACGATCTCGCCGGTGCCGGGCGCGGGAGTGGAGGCGTCGAAGAGCGCGGCGGTGTCCCAGCTGTGGCCTTCGATCACGGTGCCCGCGGCGTTGCCCCCGTCGAGTCGCGCGGTGAACGTGAAGTCGGCGGCCGCGCCCGCGACGCCCGGCACCGCGGCGATGTCGGCGGCAAGATCGGCCGGGAGCGTCTGGCGTTCGGGGAAGGGAATGTCGGGGTCCTCGACCACGGGATGGCGCTGCGGGGCCGAGACGAGGATCTCGGCCTCGGCGAGCCGCTCGGGCGCGAGGTGGGAACCCAGGCCGGTCTCGCCGACGACGGCAGTGGCGGTGACCATGGCGGCCCCGCCGAACACCGCGCAGGCGACGGCGATGAGGCTGGTGATCCGGTTGCGGGCCATACTGATCGACGGTCCGGCCATGGTGAGCCGACCGTGCGGGGGCGCGGGACGCAATTCAGCGCCCCCGAAGTCCGGTGAAGATCGCGGTGAGCTGCTCCGCGCTCGCCCCGCGCAGGTAGTGCTCGATGCGGCCGTCCGCGACCACCGCGGTGGCGTGCGCGCGGGCGGCGGCGGCCGGGTCGTGGGTGACCATGACCACGGTCTGCCCGTAGTCGTCCACGAGCTCCCGCAGCAGGTCAAGGACCTCGGCGGCCGTGTCCAGGTCGAGCGCCCCCGTCGGCTCGTCCGCGAACACCACCTCCGGGCGGGCCGCGAGTGAACGCGCGATCGCCGCCCGCTGCTGCTGGCCGCCCGAGAGCTCCCCGGGTCGCCGGTGCAGCAGGTCCGCGATGCCCACGCGCTCGACCAGGTCGCGGAGCCAGCGCTGGTCCGCCGGCGCCCCGGCGAGCCGCAGCGGCAGCGTCAGGTTCTCCTCCACGCTCAATGACGGCAGCAGGTTGTACGACTGGAACACGAACCCGATCCGGCTGCGCCGCAACCGGGTCCGCTGGTTCTCGCTGAGCTTCGCGATCGCCGTGCCGCCGATGCGGACCTCCCCGGAAGTCGGCGTGTCGAGCCCCGCCGCGCAGTGCAGCAGCGTCGACTTGCCCGACCCGGAGGGACCCATGAGCGCCAGGAACGAACCGCGCCGCACCTCGAGCGAGACGCGGTCGAGCGCGGTGTGGGCGCCGTCGTAGGTCTTCGTGACGTCGCGCAGCAGCAGCGCCGGAGGCCTCCCGATGTCGGAGTGCAGGTCGGGCCGGACGGCGGCGAGTGTGCTCATCGGCGGCTCCTCCGGTTCTTCACGGCGCGGACGATGAGGGCGACGGCGCAGGCCAGCGCGATCGCCCCGAACGGGAAGGCGAGCAGCGGCAGCCCGACGGCCTGCAGCCCGGTGTTCAGGACGGCGCCGGCGACGAGGCCGGTCCACAGCACGACGCTCATGATCGTGAAGTGGCCGACGCTCTGCCGCGGCGGCGGTTCGGTGATGCGGTACTGCTCGTTCATGGCGCTGCCTTCCAACGGGATCGGTTGAGAAGAACGCTATGGCGAAACGCCCTGCGGCCCAATGCGGCTGGCTTGCCGATTCACAGTGGGGCCTGGTGCAGGCCCGGTGGTACAGCCAGCGCTACCGACGATCGCGAAAGCGCCGGGTAGCTTTCAAGATCGACTCGGCGAAGGGGGTGCACAGTGCGCGAACGCATGCGGCGGGCGAAGTCGTGGATCGACGCCCAGCTGCGCCCCGAAGGGGAGACCGCGGACCTCTGGGCGCTGCTCCTCGCGTCCCTCCGCGCCACCGGATACGGCATCGTCGGGGCCGGGTTCGCGTTCCTCGCGCTCTACACGATCCCGCTGCTCCTGCTCACGGCCGTGCTCGCGTTCCTCGGTGTCGGCCGCTTCCTCATCCGTCCGATGGCCCGCTGGGTGCGCACCATCGCCGGGCTCGAACGCGGCCGGCTGCGCCGCCTCGGCCACGAGGTGAAGACCCCCTACCTCGGGCCGTACATCGACGCGCCGCGCAACTTCCGGGAGCTCAGGGCCGACCCGAGCGTGCGCCGCGACCTGCTCTGGCTCGTCATCCACGGCACGTGGGGCCTCCTCCTCGGCGCGCTGCTCCTGCAGATGCCGTTCACCGCCGTCCACGACGTCACGTACCCGGTGTGGTGGTACTTCGCGCCCGACTCCGAGCAGAACATCCTCAACGGCATGGTCGAGGCCGAGACCGCGACCGCCGCGCTCCTCGGCTGCGCCACCGGCGTCGCCGTGTTCGTGCTGTGGATCCTCTTCGGCACCAAGCTCCTCGAACTCCAGACCAGACCGGGCCTGACGCTCCTCGTCCCCGACCCGGGCATGGACCTCTCCGAGAAGGTCGCCCGGCTCACCGCCACCCGCGCCGCCGCCCTCGACGCGCACGCCGTCGAGCTGCGCCGCATCGAACGGGCCCTGCACGACGGCGCGCAGAACCGCATCGTCGGCGTCAACGTGCTCATCGGCGCGGCCCGCCGCGAGATCCGCCGCGACCCGGCCCGCGCCGACCAGATCCTCGAACGCGCCCAGGACACCGTCGAGGGCGCGCTCGCCGAGCTGCGGGCCGTCGTCCGCTCGATCCTGCCGCCGGTCCTGGAGGACCGCGGCCTCGCCGGGGCACTGAGCGCGCTGGCCTCGGACTGCGCCGTCCCGTGCACGCTCGAAGTGGACGTGGAGGGCCGGTGCCCGGCGAGCGTCGAGGCCACCGCGTACTTCGTGGTCGCCGAGTCGCTCACGAACGTGGCCAAGCACTCTCGCGCGTCCAGTGCCTCGGTGGAGGTGCGGCGCAGGGGGAATACGCTCACCGTGGTCGTGTCCGACGACGGCCGGGGCGGCGCCGACGCCGCCTCGGGTTCGGGACTCGCGGGGATCGCGCGCCGCGTGGAGGCGCTGGACGGGACCGTCGCCGTGCAGAGCCCCGCGGGCGGGCCGACAGAGATCAGAGTGGAGCTGCCATGCGGATCGTGATCGCCGAGGACGACTTCCTCCTGCGGGAGGGCCTGAACCTGGTGCTGCAGGGGGAGGGCTTCGAGGTCGTGGCCACCGTGGGCGGGCCGGAGGAGTTCCTCGCCGCCGTGGAGGAGCACCGGCCCGAGATCGCGGTCGTGGACGTGCGGATGCCGCCGAGCCACACCGATGAGGGCATCAAGGCGGCCGTGGCCGCCCGCCGCGCCCACCCGGGTCTGGCGGTGCTCGTGCTCTCGGCCTATGTGGAGCAGAGTTTCGCCACCGATCTCCTCGCGGACGGTGCGCGCAGCGTCGGCTACCTGCTGAAGGAACGCGTCGGCAGGGTGGACGCGTTCGTGGAGGCCCTGCACCGGGTCGCCCAGGGCGGCACGGCGATCGACCCCGAGGTGGTCGCGCAGCTGTTCGCGCAGCGCCGCGCCGACGATCCGGTGGAGCGGTTGACGCCGCGCGAGAAGGAGGTCCTGTCGGTCATGGCCGAGGGCCTCGGCAACCAGGCGATCGCGCAGCGGCTCTTCATCACCGAGAACGCCGTCCACAAGCACATCCGCAACATCTTCCTCAAGCTCGACCTCACTCCGGACGACCAGACCGACCGCCGTGTGGCGGCCGTCCTGCACTACCTGGAGCGCTCCTGAGCGCGCCGACCGATCCGTCCGAAATGGTCGAAACCTGCGCATGACCTCGTGATTCCTGCGACGCTCGAAGGCGAACGTGAGGAAGCGGCATCGAGGGGGACGACATGCGCGAATTCTGGGCCGAGCTGCTGGGCACCTTCTGCCTGGTGTTCTTCGCCGTCGGATCGGCGGTCTACGGCATCGAGACGATCGGCTTCGTCGGCGTCGCCCTCGCGTTCGGGCTGGTGCTGCTCGCACTCGCCTACGCGCTCGGGCCCGTCTCGGGCTGCCACGTCAACCCGGCGGTCACCCTCGGTGCGTTCCTCGCGAAGCGGATCGACACCACGACGGCCGTGAAGTACTGGATCGCGCAGTTCATCGGCGGCATCGCCGGTGCGGCGATGCTCAAGTTCATGACCACCGTGGGCGACGTCGCCGACCAGACGGGGGTGCTCGGCGCGAACGACTACGGCACCACCGTCAACCTGACCGGCGCGATCGTCATCGAGGTCCTGCTGACGTTCCTGCTGGTCTTCACCGTTCTCGCCGTCACCAGCAACCGGGGCGAGACGCCCCTCGCGGGCGCGGCCATCGGCCTGGTGCTGGCGATCATCCACCTCGTGGGCATCCCGCTCACGGGCACGTCGGTCAACCCGGCCCGCTCGTTCGGCCCGGCGCTGTTCGCCGGGGGCGAGCCGCTCGCGCACGTGTGGGTGTTCCTCCTGGCGCCGCTGGTAGGCGGCGCTCTCGCGGCGGTACTCCAGTCGTGGCTGTACGCCCATGAACGCAAGGGCGCGGTCGTCGAAGCCCATAAGCTGGCGACCGCCGAATCCTAGAGCGGCGCCGACGGGCACTCCCTTCGCCGAGGGGGTGCCCGTCCGCGTGTCAGTCGTGGACCGCCGAGCCCCACATGCCGCGGCGCTCGGCCTTCGCGAGCTTCTCGGCCTTGCGCAGCGTGTCGCCGATGACGAGCTCCTGGTGGCGCAGGATGTACGTGTGCGCCATGCCCTCCGCGACCGCGAGGACCGCGTAGTTCATGCCGTTCTCCATGACCACGTGCATGAGCAGCCGGTCGTACTGGTCGCGGGAGGGATCGCCGGGGTCGCTGAAGAGATGCACGGTGCGGCCCTCGAGCTTCTGCTTGGCGTAGATCTTCGCCTCGGCGCCCCAGTCCTCCTCCTCGCGGAAGCCGCCGGACTCGGGGGAGTTGATCCCCATGATGCGCACGCGGACCTTCTCGCCGTCGATGACGGCGCGGAACGTGTCCCCGTCGACCACGTCGACCACGTCCACCGTCGCGTAGAAGTCGCCCGGACCTTCCATGTGGTGCCTCCTCCCGGCCGGCCCCAGCAGCCGGACGTTTCGTTGCCATCCTCGCATTCCGAAGCCGTGGACGGGAACCGTCCTCCACGTGCCCGGCTGTGACAGACTGGTCGGCGTGGAGCGACGACCGAACCGACGCCCTGGCAGAGCAGGGTCCGCGCAGCGGGAGACCGTTCGCATCAGCGTGTCAGGTGACGGTTCCGCTGTAGAGGCCCTCCCTCATGAGCGCGCCACCGAAGTGGTCGACACGGCCGCGTATGCCCGGCGCGCCAAGGCGAAACGCCCGCGAGCGCTCCTCGCCTCCGCCCTCGCCACGACGCTGTGGGCGACCACCGTGGTCGTCACGCCGATCCTCGTGATCGTCATCCTCGGCTGGTGGCAGGCCGGAGCGGAAGGCTCGGTCGCCCACGTCGCCGCGGCCGCCGGGGTCGCGTGGCTCTCCGGGCACGGCGTGCCCGTCGACATCGGAGCGATCCACCTCAGCGTCGCCCCGCTCGCGCTCACCGTCCTCGTCTTCTGGCGGCTCGCCAAGGCCGCCGCCGGGACCACGCGCGCGATCGGCGGCCGTGACGCCGCCGCCGTGCGCGCCGCCGCCGGGCTCATCACGATCCTCTACACCGGACTCGTCGCCGGCGCCGCCGCCCTGTGCACCACCGGGCCCTTCGCCGTGGACCTGCTGCCCGCGCTCCTGCACGCGGTGCCGCTCGTCGCCGCCGCCACCGCCTACGGCGCCGCCCGCGAAGCCGGGGTCCTGCCCTGGGACACCGCCTCGGTGTGGCTGCGGCGCGGCCTGCGCACCGGCATGATCACCGCCGGGGCCCTGCTCGCCTGCGGCGCGGCCGCCACCGGCGTCGCGTTCGCCGTGCGAGGCCCGGTCGTCGCGGACACCTTGGGGCTCTACGGCGCCGAGTCCTGGATCGTCGCGCTGCTCAGCCTGCTGTACCTGCCGAACTGCGCCGTCTGGGCCGCCGCCTACATCACCGGGCCCGGCTTCGCCGTCGGTGCGGGCACCGCCGTGCAGGCCTCGATGGCCGAGCTCGGCCCGCTCCCGGCCTTCCCCGTCTTCGCGGCCGTCCCGAACGCGCCCCTGCCCTCTTACGCCACCATCCTCATCGGACTCCCGCTGATGCTCGCGGCCGTCTTCGGCGTCATCCTCACCTACCGCTCCCCGGACCTGCGCGTCCCACGCGTCACCACCGCCGCGACCGTGGCGGCCGGGACCGCAGCCGGTACCCTCGGCGTCCTCGCCTACCTCTCCGGAGGCGCGGCGGGCGTCAACCTCATGGCCGACCTCGGGCCCGACCCGCTCGCCGTCACCGGCATCGCCGCCGTCCAGTTCCTCATCGGCCTCCTCGGCGCCGCCCTCATCGCCCGCCTCTTCGCCGTCCACCGCCGCGCCGCCGAGGCCGAGCTGGTGCGGAGGGACACGGTGGTCATCCCCGAACCCGCGCCGAACCGCGACGACGCGTTACCGTACTGACGTGACCTCTGCAGATGCATCGCCGAAGCGACTCGTCGTCCTCGTCTCCGGCTCCGGCTCCAACCTCCAGGCCCTCATCGACGCCTGCGCCGACCCCGCCTACGGGGCCGAGGTCGTCGCCGTCGGCGCCGACCGCGAGGGCACCTTCGGGGTCGAACGCGCGCAGAAGGCCGGCATCCCCACCTTCGTCCACCGCGTCAAGGACCACCCCGACCGCGACGCCTGGGACCGCGCGCTCACCGAAGAGGTCGCCTCCTACGAGCCCGACATCGTCGTCTCCGCCGGGTTCCTCAAGCTCTGCGGCCCGCGCTTCCTCGACCGGTTCCCCGGCCGCTACATCAACACCCACAATTCGCTGCTCCCGGCCTTCCCGGGCATGAACGGCCCGGGCGAGGCCCTCGCCGCGGGCGTCAAACTCGCGGGCGCGACCCTCTTCATCTGCGACGCCGGGGTCGACACCGGCCCGATCATCGCCCAGTGCGCGGTCCCGGTCGAGGACGACGACACCGTCGAGACCCTCACCGAGCGCATCAAGGAAGCCGAACGCGCCCAACTGGTCGCCTCGGTCGGCCGCATGGTCCGCGACGGCTGGAAGGTCGAAGGCCACCGAGTCCGACTCGGCTGACCTGGCGAAACATCGTCGATACTGGGCTAGGCGGTGCCTGGAGGAACCACCCGTTCGGTGGGTTGGCCCGTCACTTCGGCGATGGTTTCGAAATCGCGGTCGTAGCGCAGGACCGTCAAGCCTTCACGATCGGCGACGACGCACACGAGCAGATCCGGCAGGGAAGCGCACCGATGGGTGCCACGTGCGGTGAGTTCGCCCTGCAAATCGAGTGCGACTCGCCACGAGCTGTCTCCCATGGTCACCCAAGGGAAGGTGGCGATGAATTCGCTCTTGATCGCGTCGCGGTCGGAGCGAGGTTCTTCGCCGAGTACAGCAGCTCGTATTCGGCGCGTCGTCAGCTTTCCTCGCAGCGGCAAGCTCGGCTAGGGTTCCGAGCATGACCGCTCCGCACGCCATCAATGCGCTCGAAACCACCACGGTCTTTGCGTCGATCGCCCTGGTGCCGTTGGGTCTGCTCGCCGCTTGGGTGCTCGCGGACGTTCGGATCCGGCGCGGGATGCCGGGCCGGATCGCGTGGCGTCACTCCGTCGCCGAGGCCGGGGCCGTGGCCGGAACGCTGCCCTGGCTGTTCCTCGTGCTCACGCCTCGCGGCGGCGACGGCGGCGTGCAGCTGGTCCCGTTCGCGGACCTCGCGGATCTCGCCGCCGCCGACCCCCGCACCATCGTCGAGCAGCTGGTCGGCAACATGCTCCTGTTCTTCCTCGCCGGGCTCTTCGTGCCGCTCCGCTTCCGCGTCGGCCTCCTCGCGGTCCTCCTCGGCGGGGCACTCGGGGCGGCGCTCGTCGAGACCGCGCAGTACGCGTTCGGCACCGGCCGCGTCGCCTCCGTCGACGACGTCCTCCTCAACGCCCTGGGCGCGCTCCTCGGCGCGCTGGCGTCCATGCGCTGGTGGCGGGCTTCACGGCGCCGCGAAGCGGCCGGTGAGGCCGCCCCGGCGGCCGTGTTAGTCTCGGAAGCGTCGCGACTGGCGAGTGACGTCTTTCGAGGTTTCCCGTGGCACGGACCGGGCAGCTCGTTGTTGAGGGGGAACCTTCTGAGACGTTCGCAGGTGGAGCACCACCAGGGAGCGGCACTGCTGAACCTGTTACTGCGGTCGAACGCCTGGGCCGCAGTCATTAGACAACCAGGAGCAGTGCATTCATGTCCGAGCGGAAGCGCATTCAGCGAGCCCTCATCTCAGTGTTCGACAAGACCGGCGTCGTCGAACTCGCAGCCGACCTCCACAAAGCGGGCGTATCGCTCGTGTCCACGGGCTCGACCGCCGCGCGGATCGCCGAGGCCGGCATCCCCGTCACCAAGGTCGAAGACCTCACCGGATTCCCCGAGATCCTCGACGACCGCGTGAAGACCCTCCACCCGAAGGTCCACGCCGGGATGCTCGCGGACGTGCGCCGCGAATCCCATCGCGAGCAGCTCGAGGAGCTCGGCATCGAGGCGTTCGACCTCTTCGTCGGCAACCTCTACCCGTTCCAGGACACCGTCGCCTCCGGCGCGGGCTTCGACGACATCGTCGAGAAGATCGATGTCGGCGGACCGTCCATGACGCGCGGCGCCGCGAAGAACCACGCCAACGTCGCGGTCGTCGTCGACCCCGCCGACTACGACCTGGTGCGCACCGCCGCCGTTGAGGGCACCACCGCCGCTGAGCGGCTTCGCCTGGCCGCCAAGGCCTTCGCGCACCTCGCGACCTATGACGCGGCCGTCGCCTCATGGCTCGCCGAGCAATCGACGGAAGCCGAGCTGCCGGACTTCCAGGCCGTCCCGATGACCAAGCTCGCGGACCTCCGCTACGGCGAGAACCCGCACCAGGCCGCCGCCGTGTACGCGGCCCCCGGCGCGGCCGGACTCGCTCAGGCCGAGCAGCTGCACGGCAAGGCCATGAGCTTCAACAACTACACCGACACGGACGCCGCCTGGCGCGCCGCGCACGACTTCTCCGAGCCGTGCGTCGCGATCATCAAGCACGCCAACCCGTGCGGCATCGCCGTCGGCGACTCGATCGCCGCCGCCCACCGCGCCGCGCACGAATGCGACCCGGTGAGCGCCTTCGGCGGCGTGATCGCCGCCAACGGCGAGATCGACGCCGAGGCCGCCGCGCAGATCGCGGAGATCTTCACCGAGGTCGTCGTCGCGCCCTCGTTCACCGATCAGGCGATCGAAATCCTCTCGGCGAAGAAGAACATCCGGCTCCTCCGCGCCCCCGAATGGGTCCCGGCCGACCTGGAGCTCAAGCCGATCTCAGGCGGTGTGCTCGCGCAGCGCCCCGACCGCATCGACGCCGACGGCGACGACCCCGCGAACTGGACCCTCGCCACGGGCGACGCCGCCGACGAAGCGACCCTCGCCGATCTCGCCTTCGCTTGGCGCGCAGTGCGTTCAGTGAAGTCGAACGCGATCCTGCTCGCTTCCGGCGGCGCCTCGGTCGGCGTCGGCATGGGCCAGGTCAACCGCGTCGACTCCGCGAAGCTCGCGGTCGAGCGCGCGGGCGAGCGGGCCACCGGATCGGTCGCGTCCTCCGACGCGTTCTTCCCGTTCGCCGACGGCCTGCAGATCCTCATCGACGGCGGCGTCAAAGCCGTCGTGCAACCCGGCGGATCGCTCCGCGACCAAGAGGTCATCGCCGCCGCCAAGGAAGCCGGCATCACGATGTACCTGACCGGCACCAGGCACTTCACTCACTAAGCAAGGCACACACCGACGAAGGACGTGCGTGCGGCAAAGTGCGCAGTGCGCAGTGCGCACGAGCAGAACGCTGAGCGGCCGAGAGGGCCGCGCGGGCCGGCGGATTCTAGGGGTGGTTGCAACACTGCTGGTTATTCGCTGGTGTGGATGAGTTTAGCGAGGCGCTCGGCTGGGGTTTCCCAGGCGAGCGTTTTGCGTGGGCGTCCGTTGAGTTCGGCGGCGACG
>NZ_JAERMK010000043.1 GCF_016918015.1 Glycomyces sp. YM15
CACCGATTACAACACGACCCGGAGACACTCGTCTCTGGGCCAGATCTCACCGATCGACTACGAACAGCGGCAGGCTAGCCTCGCCCTCGCCGCATAGGACGGTGTCAACACCAAAGGGGTAAGCCCCGCTGTTGCTGGAGCGGCGCGCTCGTGTCGCTCACGACGCCGGTGGCGGCGGTGCCGCTGTGGCGGTGGCGGCCGGGTGGCGCCGTGGGCTTGGTGTCCGGGGCCGGGCGACGTTTCGGTCCGGCTTCAAACCGGCGGCGATGGTGTGGTGGGCGGTGGTCTGGTGGTGTGTTGCCGGGGTGGGGCTGGTGGTCGGTTCCGGTCGGGCTGGGTGGGGTTGGGGTCGGGCTGCGTGTCCGGGGCCGGGGTCGTCTTTGGAGCGAGGTGCAAACCGGCAGCGAGGGAAGGGTGGGAGGTGGTCTGGGGGTGTGTCGCCGAAGCGGGGCCGGTGGTCGCTTCCGGCAGGGCCGGGTGGGTCCGTCCGGATGCCGCAGCGACCGGGTGGTCGGCGACAAGGGAGCTGGCAGTCGACGGGATCGGCCCGGACATGATCGTGTCCGTGTCCGTGTTCGTGTGCATGGTCGTGGTCCCCATGTGCCTGTCGCCTCCTTCCCGCTGCTCCGCTTGCTTCCCTCGCTGGCCCTGCTGGCCCTGCTGGCCCTGCTGGCCCTGCTGGCCCTGCTGGTCTTGCTGGTCTTGCTTCGGCTTCCGGTTCCGGCCCTTCGGCTTTCGCCTGGCCGCGCGCCGTTTCTGCCAGGGACAGGTGCTGGTGCCTGCCGTCCCTGAGGAAGTGGTGCGGCCTCCCGGTGGATGCCGGTGGCTTGCCCGGTGGATGCCGGTGGCGGGTTCGCCTCCCGAGGATCGCTTGCCGTTCCTCGGGGTCCGTCCTGCAGTCGCGCGGGCTTGCGGGCGCGGCGCTGCCGGGGCGGAGGTGGTGCTCGCCATGGACGTGCTTGCGGTGTCGCCGTACCGAGTCCTCTATTCGCTCGGTGTGGCCTCACCGCTGACGCTGACGGGTCGTGCTCGGACCGCGAGTGCCGTCGTGTACGGCATCGCCTGCTGGTTGGGGTGATCCCAACTAGGATCGTCCACCCAGTCACGGCCCATCGGGGGCGCGGACAGCTGCGGGCGATGGCACGGGGGTGAGATCGGACGCCTCCAGTGGAGGAGCACCCTGGCTTGCGGGGTCGTCGCCTCGAAACAAGTCGGTTTGTCGGATCGGCCAGAGGCTTGTCGTAGTCTGCTTACACCTACCCCGACACCTGTACAAGTTTCCTGTCCCTGTACGTACCTCAATTGTCCCCCATGCAGCCCCCGACTGTCATCACCCACAGGTGGAGAACATCCTCATGTTCCGCTCCGAACTGACTGGGCCGCAACCGAACCGCGCCTTCGCACCCCGCTCTCGGGCGTGTCACCGCCCGCCCCGCCCGCCCATCTGACCCGAGCTCCGGCAGCCGGCCCCACCCCGCCACACGCCTTTTCGTCGCTGCCAGGTTTGAGCGCAACCCACTCCGCACCGGTAGGCCCTCTGTCAGGGGGGAAGTCGTGTGGGAGGTAGGCCCGTCGGCGGCCGGTGCGGTTCGCGTTCAGGACCGCGTCCACGATGCGGCGAAGCTCGTGCTCGGGGTCGGGGTCGGGCAGGCCGCGCCCGGTCCCCGGCACCGGCACACGCCAGGCGGTGACGACCGGTTCGATGAGCGCCCACCGCTGGTCGGCGAGAGCGCCGGGGCAACCAGCCCGTTCGCGCTCGTCGTACCTAGCCAGACGAGCGAGCCTCGGATGAGACTCGCTCGACCGACCCGGTGCACCGAATCGGGACCAATTACGCTCTCAGCGGTCCCCGCCGGGGAGCGCGATCGGGACGACCTCGCGAGCGGTCCCGGTGATCCGGACGGACTCCGGGTCGTCCGCGACGACGACGAGTCTGCCCCCGCTGATCCAGGTCCGGTGCCAGTTGTCCTCCGCGGCCGCGACGGTCGCCGCCTCGGCGGTGACACTCCTGTCCACTGTGTACGGCTTGATCGAGGTCATCCAACCGGCGACGCCGTTCAGCGTCCGCAACTGGACGTCGGGGATGCGCCCCGAAGCGTCGGGTCCGACGTTGAGGAGCAGGCGCCCGCCCCGGGCGATCACGTCCGCGTAGTGCTTCGCGAGCTCGCGCGGGCTGAGCGTCAGCGCCTCGTCCTCGACCCGGTTGTAGCCGAAGGAGCGTCCGAGCCCCCGGTTGTGCTCCCAACCGGAGCCGGTCTCGTGCTGCGCGAACTGGGAGTACTCGCTCGTGCGGTAGTCCCAGACGTCGGCGCCCCAGCGGTCGTTGACGATGCCGTCGGGCACGACGGCGCGGTAGTGGTCGATGAGCTCGAACAGCGAGCCGTCCTCCTTGCCGGCGTCCGGCCATTCGATGTCGTTCCACAGCACCGAAGGCGCGTACCGGTCGATCAGGTCGCGGACCTGCGCGGTCGCATAGGCGGCGTATTCGGCGTCATCGGGCCGGGTGCGGTGGAGGTCGTCGCCGAACACGAGCGGCGCCGTCGGAGCGGCCTTCCAGTCGAGCCCCCCGGAGTAGTACACGCCGAAGCGCATCCCCTCCGCCCGGACGGCCGCCGCGAGCGAGGAAAGCAGATCCTGCTTCGGCCCGCGATCGACCGTATTGCAGCCTTCGCTGCCCGGCGCGTCCCACAGCGTCACACCGTCATGGTGCTTCGTCACCGGGACGACGTAGTCGGCTCCCAACTCGCGGAACAGCTTCGCCCACGCGGCAGGATCGTACGCCTCAGCCCGCCACTGGTCCAGGAAGTCCTCGTACGGCGCCGAGCCGTAGACCTCGGCGTGGTGGGCGGCGGCCAGCGAGCCCTCGATGCGGATGGTGTTGGCGTACCACTCGGCGTACGAGTTGTGCTTGAACCACCCGCCTTCGGGTTCGCCCTCGCCGAACGTGTTGTCGACTTCGGCCCAGGCCGGGACCGAATACGGTCCCCAGTGGATGAAGATCCCGAGGCTCGCCTCCCGCGCCCATTCGGGAAGCCGGTCACGGTGTGTCCCAGCCATATTCAGTGGTCCTTTCGAGGTGTCACGCCGACCACGCCGATCGTGAGCAGCAGGTTCGACCATTGGCGCTGGTCGCCGGTGGCGATGACGACGGCGACGTCGCCTGCCCGTGCGAGGTCGTAGAACGCGAACCGCTCCACCGCCTCGAGCGGGACCGCTTCGCCGAGCGCCGTTCGGTAGTCGTCGTGGGCGGGCACGGGCGCGCCGTCGGAGGCCATCACGGCCGCGTGTTCGATCGCCACCGCGTCGAGCAGCGTCTCGAGCACCTGGTCGCCCGTGAGCAGGCCCGGGCGGAGGTTGAGGTGGATCATCGCCGCGGCGGGGTTGGCATGCGTCGAGCACGGGAAGTGCCCGTCGGCGATGAGGATCCGCGAGCCGTGGCCTGCCGAGGCCAGCGCCGCGAGGAGCGGCGGATGTATGAGCGGGTATGTCAGCATGCTTACCTTTCAGTGGTCGCTCGGCCTCCGAGCGTGCCGCACATCGACCTTGAACAAGATACATCTGATCTTTACGAGACGACATCGTGCCGCAGCGCGATCAGGTCCGTATATGCCGCTTATGCCCTCAGTTGACATCGGAGGTATGCGCGAACGGCGCGGCCCTTGCGGGCCGCGCCGTCCTCGGTCAAGCCGCGCTCAGCCGAGTCGCCACTGCTGGTTCGTGCCGCCGTGGCACGACCAGAGGTGCACCAGGGCGCCGTTGGCGGTCGAGGCCCCGGACACGTCCAGGCACAGCCCCGACTGCCGGTTCACCACCGAACCGTCGGCGCGCAGGTCCCACTTCTGGTTGGTTCCGCCGTGGCACGACCAGATGATGGCCGCGGTCCCGTTCGCGGTCCCGCCGCCCGAGGCGTCGAGGCACTTGCGCGAAGTACCGGAGTACACGCTCAGTTCCCCTGTGGCGGTGTAGGTCCACTGCTGGTTCGTGCCGTTCCAGCAGTCGTAGATCTGCACCTGCGTGCCGTTGGTCGTCGACTGGTTCGGCACGTCCAGGCACCGGTTCGAGGCCGTGCCGCGCAGCTGGCCCGAGGTCGGGGTCGGGCCCGAGTCGTCGGTCGGCCCGGCGGCGTCCATGATCTGGCGAGCCCCCGCGGGAATGCTGCCGGTGGAGAAGACCGTGTTGTTCTGGACGGTGTTGCCGCGGTCGCCGTTGGTGATCCCGGTGATCGACGAACTGGTCGAGTAGTTCCCGGTGAGGGTCAGGTTCCCGGTGTTGTGGCCCCCTTGAATGTTCGCGTGAGCCCACTGCCCGGCCGTGTTCATCATGACGTTGCCGGTCGCGGCGATGTAGCGGGAGCCTTCGTCGAAGTACATGCCGAGCTGGCCGGTCCTGTCGCAGAAGTTCCCCCTCATGGTGCTGTTCGGCTGGGCCGAGAGCGTGTAGATGCAGCCCGCGTCCCACAGGGTGTTCACGGTGTCGACCAGGTGGTTGTTGTCGATGTGGACGTCGGTGAGGGTCGTGGGCGTGGTGTAGATCGGTTGGAAGTCGTAGAGCCCGCGGTTGATGTACTCCTGGCTGCCGCCGGGGTCGTTGGCGCCCCAGCCGTATCCGACGCCGATGCCGCTGTAGGGCATGTCGGCGATGTAGTTGTGGTCGATCGTGAGCCGGGTGGCGTAGGTGGCCAGGATGGCGTCGTTGTCGAGGTAGTCGAGCGCCGTGCTGTAGATGCTGTTGTTCCCGATCCGGATGTCGCGGTTGATCATGCGCGGGTCCGAGGGGTGGTGCGCGTCGGGGCGGACCCCGCCGACCGCGACGCCGCCGCCGGAGCTCTCGGTGAAGGTGTTGCCGAGGACGGTGATGTCGTGCGCGCCGAGGCCGACGCCTGAGGCGTGGGCGTTCGCGTCGTTGCCGATGCCCAGGGCGATCGAGCCGAGGTTGACGAAGGTGTTGCCCTCGAACGCGATGCGCTCGGCCGCCGAGACCTGGACCGCGCCGGGGGTCTGCGACCAGCCGTTGCGGGAGCCCTCGAAGCCGCGGCAGCCGCGGGCGCAGCTGGTGAACGCGTCGGCGGGCCGGTGCGTCTGGACGCCGGTCATGAACGTGCCGGTCTGCTGGTTCGCGTAGCCGTCGGACGAGTTGGGGTGCAGCCAGGACGTGCCGGTGAAGGTCAGCCCTTCGAACCGGAGGTCGTGGACCGGCTGGTCGTAGGTGCCGCCGACCTGGACCAGGGATTGGAGCCGCGGCATTTCGACGCTGGTGTTCGCCATGTTCTGGCCTTGGAGCGGCTTGTAGTACAGCGTCCCGGTGTTCGCGTCGAGGAACCACTCACCGGCCTGATCGAGGAAGCGCTTGGAGTTCGCGAGGAAGAACTTCGGGCCCACGAACGGGCTCTGGATCGTGTCCCAGCCGTAGGTGTTGTTGTTCCAGGCGGGCTGCCGCATCGTCACGGTCGTGCCGGAGATGGCGTCCACCGGGGTGATCCGGGTGGTCCACGTCAGGTGCGCCCGCAGTTCGAGGCGCCGCTGGTCGGGCAGCGTCGAGAGCCAGTCGAGGTTCGAGTTCCGGATGGTGAACCCGCTCGCGTTGAGTTCGATGTCCGTGGGGGACAGGCTCATCTCGGCGCGTTTGGCCAGGACGCCGTCCACGTAGAGCTGCCGGGTGTCGAAGCCGGTGCCGACGCCGGCCCGGTAGATGCCCGTGGCGGGGTCGTCGAGGACCCAGCCGGTGACGGCCCGCGACCCGGACACGACCGGGTCCGCTCCGTCCGCGGCCTGCCAGGTCACGGTGTGGCCGTTGCGACCGGAGTCGCTCGCGTCGAACCGCAGGGGCGCGTCGAGCCGGAAGGTCCCGTCGAGGAGGTTGACGGCGACGTCGGCGTCGCCGATGGCGGCGGCCTCCCTGGCGCGCCGTTGCGCCTCGGTCAGGGTCTTGAGCGGCTGCGTAGCGGTTCCGGAGCCGCTGTCGTCACCGGTGGGGGAGACGTAGATCGCGTGCTGGGTCTGGGCGTGTGCCGGGGAAGCGCCGAGGCCGACGAGGGCTCCGGCGACCGCGAGGAGGAGAGCTGCCGCGAGGGCGGGCGGGCGAAGGCGCCTGGGGGGTGGGTTCCGCATGGCGTTTTCCTTTCCAGTGTCGGCGAGGCGGTTGCCGCACTGCCTGTTCATCAGTGCGCCGCACCATCAATTCATCAGTGCACATTCATCGATATTTATGGGTGGGGACTCGCCGGTCGGCGGGCGGTGCCTCGCGGTCCGCTGGTCGCCGGCGGGTCGGGGATCGGCTCGGGTCTAGTGGCGGTCAGTTCGGTCGCGAACGGCTCGGCCGTTCACCAGCGCAGTCCGGCTCGCTGGGGCCGGACGCCCGGCCCGGCCGGGTCCGGCGGGCCCGGCCTGCGACCGAGCTCGGAAATCACTCCCGTATGGACTGTGAGACCCAGGCCGGGAGTGTCGCCGAGGACGAACGCGCCGTCCTCGATGTCGAGGTCGGCGGTGACGCCGACGGGCGGCCGCAGGTCCTGCAGCTCGCTGACGAGGTGGTTGGGCACGGCGGTGGCGGCGTGCAGCAGCCCGACCGGGATGTTGCCGATCGGGCTCACCGGCAGGTCGAAGGCGTGGGCGAGTGCGGCGACCCGCAGGAAGTGGGTGACGCCGCCGACCGCGGACGTCTGGACGATGTCGATCCCGCCCGCCTTGAGGAGCGGGCGGAACTGCTCGATCCCGGTGAGGTTCTCACCGCTCGCCACCGCGGCGCTCACGCCCTGCTGCACCGCCGCGTGGCCCTCGGCGTCCCAGCGCCGCACCGGCTCCTCGACCCATGCGAGGTCCACAGTGCGCTCGAGTTCGCGCACATGGCGCACGGCCTGCTTGCGCGACCAGGTCTCGTTCGCGTCGAGCATGAGGCCGGGCCGCCCGCCGCCCGCCTCGGACAGCACGTCCCGTACCAGGACGAGCCGCCGCCGGTCATCCGCCACGTCGAGGCCGCCTTTGAGTTTGGCCGCCCGCAGGCCGCGATCGGCGTAGACCCGGTAGGCCGCCGCGAGATCCTCGTCGCCCAGTCCGATGTCGAGCCCGGAAGCGTAGGCGGGAACGACTCGGTCGCGGCCGCCGAGGAGGCGCCACAGCGGCTCGTCCGCCGCCTGCGCCTTGAGGTCCCACAGGGCGGTGTCGAGCGCGCCGATCGTGGCGAACACGGCGCCGCCGTGCCCGGCTTTGAAGGCGTGCCGCAGCATCCGGTCGTACAGCGTGGGCGCACTGCGCGGGTCCTCGCCTTCGACGGCGGTGAAGACGCCTTCGATCTCGGCGTGCGAACCGATCCCGACGCCGGTGAGGCCTTCGTCGGTGTCCACCAGGACGATCGGGACGGTGGTGACGCCGTCCGCGAAGACGCCGTTGGCGTCGCCGACGGGCCGCGCCCATTCCTGGATCGTCGTCAGCGTGCGGTAACCGGTGATCCGCATGTCATCCCTTCGTGGCGCCGGCGGTGACGCCGGCCGTGATCTGGCGCTGGAAGCAGAGATAGAGCACGAGCACCGGGACGGCGGCGATGAGCACGCCTCCGGCGAACGTGGGGATGTCGGCGGAGTACTGGCCGCGCAGCGAGGTGACCCCGACCATGAGGGTGCGGTGCTCGGCCGAGGGCATCAGGAGCAGCGCGATGAGCACGTCGTTCCAGCAGAACAGCGCGTTGAGGATGCCCACCGAGAGCAGCGCGGGCCGCCCGAGCGGCAGCATGATCCGGCCGTAGACCCCGTACACCGAGTTGCCGTCGATGCGGGCGGCGTCGATGATCTCGGGCGGGATGCCGCTGTAGTAGCTGGTCATCAGGAACACCGTGAACGGCAGGAACTGCGCCGTGTAGGCGAGGACCAGCCCCGGGTGGGTGTCGATGAGCCCGGTCTGCCCCATGATGCGCGCGAGCGGCACCATGATGACCTGGAACGGGATGAACAGCGCCGAGAGGCAGGCGAGGAACAGCAGCCTCGACCCGCGGAACCGCAACTGGCTCAAGGCGAAACCGGCCATCGACCCGAAGAGCAGCAGCAGTGCGACCGCTCCGGTGACGACGATGAGCGAGTTGGCGAGGTACCGGCCCATGTCGGCGCTGCTCCAGGCCGTGGCGAAGGCCTCCCATCGCAGGCCCTCGGCGGGCGCGAAGCGGTCGAGCACGTATTCGTGCCGGGTCTTCATGGCGACGTTGGCGGTGAACACCAGCGGGTACACCGTGGCTATCGCCAACGCGGCCATGGGGATCGCGGCGAGCCACCGGCCCGCTCTGAGCGGCGACATCAGTCCTCCCTCCCGGCGCGGCGCAGGACCGCGATCTGGGCGAGCCCGACGACGAGCATCACCCCGAAGAGCACTGTGGACGCGGCGGAGGCGAGGGCCGGGCGCCCCATCTGGCCCTGCTGGAACCAGATGTAGTACTCGGGCAGGTAGGTCGAGCCCTCCGGGCCGCCGCCGGTCATCACGTACAGCAGGCCGAACATCGAGGTGAGCATCCCGATCATGGTGGTGACGACGACGAACTGGATGGTGCGCGAGAGCCCGGGGACGATCACGTGCCGCACCACCTTCGGCAGCGAGGCGCCGTCGACGCGGGCCGCGTCGATGAGCGAGGCGTCCAATGTGGCGAATCCGGCGAGGAACACCACGAGGGCCATGCCGAAGGTCGCCCAGATGTGGACGCCCACGACCGCGTACATCGCGACGTCGGGGTCGCCGAGCCAGTCGACGGGCCCGAGGCCCACGGCGCCCAGCAGGGCGTTGGCGGGGCCGTCGAAGGCCAGGAGCAGGTTGAAGATCGCGCCGATGATCACCGGGGAGAGCACGGCGGGGAAGAAGTAGACGCTCCGGTACACCCGGTGCCCCGGCACGCGCAGGTAGATGAAGGTCGCGAGCAGCCCCGGGATCGCCACGGCCACCGGCAGGAGCAGCACGAGCAGACCCACGTTCCGCATGGACGCGATGAACAGCGGATCGTCGAACAGCACGGTGTAGTTGTCCAGCCCGACGGCCTGCCCGTTGCGCTCGCCGTCCCCCGTGAACGAGAAGTTCACGCCGAGTGCCAAGGGGTACAGGCGGAACACGCCGATGATGAGCACCGCGGGCGCGACGAGCAGATACGGCGCGAGGCGTTCGGAGCGGGACGTGCCCGCGGCGCCGCGCCCGGATCTCACGCGGCGCCGCGGTGTCGGGGTGCCGCTGCGGGCGCGGACGGGCGTCCGCAGCGGCGTGGCGGTGGTCGGCATCGCTAGCCCGCCTGGTCGCTCTCGGCGAGCTGGGACAGCGCGTCTTCGACGGTGACCGATCCGCTGAGGAGCTGCTGGGACAGGCGTCCCATGAGTTCGAGGGTCTCGGCGGAGAGGGCCACGTGCAGCGCGGGTTTCCCGGTCGGGAGCTCGGCGACGATGGCCGCCGTGGCCGGTCCCGCGCCGGAGGCGTCGATCGTGGTGTCGGCGGCGATCGCGCCCGCGTCGGCGTAGAAGGCCTCGAGCGCCTTCGTGGAGGAGAGCGAGCGGACGAGGTCGGCCGCGAGCTCGGGGTCCTCGGTCCACTCGGCGACGCCGTAGCCGATGCCGCCGTCGTACGGCAGGCTCGGCGCGGCTTCGGGGTTGACGAGCGGGGCGGGCATGACCCCGACGTTCTCGGCGCCGAGGAACTCGCCGAAGTCCTTCCAGTGGCCCACATCGGACATGAGGCCGATGACGTGGGCGGCCTCGCCCGCGTCGAAGATCGCGAACTCGTCGTTGAACATCGCGGTGGAGTTGACGCCGTCGTTGTTGAGCCCGGACTGCTCGGCCTCGACCCACAGCTCGAAGATCCGCTGTACGCCGGGGGCGGTCCAGTCCCGTTCACCGGCGATCCACGCGTCGTACTCCGCGGGGGTGAGCACACCCGGGCCGATCCCGGAGAGGAAGAACTGGATCCCGATGCCCTCCTTGTTCCCCAAGGCGAAGCAGTCGGCGCCGGTGGCCTCGGTCAGCCGCTCGCAGTCGGCGACGAACGCGTCCCAGGTGTCGGCGGGGGCCTCGGGGTCGAGTCCGGCCGCCTCGTACAGCGCCTTGTTGTAGTAGATCGGGTGGCCCTGCAGCGTGACGGGCGCGGCGTAGACGTGGCCGTCGGCGGTGAACGCCTCCCAACCGGCCAGGCGCTCCATGTCCTCGGCGAGGTAGTCCTCGAGCGGGAGCAGGGCATCGGTGCGGTCGCGCAGCTGCCCGCCGCCGTTGAAGAGCATCACGTCGGGTCCTTCACCGGACTGGATCGCGGTGCCGAGCAGGTTGTAGTACTGGTCGAAGGGCTGCGCCACGAACTCGACCTCGACGTCGGGGTGCTTCTCGGCGAAGTCGGCCTTCGCCTGCCCGATATAGGACTCGGCCGTCGCGTCGCCCGACTTCCAGTCCCAGACCACGAGGGTGTCACCGCCTCCGCCTCCGGAGTCCGGTCCGGCGGCGCTGCCGCATCCGTACAGCGCGAGGGGCGCTATCAGGGCGGTCGACCACAGTGCTCGTCGCTTCATCGCAGATCACTCTCCGTAGGGGGTGCCGGGGGGTCCGGCTCGCACGGTCGCCAGTAAACGTAACTCGTATGACGTCTTACGTCAATGGAGTGATGACGTATACTGGGCGGCGACCTGAAGGCGGCGGACGGAGGACCGATGACGGCAGTGCAGCGCCCGACCGCGGAGGAGCTCGTCCCCCCGGCGTGGTCGCGTCGGCCCGCCAACCTGGCGAAGGCCGTCACGGAGGAGCTGGTGCGGCGGGTCGTGCGCGGCGACTACCCGCCCGGGTCCGCGCTTCCGGCCGAACACGCGCTCTGCGCGACGTTCTCGGTGAGCCGCACCGTGATCCGAGAGGCCGTGAAGGTCTTGCAGGAGAAGGGCCTGGTGCAGATCCGGCAGGGCTCGGGCACCGCGGTGCTGCCCTCGACCTCGTGGAACCTGCTCGACGAACTGGTGCTCGCCGCGACCATCGATGACGATGCGACCCTCGGGATCCTCGACGACCTCGTCGTCACCCGCCGCCTCCTCGAATCGGACATGGCCGATGTGGCCGCCCGGGTCGCCGACGAGGACGCCCTCGCCCGGATGCGCGAGCTCGTCGACCAGATGGACGCCCTGGTGGATGACCCGGAGTCCTATCACGAGCATGACCGGGCCTTCCATGACACCGTCATGCGCGCCTCGGGCAACCGCATCGCCCGCGCCGTCGTCCGCTCGCTCGAGGGCCAGGTCATCAACACCGCCCGGTACATGGGCCGGAGCGAGCGCTCGATGTGCGAGGCCTCGAACCGGGGACATCGCCGCATCTTCGAGCGCATCGCGGCCCGCGACCCCGAGGGCGCCGCCGAGGCGATGTTCGCCCACATCACGGAGGCCTGGCTCGTCCGCCGGGGAGCGACGGGCGATCCGGACCGGCTCGCGCGCTGACGCGGAGATCCGATGTATCGCCCTCACCTGCAAGGACATCGCGTGACAAAGATCTGAAACTCGCCTGGTATTGACTGCATTGATCCAATCTATATAGACTGGCATCAATATTCAAGGCTTCGTACGATCCGATCCGGCTTTACTTGGGAGCGATTCCAGTCTCCGGGAGGATCGCGCCTCCGCAATGGACCTCTCATGCGTCGCCGGTAGTCAGTGCGGGCTCGGACGAGCCCGAACCCAAGGAGTTTCCCCTGATGTCGAGATTCAGAACCGTCCTCGCGTGCCTCGCGGCCACAGCATTGATGGTGCTGTCCGCGGGCGCTACGGCGCAGGCCGCCGACGAACCCGCGGCGACCACCGCCGACGTGGGCGTCGCCGCCAGCTCCGGCTGCGGCAAGGCCCCGACCCTCAACAGCGGCACCCACACCATCCAGAGCAGCGGCCAGAACCGCAGCTTCATCCTCAAGATCCCCAACGGCTACGACAACACCAAGCCCCACAAGCTGATCTTCGGCAACCACTGGTGGGGCGGCACGGCCGAGCAGGTCGCCGGCGGCGGCAGCGACGGCGCCGTCTACGCCCACTACGGACTCGACGCCCTGTCGAACGGCTCCGCGATCTTCGTCGCCCCGCAGGGCCAGAACAACGCCTGGGCCAACTCGAACGGCATCGACGTCGTCTTCTTCGACGACATGATCCGCCGCATCGAGGCCGACCTGTGCGTCGACGAGTCGCAGCGGTTCTCCTTGGGCTTCAGCTACGGCGGGGCCATGAGCTACGCGCTGGCGTGCGCGCGGCCGAACGTGTTCCGCGCGGTCATCGCCATCGCCGTCCCCGGACCGGTGAGCGGCTGCAGCGGCGGCTCGGGTTCCGTGGCGTACTTCGGCATCCAGGGCGTCACCGACAGCATGCCCAACGCCCGCGCGATGCGCGACCGGTTCGTGGCCAACAACGGCTGCGCGTCGATGAGTCCGAGCGAACCCGCCTCGGGCAGCGGCACCCACATCACCACCACCTACTCGTGCCGTGCCGGGTTCCCGGTCCAGTGGGCCGCGTTCGACGGCGGGCACCAGCAGGGCCCGGTCGACGGCTGCACCGGCTGCGAGAGCGGCGCCCGCAGCTGGGTCAAGGGCGAGGTCTGGCAGTTCATCAGCCAGTTCTCCTCCACTCCGCCCGCCGAGACCGACCAGGTGAAGAACACCGGCGCGAACCGCTGCCTCGACGTCTCGGCCCAGTCGCAGTCGAACGGCGCGACGGTCCAGCTGTGGGACTGCCACACCGGCGCGAACCAGCAGTGGGTGTACGACACGACCTCGAAGCGGCTCACCGTCTACGGCGGCAAATGCCTCGACGCCGAGGGCGCGAGCACCTCGCCCGGCACGCGGACCATCATCTGGGACTGCCACGGCGGCACCAACCAGCAGTGGAACCTGAACTCGAACGGCACCATCACCGGCGTCCAGTCGGGGCTGTGCCTGGGCACCGTCAACAACGGGACCGGCAACGGCACGGGGGTGGTCCTGGCCTCGTGCAACGGCTCCTCGAGCCAGACCTGGTCCCTGAGCTGACCTTCGAACCGGTGCGTCCTCAGCACCGCGCATAACCGGACGGGCCTCCTTCGCGGGAGGCCCGTCCGCATTGCGCGACGCCTCTGGCGACGATCGACGCAGCGGCGCGCTCCGTGAGCGCGCCGCCTTGCATCTCGGTTGCGCAGGGACGATCGAGCGGGCGGCCGCTCGGACCGCCCGCTCGCGTCAGAGCCTCAGCTGAACTGCCACTGCTGATTGCTCCCTCCGTGGCAGGTCCACAGCTGCACGAGCGCACCGTTCGCCGTCGACGCGCCCGATACGTCCAGGCACAGGCCCGACTGCGCGTTGCCGATGGAGCCGTCGGGGTTCAAGGTCCACCGCTGGTTCGCCTCGCCGTGGCACGACCAGATGATCGCCGCCGTGCCATTGGCGGTGCCGCCTCCGGAAGCGTCCAGGCACCTCCGCGACGTTCCCGAGTAGACGGACAGCTCCTGCTCGGCGGTGTACGTCCACAGCTGCCCCGCGCCGCCGGTGCAGTCCCGGATCTGCACCTGGGTGCCGCCGGTCGTGGATTGGTTCGGCACGTCCAGGCAGCGTCCGGAACCGACGCCGCGCAGTGCACCGGTCTGGTCGGTGGGCGGCGTGGTGTCGCCCGCGTCGAAGCGCCACCAGTCGAAGTTGAACAGGGAGCCGCTGCCGCCGGTGAACTTCAGGTACAGGTCGTGGGTCCCGGTCGCGCCGCCCACGGGGCAGGAGACGCTCGTCCAGGTCTGCCAGCCGCCGGTGCCGCCGACGGTGCAGGTGCCGACGAGCGCACCATTCGGCCCGTCGAGCCGGACCTCGATCCGGCCGCCGCTCGTCGCCGAGGCGACCCGGGCGGTGAACTGGTTCGCACCGGTGCCGAAGGCCGCGCCCTTGACCTTGATCCAGTCGCCGTTCTCGATCCAGCCGACGTTCATGCCGCCCTCGCCGGAGCGCTCGGTCTCGACCCCGGACGCCCAGGCGATCGTCTCGGCCTCCTGGCGCACATAGGGGTTGAGGGTCCCGATCTGCGGCGCTCCGGCCGAGGTCATGTTGATCTGCGGGATCGTGCCGTCGGCGTTGTAGGTGAACTGCTCCACGGCCACGGACCTGGTGAAGCCGCCGCCGCCCGGCAGGGCTCCATTGTGGTAGAAGAAGTACGAGCCGCCCTTGTAGTCGATCACCCCGGGGTGGTTGGTGAAGCTGGAGCCCTGCGTCGGCATGACCGTGCCCCGGTAGGTCCACGGCCCGGTCGGTCCGGGCGCTGTCGAATAGGCGATGTGCTCGGAGCAGCACTGCGCGGCGAACACCATGTAGTACAAGGAGCCCCGCTTGTAGACCCACGGCCCCTCCTCGTAGAGGGTCGGCCGCTCGGTGCTGTTCGGCCGCGTCCCGAATCCCTGCGTGGTGAGCGGGATCTCGGTCACCGAGCCGGAGTAGGAGATCATGTCGGCGTTGAGCTTCACGTACCACAGGTTCGGGTTGCCCCAATACAGGTAGGCCTGCCCGTCGGTGTCGATGAAGACCGAGGGGTCGATCTCGCCGTTCTGGACCAGCGGGTGCCCGAGGGCGTCCCGGAACGGACCGGTGGGGCTGTCGGCGACCGCCACTCCGATGGCGGGCCTGCCCGTGGCGTCGTTGATGACCGGGACGTACCAGTAGAACTTGCCGCCCCGCTCCACCGCCTGGCCCGCCCAGGCGTCCTGTCGTGCCCAGCTGAAGGTCTCGAGGCTCAGCGGGGAGCCGTGGTCGGTCCAGTTGACCATGTCGTCGGAGGACCAGACCCGCCAGTCCTTCATGGTGAACCAGGTCGAGCCGTCCTCGTCGTGCCCGGTGTAGAGGTAGACGCGTCCGTTGTGGACCAGCGGCGCGGGGTCGGCGGTGTAGACGGTCTGGATGATCGGGTTGTCGGCCTGTGCCGGGTCGGGCGACGGATCGGCGGCGATGCTCAGCAGGGCCGCGGCGAACACGGCGGCCAGCGCCGCCGCGATGCGGCGGCGGCTCGGATGCGGGGTCTTCATGGGGAACCTCTCCGGCGCTCGCGCGCCACAGGTGTCACGCAGGATTCTCGGAAGCCCTCGAAACGTTCGGAGGATCGGTCGAAAACAAGAGGGCTCCACGCCAGAGTATCCATTGTGTGGACGCATGTAAATGGTTCGATGTCCGAGGCGCCGGCACCCGCCATCCGAAGCCGTGCGGGCGGCCGGAGTCCGTCCGCCCGCACGGGCCCGCCTCAGTCGCGGTGCTTCCAGTAGCGGCCGTCGGGGTAGGCGTACTCCTCGATCGAGGCGGTGCGCATCTCGGCCGAGTAGCCGGGCCGGGACGGGAGCAGGTAGTTGCCGTTCTCGACCAGGCACGGGTCGGTGAAGTGCTCGTGGAGGTGGTCCACGTACTCGGTCACCCTGTCCTCCAACGTGCCCGAGACCGCCACGTAGTCGAACACGGACAGGTGCTGCACCAGCTCGCACAGGCCCACGCCGCCCGCGTGCGGGCAGACCGGCACGCCGAACTTCGCGGCCAGCAGGTAGACGGCGAGGATCTCGTTGACCCCGGCGAGCCGGGCCGAGTCGAGCTGGAGGTAGTCGAGCGCCTCGGCCTGCAGCATCTGCTTGAACAGGACCCGGTTCATGCCGTGCTCGCCGGTGGCGACGCCGATCGGGGCCACCGCGCGGCGGACGGCGGCGTGGCCGAGCACGTCGTCGGGGCTGGTGGGCTCCTCGATCCAGTGCGGCTCGAACTCGGCCAGGGACTTGACCCACTCGATGGCCTCGGGCACGTCCCACACCTGGTTCGCGTCGATCATGAGCTTGGCGTCCCAGCCGATGACCTCGCGGGCGATCCGCAGGCGCCGCCGGTCCTCCTCCAGGTCGGCCCCGACCTTGAGCTTGACGTGCCGGTAGCCCTGGTCGACGGCCTCCTGGAGCAGCCGCCGGAGCTTGTCGTCGCTGTAGCCGAGCCAGCCCGCGCTGGTGGTGTAGCACGGGTACCCGCCGCGGGCTTCGAGCTCGGCGACGCGCTCGGCGCGGGTGTCGACCTTGTCGCGCAGGATGGCAAGGGCCTCTTCGCGAGTGAGCGCATCGGAGAGATAGCGCAGGTCGGCGGCGTCCACGAGCTGCTCGGGTGTCATGTCGGTGAGGAGCCGCCACAGCGGCTTGCCCGCGGCGCGCGCGATGAGGTCCCACACGGCGTTCATGACGGCGGCGAGTGCGATGTGGACGACGCCCTTCTCCGGGCCGAGCCAGCGGTACTGCGAGTCGGACTGGAGCTCGCGGTAGAGCGCGCCCGGGTCGTTCACGATGGTCTCGAGGTCGCGCCCGATCAATCTGACGGCCCAGTGGAGGGCGGCCGCGGTGACGATGTCGTTGCCGCGACCGATGGTGAAGGTGAAGCCGTACCCGGCGAGCCCGGGGTCGTCGGTCCGGATGACGACGTAGGCGGCGGAGTAGTCGCCGTCCTTGTTCATCGCGTCCGAGCCGTCGAGGGTCTGCGAGGTGGGGAAGCGGACATCGTGTGCCTCGACGGCCTCGATGGTGGTCATGGGGAGTTCCTCGGTTCAGTCGGTGGTCTGCGGCGTACCGCGGAGCCGGGGGCCGCCGTTTGCGCAAACGATTGATCAGGCGTTGACCTTAACCGGGACCGCCGCCGGGCGCAAGAGAGGGAGGAGCGTCAGCCGCGCGGTTCTGCGGTCGACTCGCGCCTGATGAGCACCGGCTCCGGGTCCTCCACGCTGCGGTGCTCGATCGCGCCGCCGTCGATGACGTGGGCGAGCGCGGCCACCGCGGTGCGGCCGAGCTCGTAGAGCGGCATCCGCACGCAGGTGAGCGGCGGCCACGTGTGCCCGGCCGTCCACGCGTCGTGGACCGCGACCACGGAGAGGTCTTCGGGCACGGCCAGACCCTGGGCTCTGGCCTGCGCGAGCACTCCGACCGCCGCGTTCACGTTCGCGGCCACGATCGCGGTGGGCCGCTCGGGCAGCGCGAGCAGTTCCGCCGTGGAGGCCCGCCCGTCCTGCTCCCGGTAGCCTCGCCAGGTGACCAGATGCGGGTCCTGCTCGAGCCCGGCCTCCTCCAGCGCGTCGAGGTGCCCCGCCGCGCGCCGCCGCGCGGTCGGCGAACCGGCGAGACCGCCGGCGAACCCGATCCTGCGGTGACCCAAGGCGATCAGATGCTCGGTCGCGCGGCGCGCCGCGAGCGCGTCGGGCACGACCACCGAACTCGCGCCGGGAATCGGCTGATGGATCGTCACCAGCGGCGCCCGCTCGCCCACGGACTGCGCCAACTCGTCCGGATCGGTGCCGTCGCGCGGCTGCAGCACGATGCCGTCGACCCGGCCCTCGCCCAGGAGCCGGTCGAACAAGCTCCCGCCCGGCTGCATGTCCTCGCTGCGGGCCAGCAGCATGACGCAGCCGCGCGCCACCGCCTCGTCCTCAACCCCGCGAGTGAGCTCGGCGAACAGTGAGTTCGTCACGTCAGGGACGATGAGCGCCAGGACATCGGTGCGCGCGAGCTTCAGCGCCCGCCCCGCGAAGTTCGGGTGGTAGCCGACCTCGCCGGCGGCCTTGCGCACCCGCTCCCGGGTCGCCTCGCTGAGCCGCGCCGAAGGGTCGCCGGAGAGCACCCTGGAGACCGCCGACACCGAGACGCCCGCCCGGGCCGCCACATCGCTGAGTTTCGCCACCGCTCCAGTATCACCCATCCGTCCAGCCGCTGAGCAAACGATTGCGCATTGGCGCGATGTGTGCGATCCTCATCGGCGACCGACCCGCACCCGTCCCCCGAGGAGGCAGCCGTGCTCGCCGCACACTACGCAGGAAACCGGACCATCACGGTCGGCGAGGCCGAACCCTCCCCGCCCGGCCCCGGCCAAGTGCAGATCGCCGTGGCCTACAACGGCATCTGCGGCACCGACCTGCACATCCTCAGCGGGCACATGGACGCCCGGGTCGACACGCCCGCCGTCATCGGCCACGAGATGAGCGGCACCATCGCCGCCCTCGGCGACGGCGTCGAAGGCTGGGCCCTCGGCGACCCCGTCACCGTCATGCCCCTCGCCTGGGACGGCACCTGCCCGGCCTGCCTCGCCGGGAACGCCCACATCTGCCAGAACCTCGACTTCGTCGGCATCGACTCGCCCGGCGCCCTCCAGGGCCGCTGGAACGTCGACGCCGGCCTCCTCGTCCGCCTCCCCGCCGGCCTCTCCCTCCGGCACGCCGCCCTCGTCGAACCCACCGCCGTCGCCGTCCACGACGTGCGCCGCGCCGAGCTCGAACCCGGCCAGAAGGCCGTCGTCATCGGCGGCGGCCCCATCGGCGTCCTCATCGCCGCCGTCGCCCGCTCCTTCGGCGGCGACGTCGTCGTGATCGAACTCGACCCGGGGCGCCGCAAGGCCATCGCCGACCTCGGCTTCACCGTCCTCGACCCCCGCGAGGACACCACCTCCTGGGTTGAGGAGTGGACCGGCGGCGCGGGCGCCGACGTCGTCTTCGAAGTCTCAGGCGCCGCAGCCGCCGTCCTCGGCGCGGTCGACTACGCCAAGGTCCGCGGCACCCTCGTCGTCGTCGCCATCCACCCCGAACCCCGCCCCATCAACCTGCAGCGGGTCTTCTGGCGGGAACTGCGCCTCCTCGGCGCCCGCGTCTACCAACGCGACGACTTCGACACCGCCGTCGCCCTCCTCGACACCGGCGCGATCCCCGCCGACGCCCTCATCACCAAGACCGTCCCCCTGCGCGACGTCCAGGCCGCCTTCGACGCCCTCACCGGCGGCGAGGGCATGAAGATCCTCATCGACGTCCAATCCGGACAGGAGTGAACGTGAACCCCTTCGACCTCACCGGCCGACTCGCCGTCGTCACCGGCGCCAAGCGCGGCATCGGTTTCGCCATGGCCGAAGCGCTCGCCGCCGCCGGAGCCGACGTCATCGGCGTCAGCGCCACCATTGAACCCGAAGGCGCCGCGATCGAGCAGCGGGTGACCGCACTCGGCCGCGCCTTCCGCGCCATCCGAGCCGACTTCAACGACCCCGCACAGGTCGCCGAACTCGCCGAAACCCTTGCCGCCGAACCGGTCGACATCCTCGTCAACAACGCCGGGACCATCCGCCGCGCCCCCGCGGCCGAGCACTCCGACGAGTACTGGGACGAGGTCCTCCAGGTCAACCTCACCAGCCAGTTCGCGCTCACCCGCGCCGTCGGCCGCTCCATGCTCGAACGCGGCGGCGGCAAGATCGTCTTCACCGCCTCGCTCCTGAGCTTCCAAGGCGGCATCAACGTCCCCGGCTACACGGCCGCCAAATCCGGCATCGCCGGTCTCACCCGCGCGCTGGCGAACGAGTGGACCTCGCGCGGCGTCACCGTGAACGCGATCGCGCCCGGCTACATCGCCACCGACAACACCCAAGCGCTGCAGGACGATCCGGACCGCTCCAAGGCGATCCTCGAACGCATCCCGGCCGGGCGCTGGGGCAGGCCCGGCGACCTCGCGGGCGCGACGGTCTTCCTCGCCAGTCCCGCCTCCGACTACGTCTCGGGCGCGGTCATCCCGGTCGACGGCGGCTGGCTGGGCCGCTAGAACGGCCGCGCGGTCGGGGCCGGATCGATCCGGCTCCGACCGCGCGCTGTCAACCGGCTCAGAGCGAGCCGCACTGCCCGGACTTGGGGCCGCGCGACTCGTTCGCGAAGCCGTTGTCGACCGGAGCGGGCTGGTTCCCGCTGCAGGACAGGGGACCGTACACCTCGTTGCCGGCGATCACGTTCCATCCCGCCGTATCGTTCACCGTCACCGGGCCGAGCACCCGGTTCGGGTCGCAGCCCAGCACCGGGTCGCCCACCGTGACCGACGCGCCGCCCGTGAGGCTCACCGGACCGGTGACCTGCGTGCCGCACAGCATCACCAGCGCCGCGCCCGTGGCCGAGACGGGGCCGGTGACGGCGGCGCCGTCAGCGACCAGCGAGGCCCCTTCGGCCACGTTCACCGGGCCGAACACGCGGACGCCCTCGCCCAGGCAGGTCGTGCCCGACGCGACAGCGAGCGGCCCGTAGTGCGCGCCGCTCACCTCCGCGTCGCACGCGACCGCGGCGTATTCGTCGACGACGTCGACGACCGCCGTCACCTCGCCGTGCTCGGTCGTGCCAGTGACGCGGACCCGGCCTGCGGTGCCGGTGGACGGCGGTTCGCTCCATTCGACCGGCACCGCCGTCTCGGACCCGTCCGCGGTGGTCAGCATTCGGACGGTGTCCGGCAGCGCGGGCGTCCCGCCGGTCTCGACCGCGGCGTAGACGGTGTCTTCGAGGACATGCGTTGCGCGGCTTCGGTTGTAGACGTCGATCGAGGCGTTGGGCTCGGAGGTGTTCGTCATGCCAGGCACGGAGCGGAACATCGACTGCCAGTTGGCGGGCTCCCACAGGAGCGCCCCGGCGCCCTGGTTGCCGACGACGTCGTTGACCATCTGGAACACGTGCTGGATGGCGTCGGCCTGGCCCTGGACCGTGCGGGGGAACGCCGAGTTCGGTTGTGTGCCGCCGCCGGTGGCCGGGTACGAGGTCTCGGCGATCTCCAGCTTGTACTGCGGGTAGGTGGTCGCGAGGGTGTGGAGGTTCGCCTCCATCTGGGCGAGGCTGCCGTGGTGCTCGGGGTAATAGGAGAGGCCGAGCACGTCGAAGTCCTGGCCTTTGGCGCTCAGCCGGGTCGTCAGCTGCGCCCAGAACTCGCCCGCCTTGCCCATGCCGCTGATCCGGCCGACCACCGAGTGGAGCTCCACTTCGGACTGCGGCGAGGCGTCGCGGACCGCAGCGATCCCGGCCGCCAGCAGCGTGGTGAACCGGTCCCACGAGTCCAGGTACAGCTGGCGTTCGGCCGGGTCCTCGGAGTAGCGGTACTGCCACAGGATGCCGCCGCCGGGCTGCGACTGGTAGATCGCGGCCTGATCGCGGAAGTACGCGGGGTTCGCGCCCGCGTGCACCGCCTCCGTGGCCGGTGCGCCGACCGCTTCACTGCCCCACATGAAGCCGTTCGCGATCTCGTTGCCGACCGCCACCTTGTCCGGCACGGTTCCCTGCGCCACAAGCCGGCTCACATAGTCGTACGTGTAGTCGTAGACCGCGTCGGTGAGCTCGGGGAACTCCAGCTCGGCCCAGGCGCGCGGCTTGGGCTGCTTGCCCGGGTCGGCCCACGAGTCGGCGTAGTGGAAGTCGATGCCGAGTCCGAGGCCGCGGTCGGCGACCTGCTGCGCCGAGTGCAGCGTGCGTTCCGGTCCCTGGTAGGGGATGGGGTTCAGATTGCCCGTGGACTCGTTGCGCGGTTCGTTGAACACCCGCAGCCGCGTGTACTCCAGGCCCCGGTCGGCCATGACGTCCAGCAGCAGCGGACCGGCGCCCCGGTCCTCCGCCTGCGGATGCACCCAGTACTCCCGGCTCTGCGATCCATCCATCCAGGACAGGTCGGCGCCCAGGATCACGTCGTCCCGGAGGTAGTTGAAGACCTGCAGCTCGCTGACGCCGACCGCCGCTCCGGGCGAGGCTCCGGTGACGGTGACCCGTACGAACCTGGTGCCGGGCAGCGTGAACAGGTCCACGCCGCCCGCGCCCGGTGTCGAATCGGCCGAACGGTCCGCGATGACCTCCCAATCCGCACCGTCCGCCGAGGCCTCCACCGTGTACTGATAGACGGCACCGGGATCGGGGAAGGCCACGTGCACTTTGCGGAGGTTGTCGTAGGCGCCGCCCAGGTCGACCTGCAACCACTGCCCCGGCGCGGACTCGGTCGCCAGCCAAGCGGTCGCGGGGTCCTCGTCGACCGCCGACGCGGCGGTGGACGCACCGCTGGCGGCGCTCGCCTCCACCCACGGCTTCGCGGCCAGATTGCTCTCGATGGGCCTGATCTCCGCCTCCCCGTACAGGGCCGAGGCGGGGTCGGGCGGCCCGAGGACCCCGGCGCCCGCTCCCACCAGCGCGAGCGCGGCCGCGAGCGCGGTCGTCCTCGTCATCCTTCGCCTTCCGGTATTTCGCATCATGGCTCCTTGCGTGTTCGATCGGGGCGCACTGCAGGCGGCGCCCGCATGACGCGGGCGCCGCCTCGTGTGTCGGTTACTCGGCAGGCGCTCAGACGGCCTGGCGGGCGAAGCGCTGGTTGTCGTTGCCGGTGTAGGTGTACTGGGTGATGCGGGCGCCGTCGGCGCTCGAGTACTCCCAGACGTCCATGGCGAGGCCGGACTGGCGGTTGATGATGCTGACGACGCCGCCGCCGT
>NZ_JAERMK010000044.1 GCF_016918015.1 Glycomyces sp. YM15
AAAGGAGTGCGGGCGAACACGCGCATCGCCGGGGTCTGGTCAAGCTGGCGGACAGCGTAAGCGACCTGGTCAATCCGAGCCCTCCCCGACACCGCCGCCGAAGCAAGAAGACGGAACTTCCCCGACAACCGCGCGATCGCCGCGATCGCGCTGGCGGTGTTGAAGGTGAAGTCGAACTGGGACAGGAGCAGGTCGCGGAGGGCGGAGAACCCGAACTCGGAGCGGTGCAGGTTCGCCTCCTTCATCGCGATCACCGAGGCGAGGACCGCCGCGTGCTGGGCGTTGATGAGGGACGCGGCCTCATCGAGGGTCGAGCGGATCGCCGCAGCCTGGGAGCGGCGGTCAGGGGAAGCGGAAAGGAGCGAAGCGGCGGGGAGGACCGGAGCGACCGGGATGGTGGGGCTGTGACTGGTGCCGGTGCAGTGGCTCATGGTTCCTTCACCTCCCTTCCGCTGTTCTCGAATGTCCTGCCTGTTTTCGGTTCCTTGTTCGTAGTTCAATGATGACAGAATGCCGTGCCGGTGTCATCACCCAACCGGGTGAACATTCCATGAGGGACACTCGCGCCAGGCCGTCACTCCACCTGGGGTGCAGGGAAACTGGCGGATCATCGGGCGTCAGACTCCGCCCCGGGTGGATCGCTGCCGGGCAGCCGCACCGCACACCCCACCACCACGAGACCCTTTTGTCGCCGCCCGCCTGAACCTCAATCAAAACGGCTCCTTGCACCGAGCCACCGACGCAGACAGAACATCCAGGCGGGCGAGTCGGAACGCACCTGCTGCGCGAGCGTTCATTACGGCTCTTGGATGCTCATCGCGTCGACCGACTGTGCGAGTTTCTCCGTGACGCGCTCGAATTCGCGCTGCGCCCGGAACCGCCTGTAGACCTCCTCGGCGAAGCGCCACCTCGACTCTGCTCCGGCGCTGTCGCCCAACGAGTCCAGGACGTCGCCGACAAGCTCGTCGGCGAAGGCGATGTTCGACTCCTGCCCGTACTCCTTGAAGCCCTCGCGGGCGAGGGCGTAATGGCGAAGCGCGTCGTCGAGGCGGCCGCTGCGATGGGCGACGTGGCCGAGCCCGAGGTTGGAGTGCGCAACAGCGAGGGGCGCGCCGACCTGGAGTGAGATCGCCATCAGGTCGTCGTATCGGGCCTTGGCCGCGTCGAGTCCGCCAAGAACGGCCTCGTGCCAGGCGATGGTCCAACTCGCGCGGTACGTCCAGATGCGGTCGCCCGCCTCGTCGAAGTAGGCGAGCGCCCTGCCCGCGTATTCGGCCGCTTGGGCGTCGTCGTCTTCGCGGGCGGCGTGGACCGCGAGCCCGTAGCAGACGAAGCCCTTGGCCCATGGCTGCTCGAGGTCGTCGGCGATGGACATGGCGCGCTCGATGAGGCGGGCGGCGTACTCCTGATCGCCGTGAAGCATCGTCGCGGCCGAGAGGTATCCGAGAGAGATGACCTGGCCGAAGCCGTCGCCGGCGCGTTCGGCCGCCGCGAACGCGGCGGTCTGCGTCTCCATGAGGTCGACGCCGAAGGAGCGGTCGAGCATGTATCCGGCGGTGCACCAGGCGAGGAGCCAGAATCTGGCGTCACCCCCCGGTGCCGGTTCACGGCGGAGCAGCCCGAGCAGGACCTCGTATTCGGTGGCGAACCAGTCCGCGGCCGCGGGCATGTCCGCGACGGGCTCGGGGGTGACGCCGGGGGCCGGTTCGCCCACGTCGATCGTGTCGCCGTGGAAGGTGAGCTGCGCGTCGGCGGCGTGGGCGGAGTGGATGAAGTAGTCGATCAGTCGGATCTCGGCGGCGTCGCGTTCGGCCGGGGCGACTTCGTCGCGCAAGCGTTCGGCCGCATAGGAACGCAGCAGGTCGTGCATCGCGTAGCGGCCCTCGCGGGGCTGGTCGACGAGGTGCACGTCGGCGAGTTCAAGGAGGGCCGCTTCGGCCTCGGCGGGTGGCACTCCCATGAGGCTGGCCATTGCCGGGACGGTGAGCTCCGGGCCGGGGTGGAGGCCGAAGAAACGGAAGGCGCGGGCCGAGCGTGAGCTGAGTGCCTGGTAGGAGCAGGCGAAGACCGAACGCGGGTCAGTGGCTGAGTCGGAGGTGGCGAAGATGCCGAGCACGTTCGTGGTCGTGTCGAGCCGGTCGGCGAGGGAGGCGAGGGAGAACTGGGGGTGAGTGGCGGCCCACGCGCCGATGAGTGTGAGCGCCAGGGGAAGTCGTCCGCACGAGGTGACGATGCGCTTGACGGCCCGCTCCTCCTCCATGGCCCGGCTCATGCCGATGCGGCGCACCAGGAGCGCCCAGGCGTCGGCGTCGGGGAGCAGGTCGAGGGGCAGCACGTCCGCGCCTTCGGTGACGTCGAGTCCGGCCAGGCGGTCGCGGCTGGTGACGAGGGTGAACGAGCCGGGGGCGACGGGCAGGAGGGGACGCACTTGGGCGGCGTCCCTGGCATTGTCGAGGACGACGAGGACTCTGCGCCCGGCGAGAACCGTGCGGTACAGGCCGATGCGCTCGTCGAGTCCGGCCGGGAGCTGGTGGGCCTCGACGCCGAGGACCACGAGGGCTTCGCCGAGGACGGTGGCGGCGTCGGTGCCCGGTGCGAGCGGGTCGAAGCCGCGGAGGTTGAAGTAGAGCTGGCCGTCGGGGAAGCGGTGGGCGACGCGGTGCGCCCAGGAGACGGCGAGCGCGGTCTTGCCGACGCCGCCCATGCCGGTGACGACGGCGAGTCCGGCGGTGCCCGCGCCCGCTTCGAGGAAGTCGTCGAGGAGGCGCATTTGGCCGGTGCGGCCGGTGAAGCGCGTGTTGGCGCGGGGGAGCATCGCGGGGACGCGGCGGCGCAGGAGCGGGTCGGTGGCGGGAGGCGCGTCCGGGACGGCGGTCGACGGGCCGTCGCGGAGGATCGCGGTGTGAAGGTCGCGCACGGCCTGGTCGGGGTCGGCGCCGAGTTCGTCCGCGAGACGTTCCTTCAGTGCCGCATAGGCTTCGAGGGCTTCGGCTGTACGGCCGGCGCCCTGGAGGGCGCGCATGAGGAGGGCGGTGAAGCGCTGGCGGGTGCCGTGGACGGCGACGATCTGGCGCAGTTCGTCGACGACCTCGGCGGCGCGGCCGAGTTCGAGGTCGAGGTCGATGCGGCGTTCGAGGAGGGCGAGGCGGTGCTCGTCGTAGCGGCGGCGGATCGCCTCGCTCGTGCTGCCGGAGAGGTTGGCGAGCGCGGGTCCGCGCCATTCGCCGAGGGCCTCGCGGAGGGCGGCGACGGCCTCGTCGAAGCGGCCTTCGGCGCGCAGGGACCTGGCCCGGTCCTCGTTCGTCTTGCAGCGCAGGGTGTCCAGTTCGGCGGCGTCGATGCGGAAGCGGTAGGCGCGGCCGACGGTCTCGACTCGGTCGCGGGCGGCGCCGAGTTTGCGGCGCAGGACGCCGATGGTGTTCTGCACCTGCGTCTCGGGGTCTTGAGGGATGTCGTGGCCGTAGACGGCGCGCACGATGTTCTCGAGCGGGACCACGCTGTTCGCTTCGTCGAGGAGGATCGCGAGCACGGTCGCGGTGTTCCCGCGCGGGATCGCGACCGGCGCGCCGTCGACGCTGAGCTCCAGGGGCCCGAGCAGGCGCACATCGAGGTGGGGCATGGGTTTCCGCCTTCGATCCGGACCGGGACAGGGGATAATCAGTGTCCCACAACGCCATAAGTGACGCATTCCTCGAAGTCGCGGCGGCGGGCATGACCGATCGGTGACCGATCCGTGAGCGCGCCGGGAACGATGCGGTTGAACAGCGTTTGAGGAGGCACAGCCGATGAACCGGATCGAGATCCCCGAGGACTACGAGGACCGCTTGGCCGCCGGGCGCCACGCCGCCGCGCGGCTCCCCGCGGGGGCGGTGCGCGAGGGCGTCGACCGCGCGCTGGAGGCGGCGCCGAGCCGGGATCGGTACGAGCAGGCGGCGGACCTCGCCGAGCGGGCCGAGGCCCTCACCGGGGAGCTCGCGGAGCGAGCCTTCGACGGGACCGATGCCGACCGGGTGGCGTGGCTGCGCCTCGACTACCTGGGGCGCTTGCAGTCCCTGGCGTTGAGCCCGACCATCGACCGGTTGAGCAATCCGGCGGTGGCCGACGCGATCCAGGCGGCCTGGGTCGCCGCCGAGGCGGCCCGCTCGGAGTACGTGCTCCACCTTGAACGCGTCCACGCTGACCTCCTCGCCGCGCGCGTTCCCGACAGTGGCGGCGACGAACTCCGCGACCGCATCGCCCGCTGCTCGCACGAGCGTTTCGCCCACACCACCGAGGACGACCTCTGCTCGGCCGAGGTCGACGTCGAGGGCCGCCTCACCGGGTTCAAGTTCCTGGTCCCCAACGCGACCCTCGACACCGAGTGCGAGGACCTGTCCGTGCAGTCGACCGCGACGATCCAAGCCGCCCAGGCGAAGGCAGTCGACCGCCTGACCGAGATCCTCGCGTGATGCCGGACCGCCTCGCGGTTCAGGCGATGCGGACGGGGAAGAGGACGGTGCTCGCGACGGTGCGGTCCCGTTCAGCGGCGAGGGCGAGGCGGCGGGGGTCGGCCATGTAGGCGTCGATGGCGGCCTGGTTCGGGAAGCGGTAGACGTGGACTTCGTGGGGGTTGCCGTCCGCGCCGTCGCCGATCGCGCGGGAGAGCAGTTCGCCGCCGTGTTCGGGGACGAGCGCGGTCACCTTGTCCTCGTATGAGGTCATGGCCTGCTCGGCGCCGGGGAGGGCCCGGAGGAGGCAGCAGAGTTCGATCGGGGCTTCGTTCATGGGGACCATGATGCCCGGGCGCGGGGGCACCGCGCCGGGTACCCGGCGGCGGCCGGTCGGCTGCGCCGCACCGCAATTCGGTCGCGGTGCGGGCGGCGAGGCGGGAGGATGCGGTGATGGGTGCGAATCATCTGGGCCGCTGGGAGCCCGCGACGCCGAACGAGGTCCGGGGTCTGCTCGCGGCGGTCGACGCTCCGTGGTGGATCGCGGGCGGGTACGCGATCGAGTTCGCGGTCGGCGAACCGTTCCGCTCGCACGGCGATGTCGATGTCCTGCTGCTGCGGCGCGACCAGCTGGCGGTGCAGGACGCGCTCCCGGGATGGGAGTGGTGGGCGGCGGACCCGCCGGGCACGCTGCGGCCCTGGGCGGCCGGTGAGATCCTGCCGCCCGAGGTCCACGACATCTGGTGCCGCCCGAGCGCGGACGCTCCATGGCGGCTCCAGTTCATGCTCGACGAAGCCGAAGGCGACGAGTGGGTCTCGCGCCGCGACCCGCGAATACGGCGCCCGATCGCGGAGACCGGGCTCGTCAACCGCGACGGCGTCCCGTACCTGGCCCCCGAGATCCAGTTGCTGTACAAGGCCAAAGGCCTGCGGCCGAAGGACGAGGCCGACTTCGAGGCGGTGCTGCCGAAGCTCGGCGCGGAGCAGCGCCGGTGGCTCCGCGAGTCGATCCGGCTGGCGTACGGCGAGCACCCGTGGTCGGAGCGGCTCGAAGCCTGAAGGGCCGCAATCCAGATGCGGTCGGGCGGCACTCCCGCGAGACTGTGCCGATGGGAACCGGATACGCACCGCTCTACGCCGTCAGCGGCGCCCCAGGCGCCGGGAAGACGAGCGTTCGGGCGGAACTGCTCGCGGCCGGGAACGGCATGGTCGTGATGGACATCGATGAGCTGCTTGAGGACAGCGCCCTCCTCGGCGTGCCGATCGCGGTCCCCGAGGCCGCGCCGATCTGGCCCGCGTACGGGCGGATGTGGCGCAGGATCATCGACATGACGCTCCGGTCGGGGCATCCGGTGCTGTTCCTGAGCCCCAACATCCCGAGCGAGCTGCGAGGCGCGACGGGCTACCTGCTGCTCGACTGCGACGACGCGGTGCGCGCCGATCGCCTCCGCGCCAGGGGCTGGAACACGGCCCAGGTCGACTCGGCGCTGCGGGACGCCCGCGCCTACCGGCCGCTGTTCGACACGGTCGTCCGCACCGACGACACCGGCCCGAGCGGCGTCGCGAAACGCGTCCTCGCGTGGGCGGACTCGCTCGACCCGTCGACCGCCGCCGGGCGGACCTGAGCGCGGATATCGCGTACCGTCGGGGTTCGGCAAGGGAGGCAATGCGATGACGCGGGGACACGAGGACTCGATCGATGAACGGCTCTGGCGGGCGGCCGATTCGGGAACCGTGGAGGTCCGCAGGCTCACCGGCGGGCGGCCGTTCTGCGCCGGAGTGCTGCTCGTGCGGGACGGCAAAGTGCTCGCGACATTGAACGCCGACGGGGTCGACGCCGTGGACGCGAGCGGCACCGACTGGCACGTCGGCGGGGTCGGCGGCGGCCAGGAGCCCGGCGAGGACGTCTGGGACTGCGCGCTGCGCGAGGCCCGGGAGGAGCTCGGCGTGCCGGTGCGGCTCGTGCCGCCGGAACGGACCTACCTGCACGACATCGACAGCGACGAGCTGCGGGAGGTTCGCACAGGGGATGTCCCGGCGCCGTTCATCTTGCAGCGCTTCCGGAACGAGGATCCGATCACGCCCTATCGGCCGGACCTTCCGGCCGGGCCGTTCACCTACTTCTGCATGTTCGTCGCCGAGTTCGTCGAGGAGCCGACCGGCTTGACGCCCGACGACCCCGACATCGCGGCCCTGGTCTGGCTGCCGCTCAACGCCGGGTCACTGATCGCCGCAGGCGCGACGTTCGCGGACCTGACCGCCGCCGGAGCGACGATCGCGGCGGGCGGCCCCATCGCCGCCGAGGCCCGGATCCATCTGTCGCGCACCGAGACGTTGCGGGTCGCCGGCCCGCTCCTCGCAGCGGGCACCTCGGATTCGGTCGGTGCGCAATGAGCCGGTTGAGGATCACGCACGGTCACGCGGCGGGAAGGTCGAACCGCATGTGCGGCAGCATCCTTCCGGGGATGGATTCGCTGGGGATCTCGCCGGTGCGGACCGCGCCGAACCTGGCGTAGAACGATGCGGCGTTCGGGTCGGCTTCGAGCGTGACCGTTCGTGCGCCGATGCCTTCGGCCGCGAGCAGCGCACGCTGGAGGAGTGCCCGGCCGACGCCGGTGCCGATGGCGGGCGGGTCGATGAAGAGGGATTCGAGGCGACTCTCCGGAACGCTTTCGATCAGGTGATAGAAGCCCACGAGCCGGTCCGACCGCTCAGCCACGACGAGCGTCCCGGAGGCGCACACCTGCGGCGAATAGGTCAGCTCGTCGCGGATCGCTTCGAGGAACTCGGCGCTGTAGCCCCAGTGCGCCTTGGACCGCATCGCCAGGTCGGAGATCAGCGGCGCCTCGTCGGCGCGGGATGAACGGAATTCGATGTCCACCAAGCGGAGTCTACGGACGCAAGCACCCGCTGCATCGCGCTTGCACACCGCCGCAACGACTGCGACTCCATCCGTAGGCTGGCTCGATGACCGATCCGTCGCCAGACCAGCTCCGTATCGAACCGCTGCCGCGCGCCGACGAACCGCGCGTCAGCGCCCGCGCCGTGGCCGTGGACCCGGGCGGCCGGGTCCTCCTGGTCCGGCATCGCGCCGACGGGCGCGAGTTCCATGTCCTGCCCGGCGGACGCGTCGAACCCGGCGAGACGGCCGCCGAAGCCGCTGAGCGAGAAGTGCTGGAGGAGACCGGGATCCGGGTCAAGGTCGGCGAACTGCTGTGGGTGCGTGAGTTCCTGCCGGACCGGCACCTCGGCCACCCGCACCACCGCACGACGATGCAGCAGCTCCAGCTGTACTTCCGCGCCGAGCCGACGGCAGAGGACGCGACGGAGGCGACCGAGCCGGACGGCACCCAGTCGGCGGTCGTCTGGCACCCGCTGGCCGCGATCGCGGAAATAGTCCTGCTGCCGCTCGGTCTGGCAGCACCGCTCGCCGCGCTGGGAACCGGTCTGGCCGCCCCTGGCCCCGTGTATCTCGGCGACCTGCCCTGACAGTGCGGTCGCGATCCAGAAGAAGGCAGACGATCCGCGGTCATCCCAGGCAGGCCGGACAGCAGGAGCCGCCGGAGGACCATCGATGCAGCGGAGGCGGGTTCGCCCCGCCGTCGCTTGCGGGTCTTCCATTGCGAATGCCCGGGTGTCGGCGATCGGCAGCCGAGCGAAATGACCAGTCTCAATTAGGCCGAGGCAGTCAGACCGCTGTTGAAATGCGGTTTCTCATTGTTCCTGGGACAAGGGCCGGGTCGGTCAGTCTCGTTAAAGTTGGGGCAGATAGCTCTCCGTCGGCGATGCGACGGAGGACGTCCCCAGCGAATCCGCCCCAGGGGGTCATACCCCTGGCCTACGCCGAGCCCTGCTGATACATACCGGCTAGGGTCACCTGATGTTCGCTGCCATGACGATGCTGTTCCCGGTCTCGCTGCTCATCCTCGTGGCGTTGGCGGTCGCCGCCGTAACCGTCCCCTTGAGGAAGCGCCGCCCCGCGCGAAGCACGGTGTTCATCGCTGCATCGCTTGCTTCCCTGTGTATCGCAATCCCGCTCTACCTGGGCACGCTCTTCATGTCTTCGCCGTGGGACGCCAGATACGAATGCAGTCGGCACGGTGCAGGCGAGTTCGTGAACTACACAGAGTCGCTGTTCCCACCCAGTTTCGTGCTGGAATGCACGGAGCGGACAGTCCAGCTCATTCCGGTTGGGGCCAATCCCGCACTGCTACTGCTCATCGCCGCGACAGTCGGGTTCGCCATCGCGGCGATCGTCGCCCACAGTAAGAGCATCGGGTAGCGGAGGAGCCGGATGCCGCTTGCTTGCGGTGGTCCGGCTCTCTCGTACCTTCCGGGATGCTTTGGGACGCAGCAACACGAGGCCTGGCTCAGGATAAGTGCCTCAGCTCGACTGAGACAACCCCGGATGCCTCCGCTAGAACGAGACTGCCTCGGAACTAACGAGACGGGACACGAAAGAAGGCGAAGATAGTGAGCTGAGTCACCCCATGTTATGACTCGGGGGCGGGCGGTGTCTTGTGGGCGACCCTCTGAGAACCAAGGAGACGCCATGAACGGGAACACCGAAGTCGTCGTCATCGGGGGCGGTTACGCCGGAGTGATGGCCGCGAACCGCCTGAACGGCCGCGAGGACGTGTCAGTGACCCTGATCAATCCGCGCCCGGACTTCATCCAGCGGATCCAGCTCCACCAGCTCGTGGCCGGCACCGGCGAGGCCGTGGTCGACTACGCGAACGTCCTCAGCGCCGACGTCCGGCTGGTCGTCGACGCCGCCACCCGGATCGACGCGGCCGAGCGCAGCGTGACCCTGGCCTCCGGCGACACGGTCGGCTACGACTACCTGGTCTACGCGGTCGGCAGCGGCAGCCCCGCGCCGAGCGTCCCTGGGGCAGCCGAGCACGCGTACACGATGGACACCCTCGAAGCGGCGCAACGGCTTCGGTCGGTCCTGGACGACACGCCCGCCACCGCCCCGGTGACCGTGGTCGGCTCCGGCCCCACCGGCAACGAGGTCGCCGCCGAGCTCGCCTCGGCGGGTCGCAAGGTCACACTCGTGGCCGGGACGGTCGTCGCGTCGTACCTGCACCCGAACGCCCGGCGCTCGGTCGTCAAAGGCCTGGCCAAGCTCGGCGTGACCATCGTCGAAGGGCCCGAGGCGACAGCGACGGCCGTGACGCGGGAGTCCGTGCGGCTCAGCGGCGGTCGGGAGGTGCCGAGCGCCGTGACGATCTGGACCGCCGGTTTCGGCGTCCCGGACCTGGCCGCGCGCAGCGGCCTGCGCACCGACTCGACGGGCCGCCTCGTCACCGACGAGACCCTGACCTATGTGGATGACGACCGCATCGTCGCGGCCGGGGACGCCGTGACGCCCTCCGAAGTGCCGCTGCGGATGAGCTGCCAGGGGGCCGCCCCGCTCGGCGCCCACGCCGCCGACACCGTCCTCGCCCGCATCTCCGGCGAGCGCCCCGCCGACATCGACGTGGGCCTCCCCGCGGTGTGCACCAGCATCGGCCGCGCGAAGGCCACCATGCAGTTCGTCGCCGCCAACGGGGAGGCGAAGCGCCTCTACGTCGGCGGCCGACTCGGCTCCAAGCTCAAGGAGTTCACGTACCCGCACATCATCGGGGCCCTCGCGAAGGAGGCCCGCAAGCCCGGGTCGTTCACCTGGAAGCCCGTGGACGAGCGGCGCCCGCCGCTGCTGTCCGAACGCGGCGAAGCCGCGGTCGCCCTCGACCGGGCGGCATGACCGCACCCCGACCGCTAATGTCAGGAAACCGGGGCGCGTGCCGTGGACGAACCGCGGCACGCGCCCGCCAGGGAGGAGCGCGGCCATGAGCGACCCGACCGCCGACCCGGCGACCGAGGCCTTCGTCGCCCACCGGAACCTGTTGTTCACCGTCGCCTACGAGATGCTCGGCTCGGCGTCCGACGCCGAGGACGTGCTGCAGGAGACCTGGCTGCGGTGGGTCGAGGTCGATCTTGAACGGGTGCGCGACCAGCGCGCCTACCTCGTGCGCATCACCACCCGGCAGTCGCTCAACCGGTTGCGCGCCATGCAGCGCCGCAAAGAGTCCTATGTGGGCCCGTGGTTGCCCGAGCCGGTGCTCACCGCCCCCGACGTGGCCGACGACGTGGCCCTCGCCGAAAGCGTCTCGATGGCGCTCATGCTGGTGCTCGAAACGCTCTCGCCGACCGAGCGGGCCGTGTTCGTCCTGCGGGAGGTGTTCGACGTCGGCTACGACGAGATCGCCGCCGCGGTCGGCAAAAGCCCCGAAGCGGTGCGCCAGATCGCCTACCGCGCCCGGCGGCACGTCGACGCCCGTCGCCCCCGCGGGGTGGTGGCCCCGGCGGAGACGCGCGCGGCGCTGGCGTCCATGCAGCACGCGATCGAGACCGGAGACCTCAAGGGCCTCATGGACGCGCTCGCCCCCGACGTGGTCGTCGTCGGGGACGGCGGCGGTTTGAAGAACGCGGCACTGCGGCCGGTCGTGGGCGCCGACAAGGTCACCCGCCTGGTCTTCGGCGGTCTCGCCAAGCTCGAGGGCACGCTCACCGCCCAGATCGCGGTCGTCAACGGCGGCCCGGCCCTGGTCGTGCAACTGGACGGCGAGCTCGACGGCGTCATGGCCGCACGGATCGAGGACGGCCGCGTCAGCGGCCTCTACTACGTGCGCAACCCCGAGAAGCTGGCCCACGTGAGGCGCGAGACCCGCTTGACGCTGCGCTGAGGGCCTTGCGGTTAGCGGCCCTTGCCGCCGTGCTTCTTGTGGACCGCCTGCTTCGAGACGCCCAGGACCGTGGCGATCTGGGCCCAGCTCGCGCCGTTGTTCCTGGCCCGGCGGACCATGACCGACTCGAGGCGTTCGGCCTCGGTGCGCATGCGCCGCACGGCTTGCAGGCCCCGCAGCGGGTCGGGTTCGTCTTCCGCGAGCGCGGTGAACTTGTCGTCTGCCATGCGTCAACCGTAGTTGACGATGCGAGGATCGTCAACTACGGTTGACGTCATGCAGTGAAGTCGGGAAGGCGATGACTCCCGGGGCAAGGAAGAACAGGCTGCGGCGACCTTCACGGCCGGCCCGGGCTCAGGCTCGTTCGCCATGACCTACGCCTACGGGTTGTCGTCGTCTTTGCCGATGCCCCAGACGTCCTCCTCCGGGTCCTCGACGAGGAAGGATTCGCGCTCGACCTCCTCGTCCTGCTTGCCTCCGGCGCCGCGGCCTCCGCCGCCGCCCATCATGCCGCCCGCTCCGGCCTTCGCGCCGGTTCCGGCGGGGGCGCCTCCGGCCGGGGTGCCGAGCATCGTCGCGGTGCCCATGCCGCCGCCGGAGGGCGATCCGCCGGCGGGCAGGCCGGCTCCCAGGCCGCCCGCGCCGCCGCCGAGGCCGCCGCCCATGCCGCCCCCGCCGGAGGCGAGACCGCCCGAGATGTCCTCGGGGTCTTCGAGTTCGGAAGCGTCCCAGGGGTTGTCGAGCTCGGGCATCTCGGGCGTCTCGGGCTGCGCCAGGTCTTCCATGCCGGAGGGGGTCTCGGGCGTCGTGGGCTGCTGGTCCTGCGGCTGGGTCGGTTCCTGCTGGTCCTGCTGCTCCTCCTGCGTTTCCTCGTCCTGCTCCTCTTCCTGCTGTTCCTCGTCCTCCTCCTCGGCCGCATCCTCGTTCGCGCCCTCCGTGCCGGCCGTCGAGTGGTCCTCGGCGGCCTTGTGGGAGTTCATGTCCCTGGCCGCGTTCGACTTGTCGTCCAAAGGCTTCAGGAGCTCGGCCGCCTGTGTGAGGGCCGCACCGGCGCTCGCGTCGGCGGCGTTGATGAGGGAGGTGAGGGCCTGGAGGCCGAGCGTCCCCGCCATCGCCTGGGCCTGGAGTGCCGCTTCGAGGATGCCGCCGAACGGGCCCGCCATGGCGATCGCGGTGCGCTGCGCCGGGCCGAGGGTCACCATCGGGGCGGGCTGGATGTTGAAGCCGATCGCTTTGAGCGCGGCGTCCGCGGCCTTGAGGCCGGTGCATTCGACGAGCATCTGCGCGGCCGTCGCGGCCAGGCCGCCCGCGGTGGCGGTGACCTCGCCGATGACCTGGGTGAGGTGGGCGTTGACGTTGCCGACCTCGCCGTTGAAGGCGTCGTTCGCGCTGTCGCTCCAGTGGCTGTTGATCTCGGCGACCTTGGCGCCGTAGTCGGTCTGCTGGGTGGCGAGATCGCTTGCGGCGGCGGTCATCTCGGAGGCGTAGGTGAGAAACTCCGAGGGCTGGGCCGAGAGCGCGTCCTGGTAGCTGGGCATGGGTCCTCCTAAGGCTTCGGCGTGGTGGTGATCTGGCTCTGGATGCCGCCGAAGCGGGAGCTCATCTCCTGGTCGGCGGCGTCGAGGTCGTCGGCGCTGCCGACGACCTGGTCGCCCTGCCAGGTGAGGCGACGCTCGACACCGGTGGCGACGGCGGCGAGCGCGGTCTGCCAGCGGCGGCCGGCCTCGCCGGTGGCGAAGCCGGTGTTCTTCTCGGCCGCGGTCGCCGCCGGGCGCTCCACCCGCCTGGACGCGGCCTGGCTGTTCGGGGCCAGGCCGCGCAGACCGGTGCCGCCCGTTCGCACATCGTCAACGTCCATGTGCACGGTCATGGGCTCCTCCTTCTGCGAGGTGTCGACGCCCTCTCGGGCGGACGCCCGGCGGCGTCGGAAGTACTGTCGCGCGGCTCGTCACGGGTCGGTCCCGGCGCGGGCTTGATCAACCCATGACGGATTCGTGACGGCTCCGCCTTCCATGGGCGGCATACGCAATCGAGGCCCGGGGACCGGGCCGCCACGCGAGGAGGGGTGTCGTGACCGATGAGCTTTTCACCGGCGGTGAGGACTGGGCCGCCGGTTCGGTCGAGCTGCCGTCGTTCGAGTTCACCATCGCGTTCGGCGACACGTCGGCCCTGTCCTCAGGGGACCGCGCCGGTTGCGCTGCGGCCCAGTGCCCGCACCCGGTGGCGCATCCGGCGGAGGAGGCCTGGGTGCAGCTCGCTTCGGCGGTGCCGGTGGAGGGGCAGCGCGACCGGTTCAAGCCGCGATGCGAGGGCATGGCCTACCCGACCGAGGAGGACTTCCGGGCGGCGGTGACGGCGGTGCGCCCGGAGGATGCGGACGCGTTCTCGCTGCAGCGCTTGCGGACCGGTTGGACCGAGGAGATCGGCGCACGGCTGGGGACGTGGCCGGGCCGGCTCAAGTCGAAGCTGGCGCGGCTTGCCGAAGGCTGGGCGGGGGAGGACTTCGACGCGTTCGCGGCGCAGGCCGGCGAGGCGCGGGCCCTGGTGGAGGGCGCACTCGACGACATCGAAGCCACCGTGGGCGAACTGGCGAGTCGGGAGGCGGCGATCTACACGCTGCAGGGCGGCGACTCGGGCGAGATCCCCTATCCGGCGCCGATGGTGGGCACCGAGGGCGAGTGGTCGAATCTGGTGGCGCTGCATGTGCGCCCGGCCTGGTGGCATGGGGACTGCATCACGATGACCTGCGAGGAGGCCGAGAGGGCCCTGGAGCTGGCGGGGGCCGACGCGGGGTTGGCGACCGAGGTGCGGGAATTCGTCGAAGAGCGTGTGGGGCAGCGGCTTTCGGGCCTCGGGGCGCTGGTGGCGGAGGTGCGGGCGCTGGTCGGCGAGGAGGCGAAGGAGGTCTTCGCCGAGCGGGTGGCGGCCGAGTTGGCGGCGTATGTGGAGCGGCAGGCGGCGATCGACGAGTCGATCGCGCAGAAGCGGGAGGGTCAGAGCGCGGAGCTGGAGGCGGTGCGGACGACGGGCGAGGACCGGCCGTACCCGAGCAGTGCTGATGCATCGTTTATGGAGTTGTCGGTGCCGGAGGCGGAGCAGCCCGCCGCGCCGGTCCCGCCGCAGACGACGCAGGACCCGAGCCCGGTCCCGCCGGGCGGGGACGGCACCGTCGTGACCGAGGAGACCCCTTGGGAGGCCGAGGAAGCCGACGATGAGGACGTCTCCGGCGGTCTCGCGAGCGGCGGGGGCGGCGGCCTCGGTGGCGGAACCGGCGGCGGCCCGTTCGGCGGCGGCGGGGGACGCGGAACGGGCCTGCCCGGTTCGACCGGCGCGGTGCCGCAGGGGCTGTTCGGCCCGGCGTTGACGACGCCGACGACCGCGGCGACCACGGGTTCGGCGAGCGGCTCGAAGGGCGGCGGGCTGTTCAGCGGCCAGACCGCGGGCGGCGCGTCGGGAGGCCGGGGCGGGAAGTCCTCGGAGCGTTCGGATTCGGACAAGAAGAAGGACGGCGAGAAGGAAGACGAAGGGCCGCAGCACCTCGCGCGGCGCGAGACCGGGAACGTATGGGGCTACGTCAAGCCCAACGAGGACCCCTACAACTAGGCGATTGGGAGGCACGACCATGGCGGATCGGGTGTTCGACCCCGAGGCGATCGGCGAGTACCGGCAGTTCCTGGTGGAGCTGATCGAGGAGCTCGAGAGCGAGCTGCTGCCGGTGATGGCGACCGGGACGCTGAGCCGGGCGCCGGCGTTCGGGACCGCGGCGGGCGCGGCCGAGAACGCCATGGGGCAGTACCTGGAGTTCCACGCGGCGATGTGGCGGAACCTGCAGTACCTGCGCGGCACCCTGTACGGCCTGGATGCGGCGCTCGCCGAGACGACCAGCGGCGACGACCAGGCGGCGGTCTACTTCGCATTCGGCTCGTTCGACCCGACGGCCGGAACGTCCTAGAGCGTGGGCGGTGCGGCCGTTCACGGACGGGATTGCTGAGTGTCGGGACCGGGCCGCCGTTGGGTCGGTCCCGACACCGCTCATTCGCCGGTGGTGCCGTCTGCCGGTTCGCGGATGATGTCGAGGCGCCCATTGTGGCGGGCGGTCTCCTCGATCATGTGCAGCAGGATCCACCGCAGCGAGCACGGCTCACCCCCTGGAGGGGCCCTTGTTCCAGCGCCTCGAGCGGCAGGGCGTCGGCGATCTCGACCGAGCGGGCGCACGGCTCGCTGCGCGCAAGGCCTCGTCGCCATCGCTTACTTGACAACATGCTGTCATTATGACAAACTCTTGTCAAGTAATCGAGAAGGAGCTCGGCAATGACGCAGTACGTGCACCTGGCCGTCTATGACACCATGGCCGACTGGGAATTCGGTCATGCGACCGCCCACATCAACAACGGCAACTGGCAACGCGATCCGGAGCGCTACCGGGTCGTCACCGTCGGCGCGGGCCGCGAGCCGATCCGGACCATGGGCGGCATGTCGGTCACGCCCGACATCGCACTTGACGAGCTCCGCGTCGAGGACAGCGCCATGCTGATCCTCCCCGGCGCGGACACCTGGCTCTCCGGAGGCAACGCCGCCTTCGCCAAGAAGGCTCGGCAGTTCCTGGAGGCCGAGGTGCCCGTCGCGGCCATCTGCGGGGCGACCGCGGGACTCGCCGCTGAGGGCCTGCTCGACGACCGCCGCCACACCAGCAACGCCCCCGAATTCGTGCAGGCCTTCGGGTCCAAGGGCGCTGAGCGCTACTGCGACCTCCCGGCGGTCACCGACCGCGGGCTCACCACCGCCTCGGGCACGGCACCAGTGGATTTCGCCCGCGAGGTGTTCGCCGCCCTCGAGCTGTACACGCCGGAGGTCTTGGCCTCCTGGTACAAGCTGTACGGCCTCGGCGACCCGGCCGGATACTTCGAGCTGGTGGGCGGGGCAGCATGAACGACCGCCAAGAGCTGCTGGCGGGCATGGCGCTCACGGTGTTCAAACTGAACGGCCAGTTTCTCGACATCGCCGAGGGACTGGCCAGGCCGGTCGGCCTGACCGCGGCGCACTGGCAAGTCCTCGGCGCCGTCCTGAAGACACCGCTTCCCGTGGCCGGCATCGCCCGCGACATGGGCATCACGCGCCAGGCCGTCCAGCGCATCGCCGACATCCTGGCGGAGAACGGCATGGTGGAGTACCTGCCCAACCCCGCACACCGGCGGGCCAAACTGGTCGCCCCGACCGAGCAGGGCAGGGAGGCCGTCCAGCGGATCAGCCCCGCGCATTCGGCGTTCGCCGAACGGATGTGCGAGGCGCTGGGTGACGACCGCGCATCGGACATCTACCTCCTGCTACGAGAACTCTCCGGCGTGCTGGAGACCTTGGATTCGAGCCGCGAAACGAGAGAACCGGCCCGGAACGGCGACCGCCCGCCCGAGCCGAAAGGCGCGGGCGGGCGGTCGTCTCGTCCTGCGGGCTAGAACGCTTCGTCCGGCAGGTCCATGGCGGTGAGGTCGGCGGCCTCGACGACCTTGCGGTCGGCGGTGAGGCGCGGGAGGACCTCCTTGGCGAAGAACTTCGCCGCCGCGACCTTGCCGCGGTAGAAGTCGTCGTCGGCGCCTTCGTCCAGCTTCTGCTGGGCGGTCTCGGCCTGTCGCAGCAGCAGCCAGCCGACCATGAGGTCGCCCACGGCGAGCAGCAGGCGGCGGGAGTGGAGCCCGGCCTTGTACAGCTCGCGCGGCTCGTCGCCCATCGCGGCCATGAGGGCCGGCTGGAGCGCTTCGAGGAGGCCCTGCACGTCGCCGAGCGCGCGCAGGACCTTGCCGCGCACCTCTTCGAGCTCCGAGTGTCCGTCCTGCGTGGACTCCATGATCTCGCCGGCGACGACCATGAGCGATTCGCCGTTGTCCTTGATGATCTTGCGGAACAGGAAGTCGAGGCTCTGGATCGCGGTGGTGCCCTCGTACAGCGTGTCGATCTTGGCGTCGCGCACGTACTGCTCGAGCGGGTAGTCCTGGAGGTAGCCGGACCCGCCGAAGACCTGCAGCGCCTCCGAGCTCAGCAGCTCGTACGCCCGCTCCGAGCCGCAGCCCTTGACGAGCGGGAGCAGCAGGTCGTTGACCTTCTTCGCGGTCTCGGCCGCGTCCTCGTCGCCGTCGGCCTCGGCCAGCAGGGCCTTGTCCTGCCACGAGGCGGTGTACGCGACGAGCGCGCGCAGGCCCTCGGCGTAGCTCTTCTGCATGAGCAGCGAGCGGCGCACGTCCGGGTGCTTGATGATCGGGACGCGCGGGGCGGTCTTGTCCGCGGACTGGAGCAGGTCGGCGCCCTGGATACGGCTCTTGGCGTAGTCGAGCGCGTTCAGGTAACCGGACGAGAGCGTGGCGATGGCCTTGGTGCCCACCATCATCCGCGCGTACTCGATGATGAGGAACATCTGGCGGATGCCCTCGTGCTTGTCGCCGAGGAGCCAGCCCTTCGCAGGGGACTTCTCGCCGAAGGTGAGCTCGGCGGTCGCGGAGACCTTGAGGCCCATCTTGTGTTCGATGTTGGTGACGTTCACGCCGTTGCGCTCGCCGAGCTCGCCGGTGGCCGGGTCGAACAGGAACTTCGGCACCATGAACAGGCTCAGGCCCTTGGTGCCGGGGCCGCCGACGCCCTCTACGCCGACGGGCCGGGCCAGGACGTAGTGGACGATGTTGTCGGTCATGTCCTGGTCGCCCGAGGTGATGAACCGCTTGACGCCCTCGATGTGCCAGGAGCCGTCAGGCTGCTGGTACGCCTTGGTGGTGCCGGCGCCGACGTCGGAGCCCGCGTCGGGCTCGGTCAGGACCATGGTCGCGCCCCAGCCCTTCTCGATGAAGAGCTTCGCCCATTCCTTCTGCTCGTCGGTGCCCTCGCGGTAGGCGCTGTGGGCGAACGAGGAGCCGGCGGCGTACATCCACAGGGCCGGGTTGGCGCCGAGCACGAGTTCGGCGAGGGACCACCAGAGCATGCGCGGCGCGGAGGTGCCGCCGAGGACCTCGGGGAGGTCGAGGCGCCAGTACTCGGCGTCGATGAACGCCTTGTAGGACTTCTTGAACGCCTCCGGCAGGGTGACCGAGTTCGTGGCCGCGTCGAAGACGGGCGGGTTGCGGTCGCCCTCGACGAAGCTGGCTGCCAGCTCCTCCTCGGACAGGCGTGCCAGCTCGGCCAGGATCTCGCGGGCGGTCGCCTCGTCCAGGTCCGGGAAGGCCGGGTTGTCGAGAATCTTGTCCGCTCCGAAGACCTCGAAGAGATTGAACTCGAGGTCTCGAAGGTTGTGGCGGAAGTGCGTCATTGCGGGTCCTCCATTACTCGGTGGTAACGCCCATCATATTACTCGTGAGTAGCTACCTCAAGTATGCCGCGCCGACATGCCGTGGAGAAGTGCGTTCAGCAGGAAAATCCAGTCCGATTTCCGACCGCGCCGACACGCCCCCGTTCCATCGATCGGGTGAGCGTTCCGAGACCCGGGCCCCGCTGCCGTAACCTGCGCACCCGTGCCTCGTTGAACCCGGTGACCGACCGCCTGTGCGAACCACCGGGAGCACCCCATGATCCGAGCCGTCGCCGACCGCATCGCCGCCCGTGCGAGGCCCGCCTACATCGGCCGCCACCGCCGCGCCCGACCCGTCCTGCACCGGGTCTTCCGCGTCGCCGTCCCGGAGGTTCAGCCGCTCTCCGGCCGGTAGTCCAGCAGCAGCAGCGCGATGTCATCGGTCAGCGGGCCGCCCACCCAGCGGCGCAGCGCCGACTCCAGGGACGCCAGGCCGTCACCGGTGTTGCCGTGCCCGATCAGGCTCCAGGCCCGCTCGCGGATCGGGAAGAACTCCCCGTCCTTGCGCGCCTCCGCCAGACCGTCCGTGTACAGGAAGATCCGGTCCCCCGGCTGCAGCCGCACCGTCAGCTCCTGCACCGACGGGCTCAGCCCCAGCGGCGGCGCCATCGACTCCGGCTCCAGGTACGTCGCCACCCCGTCGCGCACCAGCATCGGCGGCGGGTGCCCGCAGTTCAGGATCTCCAGCGTCCCGCCTCGCTCCTGCAGCAGGATCGCCGTCACGAAGTCCTCGTCCCCCGCGTTCCGCGCCACCGCGTGGTCCAGATCGTTGACCATGCACCGCTGATCCGAACGCTCGAACGCCACATGCCGGTACGAGCCGAGCACCGTGGACGAGAGCCGCACCGCGTCCAGACCCTTCCCGCGCACGTCGCCGATGATGATCCGCACCCCGAACTCGGTGTTCAGCGCCTCGTAGAGGTCCCCGCCGATCTCCGCACCCGAACGCGCCGAGACGTACCGGGCCGCGACGTCGAAGGGCCCCAAGCGCTCCCCGATCGGCCGCAGGATCGCCTGCTGCACGACCGAAGCGAGCTGCGTGAGCCGCTTCATCCGCTCGTCGTCCCGCTCGCGCACCACCGCCACCGCCGCCGCGATCACCACCGCCACGGACACGACCAGGAAGTCCACCCCGTGCGCGGCCACCCCGACCATCCCGAAGTCGAACATGATCCACAGATGGACGAACGCCGCCGCCATGCTCGCGAGCCCGACCCCGACCACCCAGCGCCAGGGCAGGAACGCCGAGGCCGCCAGCGGAGGCAGGGCCAGCCACGAGATCGCGTGCGACTCGTCCCGCACGGTCAGACGCAGTCCGACCAAGACCACCACGACCGCGAAAGCGGCGGCGAACGCCACCCGCACCGACGGCGCCGACCAGCCCTGACGGCGATCAGTGCGTGCCATCTCGGGCCTCCGTCGCAGCATTGTGCGCATGTGGGTGAATGCCTCCTTCCTACCGGATCGCGGCCGGGTCGCCCGCGTGTTCGCGGAAGCTCTCGCACGAGGTCCGGACGCGAGCGGACCCGGCCCCGGGCGCGCCCGACCGGAGCCGGAGGGATGCGCGCGCCCGCGTGCGTTGGAGGGCGACGGGGCGCCCGGGACGCCGGACCCGATCTGACCATCGCCGATGTGAAGATCGTAATGGTCGCGGACGCGATACCGGTCGTTGAGGACCACGTCGAACGGGAGAGGACCAAGTCTGTGCGTTCGGTCGGCCGCGGACACCGAACGGGCGGTTCGGACCTCGGCCGATCGGCCGGTCCGCCACCGGTTCTCGCGCGAGACCCGCGTGATCAAGGGCGCTGGCGCGGCGCGATGGGCCATCTTAGAGTTGGACGCGTGCAGTACACGCTTTCGAGGACCAGGTTCGACAGCCCTGTGGCGCAATTGCTCTGCGCCGAGATCCAGGAGGAGTACGTCCGCCGCTACGGCTCCGGTGACGAGACGCGGCTCGGCGAGGACGATTTCCACCCGCCGAACGGCGACTTCATCGTGGCCTTCGACGAGGCCGGGGAGCCGGCCGGGTGCGGCGGCTGGCGGGCGCACGAGGACGACGCCGAGATGAAGCGCGTCTACGTGCGCGAGCACGCCCGCCGGCAGGGACTCGCCCGCCTCCTCGTGGCCGCGGTGGAGGCCTCCGCCGCCGAGGCGGGCCGCAAGCGGGTCATCCTCGAGACCGGCCCGCGCCAACCCGAGGCGGTCGCGATGTACGGGGCGCTCGGCTACGTGCCGGTGACGCCGTTCGGGCACTACGCGTGCACGGACGGCTCGATCCACCTGGGCAAGGAGCTCGGTTCCCGGCGCGCATAGGTTTCACGTCGGCTCTCGGCCGGACAGGCGTTCGCCTGTCCGGCCGTTTCCGTTGCCGTGAGCGACTTTCGCGACTATTCAGTGAAATACGTTTTTTAGCCGCATGCAACCGTGAATCTCTCTCATTACGTCTTTCGGTCTAGGACGGCCAAACGGGCCAACCCTCACATCCACCCCGAAAGGATTCACAGTGGACAGAAAGAGGAAGCATCTGATCCGTCTCGGCGCGGGCGTCGCCGCAGGTCTCGGCGCCACCGCCATCGCGTGGGCGGGCATCGCCGCCAACGCGGAACCCGTCGAACCCAAGGGCGACTTCGAAGCCCAGATCATCGGCGGCGGCGACGTCACCGAGGGCCAGTACCCCTGGCTGGTCGGCCTCGGCTCCCCCGGCGAGGGCACGGCGTACGAGCGGCAGTTCTGCGGCGGCTCGGTGATCGCCGAAGACGTGGTCCTCACCGCCGCGCACTGCGTCGAGGACGCCGCCGCCGAGGACCTCGTGGTCTTCTCCGGCGCGATCGACCTCGAGTCCGAGGACGTCGTCGAGACCGCGGTCGCGGACCTCCACGTGGCCGAGGACTACAACGACCCCATCGCGATGTCGAACGACTGGGCGCTGCTCAAGCTCGCCGAGCCGGTCGACGTCGAGCCGATCGGGCTCGGCACCGAGCCCGAGGAGTTCGACCTCCTCGAAGTCGCCGGCTGGGGCGACACCGGCGACGGCTTCCCGACCACCGCGCAGTGGGTCGAGGTGCCGTTCGTGAGCGACGCCGACTGCGAGGCGGCCTACCCGGATGAGGTCGACGCGGAGTCCATGCTGTGTGCGGGCGACCTGGAGAACGGCGGGATCGACTCCTGCCAGGGCGACTCGGGCGGCCCGATCATGACCCCCGCCGGTGAGGACCAGATCCTGGTCGGCATCGTGAGCTGGGGCTACGGCTGCGCGGAGGCGGGCAACCCGGGCGTGTACGCCGAGGTGGCGGGCTTCGACGACACCATCGACGAGGTCCTCGCGGGCTGGGAGTAGCACCCGCTGAACACCTCAGGGCCGCATGGCAGGCGGCCTGAGCCGAAACATTGAAGGGGCCGGGCGGCGTCTGGGCGGATTCTAGGGGTGGTTGCAACACTGCTGGTTATTCGCTGGTGTGGATGAGTTTAGCGAGGCGCTCGGCTGGGGTTTCCCAGGCGAGCGTTTTGCGTGGGCGTCCGTTGAGTTCGGCGGCGACG
>NZ_JAERMK010000045.1 GCF_016918015.1 Glycomyces sp. YM15
CAGTCCGGCCTCGCCATGGACGTCTGGGAGTACTCGAGCGCCGACGGCGCCCGCATCACCCAGCACACTTACACCGGCAACGACAACCAGCGCTTCACCCGCCAAGCCGTCTGACGCGAGCCGGGCGCGCCCTGTGCGGCCGGGCAGTGGCCCGGCCGCACCGGCAGTCGGCGCCAACGTGCTGCAGATGTGCTACGGCCGTGATCTCGGGTCCATCTGTACCTTAGCCACACGTGTCGACCAGGGACTAAGACTTCAGGTGCCTGCCGAACATCGTGTTCGGAAGCACGATGACAGTGTCACTGCGTCCGCTGACGAGCGATCGCCCCGCAGACGAGGGCCGGCGACGCAGCCAGTGCGTCGGTGAGCCGGTTCGTGGGTGGTCTCCTCGACTGGGCGACCTGCAGCGAGGTTCGTGTCAGGGGTCCTTGAGAGGTGTCGCGCACTCGGACGTTCGACTTCCGGGTGCACGGAACCTTGATACCGTCGGACCGTGAAAGGCGGCTCCTCGCCGAGCTGGGCCGGTCGGACCGGCCGCGATGCCGGAGTCCGCCTCGGCACGGGTGCGGCATTACCGAATCGTCCCGAAGGGGAAGCAGTGGAGAACGAGCGAGTCCCCGTCGAAATCGAGCCGAGTCTCGCGCTCGGTCTGCTCGGCCGCGCCGGGTTCGGCCGCGTCGCATTCGTCGCGAACGGGGCTCCCACCATCAGGCCGCTGAACCACGTCGTGCTCGACGGCCGGATCATCCTCTACACGCGGCACACTTCGGCGCTCGCGCAAGCGATACGGGCGCAGGCGGACTTGCAGGTCGCCTATCAGGCCGATGAGATCGATCAGGACACTCGGCTCGGATGGAGCGTGCTCGCCACGGGTACCGCCCGCGACATCTCGAAGGAGATCCACGCGGACCAGCTCGGATTGCAGGTCCAGTCCTGGATGAAATACCCCCTGGACATGGTCATCGCCATCGAACCGCAACAAGTGTCGGGTCTGCGCCTCACGATCGAAACCTGACCCCCGCTTCAGAGCAGGCTGAAGGCATTCTCCTCTTCCTGGGCGTTGTGGAGCCGCATGATCGCGTGCAGGCCGTAGAGGCCTGCGCGCAGGTCGGTGAGTTCGTCCGGTTCGGGTTCGTCGCCGATCCCGTCGACACCGCGTCGAAGGCGGCGCACCTGGTGCTCGATCTCGGCGTGGGTGCGGCTGAGGGCGCCTGTCGGGTCGGGGCCGAGGGCGCGGGTGATGATGGGCAGCAGCTGCTCTTCTTCGGCTCGCTCGTGCGGCAGCAGGTCGTGTTCGAGCCGGTCGAGCAGTTCGCGCAGCCTTGCGAGGTCGGGTCTGGAGCCTGAAAGGTCGTCGGCGACTGCGCGCACCTGCTCGATCAGTGGACTGAGGGCGGTGTGCTGCTCGTACAGTCGCCGGGCGGCGGCCACGTCCGCGTCAGAAAGGACGACGGTGTGCGTCCGGCCCGGTAGGAGGACCGTCAGCGCCATCGCGATGGCGGCGACGTCGATGCCCTCTTGGAGGATCGCGCCGATCGTCGGAGACAGGAGCCCGACTGCGGCGAGCACCATCGCGACGGCGGAGAGCGCCATGCCCGTCCCGGCAGCGCGGCGGGCGATGCGGCGGCTGCGGTGGGCGATGAGGATGGCGTCGGCGAGGCCGTCGACGCGGTCAGAGGTGAGCACCACGTCCGCGGCTTCGGCCGAGGCCGTCGCACCACGCGCCGCGAGTGCCACCCCGACGCCCGCAGCGGCCAGAGCGGGGGCGTCGTTGATGCCGTCGCCGACCATGATCGTCGGCGCGGCGGCCTGTTCCGCTTGGACGATCGCGAGCTTCTCAGCGGGGTCGCGGTCGGCGTAGACGGCGTCGGTCCCGACGATCCTCCCGACTGATTCCGCAATGTCGGCGCGGTCGCCGGTGATGAGCACGGACCGGCGGATGCCCGCGTTCTTCAGCGCGCGCATCATCCGCGGCGCGTCGGCACGGAGCGGGTCGGTGAGGAGGAGGACGCCTGCCGCACGCCCGTCGACTGCGGCGAACACCGTCAGCGAGCCGTCGATGGCGGCCCGGCGCCGGGCACGGCGAGCCCAGGAAGGAGGTGCGCCTTCGATGATCCAGGCCGCTTTGCCGAGCCGGACCTCGCGTCCGTCCACGGTGCCCCGCAGACCGTAGCCGGACTGTTCTTCCACTCCGGACGCGGGAGAGAGGACGAGGTCGCGATCGCGGGCGGCGGTGACGACGGCGCCCGCCAGGACGTGCGCCGACGTCTGATCGAGGGAGGCGGACAGGCGGAGGAGCTCGTCGGAGTCGATGTCGTCCGCGGTGATGATCTCGCTGATAGAGGGGCGCCCGCGGGTGAGGGTGCCGGTCTTGTCGAACAGGAGCACCCGCCCGGCGGCGAGCTGTTCGAGGGCGGCGCCGCCTTTGATGATGACACCGTACCTGGAGGCGCGCGAGAGGCCGGACATGATCGCGATGGGGGCGGCGAGCAGTAGCGGGCAAGGCGTCGCGACGACCAGCACGGCGACGGCGCGTACGGGGTCGCCGGAAAGCGCCCACGCGAGGCCGGAGACCGCGAGCGTCAGCGGCACGAACGCCAGGGCGAAGCGGTCGGCTAGGCGCACGAACGGCGCGGTCGAGGCCTGGGCCTGTTCGACCAGCCGCACGACGCCCGCGTAAGCGGATCGTTCGGCGGTCTCGGTCGCGACCATCCGCACCGGGCGCGCGGCGTTGACGACGCCGCTGCGGACGTCGTCGCCGGCGGGACGCTCGACGGGCATCGCCTCACCGGACAGCGCGGACTCATCGAACGATGCGGATTCGAGGAGCCGGCCGTCGACGGGAACGATCTCGCCCGCGCCCACAAGGAGGCGGTCGCCGACCGCGACCGCGGCGACCGGGATTTCGTGCACGCCGTCGCGGTCCTCGCGACGGGCGATCCGAGGTGCCCTCGCAGCGAGGGCACCCAGTTCCCGTTCGGCTCGCGCCGAGGCGCGGGCTTCGAGGACCCCGCCGGTGAACAGCATGACCGCGATGATCGCCCCGGCGAGCGGCTCCCCGACCAGTAGCGCGCCGACGAGGGCCAGCCAGGCGATCACGTCCACCGAAGGCCGACGGTGCCGCAGCGCCACCGCGATGGTGACCGTGGAATAGACAAGGCCGAGCGCGGTCGCCGCGATCCAGAGGCCCCCCGCGAACACCTCGTTGTGCGCAATCGCGAACGCGGCGCCTACCAGCAGCAGTGCAGTCGCCGCGATGAACAGCAGCACCTCACGGTCGGCGCGCGGCAGACCGAGGGTCGTCCGGAGATTCGAGGCACTCATGTCGTTTGCCGCCTTCCCTTCGGTTCCATGCTCCCACTGGTGGGCACCGGTCCCAGGGCCGAACGTCCCGACTCGTTGACCGCGACGCGAGGATCGACGACCCTCGCTCGCGCGAAACGCCGTTTCAACCCCTCCCGGCGGCATTGAGGGAAGACTGGACCGAGATCTGGTCGAAGGGAGTGCGGCGGTGTCACGAGGAGTGCGCCACGGGCGCATCGTGGTGGGTGTCGACGGCTCTCCTTCGTCGGTCCAGGCCTTGCGATGGGCGTTGGACCAGGCCGAGTTGACCGGTGCGGCGGTCCAGGCGGTCAGTGCCTGGGAGGCGCACGCCGGTCAGCGCGGGAACGCGCAGGTCTATCCCGACGACGATCCGGCCGAGCGCGCGGCGGTGGGGCTGTCCGAGGCGATCGGCGAAGCGGCGACCGGGCGAACCTCCGTGGAGATATCGCACCGGATCGTTGAAGGCCACCCCGCAGACGTCCTCATCGAAGCGGCCCGAAATGCGGATATTCTGGTCATGGGCAACCGGGGCCACGGCCGGTTCACCGGCGCTCTGGTGGGGTCGGTGACGCAGCGCTGCATCCAGCATGCCGGCTGCCCGGTCGTGGTGATCAGGGCCGAAGACCCCGATGATGACGAGTGACGAACGTCCGTCGGTGGGGCCGCCAAGTCAGCGCCCCCGGCCCGACAGTCCGGGCATGACGCGCCTGACCTGAGCGGCCGCGTGTTCAGGGGGTTTGGGGTTGACCGCGCCGGTGCGGTAGGCGGCGATCAGAACTCGGCTACGGCGATGCTTCCGCCCGCCGTGGACCTATGCTGAGCGAGTAGTCGTCATGAGGAGGCGATCACCGATATGCCACCGCACTGCGATGCACTGGACGGCCCCGTCGCGACCGCCGCTCGGCGTGCTCTCGAAGCATCGAATGTCGACTTGGTCCTCCCGTTCGTCCCCGAATCCGCCGAACCGGAAGTTCGGGCGGTTTTTCACAAGACCGAACGCGCTCGCGGGGCGGGTCCTGAGGCCCGCGAAGTCGCCGATCTCTACTTCCTCGAAACGGTGGTACGTCTTCACCGGGCAGGTGAGGGCGCACCGTACACGGGCCTCAAACCCGCGGGTCTGGACATCGGTCCGGCGATCCCATTGGCGGAGAACGCCGTCGAGTCGGGATCGAACGACGATCTCTATTCGTTCCTCGCAGAGGAGTTGCACGCGCAGCTCGACGACCGGCTCCGCCGAGTCGGGGAGCTGCAAGCCGAGGCGGACTCGTCGGTCTCCGCGGCAAGAATGCATGTCGAGGCGATGCTCGACTTCGAGGTGTTCGCCCATCGACTGCACAAGGCGATGCTGAGCACCCACCACTGAGGCGGCGGCCTGTGAAGGACGCGGGGCTCGGCGGCGTCAGCGGCCCGAATCCGCCAGCCGAGCCATAACCCGTCTGAGCCGAGCAGCGGCCTGCTCGGGCGACACGGGGTTGACGGCTGTCCCGGTGCCCATTTCGAATCCGGCGGCCACGACAAGGCGGGGCAGCACGTCGAGGTGCCAGGAGTAAGTGTGGTCCTCTTCCCTTGGGGCGCTGACGATCACATAGTTGTATGGAATGTCGCCGAGCAGGCTCCGAAGCGCGGCCAGCAGGCGGCGGAGCATCCGGGCCGTCTCGGCGAGCGTCGCATCTGATACGTCCGCGAACGACGCCCGGCCTTCGCGAGGCACCACCCGCATCTCGTACGGGGCGGTGGAGGCGAACGGGGCGAACGCGACCACGTGATCGGACACGGCGATGATCCGTGTGCCCTCGTCGAGTTCGGCGGCGGTGACGTCGGCATGGAGGGAACTGCCGCGGTCGTCGTAGTAGTCGCGGGCGAGGTTGAATCGACGTCGGGAGCGCGGCGGCACGATCGGGACGGCGACGATTTGCGAGTGCGGGTGGCGCAGCGAGGTTCCCGAGGTCTCCCCGTGATTGCGAAACGGCAGCACCAGGCCCGGCCGGATGGCGCGAAGCGCGAGGGACCGATCCCGGTACGCCTCGAACACGGTGGTCACGGCGGCATCGTCGAGGTCGGGCAGGTCGAGGTCATGGCGCGGCGTCTCGATGACGATCTCGTGCGCACCGAAGCCGTCGGCCGCGACGAACGGACCGTTCACGCGGTGGCGGACCGGACCGGATCGAGCGGCCAGGACCGGATAACGGTTGGGCACCACCCGAATCGCCCATCCTCCATCGGCGCCGCGCAGCCGCCACAGCTCCGGTGGGGTGCGCTCCTCGCCGCCGGGGCAGAACGGGCAGTCCGGGTCCAGGGCGGCGAGCCGGGCCGGGTCGGCGATCGGCTCGGGCACCTGATGCGGTCGGCGGGTGCGCCCCGGGGCGATGATGACCCATTCGCGGGTGAAAGGGTCCTGGCGCAGTTCCGGCACGGCCTCCTCCGTTTCGGCCTCGCCGTGCGGGGGAGGACTCACGTGCCCGCTCGCTTCGCCGTCCGCATGAACAGCTCCGGGTTCGCGGCGAACTCCCGCGCGCAGGAGGCCGAGCAGAAGCGGTATCGCCGCCCGCCCCGGCTGAGCTGGTGCCCGGTGTCGGCGCGGAGCCACATGCCGCACACCGGGTCGCGGTCCTCACCGGTGATCCCGGCCGCCGTCGGCGTTCGCGGAGGCGCCGGGTGCTGCTCGAGCAGGTCGGAATAGAGCCGGAGCTCATCGCCGATGAGACGGGGCAACAGGAATCGGCGACGGACCAGTTCACGGCCCGCGAGCGCGAGGCGGCGGCCGGCCTCGGGGTCCGCCAGCAGGTCCAGGATCCGCTCGGCGCACTCCTCGACGCCGTCGACCAGATAGCCGCCGACGCCGTCCGTGAGCTGCAGCGGGATGCCGCCCGCCCGGCCGGCGACAACCGGTGTGCCCTTCCAGGTCGCCTCGGAGATGACCAGCCCGAACCCTTCGCGCAGCGACTTCTGGATCACGACGTCGGCCAGGCGCTGAAAGGCGTTGACCTCGATGTTGCCCACCCCGGTGAGGTTGGTGAACAGGTAGATGTCGGGGTCGTCGGCCGCGCCCGTACTGATCTCGTTGTACACCTGCCAGCCTTCGGGGTCGTCGAGCGCCATCGAACCGACCAGCGCCAGCTGGACCTCCGGCATCCGGCGTTTGACGATCCGATAGGCGGCGATGACGCCGAGCGGGTCCTTCCAATGGTCGAACCTGGACACCTGCACCAGCAGCGGCCGAGCGACGTCCACGCCGATCCAGTCCAGGATCTCGGTCGTCAGGCCTTCATCGAGATCGAGGTTCTTCGGGCTCAGCGGATCGATTGCGGGCGGGATGATCTCGACGCGGACGGGCGGCGCGTCCGGGGGAGCGAACGAACCGAGCGTGTACACCGCGGCGTCGTATTCGCTCAGCAGAGGCTTCAGCTTGGCCAGCACCGCGGGGTCGGGCGCCGAGCTGTCGATGTGGCATCGCCAGATCCAGACCGCGTCGCGGCGCCCGACCAGGTGCCGCAGCATCAGCGGCTGCGGATCGTGCACGACCACGATGTCGTAGGACTCCTCGACATTCTTGGCCGCCCGCGCGGAAGTCCGCTCGTAGATCTCCCATTCGGCCGCCGACACCCCGCGCGCACCGCCCTGGAGCGCGTTGTGGATCGCCTTCGTCACCGCGAAGAATTCGCTGGAACCCGGGATGGTCTTCCACCTGGCGACGATGCCCAGGTCGCGCAGCAGCGGCACCTGCGACCGCAGGATCTCGGCCACGCCACCCCCGTAGGCGGTGGCGTTCAAGTGCAGCACCCGCAGCCCGTGCAGCGGCTCCGCCAGCCTGCGCAGCTCCTCCACCGCCGCATCGCCCGCGCTGGCGCGGTACGAGTCCAGACTGCTGCGGCCCACCTCAACGTTCTGAAGCATCGTCATCGCCCCCGTCGGCAGTTGCGGCCCAAGATCTTCGCGCCCGCGCAAGAGGCGGGCGATCGGGCCGGCGGAGGACCGACGCCCACGTCTCCCGCCGCTTCCGATGCGTCAGGTGATGCGCCGACGTTCCGGGGAGGCCTCATACCGGGTCGGGGACGACGACCACCGGGCAGGTGGCGTGGTGGACGCAGTGGCTGCTCACCGAACCGAGCAGCGCGCCGACGAACCCTCCGTGGCCCCGGCTCCCCACAACGAGGAGATCGGCGCCCTCAGCCTGTTTCAACAGCACCGCGGCCGGATGACCCTCGATGACCCGCTGCTCGATCGGCACGTCCGGCCACCGCGTGGAGGAGGCCTCGACGGTCGAATGGAGGGCGGCTCGGGCCTCCTCGGCCCACTCGACACCGGGCATGACCATGACGCCGGTCCCGTACCCGGTCGGCGCCCGCCAGGCGTTCACCGCCACGACTCTCATGCCGGTCGCCTCGGCCTGTCGGAGTGCCCACCGCAGCGCCCGCCGCGACGACGGCGAGCCGTCGACACCGACGACGACCACGCCCTGTTGCTGTTCCCGATCGGACATGCCGTTCCTCCTCAATCCGACTCTAGATTGCCCGGCGCTCGATCCGGGCCGGTGATCACTCTTCGGTTCGGATGACGACCACCGGGCAGGTCGCATGGTGAATGCAGTGCTGGCTCACCGAACCGAGCAACGTCCTTGCGAACCCGCCGTAGCCGCGGTTCCCGACCACCAGCAAGTCGGCGTCCTTCGCCCTGGCGAGCAGCACGCTTGCGGGATCGCCCAGCACGACCCTGCGGTGGACCGTTACTCCGGAATCGCCGGCGGTGACCTTTCCGATGGCGGCGTCCAGAGCCGTTCCCGCCTCAGCTTCGAGGTCCTCGCCGGGCAGGAGCGCTACCGGCGCCCCGAAACTGATCGGATACTCCCAGGCGTGGACCGCCTCCACCTCCGCTCCGGTCGCTTCCGCCTGCTTCAGCGCCCACCGCAGGGCCACCATCGAGGAAGGCGAGCCGTCCACGCCGACCACGATGCGGTGCTGTTCCGTCTCGGATGTCTCCATGAGTTCCTCCCGACTCCGTCCTTAAGCGTGCCCGACATCAGCAGGCGACGTGCTTCAACGCGCGGATCTGCGCCGCCGCCAAGAGGCGTGTTCGGGTGGTTCTTCGAGGTTGAACGGACTGACCGTCTCGCCGCGCGCCCCCTGATACGGTCGAAAACGAAGCCCCTGGAGGTCAGCGGGCTGCGCCTCACTTCCGCGAGGTGAGTCCGGCCGCCCCGGTTCCTGTCGTCCAGTGGCCGTGCGCGCACGGCCACGCGAGCCACGGCCGAGGAGCATCGTGACGCCACCGCATGGGCCCACCGGCACCGCCATGGTGGGGTTGTCGTCGACCGAGGCCGCAGCGGCGCTCGCCCGCGACGGGCCGAATACGCTTCCGGCCCCGCGCCGTCGCCCTGCCGTGTGGCGGTTCGCGCGCCAGTTCCTGCATTTCTTCGCCATCATGCTGTGGGTGGCGGCCGGACTCGCCCTGGTGGCCGGGATACCGCAACTCGCCGCCGCCATCGCGGCGGTGATCGCATTGAACGGCACCTTCGCCTTCGTCCAGGAGCATCGAGCCGACCGGGCTGCGGAACGCCTCAGCGCGTTCATGCCGGCCAAGGTCACCGTCCGGCGGGACGGGCGGAGGACGACCGTCGATGCGGGCGTGATCGTCAAGAACGACGTCCTGCTGCTCGAGTCCGGTGATTGGATTCCAGCGGACAGCATCGCGCAGCCTCGAGCCGACCTGCGAGTCGACACGTCGTTGCTCACCGGTGAGAGCGAAGCGACCACAGTCGAGGCGGGTGGGGCGCTCTACGCCGGAACGTTCGTCGTCGAAGGCGAAGGCGAAGCCCTCGTCGTCGCCACCGGGGGCGACACCCGGCTCGCCGGTATCGCCCGGCTCTCGGTCAATATCGCCGGGACCGCAGGCCCGTTGGCCCGTGAGCTTCGTCGGGTCGTGCGCACCATCAGTGCCGTCGCCATCGGCGTCGGCATCGCGTTCTATGTCGTCGAGGCCGCACTCGGCATCCCGACCGTCGACCGGCTCGTCTTCGGCATCGGTGTCACCGTTGCCCTGATCCCGGAGGCACTGCTGCCGACGGTCACGCTGGCACTCGCCTGGGGCGCGGAGCAGATGGCGCATCGGCGGGCGCTCGTTCGCCATCTCGAAGCGGTCGAGACGCTGGGTTCGACGACGTTCATCTGCACCGACAAGACCGGCACGTTGACCTTGAACCAGATGACGGTGGTGGAGGCATGGACGCCGAACGGCCGGGCCACGGTCGATGCGCCGGGATACTCGCCGAAAGCCCCGATCGTCTACTCGGGCGGCGATGCAGCGGACTCGGTGGCCCGCCTCGCGCGAGCCGGCGCCCTCTGCGGCACCGGGTACGTCTTCGAGTCGGACGAAGCATGGCGACCGCACGGCGATCCGATGGAGGCGGCCCTTGACGCCTTCGCGCACCGCGTGGCGGCGGGTTGGGAAGGCAATCAAGTCGCTCGGCCACCGATGGCGCGGTTCCCGTTCGACCCCCGGCGCCGACGCATGTCAGTGGTCGTCGAAGGCATGGTCCTGGTGAAGGGCGCGTCCGACTCGGTACTGCCATTGTGCGGAGACGACCCGAGCGCGACCGCCGCGGTCACCGAGTTCACCGAGCGGGGGCTTCGCGTGCTGGCCGTCGCGGGCCGTCCCGCCGGCAGCCGACTTCCGGCCACGGCGGCCGAGGCCGAGAACGAACTCGAACTGTACGGACTGGTGGCCCTCGAAGATCCGCCGCGGCCGGACGTCCGAGCATCGATCCTCGCCTGCCGTCGTGCCGGAATCAAGATCGCGATGATCACCGGAGACCATCCCGCCACTGCAGCGGCGATCGCGTTCGAGGTCGGGCTGCGGAATCCGAACGACCTGGTACTCACCGGTGCGGAGCTGCCTCCAGGCGACGACGAACTCGGCGCGCTCATCGACCGCGACGGGGTCGTCATCGCCCGGGTCTCTCCCGAGGACAAGCTGCGGATCGCCCGGGCACTGCGCCTCCGGGACCACGTGGTGGCCATGACCGGCGACGGCGTGAACGACGGTCCAGCCCTGCGCGAGGCCGACATCGGCATCGCCATGGGCGCATCGGGGACGGACGTGGCCCGCGAGGCGGCCGACCTCGTCCTGCTCGACGACCACTTCGCGACCATCGTCGCGGGAGTCGAACAGGGCCGGGCCACCTTCCTGAACATCCGGCGGTTCCTCACCTACCACCTGACCGACAACGTCGCCGAGGTCGCGCCCTTCATCGTCTGGGCGTTGTCGGGCGGGCGCTTCCCCTTGGCCCTCGGCGTTCTCCAGATCCTCGCGATCGACATCGCGACCGACACGTTCTCCGCCGTCGCGCTCGGCGCCGAGCCGCCCGGACGACGGACTCTCGATCGGCCGCCGGTGCGCGGCCGGCTGCTCAACCAGACGGTCGCCCGCCGCGCCTTCGGCCTCCTCGGCCCGACCATCGCCGTCTTCACCCTGATCGCCTTCGTGGCATCGTTCCTCTCAGCCGGTTGGCGTCCCGGCCAGGCATTTCCCGGCGGCGACGTACTCACCGCCGCATCGGGTGCCGCGTTCATGACGGTCGTCATCGCCCAAGGGGCCAATGCGCTCGCCTGCAGAAGCTCGACGACCACACCCGGGGCATTGGGATGGGCGACCAACCCGCTCCTGCTGGGAGCGGTCGGCCTCGACCTGCTGATCGGATTGGCCACGCTCTACATTCCGCCCGTCGCCGACGCACTCGGGCACAGCACGCCGCCCTTGATCGGTTGGATCGTGGCGTTCACGGCCGCGGGTGCCGTGCTCCTCGCCGACCGGATCGACAAGCGCCGACGCGCGCGGCACCGCACGCGATGAGCGCGCCTGCGTACGCGCGCCTCACGAATGTCGCCGGGGCAGTGCCGTCTTAGCGCCGAACCCGGCGATGAGAACCGCCGATGGCGTCGTCGCGCTCAGCGCGCGCCGAGCTCCCGCGGCGTGCCCGTCGGGCCGTTCAACCGCCTCATTCGCGACCATGTTCGCTCGAACGCGGGGAGGATGAGGGCAAAGGACGGATTCAGGGGCTGCGAGGTGGGTCGGATGAAGTATCAGATGTGGCGGAACGATTGGGACGGCCGATCGGACCACATGTCGGGCGGTGACTGGTGGTGGATGGCGTTCATGATGCTGTTCTGGGTGGCAGTCCTGGTGCTGCTGATCTGGGCGGTGATCAGGGTGAGCCGCGCGATCGAATCGCATCACGGCTCGGCCGGAGGCGTCCGGCCGTCGGGGCACAGGGAGACACCGCGTGAGGTGCTCGACCGCCGCTACGCTGCCGGCGAAATCGACTCCGCCGCTTACAGCGACATGCGTGCCCGATTGGAAGGCCGCGACCCCGACACGTCGTGAAGTCCAAGCGACGCCTGCGGGAGCGATCAACCCGGGCGAGGCCGCGGCCGATCCACGATTCGGAACATGCGTCCGTCCCGGACCGTCGGACCGACCTCGCTGTCACTTACTCCTTGACCTTGACGACCGTGACGGGGCAGGCGGCGTGGTGGACGCAGTGCTGGGTGACCGAACCGAGCAGCGCGCCCGTCAGCCCGCCATGGCCCCTGTTGCCCATGACCAGCAGGTCCGCGTCCTCGGCGGCCTCGATGAGGAGTTTGGCCGGGTGCCCCTTGACGACCTGTTGCACGACCTCCACCTTCGTCCGCCCGGTCGTGGCCTCTTCGATGGACCGGGCCAGCTTCGTTTCGGCCTCTTCGACCATCTCGGTGCCCGGGTACACGGGCACCTTGGCGCCCCAGTTGCTCGGCGGCTCCCAGACGTAGACCGCTCGGACGGTCGCACCGGTCAGTCCGGCTTGGTCTAGCGCCCATTCGAGGGCTTGAATCGAGGACGGCGAGCCGTCGACACCCACGACGATGCGGGAGTCGTGTCCTTTTTCGTGCGGCATTGCTACGCTCCTGTCAATTCGTACTCGGTCTCAGTCTCTCCTCAACGCAGAGCTGTGGTCGTGGATTTGCGTATTCACCAGGACGGCAATTGCAGCCCTGCGGCGCCAACGCCCGGTTTCGATGCACGATAGGGCCGGCGGAGCCCGGCTCTACCGGGTTGGTTCGCGATGCAGCGCTTCACGCGGAGGATCGGTGCGGCAAAGGGGTCCGCGGCCGACGCCGCGCGCGACGCCCATGATGAAGGACGCCAGCAGCGGGCACGCCGCCAGGAACATGCCGATCAGAATCAGGGTGGGGGAGATCCCCGCGTAGAGGAGGGCCAGGGCGCCGAGCGACACGGTGACCACGTAGGCGGCCGGGTGTTCGATCTTCATGACGTTTCGCCTCCTCTCCTCAGCCTTCCGCGACTCGAAGCGGCGGACCAGGGCACAAGGTCCCGTCTTCCCGATCCTCACCTGTGGGTGGGCGACCTCCGAGCAGTGATGATCCACGTCCCGTCCGAGGCTCCCGATCCGGTCGGCAACGTCGTCGTCCTCCCCTACGAGGAGCACTGACACCCACGTGCGGAGGCATGGCCGAGGCGGGCGTCCGTGGCATGGTCGCCGGCGCTCATGGGCGCGGCACCCGCGGGCGATCCAGCTGGCGCCAGAGGATCCGACCCCTTGCGACGGGCAGCTGTTCCTCAACCTGCGAGGATTCTCCGGACTCCCAGCGCTCCAACCGATCGAGGCGCTGACGGCGCTGCTGCGGTCGCTCGGCTGCGACAGTGACGAGGTGCCCGCCGATATCGATCAGGCGGCCGCCCGCCTCCGGCCACCGATCGGGACAGGCGTGGTCGCTCTGGATCCTGGGGGCGGCCGCCCGGCTCGAAGGCGACACCGCCGGGGCTCGACGGCACTGGCGCGAGGAGATCTGCGGCGCGATGGGCGCGCCGGTGCCGTCGAGGTTCACGATGAGCGCCTGACTACGCCTCCGTGGGGCCGACGTCGGCGGCCTCGATGATGATGCCCGCGATCGCACTGGCCGAGTCGCTGCCGACGAACCCACCGTTGCCGTTGGACACGTGATCGTCCCCTGTGGTCAAAGACCAGAGGTATTTCGGCACCACGGTCGCTGCGGCCATGTCGTTGTCGGGGTCCACGGGAAAATCGGGGGCGTCCACCAATTCGTCGATGCGCTCGACCTGCTCCTCGGTCAGCACCCCCGAAGCGGTCTCGGTGCCGGTGCGCTGCCACGAGCCGTCCGAGGCGATCTCCACGGTGGCTTCCATGATCACGTCGAGGTCGTCGTCGTACTCGGTGGCGGTGAACCTCATCTCGGGCACGGTCGGAGGCGTATCGGCGCCGGATCCTCCGTCCGGCTGCCGGTTGCAGCCGCTCAGTAGTATGACGGTCGCGGTAAGCAAGAGGAATTTCCACATGCGTCTGGGACGCGCCCTCGGTGGTGGCGGTTCCCACCTCCCCGAGGTTGATCCGATCGGATCATCGGCTGCGCAGTTCGGCTCAGATGCGGGCACTCTCCTTGACACCGCTCCGAACCCGTACATAGCATCGGCCCGCGGGGGAAACGACTTGCACCAGCACCTGATAGGACGACGCGATGCCTGATCGAGTATCCGGCACCCCCGGCGGCCTCCGGCCGCTCCGGTTGCGGGCGATGATGACGCAGGAAGAACTCGCCTTCAAATCGGGCGTGGGGATCCGTACGATCCGCGACATCGAGTCCGGACGGGTCCGTCCTCAGCCGCGGACGTTGCGGCTGCTCATCGAGGCACTGGCGCTGGACGGGCGCGACCTGGCGCTGCTGACCGCGTCCCCGGGCCGGACCGCGGTGGTGCCTCGCGAGCTCCCGCGCGCGCTCGCCCGTTTCGCCGGCAGGGAAGCGCACCTGGACGCGATCCTGAACGCGGCAGGCGAGGGCGCCGCGGTCGTCGCGGTGCACGGCATGCCCGGTGTAGGGAAGACCTCGCTCGTAGTGCAGGCCGCCCACACACTCGCTCCCAGCTACCCCGACGGGCAGCTGTTCATCGACCTCCACGGCTTCACCTCCGGCGCGGGACCTCGTCCAGGCCCGGCGTCGATGCTGACACGCCTGCTGCACCGCCTCGGCGCGGACGAGCGGGACCTCCCCGAAGAGATCGACGAACTCACCGCCCGCTACCGCAGTGCCGTCGCCGACCGTCGCGTGCTCCTGGTCCTCGACAACGCTGCGAACGCGGGGCAGGTGGAGGCGCTGCTGCCGGGGACGCCGGGCAGCCTCGTCCTGGCGACGAGCCGCCGCGACCTGTCCACCCTGACCGGTGCGTACTCGGTGCCGCTCGAACCGCCGCCCATGCGCGAGGCCGTGGCGATGCTCGGCGCCGGCGTCGACCGGATCACCGATGACGAGGCCGCCGCGATCGCGGAGCGCTGCGGGCGCCTGCCGCTGGCCATGGGTCTGGCCGCGGCGCGCCTGCGCAGTCGACCCCTCTGGCAGGCCGAGGACCTGCTGGCGCGCCTCGATCACGAGGACCGGCTGCTCAGCGAACTCGACATGGGCCACTACGGTGTCGGCGCGGCGCTGCGCGCCTCCTACCTCGAACTCGACCCCGACCATCAGCGCCTGCTGCGGCGGCTCGGACTCCTCCCCGGCGACGACCTGGACGCCCATGCGGCGGGCGCGCTGTCCGGAGTCGCCGAGCAACAAGCGGCGGCGATGCTGGAGTCACTTGTGGATGTTCATCTGGTGGAGACACGGTCGCCCGGGCGATATCGCTTGCACGACCTGGTGCGGCTCTTCGCGATCCGGCTCGCGAAGTTGGAAGAGCCCGAGGACGAACTGGACGGCGCTCTCCTCCGCCTGCTCGGCGTCTACCGGCACTTCGCCTACCAGGCAGCGGCGCGGGTGCACCCGAACAAGCGGCGGTTCACCGAAGGCGCGGCCGCACACGACGCCGGCCTCCCCGGCTTCGCGGACCAGGCCGCTGCGCTGTCGTGGTTCCAGTCCGAACGCGGCAATCTGGAAGCCGCCGTGGCCGCGGCGGCACACGCGGGGCGAGACGAGCAGGCCTGGGACCTTGCCGCGGCCTTCAACGCGTTCTTCGTGCACGACCCCGACATCCGCCCGCACGCCACGGTCAACGGGATCGCACTGGACATCGCCCGCCGCACCGGGGACGGCCGGAAGGAGGCGTTCACGCTGGGAGACGCGGGGCGGCGGCTGCTGGCGACCGGCAGGCACCGGGAGGCGATCGTCTGCCTTGAGCGGTCCGTCGCGCTCAAGCGCGACTTGGGCGAGTTCGGCGACGCGGCTCTGACCTTGGCCAATATCGGCATCCTGCACCGGCGCTGCGGGCGGTTCGCCGAATCGCTGGCGGCGCACGAGACCGCGCTGGCTCAGGCGGAAGCGGCCGCGGACACGGCGGCGGCAGCGCTCATCGGGACGAACATGGTCGTCCCGCTGCTGCGACTCGGGCGCTTCGAGGAAGCCGAGCGGCGGCTCGAGGAGGCGGAGCGGCGGCTGGACGCCGGGGACGACCACTACCGCATCCGCATCGAGGTCTTCCGCGGCGTGCTCGTCCGTGAGCGCGGTGCTCCGGCGGAGGCCGCGGCCGTGCACGCCGCGTGCCTTGAGGCCTACCGGGGTGAGCGCGTCAAGGCCGACATCGCCGCAACACTCATCGAACTGGCCGAGGACCTGCTGCGGCTGGGCCGCGTCGCCGAGGCCACCGCCCACCTGGACCGGGCCGTCAGGCACGCGTTGAAGCTGGCCGACCCTTCGCTGGAGCGGGCCGCCCGGAACGGACTCGGGCGCGCACTCGCCACCGCGGGCCGCCCCGAAGCCGCGATCGGCGAGCACGAGCGGGCGGTGACGCTCGCCGAGTTCCATGAGGACGCCTACGAACTCGCGCGGGCGCACCACGGCATCGCCGAAGCCCATCGGCGGCGGGGCGACCAGTCCGCGCTTCGGCGCCACCTCGCCCTCGCCGCCCGGGGATACGCCGATTGCGGTGTGCCGGAAGCGGCGGTCGCCGAACGGCTGGACCTCGTCGCACCGGGGTGAGCGAGCGCCGGGGCCCCGCCGGGCGGTCGGCGGCGGCGAGCGGCGAGTTCGGGCCGCTGCCTCGACGTCCCCGAGTCGTTCGGTGCAGGCGGGAACCCAGGCGGACATCTGTGACTGCAACGGCGGCGCGAACCAGCGCTGGACCTTCCAGTGACCGGGTAGTGCGGGCCGGTGCGGCGCGGCGGTCGCTATCGCCGCGGCCGCACCGGCCGGCGAAGTCGCCGTTCGGCAGGAGCCGGGCGGCTACCGTCGTTCGAGGATCCAGACGGTGCTGTTGTCGGTGGCGCCGGTGTTCCACTGCACCTGCCCGGTCGAGGTCGCGTACAGATACGACCGGTCGGCGGCCTGGTTGTTGAAGCGGAAGCCACCGGATGCCGGCTCGACGCTCCACTTCGTGTCGGGACCGATGTAGCCGTCGTTCCAGATGACGACGTTGTTCGGCTCGGTGTCCAGATACGACCGACCGGCCCGGACGTTCTCGATCGTCCAGGCACCATCGGCGCCCTGGGTGAGGATCCAGTCCTGATCGTCGTAGATCGTCCCGGCCTCCGTAGTGAGGCTCCCGGCGCTGCCCGAGTCCAGATAGCCTCCCGTCACCGCGTTCTTCAACTTGTAGACCGCACCGCTCACCGGACCGGAGACGTTCGCGAACATCACGCGCACCGCCTCGCCCTCGTTCACGGTGACATCGATCGTCCCGCCGCTCACGGAGTAGGACCGGTTGCCTTGACCGACCCACGTGTCGTTCGCGTCGTAGGAGCCGACCTCGACCGAGCCCACGGTCCCGTAGGTGTCGGGGAACGAGTAGGTCCCGCCGTTGTCGATGCTGATCAGGGCGAACTCGGTGGCACTGCGCTCGACCGCGATGCCCTGGCCGCCGGTGGTGGTCGCGTAGTTCAGGTTCAGACTCGCCAGCTGTTTGGTGACGTCGAACGAGGCGGCGGCGGCGCGGTTGTAGGCCTGGACCTGCGAGCCTCCCGCCTCCACCGGCGCCTTGGTCGCCAGGTCCGTCCGGATCTTGTTGATCGTGTGGTTGAGATCGCGGATCTCGAACGAGACCTGCTTGCGGGTGACCGCATGGGTGGTCGGGTCGAAGTTGTAGAGGCCGTGGTTGGAACTGCCCGACGCCGCGTATCCGTCGGTGGCCGCGTACAGGTTGTGCACCGCGCCCCCGGCGATCGAGTTGAACTTCGTGACGTGCGCGTTGGCGGTCCCGGCGAAGGTCTCCATGACCATGGGGAAGTTGTCCCCCTGGGCCCACATCGACTCGATCCCGTATTTGTAGAAGGTGTCGATGTTGGTCGTGTACGGGTCGTAGCCGAAGAAGTCGATGGTGTTGGCGCCCTGCGAGCGCAGCGCCTCGTTCTCGGCGACGGGCCGAGCGTCCCCGACGGTGTTGGTGCGGGTGTAGATGGGGTAACCGGAGTCCTTGACCACCCGGCCGAGTTCGGTCAGGTAGTTCAGGAGCACGTCGCGTCGGAACTGTCCTGCGTCGGTGTACCCGCCCTGGTCCCACAGCGCGTTGCTGTAGCTGCTGTAGCTGCGGTCCGAGGAGACGCCCCACTGGAGCTGGGCGACGTTGGGCTCATTGGTGACTTGGATGCCGACGGTGGTGTGGCCGGTGTCGTAGGCGGCGAGGTGCTCCATCACCGCACCGAGCACGAGCTGCTCGCGGGCGAGGAGGTTCGGGTCGGTCTTGTCGAACAGGAAGTGGTCGCCGCTCTGGAGCGGGGTGCCGCTGGAGTCGACTACGAGCTGGTAGTCGTTCCACACGTAGTCGGGGACGCGGATCGGCATCGAGTGGCCGGTCGACTCGTGGCTGAACCACAGCAGTTCGAGCTTGAGGCCGTACTCGCCGCACCAGTCGATGTACTTCTCCAGGTCGGTCCAGTCGAAGGTGTCCTTCGACGGTTCGGCCTGGGACCACCAGAGCGGGATGTTGACGACGCTGAAGCCGTCCTCGGCGATCATCTGCAGGATCGGCTTGAGTTGGGCGTCCGTCCAACCCTTCTGGTACCTCTGGTGCTCGTAGCGGAACTGGACGCCGCTGTGGTAGAACGGCTTGCCGTCCACCAGGAGCACTTCTCTGTCGTAAGTGGACTTCGATGTGTCGACCACCGAGATCGGCGTGGTCTGGGCGATCGCGGGCTGCTGGACCAGGACGGTCCCGACCAGGGACACGGCCGGGAGGGTGAGCACCGCGCGTCGCGTGACACCGCCGCTCGGCCGTCGTTTGCGTGCGGACATCGTCTCGCACTCCTTTCGTCGCTTTATAATCGTTGTATCTGCATTTGTAGATATCTAGTGGGTGAAGGCGCCCGCTCCGGAGATCCGGAGCGGGCGCGTGCGAGCTATTTCAGGCCGGTGGTGGCGATGCCCTTGACGAGGTACCGCTGGCCGACGAGGAACACGATGAACACCGGGATCAGGGTCACGATCGACATGGCGAACAGCGACCCCCACGACGCGCCGGCGGTCGCGTCCACGAAGTTGCGCAAGGCGACCGGCGCGGTCTGCATCTCCGGCTTGGTCAGGTAGATGAGCTGGGCGAAGAAGTCGTTCCAGGTCCACACGAACGTGAAGATCGCGGTCGTGGCCAGAGCCGGTACCGAGATCGGCAGCAGGATCCGGAAGAAGATGCGCCAGTAGCCGGCCCCGTCGATCTTCGCGGCCTCGTCCAGCTCCTTGGGCAGGCCGCGGAAGAACTGCACCATCAAGAACACGAAGAACGCGTCGGTGGCCAGGAACTTCGGCACGATCAAGGGCAGGAACGTGTTGACCCAGCCGATCTGGGAGAACGCCACGTACTGCGGCACGAGGATCACATAGATCGGCACCATGAGGGTCAGCAGCATGATCCCGAAGCTGACCTTCCGGCCTCGCCACCGCAGACGGGCGAAGGCGTAGGCGGCCATCGAGCAGCTCACCAGGTTGCCGATCAAGGCGCCGAGCACCACGATCGCCGAGTTCATGAGGTACACGCTGAACGGGTGCGTCAGCGCGTTCCACCCGTTCGGGAAGTGGCTCAGATCGATCTCGGCCGGCAGCAGCGACGGGTCGCGGAAGATCAGCGCATCGGGTTTGAACGCGCTGGCGACCATCCACAGCAGCGGGTAGATCATCACCGTGCCGACCACGATCAGCACCACGTGCTTGATCAGTCGCCTGATCCGTCCGGGCCCGGTCCCGCCGCGCCGCGTCCGCGGCGACTGCGTCTTCCCGACGACGGTGTCGGGCCTGATTTCAGTTGCCGTCACTGTAGAACACCCACCGCTTGCTGAAGTAGAAGTTGATCGCCGTCAAGGCGCCGACGATGACCACGAGCAGCCATGCCATCGCCGAGGCGTAGCCCATGTGGAGCCGGCCGAACGCCTCGCTGTACAGGTAGAGCGAGTACAGGAGCGTCGAGTCGGACGGGCCTCCGCTGCCGCCCGAGACCACGAACGCCTGCGTGAAGGTCTGGAACGAGTTGATGACGCCCAGCACCAGGTTGAAGAAGATGATCGGCGTGAGCATCGGGATGGTCACGTGGCGGAACTGGTCCCGTTTGGACGCGCCGTCGAGCGCCGCGGCCTCGTAGAGGTGTTCGGGGATCTGCCGCAGGCCCGCCAGGAAGATCACCATCGAGGCTCCGAACGTCCACACGTGCAGCAGGATCAGCGAGACGAGCGCCGTGTCGGGGTTGGCGATCCAGCCCGGTCCCTCGATCCCGAACAGCCCGAGGAACTGGTTGACCAGCCCTTCGATCCCGAACACCTGCCGCCACAGCACGCCGACGGCCACCGAGCCGCCGAGGAGCGAGGGCAGGTAGAACACCGACCTGTAGAACGCCAGGCCCTTGATGCCCCGATTGAGCAGCATCGCCAGCGCCAGCGCGACCACCAGCATGAGCGGGACGCTCGCGAACGTGTAGGTGGCGGTGACCGCGAGTGCCTTGTGCAGCCGCGTGTCCCGGAGCATCTCGGCGTAGTTCTCGAGTCCCACCCACTCGGGTGCGCTCAACAGGTTGTAGTCGGTGAAGGACAGGTACAGCGAGGCCAGCAGCGGCCCCAGGGTCACCGCGACCACGCCGAGGAACCAGGGGGCCATGAGCATCCATGCCGCGCGCTCCTCCTGTCGGGCCGCCGCGCTCATGCGCCTGCCGGTCTTCGTCATCGTGACTCCGTTCCAGGGAATGCGGTGCGCCGCGTGCGGCGCACCGGTTCGACTCCGATGGGGGTGGTGCGGCGGGGGGGGGGCGGGGGCCCCCCCCCCCCCCCCCC
>NZ_JAERMK010000046.1 GCF_016918015.1 Glycomyces sp. YM15
GGCTTCGATTCGCGCCTGTGGACCCGCGAGATCGTTGCAGCCCTGGTGAAGGAACGGTTCGGGGTTGGATTCTCGCCCAAGTGGATCGGTCAGATCCTCACCGATCTGGGATTCACCCCGCAACGGCGTTGCTCTGACGGTAAAGACGCAGGACAACGGTGGCAAGGTCCCTAGAAGCTGCGCTGTGCGCGGTTTGCATGTTGCCGAGATCCTTGCCGGCCAGTTCGGCGGCTCTCGCGCAAGTTTCGAGAGCTGTCGTGGGGAGTCTGCTGCCAAGCTTGGCCATACCGTAGATGGCATGGCTCAGGTGTTCGGCAAAGGCGATGCTTTGGGTGAACTGCTCGGTGAGCTGGTCGAGGTCGGGCGGGGCGAGTTCGTCGAGGTGCCGCATGGCGATCGCGGCCGCTGCTCGGATGTTAGCTTCGGGGTCGTTGAAAAGCTCGGGAAGCCAGCGGGTGGCGGTCGAGGTTCGACGAGCGAACTGCCCGGCTGCGCCGAGCCGAGCCGCCTTCGCAAGCTCTTGAACTGTGGCGGGTAGCGGTGCGGTGAGCGAGTCTTCTATGGCAGCGAAGGCCCAGACCCGCCCTGCACGGTTCGCAATGGCCGTGGGACCCTCAAGGGCAAGTGCGAGGGAATCGGCGAACCGTTGAGGGGCACGGAGGATCGCGGTGGCGAGAAGGTTTTCGGTGGTCGAGGCGTCGAGGACCCCTGGCAGCGCGCTAAGGAGTGTCTCGGTCAAGTCTATGGCTCCATCGTGCTGCATGTGGATCAACCTGGTTACGGGGTAAGCGGCGCAGGCGCGAACCGCCAGGTGATCATCTTGAGCCAGCTCAGCGACGATCGCCGCTAGCCGGTCGGTCTGCTCTGGGACCGCGGCCAGCATTGATGCACAAGCGATCGCGGCCCGCCCGCGGACCGTACTGAAGCCGAGCTCGACGAGCTTTCCGGTGTCGCTTGCTCGGGCATCCTCCAGGTTGCGAGTGGCGAGGGTGTGGTCAGGAGCGGGGTCAGCAGACGCTGCGCACCATTCGAGGAGGTCAACGGTCCGTGCGTTCTTCGAGGGAAACTCATCGATGGCGGCGGCGATGCTGTTGCCCACGGAGTCACCGTAAATCGCTGCTGCGTGCTCGCAGACGTCGGCGAACAACTCGGGCTCTGCTTGCTTCGTGAGGCCTCGAATGACGGATTCGATCGCTTCGGCCGGGATCGTGCTGTCGAATCGGAGAGCAAGGCAAGCGAAACGCTCCGGATCCTCAAGAGTGCGTCCTTCCAGGAGTTCGGCGAACCAACGTGCATCGCCTGACCCGTAACCCCAATAGTGGTCCGTCGCAGAGTCATAGTGCTTGCGAAACGCACGCAACCAGTGCTCATCACTCATGTGTTTTGCGCCATCGGCAGTGACGGTATGCTGCTCCGCATCGTCGTGGATCCAGCGCGGTTCGGTAGGCGGGTCGTGGGGGAACCGGCGGGCGAGTTCACCGAGGCGTCGGCGAACAGGTTCAGAGATCCGTGACGGGTCGAGGGCGGCCAGCAGGATGTACTGGCCGTACCCGCGCCCGCGTCTAGTCTCCAAAGGCGAAGCAAAAGCGAGCAGTGCTTGCTCTAGTCGCAGAAAGAGCTCGCCTGAGCAGTCGGCTGTGTGGGCCTTGATGAGATACGCTGCGGCCCAATGGGGATCGCCCGACCAGCCCAGGAGTAGGTTGCGATCATCGGACAACAGCCACTCGATGGATTCGTTCGGCTCTCCTCCCTCACTCAGCGCTCGACAGGCAAGGTACCGCAGTTCCTTGCTCTCGGCGCTGCGCAGCCGTGCCAGGATGCCGACTGCGGTGCCTGGATCTTGCTTGGTCAGCGATATCAGTGCCGACTCGGTGGCGTCAAAGATGAAGTCGTCGACTCCTGTCGGTGTCGTGCCGTAGAAGGTCTTCCATTGGCTTCCATAGGGCAGGCGGTTTTCAGGTGTTCGGTGCTCGGCTAGGGCGATCGCTTCGACGAACGGCAAGACCTCATGGACGAACGAGACAGGCGCCAACGCCGCGATGTCTTGGATGATGCTTGCCGAGGTCGAGTCTTCCTCCAAGTCACCGGATTCGAACGGGTTGGTGTGCCCCTTTGCGCGCGCGAGCGAAAGACCGTGCTTGAGATAGGCTCCGACCAGGCGTGCTGCCCCGGCGGCGTCAGTTTGCTGCAGCTGGTGGAGCAGAGGCCACAGTTCGATCGGGGGACCATCCGGCTCAGGTCGGTCGAGGATCCCGTGGCCGATCAATTCGTCGACGAAGCCGACCAGTTCGGTCGGAAGCGACCAGTTGATGAGCGTGATGTAGCGATCACGCCAGTCCCCGCCCTCGGTGAGGTAGGGCCTCAGCAGCTCCGCCACGCGCTCGCCGCGCTGATTGGCGACGAGGGCCAACGGCATGAACACGGGATCGCGGCGTTCGGGATCGGCCAGCCACCGCTCCCAGTGGCCGAGGCTATCGGCGGCGTCGAACCAGCCAGGGCTGCTTAGCAAGGACCGCACCCTCGCCGAGATCGACAGCGAGTCCCATGCGAGGGGCCCGACAGCGGTCCAATCCTCGCCAGTGGGGTTCAAGTTCCGGAGATCGGTGACGATGATGTCCTTCAGGTGGAACCGGATCGCGTCCGAGGTGAGGAGTCGGAGGACCGTCTCCCGGTGTGCAGGCCGATTGGTCGCCGCTAGGTGGTCGAGGACTTGTCGGGTTGGTGCTCGCTGGAACAGGGCCTGACTGGACTCGAGTAGAAACTCGTGCAGGTCATCGCCGGCTCGGATGAAGGCGCGGGCGAACAAGTAGTCAAAGTATGTCTGGTGGAAGAAGCTGAGCCCTCCGTCGCGGCGTACCAGGATCGTCTCGGACTCCAACGCCTCGACGTCGTTCGGACCGGTCGGGCCGAGGCATGCCGAAGGCGCGGTGAGCACCTCGTTGCGACTCATGTACGAAACCAGCGCTGAGGTGATCGAATCCCAGTCAATGCGGCCGGCTCGGGCCTCAAGTCGACGTCGGACTTGCCCTGTGAGCTGTTCATACAGGTCTGGAAGTGTCCTGAATGGCTGCTCTTGAGACACCGGTTCCAAACGGCAATAGACCGAAAGATGCAGCGGGGTGCGAAGCAGCTCCACGACCTGATCCGTGGGCACGTGCGCATTGCTCGCCGATAGAAGAGCCCGAACCCGGTCCCCGGGGAGCAGGTCGAGATGGACACGCGCCGCAGCGCTGTCACCGCGCATCAAACTGCGGAGCCGCGGGTCGCGGTCGAGGTCGACAGTGCGACATGCCATGAGCACCTTGACATGCGGATCGTGCTTTATCTCGTCAAGCATTTCATCGACGGCCTCGAAGCTGTCCGGGATCCGGCCGCTCAGCTCGCTGACTGCATCGAGTTGGTCAATGACCAGCAGTGCCGGTCTTCCCGCGGCGACAGCCAACAAAGCCGCAGCAGGAGAGCCGTCCAATCCCATCTCGGTTCCGACTCCGCGTGACGTCTTCGCGGGGTCAGCTCCGTCCATCCGGGTGAAGGCCACCGCCCAGCCGTGCTCTTCCAAGGCGGTCGCGATCGCCGTCACCACGGCTGACTTCCCGATGCCAGCGTTCCCGTCAACCATCACTAGCTGACGCTCGTTCTCGTCCTGAAGGATGTTGAGAACGGCCTCAGTTTCAGGGCGTTCGATCAAACCAATGTCTGGACGCAGGCGCACAGCGTGCCGTTGATGCTTGTCGACCGACCGACGCAGAACCGACTCGACCTCAGGGCCGCCTCCCAACAGATGCAGCTGCGCCGCGTTCGCAAGAGCTGCGTCATTTGACGTCGCATTCCCGGGCAACTCAAGTTGATACAGGTTCACCTGGTCGATGTGTTGGCTTTGGATCAATGTGCCAACCGCTGCATCGAACTGATTAGAGATGTGAAGCTGCTCTGCGGTCTCATCCTTAATACCAGTCGAGGTGGCGAAATCGAGCCACATGTTGCCGAGCGCTCCGCCTCCCCGGAGAGCTTCGCGGCGTACGCGGGCCAGAATTTCGGTACACAGCTGAACGGCGAACGGGTGGTCAGGGTCGATCACCGCGGGGGCGAGCTGCTCATCGGGATTGGTTTCGATCCACGCGATCCACTCAGCCGCAGCGGCGGGCAGGTCTTCAAGCTCGGTGCCATCGACGAGGGGGAGAAGGTTGGGGTCGCGATCGAACAGAAGCGCCCGAACATGCTCCTGCTGCTCCTCGTTGTCGGGAAATGCTTGGTTGAGAGCGTCGGCAGTCCCGTACTTGACCGCGTCCAAGAGGGCGGCGCGAACAGCTGGGGCGTCGTTCTCCCGCTGGCGACGACGACGGACAGCCGCAAGAGTCTTGTCGGCAAGCTGCTTCACGGTCCAGGAGACCAGGGCAGCGGAGATCGGGTCAGGCACAGCGCAGTGTCCTCCACGAGGGATAGTCTTCAACCTACGATATGCCCTGTGCCCCGAGGAGCGAGTCCATCTATCGGCTGAACCGGGACAAGAGTTGCCGGCACTCAGGTGCTTTTGCTGATGACGCCTAGACATGGGAGACTGAGAGATTCTCGCGCGGCTTCATCTCGAAGCCGGACCTCTATGGGCGGCGGAATCCGAGCAGCGATGCCAGGTAGAGGTTCGCGTACAGCGTCAGGCCGGCGATGCGGTGTTGGCCGCGGCCGCCGAGCGCGTGTGCCGCGTTGTTGCGGAGGTTCAGGCCGACTCCGGGGTGGCCTGCGAGGTATTCGATCGAGTCGAGCCATTCCTGATCGACGCGGTCGGTGCCGCGGACCTTGCTCAAGAGGGAGCCAAGCAGGGCGAACTTTCCTTCCTGTACCTCGGTGCCCGAAAGCCGCGGTAGCTTCATGGTGCCGACTCCCAAGTGGTGGGCCACCTCCCGGGCCATCCCTTCCAGCAGAATGGCGGCCTCGTTCTGGACGTTGTCGATGCGGTCGGCGTCGGCCGCGAAATACTCGCAGAGGGCCTTGGCAAGCCGGCGCCTGTTCTCCGGCTGGACGTGGAGTTCGGGCAGGACCGCCTCGACCTCCTCGACCGTGGGGTGGAAATGCTCCCCGATGGCATCTAGTATCGCGGCGGGAACGTGGGCGCCCAGCAGCATCGTCAGTGTCCTGCGGTCCTCGGACTGCTCCGGCAGCACCCGCTCCAGCGGGACATGACGCAGCGGGAAGTTGCGATCGACGAGCTTCAACTTCGGGAGCAGGACGATTCCCTCGACCCCGGCATCGTCGAGCTCGCGCTTGACCGGGAGCGGCGGCGGGCCCATGGCGATCTCCACGAAGGCGTACTCCAAAGCGGAGGTCTGCGCGATGCGTTGTGTAGCGACCGCTGCCGCTTGCGTCAGCATCATCTGGATTTCGTGAGGAACTTCCATCCGGTCCCATTGCAGTTCGAGGTGAGGGGCGACGGCCACGAACGCAGCCGAGTTCTGGCTGATGATCGGGCCTCCGGAGATGCCGTGGGCGTGGCAGAACTCGTTGATCTGGAGGTGCAGGGCGTACGCCTCGTTCGGGGACGAGGCCGCGGCGGTGCGCATCATCGCCGTCGCCCACTGCTCGACGGCGTGGCGGCGCTCGTCCGGGGCCAACAACCCGGGGTGGTCGCACAGGGCCTCGACGACGATCCGGTGCGTCGGGCTGCCGTCGCAGATGCGCTCGCCTTCGCGCAGGAGCGTCAGCACCTCCGTCTTCGGGGCGACCCTGGGGAATATGAGCAGCGCCTTCATCATCGACAGGACGTAGCCGATGTCCTCGACGTACTCGGCCATGATGTAGGTCCGAGCGGTGGACAGGACCAGGTCCGCGATCTCCTGCCCGCGCCGCTTGTCCGAGACTATCGAGGCGAGGCGCATTGCCGAGTTGAGCATCTCGACGGCCGGCACCAGGAAGGCGAGCCTGCGAGTGATCGGCGTGTTCGATTGCGGGCCGGCTTGCAGGTGTGACCGGGCGGTGGAGGTGTACGCGTCGATTGCGGCGCGGGCGTTCTCGGCCATTTGGCGGCCCATGCCCGGCGCGGCGTGCAGGATCAGCGCGGTGAGATGCAGGAGGAGCCCCTTAACCTCGCCCCTCTGGCCGGCGTGGCCCCATCGTGCGAGCACATCGGCGACTTCAGCGCCGTGCGTTTCGATGGTCTCGGGCCCGGTCCCGTCGAACTCCGGGTTCACGCGGAGCTCCAGTTGGCCTTCTTCCGCGGCGAACACGTTGCACAGCAGTCGGACGGCTTGGCGTTCGGACTCCGGTTGTGCGAGGTCGAGCGGCAGTCGCGCCATACGGGCGGCGAGCGTCGGCGGGAGCGCGATCGCGGCCGCGGAGCGATCGAGCGCTTCGGCGACAGGTTCCCGAGCGGCCCCGGACTGAGATTGATTCGTCATGGCTGCCATAGTAGAAGCGCTGATGGTCGATTTCGCCAGATTATCGGCCCACATCGGAGGACGGGCAGAATTTCGCTGCATCAAGTGTTTCGAAAGCATGCTGCGAGCGACCAAGCATTGGCCTCGAGTGATCTAGGTTCGTTGTGTCGCAAATATCTCAGAGAAGATGGACGATGCTGTTAAGTATCACCTGGCAGTGCAAACAAAACACGTAGCATCATCTTGACCAGTGCTTGCCGATCAGACCGACTCCATTAGCCGCTTGGCGGACCCCTCGCTGTGAGCCGCGGCGCGCAGACTCACCCTCCTTCGCACGCATCAGGCCGTGATCGCGGAGATAACCGCGGCGAGAGCGGTAAGAGCCTCTGATCCCGCGGGAATCAAGGACTGGACACGTTCTAGGATCCGCCGGGCTTCGGCGGGCTTCGCAGGGAGGACTTCTCGTGCGGTCTCGAGTTGCTCGATCGTGTCGGTCCAGGCGGGTTCGCTTGAGGCGAGTGGGCGGAGACTGTCGATGAGCCGGTCGAGAGCGGCGCTGGCGTCCTGGTGGTTCGTGAACTTCATCGGGCCGTTGATAGTCCCAGCCTGAATGACGGTCCCGACCTGGTTGAAGTTGTTGTGGAAGATCGGCCCGTCGCCCATGGTGCTGCATCTCCGAAAAGTAGGGTGGCAAGGGTTCGCTGTGCTGCTGGTACTTCTGCAGGATACTGCGGACTCGCCTCGAAGTGGGTCCTCGCTTGAGGGTCGATAGGCGCCTACGGTCAGCTTGCTGGCGCTGCCGCCATCATGGCGCGCCTGTACAGACCGCTCACGGTGACTGTCTCGGGTCTCGATCTCACCTCCCTCTCGCACCGCGACAACCCAGAGGACGTCAAGGGGATGCCAAAACCCGTGTACGCCAAGGGGCGCAGCGGCAAGAAGAAAAGTGTGGGGTCAGTCCACTGCGGTAGCATGGGAGAGCCGACACCATTCGGAGGTTTCCCCATGCAGCCCGATGGAGCACGACCCTACCCCGTGTCGACTTCTTTCAGCAACGAACTTCGACAAGTAGTCCGCACCGTCATCCAGATAGGGCAGGTTCATCAGTTTCAGTTAGCGTCGGACCAGGATGCCGAGCCCGCGCACACGCCGATCCGCGTGGGCACCGTGCCCGATCTCGCCGCCGCCAGGCAGTCCCGTCGCCTCGATGCACGGCTGTCCGCCGCCCTGGGCAGCCCAGGGGGAACGAGCTGCCTGGTCCTCTCCGGTATGGGGGGTGCCGGAAAGACCCAGGCTGCCGCGGTGTATGCGCACGACCAGTGGCGCAGCGGGTCGCTCGACCTCCTCGTCTGGGTGAACGCCGCATCCCGGGACGCGGTCATCGCCACCTACGCGCAGGCCGCCGCCGCGATCGGTGAAGCCGTCACGGCGGAGATCGAGGCGAACGCGGCAAAGTTCCACGCCTGGCTCGACCGTCCACTCGGACTCCGCTGGCTCGTGGTCCTCGACGACCTGCAAGAACCGGCCGACCTCAACGGACTCTGGCCGCCGGTGAACCCGGACGGACGCGCCGTGGTCACCACGCGCCGCCGGGACGCGGCGCTCGACGGTGCCAGGCGCGACCGCGCCAGCGCCGATCTGTTCACCGAGTCGGAGTGCCTCGCCTTCCTCAGAGAGCGACTGGGCGGTGACGCCGATCGGTTGACCGGAGCCCGGGAGCTGGCGGCTGAGCTGGGCCGCCTTCCGCTTGCGCTCGCGCAGGCCGCCGCGTTCATCCTCGATCAGCCCGGCATGTCCTGCGGCATATACCGGGACATGCTCGCCGACCGCTCGATCGCGCTGACGCACCTGCGCCCCGACTCCCTGCCCGACGGCCACGACCGTGCGGTCGCGGCGGCGTGGTCGCTGTCGATCAAGTCCGTCGACTCCTTGCGGCCGACCGGCGCGGCCACCGCGCTGCTGCGGTTGCTGAGCCTGCTCGATCCCAACGGCGTTCCAGTCGCCGTTGCGGACTCACGCGCAGCGGTCGAATCGGTGCATGCGGCCGCGGAGGCCTCCTGCACGGATGCCTCAAGTGGACTCGGAGCGCTCGCCGTGCGACGCATGCTCGGACGGCTGCGGCAAATGAGCCTCATCGAGCACGACGGTGAGACGCTGCGCGTCCACTCCCTCATCCAACGCGCGGTCTACGACGAGATGCCCGCGACCGCGCTAGCCGTCCTCGCCCCGGCCGCGGCGGAAGCCCTCCTCGAAGTCTGGCCGGTCCCGGAGCGGTACTCGGCGTTCACCGCGATCCTGCGCTCGAACGTCGCCTACCTCTGGCGCAGCGCGGAACGGGAGCTGCTCCGCGATCGCGTCCACGAAGTGCTCTTCCGCGCCGGTGACAGCCTGGGCAGCCACGGCCGCACCGAGCGGGCCATGCGGTATTTCGAGGAACTCCAGAGCGCTGCGGCCGCAGCGCTGGGGGAGGAGCACCCCGACGTCCTGCGGACGCGCTTGCGGATCGCTCACTGGCAGAAAGAGACCGGAGACATCGTCGGTGCGCTGGAGGCGCTTGCGGAGTTGCTGCCGGTCTGCGGCACGGCGCTCGGACCCGAACACCCCGTCACCTTCGAGGTCCGCACTGCGCTGGCGAAGCGCAGAGGCGAATGCGGGGACGAGAACCGGGCCGCCCGGGAACTCGAAGCGGTGGTCGAAGACCAGCTGCGGGTCCTCGGGGCGGAACACCCGGGCACGCTCGACGCCCGATTCGGACTCGCCAGATGGCGCGGGCGAGCCGGCGACCAGGCGTACGTGATCGAGGTACTTCGGCAGCTCCTGGCGGAGCTCCGTCAGCAGGCTGGGCCGGATGATCAGAGCACACTTGCCGTCCGCTCTAGCCTCGCCCGTTGGATGGGGCGCACCGGTGACCTCACGGCCGCGGTCGAGGGCTACGAGCGCCTGCTCGCCGACCGCACCCGTATCCTCGGCGCCCGCCATCCCGACACGCTCAACGCGCGATACCACCTCGCGACCTGGACGGGCAGGTCGGGCCGGAGGGCAGAAGCGGTCATCATGCTCGAGAAGCTGGTCCCCGACCTCGCCGCGGTCCACGGCCCGGCTCATTCGAAGACGCTCCGCGCCGAGGCCAGCCTTGCCTGCTGGTACGGAGAATCCGGTGAACCGCACCGGGCCTGGACGTCACTCGCCGAGCTCGTCCCGCGGCAGTCGGCGGTCCTCGGCCCCGACCACCCCCACACGTTGAAGACCCGGCACAATCTTGGCCGCTTCCAAAGCGCCGCAGGAGATCGGGACGCCGCCTACGCGACGCTGTCCGCGCTCGTCGCCGACCGGCGCCGCGTTCTCGGAGCCGACCATCCCACGGTGCGCGCGACCCGAATCGACCTCGAATCCCTGGAAGCGAGTACGGCCGCGCCCGAATGAGAGCAGGCCCAGCGCTCAGCCTCACTGCCGGTCGCCGCACGCGTCCAGCAGCCGCCGAGCCGAATCCGCCCACGTCCGCTCGGCCGCCAAAGCGACTTTGACCTGAGCAACCCGGGCGAACGCCGCGCTGCGCTCCTCCAGCACCGCGGCGATCCGGTGACCCCACCGCTCAACGTCCTCACGCTCGCGAAACGTCACCGGGACGACCAGACTGCGGGCACCCTCCACCTGCGGCAGGCCGTTCAGCATCGTGCCCAGCCCGCCCCGGCCGCTGACGAGGATCGGCGTGCACGCGGTGATCGCTTCAGCACCGACCAGACCCCAGCTGTCGGCCCGCGAGGGCTTGAGCACGAGGCTCGCCCGGTGCAGGTCCTGTCGCAGCGTCCCGTGGACGGTGGTGAACGGCCGCACCGTCACCCGGTAATCGGCACCGCCCTTCCAATCCCGGATCATGCCGTCGAGTCGGGCGCTCTCCCGCGGTGGTGCGCCGCGGACGAGCAGCTCGACCTCGAGGTCGGGCCTTGCGCAGAGCCCCACCGCGTGGGCCAGGGCCTTCGCGGCGAGGTCGAGCCCCTTGATCTTGTAGTCGTCCACCCGGCCCATCACCAGGATCTGGACCGGTTCGCCCGGCGTGGGCGGCCGCGCGGGCGACATGTCGTGGTCGAAACCCGGATCGAACCTGATCGGAGCCGGCGCACCGGGGGACACCGACAGGTCACGACGCATGCGCTCATGCAGGCGCGGGCCGACCGCGACCACTCGGTGAGCCCGGAGCGACAGTTCGAACTGGATCCGGACGCGGGCCTCGATCACCTGCGCCGCGTCGTCCTCCGCCCCCTGCCGCCAAGGCGCCAGCTCGTCCGGATCGATATGAAGGAAGGGAACGAACGCGGCGCTCGGAAAGTGGTCCTCGGCCAGGCTCAGGGCCGCTGGCCCGGTGAAACGGTCGTGCCCGACAATGATGTCGGGGACCCACGGCAGTCGGGGCCGGCGCATCTGGAGCTGACCGTCCGTCCCGCCGGGAAGCGGTGCGGACTCGACCAGGGCGACGCCGGGCGCGGCCGCGTCCGCTCGCTCCTCAGCCGAGCAGCGTGGAACGAGGCAGGCGACAAGCGCACCCGCTTCGACGAGCCCTCGGCAGAGCGAGCGGTTGAACGAGCTCACGCCACCGTGCGAGGAGCTCCACTCCTGGGCCACGACGAGGACCGAGACCGGCCGAAGCCATGCCGCCGGGCCCGGGCGCCGCAGAGTCAGTCGAGTTGCCATACGCCCCAGAATGCCTGCGACTTCAGTGTTCGGCGCGCGCGTTCAGCGGGGGTGGACCCGCCGAACGAGGGAACCGTCCGGCCGCGGCACCCTCTACCATGAACTCGACTCACCGAATGTCCGGCGTGGCGCGTCCCGTTCGGACATCCGAGATCCCGCGGAGGCCGAATGCCGAAGAACCCCAACGACTCGGCGAGGGTCGCGTTCGCGACAGCGGTTCGCCGCGCTCACCGGCGGACCGCACGCACCTTGAAGGAGACCGCCGAGCGCAGCCGGGTCGCCGCGGCAACCTGGTCGGCCACGATGAACGGCAAGACCTTCCCCGAGCAGTCGTGGGACAGGATGACCGACTTCTTCACCGCCGAAGGCCTCGGCGCGACCGTGGTCGACTTGAACGAGCTGTTCAAGGCCGCCGCCGAAGAGCGAAGGAAGCCCCCCACACGGCGGCGGCCGAAGCCGGGACCGCGCATGCGTCGGACCATGCTCGCGAGCCTGGACCACATCACCGCCTTCGAACTCCCGGTCGTCGACCGGCTCGACGTGCTCCCCGCGGGCCTTCACACGCCGCGGGCCGAGCCGCGAAACGTCACCTTCCTCGTCGGCGAAGGCGGACTCGGGAAGAGCGTCCTGCTCAAGCAGCTCGGCGACCGGCTCGCGGCCGCTGAGGAAGGCGCCGCCGTCGTTGGAGTCGCCTGCAATCGGGTCGAGGCGGTGGCGGACCTTACCACCGCGCGCGCCGCCGATACGGCGCTCGCCCAGGCGGCGGGCGCCCCGAACCCCGCCGACGGCCTGACCGGACTTGTGCAGCGGCTGCGTCATGAGCACGGCTCGGTGCATCTGTTGATCGACACGATCGACCTCATCGCCACCGACGAGTCCGCCAAGCCGCTGTCCAGTCTCCTGATGGACCTGGCCAAGGACGCGCAGGTGCTCGTAACGTGCCGCAAGCAGGAGTACCAGAACCTACTCGACCCGCTCTCCACCGGCGTGTGGCACAAGGCGATCAAACCGCACCCGGTCGAGATGCCCGGACTGACCGGCGACGAGATTCTCGAGTGGGCTGAACGCTACGTGAACGGGCTCGACCGCAGCAGGCTGGAAAGGGAACGCTTCCTCGAGAGCCTCGCAGACAGCGTCAAGGCCCGCACGGTCAAGGAGATCTGCAGGGTCCCCCTGCGGCTGGCACTGGCCTGCGTCCTCTACAGCAAGGACGAGACCCTGCCTTCGGATTTGACGATCACCGGGCTCTACGAGGCCTACTGGGAGCAGTGCGTCTCTCGCGACCGAGAAGGCAGGCGGACCCGTGCAGCCGAGATGCAGGAGGCCGGGGCGTTCGCCCTCGCCGAGCAGATCCTGCAGCGCAGCGGTGAACGGCTGTCGCTGTCGGCGGCCGTCAAGGGACCTGAACACCGTGAGGGCCTCAAATCGCTCGCCAGTGAAGGCATCGTCCAGATCCGATCGGGCAGGCAGGAGTTCTTCCACCAAACCTACGCCGAGTTCGCCGTCGCGAAGCTCCTCGCCGACCACGGTGAGCCCGAACAGCTCGAATGGCTGCGAGCCAGCCTCGACGACCCCACGTCCCACTGGTGGCCCGTGTCCCGCCATCTTCTGCTGCAGAAGGAGGTCGGAGCGGACCGGTACCAGGACCTCGTGGAAGCGGTGCCGCTCCTGACAGGTGAAGGCCCGCAGATCCACATCCTCTCGTCCCAGACACGCTCGCTGCCCGACCGGCTCCGGACGGTGGCGGCTTCAGTCGAGGGAACGAGCGCTTCGCACCTGCACTCCCTGATCCACCTCTTCGCCGAGGCCCCGCCGGACTGCGCCGCAGAGGCGCTCGACATCGGCATCGCGGCCCTGGAGAAATGCGACGTCCGCGTCATCACCGAGATCGCCCAGACCATCGGACTGCTCTTGCCCAAGCTGAAGTCAGTCTCCCCGGACAGCCACCTATCGCTGGCACTCGACCGAATCGCGCAGCGCCGGGACGGATTGGAGAACGACCTGCGGACCGGGCTGCTTGCCCATCTGGTCAGGCCCGTGTGCGAGACGGCGTTCGACGCGGCGCTGTTCGAGCTGATGTGCGCGAACTACGACGACCTCGGGACCTCTGCACAGATGGTGCTGCTGCGGGCCGCGCTACGGCACCGGGATTCCACTCCGGACCTGATAGGGACGCTTGCAGGACCGATGCTGACGACGCCTCGGCCGCCGAAGCTCCGCGAGGAGGAGTTCGTCGAGCTGCTGCGCTGGTGCTGGGAGCATGAGGCGACCCGGGCATCGCACGGATGGGACACTTGGCGCGATCTGCTCGACGCCGAACTTGCCGACCGCTGGGACTCGGCGCAGATTCGACTGGTCTTCGCCCTCTGCGACGATCCCGGGACGCGCGCGAACTTGCTACAGGAGCGGCTCACCGAAGCGAGCCCGAAGTTCCCGAGGCGCTGGATCGACGTCGCACTATACGTCGCCGAAGACGATCCCGAAACGGTCTACGAGCTCCTGAAGGGCCTGAAATGGCCAGCGGGGCGCAAAGCCGTCGGCAGCGCGGCGGCACTCGGTGAGCAGATCGCTAAGCATCTAGAAGAAGCCGAACGGCGGGAAGTAATCACCGCGCTCAGGACCGTGGCGGACGTCGACCCCCGGAGGATTTGGCCCACGCTGATCGTGCTTGCGGGACCGTATGCGGCCCTCCACGACGACCTGATGACCGACTTCATCGAATACGACCGAGCGCTCTCGAGCGGCGACAATCCCGAGGCGTGGCGGTCCATACGCATCAGCCCGATCAACACCTGGCTGAACGACGCGCCGGCCGCGTTCCTCATGAAGCGGCGCAAAGACTTCCGCAAGCTACTGCCCGCCTCCGGCAGGGAGTTCACGCAGCGGCGGTCCCACTTCGAAGGACGGATCGCGGTCCTTGACAGCGATGCCAGGGACTGGCTCACCGAACAGGCGCTGCGCGGACCTAGCGCCAAGGCTGCGTACAAAGGCGTACAGGCCGCGGTCGCCCCGATCGAACAGGGCGCCACCGTGATGAGCCCGGAGCTGTGCGAGTGGGCCTGGCGCCTGCTGCGCAGCCCGCACTCAGAGGTAGTCGCCAAACTCGCTGGCCTGCTGGCCGACACCGACTTGACGCCGGACAACGTGATCGCGCCTCTGGCGGCACTCTCCATTGGGGTTGGGGTTGGGGTTGGGGCATCCGGCGAACGGACCGACGACGAGCTGCTCGCGACCACGGTCAACCGACTGCTCGCCGCGGTCGAGCAGGGCGAGAAGTCTGACGTCGTACAGGAATTGACGACGTTGGTCATCCGGCTGGGCGAGCACGTTGAGATCGCCGAAGAGGTGGTCCGGGCAATCCTGTCAACGACCTCTGCGTCGTTCCGAGGGGCGGCTTCGAGCGCGCAAGCGACTACAGCGGAGGAGAGGTCGGAGCTGGGGGCCGCGTTCAACCGCTGGTGCACCATCGTCCTCAAGCTCGCCCTGCCCCGCATGCCCCTACTCGAAGTCCAATCGAACGTGCAGGCACTGCTAATCGGTTGGAACAACCTTGACCTCGGTACGACTTCGAACCGCAGTGCAGCCGCCGATGTGATCCGCGGCTTGCTAGACAGGTCGCCCGACTTCAAGGCGTGGCTGGAGGAGGAGCTGTGGCCCGGCTCGGCTTGGGGCACGCAGCGGGCCATCGCCGAGGCCGCCGTCGCCTACGACCGCCGGATCGCCGGCAACCTCGCGCGTTCCTTGTCGCAGCGCACCGATTGCTCACACGACGTCGGGCTGTGGATTCACTCGAAGCTGCAGCGGTGATGTTCCGCGGCTGCATTCGCGACCGCGCGCTTCCGAACTCTTCGGGCACCCTGGCGCGAATATGCCCGCGCACTCAGCCTGTACCGATGGTCCTGCATAGATTGCCACGTCCATGTAGCGCCAGTGGTGTCCTTGATGGTGAGCGCGACGATCACCCTCGTTCACACCGGTGTTGCCTGGCCGTGGGGAGCGGAGCGGCACCGGCCGTCCTGTCGATTTAGGGGATCCGGTGGCCAAAGTCGCGGGGGCCGCGGCGACGGGGTGTCATTGGGAGCCAATGGATCTGGAAAGCCTCGATCGCATCTGCGAGGCGTGGAAATGGCTGCTGCGCCGCCCCAACGAGGTGCACACGTTGATCGCGGTCTCGAGGCGCGGCCAGTTGAATCCTGGCGGCCGGGCGGTCCTCGTAACATGCAAACAGCATGAATCGAGGCGTCGGCGATGAAATGGCCACATCGCCGTGCGACAGTTCGCGAGCGAGATCGTTCATGAGGCGTCCTCCGCATTGGGTGCAGGTCGGCCACTGGTATCGCGGGTACGGCAGTCTCGAGCCGGTCAGCTCTCGCACCACTTTGGAAGGACCCATCCCACCGGCCATAAGGGCCGATGCGGCGACCATCCACCCGCAACCGTGCATCGCCGGGTCGCAGAACTACGGACGTCGCAGCCACATGCGATCATCCACCCCATGGCCGACGATGAACCCACCCCCAAGCAGCCTCCCAAGCGGAAGCCCAGCAACTTCGACTTCGGCATCGACCACAGCGCGCTCCGCGAAGTCCAGCGCCTCAGCCGGATGCTCAAGCCCTGGAGACCGCCGGCCATCCCGAACTATCAGGGAATGCTGCCCAAAGTGGACTTTCCGCAATTTCCTGATCTGCCTACCTACAAGTTCCTCCTGCCCGACTTCGCGCCGCTCCTGTCGGCCTCATCGCTCCTTGAGCAGTTCACCGCGTTCAAAGTGCCCACGGCACTTGAGCAGATCACTAGACTTCTCGGTGATACCCGGACGCTTCTCGACGACCTCCTCGACCAGATCTCCCGTGAAGCGCGACCGCCGAACTGGACCGGACTGAGCGACATCGAGGTGATCGAGCTCAATCTCCTCGTCGTCGACGAAGGCATTCCAGTCATGTGGGTGCCACGCGTAGAGACGCTCAAAGCCCTGCTCGATGCAAACAGCGCCATTGCGCGCCGCAACCTGATCGGGTCCCGCTGGCGCAGCATCAGCATCGACTGCCTTACGGTCTTGGAATCCATCCAGATCAGACGCCTTCGACAGCATGTCAACTTTGCGGCCAGCGCCGTCGAGGCGCTGCGGAACGGGCATAGCGACGCAGCTCAAGCGTTGGCTGCGAACTTGCTGGATACCATTCTCAAGGACAAGCACCTTGAACCACACGCGACCAAGATCCGTGACAACTGGCCTGACAAGAAGCCGGGGTTCAAGCTCGCGGACTACCGGTTCAAGGAAGGGATGACGTTCGCTCCGGTCTTTCGCGCGCACGTCCACTATAAGCCGAAGAAGGATCCGGTCCCGCGGTACTTCGCGCGGCATGCGAGCGCTCATACGGTCGGGAGATTGCAATACTGTCGCGTGAACGCGGTCTATGGCATCATGATCGTGACCTCGCTCTTGAAGTTTCTCGATGATGCGGCGACTCAGTAGCGCGTCGTCCGCAACATTGGTCCGTGGTAGCTCTCTCCTGGGGTGACAAGCGCAATCAAAGTAGCGAGATAGAACCACTGGCCCTATGCGGCGTGTTGCTGCTTGGCTACTAATCCGGAACTGTGAAGTTGGGTTCTGGGTGTTGATGCGAGAATGCTTGCATGGCAAAGGGAAAGCCGCGCGCGAGTGCGGAGCTTCGGGCCAGGGCACTGGAGATGAAAGCAAGCGGGCAC
>NZ_JAERMK010000047.1 GCF_016918015.1 Glycomyces sp. YM15
GGTCGACCCTCGACCCCATCCCGTTCTTACCTCGCCCTCGGCAGGCGGCACCTGCCGAGGGGACACACCGCAACACCCAACACCACACGCCACACCCCCGTACGGGTCCGGCCCCATCCCCATGTCCATCGGCGCACGGCGTCGGCCTGCAGCAGCATCGGGGATCATCCCGGGAACGGCAGGGATCGAGTCGCGCCGGGCAGCCGATCGCGGCGCCCGGCCTCCCTTCACGTCTTTGTCGCCGCCGCCTTGACCTTGAGAAGCTCTCTCCCGCAGGCCGGAAGCCCAAGGCCGCCATTTCGTGGATGCACGCGACCTCGACACAGGCGCGGGTGCCATGCCAGGCCGATGTCCATCCCCAGCCCAGCCCCGCTTCGGTTCGGTTCGGTTCGGTTCGGCCGAACACTGCGAAGACAGCACCGATCAGACCGGACCGTCTTGAGGCCCAGTCGAATGGGCGCTCAGGTGCGGTTTCACGCATCGATGTGCGGACCGGGAATCAACCGATCGGTCGATGCGCTGGTGCGGAATTGCGGGCCGCGTCCATTACGGTGGGTGCGGCAGCAGCAATCCAGGAGCGAGGAGACGGCGCATGGCCAGCACCGCGGAGATCAAGTCGCAGATCCAGGGCGCGATCGAGCAGGTCCAGGAGGCGATGGGCGCCATCGGCGGCGCCCAGTCCCAGACCGACAACGCGATCGGCGTCGGCACCGCCGCCACCCAGGACACCGGCAGCTCCATGCCCGGCGAGGCGCTTTCGCAGTGGCAGCAGGCGAAGGAGAAGCTCGAAGAGGCCCTCGCCCTCTACCAAGGGGGCTCGGACACGTTCGAGCAGTATGCGAACTCGATCTAACCGGGTCCTCCCGGCCCGTCGCCGATGAAGGCGAGCATCGAGTTGAACCGGTCTTTTACGGCGGCGATGGCCTGGTATTCGGCTTCGATGCGGGCGTGCTCCTCGTAGATGATCGCCCGCTGCTCGGGGGTGACCTCGTCGGCGCTGGTGCAGCGGCGGAGCTTCACGATCGCTCTGCTGGGCAGGCCGTTGCTGAGCAACATCCGGATCCAGACGACCTGGTCCACATCGTCGCGGGTGTAGGTCCGCTGGCCGCTCGCGGTCCGCTCGGGGTGCAGGAGTCCCTGCTCCTCGTAGTACCTGATGGCGCGTACGGTCGCGCCCGTCGCTTCGGCCAGTTCCCCGATGCGCATCCGCGTCCTCCCGAATCCTCGATCGATGTGGCGTCCGCCACCGTCGCTTGCCCCTGACGCCGACGTGAGGTCATAGCGTCGAGCCCATGGAAATCCAAGGATCAATCGCACTCGTCACCGGCGCCAACCGCGGCCTGGGCCGCCAATTCGCGCGGCAACTCCTAGAACGCGGCGCGGCCAAGGTCTATGCCGGGTCGCGCCGCATCGCCTCCGTCGACCTTCCCGGAGTCGAGCCCGTGCAGCTCGACATCACCGACCCCGCATCGGTCGCGGCGGTAGCGACGACCGCCTCCGACGCGACGATCCTCATCAACAACGCGGGGATCGCGACGTTCGAGAACCTGGTCGACGGCGACGAGGACGCGATCCGGCGGGAGATGGAGACCAACTACTTCGGCACGCTGAACATGGTGCGGGCCTTCGCGCCCGTCCTCGGCGGGAACGGCGGCGGGGCGATCCTCAACATCCTCTCGATCCTGTCCTGGCGCTCGGCCGGGATGGGGCACGCGTACTCCGCGGCGAAGGCCGCGTCCTGGAGCCTCACCAACGGAGCCCGGCTCGAACTCGCTCCACAGGGGATCCAGGTGACCGGGCTGCACGTCGGCGGCATGGACACCGAGATGCTCGCCGGCATCGAGGCGGACAAGAGCGACCCCGCCGACATCGCCCGCGCCGGCCTCGACGGCATCGAATCCGGCGCCCTGGAGGTCCTGGCCGACCGGGACGCCGTGCAGCTCAAAGCGGTCCTGAACGCCGACCCGAGCATCGTCTACCCGGAACTGGCCGCCATCACATCGGCGCAGACCTCGGCGTAGACGCCCTACGAGTCGTCACTCCCTGAACGAACCCGGCCCCGGTCTTCAGATCGAAGGCGCGGCTGCGGTCCTGCGCATGCGCGGGACCGCAGTCAGCTCCCTTTGTAGACCTTGCTGCGGTGGCCGACTCCAACGACGAGCCGTCCATCCTCGATCTGGTACATGACGCGCCAGTCGCCGGCCCGAATCCGCCACCGATCGTCGTAGCCCTTGAGCCTATTGGCACCGTCTGGCCTCGGGTTCGTCTGCAGTTCAGTGAGAGCGAGCAGAATACGCCGGTGCACCGGCTTGTCGACGCACGCTGAAATGACACCCCGAGGCTATCGCTCAGAACCAGCTGCCGAAGGACGACCCCTGCGGGGCCTCCTCGCTGCGGCGGAAGACCCCGCCGTCGCGCCACACCCCGACCGGCCCCCGCCTGCGCAGTTCGCCGCACCTCCCGATCCCCATCCGCGCCCGACCCCACCGGGCACGCAGCCGCGCGAACCCGGTCATGACCGCGTCCCTGCGAGCGCGGGCACGGCGTCGCCGACCTGGCCGGTGACCGCGCCCGGAGCCCTCGCGAACCGCTCGGCACCGACCGGGACACGCCCGGAGGTCGAAACCGTTGCGGGCGTTGCCGTCCGGGCCAGAGCCAGCGCGCCGGCCGGGACCGTCACGTTCGCCGCCCGGACCGAGTTGGCGACCAGCATCCACACCAGCGCCGAAAGCACCACGAGCAGCACCCGCTGCCCGACCCCGCGCCAGTCGCCGCCGTCGAGGAAACCCGGCAGGAAGGTGTTCACGGTCGTCGTCAGGAACGTCAGCGCGGCCAGGCCGGTCACCCACCACGTGCCGCGCCGCACCCAGTCGGGCACGTCGGCATCCTTCATGCGCATCGCGCACAGCGCCGCGACCACCGTGAGCAGCACGAACGCCGCCCCAGCGGTGTAACGGTGGATCTGCGCCCACCACGTGAGGCCCGATTCGGGAGTGCCCGTGCGAAAGATCGCCGCGCACAGCAGCATCACCGAGGTCGAGCCGAGCAGGAAGCGGATGAAGCCCTCGCGGGCCAGACCGACCCCGCGCCCGGCGAGGATCGCGCACGCCAGCGCCAAGGCCAGCACCGAGACGGGGAACAGGACGATCCCGGGCCAGGTCAAGGCGTAACTTGACACCGGGGTGGCCACCGGGTCCACCGCTTGAGACTGGGTCAGGTGCATCACCGCGAAACCGGCCTGGCTGGCCGCGACCGCGGCCATGGCGGTCACTCCGGCTGCGCGCGAGCGGAACACGTTGTGGATCATGCGGCGAACGGTAGGAGCGCCCACGTGCGGTTCCCTCAATCCGCGGCGTGGACTCGGACCTCATACCGTGGGGTGAGAGGCGCGGCCGCGACCCGTACCGGAGAGTGAGGCCGCGCAGGACGGGACCGGCATAGGTTGGTGGCGTGAAGTCCGACACCGAGCCGACCAAGCAGTCCCGGCGGAACAAGGCCGAACTGGCCGAGCCGCGCCCGGCTCGCATCCTCATCAGCTACCTGATGGCCGCAGGGCCGGTCGGCAACGGCACTTGGCGCTGGCGCTTCACCACCATCCTGGCGATCTTCGGGCCCGGTTCGGTGCCTTTCGGGCTGATGCTGTTCGCGATCGAGAACCAGGTGCTGCGGGTCGACTACAACATCACTTGGGCCGCGATCCCGGCCGCGGCCACCGGGGTCGCGGTGGTCCTCGCCCGGTTCCAACCGGTAGCCGCCTGGCCGCTGGTCTTGGCCTCATACGCGGCGACCATGTTCGGCGCGAGCTTCGCCCAGTGGCAACCCTGGCCGTTGACGAGCGCGAACCTGTTCGCGTTCCTGGTCGTGCTCTTCGCGATCGGACGCGACCGCCGGGCGTTCTACGGTGTCCTCGCGTGGCTGTCGTACCTGATCGCGGCGCTCTACGCGATCTGGGCCTTCAACGCGCACAAGCTGGAACCGGGATTCGGTTCCCTGTACGACCTTCCCCCGAACCCCGCCTCCGACAGCATCGTGCTCGGCTCGCTGCTCGGCGCGCTGGCGTTCCTGATCGGCTTCACGGTCCGGATCTGGCGCCAGGCCCGGACGCGGGTGGCCGAGGAGGAGCGGGTCGCTGAGACGGAGCGGCACCAGCGCCGACTGCTGGAGGAGCGGACGCGGATCGCGCGGGAGCTGCATGACATTGTGGCGCACCACATGTCGGTGATCACGGTGCAGTCCTCGACGGCCGAGTACCGGCTCGCGGATCTGAGTGAGGAGGCGAAGGCGGAGTTCCGGTCGATCAGCGGCCAGGCGCGCGAGTCGCTCGCGGAGATGCGGCGGCTGCTGGGCGTGCTGCGCAGCGAGGACGAGGCGGGCGCGCGGGCGCCGCAGCCGGGCCCGGCGGCGCTGCGGGGACTGGCGGAGTCGGTCGACCGGACGGGGACGCCGGTGAGCCTCGAGTTGGGCGAGCTGCCGGAAGGTCTGCCGGAGACTGTGGCGCTCAACGTGTTCCGGGTGGTGCAGGAGGCGTTGAGCAACGTGGTCCGGCACGCCCCGGGAGCGCGGACCGAAGTTGCAGTCGCCGCCGTCGGCGGGCAGGTCACGGTTACGGTGGTGAACGGCCCGGCGCCGGCGAAACCGGCGAGCTCCGAACCGGAGGCGGGCCGGGTGGAGCCGGATTCGCAGGGGCTCGGCCTGGTCGGGATGCGCGAGCGCGTCTCGCTCGACGGCGGGATGCTGGAGACCGGACCGACCGTCGACGGCGGGTTCCGTGTGCAAGCGGTGCTGCCGATCGAGGACCGTTCGACCACTGAGGAGACCCTGTGACGATCAAGGTGCTGATCGCCGACGATCAGGCGATGGTCCGGGCCGGGTTCGCGGCACTGCTGAACGCGCAGCGGGACATCGAGGTCGTCGGCGACGCCGAGGACGGTGTGGGCGCGGTGACCGAGACGACGCGCCTGCGCCCGCAGGTGGTGCTCATGGACGTCCGGATGCCCACTATGGATGGCCTTGAGGCGGCGAAGCGGATCCTCTCCGCGCCCGAGGAGCGGCGTCCGCGCGTGCTCATGCTGACCACCTTCGATCTCGACGACTACGTGTACGAGGCACTCCGCATGGGCGCCAGCGGGTTCCTGCTCAAGGACGCTCCTCCCGGCGACCTCATCGCGGCCGTGCGGGTGGTCGCCGCGGGCGACGCGCTGCTGGCGCCGTCGGTGACGCGGCGGCTCATCGAGCAGTCGTTCAAGGCGAAGCCCGCGCTCCGGCGGTCGGCGAGACTCGACGTGCTGACGCCGCGCGAGGAAGAGGTCCTGCGGCTCATCGCGCGAGGCCTGTCGAATCCTGAGATCGCCAAGGCGCTGTTCGTCTCCGAGCAGACGGTGAAGACCCACGTGGGGAAGGTCTTCAGCAAACTCGGCCTCCGCGACCGCGCGCAAGCGGTCGTCTGCGCCTACGAGACCGGCCTCATCACGGCCGGCGACCCACGCGAGCGATAGACCCGATCCACCACGGCATGCGGCGCCGCCCGCGCGGCGATCCACCCTGCCCGAATCCAGCGCGGCGATCGGCTCAGACGCACGGATCGATGATGTTCAGAGGCATCGCGACCGCCTCATGGCACTACTGACCTGGGTGTTCAGGAAAATCTCCCCACTCTATTGGAACAGATCATTCCGCTCTGCTATTATTGGAACATGTCATTCCGTTCCGGAGTTTCGAAGAAGGAGAACCCCATGCGCATCCTCATCACCGGCGCCACCGGCACCGTCGGCGGCAACGTCATCGAGCAGCTCAAGGCCCTCGACCCGAACGTCAGCCTCCGCGCCCTCACCCGCGACCCCGACGCCGCGCTCCCCGCGGACGTCGAGCTCGCGGTCGGCGACCTCGCCGCCCCCGAGACCGTCGCCGACGCCTTCAAGGACGTCGACGCCGTCCACTTCATCAACTTCGCGGGCGAGGGCTACGGCGCACTGCCCGACCCGGTCGCGCTCGTCGCCCTCGCCGAGGCCGCCGGAGTCCACCGCGCCACAGTCCTCGGCGGGGTCGCCACCGGCCCGCTCGAACAGGCCCTCGCCGCCAGCGCGATCGAGACGACCTACCTCCACCCGGTCGAGTTCATGTCGAACGCCGCCATGTGGTGGGCCGAACCGGTCAAGACCGACGGCGCGATCCGCGAGCCGTTCGGCGACCGGCTCAGCGCGATGGTCCACCCCGCCGACATCGGCGCGGTGGCCGCGAAAGTCCTGCTCGAGGGCGGCTACGACGACGAGTCGCTGACCATCACCGGCCCGGAGGTCCTCACGATGCAGGAGAAGGTCCGCGTCATCGGCGAGGCGATCGGTCGCGAGATCGAGTTCGTGGAACTCACCGTCGATGAGGCGCACGCGAAGTGGCGCGGTGAGGGCATGCCGGAGGGTGTGATCGCGTTCCTCACCGAGGCGCTGGGCAACACGCCGGTGGAGGGCAGGACGGTGTCGGACACGGTCGAGCGGGTCACGGGCCGCCCGGCACTGACGTTCGCCGCGTGGGCGAGCGCGAACGCCGACGCGTTCCGTTAAAGCCGGAGACCCGAAGGGGCGCAACCGCACATGCGGTTGCGCCCCTTTTTGCCCGTAATTCTGTGAATTAACAGGTGGATTGACATTCCTGAAACAACACACCACTTTGGTTGATATTCACTGAATTACTTGCATCTTTAACTTTTTCCCGTTTGGCCCTAGTCTCCTTGTATGGCACGGCTCACCATCATCTCGGTCTCGTCCGCAACCAGCGGGCGACGCCGGCCTGCCATGGCGATCGCCTTCCCCGACGACCGCCGATGCCCTCACCCGAAAGGCACGCATCACATGAAACGCCAACGCGCACTTGCAGTCACCGCTGTCGGTGCCATCGCCACCGCTCTCTCCGTAGCCGCCGGGGCCGCACCCGCCTCGGCCGAAATCCTCGACGCCAAGGCCGAAACGGCCCGCGCCGAACTCGCCGGCAACGTCTCCCAGGGCCTCATCGACGAGCTCCAGGACACCTTCGGGCTCACCGAGGCCGAGGCCTACGACCGCCTCGCGGTCGAGGACGTCGCCGCCGACCTTCTCGAAGAAGTCCCCACCGAACTCGACGAAGCCTATGCGGGCCTGTGGGTCTCGGAGGACGCCGACGAGATCTTCGTCGCCACCACCGACGCCTCCGACACCGCCAGGCTGCGCGCCGAAGGCGCCACCCCGGTCCTCGTCGAGCACGACCTCGCCACCCTCGAGGACGCCGCCGCAGCGGTCTCCCCGATCTCGATGGAGGGCTACTACGGCAACTACGTCGACGTCGTCACCAACACGCTCGTCATCGAAACCGCCGACGCCGCCATCGCGGCCGACCTGATCGAGGCCGCCGGGATCGACCCGTCGCTCGTCACGGTCGACGCGGAAGCCGAAGCGCCCCAGACGTACTTCGTGCGCGGCGGCGACGCCTACATCGTCGAGAACTCGTGGCGCTGCTCCGTCGGCTTCTCGGTCCGCCAGGGCTCGACCCCCGGCTTCGTCACCGCCGGCCACTGCGGCGACGCGGGCGACCGGGTCACCAGCGGCGAGGCCGCCCCGGGCACCTTCCGCAACTCGGTGTTCCCGTCCGCCGACCGCGCCTGGGTCGCCGTCGGCTCCGGCGAGACTCTGCTGGACGACGTGAACATGTACTCCGGCACCCGTGACGTCGCCAACGCGAACCAGGCCGCCGTCGGCTCCTCCATCTGCCGCTCCGGTTCGACCACCGGCTGGCACTGCGGGACCGTCCAGGCCTTCAACCAGACCGTGCGCTACGCCGAAGGCTCCGTGTTCGGCATGACCCGCACCAACGTGTGCGCCGAGCCCGGCGACTCAGGCGGCTCGTTCATCTCCGGCAACAGCGCGCAGGGCATGACCTCCGGCGGCTCGGGCAACTGCTCCTCCGGTGGCACGACCTACTTCCAGCCGATCGGACCGGCCCTCAGCGCCTGGGGCCTGACGCTCGTCACCAGCTAACGCCAACCGCATTACCCTGGGGGCCTTCCGGAAGGGAGGCCCCTTCGTTCGTGTCCGCGCAATGCGCCGACATACACGCCGATGAGGATCAGCGGCGTCCCGAGCAGCAGGGACAAGGTGAGCGGTTCGTCGTCCAGCCACGCCGAGACGACGATCGCGACGAGCGGGATCAGCACGAACACGTACGCCGCCCGCGAGGCCCCCCACCGCTGGATCACCGTCAGATAGAGCACGAACGTGAGCACCGAGCCGGCCGCCACCACGTACGCCAGCGCCCACCACGTGTCCGCCACCTGCGGCAGCACCCACCGGTCCCCGGCAGCGAAGGAGCCCGCGAACAGCAGCACGGCCGCGGCCGCCATCCCGACCGCGTTCATCGTCACCGGGTGGACCTTCGGCAGGCGCTTCACCAGGACCGCCGACTCCGCGAAGGAGAGCACCGCGCCCAGGGCCGCGAACAGGACCGGCACGGGCACGTCGGCGCGCAGCGGCGCCTGGGACACCACCGCCACGCCTGCCACGGCGACGAGGGTGCCGACCAGCGCCATCGTGTGGAACCGCTCCTGGCCTTGGGCGACGGCCAGCAGCAGCGCGGCCAGCGGCACGAGCGCCAGCAGGGTCTGGCCGAGGCCGGCGTGGAGGTAGACGAGGACGTAGTACGCGAGCGAGAACGACACCCCGAAGTTGAGCGCTCCGAACACGATCGTCCCCGCCAGCGCCTTGCCGCGCGGGAAACGCAGCCGCATGGCGGCCATGATGGCGAGGAGGAGGAGCGCGGCGGCGCCGAACCGCAGCGACGCGCCCCAGAGCGGGTCGAGCTCACGGTTGCTGAACCTGATGCCGACGGCATTGCCGCCGGCGAGGAGGGTCGCGCCCGCGAAGGCGGCGAGAGCGGCCCGGTCGCGGGTGGGCTGCATACCTCCCACGATAGGCGCGAATCGACACGCTGACGCCCGAACCCGCAGGTCAATCGGCGTTCAGCCGGACAGCGGGTGAAACGCATCAGCAGGGCTCGATCAGAAGCCGATCGGCTGCACCTCGCCCTTCCAGCGGACGTCGGCGTTCACCCATGATGCGACCCGGTCGACGGCGGCGTGGAGGTGCCCCCGGTCGGCGCGGGCGTCGTCCCACTGCACGGCCTCCACCACGAGGTCGCCGTTGCTGCGGCGCAGCGCGACCCGGCCCGGCAGGTCGTCGCCGACGAAGATCGGCAGGCAGTAGTAGCCGAAGGTCCGCTGCGGTTCGGGCACGTAGATCTCGATCTTCCAGCCGTGGCCCCACAGGCGCGCCATGCGCTCGCGCAACCACACCAGTTGGTCGAACATCGACACCGCGACCGCCTGCTCGGCGCCGGTCAAGCGGGTGCGGCGCACCTGCGGGTCGATCCAGGAGCGGCCCTTCCAGCCTTCGACGGCGACCTGCTCGATCTCGAGCTCGCGGAGCACGCGTTCGGTGTCGGCGATCTTGAGGCGGAAGTAGTCGGCGATGTCCTTGGTGGTGCCCACGCCGAGGTTGCGCAGGGCAGTGGACACCATGTAGCGCAGGCACGCCTCGTCGTCGGCGTCCCACAGGTGCTCGGCGGGGATGGCGCGTTCGGCGAGCTGGTAGACGCGTTTGAACCCGATGCGGTGCGTGCAGGCGACATCGCCGAACCAGAGAAGGCGCTCGACGGCGTGCTTGTGGTCGGTGCGGTGGTTCCAGCTGTCGCCCATGTTCCCGGTGCCCCGGTCGCGGTGCATCGCGCCGGAAGGGAAGTCGGACACGGTGATCGCTCCGCGTTCGGCGAGCAGCGCGAGGACCTCGGCTTCGGCGACGGCGAGGGAGTCGTCCCGGTACCGGTCGCGCCAGTTCCTTCGGCGGCGCGCCAGGTAGGGCCACGCGGAGACGGGCAGGAGCGACATCGCGTGCGCCCAGTACTCGAACGCGATGGGGCTGCGGCGCCGGTCGAGGCTCCGCACGGCCTCGTCGACGTCGAGGTTCCGAGCGAGGAGCGCGAGCTCGTGGGCGCGGCGTACTGCGGAGATCGTGTCGAGCTGGATGCAGCCGAGCCGCTCGAGCACGGTCTTGAACCGGGTCGCTTTGGGACGCAACTGTGCGGCGATGGCGATCCGACGGGCATCGGCAAGCCGCAACGACTCAGGCACAGATCCGGTCCTTCCCGAACACGACAACGGTCACCTCAGACCGTACAACCGCCCACCGACAACCTGAGCAGCCGAACACCCGAGCGCGCCCGACACCCGACTCCGCACCCTAGTTCGGCGCGACCGCCACCGCTCCCGTCTCCGCGCGCGGGTCCGCTGCGCCCTCGACCCGGCCGTCCTCGCCGACCTCGATCAGGTGCGCGTGCCCGAAACCGCTCCCGGCCTCCGCGTCCCGCACCGCGAAGCCGCGCTCGCCCAATCCGGACGCCCAAGCCTCGGGCCGCCCGGCCTCCAGCTCGACATCGATCTCGTGCTCGCCCGTCCACGTCCCGAACCCGGTCTCGCCCGGGTGCAGCCGCCATCGTGCCGCATGCACGGCCGACTCCACCGTCTCACCGCCGTGCAGCACGCGCGCGATCAGCTGCGCCACGATCTGCGGCTGCGAATCGCCGCCCATCGACCCCGCCACCAGTCGCAGCGACCCGTCCGTCCGCGTCACCAGCGCCGGCACCAGCGTGTGCGGCGGCCGCCTGCCCGGTCCGAACTCGGCCGGGTGCCCCGGTTCCAGGTTGAACCCGGTTCCCCGGTTCTGCAGCCCGATCCCCGTGCGCGGTTCGAAGCGCCGCGTCCCGAATCCGGCCGCGTTCGACTGGATGTACGAGACGCCCATCCCGTTCCCGTCGAGCACCGCCATGTACGTCGTCCCGCCGGCCGACTGCCGTACCGGCACCTCGGCCTTCCGGTCCGCGCTGATCCGCGCCGCCCGCTCCCCCGCCGCCGCAAGCAGATCCGAGACGTCCGCGCCCTCGAACAGCCGCTCCGGCCGGTCGAATCCGGCCTGCCGTGAGGCCTCGACCAGGTAATGCGCCCACAACGGGTCACCTGCGTCCACGGGCAGCTCCAACCGGTCCGCGATCGCCAGCGCGAGCAGCAGCAGGTACCCCTGCGAGTTCGGCGCCGCCGACCACACTCGGTGCCCGAACGCCTCGACGCTCAGCGGCTCTTCCCAATCCGCTTGGGACGCAGCCAGGTCCGCCTCGCTGAACAATCCCTTGCCCAGCTCGACGAGCCCTTGCCCGAAGTCGCCAAGGTAGAACCCGTCCCGGCCGCCGTCGGCTGCCGCGCGCAGCGCGCCGGCGGTCCGCTCGCGCCGCACGGTCGACCCCGCCTCCAGGCCGACCAGGTCCTCGGCGCCCGCGACACCGGCCAGGGTCCCGCCGGCTTTGGCGAGCATCGCCGTCGCGGGCCAGCCATCGGAGGCGAGCCGGATCGCCGGGGCCAGCAGCTCCGGCATCGGCCGCGTCCCGTACCGCTCGTGCAGCGCGAACCAGCCGTCCACGCAACCGGGCACGGTCGTCGACCGCAGATCGTCGCGGAACGGCATCACCGCATGGCCCTCGGCGCGAAGCGCTTCAGGGTCCGCGCCGGAACCGGCCCGGCCGGAGGCGTTGAGATACGCGGGCACCGGCTCGCCCGGCACGTGGACCAGCGCGAACAGGTCGCCGCCGAGCCCGCACAGGTGCGGGGCCACCACGGTCAGGGCCGCACCCGCGGCGATCGCGGCGTCGACGGCGTTGCCGCCGTTCGCGAGCGCTTCGCGTCCGATGCCGCTGACGAGCGGATCGACCGAACACACCACACCCTGATCGACCACGGGGCCTCCTTCTGCGCGACCAGCGGACCGCGCAACGGCCCGCCCGGGGATCAACGCGCGTCGGACCGCAGGTCCGCGCGATTGCAGCATCCTACCTTGCCGAGCGGCTAGTAGAAACTCGCCGGAGACCACTACGCGTCCGGGTCGGCCCCGAGCACCCGCCGCCCCGAGATCCGCGCGGCCCGCCAGTACCACTCCGCGTACCCGCCGATGATCAACGCGAGGATCCCCAAGTGCTGCAACGCGGTCGGTTCGCCCCACAACACCAGGCCCATGGCGGCGAACACCAGTACCGTCCGCGCCGTCGCCCCCGCGAAATGCCCCCGCCTGCCCTTGCCCACCAGGTCACGACGGCACTCCGGCGGCAGCTTGAACAGCGACCACGTCCAGACGACCACGTATGCCGCCACCGTCGAGCCGACCAACACCGCCGAACCCGGCGTCGGCGTCGGAAAGATCCAGTCGATCACGTTGAGCAGCAGGGCGACCCGCAGCGCCCACTCGTACCAGCGCCACGACCACCGCCGCAGCGTCACCTCGTACAGGCTCTCCTCGTCACGGTCAGCCGAGCCCGCCGCCAAGGCCGCATCGCCGACCGCACCCGCCCCAGCGTCTGCCGCCCTCGCCGTCTCCCAGGCGACCCGCACGCCCGCACTCAACCGGCCCCGCGTCTGCAGGATCTCGGCCAGGTCGTCCCGCACCGCGGCATCATCCGGATCGAGCTCGAGCGCCCGCAGATAATGCGCGTGAGCCCGCTTGTGCCGCAGGTGATGGTCGTAGATCCGCCCGGCCGTCCGCTGCACCCAGGCGTCGTCGGGCGAACGCTCCAGCGCCTGCTCCACCAGCTCCCGCGTCCTCGCGAACTCCTGATCCACGTAGCGGTACCAGGCCAACTGCATGTAGTACCGGCCGTTGTCCGGCGCCAGCTCCACCGCCCGCCACAGCGAATCCGAAGCCTCGTCGGCGCGCCCCAGGTCGAACAGGAGGTTCGCCCGCAGCCAGTGCGCGTCCTCGTTGTCCGGCTCCTCCTCGACCGCCCGCACCGCCCATGCGAGCGCGTCGTCCTGGCGCCCGCTCAGATGCAGGCACCAGGCCAGCAGCAGCTGCGATACCGAACCGGGCCCGTACTGCTCGATGCCGGTCTCCAGGACCTCCGCGGCCTCCGCATACTGATCCTGGTCGATCAGTTCCCGCGCCCGGCCTTCGACGGCGCCGGAGATGAACCCGGGCCACGTCTTGTTCACCGCCTGCAGGACCCGCCCGCGGGCACGCGGGGACGGGACCCCGGACGGTCCGGCGGCATCGCTCATTCCCGACTCCAGATCGCTCGGGGGTACCTCGGACAGCACAGCAGACGGGGCGGCAGAGGAACATCCGCACATCCTCGGGGACTCGAACCGCGTGCCGGTGCTCACGACAGGTGCTTTTGTCTCTCGACGCCCTTAGCATAGAGGTGGACCGCGTCCACCTGTACGGCCAAGTCTCTTGTACCGTGGAGTGACTGCGGTGGGGACGAGAGGAAAGATCGGAACTGGTCATGGAAGAGCCGACACAGCCTGCTGACTCAGCCGGGCCGATTTCCTCGACGGTGCACCGCTGGCGGCGCCTCGCGGTCCGGCACGACCTCGAGTGGAGCGAACTCCTGCTCATCGCGTTGAACCTGTACGGGTTGCGCGGCAACAACTCCGAGGGAATGCGCCTGCGCCTGAACTCCGAAGACGAAGAGTTCATGCTGGTCCTGCCGGCTGACCGCGCGACTTCGCCGTTCAGCCTCCGCGCCCACGTCGACCCGTCCTCGCCTCAGCACGGTCTGAGCGAGCTCTGCGTCGACGGCACTCCGGTCGCCGAGATCATCGAAGCCGAACCCGGAGAAGAGGTCCGCGGCTACCTCCGCGCGGACGGCACCGCCGCGACCCTGCTCCTGCAGACCGGCACGGATGCTCCCGAACTGGTGAAGTGCTACCGGGACCTGTTGCAGGCCTTGGCCTCCGACTTGGCCGACGACGGTGAGCCGCACCTCTTCGACGAGGTCACACTCTCTGCCGGCGGCGTCCATGACGAAGCCCTCGTGGTCGAGCACCTCGTCGCGGTCCGCGAAGCGATGACCGCCGAAGGCCTCCCGGAGTCGACGACGCTCGGCGTCCTGACCCCGGCCCTGCACAGCGAGACCGCGTTCACGGAACTGGCCGCGAAGGTCGGTCCGATCCTGCTCTTCCTCACCACCGAGACCTTCCAAGACGACCGCCCCGCAGTCGAATCCGAACCGACCGTCCCCGACGACGCCGCGGCCGCGGACCCCATGGTCCCGGCAACGAGCCACCAGTCGGAACGCCTCTCGGAGATCCTCGCTGCGGCCCGCGAAGCCGGGCACCGGACGTCCTTCACGTACACCGTCGGCAGTGAACCGCTCGACGAGATGCGCGCCTGGCTCCTGCCGCTCGCCGAGCAGACCACCATGTGGCCCTCGCTCACGATCCTCCCTGCCGAAACGCCGGTGGACGACTCACAGCACGTGGCCGCGCCCGATGAACGCCTCGACTTCTTCCTCGAAGCCCGGCGCCTCCTCGAGCAGATCTTCGCCCCTACCCAGCTCCGCCCGCAACCGTGGCGCTGCTACCGGGGACTCTGGTACCGCCAACACGCCGGCGAACACCTGGACGGCCCGTACGTCTAAACGCAGACGACCAATGGCCGCAACCAGTGGGTTGCGGCCATTGCTCTATTCGAATTACCGACTCCAGGGCATGAAAAAGTGCCCCACCGCGATGCGGTGGGGCACTTTCTCTACGTAAATGTTTGGCGGTGTCCTGCTCTCCCACACCCTCTCGAGTGCAGTACCATCGGCGCTGGAAGCCGTAACGACCGGGTTCGGAATGGGACCGGGTGTGTCACTTCCGCTCTCACCACCAAACAAACCC
>NZ_JAERMK010000048.1 GCF_016918015.1 Glycomyces sp. YM15
ATGGTCGACAACAAGTCGACTACAACCCGCCCCGGCATTTGCGATCGTGGGTAAGCCACGACAAGATTGACCTAACGCCGAAACGGCGAGACACGATGTCACACAACACAACAGGGTTATTGCAATAGCGATGCGAAAGGCTCAGAAATGACCGCCACCGCAACCACGCCGGACCTCGCACAGCTCCACGCCGAACTGGCCGCAGCTCAAGAGGACCACGCCGACGCCGAAGCGGCCGTGCGCGACGCACTGTTCGACACCGGCGACGCCTACGACGGCGACCCGACACACCTCATCGAACACGCCGCCCGCCTCGCAAAGCGGGTCGCAGACCTCAAAGCCGCTATCGCCGATCAGGCGACCGGCCCCGACTGCGGCGCTTAGCGACACCGCGACCGCCGCTCCTCCCTGCCAGCGCGGCACACCCGCCGCGCTGGCAGACCCTCGAACGAAAGGGCACCCTCCGATGACCGCACACCAGGTCTACGTCATCAACCCGAACCCGCAATTCCCGGTCACGACCACGAGCGTCGACGGCGGCCCGTACATGGCGCGCGCCTCCGTTGCCCGCCTTATCGGCATGGGCACCGACACGCCCGACCTCACCCACTTTCCCGGCGGCGTCGCCGCATGGCACGCGCCCGCAGGCGACACCGCCGACCTGGCACCGAACCCGGTCGCAGCCCTCGTCCTCGACGCGCTCGGCGCGTACGGCCCCTGGACTGCCGCAATTCGCGGCCCGGTCGTCCTCACCGCCCAGGAGCAGAGCCACCCGAAAGGGCTCACGCCCGCACAGTCAACGGACCTGCTCGTCCTGATCTGCGAGGCCGTCTCCCGCTGAACCCGCAACAGGCCCGCCGCTTCCGGCTAGGCGGCGGGCCGCCCACTGCCTGCGCCACGCTGGCACCACCACAGGAAAGGCACGACCCCATGAGCACCTTTGACAACCTGCAATCGTTTGAATCGCTCGACGGCGACCCGATCGGCGAGGCCCTGCTCGACATCACCGGCACCGTGATCCTCACCCTGAACCGCCCCGCGCTGCTGCTCGCTCAAGGTGTCGGCGTTGTCTTCTGCGACCTCCCCGAGGACACGTACGAGTTCAAGCGCGCTCACATCGGTGCGCGCCTGCTCTCGCAAGCGGCGTTGAAAGAGGACATCGACCTTTGGTACGACCAGGAGTACCTGTATTCCGGCAATCCAGTGAACCCCGCCGCGGTGATCCTCACGCGTGACCTCAACTTTGAAGACGGCACCGTCAACATCCAAGGTTCAGCCGTCGCCACCGGTACCGACAAGGAAGGCGAGACCGTACCCCTCAACCCCGGGCAGGTACGCCGCCTCACGCACTGGTTCCTCAACCGCGTCGGCTCCCCCGGCGACCTCCACATTGCCCGTACCGCCCCGTCCTAGTCATCACCGGCCGGGCCAGCGCGAACCGCCGCGCTGGCCCCGCCTCCATCCCCACCCGAGAGAAAGCGAACCACCATGGACACTCTGCGCACCGTTGTCACCGTCAACCCCCGCCCCGGCATCGCCTACACCGTCGCCCCCGTTGCCGAACGACCGACGCTCACTCTGGACGACCTCAGCATTGCCACCGGGTACGTGACCGAACTGCGGCCCCTCCACATCAGCTCGGAAGGCGTCGCTTTGTGGCCCGTCGCAGGCAGTCCCGACCAGTACCCGCCGAACACGCTCGGGACCGCACTCTGGCACCGGTTCGGCGGCGGCACGTTCGACAGGATCGAAGGGCCCGCGATCATCACCGGATGGGAGTCCGACACCGGAACCGGCCTCACGACCAGTCAGCTCGCGGCCGTCACCAACGCCATCCTCGAAACCGCCGTGCACTGACAACCCCGCAACGGAAGGAACCCACCGATGACCACCACCGCTTGGCAGCACGCCAAAGCCGCCGCTGCTCGCGCTGGCGAACGCGAAGCCCTCGCAGCCGACCTCGCGCCCGGCATCATGGCCGCATGCGCCGCAGGGTCGACGCTCCACTCGATCGCCGACGCGCTTGAAATCAACCCCGATCACCTGGCGCATCTTGTGCGCACGTGGGCGGACGAACACGGCCGGGCACCGGTGACCGAACCGGCAGACCGGATCTTGCGTGAATACGAGGAGGACCGTAAACGGCGTGCATGACTGCGCGGCAGCCTCCGGCGAGGCTGCCGCCGGCGCCCGCGGTCGGGCGCCGGCGGCCGACCGCGGCCGCCGGCGGTCTGCGCTCGGGTACCGGGTTTGGTACTCGTCTGCGCGAGGGGCCCGCCTGGCACTACAAGTCGACTACAACCCGCGCTATCCGTTGGCCTACAACGAAACGCACGACAACATTGAACACGCAAACGCACCCCACACGAACGGAGCGGCGAATGACTCGCGGGCACGCGAAAATGCTCGACGGCATCGTGATCGAACCGCAGATCACCCGCTCTGAAATCCAGGACAAGCTCGACAGCGGCGAGTACGTGCCCGTCGACGCCACCACGTTCCATTACACCGCGGACGGGCACACCATCCGCGTCGGCGACCTAGCCCTGCACTTGGGAGACGACGGCGTCAAGTTCGTGTGCGGCTGGCCAGAAGACCACGTGCCCGGCGTCGGCCTGGTCGACGCGCTTGACGCGATCGTGGCCGACTATCGCACGACCCCGGACGGTCGCACGCGCTCCTGGTCGAGTGCCATTCACGTCGAACGGTACGAACCGAACGCGGCAGGCGGCTACGACCTGGCCCGCTGCGAACGGCTCACCGTCCAGGACGGGTGGGCCTTCTCGGAGCACGTGCCCGCATGACCGTCGCCGACTGACCTCCTTAACGTTCGCGGGTGACCTCGTTGTGCCACACCCGCGCTGGCGGTACCGGACCGAGACGGTATCGCCAGCCGCACCGCCGTTCGATGGCCGCGGCGGTGCGGCACGCAGCGGGCCGAGTCCAGCTCCGGGACTCGGCCCGCTGACGTACACGCAGACAAGCCCACGTGGCGCCCGCCGCCTCCCGACGCCATCATTCATCCAACCAGTGAAGGAAACCCATGGGCACGTTGAGCCGCATCACCGGCCGGATCACCATCAACCCCGGCATCACCTGGCATGAGTTCCTGGATGCCGCAAGCGAACCGCGGCCCTACCCCAGCCAGATCACGACCGGCGACACCCGGTACTACTGGGACCCTTCGACACCGGACACGATCATCACGGGCGCAATCGCGCTCGAAGTCGACACCCGCCGGGCGCTCACCGACGACGGTACGGAAACCGTGCGCCGCACCATCACGGCGATCATCCCGATTCCCGGCGGTGAACGAGTGAAGGCGTACGACATCGACTCGGACATTGCACGGGTCGCCCGCGAGTTCTGCAGCGCCTCAGGCGACGACACGCGCTACTTCACCGGGTATCTCGAGTGCACGGCGGAGGACGACTGGAAGCCCCGGCGCTGGTATGTGCGCTCCGGTCTTGCCGTCCCGGCCAGTCCTGAGGTCACGTTCACCGAACCGGAAGGCCCCGCGGTCGGGTTCTGACCGGCTCCGGTGCCGGGGGGAAGGCGCAGCTCGAGTACGAGCTGCGCCTTTGGCGAATCCGGTGATGGCCGCGGGCGGTGCTGGCTACTCCCCTGCGCTGGCAAGATGGTTTCGCGAACGTCCACAACGCTTCGACTACAGACCCTGTGAACTGCGGAAATGAGTGGCAGTCTGCGCGAATGCACGACAATATTGAAGCATCCCAAGGGAACCGGGACGCGAACACAGCGGGCACACCCGCTGACGGCGTCCGGTCTCCCGCAAGGTGTCCGTGGCAGCAGGTGGCGAGGGGTGCGTCTGCTGCCACGAGCGGTCGAGTCTGTTGAGGGGCAGGCTCGACCGCTGTCCATTCGTTCGTCCGTGCACCGGCCCGGAGGCTCAGTCTGAGTCTCCGGGCCGTTTGCTTTGCGGGCTCCCGTCCCGGCGGTTGGGGCGAGCGGTGCATTCGGCACGGGCCCGCGGCGCCGGCAGGTTCGCGTGCGGTGGCAGCGGGCGAGAGCGCGCAAGCGAAGCGACCGGAATTTCACGGTGTGTAGCAGTGGCGGGGACCCCCGGTAGTTTTTACCGGACCCCCTTTCCAAAATGCCGCAAGCCGGGGTGAAACAGACACAACGAAAGCACTACAACCGCACCACAGCCAAACACCGAAGCGGCATTTTCCCTGGTCAACCCGTCAATGCCACGACAACATTGAGGTATCCCGAGGGGACACCGGTGACGCTGCCGCGCCAAGGCGCATCTTGCTGACCGGTGTCGACGACCGCGCTGGCGATCCCAGCGGACGGTCCGACCCGAAGCGGCCCCGGGGTAGCGAGTACTGGCCAGCTCGCGTGACGGTCGGACTGCACTGACGGGGGCAGTCCGACCGTCACTTCCCACTGACTCGGCAAGGTCCGAGCCCAGTATCGAAAGGACACCCTTTGGGCAGCAACACGTACGTCTCAGGGTCGATCAGTTTCAACCCGCCCGCGACCTGGAACGAAGTCCTCGCCGCTATGCAGCGCACCGGCAAGGTCGGTGACGCCCGCCGGTTCGAGTACGACGTCGACTCGGACGCCCGCAGTATCGAGTGCGGCGACGTCACCCTCACCGTTGCCGTCGACGAGCAGATCACAGCAGACGGCCTCATTTCGCAGCGGCGGGTCGTGACCGACGTGGGGCCCGGAAGCGAAGAGCCGTGGCCCGCCCGCGACTTTGAAGCGTCACTCGCTCAGGTTGCCGCCGACTTCGCCACAGCACCCGACAGTGCACCGCGCCGCTTTGAAGGGCACCTGCAGACCGAGTTCAAAGACGAGTTCTACATGACCCGCTGCTATCTCGTCGATGGCGAGCTCATCGAGCATGTCGCAGAGATCGCCTGGCCGAGCGCACCTGCCAGCACCCAACCTGAAACTGCCGCGTGAGCACATCGCCCCGGCGATCCCGCGTCCTCGCCGCGCAGTCCCACTCGATTTGAAAGGCACACCCCATGAACGGATTCACTGACGCTCTCACCGAAGTGTTCACCGGCCGGATCGACCATGAGACCGGGGAAGGCCGAGCCACCATCGAACTCGTCTACGCGCGGGGCCGGACCCACTGCCAAGCGACCGGTGCGCAACTACGCCCGCGCGAAGACGTGTGGCTCGAAATCGAGATCCCTGGCAGTTCCACTGAGTACATCGGTCTGGCCGCGGCACAGTTCGACAGCGCTGAGGGCCAGGCGCTCGTTGACGAGTGGCAAGCGAACCCGGGGTGGGCTGTGAAGGTGTGGGACGGTCGGAAGCTGTGGGCGGAAAGTTCACCGCGTGAACTTTGACGCTGTCCGGGTGGCGCAACGAACCGGCGGCGCGCAGCTCAGAAGGACTCGAAAGTTCACGCGGTGAACTTTTGACGCATAGAGGAGGGGCCCGAACCAACTGGTTCGGGCCCCTCCTCACACCTCATTGCTAGAGGCGGTCGTACAGCATCTCGGTCAGTTTCGCGAGCGTCCCGGGGTCGCACTCGGACGTCAGCGCTTCAAAAGCAGTCTCAGGCTTCACCTTGCCCAGCACCTGCGCCGCCGCTTTCGCTGCTTTGAACTCGTCCGAAACTGCCTCCGGCGCATCACCCTCGACGTCGTCGTGCTCGTCGTCGACGGTCGGCTCCCGGCGCGGCGGAGCGTGAAGCGGGCTCTCTTCGGGTTCCGGTGCAGTCGGGTCAGGATCGGCAAGCCCGGAGTCGATGGGGTCAAGCGCAGAAGCGCTCGCCTCGGGCTCGGTCTGCTTCTCGACAAGGTCGACAGGGTCCGCTTGCTCCTCCCCCGCGTCGTGCTCAGGCCGGGACTGGGGCGCTGACTGCTCCGGAATGACGCCGTTGTTCACCGTGTGAACTTTCGACTCCACCTCCGGTGCAGTTTCGGGCTCAGGCCGCGGCGCTGGTGTGCGACGTGCCCGCTCCCAGTCCTTCCAGGCGGAGAACTGCTCCTCCTCCTCCAACGCCAGGATCGGCTTCGCGATCTGCGCCTGCTCGGCAGGGTCGAGCTTCGACAGCTTGACCGCTACTGCCAACGGCATCAGGTCCTTCTGATCGGGCCGGTCGAGGAGGTCCTGAAGATCGTCGATGAGTTTGGTGAGCCCAATCCGCTGCGAGACGTACGACTTCCCCAGCCCGAACATTTCGACGACGAGCTGCTGCCCCCCGTGGCCGACCGATTGGGCGATCTCGACGTAGGCGCGGCCTTCCTCCATGACGGTCAAGTCGGACCGCTTCTGGTTCTCCTCGATGGCGGCCTTCTGGAACCGCACGCGCGACTCGGCAAGGTTGTCATCGATGACGGCGTTCACCACGGTGAGGTCGGGGGCCTGGAGGATCGCGTTTAGGCGCCTGGCACCCATGCACGACACCCAGTCGCAGCCAGCGACAAGCGCTTCGTCCTCAGGGAACAGTTTGAGGTAGGCCGCGACGGTAACAACCGTGATCGGCTGCAGTTGCCCGTCGGTGCGGATCGACAGTGCAAGCTCGTCGAGTCCCCTGAAGATCCGCCGTGGGTTCCTCGGGTTCGGTGCGACCTTCTTCGCCGGCAGCGCACCATAGATGCCGGGCCCGGCCGGAACGTTCACCGCGTGAACTTCTGCTGCTGCCCCACCGGTGCCAGGCAGGTTCATCGGAGGTTTCGGATTGCGGGCCTCCGGAACGGCCCGACCTTTCTTCTCGCCTTTCTTTGCGAGCAATTTCTCTACTGCGTTGCCAGACAACGGACGACGACCTCCTTGGCGATGGCGTTGAGTGAAGTTACAAGCTCAGCTGCTTTCTTGACGGGGGCGTGGTCGACGGAGCAGTTCACCATCCGCAGTGATCGCGTGGACAGCCACCGGTAGTCGCGGATGAACTCTTCGGAGATCGGCACCTGGTAGGTGTCCTGCAGGCGGATGGCCCACGTCAGGTACTTGGCTGGGGGAGAGGTCGTTGTCATGTTCGGCACCATGAGGAACGGGAAGTGCCCGATCTCTTTGAACATGCCTTCGAGCGCTTTCATCTCGCGCTCTTTGAACACGGTGGGGACGATGTTCAGGTTCGCGGCAGCGATCGCACCGAGCGTCGAGGGCGATCCGCCGGGGTGCGTGTCGATGACGATGGGGCGGCCGTACTGCTTGCCGAGGTCGGCAGCCCATGCGCGGATGAGTTTCTCCATGTCGCCCGCGGACGGCTGGCGGTCTTCGAACTCGGCATGGCCGGGGATGAGCGCGGGTCGCCCGGCCTGTTCGTGCTCGCCGGCCCAGATGGGTTTCGGCGTCCGCTCGGCGTTGATGGCGTCGATGAGGATCGAACGCTGACGGTCGTCGGGGTTGTATCCGAGTGCGATTGAGGCGCTGCCTTCATCCCACTCGAAGTCGATGAGGATGGCGCCGAGGAGGTAGGCGAGTTCCATCGCGGTGAAGGTCTTGCCGACGCCTCCTTTGTATGCGGCGACGGTGAAGATCTTCCCGGCGAGGGACGAGGGGGCGATGCCGTTGCGGAGCATCCACTGCTGGCGAAGGGGAGTAGTGGCCATCACGCGTGTACCTCAAATTGTTGTGATGTGGTCATGCGGTCGAGCATAACGACGCTGTTCAGGTTCGCACAGCCCTGACACGCAAAATCTTTGAGTTAATGAGGTGGAGGTCTCGCGTGATGTTCTATGCCGCGGGATCTTTCCGGCATTTCGGTACTGTTGCGCTGCTAGAAAGTTCACCGCGTGAACGTTGCGCCTCCATTCCGGACGCTGATCCCGAGCACCGCCCGCTGGTGAAAGTTCACCGCGTGAACTTTGCCGGTCGGGAACCGACGGCAGCGACCCGATGCGGAGACTCGAAAGTTCACGCGGTGAACTTTGGCCGAAGCGACCTCGGCTCCGCTGCATGCCCTACCGGGCCGCAAAGTTCACGCGGTGAACTTTGGTGGCGCGGCCCGACCCTGCGGGGAAGTGCGATTACCCGCGGCGCCGCCTCGGCTTCTTTGGTTGTTCCGTACGAGCCAGTTTCGGGTCGCGAACCTGATGCGCCACTGAAGCACGCAACCGCAGATGGTACTGCTCCATCCCGGTTCGGGTGAAGCCGTACAGGTCTCCGAGCTTCGCGTACGACAGGCGCTCCCGCTCGCGGAGCACCGAAGGTGCGTCGCCGCGGTCCTTCCCGTATTGGCAGGCATCGAGGAAGGCTGCGCGCCGCTTCTCATGCGGCGCGATGACGTACGTCCACATTTGGTACTCGAGCCACTTGTCGATGATGACGGCGTCTTCGAAGACTTCCCGTGTGCAGAGCTTGTGGTGTTTGGTCACCAGGTCGAGAATGTACTCGGAGCCTTCGCCGATCCCCGGCGGCAGCGGCCGTTCCAGGTCGAGTCCCTGGTAGTCGAGGTATTCCTTCACGCGGACGTACGCGGCTTGACCGTCTTTCGCGGTGACTTCTGGAGGACGTTTCCGCAGCATAGGATCACCTCTTTTCATGTCCACAGTTTGTGGACAAGGATACGGGATCCCGGGTCACCGGCGGCGGCGGTGGCCTCGTCCCGGCCCGTGTCCAGGTCGGCTCTTGTCCCACGCCAGGACAGGAACAGGGTCGAACCACCGGCGCCGATCTTCAGTCTCGATCACCGGCCTCGGCATGCCAAGCGGGGCAGCGTCCCAAGCACGACGGAACGCTCGAGCGAACGCATCCTTACTGGAACCGACATGCTCGGCAATCTCGTTGATGGTCATGACCGCAGGAAGCGACCGCTCCCCCGCCGCCCAAGCGGCAGTCGCGGCATCCGCGCTGTCGAAGAAACGCGTCGCGCCTCGCTGCCTGCCGACGAACGGGATGGTGTAGCGGGTCTCGTAGTCAGTGCGGATCTGCCACGCTTCGATGCGAGAGCGACCCGGCTTCACGATGGTGTGCCGCACCAGCGAGTCGACCACCGCCACCGTGACATCAGGCGCGACCTGGACCTGCCGGGTGGCCGTACGCTCAGCCTCCACCGTTGTCTCCGACCCGGTCGCATCCGCCCACTGCACCCACAGCGCCGAACCGTCAAGGTCGTCGCGGCCCTCACTTCGCAGCACCTCCGCCATGAGTCCCTCGACATTGACAAGCGTCGAACGAGCAGCGACAGACTCTTCGTCGGCGCCATACAGCGGACCGGTCAGCAGTCCGTCTGACCATGCTGTCCACCTCCGGTCCGCATGGAAGACATGCAGACCGGGGTCGGTTGCCGCAGCGATCGTCATCAGCCACCACTGCGGATGTTCATCGAGAGCCGCCTGAGCCGACTGTGCGTCAGTGAAGGCCGTACTCCATCGCGTCAGCGTGCCCATGCGTCCGTCATGATCGGAGATGACGACTCGGGTCGCCTCCCCCGGGATGACGGGAGGCCGCAGCGCCGCGATTGCGGCAAGGTCCTCCATGCCAGCGCCGAACGCTGCAATAGCTACTTCGGGGCGAACACCAGCGACAATGAGGTCAGGAAGATGCCTCGCCGGCGGATGCACGTCACCGTGGACATCGAACCCGAAGGGCAGCCACCCGCGCTCGCGCCACCATTGCCGCGGGTGCGCGGCCAGCGCCGCGGCGTCCTCGTCGGACGTAACGCTCCACGCGACGTCCTCGAGATCCTGCGGCGTCCACCCGTGCTGGATGAAGTACGGCAGGAAAGCCGCATCGAACGACGAAGGCAAATCAAGGTCCATGCGGAGCTTGCCGGCGGCGTCAAGGTCAAGCTGGTCGAGCAGGTTCGCGGTCTCTCGCTTGCTGAGGCTGCGGACCAGCATAAGCGTCGGCACGTCGAACACGTCATGGCTCACGACCACGTCAGGGAACAGCGCCCGGATCGCTGCGGACTCGTCAACGTCCGCGTCGGGGTCGATGCGAAACAGCCGGTTCTGCGCCTGGACGGTGGGGTTCTCGTTGTCGAAGAAACCGAGCCACAGCCGGTCGTGTTCAACGTCGACGAATACCCATCCTGCGCCGACGCCCTCCACCTGAGCAGGGTACGAATCTGGCCCCGAGGCGTCTTCGGCAGCCGCGTGGGGAGACCAAAAGGCACTGATGGTTTCCGCTGAAGGTGCGGTGAACTTGGCGCGGAGTTCGTCGAGCGAGATGTGGAAGTCGTCGTCAGCCATGCTGCCCCCTGAAAAGATGTCCGCTTCAGTCTGACATCTTTCAGCGAGGAAGGCAAGTGGCCTCATGCGCGGCCGCGAAAGTTCACCGCGTGAACTTTCCAGACCGAGGCCCATCAACCGAAGGCGCTGAGCGGACCACTCCGGCGGTCTGGCGACGTGTCGGTTGTCATTTAAGTTGGCGCAGTTGCCATCACAGTTGACGCAGATTCTCATTAGATCTGTCGCACTGCAGGTCATGAGATACCTGGTGCGACAACGTCGTCGAGAACCGACGTCAGCGCAGCACCCGCGTGCTGCTCCTCGGAGTCGAAGCGAACCCAATACCGTGATCCCATGATCCTTGCCGAGCACCAGACGTACTGCGTCGCCTTCAAACTCGACACCGACGCATGGGCACAGCAGCTGGAACCGGGAGAGTTCGCATCGACGAACCTGTCTCACGACAACGCCGAATACCTCTGCGTGACAGCAATAGCGTCGACATGCGCACACATGGATGCCGCCAGCATCGAAGCTTGCCCCGACCATCCCGAGCTCACCAGCGGCACCGACGCCCAGCTGATGGTCAAGGCCGTGAAGGGAGCTTGGACCATGGCGGCAACGGAAGGGTTCACCTGCCCGGTGCCGGACCTGCCAGCGAGCGACGGGTGGATCGTTGCCGTCATTACCAATGACCGGTTCCGGGTTGACCACAGCGACGACACAGCGGAAGTCCAACGGTGACACGGGCGGAGGCGCAGCACCGTTCACCGCGTGAACAAGTGCCGGGCCGCTTGTGTCTCGCCATCGGAGTGGCTGTCACCGAATTCGAACGCCCCGGCAGTACAGTGGAAGACGCCCAAGGGCTGTGATGGATGGCTGAAGCGGGCACTGTGGGCACCGGCTCGATCGGTGTTCCTGGCTGCCAGGGTAGGGGTGCGAACGGCGCCCAGTCCATCGGTGGGGTGTCTCCTGCGGGAGGCACCCCGTTCTGCGTTTGAACGCCGGCGGCGCCGTGGTCCTGAGACCGCAGGTCTTCATTGAACGCTCGCCCTCGTCGCAGATACACCAGTCGATCTGTCAATCTCGCGACTCCGGAAAGTTCACGCGGTGAACTTTCGGCCACGTCACAGCGTCGGTGTCGGCGGCAGCGTGTCGAGGTTGAGCCACCATCGGCAGGCCCGGTCGATGAGGTCAGCGCGCGTGTAGCCAGCGCCCGTGCCGATCGCTGCGAGCTCGACCCACCAGGCGGTGTCGGCGGCGATGCCTGCAGTTTTCGAGCGGCCCCAGGCGACCGCAGGACGGTCGTCGGGACGGCGTGGGAGTGGTGTCCCTGTGCTCCAGGCGGTGAGGATCGCCGCTAGGAGCGCCGCCGGGTCGTGGCCGGCGCTTGCAGCCGACTCCCAGTACGCGGTCCAGAGGGCGGCGTCGATGCGGAAGGTGACGCGAGGTGTTTCGGTCATGGTGGTCCTGTCGGTAGTGGTGTCGGGAGGGGCGGCGAGGTCCGGAAGGCGTTACCGGACCTCGTGTCGACGGCCAGCGCGGGCGGGTCGCAGCGGTCGTCAGTCGTCGCTGTGTTCGGGCAGGGTGGCTTCGTACTCCCACGCCCAGTCGCGTGCGAGTTTGGAGGCGTCGTGGCCCCAAGCCATGTAGGGCGTCTTGCGGTGCTCGATGAAGTACGCCTCGGCGGCGTGGAAGGCCGTGGCGGCAGCTCGCGGGAAGACGGTCTCGACGATCGTCTTCGCGAGTGCGGCGAACTCCTCGGCGTTCGCCGCGGCCGCGGTGGCATCGTCGGCCAGGAGCAGCGCGACGTCACGGACGGCGGCCGACATGTCGAACGGCGACAAGTTGTCCTCAGGATGGCAGGGAAGCGCGAGCGCGAACGCGGACGGTTCGGCCATGCGACGGCCGGGGCCCGGGCGCGGCCCCGGTTCGGGCTTGCAAGTGCCGCAAACGGGCGTGATCGGAAGGTGCCCGCCGAGTACGGGTCGGGTGACCGCGGTTCCGCAGGCACAGACGCCGTGGGCGGCGGCGGTGCCGTCCGGGTCGTATCGGACGGTGCCGGTGATGAGAACGTGCGTTTGGCAGGTGGGGCAGTCGGCGGTGACGCGCATGGTGCGGCCGTTGTACATCGTGTGGTGCTCCTTGCTGCGGTGGCAGGGGTGTTTCCCGCGGGAAACTCGACGGGCTCGGATTGCGTGTGCTGAATGCTGGGTCGCGGCGGTTGGTTGTTGGCGGGTCACGGCGTGAGCGGCTGGCGTGCGGAAGGCTGCGGTTCACGCAGTGAACGTGGGGAGTGGCGTGAGCCCCCGCCGGGAGCCGGGCCCGGCGGGGGAGTAGCGGCGGTCAGCGCGGATCGGCGTTCAGGGCGAGCACGATCGTGCCGCTCGCCATGGCCCAGTTGAACGTCCGGTTGAAGTCGCGGACGATCTTCGGCGGTTTGCCTCGGGCGAAGACGATACGTCCGGGCGGACCGGGGTGCAGCATGTGTGCGGCCAGCGCGGCAATTTCGGGTGTGGTGAGGATGCCGCACAGGTGGTGCAGTGCGAGGGTGCGGATCTCTTCCCGCCAGGTGCGGCGCAACCGGTCGTGTCCGGTGAGCGCGGCGAGGTGCATGCGGGTGTCGCGGAACCGGTCGGCGGCGTCCATGACGCAAGGCTCGCCCCAGGTGTGGCCGGTCCGGTAGAGGCGGACGAGTGCGGCGTCAAGTTCGATGGCGCGCCGGAGCGTGTAGCCGACGAGGATCGTGTGGGTGTCGCTGTCTGGTGCGGGGAGGACAGTTGCGGTCATGCGGTGTTCCGTTCCATGTGGCGCGGCGTGTGTGCGGGGCGGCGGGGGAATCGGCCGTCGCCCCGCACGGGTTCAGGTGGTGCTGCCAGCGCGGGCCGTGAGCGTGAACCGGTCGGCGATCGCGTCGACGACGGCGGCCGCGAGGCCGCGATAGGTCGCGTACGGGCCGAGGTCGCCGATGTGGCCGTCTCGGGTTTCGTCGCCGCCGAGCGCGGCGACGGCGGCGCGGATCGCGGCGGCGCGAACGGCATCGTTCTCGGCGGCGTCCGGGCATTGGCGGCCCATGCCTTGCATGCACCGGCTCTGTTGGACGGTGATGGTCGGGCGGGTGCCGCTGAGCCGTTCGGCGAGGTCGGCGTGTTCGGTTGCCAGCGCGGCCATTTGCGTCTCAACGTCGGCGTAGTCGCGGGCGGCGAGCGCTGTAGTGCTTAGGTCTGCCAAGTGGCAGTGAAGGGCGTGCGCTTCAATGACGCTGCCGGTGGTGAGGGGGATCGTGAAGTACGTCCAGTTGATCATGGGGGGTGCCTCCCGTAGGATCGCGGTTGCAATTTCGGTTGCGGGTCCGTCCGTATTGCTTGCCAGCGCGGACGGGCCGTTTTTGTTCCCCGTGTAACCCTGTTGTGTTGTGGGATAACGTGTCTCGCCGTTTCGGCGTTAGGTCAATCTTGTCGTGGCTTACCCACGATCGCAAATGCCGGGGCGGGTTGTAGTCGACTTGTTGTCGACCAT
>NZ_JAERMK010000049.1 GCF_016918015.1 Glycomyces sp. YM15
TGAACACCGAGGGGATGATGACGCCCTCGCAGGCCAGGAGCCGGGCCCGCGCAAGGCTGATCGGTTGGCCTTCCAGGAGGGGGAGGCGGCCGGTGTCCTTGCCCTGCAGCGTCTCGATGTCGACGGTGAGGTTGAGGGTGGCGGTGTGCCCGTGCCGGGTCGCCGCCTGCGGGGAGGACCCGTACCCGGCCAGGAGCTGGTGGAGGGCCTCGGCGTGCCGGTTGGCCTGCGGGGGCAGCAGACCGCCGTCCTCAGGGTCGCCCTCGTCTTGGCGGGGTGGCGGGCAGGCGGTCTGCAGGTACTTGTCGAGCATCCGCCCGGTCGCATTCGAGAGGTGCCCTTCCAGCGCCCACATACCGTTACCGCACTCGATCAACTCCAGGCGCTGCATCGACTGCTCGCCGAGCCCATCAAGAAGCTCGGTCTCCTCGGCGATCGCGGCCCACAGCCCCTCGAGGTGACGTTGCAGGTCCTTGAAGGAAGCATGAGCGCAGTACTCGACCACCATCGCCTCCGGCGTCGCGCAGAGGGTCTCGGGGTCGAAGGGGGAGACGACCGGGGCGGTGAAAGGAGTGCGGGCGAACACGCGCATCGCCGGGGTCTGGTCAAGCTGGCGGACAGCGTAAGCGACCTGGTCAATCCGAGCCCTCCCCGACACCGCCGCCGAAGCAAGAAGACGGAACTTCCCCGACAGCCGCGCGATGGCGGCGATGGCGCTGGCGGTGTTGAAGGTGAAGTCGAACTGGGACAGGAGCAGGTCGCGGAGGGCGGAGAACCCGAACTCGGAGCGGTGCAGGTTCGCCTCCTTCATCGCGATCACCGCAGAGAGGACCTGGGCGTGGAAGGCGTTGATCCCCGCGGCGGCCTCATCGAGGGTCGAGCGGATCGCCGCAGCCTGGGAGCGGCGGTCAGGGGAAGCGGAGAGGAGCGAGGCGGCGGGGAGGACCGGAGTGACCGGGGTGGTGTGGGTGTTGCATGCGGCCATGGGTCTCGCCTCCTCACCGATTCTCGAATGTCCTGCCTGTTTTCGGTTCCTTGTTCGTAGTTCAATGATGACAGAATGTTGTAGCGGTGTCATCACCCAACCGGGTGAACATTCCATGAGGGACACTCACGCCACCCGCCACCCCCCACTCCGCCTGGGGCGCAAAGCAAACCAGGGGCCAAATGGGCCTCCGTCGTCCCGGTCCCGGCGCTGCCGTGCAGCCGCACCGCACACCCCACCACCATGCGACCCTTTTGTCGCTGCCCGCCTGAACCTCAATTGAAACGGCGCCGCAACCCGCTATCGCACGTCCGCCAACAGGAACCGCACGCCGACCACATGGGACCCCATGGAAAGGAATGCGCCAGCGAATCCGTTGAGGCACAACCCCTCCCATGCCGCGTGGGTCGCGAGCAGGAGTGGCAGGGGCAGTCAGACGCCGCCGAGCTGGGCGAGTACGGCCGTGGGGCTGGCGACGACACGGCCCTCGATGAGCAGGTGGGCGCCTGCGATTGAGAATCGGGTGGTCCGCTTCATGTGCGGACGGTGCCGATGCATTTGACAAGCCTGCATTTGGCGCGACGGATGAACGCATCGACTCATCCTCAATAGAAATTGCCGTACGCATGGGATGTGGGTTTTGGTAATACCGTGAAGAGTGCCGCGGGGGCATCGAAGCTTGCGGCCCTGCTGCCGCCGAACGGCTTGTTCTGACCGTGCTAGCGGAGTATCGGCAGGTAGTCGATCCTATCGGCTTACGTCTCAGGTGTGTTCAGTCATCGCCCGCAGTCAAATGTCCCTTTTGCATGATAAGGAAATCGTCGCACGTCGTGCGCTTCCGATTGCATCGAGCAAGCCGCGACGGCAATGCGCCTTCCCGGGAGTCGATCTGCCGACAGAAAGACCCGCCCGTTCGAGTGATGACTTTGGAGTGACTTTATCGGGTTCCCGGATGCTGCGAAAGTCTTGGTTCGTATACCGGTTATACGAAGGGTCTTTACAAGGGATGGAATCTGTGCAAATATCGAGATGATTCGATCAGCCCCTGCTCTCGGGGCGCTCGTGAAGGAGACGACGATGTCAACAAGCAAGCGGCTGGGCGCCCTCGCCGCCGCGACAGCCCTCGTGACCACGGCCCTCGGCCTCGCCGCCCCGGCCCCCGCCACGGCCGCGCCCGTGGCGTTCGACAACGGCCAGACCATCACCGACACCTCCGGCAACCTCATGCACGCCCACGGCGGCGGGATGCTCAAAGTCGGCAGCACCTACTACCTCGTCGGCGAGCAGCGCGACGGCTACCTCTTCGACCAGGTCAGCATGTACTCCTCCACCGACCTCGTGAACTGGACGTTCGAGAACGACATCCTCAGCGCCGAATCCCACCCCGACCTCTCCCCGGCCAACATCGAACGCCCCAAGGTCATCTACAACGCCGCCACCGACAAGTACGTCCTCTGGGCGCACAAGGAGAACGGCGTCGACTACGGCGACGCCGAAGTGGCCGTGGCCGTCTCGGACACCGTCGACGGCGACTACGCCTACCAGGGGTCCTTCCGCCCCGCCGGGTACGACTCCCGCGACATGACCCTCTTCGTCGACACCGACGGCACCGGCTACCTCATCTCCGCCGCCGACGTCAACTACGACCTCAACGTCTACCGCCTCACCCCCGACTACCTCGCCATCGACGAGCTCGTCTACGTCTTCGACGGCTACCACCGCGAGGCCCCGGCCGTGTTCCAGCGCAACGGCGTCTACTTCATCGTCACCTCCGGCGCGACCGGCTGGAACGCCAACCAGACCCAGTACGCCACCACCACGAACTTCCCCGAAGGCGCCTGGTCCGGCTGGACCAACGCCGGGAACTCCACCACCTACGGCTCCCAGTCCACCTTCGTCACCACCGTGCAGGGCACCGCGGGCACCAGCTACCTCTACATGGGCGACCGCTGGGGCCCCCAATGGGGCGGCAAACCCATGGACAGCGAGTACGTCTGGCTCCCCATCGGCTTCCCCAGCAACACCTCCATGACGCTGACCTGGTACTCCACCCTCAACATCGACGCCGCCGCGGGCACGATCCAAGGCGTCGTCGGCTCCGAGGACGGCAGTCCCTACGCCACCAAGTTCGTCAACGCCGCCTCCGGCCGCTGCATCGACGTCCCCGGCGGCTCCGGCACGAACGGCGCCGAACTCATCCAGTACGACTGCTGGAACGGCGCACCCCAGGCCTTCACCTTCGACCCGGTCTACCCCGGCTCCAAGGTCGGCTCGGTCGCCAACACCGCCACCGGCAAATGCTGGGACGTGCTCGACCAGGCCACCGCCAGCGGCGCCCCCGTCGGCCAATGGGGCTGCTGGGCCGGAGGCAACCAGCGCTTCTCTCTGCGCGCGTCCGCGAACGGCAACTACGCGATCGTCGCCCAGCACTCCGGGCTCTGCCTCCAGGCCGCCTCGAACGCCAACGGCGCCGCGATCGTGCAGAGCACCTGCACCGGCGCCGCCAACCAGCAATGGGACGTGACCGGCCTCTAGGCACGCCCTCCACATACAAGGACCGCCGCCGGTGGGCTTCGCAGCGCCGGCGGCGGTCCTGCTGTGTCCCCGGCCTCAGCCCGACCCCGCCGTTCGCCGATGCACCCCTGACCAGGCATAATCGAGAGGTTGCGCCTAGGTGCAGCGTCTCCGGCTCTCGAAGTCGGATATTCCATGCGAGTCAGCTCTATTTCGGGCTGGCGTTGAGCGAACGAAAGGAATCAGTCTCGTGGCTGATCAACAGCAAGCTGCCGCCGGCGGCCGGGACGGCGGCGGCGACCGCCGCGGCGGTCGCGGCGGGCGCGGCGGACGCGAGGGCGGTCGCGGTCGCGACCGCGCCGAGAAGTCCCCGCACGTCGAGCGCGTAGTCACCATCAACCGCGTCGCCAAGGTCGTCAAGGGCGGCCGGCGCTTCGCCTTCACCGCCCTCGTGGTGGTCGGCGACGGCGACGGCAACGTGGGTGTCGGCTACGGCAAGGCCAAGGAAGTTCCCGCCGCCATCGCCAAGGGCGTTGAAGAGGCGAAGAAGAACTTCTTCAAGGTCCCCCGCATCGGCGGCACGATCCCGCACGAGGTCTTCGGTGAGGACGCGGCCGGCCGCGTGCTCCTGAAGCCCGCCTCCGCGGGTACCGGTGTCATCGCGGGCGGCCCCGTGCGCGCCGTGCTCGAATGCGCCGGCGTCCACGACGTCCTGTCGAAGTCCCTGGGCTCCTCGAACGCGATCAACATCGTCCACGCGACGGTGGCCGCGCTCAAGGGTCTCGAGTCCCCGGAGGCCGTCGCGGCCCGCCGCGGCATGGCGCTGGAGGACATCGCTCCCCAGGGTCTGCTGCGCGCCCGCGCCGAGGCCGCCGCGGCCGCGAAGGCTTAGGGGTTAGCGACATGGCACGTTTGAAGATCACCCAGCACAAGTCGGTCATCGGCGAGAAGCCGAAGGCCCGTGCGACCATCCAGACGCTCGGCCTGCGCAAGATCGGCCAGACCGTCTACAAAGAGGACCTCCCGCAGTACCGCGGCATGGTCCACCGTGTCCGTCACCTGGTCGACGTCGAGGAGGTCGAGTAGTCATGGCTATCCGCATTCATGACCTGCAGCCCGCCCCCGGCGCCAAGAAGGCCAAGACCCGCGTCGGTCGCGGTGAGGGCTCGAAGGGCAAGACCGCCGGCCGCGGCACCAAGGGCACCAAGGCCCGCAAGACCGTGCCGGCCGGGTTCGAGGGCGGCCAGCAGCCGCTTCAGATCCGTCTGCCGAAGCTCAAGGGCTTCAAGCCGCACAACAAGCTCGTCTACACCGTGGTCAACCTCGACCGCCTCGCGGAGCTCTTCCCCGAGGGCGGCCAGGTCGGTCCCGAGCAGCTGATCGAGGTGGGCGTCCTCAACAAGAAGGAGCTCATCAAGGTCCTCGGCTCGGGCGAGCTCGAAGGCGTCAAGCTGGACGTGAAGGCCCACGCCTTCTCGGCTTCCGCCGTCAACAAGATCGCCGCCGCCGGTGGTTCGACCACCGTCGTCGACAAGAAGACCGGCGAGGCCCTGGGCGAGTAATCGCGCTGGGCGTCGCCTGTTCGAACAAGCGATTCGGGAAACGGGTCGGAGGGAACTCCGGCCCGTTTCGTCGTAATGAATGCCGAATACTCTGCGTCCGAATGCGCCTGCTAGGCTCCCATGGCGAGGACCACCGTCTTCCTCGGGCGTGTGACGCTCTCGCTACGAACTACACACGCCCACTGGTTACGAAAGGTGTTGCCCCGCAGCACCATGGGCCCCGCCAGGGGGTCTTGTTCAGGAGGAACCGCATTGCTCTCCGCCTTCATCAGCGCGTTTCGGACCCCCGATCTGCGCAAGAAGATCCTGTTCACCTTGATGATCATCGGACTGTATCGTCTTGGTGCGCAGATGCCGAGTCCCGGCGTGGACTACGCGGCAGTGCAGACCTGCCTGAACATGCAGCCCACCGATGAGGCGGGCGTCTTCGGGCTCCTGAACCTCTTCACCGGTGGAGCGCTCCTCCAGCTCTCGGTCTTCGCACTCGGCGTCATGCCGTACATCACCGCGTCGATCATCATGCAGCTGTTGACGGTCGTGATCCCCAGGCTCGAGCAGCTCCGCAAGGAGGGCCAGCCGGGCCAGGTCAAGATCACCCAGTACACGCGCTACCTGACGCTGGGCCTCGCCCTGCTCCAGGCCTCCGGCTACATCGCGCTGGCGCGCTCGGGCATCCTGTTCCAGGCCGAGTGCCCGGACGAGATCCTCCCGGACCTGTCCGCTTCGGAAGTGAGCATCCCGTACTGGCTGACGATCGTCTCCGTCGTCGCGGTCATGGTCGCGGGCACCGCGATCATCATGTGGTTCGGCGAGCAGATCACCGAGCGCGGCGTCGGCAACGGCATGAGCCTCCTGATCTTCGCCTCGATCGCCGCGCAGATGCCGGGCCAGTTCTGGTCCCTGCAGAAGTCCGAGGGCTGGTTCATGTTCGCCGTGATCATCGGGCTCTGCATCGCGATCATGGTGGCGGTCATCTTCATCGAGCAGTCGCAGCGCCGCATCCCGGTGCAGTACGCCAAGAAGATGGTCGGCCGCCGGATGTACGGCGGCACCTCGACCTACATCCCGCTCAAGGTCAACCAGGCCGGCGTCGTGCCCGTCATCTTCGGCTCCTCGCTGCTGTACATCCCGACGCTGTTCCGCCAGCTCAACCAGAACAGCGACTCGTCGTGGGTCGGCTTCATCGACCGCTACCTGCTCAACCAGGGCTCGTGGGTGTACATCACGCTGTACGCGCTGCTCATCATCTTCTTCACCTACTTCTACGTCTCGATCACCTTCAAGGTGGACGACGTCGCCGAGAACATGAAGAAGGCCGGCGGGTTCATCCCCGGCGTGCGCCCGGGCAACCCGACCGCGACCTACTTGCAGCGAGTCCTGTCACGCCTGACCTTCCCGGGCTCGCTCTACCTGGCCGCGATCGCTATCCTTCCCAATCTGGCCATCATCGCGTTCGGTAACCAGCAGCTGTTCGCGCAGTTCGCGTTCGGCGGCACTTCGGTGCTGATCATGGTGGGCGTCGGCCTGGAGTCGGTCAAGCAGATCGAGTCCCAGCTGATGCAGCGCCACTACGAAGGCTTCCTCCGCTGACGCAGGAACATCTTCATAGGCACCACACGGGAGGAACAACTGTGCGACTGGTACTCGTAGGCCCGCCCGGGGCCGGCAAGGGCACCCAGGCGGAGATCATCGCCGAGCGGCTCGGCGTCCCCAAGATCTCCACGGGCGACATCTTCCGAGCGAACGTCTCCGGCGGCACTCCGCTGGGCCTCAAGGCCAAGGAGTACATGGACGCCGGCAACCTCGTCCCCGACGAGGTCACCAACGAGATGGTGGCCGACCGTCTGGCCCAGGACGACGCCAAGGGCGGCTTCCTGCTCGACGGCTACCCCCGCAACACCGAGCAGGCCAAGGTCCTCGACCGGGTCCTCGAATCGGCGGGCGTGGCCCTCGACCTGGCCCTGGAGCTCGTCGCCAGCGACGACGAGGTGGTGCGCCGCCTGTCCGGCCGCCGCGTCTCGAAGTCGACCGGCAAGGTCTACCACCTGGAGTTCGACCCGCCCGCGGACCCCGACTCCGAGGACCTGTACCAGCGCAGCGACGACCAGCCCGAGACGATCAAGAACCGCCTCAAGGTCTACGCCGAGCAGACCGCGCCGCTCGTGGGCTACTACGAGGAGCAGGGCAAGCTCGTGCGCATCGACGCCATCGGCGAGGTCGCCGACGTGACCGAGCGGGCCCTCACCGCCATCGGCGCCGCGGAATAGCCACCGTGTTCCGCCGTCGCCAGCAGATCCAGTACAAGACGCCCGAGCAGATCCGGAAGATGCGGACCGCCGGCCTCGTCGTGGCCGAGGTGCACCAGGCCATGCGCGAATCGGCCGGGCCGGGCGTGACGACGGCGGAACTCGACCGCATCGCCGAGCAGGTGATCCGCGACTGCGGAGGCGTGCCCTCGTTCAAGGGCTACGACATCGGCAACGGACCCTACCCGGGCTCGATCTGCTCCTCCGTGAACGAGCAGGTGGTCCACGCGATCCCCTCCGAGGACGCGATCCTCAAGGAAGGGGACCTCCTGTCGGTCGACGTCGGCGCAATCGTCGACGGCTGGCACGGGGACGCGGCGATCACCGTCGAGATCGGCGAGGTCTCGCCCGAGCTGACGGCCCTGCGCGAGGCCTGCGAGGCCGCCATGTGGGCCGGTATCAAGGCCGCAGCCTCCTCCAAGCGCCTCGGCGGGATCTCCCGCGCCATCGAGGAGTCGGTGGACCGCTCGGGCGAGTACGGCATCGTGACGGGCTTCGGCGGGCACGGCATCGGCACCGAGATGCACCAGGACCCCCACATCCTCAACTACGGGCGCCCCAGCGAGGGCCCGAAGCTGCGTCCGGGCATGGCCCTGGCGATCGAGCCGATGATCACCCTCGGCTCGGAGGACACCGCCGAACTGGCGGACGGCTGGACGATCGTGACCGACGACGGCTCGATCGCGGCCCACGTCGAGCACACCATCGCGCTGTGCGAGGACGGCGTCTGGGTCCTCACGGCCCCCGACGGCGGCGTCGAACAACTGGGCGACGCGGCCGCGAGCGCGGCTCGCGCCGAATAGGATACCGGTGCCATAATTGGCACCGTGACCGAAGACCACGGCAAGCTGCGCATCTCGAACGCCGACCGCGACCGGGCGATCGCGCAGCTCCAGGCCGCCCTCGACGAAGGCCGCATCGACCTCGCGGAGTTCGACGAGCGCGCCAAGACCGCCTACGAGGCGAAGACGAACGCCGAACTGGACCTCATCTTCGACGACCTCCCCGGCGGCCGCCCCAAGGAAGGCGAGGTCGCCCCGGCGGGCTCCCCGCAGGCCCCCGTCCCGAGCTCCGGCGGTCGCGCGCCCCGCGGCAACCTGATGCAGCGGTTCCCGGCGCTGCGCGGTCTGGTCACCGTGGGCGCCATTACGACCGCCATCTGGGCCGCGACCTGGATCGGCAGCGGCGAACCCACGTACTTCTGGCCGATCTGGCCCATCCTCGGCCTCGGCATCGCCACGATCATGCAGGTGGTCGGCGGCAGCTGGGGCGATCGCGACGACGACGATCCCGACCGCGAGCGGCACGGCGGCCACGGCCCCCACGGACACTGACCCCCGCCCCGAACCCCTAAGGAGCCCCCCGAATGACCTCCCTCGAACGTTTCGGCGGCGACAGCGAGATGCGCATCGGCAACGCCGAGCGCGATGCCCTCGCCGACCTCCTGCGGACATCCGTCGACCAGGGCTTCCTGGACCTGGACGAGTACGAGAAGCGCGTCGACGTGGTCATGGCGGCCAAGACCGTCGGCGAGGCCGCACCCGCCCTCGCGGACCTGCCCGCGTACCACCGGATCCTCGACGCCGACGAGCCCGAGAAGCTCGGCACGCCCGAGTGGGTCAAGTGGATGTGGGTGGGCTTCTCGATCCCGATCGGCATCTGCGTCTCGATCTGGCTCATCATCTTCCTGCTCGCCGACGCGACTTACCCCTGGCCGCTGTGGGTGGCCGCGCCGTTCTTCGGCGTCGGCGTCCCGCTGACCGTCGCCGAGCGGTTCATCCAGCGTCCGGCGGCCGCTCGCAAGCGCCGTGAGGAGTTGCGCCGCAAGCGGATGGGCCGGTAGGCCCGGCGGGTCCGCTCCCCTGCAAGCAAAAGAGCCTCGCGGCATCGCCGCGAGGCTCTTCTCATTGGGGTGACCGACGGGGCTTGAACCCGCGACCTCCTGGACCACAACCAGGTGCTCTACCAGCTGAGCTACGACCACCAAGACCGGTACCGCGGGGAAAACCCGGGACCGGCGACAATCATAGCCAAGCTTCCGGTGTTCCTGTCAACGGGGTTCGGTGTCGGTCGTCTCAGTCCCGGTCCGTCCCGGTGATGCTCGCGGCCGCGGCCTTGGCCTCGTCGCTCGAGGGGCCGGGCAGTTCCACGAACAGGGTGCGGCGGTAGTACTCGAGTTCCTGCACGCTCTCCTTGATGTCGGCCAGCGCGCGGTGGGCGAGGCCCTTGGGCGGCTGGTTGTAGTAGACGCGCGGGTACCAGCGGCGGGCGAGCTCCTTGATGGAGGAGACGTCGACCATCCGGTAGTGCAAGTGGTCGTCGAGGCGCGGCATGTACTTGGCGATGAAGGTGCGGTCCGTGGCGATCGAGTTGCCGCACAACGGGGCCGTGCGCGCTTCGGGCACGTGCTGCTTGATGTACTCCAGTACCGTGTTCTCGGCTTCCTGCAAGGAGATCCGCGAAGCCCGCACCTCGTCGGTGAGCCCGGACTTGGCGTGCATGTCGGCGACGAACGCCCCCATGTGCTCCAGCGTCCCGCCGTCGCAGGCGATCACGATGTCGAGGCCCTCGTCCAACGGGGTGAGGTCGGGTTCCGTGACGAGTACGGCGATCTCGATGAGGGCTTCGGTCTCCGGGTCGAGGCCGGTCATTTCGCAGTCGACCCACACTAGGCGTTCTTCAGTCACCGGCCCAACTCTACGCGCAAGGGGCACGGAAGGTGATCTACGAGGCACGCTGCCGGAAGCGGCCCACGGGCCCCTCGGGAGGGCGCAGACTGAGAGAACGAGAGGTGTTCGGAATCGGACATCAACGCCTGGGAAAGGTGTTGCTTGTCACCGCTACCGTCCGCTATGGTGCGGGTATCAGAGCGTCGCCGCCTTTGCGGCCCGGATCGCAGTGATTAGGGCCGCAATAAGATGATCTCTCAACTTTTTCAAGGTAGGGCGCGTGTACCCCTAGAGATTGAAGGTTTGCGATGAAGCAGACCGGAGACGATACCGTGACCAGGACTCGGGTCATCAGGCCTCTGATGAGGTGAGGTGATCTCCATCTCAGAGACATCATGAGGCCGATGCGGCCCCGTCTCAGAGATGGAAGCCGTGAACCGAGCTTAGCCGATGAAAACGGGTACTCGAAACGGTGCGAAGGCCCTAGGGCCACCGAATCGCATCGATTTCGTAACCGTGGCGCATCGAACACCGGGGCACGGAATTCCACGCAACGAAGCGGTCGTTGTAACTGGTACACCGTTCACGCGGTGTCGGGGGACGAGGAAGCTGGAGGAGACCTTGAGCGTGGAGCAAACGACAACACCCACCCTCACCACCGAAGAGGTCGCTGAGGAACGAGACCTTGTGGGTGTCTACCTGCATGAGATCTCGAAGACGCCGCTGCTTGACGCCGCCGCCGAGGTCGACTTGGCCAAGGCAGTCGAAGCCGGCCTGTTCGCGAAGCACCTGCTCGGCGAGGGGGAGACCTTCGGTGACGCCACCGAAAAGGACCTGAAGCGTCTGGTCGAAGACGGTGCGAAGGCGAAAGAGCAGTTCATCAAGGCCAACCTGCGGCTGGTCGTCTCGATCGCCCGCCGCTACGTCCGGTCCGGGATGCCGATGCTCGACCTGATCCAGGAGGGCAACACGGGCCTGGTCCGCGCCGTCGAGAAGTTCGACTACCAGCGCGGCTTCAAGTTCTCGACCTACGCCACGTGGTGGATCCGCCAGGCCATCAGCCGGGCGATCGCCCAGCAGGAGCGCACCGTGCGCCTGCCGGTGCACCTGGTCGAGGACGTCAACCGGATGCGCAACGTCACCCGCCAGCTCACCCGTGAGCTCGGCGGCGACCCCGAACCCGACCAGGTCGCCAAGGCTCTCGGCGTCACGGTCGAGCGGGTCAACGAGCTCATCCGCTGGAGCCAGGACACCGTCTCGCTCGACACGCCGATCGGCGACGACGGCGACACCAACCTCGGCGACCTCGTCGCCGACTCCGACGAACCCAGCCCCGAGGACGTCGTCCTCGCCGGGATGGAGCGCCAGCGCATCGAGATGATGCTCAACCACCTCGACGAGCGCTCGGCGGGGATCGTCAAGGCCCGCTACGGGCTCGAAGACGGCCGCGAGCACTCGCTCACGGAGGTCGCGCACCGGTTCCACCTGTCGCGCGAGCGCATCCGGCAGCTGGAGATCCAGGCGCTGGCACGCCTCAAGGAGCTGGCCAACGACCAGGTCATGGCCGAGGCGGCTTGACTGCGTGAGCGCTAGAGACGCATAGGAAGAGGGCCGGGGCGAATGGCGGATTCTAGGGGTGGTTGCAACACTGCTGGTTATTCGCTGGTGTGGATGAGTTTAGCGAGGCGCTCGGCTGGGGTTTCCCAGGCGAGCGTTTTGCGTGGGCGTCCGTTGAGTTCGGCGGCGACG
>NZ_JAERMK010000005.1:0-104750 GCF_016918015.1 Glycomyces sp. YM15
CGTCGCCGCCGAACTCAACGGACGCCCACGCAAAACGCTCGCCTGGGAAACCCCAGCCGAGCGCCTCGCTAAACTCATCCACACCAGCGAATAACCAGCAGTGTTGCAACCACCCCTAGAATCCGCCCAGACGCCGCCCGGCCCCGAGTGCGCTCATCAGCTCAGTTTGTCCAGGATGATCTTGCGGACCGTGCCGGCGTCGGCCTGGCCCTTGGTGGCCTTCATCACCGCTCCGATGAGGACGCCGGCGGCGGCGTGGGTGCCGCCGCGGATCTTGTCGGCGACGGCCGGGTTGGCGGCGATGGCCTCCTCGACGGCCACTTCGAGCGCGCCCGTGTCGGAGACGACCTCGAGACCGCGCTTGGCGGCGACGTCGGCCGGGTCGCCTTCACCGGCGAGCACGCCGTCGATGACCTGGCGGGCCAGCTTGTCGTTCAGGCGGCCGTCGTCGACCATGCCCTGCAGCTCGGCGACCTGCTTCGGCGTGATGGCCAGCGCGGCGAGTTCCTCGCCGGACTCGTTGGCGCGGCGGGAGAGCTCGCCGAGCCACCATTTGACAGCGCCGGAGGGGGTGGTCCCGGCGTCGACGGTGGCCTGGATGAGGTCGACGGCGTCGGCGTTGACGACCGACTGCATCTCCTTGTCGCCCAGTGACCATTCGGCCTGGAGGCGTTCGCGGCGCTTGCGCGGGAGTTCGGGGAGGGTCGCGCGGAGCTCCTCGACCCATTCGCGGGACGGTTCCATGACGGCGAGGTCGGGTTCGGGGAAGTACCGGTAGTCGGTGGCTTCCTCTTTGGAGCGTCCGGCGCGGGTCTCGCCGGTGGTCTCCTGGAAGTGGCGGGTCTCCTGGAAGATCCGCTCGCCGGCGTCGAGGAGCGCGGACTGGCGGCGCACCTCGTAGCGGACGGCGCGTTCGACCGAGCGCAGGGAGTTGACGTTCTTGGTCTCGGTGCGGGTGCCCCACTCCTCGCCGGGGAGGTTGAGCGAGAGGTTGACGTCGCAGCGCAGGGAGCCCTGCTCCATGCGGACGTCGGAGACGCCGAGGGAGCGGACGATGTCGCGCAGTTCGGCGGTGTAGGCCTTGGCGACCTCGGGTGCGAGAGCGCCCGTTCCCGGAACGGGTTTGGTGACGATCTCGACGAGGGGGATGCCGGCGCGGTTGTAGTCCACGAGGGATTCGGTGGCGCCGTGGATGCGGCCGGTGGCGCCACCGACGTGGAGGGTCTTGCCGGTGTCCTCTTCGAGGTGGACCCGCTCGATCTCGACGCGGTACTCCTTGCCGTCCACGACCACGTCGACGTAGCCGTTCTCGCAGAGCGGCTCCTCGTACTGGCTGGTCTGGAAGTTCTTCGGCATGTCCGGGTAGAAGTAGTTCTTCCGGGCGAAGCGCGTCCACTCGGCGATGTGGCAGTTGAGGGCCAGGCCGATCTTGATGGTCGCCTCGATGGCGGCCTTGTTGGCGACGGGGAGCGCGCCGGGCAGGGCCAGGCACACCGGGCAGGTCTGGGTGTTGGGCTCGGCGCCGAAGGTCGTCGAGCAGCCGCAGAACATCTTGGTGCGCGTGTCGAGTTCGATGTGGGTCTCGAGGCCGAGGACGGGCTCGTAGGTCTCGACGGCCTTGTCGTAGTCGTTCAACCCGCTTCGGCGAGCTTGCGAGCCGTCAATTTGTTGGGTCATCGGGCTACTTCCCTTCGATCTCGGGCGCGGTGTCGGCGAGCAGGGTCTCCTGGGTGGATTCCAGGGCGGCCGCGACGCGATAGGTGATGTCGTCGCCCATGACCGGGCCCATGACCTGGAGGCCGACGGGCATGCCCTCGGAGAGGCCCACGGGCACTGAGACGCCGGGGCCGCCGTAGAGGTTGGTCGGGATCGTGTAGAGGTCGGCGAGGTACATCTGGTACGGGTCGCCGGTGCGCTCGCCGAACTTGAAGGCGATGAACGGCGTGGTCGGGCTGATGATGGCGTCGACCTGTTCGAAGGCCTTCTCGAAGTCCTGCTTGATGAGGGTGCGCACGAGCTGGGCCTTGCCGTAGAACGCGTCCACGTACCCGGCGCTGAGCGCGTAGGTGCCGAGGATGATGCGGCGCTTGACCTCCGGGCCGAATCCGGCTTCGCGGGTGAGGCTCATGACCTCTTCGAGGCCGCGTTCGCCGTCGTCGCCGGAGCGCAGGCCGTAGCGGACGCCGTCGTAGCGGGCCAGGTTGGAGGAGGCCTCGGAGGGGGCGATGAGGTAGTACGTGGGCAGCGCGTAGGTGAAGGACGGGCAGGAGACCTCGACGATCTCGGCGCCGAGCTTCACGAGCTGCTCGACGCCGGCCTCGTAGGCGGCGATGACGCCGGGTTCGGCGGCGTCGGTGCCTTCGGCGAACTCCTTGACGATGCCGAGTTTGACGCCCGAGAGGTCGCCGGTGGCGCCGGCCTTGGCGGCGGCGACCACGGGCGGGACGGGCGCGTCGATCGCGGTGGAGTCGCGCGGATCGTAGCCGGAGATGACCTCGTGGAGCAGCGCGCCGTCGAGGGCGTTGCGGGACACGGGGCCCGGGGTGTCCAGAGAGGACGAGAAGGCGATGAGGCCGTAACGGGAGTTGGACCCGTACGTGGGCTTGGCGCCGAACGTGCCGGTCACGGCGCCGGGCTGGCGGATCGAGCCGCCGGTGTCGGTGCCGATGGCGAGCGGGGCCATCTTGGCGGCGACGGCCGAGGCGGAACCGCCGCCGGAGCCGCCGGGGATGCGCCCGTTGTCCCACGGGTTCAGGGTCTTCCCGAAGGCCGAGTACTCGGTGGAGGAGCCCATCGCGAACTCGTCCATGTTCGTCTTGCCGAGGATCGGCATCTTCGCGGCCTTGAGGCGCTCGGTGATCGTCGCGTCGTAGGGCGGGATCCAGCCTTCGAGCATCTTCGAGGCGGCGGTGGTCGGGAGGCCCTTGGTGACCACGACGTCCTTGACGGCGATCGGGACGCCCGCGAGCGGGCCGAGTTCCTGACCGGCGGCGACGGCGGCGTCGACCTCGGCCGCGGTGGCGAGCGCGCCTTCGCGGTCGACGTGGAGGAAGGCGTTCAGGGTGCCGTCGACGGCGTCGATGCGGTCGAGGAACGCGGTGGTGACCTCGACGGAGGTGAGGCGGCCCTCGCGGATGTCCGCGGCGAGCTCGGCTGCGGTCTTGTCGATGATGCGACTCATGGGCTAGGCCTCCTCGTCCAGGATGCGCGGGACGCGGAAGCGGTCCTCGGCGGTGTCGGGTGCGCCCGCGAGGACGGCGTCGCGGGGCAGGGACGGCTGGGGCTGGTCTTCCCGGAACACGTTCACCAACGGCACCGCGTGCGAGGTCGGCTGGACGCCGTCCGTGTTCACTTCGGCAAGCGTCTTCATCGATTCGAGGATGACGTCGAGCTGGCCGGCGAAGGCGTCGAGCTCGTCATCGGTGACTTCGAGGCGGGCCAGTCGCGCCAGGTGCGCGACTTCCTCGCGTGAAATCGTACTCACGACAGGTGTTTCCTAACGGTTACTAGCTGCGGGAAGACCAGTCGAGTCTAGGCCGTGCGCGGCCAGGGCCCGACGCGGGCACCGCCCGGTGTGGGCCGGTGGGGAAGCGGGTTCCCGGAGGTGTGACGGACGGATCGCTAAATTCGTTCGACACGGATCGAGTGACCTGGATATGACCCCCTAGCCAGTGGACATGTGACGTGATACTCTTTCGGCACTGGTTCGGAACGGGTTTCCTGGTTTCCTTTCTGTTTCCTTGCTAAGAACGAGTCGGTGGGTGTTCCGACTTGTGGTGGTGTTCTCGAGCCAGTACAGGCCCCGGGCGAAAGCCCGGGGCCTGGTTCTTTGTTGGGGCTACAAGGTATTCGACGTAGCCGCGAACTCGTCTTCCTGCGCCGGTTCGGCGCGCTCGGCCTCGCCGTGCTCCGCAAACTTACGGCTCGATCCCTCGCCGTGCTCTGCACATTTACGGCTCGATCCCTCGCCGTGCTCTGCACATTTACGGCTCGATCCCTCGCCGTGCCAGGCCCGCCAAAGCGCGGCGTAGTGGCCGTCGAGCGCGATCAACTCGTCGTGGTTCCCCAGTTCGGCGACCCGGCCGTCCTCCACCACCGCGATGCGGTCGGCGTCGTGCGCGGTGTGGAGCCGGTGCGCGATCGCGATCACGGTGCGGCCCTCCAGGACCGCTCCGAGCGCGCGTTCGGTGTCGCGGGCCGCGCGAGGGTCGAGCATCGCCGTGGCCTCGTCGAGGATCACCACATCGGGGTCGGCCAGGATGATCCGCGCCAGCGCGATCTGCTGGGCGCTCGCCGCGTCGAGCTCCCGGTTCTTGCCGCCCAGCGGTGTACCGAGCCCCTCGGGCAGGTCGAAGGCCCAGTCCGCGCCGACCGCGGCGAGGGCGTCGCGCAGTTCATCGTCGGTCGCTTCGGCTTTGGCGAGGATCAGGTTGTCGCGCAGGGAGGCCGTGAAGACGTGGTGCTCCTGGGTGACCAGGGTGACGCGTCTGCGGCGCTCGTCGAGCGGCAGGGCTGCGACGTCGACGCCGCCGATCGCGACGCGGCCCTCGCGGGGCACGTCGGAGCCGGAGATGAGGCGCGCGAGCGTGGATTTGCCTGCGCCGGAAGGGCCGACGACGGCGAGGCGCTGCCCGGCGGGAACGCTGAGGGTGACGCCGTGGAGCACGTCACGGGGACTGGTCGGGTAGGCGTAGCGGACCTCGGTGAGCTCCACGGTGCCGTCCGTCGGGCGCTCGGTCGTGGCGTCCGCCTCGGCGTCTTCGGCTTCGGCCACGCCTTCGATGCGGGACATGGCAGCGAAGCCGCGCTGGACCTTCTCGACCCACATGAGGATGTGGTCGATCGGGAACATGATCTGGCGGGTCAGGACCGCGCAGGAGGCGACGGTGCCGAGGGTGACCTCGCCGTTGAAGTAGAACGCGCCGCCGACGAGCAGCACGGTCGCGGTCGGCAGGGCGTACGCGCCGTCGAGGAACGGGAAGTAGACGCTGCGCAGGAACAGCGTGTAGCGGGCGGCCTTCCAGTGCTTGGCGACCGTGGCGTCCCCGGCGGCGTCGCGCTGGGCGCGGAGCCGGTAGGCCTCGGTGGTGCGGGCGCCGTCGGCGGAGGCGCCGATGGTGTCGCCGATGTTCGATTCGGCCTCGCGTTCGGCGAGGTAGCCGTTGCGTCCGCGTTTGAGGTACCAGCGGGTGCCGACCCACAGCGGTGGGACGACCACGAGCATGCACAGGCCGAGCAGGGGGCTGGCGATGAGCATGGCGCCGAAGAAGACCAGGACCTTCAGGATCGAGACGGTGACCTGCGGGAGGCCGTCTCGGAAGAGGACGCCCGCTTCGGGGACGTCGGCGGAGGAGCGGGTCATGAGGTCGCCGGAGCCGGCCTGTTCGACGACGGGCATCGGCAGGCGCAGGGCGCGCTCGACGAACTGGACGCGCATCCGCGCGGACAGCCGTTCGCCGAGGCGGTAGGACACGTACGTGCCCGCCCAGGTGAAGGCCACGACCGCGACGATGGCGGCGACGATGCCGAGCGCGAGCTTGTCGATCTCGCCCGTCCCGGAGCCGGAGGACAGCGCGTCGAGCATGTCCCCCAGCAGGATAGGGGCGACCGCCGCGGCCACGGCGGCGACCAGGTGGAGGCCGACCGCGGTCACGGCTCGGCGCTTCTCGGAGCCGAGGAGCCGGAAGAACGCGCGGCGGACCGTCCGGGTGTCGGCGATCGGCAGCTGGTTCGTCCTCTTGTCGGTCATGGTGGTCGTACTCACTCTGTTCCTCTGGTGACGAGGGCGCGGTAGTCGGCGTGTTCGGCGATCAGGTCGCGGTGGGTGCCGTGGGCGATGACCTTGCCGCCCTGGACGAACGCGACCTTGTCGGCGCGGCCGAGCCACAGCGGCGAAGTGGTGGCGACGGCGGTGGCGCGGCCGCCGCGGGTCTCGGCGAGGCGCTCGACGATGCGGGCCTCGGTGTGGGAGTCGACCGCTGAGGTCGGCTCGTGCAGGAGCAGGGCCTCGGGGTCGGCGGCGATGGCGCGGGCGAGTCGGAGCCGCTGGCGCTGGCCGCCGGAGAGGGTGCGGGCCTGGTTGTCGACCTCGGTGTCGAGGCCGTCGGGGAGCGCTTCGACGACGTCGTACGCGGAGGCCGCTTCGATGGCGGCGTCCACGCGGTCGTGGCCGGCGCGGGCGGCGACGGCAGCGGCGACGGTCCCGGCGAACAGGTACGCGTCGTGGTCGGCGACGAGCACGCGGCGGCGCAGCTCGTCCCGGTCCAACTGCGACACCGGCACGGCGCCGAAGCGGGCTTCGGACTCGGTGAACCCGCCGAGGCGGTCGAAGACGGCGGCGACCTGCTCGGAGTCGGCGGACGCGACGGCGAGGAGTTCGCCGCCCGCCACGGTCAGTCCGGACTCGGGGTCGTGGAGCTCGGCGCCGCCGCGCGGGCCGGGCAGGACCTCGGCCGAGGTCTCGCGTTCGGGCGTGCTGAGCAGCTCGCAGACCTTGCCCGCGGCGACGCGGCCCTCGATGATGCGGTAGGTGCAGCCGATGAGCCAGTGCACGGGCAGCAGCAGCGCCCCGGTGTACCCGAACGCGGCGACCATCTGGCCGGGCGTGAGGTCCCCGGCGGCCACTTGGCGCGCGGCGATCCAGATGACGACGCCGAGGAGGATCGCGGGCGTGCCTTCGCCGAGGGAGTTGAGCCAGGCGGTGGGCCCGGCGACCTTGTATCCGGCGGAGCGGAGGGCGTCCGAGTCGCGGCGGTAGGAGGCGTTGAACCGGTCCTCGCCGCCGATGCCGCGCAGCACGCGCAGGCCCGAGACGATGTCGGAGGCGCGCTCGGTGATGTCGCCGACCCGCTCGCGGTACTGCTCTTGGCGGGTCTGGAGGCGGGTGAGCAGCGGGCCGGTGACGAGGCCGACGGCGAACACGCCGACGAAGATGGTGAGGCCCAAGGCGACCGAGGTGTTGAACAGGAGCACGCCGACGGCGATGAGCCCGACGAGGCAGCCCGCGGTGGGGGCGAGCGAGTCGACGGCCCACGAGATCCGGTTGATGTCGGTGGCGCCGACGCTCACGACCTCGCCGGTGGTGAGCTTCCTGCGGAGGTCGTCGCCGAGGCGGTTGACCTTGCGGGTGGCGAGCTGCAGGACCCGGTAGGAGGCGTCCGCGCGCCAGAACACGGTGAGGCGGTGCGACCAGACGATCATCCCGGCGGTGAAGAACCCGGCGAGGACCATGCCGAGGGACCAGAAGGTGAGCGCGCTCCAGTCCCGTTCGCGCAGACCGCTGTCGACGGCGCCGGTGAGGAAGAACGGGAGCACGGGCAAGGCGCCGAGCGCGATGCCGGAGGTGATGAGCGCCGCGGCGGTGAGGCCCTTGCGGCGCGTGGCCACCCACGCGAGGAGCAGCCACGGGGTGGTCGGCGGCTCCTTGGCCGATGCGGAGGACGACGGGTCGCCTCTGGTCCCTTCGGGGAGCAGCGGATCGTCGAGCGGCAGCACGGGGGCGCGGAGGAACCTCACTAGCCGAGCGTAAAGGGCGGGTCCGACACCCGGCAATCGATTAACCTCCCGAACGGGTGCCCACCAGGAACTTCGCTGAGCGTAGGGGATTCGTGAGAGATCAGGGTCGCACTGATCAGAAGGGATGAAACGGACCCTCGTAAAAATTACCTCACATCGCCTCGTAGACTCTGCGCGCCACCTCCGATACGGCGCCCCGCGATCCCCTGCCCGGCCGACGACAACGCCCACGACCCTTTCGCCGACCACTCGACAGGAGCCACCGCCATGCCGGCGCTGCGTTTCGAAGACCTCCTCCAAGACCCCGACCGGCGGCACGGCGCCGACCGCTGGGGCACCGACGGCCGCCCCGTCCTGCTCCTCAACCCGGCCGGCGGCGACCGCTCGGCCTGGTGGCCGGTCGCCGCCCGGCTCGCCGACGAGCACACCGTCGCGGTCCTCGACCTTCCGGAAGGCCGCTCGATCGGTGACCAGGCCGAAGCACTGGGGGCGTACGTGGCCGCCATGGGCACCCGGGCGCCGGTCGTCGCGGGCCACGGGCACGCGGCACTGGTCGCCTCGCTCTTCGCGGCCCGCTACCTCGCCCACGCCGTGGTCAACATCGAACAGCGCCTTGACGAACCGCACCACGACCCCGACACCGAACGCGCCCTCCAGGAGATCACCGGCGGACCGCGCCGCATCCGCTGCCGCTATCTCGCGATCTTCGCCGGCGGTCCCGGACCGGGCTACGAGGCCTGGCTCCGCGAGCGCATCCCCGACGCCGCCTGCGCGACCTACGGGACCGGCGGCGACTGCCCCCACCTGAGCGACCCGAAGCGCTTCACCGACGACCTCCGCGAACTCGCCGCTTGAGCGGACGGCTCCTCGTGGGCCTCGCCGATGCCGTCTCAAACGCTTGCGGCGTACTGGTCCGAGGACAACTCGAAGACCCGCACCGGCCGACCGGCGGCGGGGCTGACGGTCTCGCGGAACAGACGCATCCCCAGTTTCACCATGATCCGCTCGGAGGCGTCGTTCCCCACTTGAGCGACGCTGACGATCCGCTCCAGCCCCCGCTCCTCGAACGCGAACCGCACGGCGGCCGCAGCGGCTTCGGTGGCCAGACCCCGCCCCCAGTGGGCCCGTCCCAGGCGCCAGCCGACCTCGACCGCCGGCAGTATCTCCGGCAGGAAGTGGGGCACTGCGAGACCGGTGAACCCGGCCAGCTCGCCAGTGGACCGGAGCTCCACGGCGAACAGACCGAAGCCGTGGGACTCCCACTCGTCCTCCCACGCGCGGATACCCTCGCGAGTCTGCCGCTCATCACGGACGCTGCCGTCACGGATCCACCGCATGACCTCCGGGTCGGCGTTGACGGCGGCCATGGGCGCGATGTCCCCCTCCCGCCAGCGGCGCAGGATCAGGCGAGGAGTCTCGAGCGTGACCATCCGACGATTCTGGATCACCGATCGGCAAGGGCCGACACGGGTGTCGCCTGCGGTACCGCCCGGGATGGCCTCCGGCTACATCAGCCCGATCACCAGTGCCATGGCGAGGAACAGCACCAGCTGATAGGCGCTGTTGAGGATCGTCAGCTTCGCGGGTTTCAGCTCGAAGGAGCGGGAATTCGACGGCGAGATCGCGGACCGCAACGTGACCGTGGTCTACACGGCCCGAAGGTCGGCCTGAACCGAACGGCGCACGCCGGCGGGGGCAGGTCGGCTAGCGGGCGAAGGTCACGTGGGTGATGCCGCTCGGGGCTACCTCGCTGGTGACCTTGTAGTCCCGCTCGAACTCACGCAAGTCCGCCCATAGGTTCTGGCCGCGGCCGAGCAGGATCGGCACGACCGCGACGTGGAGGCGGTCGACCAGGCCCGCGGCCAGGTAGGAGCGTACCGTCCGGATCCCGCCTCCGATGCGCACATCGAGTTCGCCTGCGGCCTCCCTCGCGTCGGCGAGGGTCTCCTCGATCGAGGTCTGGACGAAGTGGAACGTGGTGCCGCCCTCCATCTCCAGCGTCGGCCGCTGCTCGTGGGTGAGCACGAAGACCGGGACGCCGAAGGGCGGGTTGGGTCCCCACCAGCCCTGCCAGTCGGGGTCGTCGGGGTGGAGGTGCAGTCCGAACATGCCCGCGCCCATGATCTCGGCGCCGATGTCCTCGAAGTACGCCGCCGCGTAGTCGTTGTCCAGACCGGTGGTGCCCTTGCCCGGCTGGCCGAGCACGCGCTCGCGGAAGGTCCGTGTCCCGACGTAGGCGGCGGTCAGGCGGTGCCAGTCCTGGCCGATCGGGTCTTCAGGAGTCTGGTCGGTGGTCGTCGCGTATCCGTCGAGGGAGATGTTGAGATCGACTCGTACCCGGCCCATTGCGTGCTCCTCAAAGTGGTTGTAAAATGCAATCACTAGTGTAGTTCGGGCTGCCGACGGCGTCAAGGAGGGATCATGGAACCGAGGTCCGGGTGCGCGATCAACGCGGCCGTGGAGGCGCTGGGCGACCACTGGTCGTTCCTGGTGCTGCGGGACATGGTCTTCGGCGATCGCCGGTACTTCCGCGAGCTGCTGAACGGTTCGATCGAGGGCATCGCGTCGAACATCCTCAGCGACCGGCTGAAGAAGCTCGTCGCCGCCGGCATCCTGACCAAAGAGGACGTTCTGCGCGGCCAGCGGGCCCGCTACAGCCTCACCGAGGCCGGCATCCAGACGGTGCCGATCCTGTTCGCGCTCGGCAACTGGGGCCTGGACTGGCGAACGGGCACACCGGAACTGCGCACAAGGCAGGAGCTCATGCGCGCCGAGGGAACGCCGTTCATCGAGGAGCTCATGGACGAACTGCGCGTACGCCACCTCGGGGCGGCACCGGTGGGACGCGAAGGACCCGGGCCCCTGGAACGGCTCGAAGCCGCGTATCGGGCCGCGGTCGGCGGCGAAGCGGCATAACCGATCAGCCCGCGCTGCGGACGGTCTGCCGAGTGCTCAAGTGAGGTCGGCCGTCAGGCGGACGCGCACCGTGTCCAGGTGACGGCGCTCGACCCCGGCTTCGACCAGATAGGCGGCCACTCCCCCGTGCGCTCGGTCGAAGTGGTCGAGCAGGTCCTGCATGGTCTTCGCTTCCGCGCCATCGGTGTCGGCGTAGTCGGCGACGATGTCCTCGCGGGCCGCCCCGGCGACGGCGAGGAGGATCGCCGTCAGGATCCCGGTGCGGTCGCGGCCCGCATGGCAATGCACGAGCACCGGTCCGGGCGGGGCTTCGGCGAACGCTGTGAACGCGGCCGCGACGCGGTCGGGTGCGTGGTCGACCTCGGGCCGGTAGTCGTCGGGCGCGGTCGGGTCGAAGCCGGGGTACACGCCCAGCAGCGGCAGGTTGCGGTAGATCTCGTCATCGCCGAAGGGGCTCGGGAACTCCCCGGCCTCCCAGCCGTGCCGCAGATCGAGGATCCGGACGACTCCGAGTTCGCGGACGGCGTCGATACCGGCTTCAGTGAGCAGGTCGTGGTTGTCCGACCGAAGCAGCGCTCGCATTCGGACGGTCGAGCCGCCGGGGAGCGGCGTGCCGCCGAGGTCGCGGGCGTTGACGCAGTCGGGGAGGTCGAGAAACGGCATGGCGCTCCAAGAAGGTCGGGGCCACGTGGGCTCGCTGCGGCGACCGTCCTGGCTTCGGGGCGGTCGCGAGGGCGTCCTCCACTGCGAACGGACCTGCACTTCACCACAGCGGTCGGTCGCTTCCTGCGTGGCTTCGGACTAGTGGCTCCGGCCCAGTGCTGCAGCGGTTTCGGGGTCGGCGGGGAAGAACGATTCGATGGCGAGCTCGGCGACCGTGACGTCCATCGGGGTGCCGAACACGGTAGTGGTGCTGAAGAACGAGAGGACGCCGCCGCCGGTGTCGATGCGGAGCGGGACGACGAGGCTGTGCGGCGGAGCGGTGTCGATGCCGCCGGGGTACCCGCGCAGTTCTGCTCGCAGCCGCTCGAGTTCGGGGTCGCCGGTGGCCCGGATCTGGTGGTCGAGGCGGGAGAGGATATGGCCCCGCCACTGCGGGAGGTTGCGGATGCGGGGCGCGATGCCCTTGGGGTGCAAGCTGAGCCGCAGCACGTTGACCGGCGGCTCGAGGAGTTCGGGGGCCGCGCCTTCGAGGAGGCGGTCGATGGCGGGGTTCGCGTCGACCAGGTTCCACTGTCGATCGACCACGACCGCGGGATACGGCATGTGGCCGTCGAGGATCTGGATGAGGGCCTTCCCGATGATGCTCGTCGAGGGCTGGTCGAGTGAGGATTCACTGTAGGCGGGGGCGTGTCCGGCTGCCATGAGGATGTCGTTGCGGTGGCGCAGCGGGACGTCGAGTTCCTCGCAGACCTTGACGACCATCGCGGCCGTCGGCCGGGAACGCCCGGTCTCGATGAAGCTCAAGTGCCGGGAGGAGATGCGGCACTGGAGGGCCAGCTGCTGCTGCGTCAGGTGCCGCTGCCTGCGCCAGTGCCGGATCAGGTCCCCCGGTGATCGTCGCGAGGCGGTCTCGGTGAGCGGTGCTGCCATGGGGCCCAGCCTAAACCCACAGGTAGTGCAGCCCATTACCGCTGAGGTAATCGACGGACGCCGTGATCGCGGCGAAGCTGGTGTCGTTCCCGGACATCGCCGGGGCAGTGAGAGACAGGGAATCGACATGAACGACTTCAACGCCGTCGCCGCCGCCTACATCGACGCCTGCAACGCGAGCGGCGCGGTAGAGCGCAAGCGCCTCGTCGCCGACGTGTTCGCCGCCGATGTCAGCTACACCGACCCCATGGCCGCCGTGGAGGGCCACGACGGCATCGAGGCCTTCATCGCCGGTGCGCACCGGCAGTTCCCCGGTTGGGTCTTCACGCTCGTCGGGCCGGCGGACGGCCACGGCCGGCAGGCCCGGTTCACGTGGAGCCTCGGGCCCGAGGGTGCCGAGCCGCCGGTCGTGGGCTTCGACGTGGTGGTGCTCGACGAGGACGGGCGGATCACCCAGGTGCTGGGCTTCCTCGACAAGGTCCCGAGCGCTTGAGCGGCGCCGGGGACGGGCGCGGCGGCGTTCGACGACCGTAGGGCGGGGCTCAGCCGTTGCCGAAGAACAGGCCGCCCCGATTCGAGCGCTGCGGTTGGTTCATGGCGTTGCGGCGGTGGGCGACCAGGTCCACGACATGGTTCACCAGTTCCTCGGGGCTGTTGGTGGTCGCGGCGGCGCGCGGGTGGGACATCGTGCGGACCTGCGGGTTGTCGGAGAAGACGATGGCGGGCGTGGGGAAGCCGCGCGCGACCATGCGGTCGAGCAGCGCCATCCCGGCGACCTGGTCCCCCGGGTCGCGTTCCCGGCGCAGGTCGGTGATGACCAGGTCGTAATCGTCGCGGTCGAGGTACCGGAGGGCCTCTTCCGTGGTGCCGACGGGGTCGACCCGCATTCCGGCCGTTCGGAAGAGGCGGATGAGCGGCTCGTTCCAGTGCGGGTGGTCGTCGACCCACAGGATCGCGCCGCCCTGGAGCAGGTCGGCCGCCCCGGCGAGCCGGGTGGCGGCGCGCAGTCCGCGCTGCGGGTCGGCCGTGGCCGCGAAGTACGACGGCGGCCGGTAGGCCGTGGTGCCGCCCGGCGGCGCGGCGGGAGGCGGGTACCTCGCCGGGAGTCCCTGCTGCGCGGGAATCGCGGGGTACACCGGGCCGCCGTTCGGCGGGGTCTCGGCCGGGCGCGGTTCGCGGGCCGCCGGAGCGGTCTGGACGCCCTCGCCGTCGTTCGCGCCGTCGACGGCCGCGATCTCGTCGAGCAGCGACTCGAGGTCGAGTTCGTCCTCATCGGAGTCGTCTGCGGGTCGCCTGGGCCGCAGCATATGCGTGGCATCGGAGTCGTCCGGCCGGGATCCGTTCCAGACTCCGGGCTCGGCGGAACCGCCGGGGGCGGGCGTCGCCCAGCCGCCCGGTTCGACCGGAACCTGCCGGCGCCATTGCGCCTCGTCGGCGCCTTCGGCCGGCAGGGGCGGCCCGGAGACCGGCGCCGCGCCCTCGGTTTCCGCGGCGGGCGTCTCGGGCCCGCGGTTGAAGGCCTGCTCGATCGCGTCCTGCGCGAAGTCGACGGACACGAACGGCGACTCCACGCGGGTCATTCGGTGCGCTTGCTGTGCGAGGAGCCGCTTGGCGACGAAGAGCGCCCCCAGGCCCAGCCCGAGCCAGACGAACGTGGGGATGATCTTGATCAGTTCGATCCAGATGGCTTCGCTCATCGATGGCTCCAAAGAGGGGATACCGGGGCCGGGCCTCTCCACTGTAATCGGCCTTCGCCCCGGAACCTCCGGTGCCTCAACGGGTGAGCGCGCGGTACAGGGCGATCCAGCGGTCCGGCGGGACGTGCCCCACGACCTGGCCGCGGGCGATCCCGGCCTCGGCGCAGGCGCTGAATGCGATGCCGCGCGGGACGACCCGGCACAGGGACGCGGCGAGGGAGCCGCCGACCCCGGAGAATCCGAGGTCCACCAGGTCGCGGTAGTCGGCCATGGCTCCCTTGGGCAGCAAGGGCTTCGGGCGGCGGCGCAGATGGAACACGGCCGCGTCGACCTGCGGCACGGGCCGGAACTCGCGGCGGTCGATGCGCCTCCCGAGCGCGAAGTCGAACTCGGGCCAGTGCTCGACGGTGAGGCGGCTCCAGCGGCCGTAGTCACCGGTGTGCTTGCGGGCGAATTCGAGCTGCGTGACCAGGGCGGCCGAGTCGAGCGTGCGCGCGGCGAGGCACCAGCGGACGATGTCCGTGGTGATCCCGAAGGGCGCGTTGGACACCACGGTGAACGGCTCGCGAGGCGGCACCACGTCGCGGAAATCGGCTTGGTGGCAGCGGAAGTGCTCGTGGTGGCCGAGCCGGGAGCGCAGGCGTTCGACGAAGTGCCGGTCCTTCTCGTAGGCGACCACGCGGCGGGCGCGATGGAGCAGTTGCTTCGTGACCATGCCGTCGCCGGGTCCGGCCTCGATCACGAGGTCGTCGGGCCCGACGCCGGCGGCGTCGACGAACGCGCGCGCCAGGTGCGGGTCGCGAAGGAAGTTCTGGGACAGGGCCTTGCGGGTCGAGACCTTTCGGTGCTCTCGGGCGCGCGGAAATTGGCTGCGGGACATGGGAAGGCTCCATGAGGACGAGTCGAATCAGGACGATCGAATCGCCTAGGCCCGAGCAGGGCGCTACGCCGTGAAGACGGCGGTCGAAGAGAAGCGCGTGCGGGGCCTAGGCCGCCGCGCGCAGCCGAATGAAGCACGGGCCGAACGCGGCGCACGCGTTCAACCCCGGTGATCCTGCCATGCCCGCGAGATTATCCGGTTTCATCCGGAGCGTCCACCCGGTTCTCGCGCCTCGCCCGCGGGATGGCCCCTGAGTCCCCGGACGAGTAGCGGCCCGGCACGTGGAGGCGCAGGACCGCCTCGTTCGCCCACTCGGGCACCGAGCCGGGCCTGGACGCCGCGATCATGACGAGGAACGCGAGTGGGACCGTCCACAATGCCGGTTGCGCGAGGAGCACCGAGAGGACGCCCGGTTCGAGGTCGAGGACCACCGAGGCGAGCGCCGCCCCGGTAGAAGTGCCCGCGCCCACGAGCAGGCCCGCCGTCGCGCCCGGCGCGGTGAGGCCGCGCCACCAGATGCCGAGGGTGAGCAGCGGGCAGAACGTGGAGGCGGCCACCGCGAAAGCCCAGCCGACGAGCACGTTGATGTCCACATCGGCCGCCGGGAGTGACAGCGCCACCGCGAGGGCCGTGCCGACCACGACGCCGAGGCGCAGCCGCGAGAGCGAACCGCCGAACAGGTCGTGCGAGAGGCCCCCGGCCAGCGCGAGCAGCAGACCCGAAGAGGTGGAGAGGAACGCGGCGAACGCGCCCGCCGCGACCAGCGCGGTCAGGATCGCGCCCACCGTGCCCGGGACGATCGCGCCGGGCACGAGGAGCGGCACGACGTCGGTCTCCTCGGGTGTGGGGGTGGCGATGCGGCCGAGGAGGCCGTAGACGACCGGCCACAGGTAGAAGAGGCTGAGCAGGACGATCACCGAGACGGCGACGCGGCGGGCCGCGCGGGCGCCGGCGACGGTGTGGAAGCGCATCACGACGTGCGGGAGTCCCATGGCGCCCAACGTGGTCGCGACCAGGACCGAGACGGTGGCGAGGATCGGGTGGCCGGAGCCGTCGAGGTCGAGGAGGGGGCGCGACCAGTCGGGGTCGGCGCTCAGGTTGAGGGCCGCGTCGCGCGTCTCGGGTCCGGCGAGGGCGATGAGGAAGACCGCGGGCCCGGCGATGAACGCGAGTTTCACCAGGTAGTGGAAGGCCTGCACGTAGGTGGCGGAGCGCATGCCGCCGACGGCGATGGTGGAGGAGACCACCAGTCCCGCGCCGACCACGCCGATCCAGTAGGGGATGCCGGAGACGAGTTCGAGGACGACTCCGGCCGCTTTGAACTGCGGCAGCAGGTAGAGCAGCATGATGACGAGCACGACGAGGCCGCACATGCGGCGGATGCGCGGCGAGCCGAGGCGGTACTCGGCGAAGTCGGGCACGGTGTACGCGCCGCTGCGGCGCATCGGCCCGGCCGCGAGCGCGGCGACGAGCACGTATCCGGCGGTGAAGCCCACGGCGTACCACATCGCGCCCACGCCGTTCTTGACGAGCAGCCCGGCGAGGCCGAGGACCGAAGCGGCCGAGACGTATTCGCCCGCGATGGCGAGGGCGTTCCAGCCGGGCACGATGCTGCGGGAGGCGACCAGGAAGTCCGGGGTGGAGCGTGCGGCGCGCACGCCCCAGACGCCGATGACGACGCTGGCGGCGAGGACCAGGCTGATCGCGGCGAGGCCGAGCATCAGTGGTCCTCGAGGTATTCGGCTTCGATGCGCTCGGCCCGGCGGACGTGGACCGCGGCGAGGGCCAGCAGGATCGGGTAGGGCGCGAAGAAGAGCACGGCCCAGCCGAGTCGTCCGGGGGTGACGAACGCGGCGGTGAGCAGGGCTGCGAGGGCGAACAGGAGCGCGGCGGCCGTGCGGACGGCGAGGCGGCGCTGGCGGCGGAGGGCGCGTTCGGCGTCGTCGAGGTCGATCGCGCTGCGGCCCACCGGGGGGCGGCCTGCGAGGCGGCTGAGGCGTCCGGTGGCGTCGGACCGGCGGCGCAGGGCGAGCCGGGTCTGGGGGCTGGTGACGCGTACCCGCTGGTTCACGGCCGCCTCCCCCCGGTCCGGGTCTTCGGGCGGCCGCCGTTCGCGACCGCCTCGCCTTGCGCGCCTTGGATCACCGCTGCGCCCCGCCTTCCCTCGCCGCCTGGAGGAGTCGTTCGCGCAGGAGGCGGGAGTGGCGGCGGCTCACCGGGACCTCGCCGGGTTCGGTGACGGCGACGAGGCCGGCCGTGGAGGTCACGCGCAGTTCGGTGACGTGGGCGAGGTTGATGAGGAAGGAGCGGTGCGCGCGTACGAAACCGGCCGCGTCCCAGACCTGTTCGAGGTAGGTGAGGGATTGGCGGAGCAGGTGCGAGCCCTGGTTGGAGTGGAGGCGCACGTAGTCGCCGTGGGCTTCGGCGTAGGCGATGTCGTCGCGGCGCACGAACACGGTGCGTCCGGCGAGCTCGACCTGGACGACGGCGAGGTCGTCGGCCTTGTCCCCCACCACGGGCGCGGAGCGGCGGCCGCCGATGCGGGCCACCGCTTCGGCGAGGCGCTCGGGTCGGAAGGGTTTCAGCAGGTAGTCGGCCGCGCCGAGGCCGAAGGCCTCCACGGCGTGGTTGTCGTAGGCGGTGACGAACACGATCTCGGGCGGGTTCGAGAGCCGCCTGAGGATGCGGGCCACGTCCATGCCGGTGAGGCCGGGCATCGCGATGTCGAGGAACGCGGCGTCGAACGAGCCGGAGCCGAGGAGGCGCACCGCCTCGTCGCCTCCGGCGGCGGCCACGACCTCGCCGACGGCGGGCAGTTCGGCGAGCTGGCCGGCGAGTTCGGTGCGGGTGGACGGCTCGTCTTCGACGACGAGCACGCGCAGGCTGCTCATCGGCGTTCACTCCGGTTCGGGAAGTGGGCTCGGTGAGGCGGGCGCGCAGCGCCCTCGATGTCGGGTGGAGGCGGGCGACGGGTGGGCGTGTAGGGATGGGGGCCGGTCATGCGTGCACTCCTCGGGCGTATCTGGGGATTCTCACGGTGGCCTTGGTTCCGGCTCCGGGGGCGGTGTCGAGCCACAGGCCGTATTCGGGGCCGTAGACGGCGCGCAACCGTCGGTCGACATTGGCGAGTCCGATGCGTCCGGCGCCTTGGCGGCTGCCGGTGAGGATCGCCTTGGCGGTCTCGGGTTCCATGCCCGCGCCGTCGTCCTCGACCTCGATGACGCAGAGCGCGCCCTCGGAGAAGCCGCGCACGGCGATGTGGCCGGTGCCGGGCTTCGTCTCGAAGCCGTGGCGCACGGCGTTCTCGACGATCGGCTGTACGACCAGGAACGGGATGGGCACGGGCAGGACCTCCGGGGCGATGCGGACGGTGATGTCGAGGCGGTCGTCGAAGCGGGCCCGCTGCAGTTCGAGGTAGGTCTGCACCGCCTGCAGCTCGTCGGCGACCGTGGCGTAGTCGCCGGTGTTCGCGAACGAGTAGCGCAGGTAGTCCGAGAAGTCGGTGAGCAGTTCGCGGGCGCGTTCGGGGTCGGTGCGGGTGTGGGCGCTGATGGCGGCGAGGGCGTTGTGCATGAAGTGCGGCGAGATCTGGGCCCGGAGGGTGCGCAGGTCCGCCGCCGCGATGCGCTCGCGCGCCCGGTCCAGGTCGGCGTGGTCGAGCGCGGTCGCCACGAGGTGGGCGGCCTCGGCGAGCTCCCCGTCGCTCACGTCCCCCGCCACGATCAGGCATCCGGCGAGGTCGCCCGAGACGATGAGCGGCGAGGCCCGCAGCGGCGGGGCCGTGACCGGCTCGAGCACGTCCAGCGTCTCGACCAGCAGGTTCTGGGCCGCTGCCGGGTCGAGCTCCCCGGCGACGGCGATGACCCGGTCGCAGTCGGCCAGCGCCACGGCGTCGGCCGCGAGGAGTTTCGCGAGGCGGCGGGCCGCGACCGGCGCGCCCTTGCCGGTGAGGCCGTCGGCGAGGGACTCACCGACCTGGCGGGAGAGCCGGAGGGCGCCCAGCGTCCCGGTACCGAGCGCGCGTCGGCGCGTCGAGGCGAGCCTCGATGCTCGGAGCGAGGCGGAAAGGCGACCGGGGATCACGTGTTTACTGTAACCGGGCCCACAGCAAAGGGCGGGGAGGGCCGCCCCGGCCCTCCCCGCCCGCGGGGGGCTCAGTGACCCACGGCCCGCTCCGAGCCCGCGCCGGTCAGGGCCCTCACCTGGAGGGTCGCGAACCGGTCGGGACGGGACTCGGAGGACATCAGCGTGCCGACCACGGCGCAGATGAGTCCGAGCGGGATGGACACCAAGCCGGGGTTCGACATCGGGAACCATGCGATGTCGACCCCCTCGCCGAGCAGCGAGCGTTCGGTACTTGAGAAGACCGGCGAGAAGATCACCAGTCCGACGGCGGAGATGAGGCCGCCGTAGATGCCCCAGACCGCTCCAGCGGTGTTGAACCGCTTCCAGAACAGGCTGAGCAGCAGCGTGGGCAGGTTCGCCGAGGCGGCGACCGCGAAGGCCAGCGCCACCAGGAACGCCACGTTGAGCGTCTGGGCGAAGATCGCCAGGACGATAGCGACGATCCCGACGCCGATCGCGGCGATCTTGGCGACCACGACCTCCTCGCGGTCGGTGGCCGCACCGCGCCGGATGACGCTGTTGTACAGGTCGTGGGCGAGCGACGAGGACGAGGCGATCACCAGCCCGGCCACGGTCGAGAGGATCGCGGCGAACGCGGCGGAGGCGATGATCGCCAGCAGGACCGCGCCCACCGTCGAACCGCCGAACGCCTCGCCGGCCTCCTGCGCCAGTTGCGGCGCAGCGGTGTTGCCCGCCGGGTTCTGGGCCGTGATGGCCTCGGCGCCGACCATCGCGGCGGCACCGAACCCGAGCACCAGCGTCAGCAGGTAGAAGCTGCCGATGAGCCCGATGCCCCAGTTGACGGACTTGCGGGCCGACTTGGAGTCGGGGACGGTGTAGAAGCGGATGAGGATGTGCGGCAGTCCGGCCGTGCCCAGGACCAGGGCCAGGCCGAGGCTGATGAGGTCCAGCTTGTTCCACATCGTCTGGGTGGCGTCGCCGGCGACTTCGACGCCGTAGCGCTGGCCGGGTTCGAGGAACGACGCGCCGGCAGCCGACGAGCTGGCGGCGTCGCCGAGCAGGTCGGAGATGTTGAACCCGTACTGGGCCAGGACCAGCAGCGCCAGCAGCGCGGCCCCGCCGAGGAGCACGATCGCCTGGACGATCTGCACCCAGGTGGTGCCCTTCATGCCGCCGAGCGCGACGTACAGGATCATGAGCAGCCCGACGAAGACGATGCCCACGTTCGAGGCCACGTCGGCGTCCATGCCGAGGAACGTCTCGCCTTCCTTGATGCCCAGGAGGAGTGCGATGAGGGCGCCCGCACCGACCATCTGCGCGAGCAGGTAGAAGATCGAGACGCTCATGGTCGAGATGGCGGCGGCGGTGCGGACCGGGCGCTGGCGCATCCGGAACGACAGGACGTCGGCCATCGTGAACCGCCCGGAGTTGCGCAGCAGCTCTGCCACGAGCAGGAGGGCGACCAGCCAGGCGACGAGGAACCCGATCGAGTACAGGAACCCGTCGTAACCGGAGAGGGCGATGATGCCGGCGATGCCGAGGAAGGAGGCCGCCGACATGTAGTCGGAGGCGATGGCGAAGCCGTTCTGCCAGGGCTTGAATCCGCGGCCGCCGGAGTGGAAGTCCGTCGCGTCGCGGGTGTGTTTGCGGGCCCAGACCGTGATGACGAGGGTGGCGGCCACCATCAGCAGGAACAGCGCGAAGGTGAGGGTGCGGCCGGTCTCGGTCTGCTGTGCGAGGAGATTCATCGGGCGTCCTCCCCGTAGTGGACCGCGTCGTGGAGTTCAGTGGCCTGCGGGTCGTAATTCCGGGACGTGTAGCGGGAGTAGGCCCAGGCGATGCCGAACGTGGAGACGAACTGGCCGAGGCCGAGGAGCAGGGCCACGTTGATGTTGCCGAAGACCACGGTGCCCATGAAGTCGCGGGCGTAGGCCGAGAGGAGCACGTAGAGCAGGTACCAGGCGAGGAATCCGATCGTGGCGGGCACGATGAAGCGGAACAGGCGGCGTTTGAGGTCCACGAAGCGGGGGTCGTCGTGCATCGCCGCGAGTTGATCGTCCGTGACGACGGGAGGGGGTCCGTCGCGGGTGGGGGTCGTAGCCATCGGGCCATTCCTCCTTGAAGGGCTTTATTACTGGGCCTACCCGGGCTGTTCCGCGTCGACGTTTCTGGCGCATGTCGGCGCGGTGACGGGTTTACAAGCAACTTAAGAGACCCGAGTGATCTTGAGAAGCATCGATGTGACGCGTGTCGCTAGGGGGCCCGCTTCCTGCGTTGAGGGTGTCGACGAACGGTCGGCGAACGGTCGGCGAGCGGTCGCATCGGGTTGCGTTCACGCGAACGATGAATCCCGCGCGGCGATCTCGTCTGTACTGGTGAAGGCACCGGAACACCGAAAGGACGGCACGATGGCCGACAAGATGATCTTCCTGAACCTGCCCGTGAACGACCTGGACGCGGCGAAGGCGTTCTACCAGGAGCTGGGCTGGAGCATCAATCCCGACTTCACCGACGAGAACGCCGCCTGCGTCGTCGTGGACGACAACATCTGCCTGATGCTGCTGACCAAGGAGTTCTACTCGACGTTCGCCGAGCGCCCGATCGCCGACACCGCGGCGTTCTCGGCCGCCGCGTACGCGCTGGCCCTCCCGAACCGCGAGGCCGTCGACGAGCTCACCGACGCCGCGATCAAGGCCGGCGGCACCGAGGAGACCTCCAGGCAGGACCGCCGCGCCCAGGAGGCCGAGATCGGCATGTACGGCCGCACGTTCCTCGACCTGGACGGCCACCAGTGGGAGCCGTTCTACATGCCCTATCCCCAGCAGTGAGTCCGATAGGAGATCAGGAGGCGGGGGGGGGGGGGGGGGGGGGGGGGGGGGGGGGGGCGGGGGGCCCGGCGGGGGGCGGGGGGGGGGGGCGGGCCCCCCCCCCCCCCCCCCCCCCCCCCCCCCCCCCCCCCCCCCCCGCCGGCCGCGTCATGGCCTGCGGGCTCGCGCGTCAGCCGCAGTGCACTCGCCGCTTGTCGCTCACGGCCCCTTGACCGTTGCGCCGCTCGATGAGGCCGTAGACGTCGATGCACTTGCCGGACATGTCGAAGCCGGCCTTCGTCCTCGCGGGCCCGGCGTAGTAGAGGAAGTCCCCGCTGTCGTCGCCGCACAGGCTCCCGTCGGCGTAGCCCGACGGGCAGATCGAGATCGCCTTGAGCCCTTTCCAGCCGTAGGTCGATCCGGTCCCGATCGCGAGGGCGCAGTTGCGCTTCTCCGTGGAGGACCAGTACAGCTCCACGTAGCCGGCCGGGTCCGACGCCGATCCGATCACGTAGGTGTCGATGCGGGTGTACGAGGCGCCGCACAGGTTCGCCTGAGCCCCGGCCTCGGCGGCGGTCGCCGTTCCGGACAGGGTGGCGATCATGACGAGGGCGGCGGCGACGCCCAGGAGTCGCGCGGTCCGGCCGTTCGCACGGCGGCGGACGGGTGGGGGCGGATCGGTTCTGGACATGGCTGCTCCCTTGAGGTGGTCTGCGATGAGCTGGGAATCTCGTCCAGCTGGGGGGGGAATCCTCCGGACACAGCGAGCGTATCGAAGAAATGTTTCTTCAAAGATGCGGTTTCTGGTGAAGATTTCTGTCAGATCCGTGACAGCAACCGGTCGACCTGCGCTCGGAGTTCGGAGCGCCGCAGGAAATTACGAAGCCGGTCGTTCCTATTGGAACCCGCTCTGGGCCATCATGAGAGAGGTCCCCAAATGCCACATCATCCCACAAGGAGCGGTCATGAGATGGATCCTTTCGAAGCGGCGAGGCCTCCTCGCACTAGTCGCGGCGGCCCTGATGGGCGCCATGACGGGCCTCACCGCGATGGCTCCGGCGCAAGCCGCGACGGCGCGCAACGGCATCTGCGAGTCCGGTGAGTTCTGCCTCTACTACAACAGCGACAACCAGGGGTCGGTGAGCGACTTCTCGGGGTCGATCAGCAACTACGGCACCGGCTCGAGCTGCTACGAGTACAAGGGTCCGGGCGCCGGGCAAGGGCAGTGCGTCAAGAACAACGCGGCCTCCGCCTGGAACCGGACCGGCAAATACGTCACGGTCTTCTACAACAGCGGCTACTCCGGACCGATCGACAACTTCAGCCCGGGTGCGCAGGCGAACCTCCGCGCCTACCTGAAGAACGACAACGCCGGGCACCTCGTCAACGCGACGGGCAACGCCGCCGACAACCTCGAGTACGCGCTGTACCACTCGTCCTCGGCCCACGTCACCGCCTACTTCGACGGATACACCACCACCTCGGGCCGCCACGAAGGCATCGACATCGCCCGCGGCGTCGGCTATTCCGTGTACGCACTCGTCTCCGGTACCGTGACCCGCGTGACCGAGGGCTCGCGAGGCTCCGGGGGCCTGTCCACCCTGGCGGTCTACAACTCGAGTCTCAACAAGACCATCGTCTACCTGCACTTGAATCCGAATGGCTTCAGTGTGGGCAGCTCCATCTCCAAGGGACAGGTCATCGGCGTCGAGGACTGGCGGGGCATCAGCTCCTCCGGTGGAGCGCACACCCACTTCGAAATGCGGAACGGCAGGGTGACCGCCGCGGCCACCAGCGTCGGCGACCCCGACCTGACCAACCCGAACCCGACCGGGTTCTGGAAGGCCAGGGGCTACAACATCTGCTGCCAGTTCAGCTGACCCTCCGCATCCGCACACAGCAGGCAGTCCGCACGGCCTCACCGCGAGCGGTGCGGACTGCCTTCGCCGCGGGTCGCACCGCGTCTTCCGAAACCGCCAGAGGAGACACCTCTTGAACGAACATCGCACACCGACGCGCCGCCGGCTCATCACGGCAGGCCTGGCCGCCGCGGGCGCGGCGGCCCTGCCCCAGCTCTTCGCCGATCCGGCCACCGCCCAGACCTCCGTCGACATGGAGCTGGTCCTCGTGGCCGCCACCGTCGACCCTCCCAAGTCCGGCCAAGGGACCACCCTGAACGCCGGGCCGCACGTCCAGGCGGTGGAAGCCGCGCTGGCCGCCAAGGGCCACCTCAACAGCGCCCTCGTGGACGGTCACTACGGAAGCTCGACCGTCACCGCCTACGCCGCTTGGCAGCGGGCACTCGGGTACAGCGGCATCGACGCCAACGGACTGCCCGGCCCGACCTCGCTGACCACGCTCGGCCGGGACGAGGGCTTCACCGTCAGCCGCGTCGTCAGCATCGGCTCCAGGAACGACGCGTACAGGGGCGTGCGGGTCAACACCCGGACCAGGAACATGCTCGCCGCCGCCGACGCGAAGGTGAGTTGGAACCTCACGCTGTCGCAAGGCTCCTACAACCCGGGAGGGGACCCCACCTCGGCCGGCACGCACGACGGCGGCGGCGTGGTCGACGTCGCCGTCGACGGATGGACGAGCACGCGGCGCTGGAGGACGGTACGAGCGCTGCGCGAGGTCGGCTTCGCGGCCTGGCTGCGCACGCCCTCGCAAGGGAACTGGCCCTACCACATCCACGCGGTCGCGGTCGCCGACACCGACCTGTCGGGCCCGGCCCAGCCGCAGGTGCACGACTACTTCTTCGGCAAGAACGGCCTGGCGAACCACGCCGCCGACAACACGCCGCCCGAATACCAGGTGGGCTTCACCTGGTGGGAGCAGTACAACCGACTCTGACAAGGGAGCAACACCATGTCCGAAACAGCACGACTCGACCGACCGCGGTCCATCGGCAGGCGGATCACTGGGACGCTCGCCGCCCTGTGCCTGGCCGTGACGGCCCTGCTCGCCACCGGCAGCGCGGCGACGGCCGACGTCACCGCCCAGGCGAACGTCTGCGGATCGTCATTCGCGCTCATCGACTCCTACTACGGCAGCGGCAACGGCCACACCGCGGTGCTGCGGCTGTACTACTCGTCGACGTACAAGCAGAACTGCGCCGTGATGGTGAAGACCAACCAGACCGACCACAAGGACCAGGTCGGCGTCCAGATCAGGCCGAGCGGCGGCACCGTCGACAGTGAGAACGACTGGTTCTACTCGTACGCCGGGCCCGTCTACACCCCCAGCAGCGTCAACATGTCCGGCAAATGCGTGGACGTCCACGGGTTCGTAGGCGGCGCCTTCGAAATCTTCTTCCAGATCGAGGAGCGCGGCGTGCACTGCGGCTGAGCAACGGTCAGCAGTAGACGCACGCGGTAACCCGTAGGGCCGCACCGCGTTCGCGGTGCGGCCCTACGGCACTTCGGTCAGCTCGGCTGCTGCGGATCTGTCGGAGGCGGAGGATTCCCGGGTGCCTGCGGTGGTGTTCCGGGCGGGTACGGAGGCTGCTGCGGACCGCCCTGCGGCGGCGGGTACCCCTGCCACGGCTGCGGACCGCCAGGAGGCGGGTACCTCGGCGGGAAGGACTGCTGCTGCAACTTCTTCTTGGAGGAGTTCGTGACGAGCACGACCGTCAAGACGATCGCACCGATCACCACCACCAGGCAGAACAACAGGATCAGCACGTACCTGGGCAGCAGGGCGCCCAAGTCGAAACCGTCGTTCGTGGGTTCGGGCAGTCGTGAGCTCTCATCGGGCAACTCGTCCACATTGGGGCCTCCGTTCGGGCGAGCGGCGTGGTCCCCCATCATCCCAGGCCCGGAGGCTCCTGTGAAGGACCCTCAGGAGTGGACGCAGAATTCGTTGCCTTCGGGGTCCCGCATGACGATCCACTCGGCGGGGCCTTCGCGGAGGCGGTCGCCGGCGCGGGTGGCGCCGAGGGCCTCGAGGCGTTCGGTCTCGGCGTCGATGTTGTCGCGGCCGACATGGAGGTCGAGGTGGAGGCGGTTCTTCACGGTCTTGGGCTCGGGCACCTGCTGGAAGAGGATCCGCATGCCCTGGCCCGCGTCGGAGGCCGGGTCGAAGGGGTCGTCGGGGTTGCGGATCGCGGCGAGGGTCTTCCAGGCGCGGCGTCCGTCGACCTCGGTGAGGAGGTCTTCGGTGATGATGCCCTGGGAGAGGAGCCCGGCGATGAACGACGAGTGGTCTTCGAGCTTGTAACCCATGGCCTCGGACCAGAACGCCGCGAGGCGGTGGGGGTCGGCGCAGTCGATGACGATCTTGAAATGGACAGGCATGCCGCGAGCGTAAGCCCGGGGTACGACAGTGTCCTCGAAACGAGGACCGCCCCGCCGTGATGCGGGGCGGTCTCCGGGCTATTCGCGGTATTCCAGGGGGAGACCGAAGAGCGGGAAGAGCTTCGGAGTGTCCAGGAAGTAGTTGAGGCCCGAGATCTTGTCGCCCTCGAGTTCGAGGACGGTGATCGACCAGGGCTCCCAGAGGCCGGGCGTGCCGCTCGGCTTGTAGTGGCCGAAGGCCGGGAGGCCGTTGGCGCTGACCGGGACGAGCTTGGAGTTCTCGCAGCCCTTGCCGGTGGTGAGCATGAACTCGGCGACGCTCGCGTGGCCCTGGACCCACAGCGGGATCGGCGGCATGGAGAGGGCCACGTCCTGCGTGCACAGGGCGGTGAGCGCTTCCATGTCATAGGCCTCGAAGGCGCTCACGTAGCCGTCGACGAGCTTGCGGAGATCGGCGTCGTCGATCGTGTAGGACTCGTCCGGTTTCGCGTGGACCTGCTCCATGGTGGCCTTGGCCCGCTGCAGCGCGGAGTTGACGCTCGCGGGGCTGAGCTGGAGCGCCTCGGCGGTCTCGGCGGCCGAGAAGCGCAGCACCTCGCGCATGAGCATCACGGCCCGCTGCTTGGCGGGCAGGTGCTGGACGGCGGCGACGAACGCGAGCCGGAGGGTGGCCTTCGCTTCGACGGCCGCGGCCGGGTCGGCCCCGAACGCCATCGAGTCGGGGATCGGCTCGACCCACAGGTAGTCGGGCTCGGGAGCCGGCAGGGGCGTGCCCGCGTCGGAGGCGGGGGCGAGGTCCATCGGGCGGGCCCGCCGCTGCGGGCCCTTGAGCATGTCGAGGCACACGTTCGTGGTGATCTTGTAGAGCCACGAGCGCAGCGAGGAGCGGCCCTCGAATGACCCGTGGGACTTCCACGCGCGGGTGAAGGCCTCCTGCACGGCGTCCTCGGCCTCGAAGGAGGAGCCGAGCATGCGGTAGGCGTACGCGCAGAGTTCACGCCGGTGGGGTTCGAACTCGGCGAGTACGTCGTCTCCGATCGCAACGTTCATGAGCACAGCCTCGCACAGGCCCCCGACATTCGCGGCGACGGTTTCGGAAATCTGATCCGCCGGGCCGCAAGGTGTCCCGAATACGCCCTTGCAGCGCAGGGAAAATCCTATTTGTTCCGCTGGTGGTCGCTCATCCAGCGCTCGAACGCGTCCGCGTCCATCGGGCGGGCGAAATGCCAGCCCTGCCCGGCGTGGCAGCCCCAGCCTTCGAGCTGCTTGCGGACCTTCTCGTCCTCCACGCCCTCGGCGACGACCTCGACGTCGAGGGCCCGGCCCAGGTCGATCGTGGTCGAGACGATCGCGGCGTTGTCCGGGTCGTCGATCAACGTGGTCACGAAGGACTTGTCGATCTTGATCTCGGTGACGGGCAGGCGGCGCAGGTGCTGCATCGAGGAGAAGCCGGTGCCGAAGTCGTCGAGGCTGATGCCCACGCCGAGGTCGGAGAGTCGCTGCACGTTGACGACCACGCGGCGGGGGTCGGCCATGAGCGCGGACTCGGTGATCTCCAGCTGCAGCTTCCGGGCGTTCACCCCGTAGGCGTCGATCCGCTCGGTCAGGAAGTCCGTGAACTCGGGCGACTGCAGGTCGCGCACCGAGACGTTCACGGCCATGCGCAGGTCGTAGCCCGATTCGTTCCAGGACCGGAGCTGGCGCAGGGCGATGTCGACGACCCGCTCGGTGAGCATCCGCATCACCGAGGAGTGCTCGGCGGTCTCGATGATCTCGGCCGGGTTGACGATCCCGCGCTCGGGGTGGTGGTAGCGCAGCAGGGCCTCGGCGCCGATGACCTCGCCGTCGACCAGGCGCACCTGAGGCTGGTAGTAGAGGTTGACGCCGGGGGTGTCCGGGTGGTCGAGAGTGCGGCGCACGTCGCCGAGGAGGAGGAGCCGCTCGGGCGAGTTGTGGTCGAACTCGGGCGCGTAGCGGGCGAAGGAGGAGGCGCGCTGCTTCGACTCGTACATCGCGATGTCCGCGTGGCGGAACAGGGTCTGGAAATCGGAGCCGTCGTCGGGATAGACCGCGACGCCGACCGAGCCGTCCACCTCGACGCTGGCGTCGCCGAGGACGATCGGGGCGTCCAGCCGGGCGCGGATCTCGCGTGCGCACTCCATCGGGTCGGTCATGCCGTCCAGTTCGGACCACATGAACGCGAACTCGTCGCCGCCGAGGCGCGCGATCGCCTTGCCCTTCGGCTTGTCCGACTCGAAGCGGTGCGCGAGCTCGGCCAGCAGCTGGTCGCCGACCGCGTGGCCGAGCGCGGAGTTGACGTCGGCGAAGCGGTCGAGGTCGAGGATGAGGACCGCGACGGCGGTGCCGGTCTCGGCCGCGTCCGTGAGCTTGCCGTCGACGGCCTGCTGGAAGCCCTTGCGGTTGAGCAGACCCGTGAGCGGGTCGTGGTCGGCCTCGCGCTCGCGGTCGGCGGCGGTCTGGAGGATGCGGTACACGGCGAAGATGGGGATCGCCGAGGCCGCGACCAGCCACCAGGAGGCGGTCGCGGCGGTCGCGACGATGGGCGCGATCGCGATCTGCGTGGCGCGCAGCGCCCATTCGCTCTTGAACCACTGCCAGAACAGCGGAAGCCATCCCTCCCCGGTGCGGAGGCTCTGCCGGCCGGCGACGAGCGCGAAACTCGTCAGCGTCCAGACCGAACCGGCGGCGAAGATGGCGAGCAGCTGCGTGGCCTCGCCGCTCCAGGCCGCGCCCTCGACGACCGCATCCCACACGTACCAGGCGAGGACGAGCGCGGCCGCCTGCTGGGAGATGTTGAAGACCGCCCGCCACGTGGAGGCCTTGAGCTGGATCATCAGCATCCCGATGGCCGCCGACTGGACGATCAGCGCGGGCAGGAAACCCCAGGTGATCATGGTGGCGAGGACGTACACGAGGTAGATCGACGCCATTGGCGACATCCACAGCCCGCCCCAGCGGGTCGGGCGGAGCTCGGCGACCATGGCGAGACCGGCGGTGAGCCAGAAGGCGAAGGGCACGCCGAACCAGCCGCCCTCGGGCACGCTGCTCGTAACGGTCACGGCGGCACTGCCGGCGATCGCGAATATCGCGACCACCGCCATGAAGCCGAAGTACCGGCCCGGATGCTCTTTCGGCGCAGTGTTGCGCATGAGCGTCGTGGCCATTTCGCTCCTCCCACTGCCGCGCCGGCTCCGGGTGACGCGCCAGAATCACCCGGGGTCGGTCGCGGCCGACTCCTCTGTCATATCGCGAATTCCGCTCCCACACAACGCCGGGAGCACATGCGGCACACTTGTGACCAGGCGCGACATGCCAATTACAGAAACCGTTATCCGGTGTTCACCGCAGCGACTCCCGTGGCCGGTTCCGGGCTCGGCGGCCCTTTCGGGCGATGGGAACCGAGCCGTTGGTACGACGGGGGCAAGCATCCACGAGATGACTCTGCCCTGAACTAACGAGTCTCCCCCCGTAAAGGAATACGGATCGTTACCGAGTTGTGATCATTCTGGTTCGGTCTCGCCGCTGGGCGAAGCCTGCGAGCCGTCGTTCGGCACAGCGGAGGTTTCCGGTGCCGACAACCCGTCTTCGAGCAGCGCCGCGAAATCCTCGCCCCGCACGATCGGGACCCCGAGGCTGACGGCCTTGTCGTATTTGGAGCCGGGCTTGTCCCCCGCCACGACCGCACTGGTCTTCTTGGACACCGAGCCGGAGACCTTGCCGCCGCGGGCCTTCACGGCGGCCGCGGCGCCCTCGCGGGTGTAGTCGGGGATGCCCCCCGTGATGACCAGGGTCAGTCCCTCAAGGGTCTGCGGGAGCGCCTCGGAGGGGTCGGGGGCGTCGTCCCGCATCCGCACCCCGGCCGCGCGCCAGCGCTCGACGATCGCCCGGTGCCAGTCGACGGCGAACCAGTCCTTGATGGCGGCCGCGATGGTGGGACCGACGCCGTCCACGGCGGCCATCTCCGCTTCGTCGGCGTTCGCGATCAGGTCGAGGTCGCCGAAGTGCTCGGCGAGGGCCTGGGCGGCGACGGGGCCGACGTGGCGGATCGAGAGCGCGTTGACGACCCGCCACAGCGGCTGCCGTTTGGCGGTCTCGAGGTTCTCGAGCATCTGGACGGCGGTCTTCTTCGGTTCGCCGTTCTTGTTGGCGAAGTAGGCGACGACCTTGTCCTCACCGGTCTTCGGGTCGGGTTTGGGCAGGCCGGTGTCGGGGTCGCGGACGACGACGTGGATGGGGAGCAGGTCCTCCATCTGGAGGTCGAAGACGCCGCCTTCGTCGGCCAGGACCGGCTCGGTGCCGAGCGGTTCGACCAGCGCGGCGCACGCGATGTAGCCCATGCGGTCGACGTCGAAGCAGGACCGGCCGGAGAGGTAGGCGAGGCGTTCCCGCAGCTGGCCGGGGCAGGAACGGGCGTTGGGGCAGCGCAGGTCGACATCGCCTTCGGACGCCGGGGCGAGCACCGAATCGCACTCCGGGCAGCGCTCGGGCATCACGAATTCGGTCTCGTCGCCGGTGCGGGCGGCCTCGACGGGCGCGACGACCTCGGGGATCACGTCGCCGGCCTTGCGGACGACGACGGTGTCGCCGATCCTGACGCCCTTGGCCTTCACCTGGTCGGCATTGTGGAGGGTCGCGAACTCGACCTCGGAGCCGGCGACGCGCACGGGATCGAGCACCGCGTAGGGGGTGGCGCGGCCGGTGCGTCCGATGGAGACCTTGATGTCGAGGAGCTTGGTGTTGACCTCTTCGGGCGGGAACTTGTAGGCGACGGCCCAGCGGGGGGTGCGGGAGGTCGCGCCGAGGCGGCGCTGCACCGCGATGTCATCGATCTTGATCACGACGCCGTCGATCTCGTGCACGAGTTCGTGGCGCTTCTCGCCGAACTCGGCGATGTAGGCGAAGGCCTCTGTCAGGGTGCTCACGACCCGCCAGTAGGGACTGGTGGGCAGGCCCCAGGCGTCGAGCGCGGCATAGGAGTGCGACTGCGAATCGGGGTCGAAGCCGCTGAGGGCCCCGAGGCCGTGGGCGATGAAGCTGAGGGGCCGCTCGGCGGTCTTCGCGGCGTCCTTCTGGCGCAGGGACCCGGCGGCGGCGTTGCGCGGGTTGGCGAACGGGGCCTTGCCCGCGGCGACCTGGGATTCGTTGAGACGCTCGAAGTCGGCGCTCGGGAAGTACACCTCGCCGCGCACTTCGAGCAGGTCGGGGACGGGGTAGCCCTCGGCGGCGGTGAGGCGCTGCGGGACGGCGCCGATCGTGGCGACGTTCGCGGTCACGTCTTCGCCGGTGACGCCGTCACCCCGGGTGGCGGCGCGAATGAGGCGGCCGTGCTCGTAGACGAGGTCGACCGCGAGGCCGTCGATCTTGACCTCGCACAGGTAGGGCTCGTCGGGGACCTCGGCGGTGATCCTGTCCGCCCAGGTCTGGACCTCTTCGAGACTGAAGACGTCCTGGAGGCTGAGCAGCTTCTCGAGGTGCTGCACGGGTGTGAACGCCTCGGAGAAGGTGCCGACCTGCTGCGTGGGCGAGTCCTCGTTCTTCAGCTCGGGGTAGGCCGTCTCGATGTCGATGAGCTCATGCATGAGCTCGTCGAACTGGCTGTCCGAGATGGTGGGTGCGTCCTCGGAGTAGTAGCGGCGACGATGCTCGGTGATCTCGACCGCCAGGTCCTCGTGGCGCGCGCGGGCGCGTTCGAACTCGGCACCTCCTGGGTGCTCGGTCGCGGTCCGGTCGGTGCCGTCCAGGTCTGTGTCAGTCGTGCTCACGGCCCCATTGTGTCAGCTGGGTCCGACGTTTCGGGGAGGCCGAAGCCTTATGCAACCGGTCACCCCCCGTTCACGTCGTGATTGCCTGACTCACCCCGAAGGCCGGAAGGATCAGCCGCGTACGGCCCGTACAGCCCCCTTTACGCCCCCGTCTCAAAGGAGTCAGGCATGGCGATCCTCTCGACCGGCGGTTCGAACCGCCGCAGTTTCCTGCGCCGCGGCGCCACCGCCGCCGGCGCGAGCCTCTTCGCGGTCGCCGCGATGGAGGGCCTCTCGATCCGCGCGGCCCACGCGAAGGACGGTGCGAAGGAACGCGACTGCCCTGACAACGGCGGCTACGGCGAGCTGCGGGAGCTCACGCGCACCGACCCCGAGACCGGGTTCGAGCAGACGCTGTGGCTCCCCGAAGGCTTCGACTTCAAGGTGTTCGCGCTGGCCGCGTCCCCGATGCGGGACGGCTACCGGACTCCGCTCGCGCACGACGGCATGGCCTGCTTCCCGACCGGGCGCCGCGGCGAATGGCGGCTCGTGCGCAACCACGAGGAGCGCAACGAGCCCGGTGTCGGTGTCCCGGCCGGGAGCCCCGAGCACCGCTATGACGCGCTCGGGGGCGGCGGGACCACCACGATGAGCGTCCGCTGGGAGGACGGCGAGCCGCACTTCGCGGAGGCCTGGCAGTCGCTGTCGGGCACGATCGTCAACTGCGCGGGCGGGCCCACCCCGTGGGGTTCGTGGCTGTCGTGCGAGGAGACGACGGCCGGTGCCGGCGCGGGCTGGGCGGCCGAGCACGGGTACGTGTTCGAGGTCCCGTCCGCCGAGAACGGCGAGACGGTACCGGTGCCGCTCAAGGAGATGGGCCGGTTCGTGCACGAGGCGGTGGCCGTGGATCCGCGCTCGGGCGTGGTCTACGAGACCGAGGACCAGAACACCTCCGGGTTCTACCGCTTCCTGCCGAACGTGCCCGGCGACCTCGCCGAGGGCGGGCGGCTGCAGATGCTCAAGATCGTCGACGAATGGAACTACGACACCCGCACCGGCCAGCGCGCCGGGAGGGGCCTGTACGTGGAGTGGGTGGACATCGACGACCCGGATCCGGCCGATGCCGAGGAGGACCCGCTCGCGGTGTTCAACCAGGGCTGGGCGCGGGGTGCGGCGGTGTTCGGCCGGCTCGAAGGCTGCTTCTACGGTGACGGCGCGGTCTATATCGCGTCCACTTCGGGCGGTGATGAGGGCGAGGGCCAGCTGTGGGAGTACCGGCCGCGCGGCCACAAGGGCGGCACGATCAAGCTGGTGTTCGAATCGCCGGACGCGGAGCTCTTGTCGTATCCGGACAACATCACGGTCTCACCGGGCGGGAACCTGATCCTGTGCGAGGACACCGGCCGCGACCTGCCCGCGATGCGGGGCCTGACGCGGGACGGCGAGATCTTCCCGCTGGTCTACCACGAGGGCAGGACCGAGTGGTGCGGCGCGACGTTCTCGCCTGACGGCAAGGTGCTGTTCGCGAACATGCAGGGCGCGACGCGGGGCCTGCTGGGCGATCCGGCGCTGGAGCCGGGCCGCACCATCGCGATCTGGGGGCCCTGGAGCAAGGGCGTCCTCTAGGACTCGACCTCCCGAGAAGCAACCGGCCGCGCACATTCGTCCCCGTGCGCGGCCGGTTTCGCCCTGAGCCCCTTGTGGATCAGGTACCTGGGGCTTCCACCTTCAGACCCTGTTCCTCTGCGGCGGCGCCGAGTTCCTTGTCGTACGTGACGAATGAGCCCAATTCGGAGCGGAAGAGCTCGGCCGTCGCCAGGTGGATCGAGTCCAGGCTCCCCAGCCGTTGGATCCGATAGTTGACGGCTGCCTGGAACGTGACTCTCGAGATGTACGCGACGTCGACGTTGTCCGGGATCTCGCCGACCCGCTCCGCGACCACCTTCGTAGAGAAACCGAGCCGGACCAGCGTGCGAGTGAGCTCGAGCTGCGCCAGTTCCGAGGTCACCAGGGTGTCGTCGGCACGCAAACCGTGAGAGCCGCCACTCCAGGTGTGATTTCATCGAGTAATGAATTCTCGTGGTACGGTGAATTCATCAACCGTTGAATTACTGGAGGCTTCCCATGCCACCCAACGCGACCGCCAACACCCCTGCGACCGCCATCGCGGTCGACGACCTCGTCGTCCACCGCGGTGGCCGGCCCGTCCTCAAGAGCGTCTCCACCCGCATCGCCGCCGGGACCGTCACCGGCCTGCTCGGCCCCTCGGGCTCGGGCAAGACCACGTTCATCCGCGCGATCGTCGGCACGCAGCAGGTCAAGTCCGGCACCGTCGAAGTACTCGGCCGCCCGGCCGGGACGAAGCCGCTGCGCCGCCGCGTCGCCTACGTCACGCAGGACGCCTCGATCTACCCCGACCTGTCCGTGAAGGCCAACGTCGCCTACTTCGCGGCCCTCTACGGCAAGGGCCGCGCCGAGGCCATGGCCGCCATCGAACGGGTCGGCATGGGCGACCACGCGCACAGGCTCGCCGCGAAGCTCTCAGGCGGCCAGAAGACCCGCACCTCGCTCGCGTGCGCGCTCGTCATCGACCCCGAGGTGCTCGTGCTCGACGAGCCCACCGTCGGACTCGACCCCGTGATCCGCGAGGAGCTGTGGGACCGGTTCCACGCACTCGCGAATCAGGGCACGACCCTGCTCGTCTCCAGCCACGTGATGGACGAGGCCGACCGCTGCGACCGGCTCCTGCTGCTGCGCGAGGGCCGCTTCATCGCCGACGACACCCCGGCCGACCTGCGCGCCTCCACCGGCACCGCGAACCTCGAAGCGGCGTTCCTCCACCTCATCCGCGAACTCGAGAAGGCGAACTGACATGTCGCTGCGCATCACCTTCATCACCGCCGGTCGCATCCTCCGGCAGTTGCTGGGCGACCGCCGCACCGTCGTGCTCATCCTGGCCGTGCCGAGCCTGATGATCGCGCTCATCAGCGCCATCATGGACGCCGCGCCGGAGGCCTTCAACTCGGTCGGGCTGATCCTGCTGGCGTTCTTCCCGTTCATGATGATGTTCATGATCACCTCGATCACGCTCCTGCGCGAGCGCACCGGCGGGACCCTGGAGCGGCTCATGACGACGCCGACCGGGAAGCTCGACCTGGTGGGCGGCTATGCGATCGCATTCGGTGTGGCGGCCGCGAGCCAGACCGTCATCGCCGCCGCCATCGCGTACCTCTTCCTCGGGCTGGAGACGGCCGGTCCGGCGTGGGCGGTGTTCCTCATCGCGATCATCGCCTCGCTGTTCGGAATGGCGCTGGGGCTCTTCGTGTCCGCGTTCGCCACCACCGAGTTCCAGGCGATTCAGTTCATGCCCGTGTTCGTCGTCCCGCAGCTGCTGCTGTGCGGACTCATCTGGCCGCGCGACCAGATGGCCGGCTGGCTGCAAGGGGTCTCGGACGCGCTGCCGGTCACCTACGCGGTCAAGGCGCTCAATGAAGTGCAGTTCAACACCGAGATCACGTCGGAGATGTGGGTCGACGTCGCGATAGTGGCCGCTGCGGCGCTCGTCGCAACGGCCCTCGGAGCCGCGACGCTGCGGCGGCGCACGGACTAGGGTGCACCCGTGGCCAGAACGAAGCGCGCCGGACGGCGGTCAGGCAATCCCGACACGAAGGCCGAGATCCTGGCTGCCGCCCGGCGGCTGTTCGCCGAGGAGGGGTTCGAATCGATCTCCATGCGGCGCATCGCTTCCGAGGCCGGCGTGGATCCTTCGCTGATCCACCACTACTTCGGGTCGAAGGACGACCTGTTCCTCGCCGCGATCGAACTGCCGCTGGACCCGGCTCCGGAGGTCGCGACCGTCCTGAAGGCGGGCGGCGTCGAAGGCGCGGGCGGGCGGCTCATGCACGCGTTCGTGAGCATCTGGGACGGCCCGCACCAGGACAAGCTCCTCGCGGTGGTGCGCACGAGCCTGTCGAAACCCGCGATGTCGTTCGTGCTGCGGCAGCTGTTCGAGCATCGGATCGTCAAGACGGTGCAAGACGTCCTGGGCGAGGAGGTCGACCGTGTTCCCGTGCGCGCCAGCTTCATCGCCAGCCAGGTGTTCGGCCTGGTGGTGGCCCGGTACATCCTCAAGCTCGAGCCGCTCGCGTCGCTGAGCGCCGACCAGCTCGCCGAGACGATCGGTCCGACCATCGACCGGTATCTCACGATGCCGGTCGACCAGTTCGAACGATGAGGGGTCGGAGCGGTTCGCCGCTGAAGCGGCAGCCGTGTCACGCCGTCACGACGCCGAACGCGGAGCCGATCACGTAGGTCGCGGCCATCGTCGCCGCGCCGACCGCCATGACCCGCACCATCGCCCTGCCGCGCGGCGCGCCGCCCAGCAAGGCCGCGGTGAAGCCGGTGAGCGCCAGCGCCGCGATCACCGCTATCGCGCAGCCGATCACGCGGATGCCCGCGGGCAGCAGGGTGATCGCCAGCAGCGGGAGCAGCGCGCCGCAGGTGAACGCGAGGAACGAGGAGAGCGCGGCCTGCCACGGGTTGGTGAGCTCGTCGGGGTCGAGTCCGTATTCGACCACGGCGTGGGCGCGCAGCGGGTTGCGCCTGGACAGCTCGCGGGCCGCGTTCTGGGCGGTCTCCTCGGAGAGCCCGCGGTCGCGCAGGCTGGTCGCGAGTTCGGCCTCGGCGTCCTCGGGACGCTCGTCGAGTTCGCGCTGCTCGGCCTCGACGAGGCTCGCCTCGGTGTCGCGTTGGGTCGACACGGAGGTGTACTCGCCGCCGGCCATCGAGAACGCGCCCGCGACCAGCCCGGCGACGCCGGAGATGAGGATCGTGGGCCGGTCGGAGGTGGCACCGGCGACGCCGATGACGATTCCCGCGACCGAGACGATGCCGTCGTTCGCGCCGAGCACGCCCGCCCGGAGCCAGTTGAGCCGGTTGCCGATCGAGCCGGGTCCACCGCCGTCGTGCGCCCCGCGTTCGTGCTCGTGGTCGTCGTGTCCGCTCTGCCCCATCACAAATCCAGTGAACCACAAGGTTGCATGCGGTGGGAGTTCTCACAGGAGACCGGAGAATGCGGTGACATGGGGGGAATTGTCCGGCACACCACGGCGACACTCTGTAATGGACACTTTCCCGGCTTGACGGCTGCCGCTATTGTCGGCACTCCCTCCGAATAGAAGGGGCTCTTCCATGAGCGAACCCGCTGACTCCCCAGATCCGCGGCCCGAGAACGCCGATGCGGCTCGAGGCGAGACGCCGAGCGAACCGCCCCAGAACCCAGCACCGGACGAACCGAACGGGCCCGAGACGCCGATGGGCGACTCCCGGCCCGAAGCCGAGCCCGAAGTGGCACCGCATTCCTCCGCCGGGTCCGAACCGGATCCCGCACCAGCGCCGGAACCCGTTCCCGCCCAAGCCGTGCCGGAGACCGAAACCCGAACGCCCGCAGCGGCCCCGGCACAGGCCCTACCGGCGGCGCAGCCGTCGCCCGTCCAGCGGCAGGGCCCGCCGCAGCCCCCCGCCAGGCCCCTGACCGCCGCCGAATACCACCAGCAGGCCGCCTACTACCAGCAGCTGAACCGGCAGCGGTACACGCCGCCGCCGAACCCGCGCTGGCATCGGCCCGGGGAGGTCCCCAAACCGGCCATCGTGGTCCTGGTCATCGCCATCGCCCTCTTCGGCGGGTGGGCCGCGTTCCACTCCACCGGCGTCGGCATCGGCCTGTCGCTCACCGGCATCGCCCTGCTCGCGGTCCCCCTGGCCGCCGGCGACACCCGGGACCTCGTGCCGCGGCTGCCGGGCGCGATCCTGGTCGCCGCCCTGTGGTCAGTCGCGGCGATCCGCGACGCCGGATGGGTCGTGTTCCTGTGCACCGCGGTCGCGTTCCTCCTGACACCGCTGGTGCTCACGCCGCAACGCCGCTTCAGCGGCACCACCGTCATGCTGTTCCAGGGCTGGCTCGAAGGGCTCGCCGAATCGTTCCGCTGGGCCAAGCGCGGCCGCCGCAAGGGCAACGACGGCCAAGGCGAGGGCAACGCCACCAGCATGCGGAACCTGTGGGTCGTGCTCATCACCGCCGCGCTGCTGCTCGTCTTCGGCGGGCTCTTCGCCGCCGCCGACAGCACGTTCGCCGACCTCGTCGTGGGGCTCATGCCCGAGGTGAGCGCGGGCGAGGTCATCCTGCGGATCCTCCTCGCCGGGATCCTGTTCCCCATGGCGCTCGCCTGGACCTACACCGCGGTCGCGAAGCCGAACTTCGACTCCCTGCAGCCCGAGGGCGAACACCGCACGGTCTCGCGATTCGAGCTCTCGATCCCGCTGGGGGCGTTGAACCTCCTGTTCGTCGCGTTCATCGCGGTGCAGCTGCGGGTGTTCATCGGCGGCGAAGAGTACGTCATGGAGACCGCCGGGCTCACCTTCGCCGAGTACGCGCGCAAGGGCTTCTGGCAGCTGAGCTTCGTCGCGGCGCTGTCACTCGGGGTCATCGCCGTCGCGGCCTGGCTCGCACCCAAACGCGCCAAGGCCGACCGCATGGCGGCCCGGATCCTGCTGGGCACCCTCTGCGTTCTGTCCATGGTGGTCATCGCCTCGGCGCTGTACCGCATGTACACGTACGCCGACACCTACGGGCTCACCCGGATGCGGGTGTGGATCTTCACCGTCGAGATCTGGCTCGCGGTGCTGTTCGCGCTGGTCGTCATCTGCTGCTGGAAGCTGCGGGCCACGTGGCTGCCGCGCGCCGTGCTCGCCTCGGGCGCGCTGGCGCTGCTCGGCCTCGCCGCCGCGAACCCCGACGCGCTCATCGCCCGCTACAACCTCGAGCACCACCACAAGCTCGACCTCGCCTACCTGGGGGACCTCTCCGACGACGCGGTGCCCGAGTTCGCCTCGCTGCCCGATGAAGACCTCGACTGCGTGCTCAGCGACCCGGTCGAGCGCGACCTCATGGCCTGGAACCTCGGCCACCAGCGCGCGGCCGAACTCCTGAAGGAGCACGAAAAGCGCTCGGCGTTCTGCGACTGGGGCGATGACCGGTACATGGGCGTGGAGGAGCACGGCGGCTCGCCGCCCGAAGATCTCCAGGAGACGCAGGACGCCCAGGAGACGGTCGGGACGGACGACGAACCCGAACCGCCCGCCGAAGCGTTCTTCCAGGTCGAGACCTGTGCATCGCTCGACGCGGGCCAGACCGGCCAATGGTTCGGCGACGATGTGGACGGGTTCGGCCTCGAGGCCGGGGCCTCGGACGCGTTCCTCTCCCTGGAGCCGCCGGTGACGGCGTGGCTCACCTGCGGGTACTTCGACAGCGACGTCACGATCGAAGCGCAGCTCGAATACGCGGAGTCCTCACTGGTCGCGGGCGACCGCGTGGGGAACGCCGTCAACGCCTACTCCGAAGGCGACTGGCTCGTCCAGGAGCGCTCGGACGGCTACGTGCTCTCGTACGGCGACGGCGCCCAGCGCCAGTTCCAATATTACCGCATCAGTGGGAACCTGATCTTCTACGCGCTGGTCACGGGCGTCCCTCGGGACGTGGTGTCCGAGGCCGCCGCCGACGATCTCACGGGGCAGATGGAAGGCCTGTACGGAACGTTTGCCTGACGGAATGTCCAAAGTCACCACGGGCGGCGCGGCGGCCACTGAGCTGCCGCGCCGCCCGCGCGTCCCCGGGGCGGCTACGCGCCAGCGCACTCCGCTATTGCCTGTTCCGTTGCGGCCGAATAGCTTCGGAGGATGCTTCGAGTTATCGGCGCGGGACTCCCGCGTACAGGAACCATGACCCTCAAGAACGCCCTCGAAACCCTCCTCGGGGCGCCCTGCCACCACATGGCCGAGGTCTTCGGCCGGGTCGACATCGACGCACCCGCGTTCAGCGCCGCCGCCAAGGGCGAATTCTCGGACTGGGACGGGCTCTTCGAGGGCTACGCCGCCGCCGTGGACTGGCCGGCCTCGGCCTTCTACGCCGAACTGGCCGAGCAGTACCCGGACGCGATCGTCGTCCTCTCCAAGCGCGAGAGCTTCGAGTCGTGGTGGACCAGCGCCACGAACACCGTCTTCCGGCGGTTCAACGAGATCGACGACCCCAGCGGCGGGCCGTGGCTGGCGATGGTCGAGGACGTGTGGGACTACACGTTCGACGGCGCCGCCCGCGAGGACGTCGCCGCCGTGGAGGCGGCCTACCATCGCTACCACGAAAAGGTCCGGGACACGATCCCCGCGTCGCGGCTCATCGAGTTCGAGACCGGTGCGGGATGGAAGCCGCTGTGCGAGGCGCTGGATCTGCCGGTCCCCGACGCGCCCTTCCCGCACCTGAACAGCACCGCCGACTTCAACGCGCGGATCGCCGCGACGATGCAGGGCGACGAGGCCGCGGCACCGGCCGAGTAGCGATGTCAGCCGCGGAGCCGCTCGGCGGCTTCGCGGCTGGCCTCCATCGCGAACCGCGCGTAGTCGGGGCCGGCCCCGGCCATGCCGCACGTGGTCGCGACGCTCACCTGCCGCGGCAGCTGCTCCGCGTTGAAGCCGAGGCGGTTCCACAGGGCCTGAACGCGTTCGGCCGCTTCCTTGCCGACGCCGGGCCGGGGCTGGCCGAGCGGGGGCACCACTCCGGCGATGAGGCGACCGCCGCCGTCGAGGTACTCCCCCAGGGCGTCGACCTTCGGCACGTCGTCGAGGTCGAGCAGGGTCAGGTCGACCGAAAGCGCCTGCGCCCCCGCCTCTTCCAGCAAACGCACCGGCACGTCCGGGGCGCAGCAGTGCACGACGACCGGAACGCCGACCCGCTCGACGAGCTCCCGCAGCCGCTCGCGCGCGACCTCGACGGGCACGCGCCGATAGAAGTCGAGCCCCGATTCGGTGTTCACACGGCCCGCCAGCGCCGCCGGGAGACTCGGTTCGTCGATCTGGATCGACAAGGCGGCCTTCGGCATCCGCGCCCGGGCGGCCGCGATGTATCCGCGCAGGCCCTCGGTGAGGGAGGCGGTGAGGTCGGCGACCGCGCCGGGGTCGGCGAGCATCGCGCCGCCGGTGCGCCGCCAGAGGTTGGCGGCGAGGGTGAACGGGCCGACCGCGGTCAGGCGGACCGGTCCGGCGGTGTCCACTTCGTGGAGCGCGTCGAGGTCGCGTTCGAGCAATTCGCGGGCGCGGCGGGCGTCGCGGCCGGGCAGATCGGCGATCTCCCAGCGGAAGGCCCACCACTGGACGGGCAGGCCTTCGAGGAGGGCCGCGCCGCGGCCGATCATGTCGGTGCCGAGCCCGCGGTCGGGCAGCTCGGGCAGGTAGGGCCATTCGGGGAGTTCGCCGAAGACGATGTTGACGGCCTCTTGGACGTCGGTCCCGGGCAGGGAGCCGACGCCGGTGGCGACGCCCATCGGCAAAGCGTCGATGTCGTCCATGGGTTCAGGCACCGGTCGCCTCGGCGGGTGCGCCGTCGCCGACGCCCGCGGAGGCGTAGGCCTGCGTCGAGTCGATGGTGCCGGAGGCGAGGACCGCGTCGCCTTCGGGCGAGGGCTCGTAGACCACGAGGGCCTGGCCGGCGGCGACGCCGAACGCGGGCTTGTGGAGCTTCGCGGTGAGGCCGCCGTCGTCGGGGGTGACGGTGGCCGGGTAGACCTCGCCGTGGGCGCGGAGCTGGATCTCGGCTTCGAACGGTGCGGTGCGCTCGGCGGCGAGCCAGACCGGCTTGCCGGTGCGGATGCGGTCGACGCGCAGGGCCTCGCGGGGTCCGACCTCGACGCGGTTGTCGACGGGCGTGATCGAGAGGACGTAGCGGGGCTTGCCGTCGGCGGCGGGGCGCTTGAGGCCGAGGCCGTGGCGCTGGCCGATGGTGAACTGGTGGGAGCCGTCGTGGCTGCCGAGGACTTCCCCGGAGGCGGCGTCGACGATCTCGCCTTCCTTCGTGCCGAGCTTGTTCTTGAGGAAGCCGGAGGTGTCGCCGTCGGCGATGAAGCAGATGTCGTGGCTGTCGGGCTTCTTGGCGACGGCGAGGCCGCGGGTCTCGGCCTCGACGCGGACCTGGTCCTTGGGGGTGTCGCCGAGCGGGAACAGGGATCCGGTGAGCTGGGCGGGGGTGAGCACGGCGAGGACGTACGACTGGTCCTTGCCGGGGTCGACGGCGCGGCGCAGGAGGCCGTCCTCGCCCTTGCGGGCGTAGTGGCCGGTGACGACGGCGTCGAAGCCGAGGGCCAGCGCGCGGTCGAGGACGGCGGCGAACTTGATCTTCTCGTTGCAGCGCAGGCACGGGTTCGGGGTGCGCCCGGCCGCGTACTCGGCGTAGAAGTCCTCGACGACGTCCTCGTGGAAGCGTTCGGCCATGTCCCAGACGTAGAACGGGATGCCGATGACGTCGGCGGCGCGGCGGGCGTCGCGGGAGTCCTCGATGGTGCAGCAGCCGCGGGCCCCGGTCCGGTAGGTCTGGGGGTTCTTGGACAGCGCCAGGTGGACGCCGGTGACGTCGTGCCCGGCCTCGACGGCGCGGGCGGCGGCGACGGCCGAGTCGACTCCGCCGCTCATGGCGGCCAGTACTCGCAGTTTCACGTCTTCAACCTTAGGCCCGTCTTCTGCAGAAGCTAGGAGAGCCCGGCGGTCTTGGCGCGCTTCACGGCCTCGGGCAGGGCCGCGACGAGCGCGTCGATCTCGGCCCTGGTGGTGGGCCAGCCGAGCGTGAAGCGCAGGGAGGAGCGGGCGTCGTCGGCTTCGGCGCCCATGGCGAGGAGGACGTGCGAGGGCTGGGCGATCCCGGCCGAGCAGGCGGAGCCTGTGGCGCATTCGACACCGGCGGCGTCGAGGAGCATGAGGAGGGCGTCGCCTTCGCAGCCGGGGAACGAGAAGTGGGCGTTGCCGGGCAGGCGCGATTCGGGGTCGCCGTTGTAGATCGCCTCGGGGATGGTCTCGCGGATGCGGTCGACGAGGTCGTCGCGCAGCAGCGCGAGCCGCTGCGATTCGGTCTGCTGGGTGCGCACGGCGTGCGTGACCGCTTCGGCGAGCGCGGCGATGCCGGGCACGTCCAGGGTGCCGGAGCGGATCTCGCGTTCCTGGCCGCCGCCGTGGAGGAGCGGGACGGCTTTCACGTCGCGGCGCAGGAGGAGCGCTCCGGTGCCGGTGGGGCCGCCGAGTTTGTGGCCGGAGAGGGCGAGGGCGGCGGCGCCGGAGGCGGCGAAGTCGACGGGGACGTGGCCGACGGCCTGGATGGCGTCGGTGTGCACGGGGATGCCGTGGGCGGCGGCGAGTTCGGCGATCTCGGCGATGGGCTGCAGGGTGCCGACCTCGTTGTTCGCCCACATGCAGGTGAGGACGGTGATCTCGGCGCCGCGCTCGTCGAGGAGTTCGGCGAGGACACCCGTGTCGACGCGGCCGAGCTTGTCGACGGGCAGTTCGGTGACGTCGGCCCGCTCGTGGTCCCCGAGCCAGGCGACGGCGTCGGCGACGGCGTGGTGCTCGATCGCGGTGGTGATCACGCGGCCCCGGCCCTCGGAGCGGCGGTGCCAGTGGATGCCTTTGACGGCGAGGTTGTCGGCCTCGGTCCCGGAGCCGGTGAAGATGACCTCCCCGGGTTTGGCGCCCAGGGCTTCGGCGATGCGCTCGCGGGCCTCCTCGACCGTGCGGCGGGCGGCGCGCCCGGAACCGTGGAGGGAGGAGGCGTTGCCGAGAGCACGGGCGGTGCGCACGTAGGCGTCGAGCGCCTGGGGGAGCATCGGCGTGGTCGCGGCGTGATCGAGATAGGCCATGGCCCGTCCATTCTACGTTTGATTCACGTCTCGCAAGCTTCGCCGTGGCCGGCGCGTCCCGGCTCACTCAGGCGGGCCGCGGCGGGGGTGTCGAGGCGGGGTCCGCGCCGTTCCGAGGGGTGGGATTTCGGTGCCGGGATCTTCCGCATTAGTCGGCGTAATGCGTCGTGGTGCGCGCGAGATAGAATCTGACGAATCCTCCTACCTTTCCGATCGTGAGGGGTCACCGCCCCGAGACCGGGTGCCGCGGAAACTGGTGTCCTAGGAAGCCGGAGCCTTCGCCGCCCGTGTCGAGAGAAAGTGTGAGTGCCGATGACGCCTGAGCTCGCCGAAGCGCTTCGCGCCGGGCCGTTCCACACCGCCCTGCGCGTGGCCATCCAGACCAGCGGGCTCGGTCTCGACCGTATCCGCCACCGCCTCGCCATGCGCGGCATCACCGTGTCGACCACGAGCCTGAGCTACTGGCAGTCGGGCCGGTCCCGGCCCGAGCGCGCCGAGTCCCTCGCCGCCGTGACCGCCCTCGAAGACCTCCTCGAGCTGCCCGCGGGGTCCCTGCGGGTGCTCTTGGGCCCCAAGCGGGCCCGCGGGCCGCGCTCGATCCGGGGGCAGCTCCCCCGGCCCGACGCGGTGCTGGGCGGCGACGCGGTGCGCGAACTGTGCGACCAGGTGCCCGCCTCGCGCGAGCACACCCTGGACATCCTCAGCCAGCAGGTGATCGTGCACGTCGACTCCGAATGGCAGGAGTCGGTGTTCGAACTGTCGATGCTGGTGCGCGCCAGGCGCGACGACGTGGACCGCTACATCTTGCTGTACCGCGGGGACGAGGGCTGCGACATCGACGACATCGAGTTCAAGCCGGTGCGCGACTGCACGGTGCCGAACATCCTGCGCCACAAGGAGGCGCCGGTCGCTCTGGCGGAGATCGTGTTCGACACGCCGCTGCCGCGCGGCGCGACCCACCTGTTCGAGATCGTCGTGCAGGGCAACGGGGGCACCTCCAGCGGGCACGGGAACGCGTTCCGGTACCCGGTGGACCAGTACTCGCTGCAGGTGCGCTTCGCGCCTGACGCGATCCCGAAGCGCGTGTACCGCTTCGCCCAGTCGAGCCTGCAGCGCGAGAAGCGCGAGACCGGGGACCTGCAGCTGGGCCCGAACCGGACCGTGGCGCTGGCGGAGCCGGTGCCGAGGCCGGGCGCGCTGGGCATCGGCTGGGAGATCGAGTAGGACCGAAGCGAAGGGCCCCACCGGAAACGGTGGGGCCCTTCGCTTCGGTCGCTGTGGCCTACTCGGCGTTGCGGAAGGTGTTGACGGCCGCCCAGGCTCCGGGCAGGAGCAGCGCCGCGATGACGAGCTTCAGCGCGTCGCCCGCGAGGAACGGGGTCATGCCCGAGGCAATCGCGTCGGAGGCGCTCATGTCGAGGGCGAAGGCCAGGTAGGGGACCCCGAAGGCGTACATGAGCACGTTGCCGACGACCATGAGCCCCACGGTCTTCAGGATCGTGCGGTCCCCGCCGCGCTTGGCGAGGAAGCCGACCGCGACGGAGGCGGCCAGGAAGCCGATGATGTAGCCGAAGGTCGGCATCGCGTAGCCGGAGGTGCCGTCGGTGAACCACGGGACGCCCGCGGCGCCGGCGGCGAGGTAGAGCGCCAGGGTCAGGCCCGCGCGCAGCGGCCCGTAGGCGGCGCCGAGGAGCAGCACGGTGAACGTGGTGAGCACGAACGGGACCGGGCTGATCTGCGGGATGGTGAACGCGATCTGCGCGGAAGCGCCGACGGCGGCGGCACCGCCGAGCACGAGCACGGCGTCGCGCGCGTAGGCGGCGGCCTTCGTGCGGGCGGGCAGGAGATCAGCGAGAACGCTTGGCGCGGCAATCGCGGCAGCTGGGGCGGCCATGGCGGATTCCTCCAACATCATCTGTAGGTTCTATATAACGAGAGGCTCCGGGAAGCGTAACTCACGCTTGTTACGACAACGTGACACCCCCGCAGGAGCACCCCGGAGCCGGGCCCGAAGGTTCCCCCGGCTGCGCGGCGCCGAAGGCGCTGGGCCCGCGTCCGGACCTGAGCGGTGTCGTGCCGCCCGGACCTGAGCAGTGCCGTACGGCCCGGGCCCCGAAGGGCCCGGGCCGTAATGGTCGGTGCAGGCGGGCGGGCGCCGCTCGACCCCGTTTCGCGGACCTGGCGCCTTCGGCGCCGTCGCGCGGCCTGGGGACCTCGCCTACTTCCGCTTCTCGATCTCCTCGAGCGCCTGCGGGAGCACCTGGAACAGGTCGCCCACCACGCCGAAGTCGGCCATGCCGAAGATCGGCGCGTCCGCGTCCTTGTTGACCGCCACGATGACCCGCGAGGTCTGCATCCCCGCGCGGTGCTGGATCGCGCCCGAGATGCCGGCCGCTACGTACAGCTGCGGCGACACGGTCGTACCGGTCTGGCCGACCTGGAACTTGTGCGGGTAGAACCCGGAGTCGGTCGCCGCGCGCGAGGCGCCGACCGCACCGCCCAGGGCGTCGGCCATGCGCTCGATGAGCGCGAAGTCCTCCGCCGAACCCACGCCGCGTCCGCCGGAGACCACCACGCCGGCCTCGGCCAGGCCCGGACGGTCGCCTGCGGGCTCGTCGACCCGCTCGGTGATGCGCACGCGCTGGTCGGCTTCGGCGACGCTCGCCGCCACCGCTTCCACGGTCGGCGAGCCCGGAGCCGGAGCGGGCTCGGTCGAGCCGGCCTTCACCGTCGCGAGCGTGAACCCCTTGGTGGCCTTCGACTTCACGATCGTGCCGCCCGCGAACGCGTCCTGCGTCGCGGTCCCGTCGGCCTCGAGGCCGGACACGTCGGTCAGCAGGCCGTTCTCCAGCGCCACCGCCACGCGGGCGGCCAAAGCCTTGCCCTCGTCGGTGCTCGGCAGCAGGAAGAAGCCCGGAGCGGCCGAGCGCGCCAGGTCGATCAGGACGGTCGCTTTCGGATCCACGAAATAGTCGTCAGCGCCCGGGGCGTCGACCCGGTAGACCTTCACCGCACCGTATTCGCCCGCGAGAGCGGCCGAGGCGTCGTCGAAGGCGATGGCCGAGACGTCGCCGAGCGAGCGTCCGAGAGTGAGGACCTCAGCGGCGTGCTTGCCCGAGTTCGGTACGTACACAAGGATGTCAGTCATCATCGGCTCCTAGATGAACTTCTCGACGGCGAGGAACTCGGCGAGCGCGACGCCGCCCTGGCCTTCGTCGGTGACGATCTGCCCTGCGGTGCGGGCGGGGCGCTCGGCGGCGCTCAGCACCTCGTTGCCCGCGGCGGCGGGCCCGGCCTCGGTCACGCCGAGGTCGGCGAGGGTGAGGGTCTCGACGGGCTTGCGCTTGGCGGCCATGATGCCCTTGAGCGAGGGGTAGCGCGGCGTGTTGATGGTGTCCCAGACGGACACGATCGCCGGAAGGCTCGCGCTGAGCACGTCGTATCCGTTGGTCCGCTGGTGCTCGACGGTGACGGTGGTGCCGTCGGTGTCGATCTTGCGGGCGCCGGTGAGCGCGGGAACGCCGGTGCGGGCGGCGAGCAGGTGGGGCATGACGCCCATGCCGGAGTCGGTGGACTCGGCGCCGGCGATCACGAGGTCCCATTCGAGGCGGCCGAGGGCCGCGGCGAGGATCTGGGAGGTGGTGAGCGCGTCGGAGCCGCCGACGGCCTCGTCCTCGATGTGCACGGCCTTGTCGGCGCCCATCGCGAGGACCTTGCGCACGGTCTCCGTGGCCTGGCCGGGGCCGAGGGTGAGGACGGTGACCTCGCCGCCGTGGGCCTCCTTGAGCTGGAGGGCGGCTTCGACGGCGTATTCGTCGAGCTCCCCCATGACGTTGTTGGCGCCGTTGCGGTCGACCCGCAACCGGGCGTCCAGCTGTCTCGCCAGCCCCGAGTCCGGGACCTGCTTGACCAGAACCACGATGTTCATCGACAACCTCCGAGGTCGTACTAGAGGACGCTTGTTGGCCTTAGTTTTCGTTCAGGCGTCTCGGCCTGAACTATATCCTACGAAGTTACTTACGAGTAACCACCCGAGGCGTTGTTGTCCCCGGCGCGGCGGACAGGCATGATTGGATCATGATCCGCGCGTTCGTCTTCCTGTTCCTGGCGCATCTGGCGCTGGTCATCGCAGCGGTCGCTGACTGCCTCGGCGGTGAACACGCCCCCAGGAAGCTCACGCGCGCCTGGTGGGTGCTCATCATCGTGCTCGCGCCCGTCGTCGGCGGCATCCTCTGGTTCACCGTCGGCCGGGCGAAGCCCCCGCGGCCGCAGCCGGGGCCGCGCCACGGCAGCGCCGGCCCGCGGAACCCGAAGGGCCCGGTCGCACCCGACGACGACCCGGACTTCCTGCGGGACATCGACCGCCGTCTGCGCGACGAGAACAAGGACGACTGAACCTCAGGCCGACTTCTCGCGCCGCAGCCGGACGGCCCGGCGCGGTGTGGCCTTCGTCCTCGGCACGAGCGTGGGGTTGACGTTGCGGCGCACCACGTCAGCGGTGATCTCGACCTTCGCGACCTCGTCGGCGCGCGAGGGGATCTCGAACATGACGGGTTGCAGCACCTCTTCCATGATGGCGCGCAGCCCGCGCGCGCCCGTGCCGCGCAGCATGGCCGACTCCACGATGGGTTCGAGGGCGTCCTCGGCGAACTCGAGCTCGACGCCGTCGAGTTCGAGCAGCCGCTGGTACTGCTTGACCAGCGCGTTCTTCGGCTCGGTGAGGATGCGCAGCAGCGCCTCCTTGTCGAGGTGGTCCACAGTGGTCAGGATGGGGAGGCGCCCGACCATCTCGGGGATGAGCCCGTACTTCAGCAGGTCGTCGGGCATGACCTGAGAGACGATCGCGTCCTCCGCGGAGTCCTCGGCGTCGTGCAGGTGGGCGGTGAAGCCTACGGTGCGCTTGCCGACGCGGGACTTGATGATCTCCTCGATCCCGGCGAAGGCGCCGCCGCAGATGAAGAGGATGTTCGTGGTGTCGATCTGGATGTGCTCCTGGTGCGGGTGCTTGCGCCCGCCCTGCGGCGGCACGGCCGCGTGGGTGCCCTCGAGGATCTTCAGGAGCGCCTGCTGCACGCCCTCGCCGGAGACGTCGCGGGTGATCGAGGGGTTGTCGGCCTTGCGTCCGGCCTTGTCGATCTCGTCGATGTAGATGATGCCGGTCTCGGCGCGCTTCACGTCGAAGTCGGCGGCCTGGATGAGCTTGAGGAGGATGTTCTCGACGTCGTCGCCCACGTAACCGGCCTCGGTGAGGGCCGTGGCGTCCGCGATCGCGAACGGGACGTCGAGCATCCGCGCGAGGGTCTGCGCCAGGTGGGTCTTGCCGGAGCCGGTGGGCCCGACCATGAGGATGTTCGACTTCTGGAGCTCCACGTGGTCGCCGCCGCGGATCGAGCCGAGCTCGTCGAGCTGCACGCGTTTGTAGTGGTTGTAGACCGCGACCGCGAGCGAGCGCTTCGCGGAGTCCTGGCCGATGACCCACTGGTCGAGGAATTCGACGATCTCCTTGGGCTTGGGCAGGTCCTCCCAGGCGACCTCGGCCTCTTCGGCGAACTCCTCTTCGATGATCTCGTTGCACAGGTCGATGCATTCATCGCAGATGTAGACGTTCGCCGGTCCGGCGATGAGCTTGCGGACCTGCCGCTGCGACTTCGAGCAGAACGAGCACTTCAAGATCTCGCTGTCACCCAGGCGAGGTGCCATCGCGGTAACTCCCTTCCTCGGCTCGCCCTGTGGGCCCTGCCGAGCGTGCTTTCGTGCTCCGTTGCTGAAAGGTCAACCCGTGCCACCGATCCGGCTCCGTTGATTCAGGACGAACCGGTGTCTCGATCCAGTATTTCGCATTTGCCGCCACCGCGCCACCCTTGCGGGGTTCAGGGCCGGCCTGGGCCACGGTATCGCGGCCGGGCGACATCGGGGGCGGATCGATCGGAGGTGAGGTTCCGTCGGATGGCGGTGCGGAGGCGGCGGGCCGGGCGTCCGGCCCGCCGCTCCTGGGGCTTGCGGTTACGCCGCGGCCTCGGCGGGCAGGGCGTTCTTCTTGCGGTAGGTCAGCACGTTGTCGACGATGCCGTACGCGACGGCCTCCTCGGCGGTGAAGATCTTGTCGCGCTCGATGTCGCGGCGGATCTTCTCGATCGGCTGACCGGTGTGGCGGGCGAGGATCTTCTCCAGCTGGTCGCGCATGCGCATGATCTCGCGGGCCTGGATCTCCATGTCGGAGGCCTGGCCGAAGGTGCCCTCGGTGGCCGGCTGGTGGACGATCACGCGGGAGTTCGGCAGCGCGGTGCGCTTGCCGGGGGTCCCGGCCGCGAGCAGCACGGCGGCGGCCGAGGCGGCCTGGCCCATGCACACGGTCTGGATGTCCGGGCGCACGTACTGCATCGTGTCGTAGATGGCCATGAGCGCGGTGAGCGAGCCGCCCGGCGAGTTGATGTACATGATGATGTCCCGGTCGGGGTCGTTGCCCTCGAGGACGATCAGCTGGCTCATGATGTCGTTCGCGGAGGTGTCGTCCACCGGGGACCCGAGGAAGATGATCCGGTCCTCGAACATCTTGTTGTACGGGTTCATCTCCTTGACCCCGTACGAGGTCTTCTCCGTGAACGACGGGACGATGTAGCGGGCGCGCGGGTCGTAACCGCCGGCCTGGGCGTGGATGTCCATCATCTGGTTCCCCTATTCCTTACTAGTTGGCCTCGGCGGGGACGTCGGCCACCCGCTTGACGACGTGGTCGATGAAGCCGTAGTCCTTCGCCTCGGCGGCGGTGAACCAGCGGTCGCGGTCGGAGTCGCGCTCGATCTCCTCGATCGTGCGGCCGGTGTGCGCGGCGACGCGCTCCTGGAACATCTGCTTGGTGTAGAGCATCTGCTCGGCGAGGATCGCGACGTCGGAGGCGGTGCCGCCGATGCCGCCGGAGGGCTGGTGCATCATGATGCGCGCGTGCGGGAGCGCGTAGCGCTTGCCCGGGGCGCCGGCGCAGAGCAGCAGCTGGCCCATGGAGGCGGCCATGCCCATGCCGACGGTGGCGACGTCGTTCTTGATGTACTGCATGGTGTCGTAGATGGCCATGCCGTCGTAGACCGAGCCGCCGGGCGAGTTGATGTAGAGCTTGATGTCGCGCTGGTCGTCCTCGGCCTCGAGCAGGAGCAGCTGGGCGCACAGGCGGTTGGCGATCTCGGAGTTGACGTCCGAGCCCAGGAACAGGATGTGCTCCTTGAGCAGACGATCGAAGACCATGCTGTCCAGGCCGACCGAGGAGGCGTCGCCGCCACCGCGCCGGGCCACCGCGCTGACGACGTCCTTCTCCAGCTGCGAGGAGAATGGAATCGAACGGTCCATGTCTTGCACCTTCATTCTGTCTCGGCGATATGCACTCGGCCTTGCGGTTACCAACCCAGACCTTAGCCCGTCGGGGCGACGATCGGACGCGCCTGGGCTCCGTGTTCGCTGCGAGCGGAGCGCCACTCGTCGCCCCGCCCCTCCTCGGCCACGGGCCGCCGCGGCGCCCGCACAGGAGGTCCGCCCTCCGGAGGAGCGGAGGCGCAGCCGGGGCCCGGAAACGCGATCGGGGCCCGGCCGCGATGGCCGGGCCCCTCACTCATGGGACGGTCAATCGGTGACGTGCAGGAGCAGGTTCGGGCTGCCCTGGACGTCGCCGATCGCGCCCGCGACGGCCGCGCCCGTGAGCGCGTCCGCCACCTCGGCGGGGGACGCGTCCGGGTGGGCCGAGAGGTAGACCGCCGCGGCCCCGGCCACGTGCGGCGAGGCCATCGAAGTGCCGCTCAGCGCGCTCGGCTGGCCGAGCAGGTAGGGCGAGGTGATGTTCTCGCCGGGTGCGAAGAGGTCGACGCAGTCGCCGAAGTTGGAGAAGTCGGCGCGGGCGTCGGCCTCGGTCGAGGCGGCGACGGTGATCGCCTCCGGGGTGCGGGCCGGGGAGACGCCGCACGCGTCGGCGGTCTCGTTGCCGGCCGCCACCGCGTAGGTGACGCCCGAGTCAATCGAGGCGGCGATGGCCGCGTCGAGGGCGTCGCTCACGCCACCGCCGAGGCTCATGTTCGCCACGGCGGGCTTGACGGCGTTCTCGGTCACCCAGTTCACCCCTTGGATGACCCCGGCCGTGGTGCCGGAGCCGAGGCAGTTGAGCACCTGCACCGGCACGATCGTGACCGCTTTGGCCACACCGTGGGCGGTGCCGCCGACGGTGCCGGCCACGTGCGTGCCGTGGCCGTTGCAGTCGAGCCCTTGGAGGCCGGGGAGGATCGCGGAGTAGCCGGTGCCGGTGCGCCCGGAGAAGTCCGCGGTGCCGGCCCAGATCCCGGTGTCGATGATGTAGGCGGTGACGCCTTCTCCGGCATTGGGATAGGTGTAGGAGCCCGAGAGCGGCAGGCCGGACTGGTCGATCCGGTCGAGGCCCCACGAAGGCGGGTCGTCTTGCGTCGCTTGGATCTCGACGGTCTGGTTCTGCTCGACGTAGGCCACGGCCGGGTCGGCCGCGAGCCGTTCGGCCTCGCTCTCGCTCATCGCGGCGAGCACGGTGTCGACGGAGCCGAAGACGGTCTCGACGTCGCCGCCGAACTCGTCCACGACCTCGGTCTCGACGTCGTCCTCGAAGGCGACGAGGTAGGAGCCCGCGATGGCGTCGGGGCTGTCGGCGGCGAGGATCTCGGCGGTCTCGGCTTGGACGGGGGCCGCCGCGAAACCGGTCGCGGCGAGGGTCACGAGCGATGCGGCGAGGAGGTAACGGCGTACGGGGGGATGGTTCACCATGTACATGCACCCTTCGGGAGGAAACGGGCTATGGCATCTGTCACAAGGTACCAAGAAATTGATAGATTTGGTTACCTCGCGGTAGCGAAAACCGAAAATCCCTCTTTAACCCACAATGGAGTGACTGTGTCCGGTTCCCCCACAACCCGTCTCCGCTTCCTCGGCCTGCTCTTCTGGATGGGCGGCGGCGTCGTCCTCACCCTCGCGTGGATGGGCATGGCCGAACTCGCCTACGTCGACGGGCAGATGCCGTTCCTCGTCTCCGGCGGCGCGGCCGGCCTCGCGCTCGTCGTCGTCGGCTCGACCCTCGTCCTCTCCGCGGCGATGTTCGATGCGGCCGAGCGCGGCGCCCAGCGCACCGCCGAACTCCTCAAGCAGGCCGCCGACGAGGCCGCCGACGCCCGGGCGCTCGCAGAACCGGCCGAAGACGATGTGAAGAGCGGGGCCGCGGCCGCCTAGGCGGGACTAGGCTCAAAGAAAAGTTGCAGTTCAATACCACCTAACGCGCGCTACTGTCGCGCGTTAGGAAACATCTGCTATGGTCGGGCAAGCGCATACCCGGGTGACTTTGCACACGTGGTCGCGCACCTGCGAACGCCCGGCCTGGGGTCGGCATTCGCTCCGAACCCCGACGGGTCCAACACCGGCCCGCATCCTGAAGAGAGAGCTCAATGAAGAGAAGACTCATCCTCACCGCCGGCACCGCCGGTGCGGCGGCCCTGCCCCTCAGCGCCTGCGGCTTCATCGGCGGCGGCGACGACGAGGGCGACGCGAAGACCGTCAAGTTCTGGCTCTCGGGCGACGCCAACCAAGGCGGCGGCTTCCAGAAGATGGCCGACAAGTACTTCGAGGAGACCGGGGTCACCGTCGACATCGACGACATCCCCTACGACGACTTCAACACCCGCCTGCGCAACGCCGCCCAGGCCGACGCCCTGCCCGACCTCGCCCGCGTCCAGTCCATCGACCCGATCTGGATGAACCAGCTCGAGGACCTCAGCGACGTCGCGAGCAAGGCCGGGGTCATGGACAACCTCGTCACCGAGAACGAGGAGGGCGCCGTCCCGACCTTCCTCACCGACCTCACCGCCGTCGGGCTGTACGTCAACAAGTCTCTGTTCGACCAGGCCGGGGTCGCCTACCCGACCACCGCCGACCAGATCTGGACCTGGGACGAGTTCATCGCCGCCGTCAAGGAGGTCAAGGCCGCGACCGGAACGCGCTACGGGCTCGTGATGGACCCGTCCTCGCACCGCCTGCGCTCGATGATGTACCAGTTCGGCAGCAACGGCTTCGAGCTCGGCGACGACTGCACGTACTCGACCGACGAGGCGACCACCGCCGCCGCGCTCGAGTTCTTCGCGAACATCAACGACGACGACGTGATGCCCCGCTCCGTGTGGGTCTCCGGCGACGACCCGAACGCGCTCTTCAAGAGCGGCCAGGTCGCGGCCTACTACTCCGGTTCGTGGCAGGTGGCCGACTTCCAGGCCAACATCACCGACTTCGAATGGGCCTCGGCCCTCATGCCCGCCCAGACGCGCCGCGCGACCAACCTCGGCGGCGGCTACGTGGTCGTCTACAAGGGCGACAAGTCCCAGACCGCGCTCGACTTCGTCAACTGGCTCTTCACGGCCGAGAACTACACCGAGATCTGCGAGATCTCCGGGTTCCTGCCGGTCATCCAGGGCCTCGACATCGACTACGGCGCCTCGCAGGTCAACTTCGACATGTACAACGAGGAGATCGCCGCGTCCGACCCGATCTCCAGCGCGCAGAGCAACGATCAACTCGAGATGGCGTACGCCGGCCAGAGCGCCGGCGGCGACGCCGACCCGCTCAAGGAAGAGGCCGTCAAGCTGGCCAACGGCGAGCAGGACGTGCCCACGACCATCGCCAACATCATTGCCGGACTCAACGAGAACATCGTCTGCGAGTAACCCTTGACGGCCACCGCCACCACCTCCCAGACCCCCGCCGGGCCGCGCGCGCGGCCCGGCCGGGGGCCCCCCGCCCCCCAACCGGGCCCCCCGCCCGCCCCCCCCCCCCCCCCCCCCCCCCCCCCCGCGGCCGGCGGGGGCGCCCGGGCGGGGGCCGCCGAGCCCAGTACCGGCTCGCGCCGCTCGCCCTCGCCGGCGCCAGCATCGTCCTGTTCCTCGTGTTCTTCGTCTGGCCCGGCGGCCTCGGCCTGATCTACTCGTTCACCGACTACTCCGGACTCGGGACGCCCGAGTTCGTCGGCACCGACAACTACGAGAAGCTCTTCGCCGACCCGACCTTCTACCAGTCGCTCACGCGGACCCTGCTGTTCGCGGTCCTCAGCGTGCCGCTGATGTACGTCATGTCGCTGGCGGTCGCCGCGCTCCTGGTCTCGAACCACACCAGGGGCAAGACCGCGGCGAAGCTCGTGTTCTTCTTCCCGTGGCTCATCTCCCCCATCGTCGCCGGCGTCATCTGGCGCTGGATGTTCGGCGAGAGCTTCGGCTTCGTCAACTACGTCATCGACCGGCTCGGCGGGAACCCCCTCGCCTGGCAGACCGACCCCGACCTCGCGCTCATGGTCGTCGTCATCGCCGCGACCTGGGGCGGCACGGCCTTCAACATGCTGATCTTCATCGCCGCGCTCAAGAACGTGCCGCGCGCCTACTACGAGGCCGCCGAGATCGACGGTGCGAACGCCTGGCAGCGGTTCCGCAGCATCACGCTGCCGTCGATCGCGCCCACCTCGTTCCTGGTGATCCTCCTGTCCTCGCTCGGCGCCATGAAGGAGTTCGCGATGATCCAGGCGCTCAACGAAGGCGGTCCGGGCACCTCGAACGTGCTCCTGATCCAGTACATCTACGAGACCGGCTTCCAGCGGGCCGACATCGGCTACGCCAGCGCCGTCTCGATGATCCTCCTGCTCATCCTGCTGACCATCGCCCTCGTGCAGATGGCCGTCAACCGGAGGAGCGCCGCATGAGCACCTCGACCATCGCTTCGAAGCAGACTGTGCAGCCGAAGGCGCGCAAGGCGAAAGAGCTCGGCAGCGTCGTCCCGATGACCACGTTCATGTGGCTGCTGGCGGTGCTGTACGCCTTCCCGCTCGTCTGGTTCCTCCTGAGCGCCTTCAAACCCGGCTCGGAGCTGTTCCAGTACCCGCTCACGATCCTGCCGGAGAACCCCACGATCGGCGGCTTCGAGAAGGCGTGGGACCGGTTCGACTTCATGCTGTACTTCTCGAACACGCTCGCCGTGGCGCTCACGACCACCGTGCTGACGGTGTTCGCCAGCGCGATGACCGGGTACGCGCTCGCGAAGTACCAGGACAAGGCGTGGATCCGGATCTTCTTCGTGTGCCTCCTGGCCACGACGATGCTGCCGACCGAGGTCATCCTCTCGCCCACGTTCCTGGTCATCCGCGACCTCGGCATGTACGACTCGATGGCGGGCCTGGTGGTCCCGTCGATCCTCACGGCCACCGGCGTGTTCATGTTCCGGCAGTACTTCGTGTCCATTCCCGACGACATCATCGAGGCGGCCCGGATCGACGGGGCGCGCGAGACGGGGATCTTCTTCCGGATCATGCTGCCGATGTCGCGGCCGATCATCATGACGCTGGCGATCTTCTCATTCCAGTGGCGTTGGAACGACTACATCTGGCCGCTGATCGTGGTGGGCGACGAGCGGAAGTTCACGCTCCAGATCGCGCTGCGGTCCATTGTGGGGGCCGAGAACATCGACTGGCCGCTGCTGCTGGCGGCCTCGGTCATGTCGATCCTGCCGCTGGTGCTCATCTTCATCGTGTTCCAGAAGTACGTCATGAACGAGGACATCAATGCGGGACTCAAGGACTGACCGGGACTTCGTGGACGCGGTCACCGCGGCGGCCGACGAGCGGGCGCGGGAGGTGCTCGCGGGGTTCGACGACCTGCTCGCGGGCGCGCCGCACCACCGGGCGGTCATGTCCGCCGTGAAGGCGCTCGTCGCCTGCGGGGTACATCGGTCTTCGGCGTACTTCGGCTCGGCGGAGGCGGCTCGCACGGCCGAGCGGCTGGTGGCGTTCCTGGCCGGGATGCAGGGCGAGAACGGCCTGTTCGACGCCGAGAACCTCGCCTCGCCGCCGGACACGGCGTTCACGATCAACGACCTGTGCGACACGTACGCGCTGCTGCGGGACGCACCGGCGCCGTTGCGGCCCTTGGCCGGAGCGCTGGAGACGATCGCGCTGAAGGCGGCCGCGCCGCTGCGGCTCGGCGGCGTCCACACGCCGAACCACCGGTGGGAGCTGAGCGCGGCCCTGGCGCGGCTCAACGCGCACTGGCCCGACGAGCGCCTGGTGGCGCGGGTCGACGAGTGGCTGGCCGAGGGCATCGACATCGCGCCGGACGGCATGTACTCGGAGCGGAGCGCGAACTACTCGCTGCACGTCTCGAATCCGTCGTTGACGGCGATCGCGAGGTTGCTCGACCGGCCGGCCCTGCTCGACGCGGTGTGCCGGAACCTCGAGGCGATCGCGGCCACCGCGCTGCCCGACGGCACCGTGGAGACCGTGCATTCGCGGCGGCAGGACCAGCGCGGCTCGATGCCCTTGGCGCCGTTCATGATGCAGTTCCGGCGGTTCGCGATCGAGCGGGGGCGCGGGGACTTCGCGGCGATCGTGCGGGAGATCCTCACCGCGCCGGCGGGGGTGCCGATCGCGTATCCGAGCGATGCGCTGGCCGAGATGCTGCTGGAGCCGGCGCTGGCCGGGCCGCTGCCCGAGCCCGAGGCGGCGAAGCCGGTGAACGCGGTGTTCGATTCGGCCGGCTTGGCGGTGGTGCGGGACGGCGGTTTCGCGGTCACGGTGTTCGGCGGCACGGATTACGCCGAGCACGGCTGGATCCGTTCGGGGCTGTCGAGCAATCCGACGTTCCTGCGGGTGTTCGCGGGCGGGGCCGTGCTGGATTCGGTGCGGCTCTCGCGGGACTTCTTCGGCATGGGGCCCTTCAGGGCCGATGATTTCGAATCGGAGGGCGGCGCGTTCGTCCTGACCGAGCGGGTCGCGGCGGCCTACTACCAGCCGCTGCCGGCCGGGTTCCGACGCGCCGACGGCGAATACGACCTCGGCGACGACGGCCGCTTCTCGGCCTCGATGGACTTCGCGAACCGGCCCAGGGACGTGGTCGCGCTCGAGACGGAGGTCCGGGTTCGGATCGGCGAAGGCGAAGTGCGGCTAGAGGTCGCGGCGGATCCGGGCCGGGTGCGGCAGGTCTTGGAGCTGGCGTTCCGCGAGGGCGGTGAGCTGGTGGGCGTGCGGCCCTCGGCATCCGCCGGGTTCGAGCCGGTCGGCGGCGAGTTCGCCTACCGGGTGGGCGGGGACCGGATCTCGATCAGTGTGGACGGTTCGCGGCCGATGCCCGCCGGGCCGGGATACCACCCCGGGGAGGACTACACGCATCTGTCGGGTACCGATGCGGCCCAAGGCCTCCGGGTGTACGTGCCGCTCCCCGTGAGCGGCCGGGCCGAGGTGGCTTTCAGGGTATCCTGATGTTGGCGCTTGGCGACCGAGCTTTGAGACCAGAAGTATTACTGCACACCTCCGAGCATCAGCCCCGCGGGGATCACCCGTTCGGGTCAGGAACGGGCATTCTTGTCGCACACGTGACAGTTGTCGTGGGCAAGCAGGTCGTGCGGGTGAAGTTGCTGCCGACGCTCACCGCGACCACGCACGAGGTCACGGGGCCGTTGGACAAGATCACCGCGGTGGTCCAGGAGGTCCCGCAGGCGCGAGGCCCGGATCATGGCCGCGAATCCGGACTTTCCCGAGCTCGGTCGCCGTCGCCGACCAATCTGAAGGGACTGTACCTAATGGACAATCAAGCTGAAGTCGGTCGCTACGACCGGGGCCTGGAGATCCTGCGGCGCCTGGCGGGTGAGGACGAGCCCGCCGTGACGCGGGACTTCAACGACGTCGCGCCCGATTTGGGCCGCCTCACCGTGGAGTTCCCGTACGGGGACGTGTACCACCGCTCCGAGCTGGACCTGCGCGAGCGCCAGCTGGCGACGATCGGCGGCCTGACTGCACTCGGGTACGCGTTGCCGCAGTTGCGGTTCCACATCGCCGGGGCGCTCAACATCGGCTGCAGCAGGCGCGAGATCGTGGAGGCGATCATGCACCTGGCGTCCTACACGGGGTTCCCGGCGGTGCTCAACGCGATCACCGTCGCGAAGGAGGTCTTCGCGGCGCGGGACGACGACGAGCCGGGCTACGCCGACGCGGAGCCCGAGCCGGAGGGTTCGCGCTACGAGCGCGGATGGAAGGCCCTCTCGGAGATCGACGGGCACGCGGGCGAGGCGGTGATCGAGAACCTGAAGTCGATCGCGCCGGACCTGGGGCGGTACATCATCGAGTTCGCGTTCGGCGATCTCTACGTGCGCGGCGGCCTGGATCTGCGTTCGCGCGAGATCGTGACGATCGCCGCGTGCACGGCGCTCGGCAGTGCCCTGCCGCAGTTGAAGGTGCACATCCACGGTCTGCTCAATGTGGGCGGCAGTCGGGAGGAGGTCGTGGAGACGATCCTCCAGATGGCGGTGTACGCGGGGTTCCCGGCGGCGCTGAACGCCATGAACGCCGCGAAGGAGGTCTTCGCCGACCGCGACTGACCGCATGGCGAAGGCCGGTCCGCACGGGGACCGGCCTTCGCCGTGCTCAGGCCAGGAGCAGGAGCACGGCGATGACGGCCATGGTCGCGGCGGTGGCGAAGTGCACGCCGAAGGCCGTTGCGCGGGGTCCTTTGGCGCGCAGGACGATCAGGCCGTCGAAGAGTGGCATGACGGCGGCGGCGAGCATGGCCCAGCCGGCGAGCGAGGCGGTGCCGAGCAGGGTCACGACCAGGATCATGAGGCCGGTGCCGACGTCGCGTCCGCCTTTCACCGTGAGCCAGTGGTTGAGGACGGGGTCGTCGGCCGGGGTGCCGGGGATGCCGAAGGTGATGAAGAACTGGGGCTTGAGCATGCCGGTGGCGCCCATGGCGACGACGGCGAGGCCGATGAGTCCTGCGAGGGCGGTGGCGATGAGGTCGAGCATGGGGGTGGTTCCCTTCGGAAGTCGTGCCAAGAACTCTAGCAGTGCTAGATTCATGTTCAAGGATAGACTGATCCTCGACCGGAAATCTAGCAATGCTATACTTTTGTGGTGACTGCCACTGAACGCCGTGAACGGCAACGCGCCGAACGACACCAGCTGATCATCACCGCCGCGCGCGAACTCGCCGAGGCCGAAGGCTGGGAGGCCGTGACCACCCGCAAGCTCGCCGACAGAGTCGAGTACAGCCAACCGGTCCTCTACGGCCACTTCGCGAACATGGAGGCCATCCGCGACGCCGTCGCGATCGAGGGCATCGGCGAGATGGCCGCGCGCATGCGCGACGCCCGACTCGCCGCCCCCGAGGCGGAGGCCATCCGTTCGATCTGCACTTCGTACCTGGAGTTCGCGGCCGCGCATCCGGCCGCGTATCAGGCGATGTTCTCGCTTCCGACGCAAGTGAAGTGGGCCAGCGACGAGACCCCGGCTCCGCTGCGGGCCGCGTTCAACGAGATCGTGAGCGCTTTCGGGCCGTTCAACGACCGGAACGCGGCCCTCGCCGAACTCATCTGGGGCTCACTGCACGGCATGGCGGTCCTGCTGCGCAGCGGGCGGATTCCGCAGGAGGCGCAGGGACAGCGGCTCGACCTGCTGGTCGCGCTGTTCGCGAACGCCCCCGCGTAGCGATCGTCCCGCCGAGTGCCGTGCCGTTCGTATACTCGCGGGCATGGCATCCCGCATCAGCGAACTCGTCCTCAATTGCGAGGATCCCGAGCGTCTGGCCGCGTTCTGGAACGCGGTCCTCGATTACGTCGTACTCGACCGCGAGGACGACGGCAGCATCGAGATCGGCCCGGCCGACGTCGGCTTCGGCGGCCTCCAGCCGACGCTGATCCTCAGCCCCAGCACCGATCCGAAGCCCTCGAAGGTCCCGCTCCACATCGACGTCAACGCCGTCGACCGCGACCAGGACGCCGAGCTGGAGCGCCTGCTCGCCTTGGGCGCCAGACCCGCCGACGTCGGCCAGACCGGCGACGAGGACTGGCACGTGCTGCAGGACCCCGAAGGCAACGTGTTCTGCCTCCTCCACCGGAGGCTGGGGCCCGTCTAGGAGGTTCCGGCGCTGGTGGTCCAGAGTAGAACAACGTGGGCGGCTCGTACGCGATGGCGGCGCCCGCTCCCTGCCGGGCACCGCAGGACCTGCTACCTCGGCAACGAGGTCGGTCGTTCCACTTCGGATGAACGAATCGGGGACTTCCGCCGTGCTTCGACGACCACGGCGTGACACCCACATTGCCATCCGCGACTCGGTCGCTCCCCCGCGCCGCGCCTTACAGGTTGCCGGTGCTCCAGGTCAAACCGGGCAGCGACGGAGGAGTGGGTGGCGGGGCCGGCGGGGTGGCGCGCCTCGGGTCGGATTCGGTTGGGACGCAGTCGATCAGGCCGGGTGTGGCGTGTAGGAACGTGAATGGTTTCGCATCGTGTGGGTGATGACAGTCGGGGGCTGTATGGGGGACAATTGAGGTACGTACAGGGACAGGAAACTTGTACAGGTGTCGGGGTAGGTGTAAGCAGACTACGACAAGCCTCTGGCCGATCCGACAAACCGACTTGTTTCGAGGCGACGACCCCGCAAGCTGGGGTGCTCCTCCTCCGCTGGAGGCGTCCGATCTCACCCCCGTGCCATCGCCCGCAGCTGTCCGCGCCCCCGACGGGCCGTGACTGGGTGGACGATCCTAGTTGGGATCACCCCAACCAGAAGGCAGTGCCCCACACGGGGGCACCTGCGACACCAGCACGACCCGCCAGCGTCAGCGGTGAGGCCACACCGAGCGAATAGAGGACTCGGTACGGCGACACCGCAAGCACGTCCATGGCGAGCACCACCTCCGCCCCGGCAGCGCCGCGCCCGCAAGCCCACGCGCCTGCAGGACGGATCCCAGGAACGGCAAGCGATCCTCGGGAGGCGAACCCGCCACCGGCATCCACCGGGAGGCCGCACCACTGCCTCAGGGACGGTAGGCACCAGGACGCGTCCCCGGCAGGAACGGCGCGCGGCCAGGTGAAAGCTGAAGGGCCGGAACCGGAAGCCGAAGCAAGGTCAGCAGGGCCAGCAGGGCCAGCGAGGGAAGCAAGTAGAGCAGCGGGAAGGAGGCGACACAGGCGCATGAGGACCACGACCATGCACATGAACACGAGCACGAGCACGACCATGCTCACGAGCACGATCATGTCCGGGCCGATCCCGTCGACTGCCGGCTCCCGCGTCGCCGACCACCCGGTCACAGCGGCATCGGGCCGGATCCACCCGGCACGGCCAGCAGCGACCACCGGCCCCGCTTCGGCGACACACCGCCGGAGCCTCGCCCACCCTTCCCTCGCTGCCGGTTTGCGCCTCGCTCCAAAGACGACCCCGGCCCCGGAGACGGAGCCTTAGGTGCTACCCCGCGTTTCCGTCGCTGCCAGTTCGAACCCCGACCGAACCTCCGCCCGACCCCGAACACGGGGCCTCAAGTGATACCCCGCGTTCCTTTTGTCGCTGGATTGAACCCGGGCCGAATCTCCGCCAGGCCCCGGACACGCAGCCCGGCCCCAACCCCACCCAGCCCGACCGGAACCGACCACCGGCCCCACCCCGGCGGCACACCGCCGGAGCCTCGCCCGCCCTTTCCTCGCTGCCGGTTTGAGGCAGGGCCGAATCGCCGCCCGACCCCGGACACCGAGCGTCCGGCGCCACCCCGCACTCCCGTCGCCGCCAGCTGACCGCTCCCGGATCGCCGCCCCCGCTGTCCCGCCATCCAGATCGCGGCACCAACCGAGGCGCGCTGTACTCGACGATCCGCACGCGCGTGCCCCCGAATTCGCGGGTTCGCCGGGTCGCGACCCCTGCCTCGCCGGAGTGCTCGGTAGGGGCGAGCAGTTCCAGTCGGTGGTCCCTAAAGGCAGGTCGACCGGGTTCATCGCCTGAACGTAAGCGCTAAGGCTGGGAGCGGCATGCGTTTCCCACTGGTTGAATCCGTCTCGGCCCGCCGCCGTCTGCTGACGGCCGCACGGGAGCATGGGTGGCATGGAGACTGGTCAAGACGGCACGGTTACGGACGGCGAGGTCGAGATCCGCATCGCCCGGTCCGAGGAGTTCACCGCCGTCGCCGGTTTGCGGTGGCAGTGGGAGCTGGAAGTCGGCGTGACCCCGACCGTGGCGCGCGAGACCTTCGAGAAGGGCTTTGCCGAATGGGCGCGGCGGCATACCGATTCGCACCGCTGCATCGTGGCGTGCCGCAACGGGATCGTCATCGGCATGGCCTGGCTGGCGGTCATCGAGCGGGTGCCGACTCCTGACAGCATGGCGCGCGCGACCGGCGACCTGCAGTCCGTCTACCTGGTCCCCGAGGCACGCAACGGCGGTCTCGGCGGTCGGCTCATCGCCGCGGCGCTCGATGAGGCGCGGGCACTGGGGCTGCCGAAGGTCACCGTGCAGTCGACCACCCGGGCCGTGCCCGTCTACTCCCGCAACGGCTTCGCCGCCACGCCGAAAGTGCTGCAGGCCGAGCTCTAGGAGCTCAGCGGAAGTCGTCGGCGTGGGCTTCGGCCCACTGCTCGAACGTGCGCGCCGGGCGGCCGAGGACCTCCTCGACCGTGTGGAGCACCAGGGACTCGTCGAGCGAGCCGTCCACGTAGAAGTCCCAGAAGGCGTGCACGTACTTCTCGGGCATGGTCGCTTCGAGTTGCGCCCGGGTCTCCTCCAATGTCAGGCCTTCGAAGCGGAGCGGGCGGTCGAGGACGCGGCCGATGATGTCGAGCTGCTCGGCGGGGAGCATCGCGCGGGGGCCGGTGAGCCGGTGGACGGCTCCGTCGTGGGCGTCGTCGGTCATCGCGGCGACCGCCACCGCGGCGATGTCGGCCGCGTCGATGCAGGCGACCGGGAGGTCGCCCCAAGGCGCGCGGACCAGGTCGCCGGTTCGGAGTTCGGGCAGCCAGCGGAGGGTGTTCGACATGAACGCACTGGGGCGCAGGACGGTCCACGCGATGCCCGATTCGCGTGCGGCGGCCTCGGAGCCCTCCATCATCGCCGTGACCGCGTTCGACGTGTCGCCGGTCCCGGCCGAGCCGCCCGAGAGCTGGACGGCGCGCTTCACGCCCGCATCCCGGAGCCGCTCGTAGAGCGCGGGCATGTCGGGGTAGCCGGGCAGCATGAATGCCGCTTCGACCCCATCGAGCCAGGGCCCAAGGGAATCCGGGTCGTCGAGGTCGGCCACGGCGGCCGTGGCGCCGTCGGGCAGCTGCGCGCGGCTAGCGTCGCGGACCAGTGCCCGCACGGGCAGGCCCTGTTCCGTCAAGGCCTCGACGACTGCTCCACCGACGTTTCCGGTCGCTCCCGCAACGAAGTACATGGCGCGATCCTAGCGCGGGAGCCGTTGCGGCCCAACTCAAACGCCGAGGTAGGCGGCGCGGACCACGTCGTCCGCGAGGGTCTCGCTGCCCGAACCGGTGATGGTGACGCGGCCCTGCTGCATCACGAAGGCGGTGTCGGCCTGGGCGAGGACGCCCGCGTTCTGCTCGACCATGAGGACGGTGACGCCGCGCTCGTTGATGAGCTGCACCGCCGCGAAGACCTGCTCGGTGAGCTTGGGCGACAGGCCGAGTGAGGCCTCATCGATGAGGAGCAGCCGCGGGGAGCTCATCATGCCGCGGCCGATGGCGAGCATCTGCTGCTCGCCGCCCGAGAGGGTGCCAGCCGTCTGGTCGGCGCGCTCCTGGAGGCGCGGGAAGATCTGGTAGACCTCCAGCAGGTTGCGGTGCGCCCGGCGGGCGTCGCGGCGGATCGTCCACGCGCCCAGGCGCAGGTTCTGCTTCACGGTGAGGGCCGGGAACACATGGCGCCCTTCGGGAACCAGGACGATGCCGGCCCGGACCCGCGCACCCGGCGAGCCCGTGAGCGGCTTGCCGTCGTAGCGGATCTCGCCGCTCGTGGCCGGAAGCAGTCCGGCGAGGGTCATGAGTGTGGTGCTCTTCCCGGCCCCGTTGAGCCCCAGCAGGACCGCGTTGGCGCCCTCGTCGACGCTGAGGCTCACGCCGTGGAGGACGGGCACGGACCCGTACCCAGCGCGCAGGTTCTCGACCTCAAGCAGTGCCATTGGGGGCTCCTTCGGGCTGCAGCGGCCACTCGGGCGGTTCGGTCGGCTCCGCCGCGCCGCCGAGGTAGGCGGCGATGACCTCGGGGTGGCGTTGGATCGCGGCGGGCTCGCCCTCGGTGAGGAGTTCGCCGAAGTTGAGCACGTAGACGTAGTCGCAGACCTCGGCGACGAGCGGCACGTGGTGCTCGATCATGAGGATGGTGAGCTTCAGGCGGTCGCGCAGTTCCCGGAGCGTGCCGGCGAGACCGAGGGCCTCCTCCGGGCTGAGGCCCGACGCGGGCTCGTCGAGCAGGAGCATCTTCGGGTCGGAGGCGAGGGCCATCGCCATGTCGCAGGTCTTGCGGACCCCGTAGGGCAATGCGCCGGTGCGCTCGTCCGCGACCTCTTCGAGCCCGAAGTACTCGATGATCTCGGCGGCGTCGCGCCGCAGTTCGCGCTCGCGGTGCCAGGTCCCGGCGAGGCCGAGCATCCCGGCGAGCGCCGAGTACCCGGCCCGCTGGTGCTGGGCGAGCATGACGTTCTCGGTGACGGTGAGCGCGTCGATCACGCCGAGGTTCTGCCAGGTGCGGGCCATGCCGAGGCGCGCGCGGCGGTGGGTCGGCAGGTGCGAGACGTCCCGCCCGTCGAAGAAGACCCGGCCGCCCTGGGGCTGGTAGATCCCGGTGAGGCAGTTGAAGCACGAGGTCTTGCCGGCGCCGTTGGGTCCGATGAGGCCGACGATCTGGCCTTCCCGGACCGAGAGCGAGAGGTCGTTCAGGACCTGGAGGCCGCCGAAGCGGAGCATCAGGCCCTCGACCTTGAGGAGCTGGCGGCGCTTCACGATTGCCTCTTTCCGGAGAGCCAGGCCGTCGCCGGGCGGAGCAGTTGGCCGAAGCCGCCCGGGAAGCACCGCAGCACGATCAGGAGCATCACGACCACGATGAACGGCGGTAGTACGTGATAAACCGCCTCGTTGAGGAACGGCGGCTGCCACGGCAGGCTCGACAGGAAGTTGGGGAGCGTCAAGGGCAGCAGCGCGAAGAAGGCGGAGGCGAGGATGACGCCGAGGCGGGAGCGGAGGCCGCCGACGACGGTCATCAGCACCCACACGAGCGCCACCTGGAACTCGAAGTCCATGGCCTGCACGATCTGGTTCCAGTGGGCGAACAGGCCGCCCGCGAGCCCGGCGATCAGGCCGGAGAGGCTGAACGCGGCGAGCTTGTAGCCGGTGACGTTGACGCCCAAAGTGGAGGCGATGCGCTCGTCGTTGCGCACGGCAGCGAGCGCCCGCCCGGTCTTGGTCGAGACGATCCGCCAGTCGAGGTACAGGACGAGCCCGAGCACCCCGAGGCACAGCGGCGCGAACGCGTGGTCCGAGGCGAGGACCGCGGGCCGGGGCGCGAACGCGCCCGCTCCCCCGCCGGTGAATTCGCGCCAGTTGAAGATCGTGGTCTCGGCGGTGAGCCCGAACGCGAGCGTCACCAGCGCGAGGTAGAGGCCGGTGACGCGCAGCGCGACCAGGCCGATGACGACGGCGGTGAACGCCCCGGCCACGCCCGCGGCGGCGAGGCCGAAGCCGAGCGGCGCGCCGAGGCGGGAGGCCATGAACGCGGCCGCGAACGCCCCGATGCCGACGAACGCCTGGTGGCCCAGGGAGATCTGGCCGGCGTGTCCGGTGAGCGTGTTGATCGAGAGGCCGATGACGGCGTAGATCGCGGCGCGGCTGATCCGCTGCGCCCACACGTCGCCGCCCAGCAGCAGCGGGAGCGCGGCGAGCGCGAGCAGGGCGATGACGACGGTGACGCGGAGGGCGAGGCCGAAGCGGCGCTGGACTTTCACTCGGGTCAGGACCATGGTCGCAGTGGCCATCTACGCCTCCTTCCCCAGTAGTCCTTGGGGTCTGATGAGGAGCACCAGCATCAGGAGGGCGAAGACGCCGAGTTCGGCGGCTCCCGGGACTTTCAGCTGCTGTCCCAGGTAGTAGATGCCGAGGTTCTGGACGACGCCGATCGCGAGGCCGCCGATGAACGCGCCGGGCAGGCTCGTCATGCCGCCGAGCACGGCCGCCGCGAAGGCGGGCACGAGCATCGTGAGGGTCATGAATCCGGGGGTGAAGATCCCGACGGGCGCGTACAGCAGCCCGGCGATGCCGCCGAGGAGTGCGGCCATGCCCCACACGAGCCGGGAGACGGCCACCGGGCTGATGCCCACGACCTGCGCGGCGCGTGTGTCCTGTGAGGACGCGAGAACCGCGAGTCCCATGTCGGTCTTGAAGAACCATGCCATCGCCGCCGCGAGGACCGCGAGCACCGCCATCAGGATCAGCTGCTGCGGCAGGATGCCGGCGCCGAGGATGTTCACGCCGCCTCCCGCGATGAGCGGCGGCATCACCCGCGGGATCGGCTGGCCCAGCAGGACGATGATCGCGATCGTGAAGAGCGCGACGCCGACCAGGGCGACGAGCATGATCGTCCGCGAGGAGGATTCCAGGGGCCGGACGATGACGCGTTCGACGATGAGGCCCATGGCCACCGCCGCGGCGAGGCCGCCGACGACGCCGACCCAGTAGGGCAGGCCGGCACCGACGACGATCGCGAAGGCCGTGAACGCGGCGACGCCGCCGAATTCGCCCTGGGCGAAGTTGAAGACGCGTTTGGCCTTGTAGACCAGGACGATGCCGACGGCCAGGAGGCCGTAGACCGCTCCTTGGAAGAGACCCAGTGCGAGAAAGGCGCCCATGCGTCAGAACCCGCTCACGAAGGCGAAGTCGGTCTCGTAGTGGCCGCCGCCGGAGCAGACGTTGCGGAGCACGCTCACCTGCGTGGCGCCGAACGGGCCGTTCGCGTAGTTCAGATCGGGGAAGACCCCGGTCGAGAACTTCTGTCCCGCGACGGCGTCCATGAACGCGCCCCGGTCAAGGCCCTCGCCCGCCCGTTCCAGCATCTGATGGAGCACTTTGGACTGTCCCCACATCATCCAGGTGACGTCGTCGGCTTCGATCCCGGCCGCGTCGACCGCCGCGAGGAAGTCCGGGTCGTACTCGCCCGCGTCGGCGAACGCCGGGGTCGGGTTGAAGAACCGCGCGCCCTCGGTCGAGCTCGCGGCGCTGCAGCCGGTGCTGGCGACCTGGTCGAGGCCCATGCTCACGCCCACCCCCGCGAACTGGGGGCGGCAGCCGGAGGCGGCGGCCATCTCCAGGTAGAAGGTGGGGCTGGTGAGCACGAAGACCACGTCGTAGTTCTTCACGGTGCCCGTGCAGAGGTTCCCGGCGGCGGAGGAGCCGCGCTCGTTCTTGTCGGGCCGGAAGACGTCCACGCCGTCGAACGCGCCGGTGAAGCCCTCGACCGCGTCGTCGAAGTTCGGCGTGTTCGTCACGACCGCGGCCACTTTGGACGCGTCGGTGACGCCGAGCTCGTTCTTGATGTAGGCGGCGAGCATCGGGGCCTGCTGCCTGTAGGTCATCGAGGCCGCGAAGTAGGTGTCGAGCGAGCCCATGCCGGTCTCGGTGACCCCTGTGGACAGATAGGGGACGTCTTCGCTCGCGGCGTACTGGGCGCAGGCCTGGATCTGGTCCGTGCCGCCGGCGCCGATGAGCGCGAACGCCTGCTGTTCCTCGGCCATCGTCTGGCAGACCTGCCGGGCGGTGGAGGGCCGGTACTGGTCGTCGGCGAACACCGTCTCGACGGTGCGGCCGTGGATCTGGACCGGCTTGCCGCCGTTCCCGTACTGCCAGTAGAGGTCTTTGCCCGTGGCGAAGGACTCCTGCTTGAGCGGGGCCGCGCCCGTGAGGGGCGCGTGGATGCCGATGGTGATGGTGTCGGCGGTGACGCCGGTGGTGTCGCCGTTCCCGGCGTTCCCGTTGTCGTTGCCGCCGCCTCCCCCGCCGCCACCGCCGCCGGAGGCGTCGTCGCTCCCGCCGCCGTCGCCGGAGGATTCGGTGCCGTCGCCTCCCGTGGCGCCGCCGTCGGCGCTGCCGCCTTCGGAGCCGCCGAGTCCCTCGTTCTCGCCGCCTTGGGCCACGAAGTCGTCGTGCACGCCTTCGAACTGGCCGCACGCGGGCAGCACGAGCAGCGCGCCCGCCAAGAGCGCCAGGACGGTCCGGCTGCGCTTCGAAAGACTGCGGCGAGGAGGACCGAGCCTCATGAGCGGCCCCCGCGTCCGGTGAGCCGCTGCCACAGGCCGGCCGGAACCGGCAGGGCCCAGCCGCGCTTGTCGAGGTTGTGGGCGCGGATGCGGTCGATCGCCCCGCCGCCGCCCGCCGCGGCGCCGGAGGCGCCCATCACGGAGTGCAGGAGGTAGGCGCCGACGATCCCGGCCGGGATGAGCGTCCACACGTACCAGGGCGCCTTGGGTTCGAGGGGTTCGTACGCGGCCGGGGCCATCGCCGCTTCCGAGGCGGACTCCTCGGGGGCGGGCTCGTCGGAGCCGCCGCCGGAGCCACCGCCGCCGCCCGAACCGCCGCCGCTCCCTCCGGAGCCGCCGCCCCCGATCACGTCGCCGCCCGGGTCGGTCGCGCCGTCCTCGGGCGTCTCGCCGGGCGTGTACGCGAAGGTCGCGGCGAGCCGGTACGCGGTGGCGTCGTACTCGTTCACGGGCGTCTGGGGGTCGTCGCGAAGCGGCAGTTTGAGGTTCACCTGCCAGGTGTCGACAGGGGTGGCCTCGTCCATCACGGGCATGAACATGACGCCGTGGTTCGCGAACGGGTCCCGGCCCCAGTCCTTCGCGAGCTCGGTGAGGTCGAACGTCCAGGTGGGCAGCGGGACTTCGACGACCGGGGCCTCCTCGCCGCCGCCCTCGACCGCTTCCTGCGCGGAGGCGAGCAGCGCCTCGGCGTCGGCGACCTCCTGCGGGTCGGGCTCGGAGCGCTCGCCGACCACGCAGCCGTCGCCGACGGGCGGCTGGACGTCCCACATCTCGGCCTCACCGCCGGACCATGCCTCGGTGATCGGGCAGGCCTGGACGAGCTTGCCCGTGGGGTTGAAGGTGGGCGAGTCGCCCGCGTCGTCGCCCTCGGCCACGGTGAGCTTGAAGTCGGTGATGGTGGAGCCCTCGGTGACACCGCGTTCGGCGAGGTTGAAGGAGAGTGCCGCGACCTTCGTGTTCTCGCCGAGCTCGACGGCGACGGGCATCGTCGTCGCCGACTGCGGGTTGGGCCATTCGACCTGCTGCGAAACCGAGCCGAGCTCGAGGGTCTCGTCGATCTGACGGCTCCAGTACCAGGAGACGCCGTCGACGCCGTAATCGAAGTTCAGTTCCTCGCCTCCGGCATCGTCCTGCGCGGCGGCCGGGGAGGGCCAAGAGAGGACGGCGACAACCATTGCAGCACTGGCATAAAGCGGCATCGAACGCTTGGAGCGGTGTCGGGGGATCATAGGGGGCACTCCCGAGACGGTGTCTTGCAGACCTCGGCCTGCGTCATGTCATTGATGGGTTTAGATACACACCATAGGTCAAAGTGACGGTCGTCTCTACCCGTGAGTAGCAAGAATTTCGGGAGCAGCCGGGGCAAAGCGCTCCCATTCCGGCGACGCGAAAAGGGGCCCACCGCAGCTGCGGTGGGCCCCTTGAAGAACCGTTCGAGGATTTACTCCTCGGTCTGCTCCTCTTCGGCTTCCTCGGCCTCGGCCTCGGCGGCCTTGCGGCCCGGGAAGAGGTCTTCCTCGGTCAGCTCGGTGCCGGAGGCGTCGGAGATCGAGGCCTCCTTGACGACCTCTTCGAGGGCGAGCTGCTGACGCAGCGAAGCGGCGATCTGCTGGAGGCCGCCGTTCGTGCGCAGCTCGTCGACGAACTTCTGGAACTGGTCCTGCGGGACGCCGCGCTGCTGGGCCTGGCGGACGACCTCAGCGGTCATGAGCTCGCCGGAGACCTCGAGCTCGCGCTCGCGGGCGATCTTGCCGAGGATGATCGACTGGCGGAGGCGGGCCTCCGAGTCGGCGACCATGTCGGCCTTGAACTCGTCCTCGGACTTGCCCATCATCTCGAGGTACTGCTCGAACTGCGCGAGCGCCTCGGCGGTCTCGCCGTCGTGGCCGCCCTTCATGTGCATGATCTCGTGCTCGACGTCCTCGGCGACGACCTTCTCCGGCAGCGGCAGCTCGACGGCCTCGACGAGGGCCTCGAGGGTCTTCTGACGGGCCTCGTTGGCCTTGCCGGTGCGGGCCTGGTTCTCCAGGCGCTCGCGGGTCGAGTCGCGCAGCTCGGCGAGGGTGTCGAACTGGCTGGCCATCTCGGCGAAGTCGTCGTCCAGCTCGGGGAGCTCGCGCTCCTTGACCTGGGTGACCTTGACCTCGACGTCGGCGGTCTCGCCCTCCTGCTCACCCGCGAGGGTGGACTGGATGGTCTTCTCGTCGCCCGCGGACATGCCGATGAGGGCCTCGTCCAGGCCGTCGAGCAGGTTGCCCGAGCCGACCTCGTGGCTCATGCCGGTGACGGAGCCGCCCTCGACCTCTTCGCCGTTCTGGGTGGCGCGCAGGTCGATGACGACGAAGTCGCCCTCGGCCGCGGCGCGCTCGACGGTCTTCAGCGACGAGAAGCGCAGACGCTGGGACTCGAGGTCCTTGTCGACGTCCTCTTCACTGATGCCCTCGGCCTCGACCGTGACCTTCAGCGAGGCGAAGTCGGGGAGCTCGAACGCGGGGGTCACGTCGGTCTCGACCACGAACTCGAACGGCTTGCCCTCCTCGATCGGCTTGACCTCGGTCAGCTCGGGGCGGCCGAGCGCGTTCACGTCGTTCTCGGTGACGGCCTTGTTGAGGTTCGCCTGCACGGCCGGGTCCATCGCCTGCGCGTAGACCGACTCGCGGCCGATGCGCTGGTCGATGACCTGGCGGGGCGCCTTGCCGGGACGGAACCCGGGGACGCGGACCTGCTGCCCGACCGTCTTGTACGCCTCGTTGATGAACGGCGCCAGCTCCTCGAACGGCACCTCGACCGACAGCCGCACCCTGGTCGGGCTCAGGGTCTCGACAGTGCTCTTCACAGACGTACTCCTAGATCATTTCGCTCAATTGCCTTGCGACATTGACTTGCGTCGGGGCGAGGGGTTGCCATGGCCGCATCGGTCCGCCGGCAGCGCAGCATCGACCCCCGCTCCGATCGAGTCTAGGCCGCCGCACCGTCGCGGCCCCGGCGGGTGTGGTCGATATCGCCGCTCGTCACCTGTTGAGGGGACGGCGGCCGGGCCGACCGGTCGACGCCGAGATCGCCTAGACTACGCCCTGCAATCGTTCTCAGGACGAGTCGGACGGCCCGGCATCCGGCGCGATCGCACGACACCCCGCCCCGAACAGGAGTGAACGCCGTGGTTTCACCCGCAATCCTCGTCTTCACCAAGACGACCGGCTTCCGGCACGACTCGATCCCGGCCGGCGTCGCAGCGGTCGAGCGGATCGCGGCCGAACTGGGCTTCGCGACCGAGCACACCGAGGACGCGGGCGTGCACAACCCGCTCGACCTCGCCCGCTTCGCCGCCGTCGTCTGGCTCTCCCCCTCCGGCGACGTCCTCGACGAGCTCGAACGCGCCGCCCTGGCCGACTTCGTGACCGGCGGCGGCGGCTGGTGCGGCGTCCACGCCGCCTCCACCGCCGAACGCTCCTGGCCGTTCTTCCGCGAACTCGTGGGCGCCCGCTTCATCGGCCACCCGCCGGGGTGCACCCCCGGCGTGATCGACGTCGTCGACCAGTCGCACCCTTCCACCGAGCACCTGCCGAAGCGCTGGTCCTGGACCGACGAGTGGTACAGCTTCGACGAGCGGCCGAAGGGTTTCGAGATCCTCCTCGAGGCCGACGAGGACACGTACGACACCGCCGACCTCGCCATGGGCGATCCCCACCCGATCGCGTGGCACCGCCGCTTGGAACTGGGCCGGTGCTTCTACACCGCGCTGGGCCACGCCGACGAGGCCTACGCGGACGAGACCTTCCTGGCCCACCTCGGAGGCGGCCTCCGCAGCGTCCTCCCGCCCGCCTGAACCGCGGCTCGTATGCTGTCTGTCCGACACCCGGGAGGCAGCTCATGGGCACCGCGCGCGTCCTCGTCACCGACATCGGCTCGGTCCTGTTCGACTTCGACCCCGAACACCGGCTCGACCTCCTCGCCGCACGGACCGGGCACCCGCGGGACGAGCTCCACCGCGACCTGTTCGCGTCGGGGTTCGAGACCCGATGCGAGGCGGGCGAGTTCACGGCGGAGGAGATCCGCGCCGAGGTGGCCGAGCGCACCGGCTTCGACGGGGGCCTCGAGGAGCTCAGCGAGCTGTGGACTTCGGCGTTCACGCTGAACCGCGACGTCCTGGAGCGATTGGTCGCGACCGGCCTGCCGCTGGCGATCTTCTCGAACAACGGCCCGCTCTTCGCCGATTTCTTCGACGCGCGCCACCCCGAGGCGGCCCGCTGGTTCCGCCACCGCTACTTCGCCTGCCGGCTCAAGGCCCGAAAACCCGATGACGCCGCCTTCGCGGCCGTCGAACGCGGCTTGAAAGCGGCCCTCGACGCGGATCCGCACGACCTGCTCTTCATCGACGACAAGCGCGAGAACACCGCCAAAGGCGCCGCCCGCGGCTGGCAGGTCCACACCTACGCGAACCCGGACGCCCTGGAAGCGGCCATCGCGGCGGGAACCTGACACCATGCGCTACACTCGTCTGCGTCCGCTTCGGCGGGCCAGTGCGGGTGTAGCTCAATGGTAGAGTCTCAGTCTTCCAAACTGATTGCGCGGGTTCGATTCCCGTCACCCGCTCAGAGTGCGAGAGCCCCGGCCGGTCGGCCGGGGCTCTCGGCGTTCACGGACCGATCGCGGCCGGGCCGGCACCCGCGGCGGGAGCCCTGGAGGGCCGGGGCGCGGCGGCGTCCCGACCCGAACGCGTCACAGGTCGCCGCCTTGAACTGAACGATCATCGCGGCCGCTTGATACGTTCCCGAAGTGTCCCAGCCCGTGCCTTCCGTCCGCCTGAGGCGGCTGGCCCTGCCGATCTACGGGCCCACGATCCTCATCTCGGTCGGCATGGGCGCGGTGATGCCGCTCGTGGCGCTCTCCGCACTCGATCTCGGCGCCAGCGTCACGCAGGCTGCGATCATCGTGGGGCTCATCGGGTTCGGGCAGCTCATGGGCGACCTTCCGGCGGGGTCGCTGGCGCAGCGGTTCGGCGAGAAGCGGGTGCTGCTGGCCGCGTGCGTGGTCGAGGCCGCCGCGCTGATCACGGCCTCGCGCACCGGGTCGCTCCTGGTGCTCTCGGCCGCGGTGTTCGTGATCGGGACGTCGTCGGCGGTGTTCGGGTTGGCCCGGCACGCGTACCTGTCCGAGGCGGTGGCGGTGGGCTTCCGGGCGCGCGCCATGTCGACGCTCGGGGGGACCTTCCGGATCGGCGGGTTCATCGGCCCGTTCGTGGGCGCGTTCCTGATCGAGCAGTACTCGTTCGACGCGACGTACGCGTTCGCGGCCGCGACGAGCCTCGCGGGCGGGCTCCTCAGTCTCGCGCTGCCCGATCTGCCCGTGTCGCGGACGGCCGTCGTGCCGGAGAAGCGCGGCATGTGGTCGGTGCTGGCCGAGCACCGCAAGGTGCTCGCGACGCTCGGCGTCGGGGTCCTGCTCATCATGATCGCCCGCGCCTCGCGGCAGGCGATCATCCCGCTGTGGGCCGCGTATCAGGGGCTCGACGCGACGGCGACGAGCCTCATCTTCGGTATCGCGGCCGGGGTGGACATGCTGCTGTTCTACCCCGGCGGTGCGATCATGGACCGCTTCGGGCGCATGTGGGTCGCGCTCCCGGCGATGCTCGTGATGGGCGCGGGCTTCCTGCTGCTCCCCCTGTCGGGGACGGCGGTCGCGATCGGTCTCGTCGCGTGTTTCATGGGTCTGGGCAACGGGATCTCCTCCGGCATCGTCCTCACCCTCGGGGCCGACGTCGCTCCTGACGAGGGCCGTCGCCAGTTCCTCGGCGGTTGGCGGTTGTGCGGCGATCTCGGTGGCGTGGCCGGCCCGGGCCTCATCAGTCTCGTGTCGCTCGCGTTCCCGCTCGGTGCGGCGGCGATCGCCCTCGGGCTCATCACCTGGTTCGGCGCGGCGTGGCTCGCCAAATGGGTCCCCGCCTATGATCCGGCCCGCCGCGAACGAGAGCAGGCGGCGGTCTAGCCCCGTTCTCCCGCGTCCGGACCGGTCGGGGCGAATCGCCGTCGGCGGCTCGCCTCTCCAGAATAGGCAGTGACTGCCATCTGGCAGTCACTGCCTATAATGAGCGCATGGATTCCGGTTCCCTTGCGCCGCAAACGGCCGCCGACCCCGCCGCACCGGGGCTGCAGGCTCGCAAGAAGCTCGCCGCGATGCACCGCATCCAGGCGGTCGCCTTGGACCTGTTCGAGGAGCGCGGCTTCGACCAGGTCGCCATCGAGGCGGTGGCCGCGGGCGCCGACGTCTCGCCGCGGACCGTCTACCGCTACTTCGGGACCAAGGAGATGCTGGTCATCTGGGACGAGGCGGACGAGCACCCGAGCAGCCCGCTCGCCGCCTGTTTCTCGAGCGCTGACCCGATCGGCGCGCTCCGCGCGGCCCTGGGGGCCGGGTTCGCGGCGATGAGCGAGTCCGAACTGCGGACGATCCGCCGCCGCCTGTCACTCGTGTTCTCGCACCAGGCGATCGAGGCCGCGCTGGTCCTGCACTCCTACGAGAAGTCCGGCGCGATCGTCGGCACGCTCGCGCCGAACCGAGAAGAGGGACCCGAGCGGCAGATCTTCGTGCACGCCTTCATAGGCGCGTCGATCGGCGCCATGCGCCACTGGTGGCGCTCCGGTTTCGCCGGGCCCCCGTTCGCCTTCGTCGACCGCGCGCTGGCACTGCTCGAGCACGGGTTCACCGCGAGCACGCTCGACGCATCGGAGGCCGATGCGTGAGCGCGCGGCCGACCGGGAAGACAGCACGCCGATGCCTTCGCGGAACGCTTCGGCAAGCGCGGCGACCGCTTCGGCGAACCCCGCAACCAAGCGCTGTCTTGTTGTCCTCCATCACAATGCGCCCGAAAGGCTTCCCTCCGGACGCACACTGCATTACCTTTAATTCACCGGGTGATGAATTAAGAGCCCTTACCCCACAAGGAGTGCGCCATGTCAACGCAAGCCGAAGTCATCATCGTCGGAGCCGGGCCCACCGGTCTGCTCCTCGCGGGCGATCTCGCCGAAGCCGGTGTCGACGTCCTCGTCCTCGAGGGTCGCGGCGAGCACCTCTCGAACCTCTCGCGAGCCTTCGGCGTGCACGCGCGCACCCTCGAAGAGCTCGACGCCCGCGGCATGGCCGATGAGCTCCTCGCCCGCGGCGGCGCGCAGCTGCCGGGCATCCGCCTGTTCAACCGCGTGACCCTCAACCTCGCCGACCTGGAGACCCGCTTCCCCTACCTCCTCATGACCCCGCAGTACACCGTCGAAGACGTCCTGCGCCGCCGGGCACTCGAAGCCGGTGCCTCGTTCCTCTACGACCACAAGGTGACCGGGGTCGAGCAGGCCGACGGCAAGGTCACCGTCAGCACCGTCCGGGGCGACTTCACGGCGACCTACGCCGTCGGCGCCGACGGCGTCAAGTCCGCCGTCCGAGGCGCCATCGGCATGCCCTACCCGGGCGAGGCCGTCCTGAAGTCGATCATGCTCGCCGACGTCAAGCTCGCCGAGCCGCCCGCCGAGAGCCCCGCGATCCACGGCATCAACGGCGCGTTCTGCTTCATCGCCTCCTTCGGCGACGACTACTGGCGGATCTTCGCCTGGAACTCCGCCGACGTGAAGTCCGACGACGATCCGATCGACCTCGAGGAGATCAAGGAGGCCACCCGCCTGGTCTTCGGCTCCGACTTCGGGATGCACGACGCGCGCTGGATCTCCAGGTTCCACTCCGACGAGCGCCAGGTCCCCGAGTACCGCGACGGCAACGTGTTCCTCGCCGGGGACGCGGCGCACTGCCACTCCCCCGCGGGCGGCCAGGGCATGAACACCGGGCTCCAGGACGCGGCGAACCTCGCGTGGAAGCTCGCCGCCGTCCTCAGAGGAGCGGACGCGGCCCTGCTCGACACCTACCACTCCGAGCGCCACCCCGTCGGCAAGATGGTGCTGCGCTCCAGCGGGACGATGATCCGCCTCGCGGCCGAACGCTCGAAGATCAAGGCCGCCATCGGCGGCCTCGCCTTCGGCGCGGCCATGCACATCAAGCCGATCGAGGCCAGGGCCATGGGCGTCATCTCGGGAGTCGGGTTCCACTACGGACACGAGAAGGACGAGGACGCCCTCGTCGGCCACCGCGCCAACGACATCGCCCTCGCCGACGGCACCCGCCTCTACGAGGCCCTGCGCGGCGGCAGGTTCGTGGTCCTCGACAGCGCCGAGTCGTACGCGGCCCGCTTCGTGGCCGACGCGGCCTCGGCCGCCCCCGACGGCACCACGAAGATCATCCGGCCCGACGCCTACATCGGCTGGGCAGGCCACGACGACCCGGCCGCGATCCGCTCCTACCTGGAGACCCACGCCGGAAAGGGCTGAACTCCGAACACCACTGCGGCGGCGGGCCTCGGCCCGCCGCCGTTCGCCGCGATCCCCCCTGCAGCATTACTCGAAGCGCTGCTCGGTCCAGGCGGCGATCCCGGCCTCGGTGAGGATCATGTCCCAGGCGGCTTCGGCCGCGCCGAGGATCGGGGCGTCGGGGCCGAGCACGGAGGGCTCCACGCGCGGGGGGTCGTCGCGGCGGAAGCCCATGAGGCCCGCGCCGAACGCGGTCGCGAACGGCTCGGCCGCGGCGCGGCGCAGTTCCGGGGCGAGACCGCCGAGGCAGACGATCTCCGGGTCGAGGATGTTCACCAGCCCCGCAGTGCCGCGCCCCAGCACCCGGGAGCATTCCTCAACGGCCGCACGGGCATCGGCATCGACGAGCGCTTCGATGAGGTACGCGCGCGGATCCTCCGGCTCGTCCTGCCCCCGCAGGCGCGCCACCGCCCGGCCGTCGACCGCCACGTCCCAGCAGCCGTACGCGCCGCACGGGCACGGCACGGCCGGATCGCCCAACGGCGCGTGCCCGAACTCGCCGCCGGCGCCCGTGGCGCCCGTGACGGCGTGGCCCTCGTCGACGAAGATCCCGCCGATCCCGACCTCGATCGTCAGGTACAGAACGCTCCTGCCGGGGTGGGAGCGACGGGCCTCGGCCAGCCCGGCCAACGTGGCGTCGTTGCCGAGGGCTTGTGGCACACCGGGAAGCAGCGGCTCGATCTCGAGGTCGCGCCAACCGAGCACACTCGACTGCACGATCGCGTGGCGGCGCACCGTGCCCGTCGCGGAGATCGAGACGGCCCGCACCCGCCCGTCGTAGCGGCCCGCGAGTTCGCCCACGGCAGCGCGGATGTCGGCGAAGACGCGTTCGGGTCGCTTGGAGGCGTGGCGGCCGGTTGTCGTATCGACCAGGGTCCCTTCGAGATCGGCGATGGCGACGACCCAATCGGCGAAGCGCAAGTCCACGACCGCGGCGAGCGGCCCCTCGGGGTGGGCATGGAGGGTGGTGGTGGGTCGGCCGCGACCGGTGGGCGGGGCCGGGGCTTCGGCGATGAGATCGAGCGCGCGAAGGCGGGCGGAGATCTCGGTGGCGGTACCGCTGCCGACGTGCATTTCCCTGGCGGCCTCGGCGCGGGTGACGCCGGGGCGGGCGCGCACGAGTCTCAGCAGGTCGAGCGCGCCACTCCAGCGGGCGGCCTCGGCACGGCCGACCCTCGCGGGCTCGGCGCTCGAGTCGTCGGCGGGAGTAGGGGTTCTGGCTTGCACTCGGGGACCTCCACGAATTATCCTCGCGTTACGAGTTTATTTCTACCCCGGAGGGCTTCATGCGAAGCTACAGCAACCCTGAGGCCGTCCTGCTCGACATGGACGGCACACTGGTCGATTCCGACGGCGCGGTCGAGCGCGCCCCCTCGGCGACGCTTGCGAGCCGTAAATTGGCACAGTCGTCATGGGCCGTCGAGTACGGCGTCGACCCGGCGCTCGCGCTGGCGAACGCGCACGGCAGCCCCGCGTCGGTCACCGCCTCCCGACTGCGGCCCGATCTCGATGCGGCGCAATTGCACACGGCCGCCGCACGGCAGCTCGAGCTGCAGTACGACGACCTGGCCGACGTCGTCCCCACCGAGGGCGCCGAGCGGCTGCTCGCCGAACTCGACCGGATCGCGCTCCCCTGGGCCGTCGTCACCAGCGCCGACGACCGGCTCGCGAAGGCCCGCCTAGCCGCCGCGGGCATCCGGCCGCCGCTGCTGTTCACGTTCGAGGACGTGCGGCGCGGCAAACCCGACCCGGAGGGATACCTGTTGGCCGCCAAGGCACTCGGCGTCGACCCGGCCGCGTGCCTCGTGGTCGAGGACTCCGAGCCGGGCCTGGCCGCGGGCCGGGCGGCGGGCGCGATGACCGCGTCGCTGCGCGGACTCGACGCCGACGTGCGGCTGCGGGACCTCGGGCACCTCGCGGAGCTGCTGGTGCCCGATGGCCGTTGACGTTCAGACCCGAGCGGCGCGGGCGGCCTCGCGCGACCTGAGCCGCGTGGTCGCGTTCGCGCAGATCGGGCTCGGCCTGCTGGTGAGCTCGTACGGGCCGTACCTGGCGGGGATCGCCGCCGAACTCGACCGGCCCCGCGGCGAACTCGTCTGGCTGACCATGACGTTCGGCGCGGGCCTGGTGCTCGCCGCCGCGGCCGGCCCGGCCGTGCTCCGCGCGGGCGCGGGCCTGGTGATGCGGCTGGCGTGCGCGGTCATCGCGGTGGGCGCGGTGGTCATGGCCGCATCACCGCAGCTCCCCCTCGCGGGCACGGGCTCCGTCCTTGTCGGGTTCGGTTGCGCCGCAGTGGCTCTGGCGACGCCGTCGCTGCTGCGCGGCCCGGGGGCGGCGAAGCGGATCACGATCATGGTCGGACTCGCCAGCGCCGCCGGCGTCTGCGCGCCGCTGGCGTTCGGGGCATTGGAATCGGTCGGCGTGCCCGGCCGCTGGGCGCTGCTGAGCGCTGTCCCGGTGCTGCTCGCGGGGGCCGCGCACCGGACGGTGGCGGGTCCGCCGGATGACGCGGTCGCCGCCGGCGGCCGTGTGCCGGTCGGCCCGGCCTCGCTCGCGTGGGGGCGCATCGTCCTCTGTGTAGGGATCGAGTTCTGCTTCTCGATCTGGAGCGTCGCCCGTCTGGTCGACACCGGGGTCTCGCTCGGCACCGCCTCGGCGCTCGGCGCGGGCTTCGGGATCGGGATGGCGGTGGGCCGACTGGTGGGGCCGCGGTTCGTGGACCGGCCGTGGGCGGTCCACGCCGCGCTGGTGACGATCGCGGTCGGCACCGTCGTGGTCTACCTGGGGCGTGACCCGGTCACCGTCACCGCCGGTGTCGCGGTCGCGAGCCTGGGCGTCGCGCCGCTGTACCCGATCATGCTGGGCCGCTTGGTCGGCATTCCGGGGTTGAGCGGGCGGCACTCGGCGTCGATCGGGTCGCTCGCGTCGGGGACGGCGATCCTGTCGGCTCCGGCGGCGCTGGGCTGGCTGGACGGGCAGATCGGGTTGCGCGAGGCGTTCCTGCTGCCGATCCCGCTGCTGGTGATCCTGCTGATCCTCTCAAGACGGGCATAGTGAAAGCGGCCCCGGACCGCGAGGGTCCGGGGCCGCTTCGCGCGCTACTGCGCCTCGTCCTCCTGCTTCTTGCCGGCGGAGAGCGAACCGGCGTGGGCCTTCTCCTCGGGGCTCATGCGGGTCTTGATGAGGCTCGCGATGACCACGACGATGAGGATGCCGATGACCACGCCGAGGCTGAGCGGCGTCGGGACCTCGGGGACCGAGGGGTCGATGTCGACGTGGGCCCAGTGCAGGATCAGCTTCACGCCGATGAACAGCAGGATGATCGCCAGGCCGGTCGAGAGGTAGACGAGGCGGTCGAGCAGGCCCTTGACGAGGAAGAAGAGGGCGCGCAGGCCCAGCAGCGCGAAGGCGTTCGCGGTGAAGACGACGTACGCCTCCTGCGTGACGCCGAAGACGGCCGGGATGGAGTCGAGCGCGAAGAGCAGGTCCACGCTGCCGATCGCGATGAGGACGATGAACAGCGGGGTGAAGAGCCGCTTGCCGTCGACTTTGGTGACGAGTTTGCCGTTGACGTAGTCGGGGGTGACGGGCAGGAAGCGGCGGGCGCCGCGCACCATCACGTTCGACTCGACGTCGGGGTCTTGGTCGCGGTGGCGGAAGAGCTGGACCGCGGTGTAGACCAGCAGCAGCCCGAACACCAGGAACATGAACGAGAACGTGTTGATGAGGGCCGCGCCGAGCGCGATGAAGATGGCCCGCATGACGAGGGCGAGCACGATGCCGAAGGTGAGGACCTTGTGCTGGTGGTAGTCGGGTACCGCGAAGGTGCTCATGATGATCACGAACACGAACAGGTTGTCGACCGAGAGGCTCTTCTCGATGATGTAACCCGCGAAGTACTCGGTGCCGGCGGCGTTCCCGTACACCGCGCCGAACCAGATGCCGAAGGCGATCGCGACGGCGATGTAGAAGACCGACCAGGCCGTGGCCTCTTTGAATCCGACGTGGTGGGGGCGCAGTGCCGCGAGGATCAGGTCCACCGCCAGCAGTACGACGATGAGACCGATGGTTCCGGCCCAAGTGAGTGGGCTGATTTCGAGCAACGCTTCCTCCGTCAGATTGCCATCATCACGACTGCAGGATTGACATCATCCCTCAGGTGCCCGCATCCTAACGGCCGCTTGCCCCGTTTGTCACGACCCCCTGAGGGCCTTGTGACCTCGACTGGAGCACGATCGGGGTCACATCGCGGCCGATTCGGGTCCGGGAGGCCGGATCCGCGGCGCCGGGGGCATCGGCACCTAACGTGGCGGGCGCCGAACTGAAGCCTTCGAGGGCGGCGGTCTGGGTCGGGGTGAGTTTGAAGGCGGGGTTGGCGGGGCGGGGGTAGACCTCGGCGGCGTGCCAGAGTTCGGGGCGGACGCTGGTGGCGACGCCGATGCGGCGCATGTGGGCGCGCAGCGACTGCGTGAGTTCGAAGGCGTCGAAGACGTAGACGTGGTCGATGCCCCAGGGCCGGTGCACCCCCGGCCGGGCGGCGCGCGGGCCGGTCATGACCAGGTAGTACTCGAGCTCGTCGGAGTCGGTGAGGTCGAGCAGGCCCTCTGCGCGGGTGTAGTGCTTGATGTTGACCGTGCGCCCGGCGAGCGGGCCGCTGCGGAACCAGCCGTCGACGGCGTGGCCCGCGGCCGCTTCGAGTTCGATGTCGAAGATCTGGGCGGCGATCCAGTCCGAGAGGTGCCCGTGGACGAGCGGGCGGCCGACGATGTCGGCGATCCGCGCCTCGATCTCGCCCCGCGCCTGGAGCAGCATGGCGATCGACTTGAGTCCGTCTTCGTCCATCGGCGCTCCTCGGCTCTACCCCTGCACCTCATCGTACCGATCGGCAAGCCGCGGACGAGGAACGCGCTTCGGGATGACGACCTGGAGGATCGGGCCGGCCCGCCCGCCCGCGAGCTGCGACTTCATCGAGCCCTCGATGTTGGTGACGGTCGGCCCGGGCGCGGCCGACAAGGCCGTCGTCATCGTTCAAGGCCGTGGGAGTCCGGTCGTGAGGAGGCGGCCGATCGACTGGAGGCGGTCGGCCATGCTCTCGGGGTCGAGGGGGTCCTCGCCCGAGGTGAGCCACGCGCTCATGAGGGCCGCGCCGCCGCCGGCGACGAACACGGCCAGGTCGTCGGCGATCCCCGGCGGGATCGCCGTCTCGCCGAAGCGGGCCAGGAGCGCTTCGCGCCGCAGCGGCGCGAGCAGGCCGCACACGACCTGGTTGAGCGCGAACGCGCTCGCGGTGGCGAACATCGCGCGGTAGAAGCCCTGGTGGGCGGCGAAGTGGCGGGCGATCGCGAGGGCGCGGTCGCGTCCGACGGCCTCGCCGGGAGCGTCCTCCCATGGTTCGGTGAGCTCGCGGCGGGCCAGGTCGAGCGCCGCTTCCAGGAGCAGGTTGTCGCGGTCGCCGTAGTGCAGGTAGACGAGCTGGCGGCTCACTCCCGCGGCATCGGCGATGTCGGATACCGGAATATTGGCGGTGCCGCGCGCGCTGACCAGCGCCGTCGCGGCGCCCAAGAGGGCGGCGCGGGTTCGTCGCACCCGGCGGTCTTTGGCGGGTGGCGGAGTCGGGAGGCTCACCCGACGAGGTTAGGCACGTGTCGATGCTTCGACAAGTCGTTCGACGGCCCCGGCGTCAACTGAAACTGATCGCGTCGACGTAGGTCCAGTCGCCGCCGATGCGCTCGAATGCGCTGTTCTCGGTCTGGGAGCCGGGGCCTTCGGCGTCGGTGTAGTCGGCGCGGAAGCGGACGGTGCCCTGCGTGTGGAGCGGGGAGCCGCCGGTGGTCTCGAGGATCGCGAGGCCGGTGAAGCGGCGGCCGTCGTCTGCGAGGTCGAGCCGTTCAGGGCGGGTCGAGGGGTGCCAGGTTCGCAGCAGGTAGGCGGCGTCGCCGAGGGCGAAGGCGCTGTAGCGCGAGCGCATGAGGGCTTCGGCGGTGGCGGCCTTCGCGGTCCCGGCGTGCAGCGGCCCGCAGCAGGCGGTGTACGCGGTGCCCGAGCCGCACGGGCACGGGCGGGACTGGCGGTTGCGTCTGGGCATTCCAGGATTGTGCCGCAGCGCCGCACCGGCCCGGGGGCCGGTGCGGCGTTCGGTCAGCAGTTCTCGAGGTAGGGCGTGACGACCTCGGCGTAGGCGGCCTGACCGGCGGCGTTCGCGTGGAACGACTCGATCGTGCCGGTGTAGCCGAGGATCCACGGATCGGCGGAGCAGATCTCGTGGCCCGCGAAGGCGTCCCGGACGTCGGCGAAGTCGAAGCCGTGGTCGGCCGCGGCCGAGGCGGTGGTCTCGGCGAGGAGATCGGCCGTCTCGTTCAGCAGCGCCTGCTCGTCGGGCGTGATCGCCAGGGTGCCGGAGCAGCTGGTGCCGTTGAAGAGCCGAGGGTTGCCCACGATCGTGACGTCGGCGAACGGCGAGCGGTCTTCGACCTGGGTGTAGAGGTCGTCGAGCTCGGCCGGGAGCGAGCCGGTGATGACGGCCTGCGCGTTCGCGACCGCGCCCTGGCACAGGGCCGTGTCGGTCCCGGCGCACGCGCCGAGCACCGATGAGAACCCGGCGTCGTTGCCGCCCACGCCGATCGACACCTCGCGTGTGCGCCAGGTGAGGTTGCCGAGCTGTTCGGCGACGACGTCTTCGACGCGTGCGCCGGAGCAGGCGTCGAAGGAGAGCCGCGCGCCGGTCGCCTCGGCGACGAGCTGCGGGTAGGCGTTGGCGGAGCGGTAGCAGTCGGTGCCGTCCTCGGCGTAATCGCCTGCGCCCACACCGGACACGTACGAGTCGCCGAGGGCGGCGTACTGGGGCGACCATCCGTGGTCGGCCGAGGCCGGGGCGGCGAACGAGGCGGCGGTGATGCCTGCGACCGCCGCGGCCGCGAGGGTGCGGGCGATCATGCCGCGCTTGCTGGAGGTTCGGGACATGGGTCTCCTTCTCGTTGTGGGTCGGGCCCGGGAGGCCCGTCCTCTGAGGGTCCTGGCGTCGTATGCGGCAGTCCGAAATGCTTCGGAACGCGCGGTGCACGACACCGGCCCCATGGGAAGACTCCCGTGGGGCCGGTTCTGGTTGCGCAAGGGGTGCTTGAACACCCCGTGAATCAGTAGTCGAGCAGCGGGAGGACGGCGTCGGTGTACGCGTCCTGTCCGGCGGCGGTCGGGTGGAAGGACTCGAGGGTCCCGGTGTAGCCGAGGATCCACGGGTCGGCTGAGCAGACGCCGTGGCCTTCAAAGTCGTCGCGGACGTCGGCGAAGTCGAAGCCGTGGTCGGCCGCGACCGAGGCGGTGGTCTCGGCGAGCAGGTCGGCGGCGTCGTTCAGCAGCGCCTGCTCCTCCGGTGTGATCGCGAGCGCGCCGGAGCAGGCGGTCTCGTTGAACAGGCGCGGGTTGCCGACGACGACGATCTCGGCGGCGAAGGCCCGGTTCCTGACCTGGGTGTAGAGGTCGTCCAGTTCGGCCGGTAGGGAGTCGGTGATGACGGTGCGCGCGTTGGTGATCGCGGTCTTGCACAGGGCGGTGTCGGTGCCCGCGCACGCGGTCAGCACGGAGGAGAACCCGGCGTCGTTGCCGCCGACGCCGATCGTGACGTGCTCGGTGTTGACCCGGTAGAGGTGATCGAGCTGGTTCGCGACCACGTCTTCGATGCGCGCGCCGGAGCAGGCCTCGAACCAGAGGCGTTCGCCGAGTTCGACGGCGGCCTGCTGCGCGTAGGCGTGGGCGGAGCGGTAGCAGTCGGTGCCGTCCTCGGCGTAGTCGCCCGCGCCGACGCCCGAGGCGAACGAGTCGCCGAGCGCGACGTACTGCTGGATGGTGACGTCGGCCGAGGCGGGGCCGGCGAGGCCGGCGGCGCCGAGGCCCGCGGCCGCCGCGACGGCGGCCAGGCGGGTGAGGACGCGGCGCGACTTGCCTTCCTTGAAGGACACAGGGTCTCCTTGTTGTCGACAGGGTCGGCGGACGGTCCCGGTGGGGTCCCCCGCCGGAGGACGGCGTCATTATAGGCAAGGAAATCCATTGTGTCGCAATAGGAACGGTGTGTGACGCTGCGTCACTCCAGAGTGGCCTCCGAGGCAATGGCGCCACCGAATCAAAAACAGTTTCAGAATGTTTCCATATAATGTTGGAAACTGTTTCCGGTTGCGGCTAGAATGGCCGCACACTTGGCGAAGGAGTGACAGCAGATGGGCAATCGCTCGCGGGCGACGCTGACCGAGGTGGCCGAACGCGCGGGCGTCTCCAAGGCCACGGCCTCGAAGGTACTCAACGGCCGCCCGGGCGTGGCCGAGGAGACCCGCAGGGCCGTGCGCGAGGCCATCGCCGAGCTCGAGTACGTGCCGACCACGGGTCCGCGCGAATCGCCTGCGCCCCAGACGATCCACGTCGTGTTCGACACGCTCCTCAACATGTACGCGGTGTACGTGCTCGACGGGATCGTCAGCGGCGGCCGGGAACTCGGCGTCGAGGTGGTCACGAGTTCCCTGGAGGCCGAGACCCCGGGCGACAACGATCCGATCGGCGCCGACCGGATCAAGGAGATCGCCGCGCAGGGGGCGGCGGGCCTGGTCCTGGTGACCGCGCAGCTCACCACCGCCGAGATGGACGCGTGCGAGCAGCTGGGCCTGCCGCTGGTCGTGATCGACCCGGCGAACCCGCTCGACGAGCGCGTGACGAGTCTCGGCGCCACGAACTGGGCCGGGGGCGTGCAGGCCACCCGCCACCTGCTCGATTTGGGGCACACCAGGATCGGCTTCGCTGGAGGCCCGCCCGGGTCGCTGCCCGCGCGCGAGCGCCTGCACGGCTACCGGGAGGCGCTCGAATCCGCCGGGATCGAAGTGGACCCGGCCCTCACGGGCGCGGGCAGGTTCTACGCCGAGACCGGTGCGGCCCTTGCCGATCAGATGCTCGACCTCGACGACCCACCGACCGCGATCTTCGCCGCGAGCGACAGCATCGCCGTGGGCGTCATCCGGACCGCCCGCAAACGCGGCCTCGAGGTCCCCGGCGACCTCAGCGTGGTCGGGTTCGACGACACGTACAACGCGATGTGGGTCGAACCGCCGCTCACGACGGTGAAGCAGCCGCTGCGGCAGATGGGCCGCGTCGCCGCGCGCACCGTGCTCGACCTCGCCGCGGGCAAGGTCCCGGACTCGCACCACGTGCAGCTCGCGACGAGCCTGGTCGTGCGCGAGTCGACCGCGCCGCCGCATCAATAGAGTATATAATCTGGTACTCTCTTTCAAGAGCGCATCGAATGTGTGAGTACCAGTAGCTATACTCTTCTCGAATCGAGGTGGCCGTGGACTTCTTCGGTCGGCAGCATGAGCTCGCCCAGCTGCGCCGCTGGTACGCGGCCGCTGCGGCCGGGGAGGGGCAGTGCCTCATCATCCGGGGTCGCCGCCGGGTCGGGAAGTCGCGGCTCATCGAGGAGTTCGTGCGCCGGCTCGAGGCGCCCTCGGTCTTCTTCACCGCCTCCAACCTCTCCGCGGCCCAGGAGCTCCACAACTTCACCGAAGCGGTCCTGGGATCCGACCTGCCCGAGGCCGAAGCGTTCGGCGACGCCCCGGCCTCGTGGGACGGCGCGATCCGCATGCTCGCGCAGCTGCTCCCCTCCGACCGCCCCAGCGTGGTCGTGCTCGACGAACTCCCCTACCTGACCCGGCATGTCGAAGGCTTCGAAGGCACGCTGCAGACCGTGTGGGACAGGATCATGTCCCGCAAGCCCGTGCTGCTGCTGCTCGTCGGCTCGGACCTGTCGATCATGCAGGCGCTCAACAGCTACGAGCACCCGTTCTACCAGCGCGGCAACCCGGTCCTCATCGAGCCGCTCACGGTCGCCGACGTGCAGGAGATGACCGGTCTGTCCGCCGCCCAGGCGATCGACGCCCGGCTCGTGACCGGCGGCATGCCCCGCCTGTGCGTCCAGTGGCCGCGCGGCGAGGGCCTCGAGCGGTTTCTGGAGCGGTCGCTCGCCGACCCGGCAGACCCGTTCCTCACCGCCGGGGAGCTCGCCGTCGCCGGGGAGTTCCCGGCGGACACGTTCGCGCCGCAGGTGCTCTCCGCGATCGCGTCCGGTGAGCGCACGTTCACCTCGACGCTGTCCGATCTCGACATCAGCCGCATGACGCTCTCGCGCGCGCTGACCAAGCTCGCGGAGAAGGGCGTCGTCGCGGCCGAGACGCCGTTGTCGGTCAAGCCGTCCAAGGAGACCCGCTACCGCATCACCGATTCGTACCTGCGTTTCTGGCTGCATCTCGTGCAGCCGGTGCTCGGCATGGTGCAGCGCGGCCGGGGCGACCGCGCCGCCCGCAGGGTGCTGGCGAGTTGGCCCGCGTGGCGGGGGCGGGCGGTGGAACCGCTGGTGCGGGAGTCGCTGGCGCGCAGGGTGTCCGATGAGGATGCCCAGTGGACCGATCCTGACGCGACCGTGGCGGTCGGCGGGTTCTGGACGCGCAGCAACGATGTCGAGATCGATCTGGTCGGGGCCGATCGCGCGCCGATCGCGAAGCGCATCGGGTATCTCGGATCGGTGAAGTGGCATGAGACGGCGCCGCTCGCGAGGAAGGACTTCACCGCGCTCGCCGCCGTCGCCGGTCGCGTGCCGGGCGTGTCGGAGGAGACGCCGCTCATCGGGGTGTCGAGGGCCCGTAGCGAACTCGGCCCTTGGTCGGCCGTCTACTCGGCGGAGGACTTGGTGGACGCCTGGCGGTAGCCCGCCGTCAACCGTCCGCGGACCGGAGGGCGATGTCCTCCAGGTCGCCCCCGGTGATCGCGGTGACGTCGAGCAGGGTGACGAGGTCCATGTCGTCGCCGGGATCGATGAGGGCGAGGACGAAGACGCGGCGATTCCGGCGACGATCGGGGCCGATGCCAAGGGGCACCGGAACTTCATGGGCTGTTTCCTAGGGTCCGCTGTGGAGTGGTGCGGCCGATACCGATCGGGGCGGGCCCGCGGGGTCCCGCCTCGATCGGCGTTGCGGTGTTCATGGCCGTTTGAGCAGCATCCCGAGGACGACGGCGGCCAGTGGTATGCCGCATAGCACTGTGAAGACCCCTTCGGGGCCGTGGTGTTCGGCGATGAGGCCGAACGCCGGGGCGAAGAGGCCGCCGACGCTCATGGCCAGGCCGAGCGTGACGCCCGCGGCGGTGCCGGGGCGGGTCGGCAGGTAGTCCTGGGCGAGTTTGACGAGCACGGCGAACGGGATGTTGATCGCGATGCCGACGGCGAGGGCGACCGCGAGGGCCGCGTACTCGTCGGGGAGGAAGCGCAGCAGGACGAGCAGCGGGATGATGAGGACGCCGCCGATGCGGGTGGTGCGGACCGCGCCGAAGCGGTCGGCGAGGCGTCCACCGAGGAGGGTCCCGGCGACGCTGCCGAACATGAAGCCCGCCAAGGCGATCCCCGCGACGGCGTGGCTCGCGCCGAGGTGGCGGATCCAGTACAGCTCGATGAAGGTGATGATCCCGACCCACAGGATCGAGCGGACCACCTCGATCGCGGTGAGGACCGCGAACGGGCCCCAGCGGTCGGTGCCGGTGCGCGCCTTCGCGGGCCCGGCGGCGGTGCGGGTGTGCTTGCGGAGCATGACGAAGGCGATGAGGACGGCGGGCGGGATGAACAGGGCCGTCGCGCCCAGGCCCATCGCGATGAGCGCGGGCGTGGCGAGCACGGGGGCGAGGAAGAAGCCGACGGAGCCGCCCGCGGCGAAGATGCTCATGCCCGCCGCGCTGTCGCCCGCCGCTTCGCGCGCGCCCTTGCCCGCGGCCGGGTGGAACATCGCGACGCCCAGCCCGGAGAGGAACAGGAGCGCGAGCACCAGCGGATACGGCCCGGCGAGGCCCGCGAGGCCGAGGCCGAGCCCGGCGAGGGCGACCCCTGCGGGCGCGAACCAGTCGAGGCGGCGGCGGTCGACGAGGAGGCCGAAGAACGGCTGCGGGATCGACGCGCCGAGCGCGGCGGCGAGGGTGAGGCCGGTGGCGGCGACGTAGCCGTAGCCGCGGTCGAGCACGAAGTAGGGCACGACGGCGGGGACGAGCCCCTGGTAGAGGTCGTCGACGGCGTGGGCGGTGCCCCACAGCCACATGCGCCGCAGCGGTGATGGGGCGGTCTCCCGGGCCTCGGGCGGGGCGGCGGTCTGGGTCATTGTCGGTGCTCCTTGTCCGTATGGCCCAAGGATTCCGACTCGCCATGACCTCCGGCTAACGGTATTCTGCCGAGCTATGTCGATTGACGGCCACATTGACGGGCACAGCATTCCGAGTTCGCCGATCCGGATGCTCTCGCACCTGGAGCGGATCGACCGGCACCGCCACGACGGCCACCAGTTGATCTACCCCAGGCGCGGGGTGCTGCGGGTGTTCACGGCCTCGGGAGTGTGGGTCGTGCCGCCTTCGCAGGGCGTGTGGATCCCGGCGGGGATCGACCACGCCCATCGCGCGTGCGGGACGACCGAGATGCGCGCGATCCTGTTCGCGACCGACGGCCCCGGGCCGTTCCTCGAGCACCCGACGGTGCTGGCGTTCACGCCGCTGCTGCGCGAGGCCGTCACCTGCCTGACCGACGACGCCGCGCTCGAAGCGGGCACCCGGGGGCACCTCGAACGGGTCGTCCTCGACCTCCTACGGGGTGTCGAAGCACCGCAGCGGTTCCTGCCCGCGCTCCCCGATCCGCGCCTGCGCGAGGTGGTGGCGATCCTCGAGGACGATCCGGGCGACCGGCGGACCCTCGCCGCGCTCGGCGCCGCCGTCGGCGCGTCGGAGCGGACGCTCAGCCGCCTGTTCCGCGAGCACGCGGGGATGACGTTCGCGCAGTGGCGCGGGCAGTTCCGGCTGCACCACGCGCTCGTGCTGCTCGCGGAGGGGCACCAGGTCACGCGGATCGCGGGGGCGTGCGGGTACGCGAGCCCGAGCGCGTTCATCGGGGCGTTCCGGGAGGCGTTCGGCGTCACCCCGGGCGAGTACCTGCGGCGCGAGCCGGACCTTCGCCTGTAGACGGAGGCCCTCGGGCCCGTTGCGGCACGGCCATTGCCTTGAAGGCGCGCTCCGGCTATCCTAGGACCATTATATCGATTCAATTCGATATATCGATTCCTTTGAAGCCAGTCGGCCGCGGTAACCCGGCACGCCGCGCCGCCTGCCACCTCCCCCTGTGCCACGACGCGCCCTCGCGCGGCCTCCCGGCGTGCAGTGCCGACAGGCCGCGTTCGGACCCCCATCAGATACGGAGTGACACATGAACAGCTCTCGACGGGCGAGACGCCTGCGAGCCCCGGCAGCGGCCTTCATCGGCCTGGTCGCCGCCGCGGCGGCGACACTGGCGGCGACGACCGGCGCGGACGCCGCCACCGTCCGCTACGAGGCCGAGAACGCCCCCGCCGTCTGCGACGGCACGATCGACTCGAACCACAGCGGGTACTCCGGCAGCGGATTCTGCAACACCAGCAACGCGAGCGGCGCCGCAGCCCAGTTCACCGTCAACGCCGCGAGCGCGGGAACGGCCACCGTGGCGATCCGGTACGCCCACGGCGCCACCGACTCCCGCCCGGCGAACATCCTCGTCAACGGCAACACCGTCGAATCGGCCAGCGCGTTCAGCGCGACCGGCGCATGGAACACCTGGTCGACGAAGACCGTCACCGTCCCGGTGAACGCCGGCAGCAACACGGTCCGGCTTGTGGCCTCCGCCGCCGCCGGCCTGCCGAACATCGACTACGTCGAAGTCACCGACGGGAGCACGGCCCAGACCGGGCCCATCATGGAGGACCTCGGGCGCGGCGTCACCGTCGTCCCCTCCGGCGGCGGCAACCTCGTCAGCTGGCGACTCCTCGGCACCGACGCGGCCAACACCGCGTTCAACGTGTACCGCAACGGGACCCTGCTCAACGGCTCCCCGATCACCGGCGCCACCAACTACCTCGACACCGGCGGCAGCGGGACGTACACCGTCGCCGCGGTCAACAGCGGGACCGTCGGCAGCCAGTCGGGCGCCGAAGCGGTCTTCAACTCCAGCGGCTACAAGGACATCCCGATCCAGCGTCCCGCTGGCGGCACCACCCCCTCGGGGGAGGCGTACACCTACAGCGCCAACGACATGAGCGTCGGCGACCTCGACGGCGACGGCCAGTACGAGTACCTCGTCAAATGGGACCCCAGCAACGCCCACGACAACTCGCACTCCGGCTATACCGGGAACGTCTACATCGACGCGTACGAGCTCAGCGGCCAGCGACTGTGGCGTATCGACCTGGGCCGCAACATCAGGGCCGGGGCGCACTACACCCAGTTCCAGGTGTACGACTACGACTCCGACGGCGACGCCGAGATCGCCATGAAGACCGCCGACGCGACCGTCTCCGGCACCGGGCAGGTCATCGGCAGCGCCAGCGCGGACCACCGCAACAGCAGCGGCTACATCCTGACCGGGCCCGAGTACCTGACGATCTTCAACGGCGCCGACGGCGCGGCCCTGGACACCATCAACTACCAGCCCGCGCGCGGCAACGTGAGCGACTGGGGCGACAACTACGGCAACCGAGTCGACCGGTTCCTCGCCGGAACGGCCTATCTGGACGGTCAACGTCCGAGCATGGTGTTCGCGCGCGGCTACTACACCCGCAGTGTCATCTGGACGGTCGACTTCAACGGCACGGACCTGGTGTCCCGCTGGGTGTTCGACTCGAACAGCGCCGGCAGCCAGTACACCGGTCAAGGGGCGCACAGCCTCTCGGTCGCCGACATGAACGGCGACGGCCGCCAGGACATCGTGTACGGGGCCATGGCGGTCGACTCGAACGGCCAAGCGCTGTGGAACACCCGGTTCGGCCACGGCGACGCGCTCCACGTGAGCGACTTCGTGCCGAGTCGCGCCGGTCAAGAGGTGTTCATGCCGCACGAGAGCGGCAGCCAGCCCTCGTCGAGTCTGAACGGCAGCAACGGCGCGATCCTCTTCCAGACGCCCGCGAGCGGGGACAACGGCCGCGGCGTCGCGGCGAACGTCCTCGCCAGCAACCCGGGCGCCGAATACTGGTCGCTGAACGTGAACGGCCTGCTCAACGCCTCCGGCGCCAACATCGGCGCGAAGCCCGCCTCGACCAACTTCCTGTCCTGGTGGGACGGCGACGGCGAGCGCGAACTGCTCGACGGCACCGCGATCACCAACTACCCGTCCGGGACGCTCCTGTCGGGCTCGGGGGTCGCGTCGAACAACGGCACCAAGGCCACGCCGGGGCTCTCCGCGGACCTGTTCGGCGACTGGCGCGAAGAGGTCATCTGGCGCACCAGCGACAACAGCGCCTTGCGGATCTACGCCACCCCGTCCACCACCAGCCTGCGCATCGCCACGCTCATGCACGACCCGCAGTACCGGGTGGCGATCGCGTGGCAGAACACCGCGTACAACCAGCCGCCGCACCCGAGCTTCTACATCGGCAGCGACGTCACGAGCTACCCGTTCCCGTCCATCACCACGCCCTGACCTTCTCTGCAGCACTGGGGCCCGCGACGAGTGTCGCGGGTCCCGGCCCGTGGAGGGATCGGTCAGTCTCCGGGATCGAAATCGATGAGTTCGATGCGTTCGTCGCTGCCTTTCACGCCGTTCTCGAGGACCAGCCCGATGCCTGGCGCGTAGAACTTGTGCTCGACGACGGAGGTGTCGAGCGGGTTGACGTCTTCGGTGCGCAGGCACTCGTCGTAGCTGCCGAACGGCACGTCGACGTCTTCGTCGAGCGCGAGGACTTCGCCGGTGTCGACGGCGTGGCCCTCGTAGAACTCCTGGTAGTAGTAGTCGCCGACCTGGGGGTCGGCCTCCATCGCGATGCCGGGGAGGGCGCCGTCGACGCCGGCCTCCCAGGATCCTTCGGTGCTGGTGGTCTCGCCGTCGGTGATCTCCCTGGAGTCTTCGCCGAAGTACCAGACGTTGCCGTCGGCGTCTTGGGCGTACCAGTCGTACGTGTCCTCGACGACCTCGCCGTTCTCGCTCACGGTGTCGTGGACGACCACGGTGGTGACGCCCATGACCTCGCGAGTCTCGTCGGTGACCTCGACGACGATCCGTTCGGCGCCGCCTTCGTAGGTGTAGACCGCGCCCGGCGTCCACGGCATGAACGGGTTGTCGATGGCGGTGGTGAACGCGGAGGGGCCGGGCATGTCCGCGAGGGTCGGGGCGCCTGTCGCGGTATCGCTCGGCGCGGAATCGTCGCCGCAGCCGACCGTGGCTGCGACCAGCAGGAGAACGGCGGTCAAGTGCGGCAGGCGCATGGCTCCTCCGGGCCGGCGAGGCCCTCGGTTCAACCCTACGCCCGTGCCGGTGCGCACGGGTCCAAAGCTTGCACGCGCACCGATGATTCCACGCGGCTCGTGTCGTCTCAACGCGAAAGGACCGTCTTCCTCCAGGAGCGATTGCGCATGAACGACTTCAAGCCCGTCACCGATCTCGTCGCGGGCCTGCTCGACGGCGTCACCGACGCGCGGCTCTCCGGTCCGACGCCGTGCGGGCATTACACGCAGGCGCAGCTGCTCAACCACCTGCTCGGCCTCTGCCTCGCCTTCACCGCCGTCGCCCGCGGCGAGACCGGCCCCCACAACGAGGCGCCTCCCGGCGAGCCCGCCGCGACGCTCGACCCGGGCTGGCGCGTCGAACTCGAGCAGCGCCTCGCGACCCTCGCCGACGTGTGGTCCGAAGCGTCGGCCTGGGAGGGCGACGCGCTCGCGGGCGGCGTCACGCTCCCCGCCTCCGTCATGGGTCTCGTGGCGCTCAACGAGGTCGCGATCCACGGCTGGGACCTCGCGCGCGCCACCGGCCAGCCCTACGCCCTCGACCCGGCCACCATCGAGACCCTCACCGCGTTCACCGGCCAGGACGCCGACGACCAGGCCGCCCGCGAAGGCGTCTACGGCCCGGTCGTCAAGATCCCCGCGGACGCACCGCCGCAGGACCACCTCGTAGCCCTCACCGGTCGCGACCCCGCCTGGCGCCCATAGCGAGCCCGCAACATGACCGGTGGGGCAGGCCGAGCTCGGTCTGCCCCACCGGTCATGACGTCACTCTCGTTCAGATGACCTCGGTGATCGAGACCTCCTGGACTGGGCCCTCCCAATCACCGTGCGCGGACGCCAGGGGCCGGTCGGCGTATTCGATATCGTTCTCGATGCGGAGGAGCGCCTTCTCCCACTCGTCTTTGGATCCCGAGACGTCCATGGGGTCTCCGGCGTCGCCGCCGCGCACCAGCCATTGGGGACGGAGCCGGTCGAGGATGGCGTTCATCGCCTCGGCCAGCAGCTCCCGTCGGCGAGCGAGGAAGGCCGGGTACCGGTCCTCCTCCCACAACGAGCGGTCGCCCGGAATCGAGTGCGCGAGCAGTTCCGCGTCGGAGAGGCCCATGGCCGCAAGGTATTCGCCGGGTCGCTTCGCGCCGATCCCCCGGTTCGCACGGCCCGCGATGAAGACGAGATTCGCGAGGTCGTTGATCTCGGTCCTGCTGTACTCGCCGCCGCGGCGCAGCAGCGCCTGCGGGAAGACATGGTGGTATTCGAGCTTGTGGCCGCCCTCTGCGGCGACCGAAACGGCGGCGCCGGACCACCAGTCGTGTGCGCCTTGCGATTTCGCGGCAAGGAAGCTCATCATGAAGTACGGGCTGCCGGTGCTGCGGTCGACCAGGTCCCGCGGGGTCACCTCGAGTCGGCCCTCGGGCAGCCCCAAGCGGTCGAGGAGGCGGTTGACGCCGTCGGGCTTGCGGGCGTCGGGGATGTCCTGGCCGAGCTTCGTGTCGGTCGAACCGCTGAAGCGGTTGCGGAGCGTCGCGGCCAGGAACCAGTACAGGATCGCGTCGGCGGTCTCCGCCTCCATCGGTTCATCGGACCGTTCACCGAGGAGCACCACCAAGGGCAGCAGCACCACGACCGACTTGAGCAGGCTGCTGTGCGTGACGCCGAGGTTCTCCTTCAGCAGCGGGACGAGGTGCCGCAGGCCGCGCTGCACGGTCTGCCATCCGGCGTCGAGCTCCTCGTCGGACTTGCCGAGCAGCTGGTTGTTGGAGGCGGGGGTCAGGCCTCTGCCGAGGACGGCGGCGGTGAGGGCACGCGCCAGGAACGTCAGGTCCAGGTCGCCCCACCCGCGCTCAGCCCAGTGGGCGGCTTCGGTCTCCAGTTGCGCAAGGGTGCCCGGGCGACGCGCCGAAAGGGTCGCCAGCGCCAGGTCCATGCGTTTGAGGGGGCGTCCGCTGTTGACGCGGATGAAGATCTCGGAGACCTCCTCGTATTCGAATTCGCCGAGGATCTCCAGGTAGACGGTGCGCTCTTTGATCTTCTCGAGCCGGGCGAGGCGCTTGTGGATGTCGTTGCGGTCGAGTCCGGGCAGGCGCTCGGAGAGTGCGAACGTGAGCTCGAACAGGTCGATGCGCCCGTCGACGATGTCGAACACCTTGACCCAGCGGGCGTCCTTCACGGTGGAGGAGCTCTGGTTCTGGAACCGCTCGGTCTCGACGTTGAACACGATCTGCGCCTGTTCGTGGTCGTTGAAGACCCGGTGCAGTGAAGTGAGCCGCTGCTGGCCGTCGAGGAGGTAGAGGGGGGCGCCGCTCTCGCCCGGGACGGCGTCGATGTCGGCTTCTCTGGTGAGCGGCCGGACGTCGGAGCGCCAGAACAGGAGCGACCCGATCGGGTAGCCGCGGTACAGCGAGTCGACGAACGCGGCCACCTGTATCGGCTTCCATACGTATCCGCGCTGGACTTCGGGCAGTTTGACCGCTCCGTTCGAGATCTGCGAGACCAGCTGCGAGAGCTGCCAGTTGGTCGATTCGAGTCGCACTGGGACTCATCCTTTCCGGAGGGGGTTATCGGTCGCGGCGGAGCAGCGGGCTCGGGGTGCCGGACCAGGTGAAGACGGCTTCGTCGCGGGCGCGCGTGGCGGCCACGAAGAGCAGGTTGCGGGCTTTGGCGGTCTCCAGCTCATGCCGGTGCGGGTCGGTGTCGGCGAGCTTGCGGAGATACGGGAACGGGAAGTGCTCCGCCCCGAGTCGACCGATGAGGACGCACCGGTATTCGAGGCCCTTGAGGCGGTGCATGGTGCCGACGTGGACGGCCTGCGGGTCGGGTTCGCGGTCGGTCGAGAGCGGGAACACCGGTATGCCCGCCGAGCGCAGTGCGCCGATGACGTTGTCCACCTGGAACTTCTGCGGGACGGCGATCGCGACGCTGCCGGGCGGCTGTTCAGCGGTCCAGGCCCGCACCTGGTCGACGATGGCGGCGAGCTCGGCCGTTTCTCCGTCGTACCCGGCGAATCGGGGTGCGGCGCCGGTCATGACCGAGCGGTATCCGGCGAGGCTGTCGAGGTCGCCGTCGAGGTCGTCCGCTCGGGCGTCGGCTTCGATCGCCAGTGCCGCCCGGAGGATTTCCTTGGTGGTGCGGTAGTTGAGGGTGAGTCGTTTGGAGCGGCCGCGGATGTCGACGCCGAGGCGGCTCAGCGTCACCGGTTGCCCGTAGATGCGCTGGAACGTGTCGCCCGTGATGAACAGGTCGTCCGCTTCGCGCGGCGCCATCGCGCGCAGCAGGCGCCAGTGCGCGGGCGTGAGGTCCTGGGCTTCGTCGATGACGACGTGCCGGTATCGGTAGGGGCCTTTGAGCCGGTGTTCTTCGGCGAGGGCGACGGTGGCCCGCAGTTGGGGCCAGCACCATGCGCCGTTCGCGGTGCGCCGCTGCTCGAACCGTTCGACGAGGTCCCATACGCGGGCGCGCTGGAGGCGGTTGAGCTTTCTGGGGCGGCCGACTCGGCGGGCCTGGAAGTACTCGGACCGGCCGGTGATGAGCTGGGCGCAGATGACTTCGCTCCATTCGCTGTGGAGGAAGTCGGCGTCGAATTCGGTCTCGTCGGCCTGCTGGGCGAGCTCGGCCCACCAGGCGGTCATGGTGCGGTCGTCGAGGAGGGTGCCGGGGCGGGGTCCGATCTCGGAGGCGAGGCGGTGGACGACGCTGTCGAGGTGCTCGACGTCGATGCGGCGCATGGTCTCCTCGTCGAGGAGCAGGGCGAGTTTGCGTTTGAGGTCGGCGGCGAGGTTGCGGGTGTAGGTGGTGACGAGGAGGCGTTCGCCGGCGGCGCTGTCCGCTGCGGCGCTGTCGAGTTCGCGGGCGAGGCGGGCGGCGCGGTGGAGGGCGACGACGGTCTTGCCGGTCCCCGGGCCGCCGCTGATGCGGGCGGGGCCTTTGTGCCGCTGCTCGATGAGCTTCTTCTGGTTCGGATGCGGCCAGAGCCGCCAGGCCTCGAACCCGTCTTCGAGCATGGCGGCCACGGCCCGGTCGGAGCTGGTGACCATGCTGGAGCCGCGTCCGATCGCGGTCGCGTAGTCGGCGGTGTCGACTTCGCCCGGGGCTTTGACCGGGGCGGTGATGAGCTCTTCCACTTCTGCCAGTGGGAATCCGGCGTCGAGGGCGCGGAGGACCTCGGCGGTGTGGTGGGGTGCGACCGCGCAGAACGCGTCGAGCTGGGCGTCCTGTTCGATCTTGCGGATGGACGGCAGGAGCGGTTCGGCGACGCCGAGTTCGAGGAGTTCGGCGTCGGTGAACGGGTCGAACAGTCCGGGACCGGTTTCGGGTCGCGGCGCGGCCGGAGCCGGTGCGGTGTCGTGTCGGGTCTCGATGGCGCTGTTCAGGTCGTCGTGGTCGACGACTTCGAAGGCGCCGGTGACGCGGTTGACGGAGGCGTCGTAGCGGTCGTCGAGCCGGTCGTAGGACTGGCCGCGGTGTTCGACGGCGATGAGGGCGAAGAGGGCGTCGCCGACCTTGCACATGACGGCCCGGTAGTCGTCGGTGACGCGGGCGGACCACAGGCCCTTGCCGCTCTTCAGCGGTTTGAGGCGCAAGCCCGGCTGGTGCATGTTCGCGCAGAATTTGGACTGGAAGTCGACGAAGCGGTTGCGGACGGCGCGGTCGAGCTTGTCCAGGTGCCGGGCGGCGTTGCGCTCGATGATCAGCGACGCGTTCTGACGTTCGGCCATGAGGCTCCCGTCGGGGGTAGAGCGGCGGCTGGATTCTCGCGGAATCGTTTCGGGGCGGACAGCTTACCGTGTGTAGTCCTCACGGCCGCAGCGGTATCGACCCCCCACCGCCCGGGAGCGCGGTTGGTCAGATTCGCGCGAGATGCCCGCTTCGGACGAGTGCGCCGAGGTGCTCGGCGGTGCGCTTGGGCGCCGAACCGCCCTTGACCAGGAGGCCGGCCTCGAGGTTGCGCTCCATTCCTGAGGTGGTGAAGTTCGCGCTGGTCACGAGCAAGGTGGTGGCGTCGGCGAGGGCGAGTTTGGCGTGGAGCTTCGCGTCGGCGGGGCGGGCGGCCACGGGCCAGGTGTAGAGCTTCGCTCCTTTGAGGAGGGCGAAGGCGGCGGCGGGTTCGGAACCGGAGATCGCCGATCCCGCGCCGGCGAGGATCTCGATCGCGATGGCGACGGTGACGCCGCGCCGCAGGGCCCGCTCGATCGCTCCGAGCAGGGGCGCATGGGGTTTCGCGGAGTAGGTCGAGAGCCACAGCTCCCGTTTGCTGCCTTCGACCAGGTTGAGCAGCGCCAGCTGGGTGGAGCGGACGGGTACGCCGTGGACGGTGGGGCCGGTCCACACCGTCTCGATGTCCTGCGGCCGCATGGCGTGGCCGTCGGCGAGCCCTTCGAGATAGGCCTCGGCCCGGTCGGGCCCCCAGGCGCGGGCGGCCTCGGCGAGCGCCGCGATGACCGGTGCCGCGTCCGGCCTGCCGAGCCGCTCGGCGACGATCGAAGGCGGCGTGCCGCCGGTGATCGCCCCGGCCTGGGCGGCCAGGGCGACCGGGCCGACGAGTTCGAGGAGCTCGGCGGCCCTGGCCCGCAACGCTTGCCGTGCGCTCATCGCCACGGCTCGAGGAAGCTCAGGCCGTCGCCGAGGTCGGTGACGAAGCGGCGGTCGAGGAAGCGGTTCCCGCGTTCGCAGGTGGTCTCCGAGACGAACAGGCACGCGTGGCAGGCGGCGCCGTGGAGCGAGTCCGCCGGGTCGGCCGGCAGGTGATCGGCGCACACGGGGTCGCTGGAGCAGCGACCGGCCTCGGTCAGCGCCTTGCCGACGATGCGCGTCAGCGATCCCGCCTCGGCGAGGCTCACCAGACCGCCCAGGGTGCCTTCCGCGTCGGGCACGGCGGTGTAGATGAGCAGGCCGGCCCGGTCGTCCCCGTTGTAGTAGATCCGCTCGGAGAGGCTGGCCGAGTTGTAGCCGCAGTCAAGCGCGATCGCCCGGATGAGCAGGTGCGAGAGGGTGTGCAGCACGACGTATCCGATGCCCGGCCAGCCCGCCATGGGGTCGAACTCGCCGCCGCGTCGGCGCGAGCGCCTGCGACGGCGGAAGTTGCGCCATGCGGCCTGGAGCCGCTCCACGGCCTCCTCGTCGGCGACCCGGGTCTCCCAGGCGCGCAACGCATCGGGGTCGATGCGCAGGAAGATGCCCTCGCCGAACACTTCGCTGGCAGGGGCCCAGGTCGGTTCGCCGCGGCTGATCCGCGCGACCGGGACCAGGTCGGGGTCCTCGGGATCGGGGGCGTCAAGTCTGGTGAAGCCGTGGAAGGCGCGCACTTCGCGCAGCCGCTCGGCTTGTACGACGTCGGTGAAGTAGGGCTTGAGCGGTTCGGGGACGCCGTCGGCGTCGCGGACGACGGTGAAGTACTCGTTCGACGGCGGACGCTCGGCGGTGAACGCCTTCCATTCCGGGGCGAGGAGATCGGTGGTCTCCTGCTCGGCGGAGGCCGGGACGTGCGCGTCCATCGCCGCCCGCAGCTGCTCCGGTTCGAAGTCCAGGAACGGCTTCAGCGGCGGCAGGTGCCGCATGAGCGGCGCGAGGTTCTCGGCGCTCAGCGCCCACACCGTCTCCCGCAGGATCTCCTCGTGCTCGGCGACGAGCCCCCGCAGCCGGTCCTCGTCGTCGGGAGGGACGGAGAGCACCGAGACCGTCTGCGGAAACCAGAGGTTGGACGCACCGACGACGATGGTCTGCAGCGGCGCCCGGCATTCGCCGAACTCGTGGAGGTGCGGGTGGCGGCCCCGGCAGTTCGGCAGCTCGCCGCGACCGGTGTCGCCCATGGCGTCCTTGAGGTTGCGCGCCGCGCCGCAGGACTTGCAGGTGAGGCGCACGTCCACTTGGCGGTTCCCGGCCCGGTCGAGCATCTCCAGGATCGGGTACTCCGCTTTCGGGCAGGTACTGCCGTGGTGCGTGAACGGCTCGTATGGGAACTCGTCGAGGTGCCCGTCGTCGCAGACGACGACGAACCGGGCCGGGACGGCCTTCGCGTCCAGGCCGCGGCGTCCGCCGCAGTTCTGGTGCTGGAACACGGCCAGATCGGGGCGGCTGCGCTTGTAGTTGACGTACGTGAAGTCCTCGCGCCAGATCGGAGCGAGCAGGTTGCACCTGGTGCAGCGCAGCCAGGACGGGAAGGGCCGCACCGGCACCCCGACGAGCGCGCGGTCGTCGTCGTCGGACAGCGGGATGAGCCGCAGCTCCCGCACCGATTGAGAGAGGCGCTTCCGGGTGAGTTCCAGCAGCCGCTTCTCGTGCACGATCCGCAGGTCGCTGTTGCGGTAGAAGGGCTCCCAGTCGTCGAGCCCGCCGACGAGCGCGGCGAAGTTCGGGAGGTCGACGATCCCGCCGATGCCGCCGGTGAACATGAGGTGGCTGGGCCGGGCCGAGCCGACCTGCCGGAACTGCTGTCGCGCGGCCATCGTCATGCACCGTCCTCGGTGTCGGAACGCGTGCCGTACGACCACTGCGTGCCGCTCGGCTCGGGCATCTTCATCTCGTGGTCCGGGGGGAAGATCAGTTTCGCCTCGCCCTCGGTCTCCCGCATGGAGTTCGCCACCGTGAGCGTGGTCCATTCGGTGCCGTCCGCGGGCCGCAGGAGCCCGGCTCGGTTGGCCTTGCCGGTCCCGGCCCGGTAGACGAGTCCGCCGCGGAGCTTCTCCCGCTCCCAGTCGTCGAACAGGTTCTCGGCACGTTCACGCAGGTACTCGGCCGCCGCAGGGTTCTTCACCTCCTGGGCGCGTTCGATCAAGGTCTCGACCACGTCGTCGACCGCCGCCGCGTTCCGGTCGAACCGGGCGGCGGCCGCGTTCGGCGAGGCGTCGAGGTTCCCTTGGCGGATCGCGGCCACGAGCGCGCCGGTCGCGCCGCGGTCGAGCGCGCGCCGCGTGAACGGCGTGACGGACAGCGCCTCGACCTGCCGGTAGTAGGAGTCGTGGTAGTGGTAGAAGTCCTCGTAATGGTCGAGGTCGCGGGGCCGGGTCCAGTTGTAGAGGGTGACGACGAGCCCGGGCCGGTTCGCGTCGCGGCCGACGCGCGAGGACGCCTGAATGTACTCCGCGGTGTTCTTCGGCTGACCGGTGACGACCATGAGCCCGAACCGGGAGACGTCCACGCCGACCTGCAGCATCGAGGTCGCCAGCACCGCGTCGGTGCGGGAGCCGCGCTCGCGCAGCTCCACCGCGAGCGGGTCCGGTTCGCGCTTCTCCTTTCGGGCCAGGAACATCTCGCGGCCGATGGCGCTCCGCCGCGCGGCGGTGTCCCGCTCGGGATCGAAGCCCTGCTCCAGTTCGGACAGTGTGGCGGAGATGTCGCTGGAGGCGATGCGCGAGGTCAACTCGGTGATCCGCAGCGTGTTCGCGGAGCCGAGTCGCGCCGAGAAGCCGTCGCGGGTGCGCCGCACGCGGATCGACACGTCATCGTCCAGGTACCGCCGCATCCCGGCCAGTTCCCGCGTGGCGTTGAAGTACCCCACCGGGGTCATGTACGGGTCCGCCGGAGCCCCGTAGCGGTCGAACAGGGTCTGACCGGCGATCAGCAAGGTGTCCCACAACCGGATCTCGGCCTGCTTCAAGCGAACCCCGTGCGCGCACAGCCCGAGGTAGCGGCGGCCGGGCGTCTGCTCGGTGATCGGGTCCTGCTTGGAGAAGAACGTGTCCTCCACGTCGAGCACCGGCGGCGGGAAGATCGCGACCCGCCGGTTGTAGATGCCCTTCACCTGCGCGGCCGCCCGCTTCGTGGTCGCGGTGGACGCCACGATCTTCGGACCGACGACGCCCTCCTCGGTCTCCCACTGCAGCAGATAGTCCACTGCGGACTCGAACAGGGCGACGCTGGTGCCGAGCGCCCCCGAGATCAGGTGCAGCTCGTCCTGGATGATCAGATCCCAAGGCCGGGGCCGGATCACCGGCTCGCTGACGACCGCCGGAAGCCTGCCCTTGGGCACATGCCGTCCCCCGCAGCCGATCCGCTCGTCCAGGTCGGGATGACGGTAGCCGTGACGCGGGCACTTCGACCGGGCCTGCCCGAACAGCAGCCCCGCCTCGCCCTTCCACGGCAACTGCGCCAGCTTGTCCACTGTGGCGATCATGAACGCCGGAAGCAGCCGATAGATCTCCTCGTCGACGCTCACCACCGGGATGCCCTCACCGGGCGACGAGCGGCGCGAGAACGGGCAGCGGCCCTCCCCGGCCGAACGCGGGCAGAACAACAGGACCCGGCGGCGCCCCTCATCGGTCTCGATCGCGTTGGCCTCGAACCGCTCCCCGCACCACGGGCACGCCTGCAACTGCAGCGTCTTCGACTCGCCGACCTTCCCGCGGACCTTCATGTCCGCGATGTCCTCCGCCGCATCCTCATACGTGTTGGGGGTGACCTTCAAGCCCACCCACAACCCGATGCGGAACGGCTCGTCGCCGTAGACCTCCGGCGCTTCCCGGCGCAGCAGCTCGGCCGCGCACACCAGCGCCGACGCCCGCTGGAACTGCTGCGAAGTGAGCAGCCGCAGCGTGTACCGCATGAACACCGCCACCCCGGCGGCGGCGTCGCGGGCCTCCTCGCCGGAGCCCGTGACGCCCTGGAGGCGGCGGATCGCCATCGTGAACGCCGCCAGACCCAGATACGCCTCGGTCTTGCCGCCGCCCGTAGGGAAGAACAGCAGATCGACCAGGCCCTTCCGGCCGATCCTCCGGTCGGGGTGCCCGGGGTCGGCCAGGCTCGCGAGGTTCAAGAGGAGGAACGCGAGCTGGAACGGACGCCACGAAGCGGCGGCCGGACCCTTCGCCTCGATCGCCGCCAGCGCGGTCGCGTAGTCCGAGCCGTTCGCGGCCCGGTGAGCGGCGATCTGGGTGTGCAGCCGCTGGTCGGCCATGGCGCGCTGCGCGAACCGGAAGGCCCGCAAGGCGATCGCGTGATGCTCGTGGCCGGGCTCGGTGAGGAGCCGCACGCCCTCGCCGATGCGGTCGGCGATCGTGCGGGCCTCGCCGAGCGCTTCGCGCGCGTAGGCGCGCAGCTGCTCGGGCAGGCCGGCGATCCGGGCCTCCTGCTCGTCGAGCCAGACGCGGTAGCCGTCGGCGAGCGGGGCGAGCCCGGCCCGCAGCGTCTCGGTGTCGGCTCCGGCGAGGGCGGTCATGGAGAGTTCGAGGCCTGCGAGGAGCGCTGATTCCTCGGGTGTGGGCGCGGACGTGCCGGGCACGTCGGTGACGGGCATCCATTCGGTCCGCAGTTCGCGGGCACGGCGCTCGCCGGGCACTTCGTCGGCATGCACGGCGACATTGCGGCCCCTCGTGTACTGGAGCCGGTTGCGGTACAGCAGCCGCAGCCGCATGTCCTCGGCGTCCAGGTAGGCGCTCTCGCGGGCGTCCTCGCGCATCGGGTCGTCCATCGGGAGGAACACTGCCGACTCGCCGTCGAAGGCGCGCACGGTGAGCTGGGGTTGGAACAGCCAGGCCTCGTCGGCGTTGTGCTGCGGTTCCCGCTGGCCGTTGACGAGGCCGAGTTCGACGACCAGGCTGTCGTCGCGCCGCCTGGTCTCGACGGTGAGGAGCACGCCGCGCTCGTCGCCGGGATCGCCGGTGAGCACGATGCGCTGGCGGGGTTCATGGAGGTCGATCTCACGGCCGTGTTCTTCTCCGGCGGGGACTCGCCGCCAGCCGGACACGGGTTTGCCGTCTTCGTCGGTGAACGAGGTCTTGAGGTAGTGGCCCCAGGTGGCGCGGACGTGGATCTTCCGGGTGTCGGCGGGCACGCGGAAGGAGAGCCCCATGCTGGAGGCTTCGAGGCGGCCGACGTCGGCGGTCTTGGCGGCGAGTTCGGCGTCTTCGGTGCCGGCGTTGAGGTTCTCGCCGTCGTCGAGGTTGTCGGGGTCGTTCGCGGTGTCGTCGGCATCGCGCTCGGTGCCGGGCGGGAGGAGTTCCTTGGGGCCGAGCTGGCCGACGAGGTAGCGGGAGCGGGGGCTGTCCTTGCCCACGATGTCCTCATTGGGGCCGCCCCATGGGCCGAGGAGGTCGCGGGTGAGGTAGCCGAGCAGGTCTTCACGGACGCCGAACGAGGTGGCGTCCTCGAACAGCTGCGGGCGGCGCAGCAGTTCGGCGGGGTTCGGCGCCTGGTCTTTGTCGGTCTTGCCTCGGGTGGCCATGGCCCTCCGTTCGCCTCCGGCGCGGCCGTGCGGCCGCGAATGGTCCATTCTGCCGGACGGGGCCGACGTTCGAGGGCCGAGCCTGTCCCCGTACAAGGAAGGTCCGGTCGTCCGGGTCAGCCGCCGGACAACGACATCAGCCACATGACGGTCGGCACGATCGAGATGCAGCCGAGTACGATTCCCGCGGTGGCCATGCCCTCCCCGGACTGTCCCGTGACCTCGATCTGCTTCTTGGCGATCATGCCGAACACGAGGCCGAGCAACCCGAGGAAGCAGCAGACTCCGACGATCCCGAGCACGAGCGCGGCGACCGCGAACCCGTTGACTCCCGGCCCGCGAGGCGGTGGCTGCGGGTAGTAGTACGGGTAGTAGTAGTGATAGTGGTGCTGCTCGGAGTCGGACATGGGCGAAATGCCTTTCCGTGGGGGTGCGTGCATTCCTCGCGCTACGTGCGACCGCCGGACGCGGCGCAGTGGCGGGGGGGCGGGCGGGGGGGGGGGGCCCCGCCCCCCCCCCCCACCACCCCAAAAGAGGGACGGCCCAGC